>NZ_JAYRSU010000046.1:0-2833 GCF_041919955.1 Phenylobacterium sp. | reverse complement strand
GCGCCAAGCCCGCACCCTCCAGGTGATCCATGAAACGCGCCCCTCGCAGCCGTCAACGCCATGATTTATATGCGAAATATCACGATTACGACAGCGAAATCAGCGACTTACTTGGAGAATGTGGGATCAAGGGACTTCGCCCGGCGGCGCGCCCGTCTGCGGGTCGGCCCCTTCCTTGGGGCTGGTCAGGAACACCACCACGAACACCGCGAACGCCAGGGCCAGGATCCAGAGGATCGCCCGATGACCGTCCAGCCGCGAGCGCGGCCGTACGTTAGTCCGGCTCCCGTCCTGCGTATGTCTGGCCTGCGCCATGATTGGTCGCTGCCTCCGCACGGGCAACCGCCCGCCACGCGGCGAAGTTCCCACCTCAGAACGGCTTGCCGATGAAGAAGTAGACCGCTGTCCGCCCGTCGTCCGCCGCCCCAGCGGTGATGAACACCGGGCCGATCAGGGTGTCGGCCGCCAGGAACACGTTCGCGCCCACCCGCACGTCGTTCGCCTCGGCGTCTCCATGCCGCGCCCAAACGTTGCCGACCGCCAGGGTCGCCCCGACATAGAGCGGCACGCTCATCAGGCTCTTGGAGCTGTCGGTCAGCTTGTAACGGTACATGCCGCGCGCGACGGCGAAGGTCTCGCCCGTCAATTCCTCGACCGAATAGCCTGGGAAGCTGAACGGCCCGCCCAGGGTGAACAGCGAGGCCAGCGGCAGGTCGCCCTGAATCGTCTCGCCGCCGGAGATGTTGAAGTTGAGCGCCTGGCGCCCCTTGCTGACGGCGTAGATGCTGTCCAACCGCAGGGTCTGGAAGCCGGTCTCGCTTCCCAGCGCCTCCAGCCCGACGTTCCACTGCAGCCGTCCGCTCATACCGCGGCTGGGGAAATACGGATTGTCCAGCGTGTCGGCCCCGGCGGAGAAGGCCAATTGCCCCCATTTGAGATCGAAATCGCGCGGCGCGAGGTCGCCCTCCTGCAGCGAGGCCGATCCGCTCCCGAGATCGACGCCAGCGCGCAGTTCGGCGATCGTCCCGAACTGGCGGCCCAGCGCCAGCGAAAGCAGGCCGTAGGAGGCATCGTACTCGCCCAGCCGGAACCCGGTGTCGTTGTAGACCTTGATCGGGCGCTTCTGCACCGATCCCATCACGTCGACGAACCAGCGCTGGTAGCTGTCGAGCACCTTGAAGTACTCGGCCGAGAATAATGTCCGCTCGCCTAGCGCGCCGACGAAGCGCGCCTCCGAGCCATAGCTGTCGAGCTGCACCAGCCGCAGTTCGGCGGAAAAGTCGAACTCGGTGCCGCTCTCGCTGGAGGCGGCGATGGTCACGCCGGGGCGCAGGCGGTTGGCGTCGCCGGGCCGCTGGACGGCGTTGACCACCAGGCCTGTCCGCCCGTCGGCGCCCTCCTCGATCCGGTAGTCGACGCGCGAGAACATGCCCATCGCGTAGATGTCGCGCATGGCCGTCCCGACCTCGTCAGGCTCCATCGGCTTGCCCACGAACGGCTCGATCCGCCGCAGCAGGATCTTGTCCGAAAGCCGGGAGTCGTTTTCGACCTTCACGTAGTCGATTGTCGGCGGCGGCTTGTCGACGCTGACGGCCGGCTGCGACGGGCCGAGCGCGGCGATGCGCTGCAGGCCGGCGAGCTGCTTTTCGGACGCCGCCTTGCCGATCGCGATGAACTCCGCACCGCGCTTGAAGTCTGTTGAAGACAGCTCCCCGGTGTTGACGCTGATCAGCACGTCGCCGGGCTTCAGCGTCGCCAGCTGCTGGCGCTCGTTGGCCAGGATCAGCATGGTGACCGTCTGTCCGAGAATGCCGCCGAGACTGCGAAGTTGGTCGGCCGGCAGCAACGGCGTCTGGGTCGCCACGACGATGACGACGTCGGCGCCCATCTCTCGCGCCACATCGATCGGCACGTTATCGGACATGCCCCCATCGACCAGCAGCTTGCCGTCCAGGCTGTAGGGCGCGAACACGCCCGGCACCGACATCGAGGCGCGCATGGCGCCGGCCAGTTCACCGCGGTCGAGCACCACCTTCTTGCCGGTCTCGATATCGGTAGCGACCGCCCGGAACGGGATCGGCAGGTCGTCGAAGGTCGGGACCGCGGCGCGCACTCGCACCAGCCGGCGCAGTTCGAGCACCAGGTTGGCGTCCGAGATCAACGCGTCGGGCCTGCGCAGCCGCGTGCCGGCGAGTCCCACGCTGGCCTTGACCGGGAACGCCGCCTGCAGCTGCTTTTCACGATAGGTCAGCCCCTCGCGCGGCGGCGAGGTGTCGAAGATCAGGTCCCAGTCCATGGTCTCGATGGCGTGCTCGAGCTCGTTTCCGCTCATGCCCGATGCATAGAGGCCGCCGACGATCGACCCCATCGAGGTTCCGACCACCAGGTCCGGACGGATGCCGAGCTTCTCCAGCGTCTGGATGGCGCCGACATGGGCCATGCCCATCGCGCCGCCGCCCGACAGCACCAGGCCGATTTTTGGCCGCGCCGGCGCAGGCCGTTCCTGGCCGAAGGCTGGAGCGATCCAGACCCCGAGCCACATCACGCCGAGCATGCAGCCCAGGATCAGGAGGCGTTTGACGAGCGCAAGTGCATCCACGAGGGACATCCGGGCTCACCCTGTCGGCACAGCGATGGCGCCCATCGCGAAGTGACGGCGCCCGCTAAGGCCGCACGCGCCTTTGGCCGACATTCCCCAAGTGGCCCGCCGCTTGACTTCAAGATCGCCTGATTTTGCTCGCTGGGCAAGCGTTTTTCGCCCCGAGCGGTGTCTGTCGTCGCGCAAACGGCCGAAGTCGGGTGGATCAAGCCTCGAACCCGCAGCATTCTGGCC
>NZ_JAYRSU010000045.1:0-3572 GCF_041919955.1 Phenylobacterium sp. | reverse complement strand
AAGTCCGCCGCCTGTCGGAAATCGTGGACGTGCCGGTCGGCAAGGGCCTGCTGGGCCGCGTCGTCAACCCGCTGGGCGAGCCGATCGACGGCAAGGGCCCGATCCAGAACGTGGCCGAGCGCCGCCGCGTGGACGTGAAGGCGCCGGGCATCATCCCGCGGAAGTCGGTGCACGAGCCGGTGCAGACCGGCCTGAAGGCCATCGACTCGCTGATCCCGGTCGGCCGCGGCCAGCGCGAGCTGATCATCGGCGACCGTCAGACCGGCAAGACCGCCGTCGCCGTCGACACCATCCTGAACCAGAAGTCGGTGAACGCGACCGGTGACGAGAGCGCCAAGCTCTACTGCATCTACGTCGCCATCGGCCAGAAGCGCTCGACCGTCGCCCAGATCGTGAAGACGCTCGAAGAGCGCGGCGCCCTGGACTACACTATCGTCGTGTCGGCCACCGCCTCGGAACCGGCCCCGCTGCAGTTCCTGGCTCCGTTCGCCGGCTGCGCCATGGGCGAGTGGTTCCGCGACAACGGCATGCACGCCGTCATCATCTACGACGACCTTTCCAAGCAGGCCGTCGCCTACCGCCAGATGTCGCTGCTGCTGCGCCGTCCGCCGGGCCGCGAAGCCTATCCGGGCGACGTCTTCTATCTGCATAGCCGCCTGCTGGAACGCGCCGCGAAGCTGAACGAAGACAACGGCTCGGGCTCGCTGACGGCCCTGCCGGTCATCGAAACCCAGGCCAACGACGTGTCAGCCTACATTCCGACCAACGTGATCTCGATCACCGACGGCCAGATCTTCCTGGAAACCGACCTGTTCTTCCAGGGCATCCGCCCGGCCGTGAACGTCGGCATCTCGGTCAGCCGCGTGGGCTCCTCGGCCCAGATCAAGGCGATGAAGCAGGCCTCCGGACCGATCAAGGGCGAGCTCGCCCAGTATCGTGAAATGGCCGCCTTCGCGAAGTTCGGTTCGGACCTCGACGCCACCACCCAGCGCCAGCTGGCCCGCGGCGAGCGCCTGACCGAGCTGCTGAAGCAAGCCCAATACTCGCCGCTGGCGGTCGAAGAGCAGGTGGCGGTGATCTACGCCGGCACCCGCGGCTATCTCGACGGCGTCGCGACCGCCGATGTCGGCCGCTACGAAAGCGAGCTGCTGGCCCGCCTGCACTCCAAGCACCAGGACATCCTGGACACCATCCGCACCAGCAAGGAGCTGAAGGCGGACACTGAGGCCAAGCTGAAGGAAGCTCTCGAAGCCTTCACCAAGAGCTTCGCGTAAGTCAGCGGAGCTTTAGGAGATGGCCAGCCTCAAGGAGATGCGCAATCGGATCGGAAGCGTGAAAGCCACGCAGAAGATCACGAAGGCGATGCAGATGGTGGCGGCGGCGAAGCTTCGCCGCTCGCAGGACGCTGCGCAAAACGCCCGGCCCTACGCCCAGCGCATGGCTTCGGTCATCGCCAACCTGGCGGCGGGCGTGTCGGGCGACGGCGCGCCGAAGCTGCTGGTCGGCACGGACCGCAGCGACCGCCATCTGGTGGTCGTGGCGACTTCGGACCGCGGCATGGCCGGCGGCTTCAACACCTCGATCATCCGCGCCGCGCGCGAGCGGATCAACGATCTGGTCCGTCAGGGCAAGGACGTGAAGATCCTGGTCGTCGGCAAGAAGGCCCGCGACCAGCTGAAGCGCCAGTACGGCGAACGTTTCGTCGGGTTCTTCGAGGCCGGCGTCCCGTCGATGGCGACCGCCCAGCCGGTGGCCGACAAGATCACCGAGCTGTTCGAAGCCGGCGAGATCGACGTCGTCACCCTGGCGTTCAGCCGCTTCCGTTCGGTCGTGGCCCAGGTTCCGACGCTTACCCAGCTGATCCCGGCCCAGGTCGAGGACGGTGGGGCGACGATCGACCTGAAGGGCGCGGCCTATGAGTACGAGCCGGGCGAAGAGGAAATCCTCGAAACCCTGCTGCCGCGGAACCTGACCGTCCAGGTGCTGTCGGCCATGCTCGAGAACCAGGCTGGTTTCTACGCCGCTCAGATGACGGCGATGGACAACGCCACGCGCAACGCCGGCGACATGATCGCCAGCCTCACCCTGCAGTACAACCGCTCACGCCAGGCGCAGATCACCAAGGAGCTGATCGAGATCATCTCCGGCGCCGAAGCGATCTAACCCGAAAGAGTCCGACCCATGGCCACGACCCCCAAGGCTCCCGCCAAGAAGCCCGCCGCCCCGAAGGCGGCCGCCGCGCCGAAGGCCGCCGCCGCCAAGGCCGCGCCGAAGGCTGCTGCTCCGAAGGCCCCCGCCGCCGCCAAGGCCGCTGCGCCGAAGGCCGCCGCGACCGCCGGCGTGGCCACCGGCCGCATCTCGCAGATCATCGGCGCCGTCGTCGACGTCGAGTTCGACGGCCACCTGCCGGCGATCATGAACGCGCTGGAGACCACCAACACCGACCAGCGGACCGGCGCCCCGTTCCGCCTGGTGCTGGAAGTCGCCCAGCACCTGGGTGAGAACACCGTCCGCACGATCGCCATGGACACCACCGAGGGCTTGACCCGCGGCCAGCCCGTGACCGACACCGGCCGTTCGATCACCGTTCCGGTCGGCCCGGCGACCCTCGGCCGCATCATGAACGTCATCGGCGACCCGATCGACGAAGCCGGCCCGATCGACACCCCCTTCTACGCCCCGATCCACCGGGAAGCCCCCAGCTTCGCCGAGCAGTCGACGGCGGCCGAAGTGCTCGTCACCGGCATCAAGGTCATCGACCTGCTCTGCCCCTACACCAAGGGCGGCAAGATCGGGCTGTTCGGCGGCGCGGGCGTCGGCAAGACCGTGACCATGCAGGAGCTGATCAACAATATCGCGAAGGCCTACGGCGGTTACTCCGTGCTGGCCGGCGTCGGTGAGCGCACCCGCGAAGGCAACGACCTCTATCACGAGATGATCGAGTCGAACGTGAACCAGCCCGGCGGCGGCGGCGACAGCCGCTGCACCCTGGTCTACGGCCAGATGAACGAACCCCCGGGCGCCCGCGCCCGCGTCGCCCTGACCGGCCTGGCCCAGGCGGAGTACTTCCGCGACCAGGAAGGCAAGGACGTGCTGCTGTTCGTCGACAACATCTTCCGCTTCACCCAGGCCGGCTCGGAAGTGTCGGCTCTGCTGGGCCGCATTCCCTCGGCCGTGGGTTATCAGCCCACCCTGGCCACCGAGATGGGCAACCTGCAGGAGCGCATCACCTCGACCTCCAAGGGTTCGATCACCTCGGTCCAGGCCATCTACGTTCCCGCCGACGACCTGACCGACCCGGCCCCGGCCGCCTCGTTCGCCCACCTGGACGCGACCACCGTGCTCTCGCGCGATATCGCCGCCCAGGCCATCTTCCCCGCCGTGGACCCGCTGGACTCCACCTCGCGGATCATGGACCCGCTGGTCATCGGTGACGAGCACTACAGCGTCGCCCGCCGCGTCCAGGAAACCCTGCAGGCCTACAAGGCCCTGAAGGACATCATCGCCATCCTGGGCATGGACGAGCTGTCGGAAGAGGACAAGCTGACCGTGGCCCGCGCCCGGAAGATCCA
>NZ_JAYRSU010000044.1:0-8207 GCF_041919955.1 Phenylobacterium sp. | reverse complement strand
TCGGCCTTGCGCGAGCGTATAGCTACTTGATGACGCCGATTACAACTACCGCCGAACTCCAGGCGTTCTGCGACAAGATCAAAGGCCAGCCCTTCGTCGCCGTGGACACCGAGTTCATGCGCGAGACGACCTACTGGCCGAAGCTCTGCCTGATCCAGGCCGCGGCGGCCAATGCGGAGGCGGTGATCGATCCGCTGGCCGATGGCATCGACCTGGAGCCGTTCCTGGCGATCCTGCGCGATCCGAGCATCGAGAAAGTGTTCCACGCAGCCCGCCAGGATGTGGAAATCTTCAATAATCTCAATGCTATGCCGACCCCCCTGTTCGATACCCAGGTAGCCGGCATGGCCGCCGGGTTTGGAGAGCAGATCGCCTATGACGCTCTGGTGCGCCAGATGCTGAAGGTCGAGATCGACAAGTCGTCGCGCTTCACCGACTGGGCGCGCCGACCGCTGACCGACGCCCAACTGCACTATGCGGTGGGCGATGTGACGCACCTGGCCAAACTCTATCCGATGCTGCGCGCGCGGCTCGAAAAGGAAGGGCGCCTTGCCTGGGTGGTCGACGAGATGCAGGGCCTCGCCGATCCGGCCATGTACGACGTCAGCCCGAACAACGCCTGGAAGCGACTGCGGCCGCGCCGGCACACGGCCAAGTACCTGGCGATCTTCAAGGCGGTCGCCGCTTGGCGCGAACGCACCGCCCAACTGCGCGATCAGCCCCGCGGTCGAATCCTGAAGGACGATGCGATCGACGAGATCGCCACCCAGGCGCCGACCGACGCCGAGGCGCTGGATCGCCTGCGCTCGGTGCCGAAGGGCTTCTCGGGCTCGCGGTTCGGGCCCGACCTGCTGGCGGCGATCCGCGAGGCGCTGAAGGATCCGGAGGCCTACGCCCCGGTGATCGAGAAGGCCAAGCACCAGCCGTCGCCGGCCGCCGGCGCCGTGGTGGAGTTGCTGAAGGTGCTGCTGAAGGCCCGGTCGGAAGACGCGGGCGTCGCCTCCAAGCTGATCGCTACGGTCTCGGACCTCGAGCAGATCGCCAATGACGACAACGCCCGCACCCCGGCTCTGAGCGGTTGGCGGCGCGAGGCGTTTGGCGAGGACGCCCTGCGGCTGAAGCGTGGCGAACTGGCTCTGGTTCTGGACGGGACCCGCGTGCGGGTCGTCGAGGTGCGCCGCGCCCCCAAGGCCAAGGCGACCGAGGCGGCGGAGTAACGCCGCCTTTGCGGCAGTTCAGCAGGCCGTCGCCGTTCGGTGCGCCAACTTCTGGCCGACGAGCGCGATGGCCAGCGCGGCGGCCGGCATCAGGGCGCCGACCCAGGTGACGGCGGCCAGGCCCGGTCCATGATCGATGACCGCGCCGCCCAACCACGCGCCGACGGCGTTGCCGAGGTTGAAGGCGGCGATGTTGAGGCTGGAAGCCAGCGTCTGACCCGCGCCGCCGGCCGCTTCCATCAGGCGCAACTGGAGCGGCGCGACGGTGGCGAACGCTGCGGCGCCCAGCAGGCCGGTGAACGTGACGGCCGCGATCTTGCTTCCCAGCGCGAAGCTCATAGCCAGCATGACCGCGGTAAGGGCGGCCAGGGCGCCGATCAGGGCTGGGTTCAGCGCACGGTCCGCCGCCTTCCCGCCCAGGAAATTGCCGGCCACCAGGCCCGCGCCGAAGACCAGCAGGATCGGCGAGACGGCGTGGATCGGAAAGCCGGTGATCTGTGTCAGGATCGGCTGGATATAGGTGAAGACCGCGAACACCCCGCCGAAGCCGAGAACGGTCATCAGGAGGCCCAGCAGGACTTGCGGCCGGCGCAGCACCGACAGTTCCTCGGAGAGGCTGCCGGCTTCGGGGCGCGCGTCCGAGCGCGGCACGAACAGGGTCAGGATGGCGGCCGCGAAGACGCCGATGCCGGCGACGGTCCAGAAGGTCGAGCGCCAGCCGTAGGTCTCGCCGAGCCAGGCGCCGAACGGCACGCCCACCAGGGTCGCCGCCGTCAGGCCGGTGAACATCAGCGCGATGGCCGAAGCGCGCTTGTCGGGCGCCACGAGGCTAGCGGCCACGACGGAGCCCACGCCGAAGAACGTGCCGTGGGCGAGGGCGGTGACCACGCGGGCGACCATCAGGATCTGGTAGTTGGGGGCAAGCGCGCAGGTCAGATTGCCTACGGTGAAGACGACCATCAGCGCGATCAGCGTGGTTTTGCGGGGGAGCTTGCGGGTCGCGATCGAGAGGACCGGGGCGCCGGCGAATACGCCTAGCGCGTAGCCGGTGATCAGCAGCCCGGCGGCGGGGATCGAGACCCCCAGGTCTCCTGAGACCTGCAGCAGCAGGCCCATGATGACGAATTCCGTGACGCCGATGCCGAAGGCGCCGACGGTGAGAGCATAGAGGGCGAGGGGCAAGACGGTCTCTCCTGTCAGACCGCGCCTAGATGGCCTGCTTCACTTCGTTGAAGTAGATTGCGATTGGGCACATCACCTGTGAGTTCAGATCAATGTCGAGATCGGACGTCAATCGCTCGACCGAGATGGAAGTGTTCGTCCGCGTTGTGGAGAGCGGCGGACTCTCGTCCGCGGCCCGAGCGCTGAAGCTGACGCCTTCCGCCGTCAGCAAGTTGATGTCGCGACTGGAGACCCGCTTGGGCGCGCGGCTTCTGAACCGCTCGACGCGCAAGCTGCAGCTGACGCCGGAGGGCGCGGGCTTCTATGCCCGCAGCGTCCAGGTGCTGGCGGACATCGCCGAGGCAGAGCGCGAGGTGCTGGCCGGCGCGGCGCCGCGCGGCCGGGTGCGGATCAACAGCGTCGTCGACATTGGCCGCAACCTGCTTCTACCGCTGGTGCCAGGTTTCCTGGAGCAGCATCCCGAAGTGACGCTGGACATCGTGCTGACCGATCAGGTGGTGGACCTTCTGGACGAGCAGGCCGACGTGGCGATCCGAGTTGGAAATCTGCGCTCCTCCAGCCTGACGGCGCGCAAGCTGGGCGAGAGTCGGGCTGTGGTCGTCGCTTCGCCTGAATACCTGGCTCGGCGCGGCGTCCCCACGCGGTTGGAGGATCTGGCTCAGCACCACCAGATGGACTTCACCTTCACGCGCAGCGTCAGGAACTGGCCGTTCCGCCTGCCCAGCGGCGAGGTCGTCTACATGCCCGGCGTCGGCGGGGTGCAACTCGGAGACGGCGAGAGCGTCCGGCGGCTGGCCTTGGCCGGGGGCGGTCTGGCGCGGCTCAGCGTCTTTTCGGCGGCGGCCGACATCAAGGCGGGCCGGCTGGTCCCGGTTCTGGAGGAGTTCAATCCGGGCGACAGGCTTCAGCTCCACGCGGTTTTCCTCGGCGCGGGCGGCCGGCTGCCGGCGCGCGTGCGGGCGCTGATCGACTACCTGAGCGCCAACATGCGCCTGCCGACCTGGCCGGATTAGACCGCAGCACGAACCTGTGGATAACTGTGCGCCTTGTGGCGGTGCAGATAACGCTGTTTTCCATCCGCTTACGCACCGGGTTGTCCACCGAACGCAGATATGCGCCGCTTGCCAGCCGAACGGATCGGAGCGAGCCTGAACCTGTCGAAAGGAGACGCGGCGCGGCGGACCGGGAGACCGGATCCGAGAAGCGGGCGGAAGGGTTCCTAGAGACGCAAGGCGAGGGGCGACCCAAGGCTTGCAGACCGAAGGGCCCACATCGAGCGACGCGGCCGGCCAGAGCAATCTCGCCCGCCAGGACGATCGAAGACCTTGAGACGTCAGGTCCCCCCGGGGCCTGGAATGAAGGCGACGCTGCAGAGCAATCTCAGCGCCGCCTTCTTGCCGTTCGGGCCATGCCATGGACGGGGCGGGGCGAATGACACGGGGTTGTCACCGCCGGTGGATAGAGAGCTTCGTCAGACCACGGAGCCCGACATGCGACGCCGCCTGCCGCCCCTGGAGCAGATCGAAGCCTTTATTCAGGCCGCAGAGGCGCCGACTTTCCGCGTCGCCGCCGAGCGGTGCGCCCTCAGCCCCGCCGCCTTTTCTCGGCGCATCCAGGCCTTCTCGGCCTTCGCTGGCGAGCCGCTGTTCGAGCGGACCGGCGCCGGCGCGCGCCTGACCCAGGCCGGGCGCGATCGACTGGACGCTCTCAAGCCGGCCTATCTGGAGCTGCGTCGCGCTGCGGCCGGGCTGGAGCGGCGCGAGGGGCCGCAGGTCGTATCGCTGTCGCTGTCGCACTCGCTCGCGGTCGGCTGGCTCATCCCGCGCCTGGACCGGTTCCGCGCCGCTCATCCGGAGATCGAGCTGCGGCTGCGCTCAGAGCGTGGATCGGCCGACATGCGCCGAGGCGAGGCAGACCTCGGCATCTGCTATTCGGACATCGATCTTACGGGCCTGCTCCAGACTTCCCTGCTGGAGGTGAGCGTCGCCCCCGTCGCTGCGCCTGCAGTCGCCGCGGCTTTCGCCGAGCATGGGAACCTGCGCGAGCACCGGTTGCTGGCCGGCGCCCGGCCGATCGACCTCTGGCCCTGGTGGGCGCGAGAGGCGGGCATGGATCCGACCCTGCCCAAGGCCGAAACCTACGACCTGCTGCACGCGATGTACGAGATGGCGGCGGGCGGTTTCGGCGTGGCCCTGGGCGCCACCCCGACCGTCTGGCCGCATATCGAGAGCGGCCGGCTGGTGCGCCTGCCGCTGCCGCAGGTGGCGGCGCCGGGCGGCTACCGGTTGGCCGCTCCGGCCGATAGACGCAGGCGCGCGCCCGTAGCTGCAGTTTGGCGTTGGCTGGAAGGCGAGGCCGCGCGCACCCAGGGCCTCGCCGCCGCGGCTTGAGCTATTTCAGTCCCAGCGCGCTGCGCATCACCCGGTAGACGCCTGGCTGGTCCATCAGGCCGCGGATCTGGTCGGCCCCCGGGCCGCGGGCGTAGGCGGCCACGTCCTCGCCGGTGTGGGCGGCGCTGGGCAGCGGCACCGCGGCGTAGGTGAGGCGGTCGGGATCGTCGATGTCCGTGTCGGTCGGCACAGGGCGGGCCTCGCCCGCGGCCGCGGCGCCGGGGCCCGTCGCATACATTAGGATCGGGATGCGGCGACCGTCCATGGCCACTGGCGGGTCGTCGTCCGTGCCCTGCAGGACGCCGAGGATCGAGGTGTCGCGCTTGCCGCCGCTGAGCGTCAGGCCGTGGCTGTGATCGGCGGTGACGATGATCAGGGTGTCCTTCGGGTCGGTCATGGCCGCGGCGGCGGCGATGGCCTGCGAGAACTCCACAGTCTCGTTGAGCGCCTCGGACGCGAGGCTGACGTGGTGCGCTTTGTCGATCAGCGCGCCTTCGACCATCAGGAAATAGCCGTGTTTGCTCCTCGCGAGAAGCTCGATGGCCTTGGTGGTCATCTCGACCAGACGCGGCGCATCCGTGCCGGTCGTCTTGCGCACGCTCTCGCGCATCATGTTGTTCGGAGCAAACAGGCCTAGCACCCGGCTAGTGGAGGAGGGAAGCGCCTTCAGCTCCGAGCCGGTCGTGACATAGGCGCCCCCGGCTTTGCGCCATTCGGCGGTCAGGTCGCGACCGTCCATGCGCTTGCCGTCGTCGGAGACGAAGTTGGCCGTCCCGCCGCCCAGCATCACGTCGAACTGCGCGGCTTTGGGCAAGTCCAGCATCTGGCGGGCGATGTCGACGCAACCGGCGGCGACCGCCTCTGGCGGCATGTCGGCGTCGGCCTGCCAGCGGCGCGAGGGGGTGTGGGAGTAGAGCGAGGCCGGGGTGGCATCGGTGATCGCCGCGGTCGAGACCACGCCGACCGCGAGTCCGGCCTTCTTGGCGTCCTCGGCCAGGGTCGGCACGGACTGATCCTTGGCGGACGCGCAGTCCGCGAACCTGATCTTGTCGGTGACGCCCAGCGCCCCGTTCAGAGTCCGGCGGCCGGTCAGCAGCGCGGACGCGCCGGCTGCAGAGTCGGTCACCAGGTTGTCGGCCGAATAGGTCCGCACCAGGGCCAGGTCTGGGAACCCCTCGAACGACAGCAGGTTCGAGGCCCCGTCGACGCCGCGCTTCTGGCCGTCGTAGATGCGCGCGGCCGTGAGCGTCGAAACTCCCATGCCGTCACCGATAAAGAGGATGACGTTCCTGGCACGCGGTTCGGCCGCATGGGTTGGAGCCGCCGCGGCGACCAGCGCTCCCGCTGCGAGGAGGCCGCTAAAAGCGCGCCGACAATCTGACAAAGTACTCACGCCCATCGACGCCGATTCCGCCTGCTTCCGTGTAGGGACGGCCATCGGCCGACCCGATGACCCGATCAGGGTACTCATCGGTGGCGTTGATCACGCCTGCATGAAGGGTGAGTGTCGGATTGATGTCATAGGACGCCGACAGGTCGAGAGTGAGGTTCTCGCCGAAGGTCTGCACCGGCCCGAGCGGCGCGAACCTGTACTTCCCGAAGCGCGCGACGTCGGCCATCAGTCGCCACCGCCCGGTCTCCAGGCCGAGGTTCAGGGTGATCTTGTCGCGCGGCTGGGCGTCGATGAGCACGCCGATCGACTGGGCGCCCAGCAGCGGCAGGGCCGGCAGCACCGGATTGACCGAAAGCCGCGTCAGGTCGTTGTCGAAGGCGCCATAGGCGAGGGTGAGGCTGAAGCGGCCATCGTCGCCGAACGGCGTCCACCAGTTGACCGCTGCTTCCCAGCCCTGGGTGCGGGTGTCGGCCGCATTGGTGAAGAAACGCACCTGCGAGGCGTTGGTGATGCCCCGCGCGGCGAGGATCGCCGAGACGGCCGGACCGGAAAGCGACTCCGACAGGGCGATGCGGTCCTCGATCTCGATGCGGAAGACGTCGGCGGTGATGCTGAGTCGCGGTGCAGGCGTGATGACCACGCCGGCCGAATAGTTGTGCGAGGTCTCCGGCTTCAGCGGCGTGGCGCCGAGCGCGCGCGAAACAGGGTCGGCGACGCCGAAGGTGCCGACATTGACGAGAGCGCCGCCCGAAAGCTGGCTGGTCACCGTGGCGAAGTACTGCTGCTGCAGGGCCGGGGCCCGGAAGCCGGTGCTGGCGGTGGCGCGCAGGGCGAGCCAGTCGTTGGCGCGCCAGAACAGCGACGCCTTGCCCGTGGTCTTCTCGCCGAAGTCGCTATAGTCCTCGAAGCGGGCGGCGAGGCCCAGGTCCAGGCCCTTCAGCAGGCTGAGTTCGCCGTCGACGAACAGGCTGTAGGCGGTTCGGTCGGCGTCCACCGGGCTCGGCGGATTGTAGCCGGGGAAGCCCTGCGCTCCCGCGCCCTGGAACGAGGCCGTTTCGCCCGGCGCGATCTCGAAGCGCTCGAAGCGGTGCTCGGCGCCGAGGGCGAGATTCGCCCCCGCCAATATGTCGAAGCGGCGGCTGACGGTCAGGTTGACCAGGTTCTGGGTATAGCGCGCGCCGCCGGATTCGAAGCTGCGTGGGCTGGTCGTGCCGAGCGTGGTGTTGACGCTGTTGGAGACCGAGAAGTCGCTGCGGTTGTAGCCAAGGGTGTCGGAGAGGTCCCAATCCCAGCCGGCGACCTGGCCACGAGCGCCAACCGCGCCGCCGAAGTCGCTCATCTTCAGCTTGATCAGCGGGAGGAAGCCGTTGGGGTAAACGGCGGGGGCGACGCTGGGGAGGCGGAACAGCGCTGCGCTCTCCGAAACGCGTCGATCGAAGGTCGAAAAGCCATAGAGCGTGAACGCGCCCAGAGGCAGCTCGCCGTTGGCGGCGAGGTTGATGTCGGTGGATTCCGGATCGCCGTGGCGCTGAGCGATACGGCCGACGCGTGGATCGATCTCGGCCGAGTTGGTGAAGTTGCGATGGCGCGCCTCGGCGCTGAGCGTCAGAAAGCCGTCCTCGCCGAGCTTGAAGCCCCGGCGATAGGTGACGATGGCGGTCTCGCCGTCGCCATCCTCGGTGGAACCGATCTGGGCGCTGCCCAGGCCTCCCTCCGCGTCTTCGCGCAGGACGATGTTGATCACCCCGGCGATGGCGTCCGAGCCGTATTGGGCGGCGGCGCCGTCACGCAGCACCTCGACCCGGGCGATGGCGCTGGCCGGAATGGTGTTGAAGTCGATCGGCGTCGTGCCGCGGCCGATGGTGTTGTTGAAGTTCAGCACAGAGGAGGCGTGCCGCCGGCGGCCGTTGACCAGCACGAGCACTTGGTCGGGGCTGAGTCCGCGCAGGCTGGCCGAGCGGGTGTTGGCCGACGAGGGGCCGGTCGAGGAGCGTGGGAAGTTGAAGGACGGCGAGACGAACTGCA
>NZ_JAYRSU010000043.1:0-9298 GCF_041919955.1 Phenylobacterium sp. | reverse complement strand
GATTTCGTTGAAAAAGGCCGCCGTCGGATCGTTGACCGCCCCGTGCTGGGTTGAGGCTGCAGCGTCTCAGGCTGTTGCGATTGCTGGCGGCGGGATGAGCTTGGCGAGTTTGCGGAGGTTCTGAGCGGTGGCGGCGAGGAGGAACTCGTCTCTGGCGCCACAGGGACCTCGTAGTCGCAGCCGGTCGAGCTTTAGGATGCGCTTCAGGTGGGCGAAGAGCATCTCGACCTTCTTCCGCTCGCGCCTGGATACGATGTAGGCGTCGGTGGTGGCGATCTCGCGGGCGCGATCGCGCGCCGCTTCGTAGATTGAGCGGGTCACCTTGCGGGCCGGTGCGTTCGGGCAGCAGCGGCTGCGGAGCGAGCAAGCGTCGCAGTCGGCCTTACTAGCGCGGTAGCGATACGTGTCATCGGGTGGGACATCGGGGTGATCGATGCGGAAGGCTCGCCGGTGCTGCTTCAACTCTTTGCCGCCGGGACAGCGGTAAAGGTCGGCCTCCGCATCGTAGGTAAAGTCACGCCGGGAGAAGGTCCCGTCGACCCGCTCGGACTTGTCGATAACCGGGATGTGCGGCTCGATATCCTGGTCGTTGACGAGCCAGTCCAGCATCTCAGCCGAGCCGTAGGCGCTGTCAGCTGACAGGCGCTGCGGCGACAGCTCGTGCTGCTCGCGCACGCGCTCGATCATGGTTCGTGCGGCGGTGAGTTCAGCCGGGCGCACCGCAGTGGAGGCCTCGACGTCGACAATGACTGCATGGTCGAGGTCGATGAGGTAGTTGGTGCAGTAGGCGAAGAAGGCCAGCCCCTTGTTAGCGCCGGTCCAGCGTGAGGCCGGATCGGCAGGCGAGATGAACTTGGGTGTCACCGGCGTTGCTGCGCCGAAGGCGGCGTCGTCCAGCGCGGCCAGATACTCATCGATGGCCCGGCTGGCGGCCTCAGGCGGCAAGCCTTGGGTTCCTGGCACGCAGCGTTGGCGATTGGCGTCGGCCTTGAGGTTGAGATGAACCTCCTCGCATAGCCGGCGCTCCGAGCGGATCCCGAAGCAGTAGCCCACTAGCAGCATCCGGATCAGCAGCTCCGGGTCGATCGAAGGACGGCCGATCGAGCTGTAGAATGGCGCGAGATGCGCCCGCACGCCGTCCAAGTCGACGAACCTGTCGATCGCCCGCAGCAGGTGATCGGAGGGCACATGGCGCTCGAGCGAGAACTCGTAAAACAGAGCAGCCTGGTCGACTCGACGATCACCCATCATGGCCATCTCTCCCGTCGTAAGGAGAGTGAATCAGGCCCGAGTCATCGCTTCAACAGGCCTTTTTCAACAGAATCGGCCGATTGCGGACGTTGGCTTCGGTGCGCAAAGCGGACATCCTGCCGTGTAGGCAAATGGGTGACCCAGACTATGGATGAAGGTGTAGCTGCGCTGGTTCGGCGTGCCCTAGCGGGCGACGTCCTAGCAAGTTCCGAGATTGCCGCCCAAATGGAGCTCGCGACTGCAGCGGACCGGATCGTGCTTCATCAGTTGATGCATTGGATCGCCGACGATGACATCCGACAGCGTGATCTCGAGTACGCCGCGCATCAGCTAAGGGAGCTCGCCGACACGCTGGGGCAAGTCCCTGCGACCCGGTGAGCCCCAATACGGATCGTAAGAGAAATCGGCTGCTTGGCGCCAATTCCGGAAATAAGCTCCGCGCCCTGAAGCGGACTTCAGGAGACGTCTGCTTCCCGGAATATCGCCGGCGCCCGGGTCCGCCCCTTCTGGGCCCTAGGAACTTATGCTTTACGCAACCATGCGATGTGCGAACGCATCTCGCTGTCACTGGCAGACCCGCAGCATGAAAAATATTCAGATCATCGACGACGCGGCCAACGCTACGTTCAGCATTTTCCAGGCTACGGACGCCGAGTTCGCTGCCATCTTCCCCGACGGTCGCGACATAGAGATCGCGGAGGACTTCTTCGAGCGACTTGGCGAAGAGAAAGCTGGCACGATCATCGAACCGATTTGGGAACGGCCGATCCTCAAACGTGACGCACTCGGCATTCACGGAACTATCTATTACGGCTGGTCCGAAAGGCGAAAATATCTCCCGGTATCCAAGCGAGAAGTTGATCTCGTGGACTCCGACCCTTGGGGTATCAACCATGCCCAGCGTCGGCTTTTTGCCGCGAACCGATAGACTGCTAGCCGCCCCTAGGCGACGTTTGGCGGCCCCGCATTGCGCGTTCCCGAGGCAATCGCCGGTGTGCTCATACTCAGACTGGATGCGCGCCCCTAGCGCCAGATGTCGACTAGCTAGAGGACGAGATCTCCATCAATGAATGAAGGGAGGCTCGACCTGAATACCTCCCAGTTCGGGTAATCTCGGCGGAGAAATGCCGTCTCAACAGCCTCCATGATTAGACTTTGGTCGGCGCGCGCAACCGAGAGGCCGGCTGCGGTCCATCTGAATGGCCGGGAGCCGTCCGGAGCAGATTCAGCAGGCTCAACCGAGACGTCGAACTGCACTGTGTACGTCCCAGGCGAACCGATCTCGCCAACCTCAACATAAACCCTTCCGCTCGCCGCGGTCGGCACAAACCCATCTGGCCAGGCTGGTGAGTATACGTCGCGAACTTCGAGCTTCATGGCATCGGAGATGATGCAGTTCATGGCCGCCCCGTCAAAACTTGAACTCAAGCCAGGCCGCATCGTCAGCGTTGCGCCATGAAGCGACATTGGCCTACTGCCTAGGAGCGGACGTAGTGGCGAGTCTGCAATTGGGCGGTATGGTTTTGACCGCTGCCGACCCATTGCAGCGGTTGTCATGGCTGAGCGATAAATTGGCCAGACCAGAACCGGAGCGCGTCAGCGCGCGGCCCTGGCGGCGCTCTAGGTCATCACCGTCATTCGGCGCACCTCATCGAGGGCCTCCAACACCATGCGCCGCCCTTCCGCTTCCGCAGCATCTGGATCGCCGATCGCGATAGCGCGCGCGATCTTGCGCCAGCCGGCCGCTGAGCGCCGACGCCGCACCGCCGAATTCATCGGCGCCCAGAGAATCGCGACTTCGCGCTCGAGCTCAAGGGACAGCTCAGCGACGTAGGGCGCGGCGGCCAGGGTCGCAATCAGGTCCGTCAGTCGCCGACGGGCGCGGATATAGTCTCCGACCTGGACCCGCGCGTCGTCGGCGACTTCGGCCAGCACTTCGGCCCCTTCGAGGATGGCCGCCACAAGAGCGGGCGGGCGTTGCGCACGTTCGGCGGCGAGGCGCACGAAGAGCGCGCCGACCTCAGCTCGCAGCCGAAAGTGCGCCTCCAGGGCCCGGGCGTTCATCTGCGCGACGACGGCTCCGGTACGCGGCGCGATCGCGACGAGCTTTTCCCGCTCGAGCCGACGAAGCGCCTCGCGAACCGGACCGCGGCTGCAGCCGAAGGCGACCGCCAGCGGGGCGGCCCGCAGCGGATCGCCGGGCTTGAACTCGCCCGCTTGGATGCGGTCGCGCAGCGCGTCGGCTATCTGGCCAGGCAGGCCCGCGGGCAGGCTCTCCGCCGGCGCCGCCAGCGGCGCGGTCGAGACCAGGAACGCTTCAAGTCGGGCAGTCATCCTAAGCCATACCCAGAATGGCCCGCTGGAGCGAAACGCGCTTGAGAAGATCGGTCAACCGGTCGCCAGCCGCCGGCCGCGCGGCCTCCAACGCGGCCTGTTCCCGGCTCAGGCGCTCCCACAGCGCGCCCTCGGCGGAACAGAGCCGCGCGCCGGCCGGCGCCTCCAGCAGCGGCAGAAGCTGGCGCCAGACCCGATCGACTTCGCTCAGAGGCGCCTCACGGCCTGAAATCACGCTCGCGCCGCGCCGCTCGGGTACGACGACGGCCCCGAGCGATTGCAGGCGGCCGATCGACTCGCGCGCCGCCGATTGGGTGCAGCCGCAAGTCTCGACGATCCATCGCTCCGGAAGCCGTTGGCCAGGTCGCAGCACGCCCGCGAGCACCGCCCGCAGGACGGCCTCGACGATCGGATCGAACGCCCCGCTGGCTGCGGGGCCGTCATTCGCGCCGCCGGACAAGGCGCCTCCTTCAAGCGGCCTGGAGCGACCAGGCGCGATCATCACCGATTCTTCACCGCCGCGCCGCCTCAGGCCAGCAGCACCTGCACGCCGGACAGCAGCGCGCGGCCAGTCGAGGCCACATGCTGAGCATCAACGCACCGCATGTCATCATTTGGCGAGTGATGGAAGCGGTGCGCCCCAAGGATTCCGAAGGCGCGAGGATAGCCGGCCGCGAGGATTTCGCCCAGTTCTCCGCCCGCCCCCGCCTCGTCGCCATAGACCGCTTCAAGCCCCGGCTGGCCGGCGAACGCAGCCCGCAACGAAGCGACCAGCTGCGGCCGCGCCACCAGGAAGCGCTGCGGGTCGACACTGGGCAACGGCGCCAGCCTCCCCTCCGCCTCATGCCAATCTCGCGCCGCCAACGCCGCGCCCAGATGCACCCAGAGCGCCGTGTCGTGCGGACGCGGAGCCAAGGCGCTGCGCAGGAAGACCTCGCCTCCGTGGTTCTCATACTCGTGACCCGAGGTCGCCACGAAAGTCAGGTCGAGCGGGCAGGCCGAACTCGCCCAACGCGCCAGGCCCAGCCAGGCGGCGACGCCGCCGCCGCGCTCTCCCATGCAGCCGAACCAACCCGAACGGGGCGTCGAGACCACCAGCCGGCGCCCCGCGCCGCGCTCCAGGCGACCGACGAGATTGAAGGCCGACCGGCGTCCGCTGACGCCTTCGATCCTCAGGAGGGCCATCTCGCCCCTCGCCGCCGCGGCCGCCAACTGGTCGCCTTCGCGTGATCCGACCGCCAAGATGGGAAAAGCCTCGCCAGCGCTCGGCGCCGCGTTCAGCGCCAGGGCTTCGCCGGTCGGCCCGTCGGTGATCAGGACAAGCGCGCCGACCTGCTGCTCGGCGGCGGCCTTCAGAACCTTGCCGACGGCGCCGGCATGCCGTGTCGACCACCGACCGTAGGGCAGGCGCGCGATTGCGATCATGCCTGTCGCAGCCTTCGAGCCGTCCCAGGTTTCCAGCCGAACAAGCGGCCCTGACAGCCCGCCCGGCGCCGTCAACCTCACAGGGGCCTGGGCAAGGGCCCCGATGACCTTGTCGCCCAGCGCCAGACTGACCGCGCCGGCCTCGAAGTACGGCACGTCAATGACTTGGCGGCTGACCGCAAAGCCCAGCCCCTGAAGCTCGCCCGCGAGCCAGGCGCCCGAAGCATCGTCGCCCGCCCCCCCAGAGGCCTTCGCGCCAAATCCATCGTAGCGCGCCAGGTCAGCCTGTACCTGGCGGATCGCGAACACATCGCCGGCGCCTTGGTCGGCCATCGCGCCCTCCAGGCTCATGGCGCCGATCCCCGCGCCCAGGATGACGTTGCGGCGGGTGGCCATGTCGAACTCCTCTTTCGCCGCGAACTAGGCGCAGCCCTGCATTAATGTCAATAATCGACACATAAACGAGAGAGGAACCGTATGCGCGCGTATCTGACCGCCCTTGCCATCCTGTTGTCGGCCGCCGCCCCGGCCCTCGCCGCGCCTCCCGACTGCGAGGCGCTCATCGCCTACTCGGAGGCCCGCGACGGCTTGAGCCTTCTGGTCCTCATCGACGGCCGGCCGGCGTGCGAGGCCTACGCGCAGGGCGCGGCGGCGACAACGCCGCTGCCGCTCTATTCGGGAACTAAGAGCCTCGTGGCGCTGATGGCCGCCGCCGGCGTCGAGGACGGGCTCCTGTCGCTGGAAGAACCGGCGGCCGACACGCTGGCGGAATGGCGCCAGGATCCGGCCAAATCGCGCGTCACGCTACGCCAGCTGCTGTCCATGTCGTCTGGACTTCCCAGCCGGATCGGCGATGTCCCGACCTATGCCGCGGCGGTCGAGGCACCGTTCAACGCCGCGCCCGGAGAGCGTTTTCAGTACGGGCCCGCGCCTTATCAGGCGTTCGGGGAGATCATGCGCCGCAAGCTTTCGGTCAGCGGACAAGAGCCCGATCCGCTCGCCTATCTGGAGCGCAGGGTCCTGCAGCCGGCCGGCGCGGCCGCAGCGGCCTGGCGGCGCGGCGCGGACGGCCAGATCATGATGCCGCAGGGCGCGGCGATGACCGCGCGCGACTGGGCCAATGTCGGCGAACACGTGCGCGCTCACGGCATGCTTTATCGTGAACTCTTCGTCCCCTCCGAGGCCAACCCCGCCTATGGGGTGGGTTGGTGGCTGCCCAATCGAGGCCCTGGCGCGGTGACGGCGAGTACGGACCTGGGCGACGGCGGCGAGGCCATCCCCCGCGACCTGGTGATGGCGGCCGGAGCCGGCGATCAGCGGCTCTATGTCATCGCCTCGCGCAAGCTCGTCATCGTCCGCCAAGCCCGTCTGGACCTGCGCGCTGACCACCGCTGGTCGGACGCTGAATTCGTCGGGCTCGCCCTCAAGATCACGAGTCCATAGTGTCAATTATTGACACTTCTGCAGCGGACCTATTACACGCCTTCCAATCGTCTTGGAGCGATCCAGAACACATTGGGGGAAGACGTCGATGACCAGCTACAAAGCGGCCGCCCTGGCCTGCGCCAGTACGATTTCGCTGCTCGCCGGAGAAGCCGCCGCGCAGACTGAGCGGCAGGAGCCGGCTGAACTGGGCGAGGTGGTGGTCACCGCCCGTCGCCGCGAAGAGCGCCTGATCGACGTTCCGGTGGCCGCCTCGGTGGTGTCCGCCGCCGCCCTCGTCGACCGCGGCGGGGCGGTCTCGACGGGCGAACTTCTGGCCGGACAGCCGAGCGTGCGCTTCAACAACCTCACCTCGTCGATCACCTCCGAGGTCTCGATGCGCGCCTCCTCCACCGCCCGGGCGACGAATGGCGATCCCAGCGTCGGCCTCTATCGCAACGGCGCCTATATCGGCGGCGGCGGCATCGGCGGGCGCAACTTCGCCCGGCTGGACACCTTCGATATCGGCCGTGTCGAGGTGCTGCGGGGCACTCAAGGCGCCCTCTATGGCCGAAACGCCGTCGGCGGAGCGGTCAACATCGTCTCGGCCCGGCCCGAGTTCAGCGACGGCGGCTTCGTCGACGCCAAATACGGGTTCGAAACGCAGCGCGCCCAGGTGCAGGCGGCCGTCAATCTGGCCGCCAGCGACGAACTCGCCTTTCGGTTCGGCGCGGACTACGTGAACCAGGACGACGGGTTCTTCTACAACCCCGTCAACGACGTCCATTTCGACCAGGAGAAGGGACTTGGGCTTCGCGCTCAGGCGCGCCTGGCCAAGGGTCCGGCGGACGTCACCCTGCTCGTCGAGAACCAGCAACTGACCACCCCGACCATCACCTATCAGATCGCCATTCCGGCAGGCTCGGCGGGCTTTCCCGGCGGCTACGTCCAGGACCAGTTCAGCTATCCTTGGAACACCGCCCCGCTCGCCAAGCAGAACATCAGCGCCGCCATACTGTCTGCCGAGGTCGACCTCGGTTGGGCCCAGCTCAGCTCCACCAGCCTCTTTCGGGTACGGGAGTCGATGTATGCGCTCGATAGCGACGGGGTGAACCCACAGGACCTGGCCCGCGCCCGCGCCGCGGGCCAGGTCGGTCCGGCCACCCCCATCGATCCAAATGCAGCGGCGGTGACCGCCGACCGCACCAAGACCCTGAGCCAGGACCTACGCCTTGCCGGCGAGGCGCTGGAAGGCCGGCTCGACTGGCTGGCCGGCGTCGAGGCCATGACCCAGGAGAGCCGCTACTCGGTCACCCTGGCCCGTACCCCCACGGCCGCCGCTCCCTCGACCGGCACGGTGGAGTCGGCGGTGCAGAACTACGACTCCTGGGCGGCTTACGGCGCGCTCACCTACGATGTGACCGGCGACCTCAGCCTGACGGGCGAGCTGCGCTACACCTCCGACGACAAGAGCCTGACATCGCGTCTGCGCGACCGGATCACCAACCAGCTGACCGGTGGGACGGCCAGGATCATCGATGGAACAAGCTCGCCGGAGAACCTCTCCTACAACGCCACCGCCTCCTATCGCCTGCCGATGAGCCTCCTGGCCTACGCCAAGGTGGGAACCAGCTACCGCGCCGGCGGCTTCAACCGCAATCTCGGCGACCTGCGCCAACCGGTCCCCATCCCCATCGCCTACGACGACGAGACTTCGCGCAGCTACGAGCTGGGCCTCAAGGGCGCGCCGCTGCCGAGCCTCTATGTCGCGCTGGCCGGCTACCGCACCGAGTTGACCGACATGATCGCCCAGCTCGACAACGGCTGCCGGGTGACGAACACGGCTTGCCCGGTCGCGGCGACGTCCTTCCTCACCAACGCGGGCGACGCCCGCTCCTGGGGCCTGGAGGCGGAGCTCGCGGGGCGCTACGATCTTGGCGACGGCCAGCTGCGACTGTCGCTGAACGGCTCGCGCCAGGGCGGCGAGGTGACCTCGGGCCGCTATGCTGGCCTGTCGCTCCCGCAGACGCCTGAGTGGCTGGCCTCGGCGGAAGCCAACTACCGCGCCCCGGTCGCCGGCTTCGAAGCGTTTGGCAACGTCAGCTACAATGCTCAGTGGGGCGGGGTTCAAGAGCTCAGCACCACCACTCCGAAGCTCTCGGATTTCCAGGTGGTCAACGCCCGGGTCGGTGTCGACATCGGCAAGATCCAGCTCGCGGCTTATGTCGACAACCTTTTCGACAGCGTCTTCGTCGTCGCCCAGGATCCGACTATCCGCCGCTACAGCCGCCCGCGCGTGAGCGGCCTGCAACTGCGCTACAGCTGGTGAGGGCGGGCCGTGACCGACCGGCGTAGATTCCTGACCGGCGGGGCGGCGGCGCTCGTCGCCGCCCCGCCCGCCGCCAAAGCCGAGCCCTCGTCCTTGCGCGCCGCGGCGCGCGAGCTTGCGCTCTTTGGCCTCCCGCTGATCGAGATGGCCGGCACGCGGGGCCGGGCTTTCCGCAACGGCCTGGTCGCCAACCGCTTCCGTCATGTGCGCAGGCTGACGGACGCCAGGAGCCAGACGGTCACCCAGCCGAACAACGACACGCTCTACTCGACGGCCTGGCTGGATCTGTCGGCTGGCCCGGTGCGGATCACCCTGCCCCGGGCCGGCGGACGCTACGTCTCGTTGGCGCTGATGGACATGTTCACCAACAATTTCGCGGTGCTGCACGCGGACTCCGCGGGCGAGGCGGTTGTCATCGGTCCGCGGGCCCCGGACCTGCCAAGGCTTGCCGCCTGAGGCCGCCAGCCGGGCCATCGATGAGTATCTGGCCGCGCTGGACGACGCCGCCTTCGGCGCAGCAACGCCGGTGACACCCAA
>NZ_JAYRSU010000042.1:0-9941 GCF_041919955.1 Phenylobacterium sp. | reverse complement strand
ATGGCCAAGGAAAAGTTCGAACGCACTAAGCCGCACTGCAACATCGGCACGATTGGTCACGTTGACCATGGCAAGACGACGCTGACGGCTGCGATCACCCTGACGCTGGCGAAGACCGGCGGCGCGAAGGCGATGAACTACGCCGACATCGACGCTGCGCCGGAAGAGAAGGCGCGCGGGATCACCATCAACACCGCGCACGTGGAATACGAGACGGCCGACCGTCACTACGCGCACGTCGACTGCCCCGGCCACGCCGACTACGTGAAGAACATGATCACGGGCGCGGCGCAGATGGACGGCGCGATCCTGGTGGTGTCGGCGGCCGACGGCCCGATGCCGCAGACCCGCGAGCACATCCTGCTGGCCCGTCAGGTGGGCGTGCCGGCTCTGGTGGTGTTCATGAACAAGGTCGACATGGTCGACGACGCCGAGCTGCTGGACCTGGTGGAGATGGAAGTTCGCGAACTTCTGTCGAGCTATCAGTTCCCGGGCGACGACATTCCGATCGTGAAGGGCTCGGCCCTGGCGGCGGTTGAAGACCGCAACCCGGAAATCGGCGCGGACCGCATCCTTGAGCTGATGACCCAGGTCGACGCCTACATCCCGCAGCCGGAGCGTCCGGTTGACCTGCCGTTCCTGATGCCGGTGGAAGACGTGTTCTCGATCTCGGGCCGCGGCACCGTGGTGACCGGCCGGATCGAAAAGGGCGTCGTGAAGGTCGGCGAGGAAGTCGAGATCGTCGGCATCCGTCCGGTCCAGAAGACGACCTGCACGGGCGTGGAGATGTTCCGCAAGCTGCTGGACCAAGGTCAGGCGGGCGACAACGTGGGCGTGCTGCTGCGCGGCACCAAGCGTGAAGACGTCGAGCGCGGTCAGGTTCTCTGCAAGCCGGGCTCGATCACCCCGCACACGAAGTTCGTGGCCGAGGCCTACATCCTGACCAAGGAAGAGGGCGGCCGTCACACGCCGTTCTTCACCAACTACCGCCCGCAGTTCTACTTCCGCACGACGGACGTGACCGGGATCATCCGCCTGAAGGAAGGCGTCGAGATGATCATGCCGGGCGACAACGCCGAGCTGGACGTCGAGCTGATCACCCCGATCGCCATGGACCAGGGCCTGCGCTTCGCCATCCGCGAAGGCGGCCGCACGGTCGGCGCCGGCGTCGTGGCCAAGATCGTCGAATAGTCGATCAAGCCTACGCACTGAAAATCAGGCCGCCGGGGGCAACCTCGGCGGCCTTTTTCATGACCCGCAGCGGGCGCAAAAAGAAAGCCGCCGGGCGAACCGGCGGCTTTCGACGTTCTGGATGTTCCGGCCTCAGTAGCCGCGGCCGTCGACAGGCCGCATGGAGGTGACCGCCTCGCCCAGGCCGTACTGGCGCAGGTCGCTGACGTCGCGATCGAAGATCTGACAATTGCCGCGGAAGTCGCTGTCCTTGCAGACCTGCCACGCGCCACGGCCCTCGATGCGCAGGCTCATCGCCCGGTCGTTGTACTGACGGGGGAGATTCGTGACCTCGCGGTTGGCCTGGTAGGCCTGTCCGCCGAAGCCGGGGCTGCTGTAGAGCGTAATCGTGCTGTTGTGGCCCCCCCCCCAGGGCGGCCGGCCGCCGCCGCCGCCGCCCCAGCGGCAGGTCAGACGGCCGTTATCGTTCATGATGTCGTCGCGGCAGTCGCGGAAATTCAAGCTGCTGTATTGCCAGCGGCCCCGGTTGTCCTGGCAGCTCGCCGTCAGGACGTCGCGATTGGCCCGCGCATCGCGGCAGCTCTGCTGATAGGTGCCGGAGGGGATCTGGCCCCAGCCGCCGCCGCCGCCGCCGCCGCCGCTCCAGCCGCAGCTCAGGCGACCGTTCTCGTTGGAGATGTCGTCACGGCAGTTGCGATAGTTGAGGCTGCTGTACTGCCAGCGGCCGCGGTTGTCCTGGCAACTGGCGGTGAGGGTGTCGCGATTGGCGCGGATATCGCGGCAGCTCTGCTGATAGGAGCCGGGGGGCGTCCATCCGCCGCCGCCGGCGCCCCAGCCGCCGCCCGGTCCGCCCCAACGCTGATCCTGTTCCTGCGCGTGCGCTCCTGCGCCGCAAAGCGCCGCGGCGGCGACCGCAACTGCGAACCATGTCTTCATCGATCGGTCTCCCAAGATCTCTAGTTCGACCACGCGTGGCGTTGAACGCCCCCGGAGTGCATTAGACACCAGGTCAAAGCGTCAGCATAGAACGCGTCGTTTACGTCTCGTGGTTTAGCTTGCTCTACCTGAACGGCAGCTGACGTTTTCGGCCGCCGCGGTTCGAGGTCTTGCGATGGGCGCTGATCTGGTTGTCGACACCATAAGGCCCGAGCATCTGGATGGAGAGCTGGCCCGCCTTTGGCGCGAGTTTCGCGACGCCGCTCCCGCATTCCGCAGCCCCTACTTCGACCTCCGCTATGTGCGGGCGGCCGGCGAGTTCGCGCCCGGCGCCGAGATAGCGGTGATTTCGCGTGGGGAAGTCGTGGACGGGCTACTGGCCTTCCAGCGGCGTGGGCGGCTGATCCAGCCGGTCGCTGCGCCCCTGACCGACTACCACGGCCTGCTGGCCAGGCCCGGCGCCGACATCGACCTCGGCGCGGTGACCGCCGCGCTCGGCGCGCGCCGCTTCCGATTCAGCGGCCTGACCGGGGCCGGAGCGCCGCGTGGGGCGGCGACGCGCGTGGCGATGGTCGCGGACCTGTCCGCCGGCTTCGAGGCCTACCTGGCCGGACGCCGCAGCGATTTCCTGAAGGACAAGCGGCGACGGGCGCGCCGCCTGGCCGAGGATCATGGCCAGGTGACGTTCGAGCTGTCGAACGACGGCGAGGAAGCGCTGGACTTCATCCTCCGGCTCAAGCGCGACCAGATGCGGCGGTCGGGCCAGCACGACGTCTTCTCCAGTCCCTGGACCGTGAGCTTCATCAACGCGCTGGCGGCGCGGAGCGCGGCCGACTTTGGGCTGCGGTTCGCCAGCCTGCGGGCCGGCGGGCGGCTGGTGGCGGCGGAACTCGGCCTGCAGTCAGGCGGCGCCTATCACCTCTGGTTCCCGGTCTATGATCCGCGGTTCGCCAGGTATTCGCCCGGTGCGTTGATGACCCTGGAGACGCTCCGCGTGCTGGCGGGGGAGGGCGTCGACGTCGTCGACTTCGGACCGGCCGGCGAGACCTACAAGCGTGATTTCGCCAGTCCGGGCGCGAGGGTCTGGGAAGGCGACGTGACCAACGGCGGATGGGTTGAGGCGACGCGTCGCACGGCCGACATTGTGCTGCGCCGTGCGCCCGGGGCGCGTCGCGCGCTAGGCGCGATGGGGGAGCGGCTTGATCGCCGCTGGGACCGGATCACCGCCTGCGAGCCGCGGCTGGAGGGCCGGGTGGGCGCCGCTTCCCACGCGCTGACCGTTCTGGCGCGCCGGCGGCCGGGCGCGTCCATCGGCATAGGGCTAGGCCTCGGCGTCGGCCTCTACAGCCTGCTGGCGGACTAGGCCGGATCGGGGCGATCGCGATTCGGCGCGCCGGTGGCCGGGTCGGTCAGCGTCTTGTTCGAGCGGCTGGTGTTTTCGGCGCCGGGAGGCTCTGTGGCGGGACGCGGCGGACGTCCCGGTTTCATGTCTTCGTCGCGATTGCGGGCGGCGTCCGGTGGCCGCGGGGCAGGGTTGGGCATGGCGTTCACTCTCCTTGATCACGACGGCGAACGCGGAGGCGGCGGGATCGATCCTTCCGCCGTCCGCCCCGAGCCGAAGTGACTTGAAATGGAGGGCGCTTTGCGTCATACGCCTCCGTCCTACCCGACATCGTTGGAGTCTGACTTTCCATAGCCGCCAGGGCGGACGAGCGGCGCCACAGCCGCGGTTCTCCAAGGCCAGGAAAGACGGGCGAAAACGGGCCGGGTGGCGAGCGTAGGAGTGTAGCTCAGCTGGTAGAGCATCGGTCTCCAAAACCGAGGGCCGGGGGTTCGAGTCCCTCCACTCCTGCCATTCACTATATATGTACGTCGGGCGCACAGCCGCTCAGCCTGAAGAAAGTCGTTAGAGCCTGATGGCCAGGAAACCGGGTTCGACCCCGCAAGCGATGAAGACCCGCGCCGCCAAGACGGCCGCGGCGATCGCCCCGGCCTCGGCCCTGGCGCAGGCTGCGCCCGCCAAGAAGCGGACCAGCCCCGCCCAGTTCGCCCGCGAAGTTCGCGCCGAGGCTCGCAAGATCACCTGGACGACGCGCAAGGAGACCTGGATCACCACCGTCATGGTCGGGATCATGGTCGTCATCGCCTCGCTGTTCTTCCTGGCCGTGGACTTCGGCCTGGGCCTGGGCATGAACCTGCTGCTGAAGCTCGCGAACGGGGGCTGATAAGAGATATGAACGCCGAAACCCCCACCGCCCCGAACCCCCGCCACAAGTGGTACATCGTCCACGCCTACTCGAACTTCGAGAAGAAGGTGGCCGAGTCGATCCGCGAGCAGGCCAAGAGCCAGGGTCTGGAAGAGAACTTCTCCGACATCCTGGTGCCGACAGAGGACGTCGTCGAAATCCGCCGCGGCCGGAAGGTCAACGCCGAGCGCAAGTTCTTCCCCGGCTACGTGCTGGTGAAGATGGAGCTGACCGACGAGGCCTACCACCTCATCAAGAACACCCCGAAGGTGACGGGCTTCCTCGGTTCGGGCTCCAAGCCCATGCCGGTTTCGGAGCGTGAAGTCGCGCGTATCATCGGCGCCATCGAAGAGGGCGTGGAGCGTCCGAAGCCGACGATCTCGTTCGAGATCGGCGAGCAGGTCCGCGTCACCGACGGTCCGTTCGCGAGCTTCAACGGCTCGGTCGAGGCGGTCGACGAAGAACGGGCCCGCCTGCGCGTCACCGTCTCCATCTTCGGCCGCGCCACGCCGGTCGAGCTCGAATACGGCCAGGTCGAAAAGCTGGCCTGACGGCCGGCGACGTCGGAACATCGAAAAGGGCCCCAGCTTCCGGCCGGGGCCTTTTTCTTTGCCGCGGCCCCAGACGGTTGTCTCAGTCGGCCCCGTCTGCTAGTAGCCCGCGCTTCGGTCCGAGGGGCCGCCTTGCGCTTGCGCGAGTGAAATCCGTGGGAGGGGAGGCCATCCGACCCCGCACCACGGCTCAACCGACCGGATCTTCCGGTCACGAGGAGAAACCATGGCCAAGAAGATTCTGGGCTATATCAAACTGCAGGTGCCGGCCGGCTCCGCCACCCCGTCGCCGCCGATCGGCCCGGCGCTGGGTCAGCGCGGCGTCAACATCATGGGCTTCTGCAAGGAGTTCAACGCCCGCACCGAGAAGGAGCCGAAGGGCACCCCGCTGCCGACCGTGATCACGGTCTACCAGGACAAGTCCTTCACCTTCATCACCAAGACCCCGCCGGCGACGCACTTCATCAAGCAAGCGCTGAACCTGAAGTCGGGCTCGAAGGCACCGGGCCGCGAAAAGGCCGGCTCGATCTCGCGCACCCAACTGCGCGAAATTGCCGAGAAGAAGATGAAGGACCTCAACGCGAACGACGTTGAAGCCGCCGCCAAGATCATCGAGGGCTCCGCGCGCTCGATGGGCCTCGAAATCGTGGAGGCCTAAGACATGGCTAAGCAACCCAAGCGCATCCAGGCCTGGACCGGCGACCGCAACGCCACCCACGCCGTCGAAGCCGCCGTCGCCCTGGTCAAGGCCAACGCCAAGGCCAAGTTCGACGAGTCGATCGAAATCGCCGTGAACCTGGGCGTCGACCCGCGTCACGCCGACCAGCAGGTCCGCGGCGTGGTCTCGCTGCCGTCCGGCACCGGCCGCGACGTCCGCGTCGCCGTCATCGCCAAGGACGCCAAGGCCGCCGAAGCCACCGCCGCCGGGGCCGATATCGTCGGCGCCGAAGAGCTGGTGGAGCGCATCCAAGGCGGCTTCATGGACTTCGACCGCGTGATCGCGACCCCGGACATGATGGCCCTGGTCGGCCGTCTGGGTAAGGTGCTGGGCCCGCGCGGCCTGATGCCGAACCCGCGCGTCGGCACCGTGACCCCCAACGTCGGCCAAGCCGTGAAGGACGCCAAGGGCGGCGCCATCGAGTTCCGCACCGAAAAGACCGGCATCATTCATGCCGGCATCGGTAAGGCCTCGTTCTCGGAAGAAGCCCTGCTCGTCAACGTCCGCGCTCTGGTGGACGCGCTGAACAAGGCCAAGCCGTCGGGCGCCAAGGGCACCTACATCAAGAAGATCAGCCTGTCGTCGACGATGGGGCCGGGCTTCAAGGTGGATACGAGCTCGGTCGGCGCCTAAGCGCCACCCGAACTCGCAAGAGCTCGAAGGGAGCGGCCCGCAAGGCCGCTCCCTTTTTCTTTGCGCGCGAAGGGGGTCTTATGGCTGATGCAAGGAGGGCGCGGCATGGAGCTAAAGACCACCCGCTATGAGGTCGCGGACGGCATCGCCGTGGCGACACTGTCGCGGCCCAAGCGGCGCAACGCCTGGACCGGGCGGATGCACACCGAATATCGCTGGATCCTGCAGCAGGCCGACGCAGATCGCGACGTGCGGGTGATCGTCGTCACCGGCGATCCGGAGGGGCAGGCGTTCTGCGCCGGCGCCGACCTGGGCGCCCTGGAAGGCCATTCCGAGAAGGGGCGCTACGATCCCGGCACGGCCGAGGACATCGCCACGCCTGGCTTCGGCGTCGATGAGCGGTTCGATGCGGCCTTCGCCTATCACTTCGGGATCGGCAAGCCGGTGATTGCGGCGATCAATGGCCCGGCGGCCGGGATCGGCCTAGTGCTGGCCGCCTTCGCTGACCTGCGCTTCGCGGCCAAGGGGGCGAAGTTCACGGCCGCGCACGGTCGCTTCAACTTCCCGGCTGAGTTCGGCTTGTCGTGGGTGCTGCCGCGGATCGTCGGTCTGACCCACGCCAACGACATCCTGCTGTCCAGCCGGGTATTCACCGCGCATGAGGCCGACCGCATGGGGTTCCTGAACGAGCTGGTCGAGCCTGAGGAACTGATGCCGGCGGTGATGGACTACGCCCGCAAGCTGGCCGACAGCGTGGCCCCCGGTTCGGCGCGTGAGACCAAGCGCCAAGTCTATCGCGACCTTCACCGCGATGCGGCGAGCGCGGTCAACGAGGCCGAGCGGCTGCTGGAGATCATGATCAAGGATCCCGACTACAAGGAGGGCGTGAAGGCATGGATGGAAAAGCGCGCAGCCGCCTGGAGCGGCTGAGGCTTTCCTTCCGTGGCGCCGCGGCTAAGCTCCACCCAAGGTCGAGAACAAGGGGAGGGGACGATGGCTTTGCGTCTGTGGGGCGGGGTCCTGGCGGTCGGCGCGGCTTTGGCGCTGGGCGGCGCGGCCCGGGCGGAACGCTTCGACTTCGTCGCGATCGGCGACACCGCCTATAATCCGAGTGTCGACTACCCGGTCTACGAGGCGCTGATCGCGCGGATCAACAAGGCCCGTCCCGCCTTCACGATCCATGTCGGCGACACCTGGGGGGCTTTGCCCTGCACCGAGGCGCAGCACCGCTCGATCCTCGACTGGTTCGCCAAGTACGATCACCCGGTCGTCTATACGCCGGGCGACAACGAGTGGGCGGACTGCCGCAAGGCCGACGTCCTGGAGGCCTATTCCCGCTATGTGGCGAAGAAGGCGACGCCTGCGGACCTTGCCCTGCTGACGCCGCTGCGCGGCCTGGACGCGGGCATGACCAGCGCCGGCTACGACGATCCGATCGGCAGCCTGGCGCTGATCCGTAAGGTGTTCTTCGCCAAGCCCCAGAGCGTCGGCGGCAAGACCATGACGCTGGTGCGCCAGCCCGATGTCTCGACCTTCAAAGATACGGCGGAGAACACCCGTTGGGAGAAAGGCGGGGTGGTGTTCGCTACGATCAGCGTCCCCGGCTCGGGAAACGGCTTCCTGATTCAGAACGAGGCGCGCGCGGCCGAGGCGATCGCGCGCAACCGAGCCAATGTCGACTGGATCAAGGCGACCTTCGCCGAGGCCAAGGCCGTCAAGGCCAAGGCCGTGGTGATCTCGCTCCAGGCTTCGCTATTCGTCGACGGACATGGCGACGAGTTCTCGGGCAAGGAACTGCGCGGCGGGAACGAGGGGCCGTATTACTTCGTCGCCCTGGCGATCCGCGACCTGGCCGAACAGTTCGGCAAACCGGTGCTGGTGGTGAACGGCGACTTCCACGACTTTCTGGTCGATCGTCCATTCATGATCAGCCAGGGGGAGGCGAAGGCTCCACGCTATGCCAACATCACGCGGCTACAGGTCTACGGAGCGCCTGAACTGAAGGCCGTGAAGGTCGGCGTCGATACCGACACGCCCTGGGTCTTCAGCTTCGAGCCGCTGTACAATTGAGAGGCGGCGCGTGGCGGGAAGCGGCAGGCATCTGACCGAACTGGCGACCGAGGACGCCGTCGAGGCGCAAAGCAAGGGCGCGCTTCACCTCTATGCCTGGTTCGGGGCGCGCGGCACGTTCGTCTGGGCTGTCTCGACCCTGATCCTGCGCCTGTTGCCCAGCGCCTGGGTGGATCGCCCGGCCTGGACCCTGCTGATCAGCGGCCTGGTCTCGGGGACCGGGCTGGTGGCCGCCACGCTGCTCTTCCTGCGCAAGATCGAGCAACGCCACCGGCTGCCGGCGCTGGTCTGTTTCGTCGCGCCTCAGATGGTGCTCGACGCCGGGGTGACGGTCTTCTTCACCCACATGCTGCCGAACTTCCCCGCCGACCACGCGGCGCTGTTCGGGGCCTTCGTGCTCTGGTGCTATGCGGTCATGCTGACGACGGCCGTAATCGCGACGCGGCCAAGGGCGGGGTGACACGGTTGTCTTTCCGGCCCAATCCGTGTAAAGGCCGCGCCTTCTAGAGTTTCGTCGTTCCGTCAGGGGCGGCGTTGGACGGAAGGGCTCGCTCTTCCGCTCCTGTCCAAGAACCGTGGGGACCCAGGGGCCGCCTGGGCGCCATAACACGAGGAAGAGCCCTTCCTCGGCCATGGGGAGACGGGAAGATGAGGTTCCGCCGGCCATCGGCTTCGATGGGCGCGTGACCTGCGACTTCTCCGAAAAGGACAGGCTTTAGCGCGCCGCGTGCGGGCTCGCCCGCGCATGTCGCGTCTGGTCGCTGGAATCGTCCGGCGGCCTAGCTTGAGTATGGAGACCGCAATGGACCGCGCTCAAAAGCAGGAGTCGATCGAGTCGCTGAAAAGCGTCTTCGCCGACGCCGGCGCCGTGGTCGTGACCCACAACCTGGGTCTGACCGTTGCGGAAATGACTGATCTTCGCCTCCGCCTCCGCAAGGAAGGCGCGGCGCTGAAGGTGGTGAAGAACACTCTGGCCCAGAAGGCCCTGGACGGCTCGATCGGTGAAGCGGGCGACGCCCTGTTCACCGGCCCGGTCGCCATCGCCTATGCGTCGGACCCCGTCACCGCCGCCAAGATCACCTCTGAATACGCCAAGGGGAACGACAAGTTCGCCATCGTCGGCGGGTTCATGGGTGCCGAGGTTCTGGACCAGAAGGGCGTCGCCGCCCTTGCGACCCTGCCGTCGCTGGACCAGCTCCGCGGCAAGATCATCGGCCTTCTGCAAGCCCCGGCCACCAAGGTCGCCGGCGTTCTGCAGGCTCCGGCCGGTCAGCTGGCTCGCGTCATGGGCGCCTACGCCGCCAAAGACGCCGCCTGATCGTCATTCCCGAACACAACCTCTATTCCCCTAAGGACACACCATGTCGAAGCTTGAAAAGATCGTCGAAGAACTGTCGGCCCTGACCGTTCTGGAAGCCGCTGAACTCTCGAAGCTGCTGGAAGAAAAGTGGGGCGTCTCGGCCGCCGCTCCGGTCGCCGTCGCCGCCGTCGCCGGTGGCGCCGCCGCCCCGGCCGAAGCTGCCGAAGAGCAAACCGAGTTCACCGTTGTTCTGACCGCCGGCGGCGACAAGAAGATCAACGTGATCAAGGAAGTCC
>NZ_JAYRSU010000041.1:0-10774 GCF_041919955.1 Phenylobacterium sp. | reverse complement strand
CTTTGATGTCGTGGACGATGAGCGAGTCTGGCCAGGTCAGCAGGGTTGGGACGACCAGGCCGACCCCCTTGCCGCTGCGGGTCGGCGCAAAGCACAGCACGTGCTCGGGACCGTCGTGGCGCAGATAGCCCTCGCGCACCTTGCCTAACACCACGCCGGCGTCGCCCAGCAGACCCGCGCGCGCGATCTCCCGCCGCCCGGCCCAGCGCGCCGAGCCATAGGTGGTGACGTTGCGGCTTTCGCGGGCGCGCCACACCGACATGAGCATCGAGGCGATCACGGCCGCAGCGGCGCCCGCCGAAATGATCCCGGCGCCTTCCAGGAACACCCGCGGCGCATAGGCGTCGAACGCGAACCACCACCAGAAGAAGGCATAAGGCGGATAGAGCGGCAGGCCCGCATGGACCGCCAGCGGATCGCCCAACTGCGGCTGGAACCCAAGGCGCCAGGCGCACCACTGGGTCGCGGCCCAGATCGCCGCAAGCACTAGCGACAGCACGACCGTCAGCTGGGCCCACATCACCTTTGTGCCAGACATCGCAGTCCTCCTCAGATCTGCAGGGTCGGGCGGCGGGCGAAGCTCCATTCGACCCGCCCGTTCTCGCCCATCACGCCGGCTACATGCCGGCCCAGCCGCGCATCGAGATCGGCGCGCCAAGGAACGAGCTGGAAGCCGAGTGCGCCTTCGATGACCGCGAAGCGCCCCGAAGCCAGGTCGAGGCGGCTTCGATAGACGCCCTCGACCGGCTCGCCCACCGACGCGGGCGCTTCGCGCCTACCCGTCTCGGCGGCCACGGCCGCGGTCGCCGATTGCAGATCGCGAGCGCGAAGGGTCGCCAGTAGATCGCGGGCGAAGAGCACCTGCGCCCCGCGTCGGCGGGCGAGTCCCGCGCCAACCAGATGCTCAGCCCGCGCCGCCATGGCCGCGCGAACGTCCTGACCAAAGCCCCGCTCGGCCGCCCGCTGACCCGTGCGGTCGAGGAGCCGGCGATCGAGCCATGTAGCGCCGGGGGCTTCAATCTGGGCGGCCAGGTCCAGGTCCGAGCGCACGTTCAGCACTTGGCGGCCGCTCTCCAGCGCTCGCAGCTCCACCACAGCCCCGATCGGGGCATCGGACGCGTCGGCCAGGTCGCGCAGGGCGAGGTGATGCAGTTTGCCGTCCACGCCTTCGACAACCGCGAAGGCTGTACCGGCCAATTCATCGTCATGGCCGCGAGCCGCCAGACGCCCGACCACCTCAGTGCTCGCCAAGGCGAAGTCGGCTGGATGGGCTGGGCGGTCCTGGCCGCGCATCACCGCATGCAACCGGGCGATGACGTCGCCCTCGCGGCCCAGCGCCTCCAGGGTGGCTTTCGCCTGGGGCTGCAGTCGCCAGCGCCCGCGGCCGGCCGATTGCGCCAGGCCCATCGCCTCCAACCGGCGCGCCCGCGCAATCAGCGCCTGGTGCAGAGCATCGCGCCGCTCGCCGCCGGAGGGCCTCAGGTCGGCGATCCCCTGGCCGCCCGCCAGTCGCTGCAGTCGCCGGTCGAGCTCCGTCCAGCGCTCGGCGCCGGTCTGACGTTCGAGCTGCGCGGAAACCTCCAGCGCGTTGCGGGGTCCTAGCTCCATCTGGATCAGCTCGCCGGCGCGCGCCCGCAGACCGCGGCTGATGTAGTCGCGGCTGATGACCAGGTCGCTTCCGTCGTCCGCGCGTCCGCGCACCAGGATGTGGAGGTGCGGATGGCCGGTGTTCCAGTGGTCGATTGCTATCCAGTCGAGCCGAGTGCCGAGATCCATCTCAGCCTGTCCCATCAGGTCGCGGGCATAGGCGCGCAGGTCGGCGAGTTGCTCGCCATCATCTGGTGAGACGATGAAGCGGAAGTGGTGGCGGTCGTCGGCGCACCGTTCAGCGAAGGCCGATGCGTCGGCTCGCTCGCCCGCCGCATCGAACATCACGCCCGGCGTGTCATCCTTTGCGACCCCCTCGCGCTGCAGATACTTCAGATGCAGGCCAAGCCCGCCGCCGCGCCGTCCGGCCCGCACCACCCTTGCCTTCACCACTGCGCGGCGCAGCGTCGGATCCACGCCGCGCGAAGCGGCCAGGCTCGCCGCCCGCCCTCGACCGAAGGCGCCCCTTGCGGGTGATCGGGAGACGGCGAGCCCGCCGGCCCGTTGCGCCGCGGCCAACGCCTCGCCGACGAAGGTTCGGCGCCCGCGGCTGCGCCGGTCACCGATGCGACCTGGCCGAACCTCGAAGTCCTCGCCCCGCGTCATCGGCCGACCTGCGAGGTGCGCTTGGCGGTTGCCAGGCCAGGCATACAGCAACTCCGCAGGCTGCGCCTGACGTTCACACATCGCGCCTGACCTTTGTAATCACGGAATATTTTTCGTCCCACACCCCGCCGCACATCGCGGCTTTTATCCTGCCATCCCCTCCACCCTCGAAAAGGCAGCCCCTCCCCCATCTGCAGGCCCATCATAAGGACGCTCATGGCCTGGCCTCACCCACCGCAGCGGGAGTGACGAAGAGTCCCCGGGCCGCGGTCTCGGGCGCCACGAATAGTGTCGGACGCGGGGCCTGGAGCGCGGAGCTGGAGCCAGCGGTCGCCAGGATCTTCGGCGCAATCGCAGCGACATAGGCGCGGGTCTCCGCCGGCAATGGCCTGCCGGCCAGATAGGCCTCGTAGCGGGCTGGCCCGGCGTTGTAGGCGGCGAGAAAGCCCGCCGCACCGAACCGATCATGCATCTCGCGCAGGTAGGCGGCGCCGGCCAGGATGTTGTCTCGCGGAGCGAATGGATCGGCGCCGAGGCCATATCGTCGGCGCAGCTCCTCATAGGTCTGCGGCATCACCTGCATCAGTCCCATGGCGCCCGCGCGCGACACCGCCCGTGTATCGAAGGCGCTCTCGGCGCGCATCACCGCCCAGATCCAGCGCTCCGGGATCGCGAACCGCGCGGCAGCTTCCTGCACGAACGCGGCGTGGTCGTCCGCGAGGGCTGGCCTGCTGCACAGCAACACCGCCAGCAGCGTCGCCGCCAGCGTTCCCCTAAGCATCGGGCCGCCTCGCGCCGGCGATCGGCCTTGCGCGGCCGACCACCGTGACGCGCGCGACAGGGCCGAAGTATCGGCCGTCCAGAGACCGCGTGTCCGAGTTGAGCAGGAAGACTTCGTCGTCCGCGAGCCGCCGGCAGCCGCGCCATGCCGGGAGCGGCCGGCCGGCATGGTCGATGGCGAGCGCGCTCGCCAGCTGGACCTGATCGACGAGAATGATGTCGCCGAGGCGGCAGACCTGCTGGGGCGGCGCGGCGGCGACCTGCTTGATCAGCAACACGCCGCGTGGGGCGTAGCCGCGGGTCGCGAGCCAGGCGGCAAGGTGCGCTGGCGGCGCCACCGCGGCCCATTCCCCGACACCTGGCATGCGGCCGGCGTCCACCCAGTAGAGCCCCTCCGGCGCGCTCGCCGTGACGTTCCAGACCAGACGCGGTGGACCACGCAGGCCTGCTGGCGCGAGTGCGACTGCGAGGCCGAACGCGCCAAGCACGGCGAGCGCCGTGCGGCGCGGCCGCCGCGCCTGACGCGCGTGCATCACGGCCGGGGGCCGTCGAAAGCGCCGCTCGGGCGCCTAGCCGGCCGCACCAGGCCTGCGCCAGGGTCGTTGGTGGAAATGCGTGACCCGCGATCGGCCCAAGCCTGCAGGTCGCCCATCGCATAGACGACGCGGCCGCCGATTTTCTTGTAGGCGGGGCCGGTGCCAAAGGTGCGATGCTTCTCGAGGGTTCGGCCGGACAGGCCGAGGTAACGGGCCGCTTCAGGCGTACGCAGCAGTCGCGGCGGCAGGGGGGCGTGGACGTCGGACATCATGGCGCTCCGTAGAGGTTGAGGTCGCGCCGGTCTGACGATCACCCGGCGTCCGACAAGCCTCGCCGACGCCGAATCAACCCGGGATGGCGAAGGCGATGCGCCCCCAAACCCACATCCGATGCGCTGCGACGCCCCCGCGCCCGAACGGCGGCGCGGGGGCGCGCAAGCTCAGCTCCGCGGCTGTTTCGCGTGCAGGTAGTCGCAGGCCTTCTGGGCATGCGCGGCTGCCGTGAACAGGAACCGCGGCTGGGCCTTCAGCACCTCAAGCCAATGACCAAGATAGGCGGCGTGATCCTCTCGCGGCGTCAGTTCGAGACCAAGATCCGCGCAGAGGAAAGCCGCTCCGAGTTCGGCGACGAGCTCCTCGCGGGCATAGCCTTCGTCCCCGAACCGCTGGCGGCCGAAGTCGCGGTCGAGGCGGGTCGGATGCCGCGTCCAGTGCGTCATTTCGTGCGCCAGGGTCGCATAATAGCTTTCGGGATCGTCGAACGCCTCGAAGGGCGGCAGTTGCACGTGATCGCTACCGACCGCGTAATAGGCCATGGCGCCGCCGTGCCGGATGTCCGCACGCAAGGCGGCGAAGAAGGCTTCGGCGGGACCGATCCGCTGCAGCCGATCGAGTTGCGGCTGCGCCAGGGCGTAGAAGTGCGCCGGCAGACCCTCGACCTGTTCGACGTTGAACACCGTGTAGGCCTTCAGGAACGGGAACTGAAACTCGACTTCCTCGCCGCTGGCGTCCCGTTCGGTGCGCGAGACGCGGTTGGCGTAGACGACGGTGGAGCCTTTCTCGCCCCGTCGCACGGCGCCGCCAAGGGCAAGCGCTTGGCGAAACGTGATCCAGATCGGCGCAGCGTAGCCGCAGGCCACTGACTGCGCCCACAGCAGCAGCACATTGATCCCGCTATAGGGTTCCCCCGTCGAGCGCAGGGGGCGGCAGATGCGGCCAGCCATATGGTCGGCCGACCAGGGCTTGGTCCAGGGCCGCACGCCGCGCTGCAGGTCGGCGACGATGGCGTCGGTGACGCGGGCGTAGAGGTCTTGCCGCGGGCCTTTCGGACGCACGGCGGGGTTGGGGCGCGACATGGCGGCCTCCAGAGTTCAGGTTGTAGGAAGAGCCGCCGCCCCGGCGCGTCCGGGGCGGCGGCGCGAGGTTCAGTCCGCGGCGCGGCTGCGCGACCAGATCAGGGCGTAGCCGTCATCGGCGTCGACCAGGGAGGCGTAGATGGGCGACGCGAAGCTCGGGTCGTCCAGCTTGACCGAGAGGTAGTCGCGGTTCTCGCGGCTGGTCTTCTTCCAGGCGGCCCCAAACTCGGTCTGGCCGGCGAAGATGCGGTAGTCGGGGGCCTTGTCGTTATCCTTCTCGGCGGGCCGGAACACGGCCGCTTTGACATTGAGGGTGAGGGTCTTGATGTCGCCGTGGATCGAGCCGTCCTCGAACTTGGCGAATGCGCCGATGGTGGCCATGGGATGTCTCCGTGCGTTCGGCCGCGCCGATCGCGACCTCGATGGCGATCCCAGGCCGGGACTTGGCGGGGCCTGCAGCCGATCGGCCCGCAGCGCAGCGGAGGACGGCGACGGAGGGCTTGTTTGTAGCGCGAGGAATGACGCCGCAGGCGGCAGGGGAAAGAAGCCGTCCAGAGCCGTTGCAGGCGCCGCTACGCCTCGGCCCGATCACGCCACGAGGCCCGCGCCGCGCGGCTCTTGCGCTACGCAGACATTCGGTGAGCCCCGCTTGGCGCCTTCGCCAGGTTCGGGAGGTCGGCCAGGCGCCGGGCGAAGGTCTGATCCGCGAGGCGCCTCAGCGTCGGCGCCGGCCCGGCGGACGGATTGCAGATTGGCCCCGAACGCATCGGCGGCCTTGAGCGGCAGGCGGCTCGGAAGATGGCCAGCCGCGCGCCTGCGCGCTCGGGCCGCAGATCGGGCGCCCGGCCGCCCCTCCCCGCCTCGCTGGTCGACGCCGACTAAAGTCGGGAAGACAGCGCCTGCAAAGCGGCCGATGCGCCGCACCGAAGGTCCAGGGGCGGCGCTCGACGTGCAGGTCTGTAGTCTAGGCGGCGAGGTTCTGCGCCGCCTCGTCGCCGCCTGAGGCTTGGCAGGGTCTCAGCAGGACCGGCAACCAACCGGCCTGTAAGACCAGCGGTTCGGCGGCCTCGATGAGGTCTCCCTTGCGTAGGTCGGTAAGGCGCTGCGCGGCCTCGCCGCCCGCCGCCTCGGCGACCGCTTCCAGGATGCGGGCCTTGGTCACGCGACTGAGATAGCGCCGCGCGTCAGGTTTCCAGTCGCCGCCGATGGAGAGCCCGGTCGCCCGCGCCAGCGCATCGGCGTGGGCGAGCGCGGCGCCGCGCCCTTGCCAGCCGCGCACCGCGTCGGCGGTCAGGCTGACGCAATGGGCGAGCAGGCTGGCGCGGCTGTCGCTGTCCAGGCCGACCACGAAATCCCAGGCCGACGCCGGTTCGTCCGGCATCTGCCGCGCCCAGGCCTCGTGCCGCGCGGCGATGCGGCGCTGCGCCGCTCCATCGTCGATCCCGGTCGCGTCCGCATCGAGGTTGCGGGAGGCGCAGCGCAGGTCCAGGCAGGTCGCCTGCGCACTGGGAAAGAAGGTCCGCAGCACCAGGGCATGGACAAGCCCCAGCATGGCGACGTCCGGATGTTCGGCGAGCACATCGCGTAGTGAAGCGGTGCGATAGGCGGTGAGTTCGGCCACCAGCCGGTCGGGCAAATGCGCCCCAGCGGCCCCGTCCTCGTCGTCGGAGTCTTCGGCTGCATCCGCATCGTCGGGCGCGGCCTCCTCGGCCTCCGGTTCAGGCGCAGCATCCTCGGGACGAATGAAGCCGCGCTCGATCCGCGCCTGACCATCGTGGCCGAGCATGACGAAGAGACCGCCGCGAGCGGTCTCGTCTGCATCGTAGGCGTAGCCCTCGCCGAAGGCCTCCAACGCCGCATCGATCTCCCTCAGCCGCGCCTCGGTCTCGGGCGGCAACTCGTCCAGTTCGGCGTAGCGCTCCACCAGTCCGTCATACTCCGCCGACAGGGCGGCGATCTGCGCTGCGTCTGCTTCGCCGCGTTCGACATAATGAGGATAGACTCGCGCAAAGCCGTGTCCGGTCGGGTAGTCCAGATGCGCCTCGCCCCACTTCCAGCCCTCGCCGGCGCGCAGGTCTTCGGCGAGCGAGGTCAGCTTTTCCATGACCAACGCGTCGAGCAGGACCACGTCGTCAAGCCAGCCGCCCTGGTCGTCGGTGAAGAGATCGCGGGTCAGCGGGCCGCCCGCCTCACAATAGGCCTCGACGCCGACGAACTGCGCCCGCCGGTCGCTGGCTGCGATCTTGGCGGTGGTGAGGGCCGCGCGGATATAGGCGGCCGAGCGGTTGTAGGAGAGCTGCTCGTAGACCTGTTCCTGCCGCGCGTGGTCGTCGGTGACCGCAAACGCCATCAGCTGGTCAAGGCCAAGGTCCTCGGCGCGGTAGAGATCGATCAGCCGGGGACTAAGATTGGCGAGGCGCAGCCGCTGGCGGACCAGCTGCGCGCCGACGCCGAAGCGGGCGGCGATCTCCTCGGCGCTCCAGCCCTTGCGTTCGTGCAGGTCGCGGAACGCCTCGAACTGATCGGCCGGATGCATGGCGGAGCGGGTGACGTTCTCATCGAGGCTGATTTCCTGCGGATCGAGTTCGATCTCGATCATGCAGGAAACAGGATGGGTCTTCTTGATGGCCTTTCGGCGCGCCAGCAGTTCGAGCGCCAAGCGGCGTCCCTCTCCGATGGTCACCAGCCAGAAGCCGGTCATCGCGCCCGCCTCGTCGCGCTCAGGCTCGACCACCGGCTTCTGCAACATCTTCTTGGCGCCGATGCTGGCGGCCAGCGCCTCGATGGCTTCGGCGCTGTGCGGGGTCTTGCGCACATTGCGCGGCGACTTCTTGAGCCTGTTGAGGGGAATTTCGATTTCCGCGCCCGAGACGATCTGGTCTTGGTCTTGCTGGGTCATCACGACCTCCTTTTGGATCAGGGTGGCAGGCGCATGGCGCGCCTGGCGCCCTGCCCGTCGGCGAGACCGGGTGTGCAAGCGGAGACGCCGCTTCGCGGGGAACCGGCTGCAGTGCCCCTGGCGGCCCTGCGCTCCTGTTTCGCCCTGCGAGGGGGCCGAAGCTGGGCGGAAGCGGCGTTGAAGCGCGCCGAGGGCGGAGCCCTAAGCCCACCCCCGCGCGAGCGCGCGGGAACAAGAATGAAGATCCCATGGGGCGGGGTAGCGCTCCGCTCGGCCACCAGCAGAGTGAGGTCGCTGTACCATTCACCTGCTGGAGACCGCCTGATGCCCGACGCCCACCCCCAAGACCAAAGCGCCATCCGCACCGATCTCGGGGCGATCTTCGTTTCGCTGGAACTCAGCCGATCAACTTGGCTGATCACTTCGCTGTCGCCAGGCGCAGGCGAAAAGCTCTCCAAGCATTCGGTCTCGGCCGGCGACGTGGGTGGCCTTTTGGCGCGGTTCGCGCAGCTTCAACAGAAGGCCGCCGCTCGCATGGATCGGTTGTTCCCGATCATCACCATTCAGGAAGCTGGCCTAGATGGATTCTGGATCCATCGGGTTCTCATGGGCGAGGGCATCGAGAGCCATGTCGTCGATGCGGCGTCGATCCTCACCTCTCGTCGCCGGCGCCAGGCGAAGACCGATCGGATCGACGGTGAAACCCTGGTGCGGACGATCTTGGCGTACAAGCGGGGAGAGCCGCGCGTGTGTTCCATGGTCCGGCCGCCGACGCCCGATGAGGAGGACCGCAGGCGTGTCTGCCGTGAACGGAAGACGCTTTTGGCCGAGCGGATCGAGCACACTAACCGGATCAAGGGCCTGCTCTGCGCCCAGGGAATCTTCGACTATGACCCGCTGCTGAAGAGCCGGCGAGCGCAGCTGGGCGCCCTGCGAACCGGAGACGGACGCGAACTGCCGACCCGACTGAAGGCGCAGATCAGCCGCGAACTCGATCGGATCGAGCTGCTGATGGAGCAACTCAAGATCGTCGAGGCCGAACGCGACGCGCTTCTTGAGCCGTTGGCTGACACCACCCCGACGCCAGCGGTGATGTTGGCGCAGTTGAAGGGCATCGGCTCGCAGATCGCCGCCATCCTCTGGTCGGAGGCGCTCTACCGCCATTTCGACAATCGAAGGCAGGTAGCGGCCTACGCCGGACTGGCGCCGACCCCCTGGAAGAGCGGGTCAATCGATCACGAGCAGGGCGTGTCCAAGGCTGGGAACCCGCGCCTGAGGACGACGATGATCCAGGTGGCCTGGCTCTGGACACGGCATCAGCCCGGCTCGGCGCTCAGCCAATGGTTCTTCGAGCGGGTGCAGCGAAACGGCGGCCGGATGCGCAAGACCACCATCGTCGCCCTGGCGCGGAAACTCCTGGTGGCCTTCTGGAAGTATGTCACCAGCGGCGTGGTGATCGAGGGGGCCGTCATGCAGGCCGCCTGAGCCCACTTAACCCTATCCCCAGGGCCTGATCAGTCCTGACGGATCCAGGCGGGCGGACCGATTGCAGCCGTGGCCTTCAACCAGCCGCAGATGAAGAATGGTCCCGTCCTCCTGAGCCCCAACGTCATCGAATGCGGGAAGTTGGTTCGGTCGCATCCTGCGGCCACCGAATGTGAGGTTGATCTGGCCTTGATGGCCCGGTCGGACGAGCGGGCTCAGACTCGGATACCGGCGGAAAAGATCAGCGCCGGCTGCGCGGCCGCGCCTATCCAGCTCCGCCCGCCCCACAGCAGGCGGCCGACTCGCCAATGGCGTGCGCTTCCTGGATCGGCGGACAGGGCACGTCGCCGTAGGAGCAGTAGACGCAGCAGTCGCCCGCCTTGGGCTTGAGGACGGTTCCACAACCCTGGCAGTCGTAGAAATACTGGCAGGCGTCGGTCGGCATGGTCTCGGTCGCCTTGTGGCCGCAGTGCGGGCAGGTGAGCGTGGAGCGGGCCTGGATCTGCGCGGCGTCCATCAGCGGGCGCTCCGGATCAGCGCCAGAGCCCAGGGCTCGATGATCGGCTGCCAGATGAGGGCGAGGAGGACGAGCACCGTGGCCGCGCCGAGCAGGCCGATCCCGAGCCGCGATGGCGCAGCGCAGGCGCTGTCGAGCCGGCACATCCGGACGCGGCGCCAGGTCAGCACCCAGCCCATGCCAATCACGCCGAGCGCCGCGAGCGTTAGCCAGGTACGCTGACCGGCGACCCAGCTCAGGCCGCCCAGGCCAAGTCCGGCCAAGGCCAGCGACATCGGCAGGACACAGCACGCAGCCCAGGCGAAGACCGCCCCGGCCCCAGCCGCGACGGCCGCCCAGCTCAAGGCAGTCTCGGCGGGCGTCCGACCCTGTCCGTCTGGTCGGGCTCGAAGCCCGCTGGTTGCAGTCATAGGGTCGCCTCCTGGTCCAACGCCGAAAATGATGCCATCTGTAGCGACTACAGACTCAAGCCCTAATCGTGAGCTGCAGACCATGGCTGAACAGGCGATCCAGATCGGCGAACTCTCACGCCGCACGGGGTGCAACATCGAGACAATCCGCTACTACGAGCGGATCGGCCTGATGCCGGCTCCGCCGCGGCGCGGCCGCTACCGCAGCTATGGCGGCGAAGACGTAGGCCGCCTCGGCTTCGTACGCCGGGCCCGCGAGCTGGGCTTTACGCTAGACGAGGTGCGCGCCCTCCTGGGCCTTGCCGGTGGAGGACAAGCCTCTTGCGCCGAGGTGAGAACCCTCGCTGCTTCGCACCTGACAGACGTCCGAGCGCGGATCGCCGACTTGAAGCGCATGGAGCGGGTCCTGGCTGACTCCGTTCGGGCCTGCGACGCGGGGCAGGACCCAGGCTGTCCGTTGATCCAATCCCTCTATGCAGAACATGGGCCGTCGCCGGACAGCCTTGACACTAAAATCCCCATGTGAGGCTGCAAGGAGC
>NZ_JAYRSU010000040.1:0-13853 GCF_041919955.1 Phenylobacterium sp. | reverse complement strand
CTTGGGGAAGTGCGGCCGTAGCCGCTCCATCTGCTCGTCCGTCAGCCAATACAGGTCGCTCATATCCAATCTCCTTGCAGAGCCTGAATCAGATCGAGCGCATCACATCAATGGGTCCTGAGCCTAGCCCCAACAACCTTCTGTTGAGAATACGCCTTGTCATCCGGCGACAATGGAATTCTCATCGAGATCGGATGCAGAGCGAGGCGGTCCGAATGCGACACGTTGCAATGACTGGCGTCTTTCTGGGCCTGTCGGCCCTGGCCTCACCGGCGGCCGCCGGCGCCCTGGACGACGCCACGGCGCGGGGAAACCTGAGGATCTGCATCGTCGAAGGCGCGCCCTACGCCCTGAAGACGCCCGCCGGCCGTTGGATCGGACATGACGTCGACGTCGGAGAGCGGCTAGCCTCGGACTTTGGCCTGGTCGCGAACTTCGTCCCCGTCGGCTACGGCGAGGCGCTGGCGCGACTGAACAAGGGCGACTGCGATCTGGTCGCCGCTTCGCTGGCCATAGAGCCCGACCGGCTGCGTCAGGCGTGGTTCACGACGCCGTACGGCGAAAGCGACGTGGCCATCGTCGCCCGGAGGGGCTCGGCGCGGATCGCCGACCTGGACAGGCCCGAGGTGGTGATCGGCGCGGTTCGCGGCACGCCGGCCGTCGATCTGGTCCGCGCGCGCCTGCCGTCCGCCACCGTCGAGATGTTCCCCGATCTGATCGCGGCGGAGCGGGCCCTGGACGCCGGGGCGGTGTCCGGTCTCGCCTACAAGGCCCCGATCCCGCGCCTAGTCTCGGTTAAGGCGCCCGACCGCTATGAGTTGGTCGAGGGCGAGCCGCTGGCTCGGACGGCTGACGCCATCGCCGTGCGGCGCGGGGACGCCGACGCCCTGAACCTCGTCAACGGTTGGATCGAGGCGCGCAAGCGCGACGGCTTCCTGGCCGCCACCGGCCGATATTGGCTGGGCACTCTGGATTGGATGGAGCGGCTCAAGCCGAAGGCCGCGGCGAAGAAGTAGACACGGTCAGACCGCCGACCAGGGCCGCGAAAAGGCTGGCGAACGCAGCGGCGAACATGGCCCACTGATAACGCACGCTCAGCGCGTCCACGTCGGTCTGCCCGGGAGCCAGGACGAAGCCGGCCAGGGCGACCGCCAGCAGGCCGCCAATCCGGGCCGTGGCGTTGTTGATCCCCGACGCCGCGCCCTCGAACTCTGAAGGAACCGAGCCCAACACGGCGTCGGTCAACGGCGCGACGGCGACCCCCATGCCCAGCGCGACCAAACAGAGCCCGGGAAAAGCGCCGGTCCAATAGCGGGGATCGTAGGCGTACCAGCCGAGCAGGCCGAAGCCGGCGGCGACCAGCACCGGCCCAGCGATCAGCATGGCGCGCACGCCCAGCCGGGCCGACAGCCAGCCGGCCGCGGGCGAGAGCACGGCCAGGCCGACCGACAACGGTAGAAGCGCCGCCCCCGCCATGGCGGCCGGATAGCCATGGGCCCGGATCAGTTGGAAGGGCAGCAGGAACAGCGCCCCGCCGAACGCCGCATAAAGCAGCAGGGTCAGGCCGTTGACGCCGGAAAAGGTGCGCGAGGCGAACAGCGACAGCGGAACCATCGGGCTCTCCACCCGCCGTTCGAAGGCCACGAACAAGGCGAGGCATCCCAGACCTGCTAGTCCGGCCGACCAGGCCAGCGCCGTAGCGCCGCCGGTCGAGATCGCGGTCAGGCTCCAGACCACTCCGGCCAGCCCCAGCGTCGCCAGCGCCGCGCCGCGCCAGTCGACCGGACCGCTGGCCTGGCCGCGGCTTTCGCGGGCGCCGGCCAGGATCAGGGCGATGGCCAGGGCGGCCAGGGGCAGGTTGATCAGAAAGACGGCGCGCCACGAGACCGACTCGGCCAGCCAGCCGCCCAGAACAGGTCCGATGGCGCTCATCAGCCCGCTGGCGCCGGCCCAGACGCCGACCGCCCAGCCGCGCCGCTTTTCGTCGAAGGCCGCGCCCAGCAAGGCCAGGCTGGCGGGCACGAGCAAAGCCGCCCCCAGGCCTTGGACCGCACGGGCCATGATCAGCAGCGGCAGTTGGGGGGCGGCGCCGCAGAGCGCCGAGGCGCCGGCGAAGACCAAGACTCCGACGACGAACACCGCCCGGCGGCCATAGCGGTCAGCCGCCGCGCCGCCCGCCAGCACAAGCGCCCCGAGGGTCAGGGCGTAGGCGTTCATCACCCACTGGATCGCCGCCGCATCGCCCCCGACCTGGGCCTGGATCACCGGCAGGGCCAGATTGACCGCCGAGCCGTCGATGAAGGCCAGGCTGGAGCCGACGACCGCGCCGGCCAGGGCCAGCATCGCGCGGGGCCGGGCCTGGCCGGGATCGACCGCGCCCACCAGGCCGCGGTCGCATGGGGACGGTGCGATATGAGTCATGGCCGCCCCGGAACGAAAAAGGCCCCGCGGCGTTGGTCCGCGGGGCCCTTGATCATGTCGGTTGTCCGCCCGGCCTTACGCCGCGCCGCCCTTGTCGCGGCGCTCGGCGTAGATGACCAGCGGCTGGGCCCGGCCCTCGACCACCTCGGCGTTGACGACGACTTCCTCGACGCCGTCATAGGTGGGGAGCTCGTACATGGTGTCGAGCAGGATGCCTTCGAGGATCGACCGCAGGCCGCGGGCGCCGGTCTTGCGCTGGATCGCCTTGCGAGCGACCGCCATCAGGGCGTCGTCGGTGAAGGTCAGGCCGACGTTCTCCATGTCGAACAGGCGCTGGTACTGCTTGACGAAGGCGTTCTTCGGCTCGGTCAGGATCTTGACCAGGGCGGCGTCGTCCAGGTCGTCCAGGGTTGCGATCACCGGCAGGCGGCCGATGAACTCCGGGATCAGGCCGAAGCGCAGCAGATCGTCGGGCTCCACCTGGCGGAAGATCTCGCCGGTGCGGCGGTCGTCCGGGTCCGACACCTTGGCGCCGAAACCGATCGAGGTGCCCTGGCCGCGCGCCGAGATGATCTTCTCAAGCCCGGCGAAGGCGCCGCCGCAAATGAACAGGATGTTGGTGGTGTCGACCTGCAGGAATTCCTGCTGGGGATGCTTGCGCCCGCCTTGCGGCGGTACGGAGGCCACGGTGCCTTCCATGATTTTCAGCAGCGCCTGCTGGACGCCCTCGCCCGATACGTCGCGGGTGATCGAGGGGTTGTCCGACTTGCGGCTGATCTTGTCGACTTCGTCGATGTAGACGATGCCGCGCTGGGCGCGCTCGACATTGTAGTCGGCGGCCTGGAGCAGCTTCAGGATGATGTTCTCGACGTCCTCGCCGACATAGCCGGCTTCGGTCAGCGTCGTGGCGTCGGCCACGGTGAACGGCACGTCGATGATTCGCGCGAGGGTCTGAGCCAGCAGGGTCTTACCCGTGCCGGTCGGCCCGATGAGCAGGATGTTGGCCTTGCCCAGCTCGACGTCGTTGTTCTTCGTCGCGTGGTTCAGGCGCTTGTAGTGGTTGTGGACGGCGACCGAGAGGACCTTCTTGGCGTGGTCCTGGCCGATCACGTAGTCGTCGAGAACTTCGCGGATTTCCTTCGGGGTCGGCACGCCGTCCTTTGATTTCACGAAGGAAATCTTGTGCTCTTCCCGAATGATGTCCATGCACAGCTCGACGCATTCATCGCAGATGAACACCGTCGGGCCCGCGATAAGCTTGCGGACCTCGTGCTGGCTCTTGCCGCAGAAAGAGCAATACAGCGTGCTCTTGGAGTCTCCGCTCGCGGCCTTGGTCATGGTCGTTTCTCACTCTCTCGACGACGCCGACCGAGGTCTAAGCCGTCGCTGGCCCGGGAGGCGTCCCTGACGCCATCAGTGCAGGATACGTGCCCGGGGTTGTCTAATCCTTGACATTCCCCGATCCGAGCCGCGATCACAAGCCTTGGACGCGCTTCAGTGACATTTGGCGGCGGGGCGCCCGATGGCGGGCATGTCCGAATCCCTAGATGGGATTGTGTCGAAACGGCGCAAGACCGGCGAATTCGCCGCATCCTGGCCGGCCGTCACTGGGGCGAAATCCACTGGGGATAAGTTCACGCGTCGCCATTCGGGGCGCGTTGGGGGATAGATGGCTAGACGACAACTGCGGCGCATAGGCGGCTCGCAGATGGAAAGCTTGGACGAGCAGGTGCAGGACGCCGGCGTGGTCGCCTTCGACTTCGACGGAACCTTGACCACCCATGACAGCTATACCGCCTTCCTGAAATGGCGGGCCGGCCCCCTGCGCTACAATCTCGGCATGATCCGGCTGCTGCCGGCCGCCCTCGCCTATCTGGGCCACCGCGACCGCGGACGGATCAAGGCGGCGGCGACGCGGGAGTTCCTGGCCGGAGTCTCGCGCGAGCGTCTGGAAGCCGACGCAAGGGCGTTCGCCGAGCTGATGGCCCCCCGCCTGCTGCGGCCGGACGCTGTGCGCACCTGGCGGCGCTGGGGCCAGCGCAACGCCAAGCTGGTGATCGTCACCGCCTCGCCCGAGATGATCGTCGCGCCCTTCGCCCGCGGCCTGGGCGCCGACATGCTGATCGGCACCGAGTTGACCTTCGATGCGCGTGACCGCGCGACCGGCGGCTTCGACACGCCGAACTGTCGCGGCCCGGAAAAGGTGCGCCGGCTGCAGGCCGCGTTCGGCGAGGAGGTCCGCCTGCGCGCCGCCTATGGCGACACCAGCGGCGACACCGAGATGCTGGCCATCGCCGAGGAGCCGGGCTACCGCGTGTTCCAGGAGAAGCCGTGAGGTTCAAGGTCGGTAAGCTGATCCGCGATCGCCTGCCCGCGATGATGCGCGCCCAGGGCCTGGCGGTGTTCGAACGCCGGCTGGACGACGGCGAGTTTCTGGACGCCCTGAAGGACAAGCTGCTGGAAGAAGCGGCCGAGGTGCGCGAGGCGCCGCCCGCCGAGATCGCCGGTGAGTTGGCGGACGTGCTGGAGGTCGCCCGCGCCCTGGCGGAGGTCCACGGCATCGCCTGGGACGAGGTCGAGGCCCGGCGGATCGCCAAGCGGGCCGAGCGCGGCGGGTTCGACGAACGGGTCTTCAACGCCGCGGTCGAGGCGCAGGACGGCCTGCCCGCGGCCGAGTACTATCTGGCCAGGCCAGGGCAGTATCCTCGCGAGGATTGAGGCTGTGAAGCACGCCGGCGACGCCGCACTGGACCAGCTCGAAGCGCTGCTCGCCAAGCTGCGCGCCCTGCCCGGCCCGATCGAGAAGAAGCGCGGCGTGTTCTATCTGAAGTCCAAGGCCTTCCTGCATTTCCACGAGGATCCCGCCGGCCTGTTCGCCGACGTGCGGGACGCGGCGGGCAAGGATTTCGAGCGGATCGACGTGACCCTTGAGGCCGGGCGCGCGCGGCTGCTGGAGGTGGTCGCCGGACGTCTTGCCTAGGCAGGGGCGCGCCGGGGATTAGGCGCCGGGCCGGGCCGACCACGGCTCCAGCACCCCGACCAGGCTCAGCGGCCGGTCGGCGGCGATCGCGTCCAGGACTCCGGCTGAAACCTCGCCGCCCGTGTGCCAGCGCGAACGGCCGCCTTCCAGGCGGAAGCCCAGCACGACCTGGCGCAAGGCGCAGTCCGGCAGGCCGTCTGCAATGCTCGCGGCGCGGGCCAGGCGATCGGGATGAGCCGGATCGCCGACAGCGCTGCCGAGGACTTGGAACAGCCGCCCCCTCACCGCCTGAGCCAGGAGGCGCGGGGCGGCGATCTTCAGGGTATGGAACCAGGCCACCGCCAGGTCGGGCGGCCCGCTACGCGCCACGGCCGCAGCCAGGGCGGCGGCGAAGGACGTCTCGTCACGGTAGTCGCAGTCAAAGCCGCCGAGCGCCGAGGCACGGCGCGACAAAAGCGAAAGGCGCCCGCCGTCGCCGGCGAGCGCCTTGCAGAGCTCGGAAAGCATGCCTGTGCCGCCGACCACCAGGACGTGGCTCGGCACAGGGCGGCCCTTAGTCTTCGGCGCGGCGTTCGATCACGTGGTCGACCAGCCCCCACTCCTTGGCCTCGTCCGGGGTCATGAAGGTGTCGGTGTCGAGTTTTTCCTCGACCTCTTCGTAGCTGCGGCCGGTGTGCTTGGCGTAGATCTCGTTCAGACGGCGCTTGGTCTTGATGATGTCCTCGGCGTGGCGCTGGATGTCCGAGGCCTTGCCCGAGTATCCGCCCGACGGCTGGTGGACCATAATCCGGCTGTTCGGCAGGGCGATGCGGTTGCCCTTCTCGCCCGCCATCAGCAGGAACGAGCCCATCGAGGCGGCCATGCCCATGCAGAGCGTGACCACCGGCGAGCGGATGTATTGCATGGTGTCGTAGATCGCGAGACCGGACGTCACCACCCCGCCAGGGGAGTTGATGTACATCTGGATCTCTTTCTTGGGGTTCTCGGCTTCGAGATACAGCAGCTGGGCGCAGATCAGCGCCGACATGCCGTCCTCCACCGGGCCGTTCAGGAAGATCACCCGTTCCTTGAGCAGGCGCGAGAAGATGTCGAAGGCGCGCTCGCCGCGGCTGGTCTGCTCCACCACCATCGGCACGAGGTTCAGCGCGGTGATCTGCGGGTCACGCATAAAGGAATGCCTCTCTCATTGATCGACTCTGCGTGCAGAGCCGCGTTCCCCTCCGATATCGCGTGGCGAAGGGGCCAGCGCAAGGTGACCTTAAGTCCTAAAGAAAATCCCTCCCGTCGCCGGGAGGGATTTCATCGGTCCGCAGAGGGACGGCGCCGTGCTTAGGCGCCGTAGCCTTCCGGCATGTCGTCTTCCTTGAGGAGCTCGTCCTTAGAGACCTTCTCGTCCTTCACGGCCGCCTTCTCGACGATCAGGTCGACGACCTTGTCCTCGAAGATCGGCGCACGGAGCTGGGCCTGCATGTTGGCGTTCTGGCGGAACATGTCGAAAATCTGCTGCGCTTGCGGGCCATAGCGCATGGCTTCCTGACGCATGGCGTCCAGCAGCTCCTGGTCGGTGACCTGGACGTTGTTGGCGCGGCCGATCTCCGCCAGCACAAGGCCCAGGCGCACGCGGCGCTCGGCGATCTTGCGGTACTCGGTCTGCAGCTGATCGTCCGACTTCTCGGCGTCCTCCGGCGGCAGGCCGCCGCGCTCCTTGTCGGCCTGAACCTGCTGCCAGATCGCGCCGAACTCGGCCTCCACCATCTTCGGCGGCAGCGGGAAGTCGTGCTTCTCGTCCAGCACGTCCAGCAGGGCGCGCTTCAGCTTGAACCGAGAGGCGCCGGCGTACTGGGCCTCCAGGTTCGACTTCAGCAGTTCCTTGAGCTTCTCCAGGCTCTCGATGCCCAGGCGCTCGGCCATGGCGTCGTCGGCCTTGGCTTCGACCGGCGCGCGGACTTCCTTCACCGTGGTGGTGAACTCGGCGTCCTTGCCGGCCAGGTTGGCGGCTTGATAGTCGGCGGGGAACGCGACCTTGACGATGACTTCGTCACCCGGCTTGGCGCCGACCAGCTGGTCTTCGAAGCCCGGGATGAACTGACCCGAGCCCAGCACCAATTCGGTGTCCTCGGCCGTGCCGCCCTGGAAGGCTTCGCCGTCGATACGGCCGACGAAGTCGATCAGCACCTGGTCGCCGTCCTTGGCCTTCAGCGACTTGCCGGTGCGCGGCTCGTAGGTGCGGTTCTGCTTGGCCAGCTCCTCGACCGCTTCGTCGACCTCGGCCTCGGTGGGCTCGTAGACCGGGCGGCTGAGCGAAATCTTGCTCAGGTCGGTCGGCTCGAACTCCGGCATGATCTCGACCGCCAGTTCATAGGCGAGGTCGGCCTTGCCTTCGATCACCTGGGCGATGTCGCCTTCCGGCTTAAGGTCCGGCTCGGCCGCCGGGCGCAGATTGTTGTCCGCCAGCACCTTCTGGGTGGTTTCCGAGATCGTCTGCTCGACCACTTCGGCCATCAGCGCGCGGCCATGCAGGCGGCGGACGTGGGCCGGCGGCACCTTGCCAGGACGGAATCCCTTGATGTTCAGTTGCGGCGTGATCTCGACGATCCGCGCCTCGAGGCGCTCGTTCAGGTCCGCTACGGGAACGGTCACGCCATAGACGCGGCTCAGGCCTTCGCCAGACTTTTCAACGATCTGCATCGACATTCTTCAACTTCCGGAGTGCGGCGCGGGCTGGCGCCGGCAGGTCCGCCTAGAGGTGAAAAGGTATGCGCCGCCGAACAAGCGGCGGCGACAGCGGGCGCTCTTATGTCATTTCGCGCGCGCCAGTCCAAGCGCAAAGGCGCCAAGGATCGCAAGCGCGGCCCATAAGGCGAAACAAGATGGTGCGGGCGAGAGGACTCGAACCTCCACGCCTTGCGGCGCTGGAACCTAAATCCAGTGCGTCTACCAGTTCCGCCACACCCGCAACGCTTGCGTCATAGGGCGTAGCGCCTAGAAAAGGCAAGGGCTGGAGCATCTGAGGACCAGAAACGGCCGGAGAACATCGGAAGGCGCTGGAAGGCGCTGCGTCACACCTACGGCACAATCCGTTGCCGCGGCGTTCGGCCGGTGTTCTCCTTGGCGCCATGCCGTCCGGTTCAGTCCTCTCCTACGAAACGCGCCTTCTCGGACGCATGACGGCTGCGCAGGTGCTGGAAAGCCGGAACAGCCTGGTCGTCGGGTGCGAGCCGTGCCGGATCACCCGGCAGCTTCATGAGCAGGACGTTGCAGCGCTCGCCGCGTACTACCCGAACCGTCCGATCCGCGATCTGAAGTTCAGGTGCTCGCGGTGTGGCGGTCCAGGGTCGCCGTCGGTCAATGGATGGGATGGCGGCAGGGTGAAGTGGGAGTAGCTGCGGCGGGGGAAGCCCGGTTCCCCTAGGCTTCATCCTTTGGCGGATCAAGGGAGCTTTCCAGCCCCGCCGCAGCCTTCCCGGGCAAGGAAACTAAACCAGGGACGACGCCTGCCGAGAAACCCCAGTCCAAACGCCGCCCCTGGTATTGGCCCGAAGGTGGGACTTGAACCCACGACCTCCGCCGAAGATACGGCGGCGCTCAATCTGCTGAGCTACGTCGGACCAAACTCGATACGTGCCAGCCTACTGGCGTAGCGGATACATGCTGCGGGCCCCGCGCTACTGAGGCTACTGCGCTCCAATACCACCTCGGCTTGGGTTCGGTGGCTGTCCAGTCCATGGGCTACCAAGACGTTCGCCCGTACGGGTCTGCTTTCCCCGCCGCCGCAGCCCCATGATTCTACCCCGGCGCATTGACTCTGCAAGAGTTTTTGCTCGCAGAGAGCGTCGCCCCATGCGATTCTGCTCAGCATGGAAAAGCGCGCCAAAGCAATGCTCGATATCGTTCCGGCTGAGTGGGACAACGTGCCCATTAGCCTCATCCACGAATTGCGAGAACGGCTTGAAACCATCGTTGATGCTGACACCTCGATTGACAGCGGTGGCGGTGATGGGTTCGCCGATATGTCGCTTGAAATTGGTGGTCGGCGCTATCTCCTGATGGTGGAGCGCCTCGACCTAATAGGCGGCAAGAACCGATAATCGGCGAGGCGTTCGAACACCTGCCACCTACAGAACAAAAGACCCGCCCCGAATGAACGGAGCGGGCCGCGAAGTTCTCAGGTTGCGGTCAGCCTAGCTGCCGGTGGATGACGTAGCCCTCGGGGTTACGTATCGGGCGGATGGCCTGCGCAGCCTACGAGACGGGCGCGAAGGTCGGCCTCGGTGATCCTCCGCTGTTCGCGCTCGATCAGAAGGCCCTTCACCAAACCAAAGATGTCCTGTGACAGATCCATGGTGTCTCCTTCGTAGGCTGGAGTGGGTGGGATATCGACCTTGCAGGCGACCGGGACGGGAACCTTCACCTCCTTGGTGACGATCCGTTCCTTGGGCGCCGTAGAGCAAGCGGCGAGCAACATGGTCAGGGCGATGGCGAGGTGCTTCATGACCCAACCCCTGTGGCGATAGCGACCCAGAGCACCTTGCAGGCGATGTGGATGGCCTGGTCTTGGTTGAAGCTGATGCGGCCCCGGCACTTCGCGTCGTCGGTCAGCCAGTGTGCTACCGCCTCCGCGACGCCGAGCCACCACAGGCCGGTGATCGCCCCGACGAAGCCGCCGTGGATCACGGCATGGGCGCCAAGGGCCTGTTGCCACGGCACGCCGGGGATGGGAGCGGTGCGGTTCTTCGCCTTGGATAGGAAGTCGCCTTGCAGCGGGTAATCGGCCAGGGCGTGGGCGAGCAGCAGCGCGCCGAACATCTCAACGGGGGTCATCAGCGATCCTCCGACAGACTGGAGACGATCAGCTCGCGCGCAGCCTCGCAGCGATCTGGGCCGCCTTGGGCGCGAGCGATGCGATCGATCTTGGCGCGATAGCCTGCGGCCTGCCGCTGGGCCTGCTTGACAGCCTCGTTGGCCCGGCGGGTGCGCTCGTCGGCATCGGCCTTCAGTGCATCGACGGCGGCGTTCTGCTGCTCCAGGGAGGCCGTCAGGCGGTCCACATTGGCCTCGCAGCGGGCCACGTCGGACTTCATACCGGCGATGATTGGCGCGGTGCGCTTAGCGTCCGCCTTCACCCCCTCGGCGCGGCCCCAGAGGTAGATGCCGAGCAGACCGCCGACGATGACGGCCAGGGCCAGAAGAGCGCCAATCAGGCGGCTTTGCATGTCTGCGAACATAGCAGAAAACCCTTGTGACTCAAAGCGCTGCGTGCGATTCTCGGGGTATGGAAAACCCATTTGGGCATTGCTGGTTTGAGTGTCCGCTTTGCGGTCCAGCCGTCCGCTGCGGACGCTGCGGAAACAACTGCTGCAACGGCGGCTATGGGTCGCTCAGTGGCCAGACCTGCGACGCATGCGAGAGCGCCTACGCGATGCAAGATGCTGGCCAGGCTCTCACCCACCAAGCAGCCTCCGAATAGCCGCCCTACCCGCCCAGAACAGCGCGAACCCAAGCCCGATCACGACGGCAATAGGGAAAAGCACGCAGCCCATAGGCGGACCTCCTGGCTAGATTGTCGGGGATGGAAGGATCGGCTCAGCGGAGAGCTTAGGCGTGGACATAATGTCCAACATTTGACCTACGCCGCCAGCATCTCGGGCCGCGTGGTGCAGCGAGACACCTCGCCGTATTCATCATGATAGGTGAGCATCATGCAGCCGCGCCGACTGATCAGGCCCTTGCTAAGTGCATAGTCGTCCGACGGAGCAAGAGACGGGTGCTGGGTCGCCACCATCCGAATGCAGGACGTGCTTGCTGCGGGGCGTGACTGGCTCAAGACCGTCGTAGTGCGCGGCGTCTCCTCCGAAGCACAACACCAGCCTCTTCGCCTTTGGCGCCGTCAGGATCGCGTGTGTCGAGCAGTCCACGATGGTCCGCTTGGCGATTGCGATGTCCCAGCATCCGGCCGGATCGTCCGCGCTGATCTTCTCGCCGATATGAAGATCAAACAGCCCGAGAAAGTTGGTCAGCGGCGCGGTGACGGGCTTCGGCGGCGTGAGGGCCTTAAGCCGCTGGAACGACTTGAGTCGCTCCTCACACCGATCGATGATCGCCTCTAGCGATACCGCTTCGGGATGCTGCCGCTCCCATACCCGTTCGACCCCGGCCGGGCTGCGCTGGACCGTCACCTTCCCCATGCGGTAACCGGGCGCTACGCCTGCGGCCCAGTGTCCGGGTGCATAGCCCAGGCTCGCGGCCTTGGTCTTAAGGTCGGTGATGCACTGGAAAACGTTGTTGTACGCGACGTCGAGAGCCCTTGCCGCCGGCCGCATCCCTCCATGGCTCACAACTGCGTCGAAGATCTCCCGCTGACGGTCGGTCGTAGTGTAATCGCGAAGAGCCGGGTCTGCCTTCAGGCGCGCCTTGCGATCCCGCCACTCATTCGCCCAACGCCAGAGCGTGTGCCCCGTCACGACGAGCGAGCAGAGGATGCCCACTAGGATCGCCCACTGATCCAGGGTGATCGCGCCGACGAAGCTAAGCCCCGCGCCGATGACCAGCTTGAGGCTCCAAGAGCCGGCCTCATGGCTCGCGTGATAGTCGCTCATGCGGCGAGCGTCCGCAGAACAGCGGGTTTGATCATCGGGCGTTCGACTCCGCGCCGGGGTTGTCACGGGAAGCTTGGCTGTGCGTATGCTGCCGACCTCGCGCGCGAGACGGTCGGCATCGACTTGCTGGCCGGGGCCGGGCTGGGTGTGTCACCACCCTCCCCGGCCGAATATTTCGCCCAAGAGGCGATGAGATAGAGCCTTTCAATCGACCTTCGGAGATCGATTCAAATTACCAATTGGACGGCGCAGCGCCGGACGACTCATGTTCCACCCAGCAAATTCGCGCTGGGGAGCGCCACACTCAATGGATAGGATCAATAATCCGCTTTGGCGGAGACGACTTTCTGCGCTTTCTAGGCAACTTCGCCGTAAGCGCGGCAAGCACGTTCTGACTCTAATCTCTCAATGTCATGCCCGGCATGGACAGGTGAGAATATTGGACCTCGGCGGAACGGCTGCGTACTGGTCGTTATTCGACAGACCCATTCTGGAAGCGCAGCGGGTCCATATCACACTCATCAACCGGAAGGACGAAGCGGATCACGAGCGCCCCCCGCCGGCTGACGACCCCCTATTTACCCATGAGTTCGGCGACGCTTGTCATCTTCCCCAATTCGAAGACAACGCCTTCGACCTCGTCCACTCCAACTCGGTCATCGAGCACGTCGGCTTGTGGCCGCAGATGGAGGCGTTCGCCCAAGAAGTTCGCCGCCTAGCGCCTGCCTACTTCGTCCAAACGCCCTATCAGTGGTTCCCTATCGAGCCGCACCTAGAAGCGGCGTTCATTCATTGGTGGTCGGACCGCGCCCAAGCGCGATGGATCATGAGAAACCGCCCGAACGCCCGCGGCGACTATGGATGGGCGATGCGCGCCATTCACTCCGCTTACCTGCTCGACAAGCAGCAGATGCAATACCTCTTCAGCGACGCGACGCATGTCGATGAGAAGGTGTTCGGCCTGACCAAGTCCTTGATGGCGATCCGCTCCCCAGAGTGACGCCACCGATGGCTGGTTGACTCTCTCCCCGGGGAGGCGTTGGTTAACGCCACTCTGGGGAGAGTCGATATGCTTAAGGTGCTCGGGGTGGCTGTGGCCGCCAGCACGATATGGGTTGCCGCCGCTGGACGAGCCGAAAGCGCAACCACAATCAACGTGCCCGCCGAATGGACCGACTATGACGTCTGGGAGGATCTGCCGGCAGGCCCCGGCGCCTACCTCCTAACTTTCACTTCCAGCACGCCGCTGACCTACCTGTATTCTGGATACTGGCAGGAAGTAGAAGCACACGCTCACGCAGATCGCGGGGACGCTGGCTGGCGATATATTTACGAAATTGGCGAGGCCACGGCGTTCAAATCGATCCCGAATGGCTTTTCGTTTCGGTTCATCGTGAGCCCAGGAAGCGCCAAGCATTATTCTTGTTGCATCCCGGATACTACGCAGCCCGGGGAGATGATTGGCTACGAAGAACACATCACTTACACGCCTAAATTCTTCGCCACGATGTCGTGGGATCCTACCGGCGCACCAGTCACCTTAAGCTATTTCGTCTCCCCAATCCCTGAACCGGGCATGTGGGCGCTGGCGGTCGCTGGCCTCACACTTGCCGGAGCCGCCATCCGAAGGTCTCGACGCTTAGTAGTCAATGAGGCTTAGGTCGGCGCCTGATGGGTCGAACTTCCCGGCGTAGTTCACGCCGTCCGGCAGAAGCGCGTTCGTCCCCGGTTTGAGGTTGAAGTCGCCGCTGTCCGCCGTCAGCGCCAATGGCACAGATTTGAGGTTGTGATTTAAGGAGGATTTGGGCTTCGTCGTAGTGACGAAGGAACGAAGATGAAGCCCAAATCCTCCTTGA
>NZ_JAYRSU010000039.1:0-14377 GCF_041919955.1 Phenylobacterium sp. | reverse complement strand
AACGGTCGACACCCAAACCCGAACCCAAATCCGCAAACCCAAGGAAACCAACGTCTCCACAAAGTCCGCAGCTCAGCGCCCCAGTCCAGGGAGGCGGCTATCTAGAGGGCCGCCCCTCCCCAGTCAACCCGGCTTTTTCAGCTCTTTTTCGCGGGCTCCGGAAGAACCGGAAAACTTGCGAAAAACGGATCGACCCTCAGTCAGCTCGCCACCAGCAAACCCAAGCGATCCAAGGGATCTCTCTAGTCCGCCCCGGCGGCGACCCGTCCGAGGAGGCGGCTGTCTAGGCCCCTCGCCGGAGGGAGTCAACAGCCCTCATGACGCTTCGATGAACTTCGCGCACGGAACATCCCGGAACCGCACTTCCCAGAGCCTCGCCCCAGCGCCGGACACCTTGTGGAAAGCCCTCCCGCGTCATTAAAGGGACAGGACCAGGAGACACAGGAAGCAATGCTCTCGCAAAAGGCCCGCTACGCCCTCCGCGCGCTCGTCGAACTGGCGCGCGAGGACGGCGCCCAGGTGACGTCTGGGGAATTGGCGATCCGCGCCGACGCGCCGCGCAAGTTCCTGGAAGCGATTCTGCTGGAGCTCGCGCGCAACCGCATCGTGATCAGCCGGCGTGGCAAGTTTGGCGGCTATACGCTCGCCCGCACTGCGCCGGAGATCAGCTTCGCCGAGGTGATCCGTGTGATCGACGGCCCGTTGGCCCTGGCGCCCTGCGTGAGTCGCTTGTCGTTCAGGAAGTGCGAAGACTGCCCTGACCTTGCGACCTGCGCCCTGCGCGAGGCCCTGCTCAAGGCGCGCGACGCTACGTCCGACGTCCTCGAGGGCTACAGCCTGGCCGACGCCGCCAGATCAGGCGGCGCCGAGGTGTTCGGCGCAGCGTGACACGCCTCGTCTCATCCGGTGGCGATGTAGGCCTTCAGGTTGTCGGCCTCGGCTTCGACCTCAGTAATCTTCCACTTCACCAGGTCTCCGATCGAGACGATGCCCACCAGGCGGTCCTGCACGCAGACCGGCAGATGGCGAATCCGGCGGTCGGTCATCCGGGTCAGCAGGGAATCTAGACTCTCCGACGGCTCGGCGAAGATCACGTCGTGGGTCATGAACGACGTCACCGGCTTGGAAAGCGCGCCAGCCCCCTCCTCCGCTAGCGCGCGGACGAGATCGCGTTCCGAAACGATGCCGACCACCCGGTCGCTGTCGAGCACCACCATGGCCCCGACCCGGCGGGAATGAAGCAGCGCGCAGACCGCCCCCACCGTCTCTGCGGGTCCGACCGTAAACACCAGGTCGCCCTTGGCCTTGAGGATCTGAGACACCAGCATCGCTACGTTCTCCCTGTCAGCTGGGAAAAGCGTCGCTCAGAGCGCCTTTGAAATCAACGTTCTCGCGAAAACGTCAGGCGCGCGCAGGGCGCGCAACGCGGCCGAACAGCCCGACCAGCAGCAACCCCGCCACATAACCGAAGATGTGCGCCTCCCAGGCCACGCCTGCATTGCCCAGACCCGGGGCGAAGCCGACCACCGCCAGCAGGAGGTTCACGGCGATCCAGCCGATCGACATGCTGATCACCGTCGGATGCAGGAACGGGCCGGGCTCGCCGCCGCCGCCCATCAACCGCGTCGCCCCGCCGACCAGGCCGGAGACCGCACCGGACGCGCCGACCATCAGCGCCGTACCCTGCATGTTGGAGAGGCCGTACCCCAGGCTCGCGAGCCCCCCGCACAGCAGATAGAAGATTGTGAATACGAACACCCCACGCGGCCCCAGGCCGAAATAGCGGGCGACCGGCGTGCCGAACGCCAGCGCCGCGCCCGCGTTCATCAGGGCGTGCGCCCAGCTTCCATGCAGAAAGATCGCGGTGAACAGGGTCGGCCATCGCCCATCGGCCAAGGCGGATGGCGAAAACGCGAACGCCTGAAACAGCAAGGCCTGCGGCAGCAGGGTCTGCAGGAAATAGCCGACCACGATCACCAGGGTGACGGCCACCGCCGGCCAGGGCGCGTTGAAGATCGGCTGCCGGGACTCGTCGCTCAAAATCGCTTCTCCAGAATTCCGAGACCCACGTTCGTTTTGGTTATCGCTCTTAACCAAATCGCGAGGGTCTCGCCTCTAGATACATGCAGGCTCAGCCGGGTCCTGCGCAATGTCCGGCCGCGCCATCGTCAAATTTCGGGGTGGGATTCCCAGGAACCGTCATGGCCGCAGCTTCACTCGCCGTCCTGTGCAGGCTCGCCCTGCTTGCGGGCGCCAGCCTCCTGGCCGTCGGCCCCGTACAAGCCCAGACCATGCGCGCCAATTCCGCCGACTACAACGCCGGCTACGGCCGCCGCGCCGGTTCGGAGAATCATCCGGTCGAGGTCTCGACCCGCGATGCGAACGGCAACCGGGTGATCGTCGACGGCATCATCCAGACCGGTGAGGACCAGTCGTCCTTCTCCTTCGGCTCGGGCGCCGGCGAATCCTATTCAGGCGTCGGCACGCTGGGCGGCGGGGCGACCGCGATCGGCAACAGCCTCGTGGTGGTGACCCAGGGCAACTACAACACGGTCATCGTCAACTCGAACCAGGTCAACAACGGGAACGTCTCGGCCGGGACCAACCTGAACGGAGGCGTCGCGCCCAATGGCCAATAGGACGCTCGCCCGCACCGCCGCCCTGCTGACGGCCACGGCCCTGACCCTGTCGGCCTGCGCGACCCCGGTCGCCGGCCCCAGCGGCAATTACGCCCACAGCATCGGCAATGCACCGGTCACCGCCAACCCGACGCCCTATTCGGACGCGCTGGTCTGCATGGCCGGCTTTGCGCGCAACACGCGCCTGGTCGCTCCGCGCATCGCTATCGGCCGCATCGCCGACTACACCGGCAAGTCTGAATCCGACGGTTCGGGCCGCAAGATCACCCAGGGCGCCTCGCTGATGGCCATGTCGGCCTTCGCCAAGGCGGGCATGCCGTTGGTGGAGCGCTTCGACACCTCGGTCTCCGAGCTGGAGCTGAAGTACGCCAACAACAAGCTGATCTCAGACACCCCGAACCCGGCGCCGAACCAGGCGGCCGAATACCGCCGCATCCTGGCCGGCCAGGTGCCTGGCTCGGATTTCTACGTCGCCGGCGGCGTCACGGAATTGAACTACAACATCCGCTCGTCGGGCTTCGACGTGGCCGGCGGGGCGGTGGACGCCAAGGACCCGAAGGGCTCGTTCCGCGGCCGCCTGTTCGTCATGAACATCGGCCTGGACCTGCGCCTCATCAACACCCGCACCCTGGAGGTGGTCGATGTCATCTCCTATCAGAAGCAGGTGATCGGCCGGGAAGTCGGGGTCGGCTTCTTCGACTTCATGAACGGCAACGTGTTCGACATCTCGGCCGGCGCGGGCGCGCTCGAGCCGATGCAGCTTGCGGTGCGCAGCCTGGTCGAGCGGGCGGTGGTCGAGATGACCGCCAACCTCTACGGCATGCCCGGCCCACAGTCCTGCCTTACCTCCGACCCGCTGGGGGCCGGCACGGTCGGCCTGACCGGCGGCTATGTTCCGGCTTACAACAACTTGGGCACCAACAATGGTCAGACCCGCGAAGATCCTTCTCGTTGGAACGCTCGCCGCGATTCTGCCGTCCGGGGCCGCTACTAGCCAGACCGCGCCCAGTTCGGTCCTGAACAACCAGGTCCAGCTCGGCGACGTCTTCAGCCAGCAGACCCTGAACGTGGTCGAGGTGACCGACTTCACCGATGGAACCTCGACCGCCAGCGGCAACGCCTTCACCGCCTCGTCCGATCGCAACGACGCCGACATGCGCTCCTATCAGGAGGCGCAGGGCCGGGTGATCGCCGATACGCGTCTCGACGTGGCGACCAACGGCGGCGAAACCACCACGCTTTCAACCCGGGCGGCTGGCAACTACGGCCTGGCCAACGTCACAGGCGCGACCATGACCGGCGTCTACACCCAGGTGACCGGCGCGACGCAGGTCACCGCCCACAGCCACACCGAGGCGCCGAACGCCCAGACCGGTGCGATCGACAGCGAGGTCCAGGCCACCGGAAACGCTCAGACCATCGGCATGCAATACGGCTCGGCCGGCGTCCGCGTCGGCCAGAACAACGCTGCAAGCGTCAGCACCGACGGTGGCGGCGTGGTCGGCTATGTGCCTGGCGATGCGAACTTCAAGGCGGTCACCGCCGCCAACGACGTCACCCTGTCGGGTTCGGACGGCTCGGCCGCGCGCGCGATCATCGACCAGAACAACACCGCCGGCGTCACCCAGGCGGCGCAGTTCACCGCCTTCGGCAATGTCCAACAGGCGAGCACCAGCGCCACCGCCGCCGGCAACAACATCAACGCCGCCAACGACGGCTACTTGCTCGACGTCACCGGCCGTCAGGCCAACCAGGCCTATGTCCGCGCCCAGTCCTCCTCGTCGGCCTATCAATACGGCTCGGCGTCGGCCTCGGCCTACGGGGTCGGCAACGCTATCGTCGCCGGCGACATCGGCGGCGAGCTGATCCTGGACACCTATCAGACCAACGAGGGCGGCGGCATCGAGGCGGTCGCGCAGTTCGATGGGACCCAGGGCTATGACGGCCAGGCCAGCGCGACGGCCTATGGCAACGAAGTCACCGGCTACGCCTGCTCGGAATGCCAGGGTCGCGTCGATATCAACAACGGCCAGGTCAACAGCGCCGACGTCGGCGCTCAGAGCGTCGTCAACGTGCAGTCGGGGCGCTCGGCGCGGGGAGTCGCCTCGGCCGTCGGCAATTCGGCCACCTACTACGTCAGCCGCCCTTCCGGCCAATAGGCGCCATCTCCCGCCGCAACCGCGCCTTGCGAAGGCCACGCTCGCCTGCGCATGGTGGCTGCTCAAGCGATCCCGGATCCATACCCCCTGATGCGACGTCTCTTCAGCGCGGCCTCCGCGCTCGCTATCGCCCTGGCCCTGCCCGTCACCGCCCAGAGCTTCCCGCTTCCGAAATTCAGCTTCGGCAAACAGGCTCCGGCCGCCGCCGCAAGCGGGCCTGCGCTCAAACCCGGCGAATGGGCCCAGGCGCGGTCGGATGTCACGGCAGATCCGTCGATCCGTTTCGGCGCCCTGCCGAACGGCATGCGCTATGCGATCCGCAAGCAGAGCGTCCCGCCGGGCCAGGCGGCTATCCGTATGCGCATCGACGCTGGCTCGCTGATGGAGACGGACGGCCAGCAGGGCCTCGCCCACTTCCTCGAGCACATGGCCTTCAACGGCTCGAAGGCGGTGCCCGAAGGCGAGATGATCAAGATCCTGGAGCGTCTCGGCCTGGCGTTCGGCGCCGACACCAACGCCTCCACCAATTTCGACGAGACGGTCTACAAGCTCGACCTGCCGCGCACCAATGACGAGACCGTCGATGCGGCCCTGATGCTGATGCGCGAGACCGCAGGCAATCTCACGCTCGACCAGGGGGCTATCGACCGCGAGCGTGGAGTGGTGCTGTCCGAGGAGCGGGCGCGCGATACTCCGCCCTACCGCGTCTACAAGGAGCGCCTCGGCTTCTTCCTCAAGGGCCAGCGGCCGCCGACGCGCTATCCGATCGGCAAGGTCGAGGTCCTGCAGAGTGCGCCCGCCAAGGAACTGGCGGACTTCTACAACCGCTACTACCGGCCCGAGCGGACCGTCCTCGTCGCCGTCGGGGACTTCGACATCGACGTGATGGAAGCCAAGATCAAGGCCAAGTTCGGCGACTGGGCCGCGGTCGGCCCGGCTGGACCCGCGCCCGATCTCGGCAAGGTGCAGTCGCGCAAGGCCGAGGCGAAACTCGTCGTCGAGCCGGGCGCGCCGCTCTCGATGCAACTGGCCTGGATCCGGCCGCCGGACTTGCGCCCTGACACCACCGCCAAGCGCAAACAGGACCTGATTGAGCAGCTCGGCTTCTCGGTCGTGAACCGGCGCATGCAGCGCTTGGCCCGAGGGGCCGAGCCGCCGTTCCTGGGCGCAGGCGTTTTTAAGAACAATGAGCAGGACGCCGCCGAGGTGATGATGGCGGTGGTCAACGCCGAGCCCGGTCGCTGGAACCAAGCGCTCGACGCCGTCGAGCAGGAACAGCGGCGAGCCGTGCAGTACGGCGTGCGCCAGGACGAGTTGGACCGGGAGATCGCCGAATACCGCGCCAGCCTCAAGGCCGACGCGGCCGGCGCGGCCACCCGCACCCCGGCGCAGCTGGCCGGCGAGATCGTCGGCTCCCTCGGCGACCGCGAGGTGGTGACCAATCCGGCTCAGGACCTGGCGCTGTTCGAGGAGACGGTGAAGGACCTCAAACCCGAGCAGGTATCAGCCGCCCTCAAGACCGCCTTCCAGGGCGACGGCCCGCTGTTGTTCGTAGCCTCGCCCAAGCCAATCGAAGGTGGCGAAGGAGCCCTGCTTACGGCCCTGGAAGCCTCGCGCAAGGTCGCCGTGGCCGAACCATCGGCGGCGGCCGAGGTCAACTGGCCCTACACCTCGTTCGGCGGGGCCGGAAAGGTGGTCGAGACCAAGGACGCACCGGACCTCGACGCCACGTTCGTGCGCTTCGACAACGGCGTGCGTCTGACCGTAAAGCCGACGCGGTTCAAGGACGATGAAATCCTGGTGCGGGTGAACGTCGGCGGCGGACGGCTCGATCTCTCCAAGACCGGCCAGAACGTCAACTGGCAGTCGGGCGCATATATCGAGGGCGGCCTCAAGCAGATCAGCGCCGAGGACATGGAGCGCGTGCTGGCCAGCCGCCTCTACGGCGCTCAGTTCGGAGTCGCCGACGACGCCTTCGTCTTCACCGGCGGGACCCGCCCGGAGGATCTCGACGTCCAGATGCAGGTGCTTGCCGCCTATGTCTCCGAGCCTGGCTGGCGCCCCGAAGCGTTCAAGCGCCTGCAGGGGGCCCGCCGCACCATCCACGACCAGTACGAGGCCACCGATTCCGGCGTGCTTTCGCGCGATCTGGCCGCCCTCATGCATCCGGACGATCAGCGCTGGGTATTCCCCTCGCGCGAGCAGATCGCCGGCGCCAAGCTCGACGACTTCAAGGCGGTGATCGCCCCGGCCCTGGCCTCCGGCGCCATCGAGGTGGTCGTGGTCGGCGACACCACAGTGGAAAAGGCGATCGACGCCGTAGCCCGCACCTTCGGCGCCTTGCCCGCCCGGCCAGCCGCCGAGGCCGTCAGCGGCCAGCGCGAGGTCGGCTTCCCGGCCGCCAACGCCAGGCCCCTGGTGCTGACGCACAAAGGCCGCGCCGACCAGTCGATCGGCTACATCGCCTGGCGCACCAACGACTACTTCGCCGATCCGCAGAAGGCCCGCGACACCGCCGTCATGGGCGAGGTGCTGGAGTTGCGTCTCATCGAGGAACTGCGCGAAAGTCAGGGCGCGACCTATTCGCCCAGCGTCATCTACAATCACAGCATGGTCTGGCCGCGCTGGGGTTACGTCTCGGCCAGCGTCGAGATCCCGCCCGCCAAGCTTCCCGACTTCTTTGCGGACGTGAAGAAGATCGCCGCCGACTTGCGCGACAAGGACGTCAGCGCCGACGAGCTCTCGCGGGCCAAGAAGCCCCGGATCGACCAGATCGAAAAGGCCCGGGAGACCAATGGCTACTGGCTCTCCGAGCTCTCCGGCGCCCAGGCCGACCCGCGGCGGCTCGACGCCACGCGCAGCCTGATCCCCGGCACCGAGCGGGTGACCGCCGCCGACGTACGCCGCGCCGCTCAGTCGGTGCTGCGCGACGACAACATGTGGATGCTCGAGGTGCGCCCCGTGGCGGCGAAATAGCCGACCATGCCGCACGCGGCATAGGGTCATATGGCCAACGCCCCCCGCGACAGGCTCTAAGGCGCCTGCGAATCCGCGGCCCTGTCGCGGGACTGGATCGGCAGTTGGGGGGCCTCGCCCGTATCAGCGACCCCGTCGCATGGCGCCGCGCCGTTGCGCGCGTCCGCGCGACGTGGCCTGCTCGCGGCCGACATGCTGCCGCTCGACCACATACCCTTCCCCAGCCCGGACTTGGCCGGCGTGGCCAGCGCCTTCACCGCTCTCGGCTTCACGGTTTCGCCGCCCGGCGGCTACACCGCGCCCGCCGAGCCCGACGCGCGCTGGCCCTGCCGCTGCGTCTTCCTGGCCGAGGGCTGGTTCGACCTGCTGCATGCGCCCCAGGCCGCGGCCGACGGCCGAGTCCGCCCCGCGGCAGCGCTCTTCCGCACCGACGACCTGGAGGCCGCCGCCGCCAAGTTTCAAGACATGCGGCTTCAGCCGCCCTACGACCTCGAACGCCGCTGGAACGACGAGCCCGATCTGAACGTCCAGGCCTTCAGCCTGTTACCGATCCGTGAGCGCATCAGCCCGCTGCCGGTCAGCGTCATCGCTCATTCCTATCCCGCACCAAGCCTGCGTAATGCCTGGTTCGATCATCCGAACCGCGCCCTCGAAGTCGCCGGCCTGGTGTTCTGCGGCGGCGAGCCGGGCCCCTTCGCGCGCGCAGCCGGGCGCTTCCTTGATCTCACCGGGTTCGCGCACTGGCCGAGCGATGTATTCGCCGCCCGGTTCGGCGACGCGGACGTGGCCATCCAGATCCGCACCGCGTCCCTCGAGGCCGTCCGCAAGGCGATCGAACCTGGGTTGGAGACGAGCGAAACGGCCGAAACGCTCTGCGTCCGGCCGCCCGCGCCGCTCGACTGCGGCTTTCAGTTTTTCGAATCCGCCGCGCGCCCCGACTGAGGCGCGCGGCGTCGGTCCGGTCAGACCGCCGGGGGCAGTCGGCCCGAAACGTAGGTCCCGAGATCGTTGTAGGAGCCGTCCGGGAACAGCGCCCCGTTCGCAGTGCCGTCCGGGTTCAGCACCGCGCTCTTGCCCTTCACGCAGCCGAAGACGGCCTGGCGGGTGTTGGCGTAGGCACCGGCCGCGGTCGGGAAGGCGGTGAAATAGGTGTCGTACTCCGCCTGGGTCAGCAGCGGCAGGACCGCGTTGGGACTGGCCGTGACGCTCGGCTGCGCCGACCAGTCGATCACGTTCGCAACATTATGAGTCACCGTGCCACCGGTGCCGATCTGCGTGCCGTTCGTTTCGCGCATCACCTTGGCCGCGCCGCCTTGGCCGGGGGTTTCGGTGGTGTGGATGTCGTGGACGCAGGTGTTGGCCCTGATATCCGGGTTCTGCGCATTGCCGACGCGGATGTTGTTCGACTGGCTGTTGATGCAGATATTGTTGCGGATCACCAGGTTGGTGATGACCTTAGGCGCCGCGTTGCTGATCAGGGCGAAGACGGTGTCGTCCTCGTCCACGACGCCCAGGCCGCGCGCGACCGTGTTCTCGACGATGACGATGTTGTCCATGTCTGCGGTGCCGAGACCGCCGCTGACCGAACCGGAGATCTGGACGAAGTCCGGGTGGCCGCCTGCCGGCGTCGCATAATCGAACGCGTGGTTGCCCTTGATCAGTACATTGCTGATCGAGAAGGAGGTCCGCTGGAAGGGATCGTCCTTCATCTTCTCGAAGACGTTGCCAATGCAGGTGATGTCGCTGCGCAGGAAGACGCCCTTACCGACATTGTAGAAGTGGTTGTAGTTGTGGTGCGTCGCAGCCGTGCCCGTGCCGGCGTCGATGCAAAGCACGCTGTTGGCGTTGGGCGCGTCCGGGCCGAGCCGGAAGTCGCAGTACTCGGTGCTGACGCCGCCGACCGTCTGGTAGGTGAGCAGCTTGGCGTTGGCCGGATAGGTCGTGCTGTTGGAATAGAACGACACGTGCGAGATCACCAACGGCCAGTCCGTGGTCCCGCCGAAATAGATTCGACCGGCCTTGAAGCCGCCGCCGCGGATCGGATTGCCCTTGGCGTCCAGCCTGCTGTTCTCGACCTCCGACTTGAGGATGATCTTCGGGCCGCTGCCCGCCGCAAAGCCGCCGGTCGGCTGGGCCACCAGGCACAGTTCGGCCACCTCGTTGTACTGCCCCGACCGCGCCAGGACGACGTCGCCCAGCAGTAGGGCGCCGCTGGCGCCGTTGGCCACGCCCATGATGTCGCGAAGCTGGCAGAACGAGCTGCTATCGGGACGCACCGTCGCCTGTCCGCCGCGGGCGACCGAGGTCGCTTCACGAATGTGCGCAGCGTTCGAACGCATCGTCACCGGCACGGGGCCGGTGACGCCGGCGATGGTCAGCGAATAGCTGGAGGCTGCATACGACTTGTAGGCCGCGTAGGTCCCGGACGGCGTCAGGTGGCCACACTCGTCGATGATCCAGTCGGCGGCGCCTGCGCCGCTGATCGCCGCGCCCGAAGCCGCGCCGACCGGGAAGCCGCCCGAGCGGCTGCGGGTTTTCACGCCGAAATCGATGGCGACGCGCCCCGTGGCCGGGCTATCTGCGCTGGCCGAGCCAGCGACATTGGTTGCGGTGACCGCGACGCTGATGGCCTGAAACTGGTAGGCGGGCTCGATCACATAGGTGGCTGCGGTCGCGCCGGGGATCGCGACCCCGTTCGCCTTCCACTGGTGGGCGAAGAAGATGTCGGACCCTTCCCAGACGCCGGTGGTGGCGCTGAGCGTGTCGCCGGTCTTGAGCGTGCCCGAGATCTTCGGCGCCACGAGGTTGGTCGGCGTCGCCGACGCCGGCGCGACATCGATCGAGAAGGGATCGAGGTCGAAGGTCGCGGCCGCCGCGTCCGTCACACGAACGACGATGTCGGCCGCAACACCCGCACTGGTCGGGGTCCCGGCGACCGCGCCGCTGTTCGGGTCGAGTTCGATCCCCGCCGGCAGCGCGCCGGAGGCGATGGAGAAGCTGTACGGGGGCGTACCCGAGCTCGGCGCTGCTACGAAGCCGACGAACAACTCGCCCTGCTCCGCGCGCAGCACCATCTTCGTGCCAAGCGACATGACTTTTTCCTGTGATTTTCTGGGATGCCGGCGGCGCCGCGCGCCTCGAAGCGACGAGCCGCCGCTTGCTGCTGACGCAACTTCCGCCGATATCCAACTCTACCCCAAATCCCGGGAGAATCAAGAACAAAACAGGAACAATGTCTTTTCAGACTCGTGGTCTGAGGCAGCTACGGCTGTGCGATCTGGCGCGACGGAGGTAGCGCCCCTGCCCGCCGCCTATCGGCTGGTCGGCCTCTCGCTGACGATCGCCAAGCTGAGTTCTAGTAAACGTATCCGCCGACGCCGCCGTCCAGGCTCATGCTGGTGGCCGCCGATTCGGCGGAGCGCTCTTCTTCTTCGCGATAGGCGGTGTAGCGCTCGACCTCGGTGATGGTCAGGATCTTCACCCCGGCCCCGAAGCGTCGCAGCAGCGAGCGCTCGTTGCAGTCGCGCGCCGGCGTCTGCCGGCGGCATTCGATCTTGCCGTCGCGGCCGTGATAGAGCGCGTCGCCCTTGCCGCAGGCCAGGGTCTTGCCCCCGGTGAAGTCTATCTTCCCGTCGAAGTCGGCGATCGTCGCCTGCAGCCAGGTGCCGGCGATGCAGCGATAGAGCTCGCCCTCGTAACCGGCGTCGATGTCGCGGTCGGGACGCACTTGAGAGGCCGGGTGCGGGATCTGGCGCGCATCGATGCAGACGGCCTGGATCACCACGCGGCGCGTGCGCATGCGGCTGGCTTCGTAGGCGACCCGCTTCATGCGCTTGGCGTCGACGTTCAGTTGGATGACGCCCGTCGCGACCGGCGGCGAGAAGCCGCCACCGTAGCCACCGCCGCCGTAATAGACCGCGGCGCCCGCCCCTGCGCCCGCGCCGGCCCCGGCCCGCGCGCCCGCATTTGCGACCGCCACGTTCACGTTCGAGACATGAACGTTCACGTTCGGCGTCGTCGGCGTGCAGCACTGCGGCGGGGGCGGAGGCGGAGGGGGCGGCGGCGGCGTGCAGCACGGCGGGGTCGGCGGCTGGCAGCAGACCGGCGGCGGGGCCGGCGGGGTGCAGCACTGCGCCAGGGCCGCAGTCGGCGCGGCGCTGGCGGCCATCGCCATGCCGAAGCCGATCAGCAGGCCCATCACGGTCGTACGCGTCATTCTGGTCGGCCCTCCATAGGCCAGCCTGCCGCGCGGGGCGGCGCATCCGAGAGGGCCAGTAAAGCTTAAGGGATTTAAGATTGTCTGAGCCCCGCACGTCCCGATCCGGCACAGATCGCGAGCGGCGCCGATCTTTCTGCAAGCCCCATGCGGCCGCCCTCGGCCGTCCCGGAGGCCTTGCGATGTTTCATACGAACACGCAGCACATGATCGACTACTGGCGCGGAAAGGGCGGCCTCGGCGGCGCGCCCGTGCGTGCGGCCATCGATCCCACCGAATTCCCGCGCCTTGCGCCGCAGGCTCTCGTGCTTGGCCGAACCGCAACGGGCCTCTATCCGATCCGCCTCGCCGGCGGCCTGATCTGCGACCTGCACCGCCGCGACCTGCGCGGGCTCAACTTCCTGTCGCTGGTCGCCGAGCGCGACCGCTTCGAGCTGCAGACCGCCCTGGAAGTCGCCCGCCGCCGGCCTGAGCCGGTCGTGATCGAGATCGCCGCCGTCACTGACGAGGCCAGTCTGGAACTTGAAGTGCTGCTGGCGCCGCTGGCCGCGCTGCCGGGATCGCCGGAACGCTTCCTCGGCCTCTATCAGCCGCTGTCGCTGGTCTCTCGCCTCCAGGACGCGCCGTTGCGCGAACTGCGCGTGCGCACGGTCCACGGCGTCGGTCCGGCCAACGAAGAGACCCAACGCCTGCGCCTGGCCACCCTCGATGGGCGGCGCGTGGCCTAAACAGCCGCCTCGGCGTCGTCGAGCAGGCGCGAGATCGCTTCCTCGGCCCGCGCCCGCGCGTTGGGCGCTCGGAACAGCTTGGCCTGCTGCTGGTAGGACAGGCTGATCCCCACAAGTTCGAACACCATCTGGCGGCAATAGTCCGCCGGCGCCGGACCGGCCTTGGGCAGGTCGGCCGCCACCCGCGCCAGGGTCTCGTGCCAGGAGACCTGCGACTCCACGAGCCGGTCGCGCACCGCGCCGGGCCGGTCGTCGAATTCCTGGGCGGTCACCGCGAAAAGGCAGCCGCGCATGTCCGGCTCGCCCTCGACCCAGTCGAACCACCGACGCAGAAGCGCCTCCATGCGCCGACGCCCGCGCGGCTCGGCCAGGCTCGGCTCGATCACCCGCGCTCGGAAGCGGTCGATCGCTTCCTCAAGCACCGCGAGCTGCAGCGCCTCCTTCGACTTGAAATGCGCAAAGAGCCCGCTCTTCGACAGCTCAAGGCTGTCGGCCAGCGGACCGAGCGACAATCCCTCCAGCCCGAGGGAGACGGCCTGCTCGAGAGCCCGGCCGACAATGGCTTCACGTGTGGCGGCGCCTTTTCTCATGCGCCGCTTTTAGCACGATCGGTCGTTTATTCAAACTTGGGCGGCTGAGGCCGCGTTCAGGGTCGCCAAGTCCTCGGCCGACAGAGCCAGTCTCGCCGCGCCCATCAGCTCTTCCAACTGCTCGACGCTGGTCGCCGAGGCGATCGGGCCGGTCAGGCCCGGCTGGGCCATCACCCAGGCCAGGGCCACCTGCGCGGGGCTCGCCCCCTTGGCGCCGGACACCTGGTCCAGCGCGGCCAGGATGCGCATCCCCCGTTCATCCATCATCCGCTTCACGCCGCGCCCGCGCGGGCTTTTGTCCAGGTCCGCCTCGGTCCGGTATTTGCCAGTCAGGAAGCCAGAGGCCAGGCCGTAGTACGGGATCACCCCGACTTCGTTCTCGATGCAGACCTGCTGAAGTCCCGCCTCGAACCCGGCGCGGTCATAGAGATTGTACTGCGGCTGCTCGCTGTTGTAGCGCGCCAGCCCCTTGGCCTGACTGACCTCGAGCGCCGACTTCAACCGCTCGGGCGTGAAGTTCGACGAGCCGATCGCCCGCACCTTGCCGGCCTTCACCAGCCGGTCGAACGCCTCGGCGGTCTCCTCCTGCGGGGTTTCAGGATCGTCGCGGTGCGACTGGTAGAGGTCGATACGGTCGGTCTGCAGCCGCTTCAGTGAGGCCTCGACCGCCTCGATCATGTACTTGGCCGACAGTCCCTTCATGCCTTCGCCCATTTCCGCGCCGAACTTGGTGGCCAGCACCACCTTGTCGCGCTTGCCGCCCTGGGCCAGCCACTTGCCGATCACCGTCTCCGACGCCCCGCCGCCGGCCGGTGTCCAGCGCGCGTAGACGTCGGCCGTGTCGACCATGTTGAAGCCGCCGTCGACGAAGGCGTCGAGAATGGCGAACGACGTCTTCTCGTCCGCCGTCCACCCGAACACATTGCCGCCGAGCACCAGCGGCGCGACCTTCAAATCGGACTTGCCAAGCCTGCGCAGTTCCATCGTCGCCTCCAGAAATAAGCTTCAGAATAAATTAAAGAAAACGCTCTCGCATCCTCTCCTCCCCCTTTATGGGGGAGGGGGACCG
>NZ_JAYRSU010000038.1:0-19096 GCF_041919955.1 Phenylobacterium sp. | reverse complement strand
TAAATTAAAGAAAACGCTCTCGCATCCTCTCCTCCCCCTTTATGGGGGAGGGGGACCGGCGTAGCCGGTGGAGGGGGTGAGCCGCCCCCTCCGTCTCGCGGCTGCCGCCGCGATCCACCTCCCCCATGAAGGGGAAGGAAAAGATCACTCCCTGCCCCTACGCCGCCTTGGCTCCATCCTCGTAGACAGGCGCATCCTCGGGCGCGAGCGCGGCGCGGCCGCGGATCACGTCCGAGATCTTCTCGGCGATCATGATGGTCGGAGCGTTGGTGTTGCCGCCCACCAGGGTCGGCATGACCGACGCGTCGACCACCCGCAGGCCTTCGATCCCGCGGACCTTCAGTTCACCGTCGACCACCGCCATCTCGTCGCCGTCCGCGCCCATCTTGCAGGTGCCGACAGGGTGATAGATCGTCTCGGCGTGCTTGCGGATCCAGGCGTCGATCTGCTCGTCGCTCTGCACGTCCTTGCCGGGGAACAGCTCTTCGGTCCGATAGGGATCCAGCGCCGACTGCGCGGCCACCTTGCGCATCATCTTCACACCTTCGCGCAGGGCGCGGCGATCTTCCTCGGTCGCCAGGTAGTTCGCCAGGATCGCCGGATCGTCCAGCGGATTGGCCGAGCGCAGTCCGATCCGCCCCCGGCTCTCGGGCCGCAGCTGGCAGATATGGAAGGTGAAGCCGTCCTTCGGCACCGCCACCTTGCCGTGGTCCTGCATGATCGCCGCGACCGTGTGCACCTGCAGGTCGGGACGGTCGAGATCCGGCCGCGACTTCAGGAACGCACCCGATTCCAGGAATTGCTGGCGGCCCAGCCCTTTCCCAAAGAAAGCGTAGTTCATGCCGATGGCCAGGGTCTTGATCAGCCCCTTGCGCAGCGAGTGGGCGGTGATCGGCTGCGGGCACTCCCACGACATGCAGACGTCAAGGTGATCCTGAAGATTGGCCCCCACGCCCTTCAGCGCCTTCACCACCGGGATGCCGAACTTGGCCAGTTCCTCAGGATCGCCGATCCCCGACAGCTGCAGGATCTGCGGCGACTGCACCGCGCCGGCGCTCAACAGCACTTCCTTGTCCGCGTGCACGACGCTCTTCTGACCGCTTTTGGCGTCGATGTACTCGACCCCGGTCGCCCGGCCGTTCTCGATCACGATCCTGCTGGTCCGCGCCCCGGTGATGCAGGTCAGGTTCGAGCGCGACAGCGCCGGATGCAGGTAGCCGCGCGCCGCGCTCCACCGTTGGCCGTCATGGATGGTGAGCTGGTATGGGCCCCAGCCTTCCTGCTGGAAGCCGTTGAAGTCGCTGGTCACCTTGAAGCCAGCCTGACGCCCGGCCTCGATGGTCGCCGAATAGATCGGGTTGGGGGTGGAGGCCTTGGAAACCTTCAGCGGCCCCTGCCCGCCGTGCCAGGCGTCGCCACCGCCTTCCAGCGCTTCCGAGCGCTTGAAGTAGGGTAGCACGTCACGGTACGACCAGCCCTGCAGCCCCATCTGGCGCCACTGGTCGTAATCGCGCGCGTGGCCGCGGATATAGATCATGCCGTTGATCGAGGACGAGCCGCCCCAGCCCTTCCCGCGCGGCCACCACAGCTTGCGCCCCTCCAGGTTCGGTTCGGCGTCGGTCCAGAAGCCCCAGTTGTAAGTCCCGGCCTTGCCGATCAGCGAGCCGACCCCGGCCGGCATCTTCACCAGGATGGAGTTGTCCTTGCCGCCGGCCTCCAGCAGCAGGACCTTCACGTTCGGATCCTCCGTCAGCCGGTTGGCGAGCACGCACCCGGCAGACCCCGCGCCAATGATGACGTAGTCGTAGCGATCCATGGCGTTCCGTCCCTAAACGCTGTTAAGTTAGGCGCAACCCTACTCAAGCTCTGTACGGAAACAAGGCGGCGAACCGCGCTTTTTTCGGGGCGCCGCCATCGCGCTTCGTCGACAAGACCTTGCTGATGCGTCCATTTCACGGGTAGGCGAATTCAGGTCGGCCGTGACAGTCTGGCGGTCGGAGTCTCCGTTCAGGTTCGAATGTCTCAGATGAGCGCCGATCAGATGGCCGCCGCCGGCTCGGGGGAGGACAAGGGGGCGATCCACGCCGAACTGGTCGCCGCGCTGGTCGTGGGCGGCGCAACCGCCGCCGCGGCCCTGACCGGAATCTTCCTGCGGCCAGTCGGCGATCTCAGCGCCTTCTGGCCGGCCAATGCAGTTCTGCTCGGCTTGCTGATCCGCCACCCGCAACTCGGCAAGGCCGGCGGGTGGATCGCCGCGGCGGTCGCGCTGGTCGCCGCCGACGCCTTGACCGGCAGCAGCGTGAACAAGTCGGCGATGCTGTCGGCCTGCAATCTTGGCGGCGTCGGCCTCGGCTTTGCGATGTCCACGCGGCTGACCCCCCGCGACCGGCTGCTCCAGCGGCCCTCGTCCCTGGTCGCGGTCATGCTGATCGTCCTGGCCGCCTCGCTGCTGACCAGCCTGCTTGGCGCGGTGACTAACGTTTTCCTGTTCCATGGCGGCTTCGCGCACGGCTTCTTCGTTTGGCTGGCCGCCGAACTGGCAAACTACATCGTCATTCTCCCCATCGTCCTGACCTTCCCGGGTCTTGCAGCCATGCGCCGGGGGATCGAACGGCTCGGCCGCGATCCGCCGCGCTTCACCGCCGCCGCGCCCTTCGTCAGCTACCTGGTCTGCCTGGCCATGGTGCCGATCGTCGGCGGGCCAGGCGCGCTGGCCTTTCCGGTGCCGAGCCTGCTGTGGTGCGCCCTCACATATGGTCTGGCCGCCTCGTCGCTCCTGACGCTGTCCTTCGCGGTCTGGACCCTGGTGATTCTCTCGATCACCACCCAGGCCATGAGCCATCTGACCGGCATCGATCTCCTGTCGTTGCGCCTCGGGGTGATGCTGGTCGCGCTCGCGCCCATCGCGGTCGCCAGCGCCATGGCCGAGCGCAACGAATTGCTCGCCGAGGCCCAGGCCGCGCGCAAGGCGGCCGAGGACGCCATGGCCGCCCGCACCCTTCTGCTCGCCACCATGGCGCACGAACTGCGCTCGCCCCTGACCGCGGTCGTCGGCTTTTCGGGCATGATGGCCAAGCAAAGCCTCGGCCCGGTCGGCCATCCCAAGTATCTCGACTACGCCCAGACCATCGAAATGGCCGGCTCGCACTTGAGCGAACTGGTCAGCGATCTGCTCGACACCGCCCGCGTCGAGGCCGGCAAGTTCGAGCTCAGCCCCGCCAGCGCCTCCAGCCAGAAGATCGTCGAGCAGTCGCTGCGCCTGGTGCGAGGCCTGGCCGTCGACGGCAGCGTCAGCCTGGTCGTGGCGCCCTGCGACTGGCCCGAGGTCCACGCCGATCCCCGCGCCATCAAGCAGGTGCTGATCAACCTGCTCTCAAACGCCGTGAAGTTCTCACCGCCGGGAGGTGTCGTGGAGATCTCCGGCCTTGTCGGCCACGACCGCCTGACCATCCAGGTCAAGGACAACGGCCCTGGCGTCGCGCCTGAGGACTTGGCCCAGCTCGGCCAGCCCTACGCCCAGGCCAGGGGCGAGGAGACGCGTCGCCGCGGCTGGGGCCTCGGTCTCATGCTCTCGGGCGAGCTGGTGTCCATGCACGGCGGAACGCTGCGCCTGGAGAGCAAGCCCGGCGCAGGCGCCACCGCGATCTTCGACCTTCCCCTGGCCTAGCCGCGTCGGGCCTCGGGCCTGCGGAATTCCATGATCCAGTTGGTCTCCCAGGTCTTGCCGCCGTCGTAGGAGAAGGCTTGGCTCCAGCGCGGCGTCGCGGTGTCGGTCCCGCTCCAGTCGAACAGCACCTTGATCGGCTTGTCGCCATCCATGTCGTCGCCAGCGAACACCCCGCGGCCGTCCCTGAAGCGTCCGAACACCGGCGGCTGCAGTTGGCCGTCCTTGGAATTGATCCAGTAGACCGCCCAGTGGTCTTTCGCCGGGTCGTAGAGGCGCAGGCTCATCCCCTTGAAGCCCTTGGTTGGGAAGGTCGCCTCATCGATCGAAACCGTCCCGGCCATCAGCAACTGCGCCGTCTCGGTCGAGGGGAAGACCTCCCAGTCGCTCGAGCCGACGCCCCGCGCCATGAGTCGACGATTGGTCACCTCCCAGCTCCCATGCATGAAGTCGAAGTCGTGGGCGGCGGTCATGGCGGTGGTCCTTTGCACAGGGGGCAGTTGGGCGCAGGCAAGGCCGCCGGCGCCGAGGGAAAAGCCGGCGGCGAGCAGCAGCCGGCGGTCGAGGTCTGGAAGCGACATGTCGGTCTCCGCGGATCTGCGAAGGGTCTAACCGGCATATCCTGACATCTGACGTCAGGTATTTTGCGCTAGGGTGGATTTCATGCGCGCCAGCCGACTTCTCTCGATCCTGCTGATCCTGCAGCTCCGCGGGCGGGCCACCGCCGACGAGCTGGCCGCGGAATTCGAGGTATCGCCCCGCACGATATATCGTGACATCGATCAACTCAGCGCCGCGGGCGTGCCGGTCTATGCGGATCGCGGACCCGGGGGCGGGTTCTCTCTGCTCGACGGCTATCGCACCCGGCTGACAGGCCTCTCGGCCAGCGAGGCAGAAAGCCTTTTCCTGGCCGGCCTGCCGACCGCGGCCCGCGACCTCGGCTTCAGCGAGGCGCTTATCGGCGCGAAACTGAAACTCCTGGCCGCTTTACCTGCCGATACGCGTGAGGGGGCCGAGAGGGTCAATACTCGGTTCTACTTGGACCCGGTCGGGTGGTATCGGGCTTCGGAGTCATTAGACTTACTTCCGGCGGTCGCCGACGCCGTCTGGTCTTCGCGGGCGATCAAGGTCGAATATGAACGCTGGGACGGGTTGGTGGAGAGGTCGCTCCAGCCGCTCGGCCTCGTGATGAAGGCCGGGGTCTGGTACCTCGTCGCTCTGAGCAAGGGTTCGGCCCGCACCTATCGCTTGTCCAACATCAGGCGCCTGGACCTGGGCGAAGCCTTTGAACGGCCCACGCAATTCGATCTGGCGGGGTTCTGGCGCGAGCACCAGGCCCGTTTCGAGGCGAGTCTGGTTCGCGGCGAAGCGGTGGTGCTGGCAACCGACCACGGCCTGCGCCGCCTGGGTGAGATCAGCGATGCGGTCGGCAGGTTAGCGCTATCGTCAGCGCAGCGCGCTGCCGATGGGCGGTGGCGTGCGACCATCCCCATCGAGACGGTCGACAACGCGGCCGAGCAGCTCATGCGGCTGGGTCCGGAAATCGAGGTCGAGTCGCCGGTCGACCTGCGCGCGGCGATGGCGCAAGTCGCCGAGCGTATGGCCGCCCTCTACCGGACCTAGCGGCCCTTCCAGTTGGGCGCGCGCTTCTGAGCGAAGGCCATCGGCCCCTCGACGAAGTCCTCGGACTTGAACAGCGCCGCCACCGCCGGGTAGCGGGCCTGCCCCTTGATCGCCGCCTCCAAAGTCGGTTCGTCGAGCCCTTTGTAGACTGCCTCTTTCGAGGCGCGGATCGACATCGGCGACAGCTCGCAGATCTGCGCGGCCCAGCGCTTGGCGGCCCCCATCAGTTCGTCGGGACCCACGACTTCGTTCACGAATCCAAGCGCTTGCCCCTCGGCGGCCGATACGCGACGGCCGGTAAGGATCATGCCCAGCGCCTGCTTCTGACCGATCATCCGTGGCAGGCGGTGCAGTCCGCCGGCCAGGGCGGCCAGACCGACCCGCGGTTCGGGCAGGGCGAAGGTGGCGTTCGCCGAGGCGATGATCAGATCGCAGGCCAAAGCGATCTCGAAGCCGCCGCCCATGGCCACGCCGTTCACCGCTGCGATCAGCGGCTTGGTCAGGTCGAAGCGCGACGTCAGGCCCGCAAAGCCCGAGGGCGGGCTGGCCATGCCGCCGCCCCCCGCTTGGTGCTTAAGGTCGTTGCCGGCCGAGAACGCCCGGTCCCCGGCCCCGGTCACGATGCCGACCCACTGGTCCGGGTCGGCGGCGAAAGCGTCGAAGGCTTCGTGCAGCTCGAAATGCGCCGGCGAATGCAGCGCGTTCATCACCTCAGGGCGGTTGAGGGTGAAGATTGTGACCGGACCCTCGCGGTCCACGCGGATGAACTCGTAGGCCATCGGCGGCCCTCCCTGCTGCTTTTCAGACGCCCAGGCTCGCCGGGGCGCCGCTGCGTCCGTCAAGCGATCGGACGCAGGCCTGCCCGATAGCGTTTCCAGTTCTGGACGTAGTGCAGCGCCCCGGCGCTCATCGTCCGCGCCTGGTCTTCCGAAAGTTCGCGCACGACCTTGCCAGGCGCGCCCATGACCAGCGAATTGTCAGGGATTTCCTTGCCTTCGGTTATCAGGCAGTTCGCGCCGATCAGGCAGTTTTTCCCGATCTTGGCCCCGTTGAGCACGATCGATCCGATCCCGATCAGCGAACCGTCGCCGATCGTGCAGCCGTGCAGCATCACCATATGCCCAACCGTGACATTGGATCCGATGGTCAGCGGATAGCCCGTGTCGGTGTGCAGGACGCTGCCGTCCTGGACGTTCGAGTTCTCGCCGATCGTGATCGGATCGTTGTCGCCACGAAGTGTCGCACCGAACCACACCGAAGCGTTCTTCTTGAGAATCACCCGCCCCACAACCGCCGCGTTAGGCGCAATCCAGTATTCGTCCTCTGAAGGCAGCTCCGGCGCCACATCGCCCAAGTTATAGACACTCATCCGTACACCTCGTTTATTGCACTCACAGCGACATTTAATAATTCGTCAACCAAGTTAGCATCATTCTAGTGATGCGATTCGAGAGGGCCATAAGCCCTCGCGCATCTCGCCGCGAGTCGGCGCTCGGTTCGCGGCCTGTGTTTTTGGGCGGGGTACAAGGTGTCGCGTCTGCTACGGCGGGGTTTCCCGCCTGGATCATCGAGCGAAGGCGGGCCTCCGGGCCGCAGCGCGCGACGTCGCCGTTCCAATACAATTCTGATCCATCCTCGAGGGCGAGCCTATTCGGCGTCGCCCTTTTTTCTTGCCCCTATGGAGGCCTAGATGACCAAGCGAGCTCTGAAGCGACAACTGCGCGAAGGCGCGTTCGACGCCGCCCAGTTCGAGGATGACGCGAAAGTCCGCCGCCTGCCGGTGGATCGCGCCTGGTCTCCCCTCCCCCATCACAACGACGACCGCGATCAGGGATATCTCAAGACCATAAAAGCCAAATCCCCAGGCCAGCAGGCGCTGATGGACGCCATCGACGCCAAGAATCTGGTCATGGCGCTCGGCCCGGCCGGCACCGGCAAGACCTATCTGGCCATCGCCAAGGCGGTGGAAGCGCTCGAAGCCGGCCGCGTCGGCGGCATTGTGCTCTCGCGCCCGGCGGTCGAGGCTGGCGAGTCGATCGGCTATCTGCCCGGCGACGCCGAGGACAAGCTCGCCCCCTATCTGCGGCCTCTCTACGACGCGCTCTCCGACCGACTGTCGATGAAGCGGGTCCGCTCGCTGATGGCGGAAGGCGCCATCGAGATCGCGCCGGTCGGCTTCATGCGCGGCCGCACGCTGAATAACGCCTTCGTCGTGATCGATGAGGCGCAGAACTGCACCTATGGCCAACTGAAGATGCTGCTGACTCGCCTGGGCTGGCACTCGACCATGGTCGTGACCGGCGACCCCGCGCAATCCGACCTGCTGCCCGAGCTTTCGGGCCTCGGGCCGGTGGCGGACAAGTTCGATGCGGTCCCCAACATCGCCGTCGTCCGGCTGAAGGATGTCGACATCGTCCGCCACCCGTTGGTGGCCGAGATGCTCGGCGTGCTCTAGCCGGCGTCTGAACCGACGATTTGCACCGCCTCCGGAGCCCTCCGGAGGCGGTTCGCGTTTGCGGGTGTCCGCAGATCCATAATCGCCTAGGGGGCCGGCCGAGAGGCAGCCGCCGCCTCACGGCCCCGCGAGCTTCCGGCTCTCGCCGCAGGCCGTGGCGTCAGGAGGGCGGGTGCGCAGGGGCGTTGCGGATGCGGAAGACCGAGACCGTCTATCCCTGGGAAGTGGCTCTGCTCTACGTCAACGGGACGTTCCGGCGGACGCTGCCGCCGGAGACGCCATCGCCTTACTGGAGCGCGCGCGTGCGGAGCATGCCTCGCTGAGGTCGCTCGCCAATGCGGCGCGGCTGTTCAAGGATAATCCGGATCTCATGCGCCTGCGGACCTTGCAGGCGGTCTCGCCCACCGACGGCGCGCGACATTGGTGCTGGGGCAGGACGCGTTCTCCGCGCCCCGCCTGCAGAACTGACCTTACGGCAGGTCTTCGGCCAGGATGGCCATCTCGAACATGAACGAGCCGTCGCCGTCTTCGTCCTCGAAGACCACGCCCACGAACTCCTCGCCGATATAAACCTCGGCCGAATCCTTCTGCTTGGGCCGCGGCACCAGCGTGATCCGCGCATTGGCGAAGGTGCCCCGCAGGTGACCTTCAACGCGGCGCATAGTCTTTTCGTCCAGCACGCTGGGCTCCTTCGTCGATTTCGGCGGCGAAACTATGCGGTTTGCCGCGTCGCGCAAAGCGCTCGGTTTCGAAAAAGCTGGGGACGCCGCCGGGCGGGCCGCTAGTGTCGTGAGGAGGTAAGGGGAGCAAGTCACGTGTCGGGCGTCGAACTGGGGATCATCGAGGGCTACTACGGCAAACCCTGGTCGTGGGGGGCGCGGCGCGACGTGGTCGACCGCCTGGCGCCGCACGGCTACGGCTTCTTCCACTATGCGCCGAAGAGCGATCCCTTCCTGCGCCGCCGCTGGCAGGAAGCCCATTCGGCCGATACCAGCGCCGAGCTTCGCGCGTTCTCGGCTTTCTGCCGCAACCGCGGCGTCCGCTTCGGCATCGGCCTTAGCCCCTACGAGATCTATCGCGATTTCGGCAAGGAGACCCAGGCCGCGCTTGCCGCCAAGCTGGCGGAGTTGGACGGACTCGGCCTCGACGACCTGGCGATCCTGTTCGACGATATGCGTGGCGACCTTCCCGACCTTGCCGCCAGTCAGGCGCGGATCGTCCACTGGATCGCCGAGCGCACCAGCGCCACGCGTGTGATCATCTGCCCGTCCTACTACACCGACGACCCGATCCTCGACCGGGTGTTCGGCCAGCGCCCGGAGAACTACCTGGAAGATCTCGGCGCGCTGCTTGATCCGGCCATCGAGATCTTTTGGACCGGCGAGGAGGTCTGTTCTCGCGAGTTCAGCCCAGGGCACCTGCGCCGCGTCGAGCGCCAGCTTCAGCGCAAGCCCTTCCTATGGGACAACTATCCGGTCAACGACGGGCCGCTGATGTCGCCCTTCCTGCATGTGCGGGGCTTCACCGGCCGGCCGGCGGCCAACGCGCAGCACGTCGCCGCTCATGCGGTGAACCCGGCGCTGCAGCCGACGCTCGCGCAGATTCCCGCCATCACCCTGGCCGAAAGCTACATGCGCGGCGAGGACTACGAATACGGCCAGGCGTTCCTGCGGGCCGCGCGCGAGGTGCTAGGCGAAGACCTGGCCCAGGCCGTCCTGCGCAACACGACCCAGTTCCAGGGCTTCGGCCGCGACCGCCTGACCGAGGAGAACGTCACGCGGATGCGGGCGCGCTACGAGCGGTTCGATCATCCCGCCGCCAGCGAAATCCTGGCCTGGCTCGACGGCGCCTACGACATCAGCCTAGCCGAGATCGAAGCGACTTGAGCCTGGCCGGCCGCGGGCCTAGGCTCGGTCGCGCAAGTCTGCGGAAAGATTGAAAGCCCCCTCCAGTGGCCGGTTGAGCCTTCCCGATCGTCGCTCTTCGACCGCGCCGCGCCTCGGCGTGTGGGACCGTTCCTGCCAAGGAGCCGCCGCATGGCGTTCTTCCGCAATTCCACCGTCAATCTTCTGAACCTGCATTACGGCGTTCACGCGCTCGCCCTCAGCGGCGGCGGCGCGTTCTTCGCCGCGTTCCTGCTCAAGTCCGGCGTCCCGGCGTACGGCGTGCTGACCGCCATGGCCGCGATCCTGATCGGCCGCTTCCTGTTTCGCCCGGCGATCCTGCCGCTCGGCCGCCGCTTCGGGCTGAAGCCGCTGGTCATCACCGGCACGATCATCACCGCCCTGCAGTACCCGCTGCTGGCGGAGGTGCAGGGCGTCGGCTGGCCGCTTGCCCTGGTCTGCCTGGTCTCGTCGATCGGCGACACCTTCTATTGGACCGCCTACCACGCCTATTTCGCCTCGCTGGGCGACGCCGAGCATCGCGGCCACCAGATCAGCGTGCGTGAGGCGGCCTCGGCCATGGTCGGCGTCGCCGCCCCCCTCCTCACCGGCTGGGTGCTGGTCGCCCTGGGTCCCCGGGTCGCGTTCGGAGCCACTTGTGTCGTGCTGATGCTATCCGCCGCGCCCCTGCTCTGGACGCCGAACGTCCAGGTCGCGCAGGAAGCGCCAGAAGCGCTCAAAGCCGCCGTTCCGGGCATGCTGCTGTTCCTGGCCGACGGTTGGACAGCCATGGGCTACGTTTTCGTCTGGCAGATCGCGCTATTCCTGTCCCTGAAGGAGAGCTTCACCGCCTTCGGGGGCGCTATGGCGCTGGCTGCGGTCGTCGGAGCGATCAGCGGCATGGCCCTGGGGCGCTTCATCGACGCCGGTCATGGGCGGCGCGCGGTCTGGCTGGCTTGCGGGGTGATGGCGGCGACCATCCTGGCGCGGGCCTGGGCCTATCAGCACCCTGCGACGGCGATCCTCGCCAATGCGGCCGGGGCGGTGGTGGTGGCGCTCTACACCCCGACCATGATGACCGCGGTCTACAATCTGTCGAAAGGGTCGCCCTGCCCGCTGCGCTTCCACATTGCGGCGGAGGGCGGATGGGATGTGGGCGGTGCGACCGGCTGCCTGGTGGCGGCCGGCCTGATCTGGGCGGGACTGCCGCTGTCGGCGGCGATCGCCGCCTCCCTGCTTGGAACGGCCAGCGCCTTCATACTCCTGCGGCGCGCCTACGGCTCGCCGCAGCCGGCCGCTCAGATCACGTAGTCGTACACCGCGTCCGCCAGGGTGTGGTCCATGCTGCGAGCTGGCTCCTCGCAGGTCGGGCAATTGACCAGTCGCGCCGGCACGCCGGCGGCGGTGCAGTGCGCCGGCACAGGCTTGAGCACCACCGAACCCGAGGCGATCTTGGCGTAGTCGCCGATCTTGATGTTGCCCAGCACCTTAGCGCCCGCGCCCAGCAGCACGCCCTTGCCGATCTTCGGGTGGCGGTCTCCGCGCTCGGCGCCCGTGCCGCCGAGGGTGACCCCCTGCAGCAGTGAAACGTCGTCGCCGATCTCTGCGGTCTCCCCGATCACAATGCCGGTGCCGTGGTCGATGAAGACCCCCGAGCCGATCTTGGTCGCCGGGTGGATGTCGACCTGAAACACCTCAGACATGCGGCTCTGCAGATACAGCGCGATCGTCTCGCGGCCCTGACGCCACAGCCAGTGGGCGACACGCTGTGTCTGCAACGCCTGGAAGCCCTTGAAGAACAGAAAGGGCTGGACGTAGCCCTTGCAGGCCGGATCGCGTTCGAAGACGGCCTTCAAGTCGGCCTCGGCGGCCTCGACCAGCCGCGGTTCGGCCCGATAGGCCGCGTCGGCCAGCTCGCGCAGGCTCATCGCCCGCAGCTCCTGGTCGCCTAGCTTGCGCGCGAGCTGATAGGATAGGGCCGCGCCCAGGTCCTCGTGGCTCAGCACGACCGCGTTCAGCAGCGAGGCGAGCGTCGGCTCGGCCTTGGCCGCCCGCTCGGATTCCATGCGCAGCGACGCCCAGACCGGCGGCGCGGCTGATGGGTCAATGACTTCCAGACGTTGGCTCAAAGGCTCCTCCCGTCCCACGGACGTCCCCTTATCCTAGCATGGCGCGCGCGAGCGCGTCCGACAAAAGCCCTTCTCTGGCCATGTGGTAGGCCCGCAGCAGCATCGCAACCGTTAAGGCGTCGCGGATATGGCCGGCCATGGCTGCATCCAGGGCCTCGCGGAACGGAACCCGCGCGAGAGCGAAATCCTCGGTGTCGTCGACATGTTCCCCACCGCTGGCGGGCGACAGGCCGGTGGCCAGGAACCCGACCGCGAGTTCGTCGGTCACCGAATTCGAGAGCTGGATGCGGAGGATTTCCCGCCATTCCGCGGCCGCCAGGCCGGCTTCCTCGGCCAGTTCCCGCCGCGCGCCGTCCATTGGGTCCTCGCCCTTCGGCCCGCCGCCCTCGGGAATCTCCCAACTGTAGTCGCCAAACGGAAAGCGGTGCTGGCCGACCATAACGACACGCCCCATCTCGTCGATGGGCAACACCGCTAGGGCCAGATTCTTAAACGAGACCAGGCCATAGAGGGCGGCGACGCCGGTCGGCGCGGTTGCCTGGTGCTCACTCACCGATATCCACGGATTGTCATAGACGATCCTGGCTTTCCCGCGGCTCCACGGAGTTCCGTGCGTTGAAAGCCAGGCCGGTTTTTGCGACATGCTCGCAACTTTCCTTGCAGATTGGCTCACCGCTCCCCAATAAGAGCGCCCGGCCTTTTCTCAGCGAGACGCCACCCTTGTCCATCGACCTCCCCGCGGCGCCGGCCTTCGGCGCGCCCATTGAACTGCATCCGACGCCGGAAGTGCTGCGCTTCCTGGCGACACGCAGGTCGACCTCGGCGGTGACCCTGACCGGGCCGGCGCCGACAGAAGACGAGATCGAAGCCCTGATCGCCCTGGCCGCGCGCGTGCCGGACCACGGCAAGCTGTCGCCTTGGCGGTTCGTGATCCTGGACGCGCGAGCGAAGGCCGCTTTCGCCCAGCGCCTGGAAGACCTAGCCAACGCTCGCGGCGATGCGCGCGCAGTCGCCAAGCTGGCCAAGCTGAAGACCCCTCCGCTTGGGATCGCGGTCATCTCCAGTCCTCGCGCGCACGAAATTCCCGAATGGGAGCAACAGCTCTCAGCCGGCGCGGTCTGCACTACTCTGCTCTACGCGGCCCAGGCCCTGGGCTACGGCGCCAACTGGATCACCGACTGGTACGCCTACGACTCCGAAGCCAAGGCGATCCTGGGCGCGTCTGCTGGCGAACAGGTGGCAGGGTTCATCTTCCTCGGCACGGCCAAGGAGCCGCCCCTCGAGCGCGAGCGACCGGATCCAAAAGCCCTGACCACGCGTTGGGTCGGCTAAGTCCCTGAAAACACGGCGGCCGGACGGCGATGGCGCGCCGCCCGGCCTGATGTGACACGCCCGAGGAGAGATGGGCGATGTCGTCATAGCACACCGGCGCGAGCGCCGCTAGTCGATGTGCGCTGGATCGCGCCGGAAACCGACGCCGCCGAGCACTTGGCGGAAAGCTCACCCAAGGTAGTGTTTCGTATTCGGCGATACGAATACTCTTATCGACAACGGAACATGAACCGATCAACCGTCCGAGTTAGGACGATTGTCAATCGATGCGACTAATTATCCTTCATCCTCGCCCACGATACGTCGGCACGCCCTGATCGGGAACCCAAAGTCCATCGGGAGCCGGGCCGGTCTGCCAGAAGACGTCGATGGGGATTCCCCCCCGCGGATACCAATAGCCGCCGATGCGCAGCCAGCGGGGCGCCGCCACCTCGACGATCTTGCGCCCGATCGCCACGGTGCAATCCTCATGAAAGGCCCCGTGATCGCGGAAGGCCCCAAGATACAGCTTCAGCGATTTGGACTCGATCAACCACTCGCCCGGCGCATAGTCGACGACGAGATGGGCGAAATCCGGCTGACCGGTGACGGGGCACAGCGACGTGAACTCGGGCGCTGTAAAGCGCGCCAGATAGAGGACGTCGACCTGCGGATTGGGTACGCGCTCTAGAACCGCCTCTTCCGGACTGGCGAAGCCGCGAACCTCGCGGCCCAATTGGGTCAGGTGCATTTCATCCATGGACGCGATTTATCCCGCGCGGCGCCTTGCGGCAACCAAACCCGCGGCTATCAAGGTTCGCTTAGAACAAGAGGAGGATCACATGGCCGGCAGGGATTTCGAGGACTTCGTGGTGGTGGTGACCGGCGCCTCGACCGGCCTGGGCCGCGCCATAGCCGTTGAAACCGCAGCTCGCGGCGCCAAGGCGGTTATCGTGAACTACGCGCGCAGCGCCGATGAAGCCGAGGAGACCGCCCGCCAGGTGCGCGACCAGGGCGCCGAAGCCGTGCTGGTTCAGGGCGACGTCGCCTCCGACGAGGACTGCCGCCGGATCGCCGCGGCCGCCGCGCCCTATGGTCGGATCGACGCGCTGTTCAACAACGCCGGGGTCACGAAGTTCGCGCCCAACCATGCCGACCTTGAGGCGGTGTCGGCTGAGGACTTCCTCAATCTCTACAGCGTCAACGTCATAGGGGCGTTCCAGATGGTGCGCGCAGCCCGCGCCTTGCTTGAGGCGGGCGAGCGGCCCGGCGCGGTCGTGAACACCTCTTCCATCGCCGGCGTGACCGGAATCGGTTCCTCAGTGCCATATGCCGCCTCCAAGGGCGCGATGAACACCCTTACGCTCTCGCTGGCCCGCGCCCTCGCACCGCACATCCGGGTGAACGCGGTCTGCCCCGGCTTCATCGACACGCCGTGGTTCGGCAAGGGTGTGGGCGCCGAGCGCGCCCGGAAAATCCGGGAGGGCACAGCGGCCAGCACGCCTCTGAAGGCGGCGTCGAGCGCCGAAGACATCGCCGCCGCCGCCGTCTTCCTCGCCTCGACTTCATCGCGCCACGTCACTGGCGAGACCCTTCTGGTCGATGCCGGAACCCACCTCGGCTATGCGCCGCTGGCCATGCGCTGACCTCAACGCCCCGGTGGCGTGGCCGGGGCGTTCAAGTGACACCGCCGTGACAGAAAGAACACAGAGCTCCGCCTAAAAGGCCGGCGCCAGGTTTTGTTAACGCTCAAAAATCGAACAGCGAATACGTAGCGCGGGTGATCGGCGCCGCCGCCGTTGATCTGACGCTCGCCCCCATGGCGACCTCGGTTCGACGCTCGGCGAAAGCCGATCTGATAATGGGGATACAAAACTAATGAACGCTCTCAAGACCACTCTCATCGTCACCGCCGCGACCATCGCCATGGGCGGCGTCGCCTTCGCCGAAGATGGCGATGTGTTCGACTTCTCCTTCAATGTCGGCGCGGCCACCGACTACGTCTTCCGCGGCGTGAGCCAGACCGACGAGAACTACCAGGTGTTCGCCGGCGTCGACACCACGCTCTGGGGCGTGGGTTACGCCGGGGCCTGGATCTCCAACGTCGACTTCAACAACTCGACCGACGGCGAATTCGACCTGTACGCTGGCGTGAAGCCGCAGCTTGGCCCGGTCGCGCTGGACCTGGGTGTCGTCTACTACGGCTACATGAACGCCCCGTCCGGCTCGAACCAGGACTATGTCGAGTGGAAGCTCGCCGGTTCGGCTCCGATCGGCCCTGCCACCGTGGGCGCGGCCCTCTACTGGTCGAACGACTTCTATGGCGGCACCGGCAATGCGACCTATGTCGAGCTGAACGGCTCGGTCCCGGTCGCCGAGAAGTTCACCATCTCGGGCGCCATCGGCCACCAGGACGTCGACTATGACGGCGACTACACCACCTGGAATCTCGGCGTCGGCTACGCCCTGAACGACATCGTCGGTCTGGATCTGCGCTACCACGACACTGACGAGCACAAGTTCGGCGACATTTACGACAGCCGCGTCGTGCTCTCGGTCAAGGCCGCGTTCTAAAGACAGCAACCGCTTCGGCGTGAGCTCGAGCCGCCCCCGAAATGGGGCGGCTCTTCTATTTTGGCTCAAAGCAATGTAGGGCCAGATTGTCGCACGGCGAAAAAACAGTCTTCCCCTTGGGAGCGAATTTCTCGTGTCGGAGTTTCATTGGACGGTCGCGTTGACGCGTCTATGTTGCCACTTCTGACGAGACGCGGAGCGCGATTCATGGAGCAGATGGCCAATCGGGCCCAAACCGTCGTCGTCGATGCACTAATCGCCGCTGGCGCTTTCACCCTCGCCTACTTGCTCGCCTCTGGCCAATTCCTCGACGTCGCTGCTCCTGGACTTCCAACACTTAAGCTTCTCCAGCTCGTTGGACTTTACGGCGGACTCGCCGCCGTGTTCTCGACCTTCTTCCGTCGCGAACTGTCGCCTTGGCGCTATGTTTCTATTCCCGATGCGCTCGTCCTGGCGCGCACGGCCTTCCTGACGGCGGGGGTCTTCCTGCTGGCCGTCTTCGTGTTCAATCGGGCCGAAGGCTTGCCGCGCTCGGCGCTGGCCATGTCAGTCGTCTTCCAGATGGTCGGCTCGATGGGCGCACGCATCGTGCGCCGCGCCCTGCATGAGCATGCGCTCGACAGCTTCGCCCCGCTGAAACCCGTCAAGGATCGCGCTCCCCAAGCCCCAGCCCTTCTGCTGATCGGCCCGCCCGCCTTGGCGGACTCCTACCTGCGCGACGCCGCGCGACGCCACGATCACGCCTGGACCCCGGTCGGCATTGTCGGCTCGGACGCCCGTGACGTCGGGCAGCAGGTTCGCGGTGTCTGTGTCTTGGAAAGCCTCGATAACCTCGACGCGGCCCTTGCGGATCTGCGCCGCTGGAACCGCTATCCGCGCGCCATCCTCTTCCTGGACGAACCGGCCCGCCTGAAGGGCCTGACCGCCGATATCCTTGGCCGACTGAAGAACGACGGCATCCGCCTGTTGCGTCTGCCGTCCATCGTCGAACTCGCTCATCAGGACAGCATGGTCCTGCTGCCGATGCGCGAGATCAGCGTCGAGGAACTCCTGGCCCGCGACCCAATCGAGCTCGACCGCGCCGCGGTGGGCCACCTGATCCACGGCCGCCGCGTGCTGATCACCGGGGCTGGCGGTTCCATCGGCGCAGAACTCGTGCGCCAGGTCGCCGCGTTCCAAGCCGCGCACATCACGCTCATGGACTTCTCCGAGACCTCGCTGTTCGAGATCGACCGCGAGATGGGCGAGACCTGGCCGCAATTGTCGCGTCGCGCGCTCCTTTGCGACGTCCGCAACTCTACGCGCCTGCAGCAGGCGTTCCATGCTGAGAAGCCGGACCTCGTCTTCCACGCCGCGGCGCTCAAGCACGTCTCGATGGTCGAGCGCCATCCCTGCGAAGGCGTGCTGACCAACGTGATCGGCACCTGGAACGTCGCGGAGGCGGCCAAGGCGTGCGGCGCAGCCCAGATGGTGCTGATCTCAACAGACAAGGCCGTCGATCCATCGAACGTGATGGGCGCGACCAAGCGCCTTGCGGAGTCGGTCATTCAGGCACAGCAGGTCGCCCAGGGTGGTACGCGTTTCTGCGCCGTGCGCTTCGGCAACGTCCTCGGCTCGGCCGGCTCGGTGGTGCCGATCTTCCGCTCGCAAATCGAGCGCGGCGGCCCGGTGACCGTGACCCACGAGGACATCGAGCGGTTCTTCATGACCATTCCGGAGGCGACTCAGCTCGTGCTTCACGCGACTGCCGCCTGCGCCGACGATGCGGTAAACACTCACGCCCGCCTGTTCCTCCTGGAGATGGGCGCGCCGGTTCGCATCATGGATCTCGCGCGTCAGATGATCGCCCTCTCCGGCCACGTCCCCGGCCGCGACATCGATATCGAGATCACCGGTCTCCGCCCGGGCGAAAAGCTGACAGAGGCCCTGCTGGACGAGACCGAGCGTTCCTTGCCTTGCGCGCCCAAGGTCATGGAGGTCGTCTCCGCCTCCGCGCTGCGCATTACCGGCAATCACCTCATCGAGCTCGAGGCCCTGGCGGAAAAGGGCCAGATGGACGAGGTGCGCGCGCGGCTGTTCGACATTGTGGCCCAGATCCGCGGCGAGAAGCCCCCTCTTCCAGCCCTTCGGGTCGTCTCCAATGCGTGACGCGCGCGGCGGGAGCGTCTAAGTCGTTCCCATGGCGCGCATTCTGGTCACCGGCTCGGCCGGCTTCATCGGCTCACACGTCGCTCATCGGTTGCTGGACCGGGGTGACGAAGTCGTGGGTCTGGACAACCTCAATTCTTACTACGACCCGACCCTGAAGCGGGCCCGCCTGGCCCGGCTGGAAGCCCGCGAAGGCTATCGTCACTCAACTATCGATCTCGCCGACCGCGACGCCGTCGCCGCGCTGTTCGCGCAGACCAAGCCTGATCGGGTGATCAACCTCGCCGCTCAGGCCGGGGTCCGCTACAGCCTCGAACAGCCGGCCGCCTACGTCGATTCGAATCTGGTCGGGTTCGCCAACATCCTGGAGGGCTGCCGTTCCGCCCACGTCGAGCACCTGGTGTTCGCCTCCACGAGCACGGTTTACGGCGCGAACGCGAAGTTCCCCTCGTCGGTGCACGATCCGGTGCACCACCCGATCACGCTCTACTCGGCCAGCAAGCTCGCGAACGAAGCGATGGCGCACGCCTACGCGCACCTCTTTGGCATTCCCAGCACCGGCCTGCGGTTCTTTACGGTCTACGGCCCGTGGGGACGTCCCGACATGGCGCTGTTCAAGTTCACCGATGCTATCCTTCGCGGGCGGCCCATCGACGTCTACGGCGAGGGCGCGATGCAGCGCGACTTTACCTATATCGACGACATCGTCACCGGCGTGGTCGCAGCGCTCGACCGCGCGCCCGCAGCCGATCCGGCGTGGAACGCGCTCGCTCCGGATCCCGCCACGAGCGGCGTTGCGCCATGGCGCGTGCTGAACCTTGGCAACAGCCGCTCCATGGAGCTGATGCGCTACATCGAGGTGCTGGAGGAGAAGGTGGGCCGCAAGGCGCAACTCAACATGCTGCCCATGCAGCCGGGGGACGTCGCGCGGACCGAAGCCGAGGTCACCGACACCCAGGCGGCTCTCGACTACGCACCGTCCATGCCGATCGAAGTCGGCGTGGGTCGCTTCGTCGACTGGTATGTCGACTACTTTCGAGTGGGCGCGAACTAGCCACTAGGAGGCTGCCCGCCCCTTGAACAGCTCAGTGCAGGCGCAAAGGACGTGATAGAATGACGTGGCCGGCGACGGTTCGTCGATGAAGGTTCCGTCCGCCCGCAGCTTGTCATGCCAGGCGCCGGGCGCCGGGGTCTCGAGGTAGAGCCTCAAGGCCGAAGCGGCGTTCAGCTGATCCTCCTCGCCGCCGAACTTGAGCGCCGCCTTCAGGTGCTCGGTTTGCGGCCAGATTCGGGCCGTGGCCTCCCGGAC
>NZ_JAYRSU010000037.1:0-21977 GCF_041919955.1 Phenylobacterium sp. | reverse complement strand
CTGATCCACCGTCGTCTTGAGCCCCGCCTCCGACCCTGCGTATGGACTCCAACGAAAAGCGCCTGGCCCTCCGGCCGGGCGCTTACGGCTGCCTCATCGCTTGACAAATGGACATGAGAGAAGGGGTACATCACCGACGAGCTCACCGACTATCAGCTCGAATGGCTGGACCACGGCCGCGACAAGTCCAAGCCTTTCTTCATCTACATGTCGCACAAGGCCGTGCACTCCGACGCCAAGCCTGCGCCCCGGCATGCGAGTCTGTACAAGGATCTGGACATCCAACTGCCGGCCAGCATGGCCAACACCGCGGAAAACAACCGCGGCAAGCCGATGTGGGTGCAGAACCAGCGCAACAGCTGGCACGGCGCGGATTTCGCCTATCACTCGCGGCGCGACCTGAAGGCCTATTTCCGCGACTACTACCGCACGCTCAGCGCTGTGGACGACAGCGTCGGGCGAACCCTGGCCTATCTGCGCAAGAACAATCTGGAGAAGGACACGCTCATCGTCTTCATGAGCGACAACGGCTTCCTGATGGGCGAACACGGCCTGATCGACAAGCGCAACGCCTATGAACCGTCCGTGCGCGTGCCGATGGTCGCCTACGCGCCCGGCCTTTTGCCCAAGGGAACGGTGAACGAGACCCGCATCCGCAACCTCGACATCGCCCCGACCTTCCTCGACGTCGCCGGCGTCAAGGCCCCGCCGCAGCTCGAAGGACGCAGCATCCTGCCGGTCGCCACGGGCGCGGTGGCCACCAAGGACTGGCCCGAGGACGATTTCATTTACGAGTACTATTGGGAATGGGGCTACCCGCAGACCCCGACGACCTTCGCGATCGAGCGCGGTCGGATGAAGTACATCCAGTACCACGGCGTCTGGGACCTGGAGGAACTGTACGACCTCGCCAAGGACCCTGGCGAGATGCGCAACCTGATCGACGATCCGGCCTATCTCACGACCAAGATCGCGCTGCGGGCGGGGCTGTTCGCCAAGCTCGCCAACGACAAAGGCGAGCACGTCGTGCCCTATACCCAACGCTACAGCTCGGGCCTCGTCCTCCGCGACAAGGACGGGCCGCCGGCCGCCCAGTTTCCCGAGCAGTGGTTGACCACGCCTGACCTGCCCGGTCGGATGAACGGCATCTTCCCCGACAGCCCGGAGAAGGCCGCAGCGGACAAGGCCGGCGCGGCCTATATGTGGCGACCCAAGACGTCGCAGTAGCGGATGGCCTAGCGAGGCAGGGGAGAGACCGCCAGGGCCGCCGCATCCAGGATCGCGTCGGCGTCGAGCCGGTAGGTTCGATAAAGGTCGGGGATGTCGCCCGACTGGCCGAACCGATCGAGGCCGAGCGGCGCGACCCGCTGGCCCAGGACGCCGCCTAGCCAGGAGAGGGTCACGGGAGGGCCGTCAATCGCCGTGGCCAGGACGGCATCCGGCGCCAAGCGGCCCAGCAGCCGCTCGATGTGGGAGAGACCCGGCTCGCCGCGCGCACGGCGCGTTAGCGCCGCGCTCCAGTCACGATGCAGGAGGTCCGGGCTGACGACCGCCAGCAGGCCCGCCTGCGGAATGTCCTCCAGCACCGCCTCGAACGCGGCCATGGCTTCGGGCGCAAGCACACCGGTGTAGACGATAGCGAGTTCGGCCTGCGGGCCCGGCGGAACGAGCCAGTAGGCGCCCGCCAGCAGATCGGCGACCTGCGCCTCGTCGAGCGTGCGGTCGATCTGATCCAGCGGCCGGGTCGAAAAATGTTTATGTCTGATGACGATTGGACAGGAGCGCCGCGTGCTCAGCTGCCTTGGCCTGGGCAAAGGCCGCGCCGTCGCGCGACTCCCAGCACCTTTCTGGCCAAGCCGCGCGCCGTCGGTGCGGTGGCTCGGGCCGGAGGATCGCAACATCTCCCAGGCCATCCATATTTCTGATAATATTCCTTAGGCGAAAATCCGATATGAAGCACCGCCAACGGACACGTGCAATGTCTAAGCGCTGTCTAGCGGCCCAAACGCATTCGGCGCGCCTCCTCTCACCGCGCAGCGTCAAGACGTAGGACATGGCCGCGCACTTGCGATCGTACAGCCCGGCGCTCGCCAAGCAGGTGCGTCAGCCCTTGCCTTGGCGCTCCGATGAAGCGTGCTGGATCGTGACCGGCTCGCAGGCCGGCGCAGGCTGTCGAGTCAGGGCCACGCCCTTTAGCCAGAGCCGCAGCGCCTCCCAGTGGATGGCCGCCATGACCTTGAGGGTCATGAAAGGTTGTGCAAAGGCCACCGACAGAAGTTCCGGATCCTGCAGCGGGCGCCGTCGGCCCAACATGGCGGCGGTGATCAGCAGGCCGTCTGCGTCCAATCCTCGGACGGTCATGTCCAAGCGCTCTCGCGGCGCATGACCACGGAACTCGTACGTCATGTCCATGCCCATGAAGGGCGAGACGTACAGGGCCTTGGCCGCGCCCTGCCGGATCGCGCCCTCGGCCTGATCTTCCGGACGCACGGGTAGGACGTACGAATGACGCACGCCAAAGGTGCTCGTCACCTCGTAGATCATCGCCACCAGGGCGCCGTCCGGCCGATGACAAAAATAGAAGCTGATTGGATTGAACACGTAGCCGAGCACCCTCGGCATGGTGAGAAGGCGGACGGCCACACCGGCTGTGTCAACCCCTGCCCGGTCTAGCCAGGCCTCGATCTGTGAACGCAGCGTCGCGGTCGAACCATCCCCGTAGTCACGGTCGTGGAACGCCAACAGGTTGAACCGATTGCGCGAGAATAGCCTCAGGCGCCGGTCCAGCCCGTCAATGTCGTCAAGGTCCAGCAGCAGCCAGAACACGCGGTAGCTCAGCCTATGCCCAGTGGGTCGCGTCCGCTGGTGGATCACGCGGCCTCGGTAGAGGGCCGAAGTCGGCGTCACGCCGCCTGCTCCATGGCGCGCTGCGCCGCGACCGACAAATGGATACGCCCGTTCTCTTGCTCGACAGACCACGGGCGTCGCACGCCGCCGAGTTGCTCTGCCACGGCAAGGCCCGACTGCAGGCCGTCCTCATGGAAGCCGGCGCCGAAATACGCTCCGCAGAACCAGACCCCGCCGCGTCCCTGAAGACTCCAGAGCCTTTTCTGAGCCTGGATTGCGGCTGGATTGAAAATCGGATGCTCGTAGATCTCGCTGCGCAGCAAGGCCCCAGGCCTCGGCGGGCGCGGCGGATTTAAGGTGACGAACAGGTCCTGGCCGGGCAGGCCCTGGAGTCTGTTCATCCAGTAGGTTACGCACAGGCCATCGCCCGTGCCGATATAGTTCCAGCTCGCCCAGGCGCGCCGTCGGCGGGGCATGAGGCCGCGGTCGGTGTGGAGAACGGTGAGGTTTCGGCTGTATTTGACGGCGCCGAGCATCTCCTTTTCCTGATCGCTTGGCTCATCCAGCATGGCCAGCGCCTGATCGGCGTGGGCGCCGATCACGACATGGTCGAAACGGTCCACGTGGCCCTGATCGTCGTGGACAAGCACGCCGTGGTCCGTCCGTTTCACGGCCCGCACCCCGGCGCCGAGACGAATATCCGAGATCCCTTGGGACAGCCGCTCGACGTAGGTGCGGCTCCCCCCCTCCACCGTCCGCCACACCGGCCGATCGACGAGCTTCAGCAAGCCATGATTGCCGCAGAACCGGATGAAGGCCTCGGCGGGATAGTCCATCAGCATCCGCGCGGGCGACGACCAGATGGCCGCCGCCATCGGTAGCAGATGATCATCGCGGAAGGCCTCGCTGAAGCCCTGGCGCTTCAGATAGTCGCCCAGGGTCAACTCCGGGTCGCCTATTCCGGCCAGATCGCCAGGCGCCTGCCGGTAGAAGCGCAGGATCTCCCGCAGCATCGACCAGAAGCGCGGGCTCAACAGATTGCGACGCTGGGCGAACAGCGCCGGAGCGGCGTACTCGAAACGTCCCTCGTCCAGCGAGACGGCGAAGGACATGTCCGTCGCCCGGCTCCTCACCCCAAGGTGCGCAAAGAGGGCGATGAGGTTCGGGTAGGTCACTTCGTTGAAACAGATGAACCCGGTGTCGACCGGCACATCGCCCATCCTCGTTTCGGCGGTCACCGTATTGGAATGGCCCCCGAGCCGGTCGGCCTTCTCGTAGATCGTCACCCGATGGTTCTGGGACAACAGCCACGCCGAGGACAGGGCTGCGATCCCCGAGCCTACGATGGCGACGTTCAGGGGCGGGCTGTCGGCGATGTTTGGCGACATGGAAAGCTCCAGCGGATGCAGGCGCCGGAAAGCGGTGCGAGCAGCGCCAATACGGGCCGACCTCTTCCGCGGATGGGTTTGATCCAGATTTTTCCGCCAAGCGTATTAGGCTCCATGCATGCTGAAGCCTCTTTCGCATCCTCGGAAAAGCGCGCTGGCGGAATGAACACCGACGCAGACGACGCTTTTTTGCATGACCGGCTGATCGAAGCCGTCGCCCTACGGCGTGATCGCGAGGCCTTTGCTCAACTGTTCGAGCACTTCGCCCCCCGCCTCAAGGCCTGGCTGATGAAGTCGGGGAGCAATGAGGCGTCAGCTGAAGATTTCGCCCAGGACGTCATGCTGACGGCGTGGCGTAAGGCGGATCTGTTCGACGCCCGCAAGGCGCGCGCAGCGACCTGGATTTTCACCATCGCCCGAAACCGGCGCATTGACACCTATCGTCGGGATGCGCGCGCCCTCCCCTTGCCGCAAATCGATCTCGCCGAAGATGATCTGATGGGCCCCGACGACATTTTGGTCATGGCTGACGACGCCCAGCGCGTCCGCAAGGCTGTGTCCAGCCTGAAACCAGATCAGATCGAGGTCCTGCGCCTCGCCTTCTTCCTGGACCGTCCGCATTCTGAAATCGCTCAACGCCTCGACCTGCCGCTAGGGACGGTCAAGTCCCGCATCCGCAACGCGATGATCAAGCTGCGGAGCATCCTCGAGCCGTCCGAGGAGTCGTCCCAATGAACCCTGCCCGCAATCCATCCGAAGAACGCCTGCTTGCCTATGCGGCGGGGACACTGAGCCCGCCCGAAGCGGTCGTTGTCGCGGCCCACTTGGCGCTACGTCCCGCCAACAACGCCTGGGTGCGGCGTCTTCAGTCGCTCGGCGGAGAATTCCTCGAGGAAGCTCAACCTTCGACGCTTTCGGATGGCGCACTGGCCCGAGCGATGGCGCGGATCGAGACGGACGCCGGCGAGGCGGCGCGAGCGCCGCCGCCCCCGAATGACATGCCCGAACTGCCCGAGCCCCTGCGGCGCTACGCTCTCGGCCGCTGGCGCTGGATTGGGCCTGGGATCAGAGCGCGCGACGTCCACGCGCCGCGCGATGGCGACTGCCGGGTCATCCTCTTGAAGATAGATCCCGGGCGCGCGACGCCCCGCCACACTCACGGCGGGGTCGAGCTGACCTGCGTTCTGTCGGGCGCCTACGCCACGGAGACGACGCGCTTCGACGTGGGCGATCTGGAGGAAGCCGACGAGGCGGTGCTGCACCAGCCGCGCGTCGTCTCCGAAGCGCCGTGCCTATGCGTCGTGGCCCTCGACGGGCAGATTCAGCCCGACGGCTGGATGGGCCGGCTGATCGCCCCCTTCATCCGGCTGTGATCGGGCCCATGCTGGCGCTGTGGAGCGCCGCAGCGCTCCTCATGGCCATCCTCATGACGTTCGCCTGGATGGTGCAGCGCCGCACCGGCCAAGGCGGCTGGGCCGACGCGTTCTGGTCGTTGGGCCTGGGGGCTGCGGGCGTCCTTGTGGCGCTCTATCCGTTGGAGAATGCGCCGCCGTCTGCTCGCCAATATCTGGCGGCGCTGCTGATCGGCGCCTGGGGTCTGCGGCTGGGCCTGCATATCGCAGCCCGCGCGGCGAAGGAGCCGGAAGACGCCCGTTACGCCCGCCTGCGCCAGGACTGGGGCGAGCACTTTCAGTCGCGGATGTTCGGCTTCCTGATGTTGCAGGCTGGGGCCGCGGCGCTGCTCGCGCTCAGCATCCTCGTGGCTGCGCGCAACCCTGCGCCCGGCCTCAGCGTGCAGGACGCCCTGGCCGCCATGATCTTCGCCATCGCCCTGGTCGGTGAAGGATGGGCCGATCGTCAGTTGGCGGCCTTCAAAGCCGACTCGGCCAATCACGGCAGGATCTGCGATGCGGGCCTATGGGCCTGGTCGCGCCACCCAAACTACTTCTTCGAGTGGCTTGGCTGGTGCGCCTGGCCGGTGCTTGCGATCGACCCCAGCGGTCAGTGGACCTGGGGGTGGATCGCTCTTTCCGGTCCCGTCTACATGTACTGGCTGCTGACGCGAGTGTCTGGCGTCCCGTTGCTGGAGGCTCATATGCGTCGCTCGCGGCCAGAGACCTTCGCCGCCTACGCTGCACGCACCAGCGTCTTCTTTCCCCGCCCGCCGCGCCGCTAAGCGACGCGGACCAGACGCATGGCCAGGGCGCAGGCGATCGCCGACGCGCCCGCGCTCACGCTCGCGCCCCAGGCCATGTCGATGAGGGACAGCCGCAGGCTCCAAGTCTTCAGGGTGGCCAGGTTGGTCAGGTCATAGGTCGCGTAGGCGAACAGCCCAAGCATTGCGCCCCAGAGCAGAGCCTTCTTCCAGTCGGCTTCCGCCAGGGCAGGCAGAACGGCGAACGCCGTCAATCCGGCCGCATAGAGCGCATAGAAGGCGAGCGCGGGAACCAGCCTGAAATTGTCGGCCAGCATAGAGCCGATCAACGGCCGATACAGCCGCTCGCCCATGGCGCCCAGCCAAGCCGTGTCGATTATGGCGAAGATCACCAAGGTCAGAACGTACGAGATCAGGATATTCACGGTCTCTCTCCGATGCGTCGCTGGGACTACGATCATCGTCGCCGTTCGGATCTCGTGCGCGCGGCGCTGTCACGTCGAGAAGACGGGCTCTCATTCCTTCCTGAGCGCGGCCAAGCGCGGGAAGAGCTTTTCCGCGTTCTCCCGGGCGAGCGCCTGCATCTCGGCATCGGTCAGACCATTCTGCGAGAGCTGGTGAATGTTGCGCGCCACGCCGATCTCCGGTGTGAACGGCCAATCGCTGCCAAACAGGACCTGGGAGATCGGCGCCAGACGACGAAGCCCCCCGAACGCCATGGGATGCCCTGAGAGGGCGACGTCGTAGTAGAGCCGCGCCAGGGTTTCGAAGACCTCGGCCTCGGACGCGGGTCGCGGATCGATGAAGGGCAGGTTTGCGAAGGCGGCGATGCGCGCGGCCAGAGCCGGCAGCGCCCCTCCGCCGTGCGGCACGATGACCCTGATGTCCGGATGGGTCTGGAGCATGCGGGAATAGAGCAGGTCGACCAGCGTGCGCGTCGTATCCAGGGGGAACTCCAGCATGGGCGCCGGCCGCCCCAGCCCCACGGCCTCGAAGCAGGCCGGGCTGGTAGGGTGGAGAAACAGCGTCGCCTTGCGCCGGTTCAGCTCCGCGAAGATCGGCGCGAAGGCCGGGGCGCCAAGATAGATCCCATCTACATTTGTCTCCAGGATGACGCCGTCGACGCCGAGGACGTCAAAGGCGTGTCGCATCTCCGCCAGCGACGCCTCGACATCGGGCATGGGCAAGGTGGCGAAGAAGCCGAACCGGCCTGGGTGAGCAGCGACAAGAGCCGCTCCGGCGAGGTTCACCTGCCGCGCGAGGCTCGCGCGCTCGGCAGGGGGCAGGAAGTGGGTCGAGGGTGACGACAGCGAGATCATCGCCGTTTCGATCTGCTGACGATCCATCATCTGCAGGGCTGCGTCGGCGCTCCATGCGGGCAGTGGCATGCCGCCGTCCACGGTGGTCAGCCCCGCCTTCGCCAGCGCCTCGGCGTAGAAGTCCGGCAGGAAATGCTGATGAACGTCGATCCGCCCACAGGCGCACCGGCCGCTCATGCTCTTGGCTTCGGCCATGTTGCTCCCCCTTCGCGAACTTGGCGCCCGTCGCACCCCACGCCGAAGGCTCGCGACGATATTTGACCATTTAGTCATACAGAAACGTCGCAAAGGCACGCAACGGTTAAAAGTTTTGACTTGCGTGCCGCCTCACGCGATTCAATAACTGACCAATTAGTCATCCAATGGACATTCGTTATGAGCACGATCAGGATCGAGGATATCGCCTTCGTCCGCTTCCGGGCGCCCGACCTGGCGCAGATGCGCGGCTTCCTCGAGGACTTCGGTCTCAGCGTCATCGAGCATGACGAGCGCCTGTTCGCGCGCGGAACCGGCGCCAATCCGTTCCTGCATTCCACGGAATTGGGCGAGCCCGGCTTCGCCAGCCTTGGCCTGCGCGCCGCCTCGCTGGCCGACCTCGAGGCCCTGGCCAACGCCGAAGGCGCGGACATCCGGCCGCTCGACGCGCCGGGCGGCGGCAAGGTCGTCGTGCTCAGCGATCCAGACGGCCGTCGGGTGGAGGTCGTTGCGGGCCAGACCGACGCCCCGCCTCTTCCTCCGCCTGCGCGCGAAGCTTGGAACACGGCGTCTGCGCGCCTGCGCGAGCGCCAGACCAAGCGCGTTGCAGCCGGCCCGGCCCATGTGGTGCGCCTTGGGCACTGCGTGCTGAACGTCGCGGACTTCCGCGCGAGCGAGCGCTGGTACAAGGAGCGTTTCGGCTTCATCACCTCGGACGAGATCGCCCTGACTCCCGAGTTCTCGGTCGGGGCTTTCATGCGCTGCGACCGCGGCGCGACACCGACCGACCACCACACCCTGTTCCTGGTTCAGAGCCCCAAGGGCCCCGGCTTCAACCACGCAGCCTTCGAGGTCGCCGATTTCGACGACCTGATGGCTGGCCACCAGGCCCTGAAGGAGGCTGGCCGCCACGCCGAGTGGGGCGTCGGGCGGCACATTCTCGGCAGCCAGGTGTTCGACTACTGGCGCGACCCCTGGGGTCATACCCTCGAACACTGGACAGACGGCGACCTGTTCACCGCGGCGGACGGATCGAACGTCGCCAGCCTTGCCGAACTGATGGGGGTCCAGTGGGGCCCGTCCGCCCCGCCGACCATGGGCTGATCGGCACGTTTCCTGAGGAAGATTCCATGAAGCTCACGACCTTTCAGACCGCCGGCGGCGCGCCCGAACTCGGCGCCGTCATGGACGGCGCCGTCGTCCCCCTCAACCGCGCCGCCCCTGGGCTTCCATCCGAGATGATCGGACTGATCACCGCCTGGCCGCAGATCGAGAACGAGGTCCGCGCGATCGCCGCGGCGAGCGCCGGCGCCCTGCCCCTGGATCAGGTCCGCCTGCTGGCTCCGATCCGCCGCCCGGGGAAGATCATGGCCATCGGCCTGAACTACGCCGACCATATCGCCGAGAGCAACCTGGGCACGCCCGAGCACCAGGTCTGGTTCTCCAAGGCCCCGACCGCCGCCAACGGCCCGTTCGATCCGATCGACGTGCCGAAGGTCTCCCAGGCCCTCGACTACGAGGCCGAGATGGTGGCCGTCATCGGCGCCAGCGGCCGCCACATCGGCAAGGCCGACGCAGCCAAGGCCGTGTTCGGCTACTGCGTCGGCAACGACGCCACCGAACGGGCCTGGCAGCACCGCACCCCGCAGTGGGTGATCGGCAAGTCCTTCGACACCCATGCCCCCTTCGGCCCGTGGATCACCACGGCCGACGAGGTTCCCGACCCGCATGCGCTTGACATCCGTTGCCTGGTCAACGGCGAGACCCGCCAGGACTCCAACACCAGGCACCTGGTGTTCGACGTGTGGGACCAGATAGAGCACCTGTCGCAGGCCATGACCCTGGAGCCGGGCGATCTGATCTTCACGGGCACCCCCGGCGGCATCGGCGCGGCGATGAAACCCATGCGGTTCCTCAAGGACGGCGATGTCGTGCGAATCGAGATCGACGGCCTCGGCGCCATCGAGAACCCCTGCGCCCCGGAGCCGGACCGTGCGTAAGGACGGCTTCGACTGCGACGTCCTGATCGTCGGCCTCGGCCCGGTCGGGGCGATGCTGGGCCTGCTGCTGGCTCGCGCCGGCGTCAGCACGATCGCGATCGAAAAGGACAGCGCCGTCTACCCGCTGCCGCGCGCCGCCCACTTCGATCACGAGATCATGCGCCTATTCCAGCAGGTCGGGATCGCAGAAGAGGTCGCGCGCCATGCCCAGCCGGCGCCGGCCTACGAATTCCGCGCCGCCGACGGCCAGGTCCTGATGCGGATGGACCTGCCGCAGATGGCCCCCTGCGGCTGGGCTACGGGCTACATGTTCCATCAGCCGGCGGTCGAGAACGCCCTACGCGACCGGCTCACCGACAGTCCATTTGCGCAGATGCGTCTGGGCCATCGCTTCGTCGGCCTTGAGCAGGATGCGGACGGCGTGACCGCGACGATCGCCGGGCCAGACGGCGAGCGCCAGGTGCGCGCCCGCTACCTGGTCGGCTGCGACGGCGCCTCCAGCGGCGTGCGAGAGGCGATCGGCGGCTCGCTCGACGACCTGCAGTTCGACGAGCCGTGGCTGGTGATCGACGCCGTGGTTCAGGACGTGGAGCGCCTGCCGAAGATCAACCTGCAGATCTGCGACCCGGCCCGCCCAACCACCTGCGTGCTGATGGGCCCCGGCCGCCATCGCTGGGAGTTCATGCTGCTGCCGGGCGAGACCGCGCAGCAGGTGCTGGACGACGGCTTCATCCAGCCGCTGCTGGACGCCTGGGACTGCGGCCCGATGCGCATCGAGCGCAAGGCGGTCTACCGGTTCCATGGGTTGGTCGCGAAGGATTGGCGCCACGGCCGGGTGCTGCTGGCCGGCGACTCCGCCCACCAGATGCCGCCCTTCGCCGGCCAGGGCATGTGCTCGGGCCTGCGCGATGCGGCCAACCTCGCCTGGAAGCTGCAGGCGGTGCTCGGCGGAAAGGCCGGCGAGAGCCTGCTCGACAGCTATCAGGTCGAGCGCGAGCCGCATGTGCGGACCTATATCCAGCTTGCGATCGGCATGGGCCAGGTGGTCTGCACCCTCGACCCGCACATCGCCGCCCAGCGCGACGCCGGCATGCTGGCCCAACGCGCGGCCGGCGCCCCGCCCCTGCCACCGGCGACGCCGGCTCCGTTGACCGGAAGCGGCGTGATGACGGGAACCCCGGCCGCCGGCGTCCTCTTCCCCCAACCGGTCGCTGAAGCGGCGGGCCGCCATGTTCGCCTGGACGACGTCCTTGGCGAAGGCCCCTGGCTGATCGCCCGCCAGGCTTGCGAGCACGAAGCCCTGCCCGCCGTGGCGCTCGCCGATCCGCGGCTCGCGCCGTTCGGCGACACGCTCGCCCGGTGGCTCGATCTGCACCAGACCGCCGCGGTGCTGGTCCGCCCGGACCGCTACGTGTTCGGAACCGGCGAGCCGGCCACCCTCGCCGCCGCGTACCGCCGCGCCCTGCAGGGTCAGATCACCTAGGAGATCCCATGCTTCGTCTGCACCATTCGCCGCTGGCCTGTTCGCTGGCCAGCCGCCTCGCGCTCGCCGAGGCTGGCCTTCCGCATGAGATCGTCGTCGTGCGCACGGCGCGCGGAGAGAACCGTACGCCGGCCTATCTTCAGGTGAACCCGCGCGGCAAGGTCCCTGCCTTGCAGACCGACGACGGCGTTCTGACCGAGTCGACGGCGATCCTGCCCTACATCGCCGACCTCTCGCCGGGCCTGCTGCCGCCGGCCGGCGGTTTCGCCCGCGCCCAGGCGCAGGCCTGGCTCTCCTTCCTCTCCAGCACCGTGCATGCGGCGTTTACGGGCGCCCTGCGCGCCGAGGCGTTCGAGGGCTGCGACGTCGAAGCGGTGCGCGCCGTCCACGTCGCCCGGCTGCAGGCGGCGCTGGAGGAGATCGATGCTCACCTGGCCGGGCGGGATCACATGCTGGAGGCCTTCAGCGCCTGCGACCTGTATCTGCTGGTCTTTCTGCTCTGGCGCGGCGCCCCGCAGGTCGCCGGACGACTGACGCCCCTGGCGAACCTCGACCGCTTCCAGCAGCATATGCTCTCGCGTCCGGCCGTCGCGGCGGTGATGGGCGAGGAGATGAAGCTGATGGCGGAGACCTGAATGAGCGGCAAGCGGATCGAACGCGCGGAGCGCACGCGCGCGGCCCTGGTCGCCGCCGGCCGCCGCCTGTTCTGCGAGCGGCCGGTCGACGCCGTGGCGATCGACGACATCGTCCAGGCGGCCGAGGTCTCGAAGGGCAGTTTCTACAACCACTTTCCGGACCGGGACGCCCTGGTCCGCGAGGTGACCGCCGAGATCCGCGCCGAGGTAGAGCGCGCCGTGACCCGCGCCAACGCCGAGATCCAGGACCCGGCCCACCGCATGGCCAGGGCGGTCTGCGTCTATCTGCGCTATGCGATCGACGATCCAGAACGGGCGGGCGTGCTGGTGAGAATCCACAGCGGCCACACCTCGACCGCCACCCCGCTGAACAAGGGACTTGTGGACGATGTCGCCCAGGGACTGGCTCAGGGCCGGTTCGCGGTCGCGACCACCGAGTCGGCGGTGCTCTACGTGCTGGGCGTCGCCCAGCTGGCGCTGATCCGCGTTACGCAGGAGCCGGCCGTCCCCTTCGCCGTCAGCCTGGCTCAGCAGATATGCACGCTGCTGCTGCGCGGCCTTGGCGTCCCCGGCCATGAACCCGAGGCCATCGCCGCCCAGGCCGCCGACGAGATCGTGCGGCAGTCGACCTTCCGAGACAAAGCCGCGGGAGCAGCCCATTGAGCCCGCGGCCGGTGACGCCCTTCGAGGCGATGGACATCCGCACCCTGATCGACAATCAGGCGCTCGCCCGCGCCGACCGCCCCTGGCTGAGCTGGGAGCCTTTCGAGGGCGAACCGCTCACCTGGACCTATGCGGAGTTCCATCAGGTCTTGCGCCGCTTTGCGGCGGGGCTGCAGGCGCGCGGGGTCAGGCCGGGCCAGCGCGTGCTGGTTCACCTCGACAATTGCCCGGAGTCGGTGATCGCCTGGCTAGGCTGCGCCTATGCCGGCGCCGTGGCGGTCACGACCAACGCCAAGTCCAGCGCCGACGAGATCGCCTATTTCGCCGACCATAGCGGTGCGGTCGGCGCGATCACCCAGCCGAAGTTCGCCGACCTGGTGGCCGCCGCCGCGCCGGACCTGCCCTGGCGCGCCGTCACGGCCACCGACAACGGCGCGCCGCCTGAAGCGCTACCAGAAGGGTTCGAGCCGTTCACGGCCATCGACGGCGATCCTGACGGTCTGGCCGCGCGCCCACATGATCCCTGGGCGGATTTCGCCATCCAGTACACGTCGGGCACCACTGCACGCCCCAAGGCGGTGCTTTGGACACATGGCAACGCCCTCTGGGGCGCGCGCTCCTGCGCCCAGAACGAGGACCTTCGGCCGGACGACGTCCACCTGACACACCTGCCGCTGTTCCATACGAACGCCCAGGCCTATTCCGTCCTGGCCTCGCTGTGGGCCGGCGCGCACGTCGTGCTCATGCCCCGCTTTTCCGCCTCCCGCTTCTGGCCGGTGTCGCTGAAGCACGGCGCGACCTGGACCTCGGTCGTGCCGTTCTGTGTAAAGGCGCTGGCCGCCCAGCCGTCCCCGCCCGCGCACAGCTACCGCTTCTGGGGCAATGCGATCTGCGAACCGGCGTGGGACAAGCGTTTCGGCGTCAAGACCATCGGTTGGTGGGGCATGACCGAGACCATCGCCCACGGCACGGTCGGCTCTTCGCGCCAACCCGACGCGCCCATGTCGATGGGCCGCCCGGCTCCCGGCTACGAGATCCATGTCCTCGACAACGACGGAAACCCCGTCGCGCCGGGCGAGATCGGCGACCTGTTCGTCGGGGGCTGGCGTGGGGTCTCGCTGTTCAAGGAATACGCCGGCGATCCGGCCGCCACCGCCGCGGCCTTCCGCGAGGACGGGCTCTTCATCACCGGAGACCGGGTCCGCCTGGGGCTCGACGGATTCCTGTACTTCGCCGACCGCTCCAAGGACATGCTGAAGGTCGGCGGCGAGAATGTCGCCGCCTCGAAGATCGAGCGCGTCATCGCCGGCGTGCCCGGCGTCGCCGAGGTCGCCGTGGTCGCCAAGAAGCATCCGATGCTAGACGAGGCCCCGGTCGCCTTCGTCATCCCTCACGACGGCGCCGCGTCCGATCTGCAGGCCCGCATCCTCGCCGCCTGCGCCCAGGCGCTGGCCGCCTTCAAGCAGCCCCACGAAGTCCGACTGGTCCCAAGCCTCCCGCGTTCCACGCTGGAGAAGGTCGCCAAGGCCGAGCTCCGAGCCATGCTGACCGACACCTAGGCGGCCGCCCGCCCCGGTTGCCCGACACAAACCAAGTCAGCCCTCAAGCAGCTCCAGTGCGCGGGTGCGCGCCGAGCGCCTGAGAGACGCCCCGAGCTCGGCATCGTCGGTCGTGCTGGCCAGCACCATCGCCCCGACGCAGATCGAGACGATGGCGTTGGCCCGCTCCGTCGCGTCCGGACGGGCAGAGAACGCCGCGCGAAAGATCGCCGCCGTGCGCCGGATCAATTGGGTATAGGCCGACTTCGGCGCCGCCCCGCTTCTGGAGACATCCGCGGGGAGAGCGAAGAGCGGGCACTGCTGGCACGGCCGCCGGAGCATTCCGTCGGACAAATAGAAGTCGACGAACCAGCATGCCAGCTCGTGCGGGGTCCGCCCCGGTTCCGCCCACGGCGTCGCCCGCGCGTAGCTGTCCACCGCCGCGCAGAACAGCTCATCCTTGTCCCGGAAGTGGTTGTAGAAGCCGCCACGCGTGAGCCCGGCCTGCGCCATCACTTCGTTGATCGTCACCCGTTCGAACCCGCGCAGCGTGAATAGCTCGCGAGCTGCGCTGACGATCCGCGCCCGGGTCCGCGGCTTGTGGGTTGGCGAGTAAGGCATGCTCAAAATATGTCCATGAACATATTTTGAGCATGCCTATGGTGCGTCAAGCCTCATGGAGCAGACGATGATCGACCATACTGGCATTGGCGTCGCCGATGTCGCGCGTTCCGCCGCCTTCTACGACGCCGTCCTTTCAGCGCTCGGATTGCACCGGGTCATGCAGTTGCCTGAAGACGACGGGTCGGACGGCGTGGGTTACGGCGTCGACTATCCGGTCTTCTGGATCGACCGGTTTCATCCGCACAGCGTCCGGCAGCACACGGCGTTTGCGGCGCGCAGTCGCGCCGACGTCGACGCCTTTCACGCTGCGGCGCTGGCGGCCGGCGGACAGGACAATGGCGCCCCCGGGCTGAGGGCCCCCGCCCTGGGATATCCGCCCGGCTACTACGCCGCATTCGTACTCGATCCGGACGGAAACAATATCGAAGCGGTGCTGCGCGAAGCCTGAGGGGCCGGAACGGGGGCTACCCCCCGGGGTGCAGGCCCGGGGCTTCCTGGCCGGTGCGGGCGACATATTCGGTGTAGCCGCCGCCGTACTGGTGGACGCCGTCGGGAGTCAGCTCCAGCACGCGGTTCGACAGCGCGCCCAGGAAATGGCGGTCGTGCGAGACGAAGAGCATGGTGCCTTCGAAGTCCGCCAGGGCGGCGACCAGCATCTCCTTGGTCGCCATGTCGAGGTGGTTGGTCGGCTCGTCGAGCACCAGCAGGTTCGGCGGGTCGAACAGCATCTTGGCCATGACCAGGCGCGCCTTCTCGCCGCCGGAAAGGACGCGGCAGGGCTTTTCGACATCGTCGCCGGAGAAGCCGAAGCAGCCGGCCAGGGTGCGCAGCGCCCCCTGCCCCGCCTGGGGGAACGAGCCCTCCAGCGACTCGAAGATCGTCTCTTCGCCGTCCAGCAGGTCCATGGAGTGCTGGGCGAAGTAGCCCATCTTGACGCTCGCGCCGATGTTGACCGCGCCCTGGTCGGGCTCGGCGGCGCCGGCCACCAGCTTGAGCAGGGTCGACTTGCCGGCGCCGTTGGCGCCGAGGACGCACCAGCGCTCCTTGCGGCGAACCAGGAAATCGAGGCCGGTATAAATCGGCTGGGCGCCGTAGCCCTTATGGACATTGCGCAGGCTGACCACATCCTCGCCCGAGCGCGGCGGGCTCTGGAACTCGAACTGGACCGACTGGCGGCGGCGCGGCGCCTCGACGCGTTCGATCTTGTCGAGTTTCTTCACCCGGCTCTGGACCTGGGCGGCGTGGCTGGCGCGCGCCTTGAACTTCTCGATGAACTTGATTTCCTTCGCCAGCATGGCCTGCTGGCGCTCGTACTGCGCCTGGCGCTGCTGTTCGGTGAGCGCGCGCTGCTGGTCGTAGAAGTCGAGGTCGCCCGAATAGGTGATGAGCGAACCGGCGTCGATCTCGACCACCTTGCCGATGATGCGGTTCATGAAGGCGCGGTCGTGCGAGGTCATCAATAGCGCGCCGTCGTAGGACTTCAGGAACGCCTCCAGCCAGATCAGGCTTTCCAGGTCCAGGTGGTTGCTGGGTTCGTCCAGCAGCATGCCATCGGGCCGCATCAGCAGGATGCGGGCCAACGCCACGCGCATCTTCCAGCCGCCGGAGAGCAGGCCCACGTCGCTGTCCATGCGTTCCTGGCTGAAGCTCAGGCCCGCCAGCACCTCGCGCGCGCGAGCCTCCAGCGCATAGCCGTCCAGTTCCTCGAAGCGCTCCTGCACCTCGCCGTAGCGTTCGATGACGTCCTCAAGCTCGTCGGCGCGATCGGGGTCGACCATGGCCGCCTCGAGTTCGGCCATTTCGGCGGCCAAGGCGCTGACTGGGCCGACGCCGTCCATCACGGCTGCGACCGCGCTCTGGCCCGACATCTCGCCCACGTCCTGGCTGAAATAGCCGATCGTCATGCCGGGATCGATCACCACCAGGCCGTCGTCGGGCTGCTCCTGGCCGGTGATCATGCGGAACAGCGTCGTCTTGCCAGCGCCGTTCGGGCCCACCAGCCCGACCTTCTCGCCCTTCTGGACCCCCATCGAGGCTTCGATGAAGAGAATCTGGTGGCCGTTCTGCTTGGAGATGTTTTCGAGGCGGATCATGGGGCGGCCTGCTAACTCGGGCGGACAAAGAACGCCAGTCCTCGCGCCGAACATACGAGAGCGGCCGACCGATTTGGCGGTGCGCGCCAATAGGCCAGCCAGTTTCCTCGCCGCATCGAGCGCCGTGAGACGATTTGTGATCGGTGAAGTCCGGCGCGACTCGCTAGCGTTCGGCATGGATTCCCGAAGGCGACGCAGCTGCGTCGAGAGAACCATGACCGACCAGGCGTCACCTCAGCAAAGCGCCGCGCCGGCTTCACCGACGCCGAAGCCGCGCCGCGACCATCTCGGCGTCGCCAAGTCCTGGCTGGTCTCGTGGCTGATCATGGCGATCACCGCCGCGCCGATCTACGCCGCCATCCTGACCTTCGTGGAACGCCGGATCGCCACGACGCCGTTCGGCGTTGCGGACCCGCCTGCCGAGCCGGTCATGCTGTCCATCGCGCGGCGCCTGACGCCGGAGACCGCGACGACAGCGATCCTGTTCTTCTTCGCCATGTCGCTGATCGCCGGCCTGGCGAGGCTTGTCCGTCGGCGCAAATAAACGAGATCGTCCGGCCTCAGGCGATGACGGCCGCTCGACCTGCGCCGCGCCCGTAGGCGCGCGCTCCGACGCCTAGCGCCCGCGCATCCGCTCCCATGGATCGACGATCCAGGCGAAGTCGCTGCGGCGGAAGGCGCGGAACAGGAGGATCAGACCGCTCAGCGCCAGCCAAGCGACACCGGTGGCCACGGTGACGATCAGTGGGTGATTGAAGCTCTCGCGCTCGGTGTAGTCCATGATGTGGATCATCCAGAACACATCCCACAGCCGCCAGGTGTCGTTGCGCAGGCCCAGCACCTCGCCGGTCCGCGCCGAGACGAACAGCGTCGTATGCTGGTCGTCCGTGAACTCGACGCGCCAGGCCGGCAACGCAAGCTTGCGGGTCTCCAGGTCCGGGGTCTCGATCTTGCGGATCGAGGCGACGCCCTCCGGTCCCTTGAACACGGCGGCCGCCAGACGCCCCGCCTTGTCTGCGTCTATCGTGACCGGCGCGGCGGTGGCGGCGTCCAGCAAAGTCACCCCCTCGGCCGTGGTCGCTTCATAGACCGGGGCCGCGCCGAGGCCCTTGATCCGGAGCTTCAGGATCGGCTGGCCGACTGCGCCGGCGACCTGCGACAGGCTCGCCGCCTCCACCGGCAGGATCACCGGGGCGCGTTCGCGCACCGACGTCTCGCCCGAGACCTTATGATGGTCGAGCAGCGCCATCATCGCGCCGCTGACCGACCAGAGCAGGAACAGCAGGCCAAGGATCAGGCCGAACCACTTGTGCAGAGTGCGGATCAGGAACATCAGGCGGCGGCCTTGGCTGGCGCCTTTCGCACACGGCGACGGCGGCGGAAGCTGTAGAGGAGGAGCCAGGCGCCGGTGGCGCTGGTGGCGACCGCCATCCAGGTGGCGACGCGCAGGAGGATGTTGTTCACGTCCTCGCGTTCTTCGTAGTCCATGATGTGGAACATCCAGACGAAGTCGAAGATGCGCCACAGGTCATGCCGCTTTGCGACCAGTTCGCCGCTCTGCGGAGAGATGTAGAGCGTCGGCTTCCACATCCCCTCGAACTGGACCCGCCAGATCGGCGCCGGCCGACCGCGGATCTCGCCCGGGACCTCGTCCAGCAGCTCGATCTTCGTGACGCCGCCCTGCCCCGCATAGAGCGAGATGGCGCGATCGCGCGCCGCCGCCTCGTCCAGCGGCGACAGCAGCTCGCCATTTCTGGCGTCGAACAGCATCTTCCCCGGCACGCCGTCGACGACGTAGACCGGCGCTCCGACCTGGCGGTCGAGCTTCACCAAATAGGCGCCGCCCGGCAGCAGCGAGGTCGGCTCGACCAGGCCGTTGAGCGCGATGGGCGCCGTCGATGCGGGCCGGACCAAGTGGTCGCCATGGATGATGTCGATGTGGACGGCCGTCATGTAGAGGCCGCTGAGGGTCCAGAAGACCGCCTGGACCGCCACGATCAGGGCGAGCCATTTGTGACTTGTTCGTGCGAGGGCCGGCAACCGCATGTCGGTATCTCGTCAGGGAAACAAATGAATCTGACGCCGGACGGCCGTGGGGCGACCGCCCGGCGTCAAAGCGCCTTAGTTGAACTGGTAGGTCAGCCGCACGTAACCGCGCCGACCCAGGAGGTCGTAGGTCATGGTGTCGGTGTTCCCATCCGTCCAGCTTTTGATGAAGGGCGCCTTCTCGTCGAAGATGTTGTCCACGCCAACGGCGATGTCCGCCGCCTCGCCCAGGCGATAGGCGAACTGCGCGTTGTGGTAGAACACGTTCGGCGTCTTGAAGCCGATCTCGCTGGGCTTGGCGTTGAAGTCGATGGCCTGGCCGATCAACTGGATCGAGTAGGTCCCGGTCCAGCGCTCGTCCGAGATCGAGAAGCTGGCGTTCGAGCGCCAGTGCGGATAGCCGCCGTTGCCGCCGCCGATCCGCCCGTCGAACACGATCTTGTCGCCGCCCGGGAAGGGCGTGATCACGTACTCCGCCAGATAGGTCGTATTCCAGTCGAAGCTGGCGCGGCGCTCGCCGATGTCGAAGTCGTAGCGCACGCCGAAGTCGACGCCCTTCATCCGCTCCTGGCCGGTGTTGACCGGCTGGGCCGAGAGGAAGTTGACCTCGCCGGTCAGCGGACTGCGCGTGAAGCTGTCGGCGCCGCAGAACGGGTGGGCCAGGTTCGGCGTGGCGTAGCAGACCGCCAGCTTGGTCGAGCCCGGGATCGAGCGGATGGCGTCCTCGATCTTGATGTCGAAATAGTCGATGGTCAGCGACAGGCCGTTCAGCTGCGGCGGCTGCCAGACGAGGCCCAAGGTCAGGGTCTCGGCGGTTTCCGGCTGAAGGTCCTTGTTGCCGCCGACCGTGGTCAGAACGGTGTTGCCGAGCTGGACGTAGCCGGCCGGCACCTTCGAAGCCTGGCAATTGGCGATCAGGGTCGCATTGCCGCTGGTGGAATAGCGGCTGCATGGGTCGGTGGTGGTCAGGTTGCCCTCGGCCACGCCGCCGAACAGTTCCGGCACGCTCGGGATCCGGAAGCCGGTGCCGAACATCGCGCGCAGACGGACGCCTTCGGCCACCGTCCAGTTCAGACCGAGCTTGTAGGTCTGGTTGCTGCCGAAGAGATCGTAATCGGAATAGCGGATGGCGGCGTTCAGCTCGAGCCGCTTGACCAGCGGCAGGTCGGCCAGCAGCGGCGCCGAGGCTTCCAGATAGGCCTCCTTTGCCGTAACCGAGCCGGCGATCGGGTCCTGCTGGTTGGTGTTGGCCACGCCCAGCACGGTCAGCGCGTCCGGGTTGCGCCACCCCTCCTCCTTGCGCCAGACAAGGCCCGCCGCCACGCCCACCGGGCCGGCGGGCAGGTTGAACGCCGTACCGGTCACGTCGAAGGTCACGCTCGACTGCTCGTTTCCGCCGGTGTCGCGGGTGGTGAAGAGGATGTACTTCAGCACGTCGGGCGTCAGGTCGCCGAAGCCGAGATAGTCGGCGCACGGAATCGCCGCGCCCGGGGTCGTGCTGCAGACCGCGGTGTTGATCGAGTTGCGGACGCGCTCGAGGTTGGCGACGTTGGTGCTGCCGTCGATGCCGGTGTTGCGGCCCCAGTTCACAGCCGCTTCCCAGGTCCAATCGCCGGCGATGGCGCCGCGCGCGCCGCCCACCAACCGATATGTGTCGGTCTCCTGGTAGAATTCACGCGGACCTGGCTCGGCCAGCCGCCGCTGGATCAGGGTGATGGCCTGGCCAGTGGGATTGGTCGGGTTGTTGGCGGCGATGGCCAGGTTGCGCAGGGTGCCTGGCGTGGCGATCTGGTTGCTTTCGCGGTGAGTGAAGAAGAACTCGCCGAACAGTTCGACCTTGTCGTTCAGCTCGTACTTGGCCAGCACCGCGGTGCTGATCCGCTCGATCGGCGAAACCGCATTCAGGTACGGATTGGAGTTGAAGTTGTGCTTGGCGGCGTCATAGGGCTCGTAGAAGTTCCCATTTCCGCCCGGCGTCTGATTGAAGTTGATCTGCTGGCCGTTGGGCAACACCGCACGGCCGCCGATGGTCGAAGCGCTGGACACGCAGACCAGCTTGCCGCCGACTTCGCCGAAACCGCACGGCGCGCGGCTGGCCAGGTTCACCTCCTCGGTCTTCTGCCAGGTCAGACCGGCGATGATGCTGCCGCGTTCGCCGCGCATGCCCCACAACACGTCGACGTTGTACTCGGCCCCGTCGCCTTCCCCGGTGATCCCATACTTGCCGGTGAGCTTCAGTCCTTCGAAGTTGTCCTGGGTGATGATGTTGACCACGCCGGCCACGGCGTCGGCCCCGTAGATCGCCGACGCGCCGTCCTTCAGTACGTCCATCCGGCCGATGATCGCGGCCGGGATCATGTTCAGGTCAGGGGCGCTGTTGGCGCCAGTGCCGCCGTTCACGACCCGGCGGCCGTTGATCAGGGTCAGGGTGCGGTTGATTCCCAGACCACGCAGATTGACCTGAGCGGTGCCATAGCCGTTCCCCGTCCAATAGGCGTTGGTCTGGCTGCCCGCGTTGCCTGCCGACGCCGGCAGGCGCTGCAGAAGGGTCTCGACATTGGAGACGCCGGTGTGGGCGATCTGCTCCATGCTGACCACGGTCGCGGGACCGACGCCGGTGATGTCGGCGCGCTTGATCCGGCTGCCGGTGACGACGATCTCGTCGACCTCGGACGATTGCGCCCAGGCCTGGCCGCTGGCCAACGCCCCGGTCAGCATCGCGCTCGCCAGCAGCAGACGCTTCGAAATACGGTTCATAACCTACCCCCTGTCAGGCTGATGTCGGGCAAGCCGCTCCCGTCGCGAGAAACCCCTTCGCCCCCGCGCGCCGCCCGTCATGTCTATACATATTCAGCGTCAGAGAACTGGTCTGCGCCCCAGGAAGTGATCCATCCCTTATGTTGGTCCGAGGACCATTTGGATGGAACGAGAGATGGCAAGGAAGCGTCACAAGCCGGAAGAGATCGTCGCGAAGCTGCGGCAAGTTGATGT
>NZ_JAYRSU010000036.1:0-24078 GCF_041919955.1 Phenylobacterium sp. | reverse complement strand
AGACCCTGCTGGCCGAGTTCGAGGCGGCGGTGGCCGGCGGCACCCAGCCGTTCCGTCGGCAGGGGCGGGTGCTGAAGATCATCCTGTTCGGCAGCTATGCCCGTAACGACTGGGTGGACGAGCCGCAGAACGGCTATCAGTCGGACTACGATCTCCTGATCGTCGTCAGCCACGAGAAGCTGACCGACATCGCCGACTACTGGTACGTGGCCGAGGACAAGATCCTGCGCGATCCCCAGGTGGGCCGGACGGTGAACATCATCGTCCACACCCTGCAGGAGGTGAACGAAGCGCTCTCCAAGGGGCAGTACTTCTTCACCGACATCGCCCGCGACGGGGTGGTGCTCTACGAGCTGCCGAACCACCCGCTGGCCATGCCCGCGCCGCCGACGCCGAAGGATGCCTACGCGCTGGCGCAGGGGTATTTCGATAGCAAAAGTGCTGACATTCGCCGCTGGATGGAGACGGTCGACTTCCAACTCGCGCGAGCAGCAAACGATGGTGGCTATCGGAAGAACGCGGCGTTTTCCCTCCACCAGACTGTTGAGACGGCGTACGCCTGCTTCCTGCTGGTGCGGACACTGTACTTTCCGAGGTCGCACAACATCAAGTTCCTGCGCTCCCTGGCGGAACAGGGCGAGCCGCGGCTGATTGCGGCCTGGCCGCGGGAGAGCCGGCTGGACCGGCGGCGGTTCGAACTGCTCAAGCGGGCCTATGTCGAGGCGCGCTATTCGACCAGCTACGAGATCGGGTCTGAGGACCTGGAGGCCTTGGCGACGCAGGCCGCGGCCTTGCGCGACCTCGTCGAGGCGGTCTCGCGCGAGCGGCTGGCCGGCCTGGCGCGCTCGGCCGGGCTCTAGCGGGACCGAGCGAGCACCATACTGTAGGCCCCAGACCGTAGGAGCTGATCTTCCACCGCCGGGCCCCCTAGGACCCGCGTGTCGACCTCGGCTGGGATCTTGGCGAAGAGCTTGGCTTTGAAGCTATTTCGCTGACAGCAGCCGGCGCGAGCGCCAATGGTCTCCTCGGTGGAGGCGCTGCTGCCCGACCTGGTGTTCGGCGACCAGTCCTGGCGCTGCCGCCCGGCCGCCCCTTCGGCGGCATGCTGGACGACTAAGGCGCGTCGGCGGACCTGCGCCTGCGACAGGCGCTTAACATTCGGACGACATTGGCGTTAATGGCGGTCTTGGGCGGGGGCGCCCTCGGAGCAGCCGATGACCAAGACCGCCGCCGACGGCGACACCGCCTTCCTGGGACACCCGCGCGCGCTGGGCTTCCTGGCCTTTTCCGAGGCCTGGGAGCGGTTCTCTTACTACGGCATGCAGGCGCTGCTGGTGCTGTACATGACCAAGCAGTTGCTGCTCAGCCCGCAGGTCGAGCGGATCGCGGGCTTCGAAGCCTTCCGCGGCTTCCTCGAGGCGATCTATCACCCCGGCGCCTCGACCCAGGCCACGGCCTCGGCGATCTTCGGGCTCTATACCAGCCTGGTCTACCTGACCCCGATCCTGGGCGGCTTCCTGGCCGACAAGGTGCTGGGCAAGACCCGCACCATCATCCTCGGCGCGCTCTTGATGTCGGCCGGCCACTTCCTGATGGCGTTCGACGTCTCGTTCCTGGTGGCGCTGCTGTGCCTGATCCTCGGCACCGGCTGCTTCAAGGGCAATATCGCCGGCCAGGTGGGGGCGCTCTACGGCGACAAGGACCTGCGCCGGGCCGACGCCTTCCAGATCTTCTACCTGGGCATCAACGCCGGCGTGATCGCCGCGCCGCTGATCGCCGGGACGCTGGGCGAAAAGGTCGGCTGGCATTACGGCTTCGGCGCGGCCGGGGTCGGGATGCTGATCGCCCTGGTGATCTATCTGAGCAGCCGCCGCCACCTGCCGCCCGACCCGCCGCTGCGCGGGGCGAGCGCGAGCGGCCGAAGCTGGCTCCGGGCGAGGGCAAGACCATCCTGCTGCTGGTGGCGCTGCTGCCGATCATGGCCGCCTCGGTGCTGTGCAACCAGCAGATCTTCAACGCCTACCTGGTCTGGGCCGACCGGGCGGTGAACCTGGAGATCATGGGCCAGAAGGCGCCGACCACCTGGCTGATCACGCTGGACGCGGTGGTCTCGGTCTCGTTCCTGGCGATCATGGTGGTGTTCTGGCGGATGTGGGCCACCCGCTTCAAGGAGCCGGACGAGATCGGCAAGCTGACCATCGGCGCCTTCGTCTCGGTCGGCGGCGTGCTGTGCCTGGCGGCCGGGGCGGCGATCGCCGAGGCGACCGGGACCAAGGTCAACATCCTGTGGTGCGTGGCCTTCCACGTGCTGAACAGCATCGGGTTCGCCAACATCCTGCCGGTGTCGCTGGCCCTGTTCGCCCGCGCCGCGCCCAAGGCCGTCTCCGGCTCGATCATCGGCGTCTACTACCTGCACCTGTTCATGGCCAACCAGACCGTCGGGATCATCGGCGGCCTGTTGGAAAAGATGCCGGCCAGCCGGTTCTGGCTGATGCATGCGGGCATCGCCCTGGGCGCGGGCGTGGTGTTCCTGTTGGTCGGGCGGCTGTTCTCGCGGCGGCTGAGCCACGAGGCGATGGGGACGGCGGAGGCGGCGGCTTAGCGCCGCCCCCTTCCCGCGCATCAGTCCCGGAAGCTGGGGTCGATGCGGTCGAGCTTGCGCAGCAGGGCCGGCCAGGCCAAGCCCTCGGCCAGGCGTTTCATGCCGGGGGCGGCGCTCTGCATCTCGACCTTCTGCTCGACGCCCTGGGGCGGCGGGTTGAGGTTCTCGCGCCCAGCGCTGAGCATCAGCACCTGGGCCTCGCAGGCGCGCTCCAGATAGTACATGCGCAGGAAGGCCTGGGGCACGCTCTCGCCCACGGTCAGGGTGCCGTGGTTGCGCAGGATCATGGCGTTCTTGGTCCCGAGGTCGGCGACCAGGCGCTCGCGCTCCTCCAGGTCCGTCGCGATGCCCTCGAAGTCGTGATAGGCGACGTCGTGGCGGGCGATCATCGCCGTCTGGGTGTGGGGCAGCAGGCCCTCGGCCATGGCCGACACCGCCTGGCCGTGCGGGGTGTGCAGGTGCAGGACGGCGTGGGCGTCGTCGCGGCCCATGTGGATGGCCGAGTGGATCACGAAGCCGGCCTTGTTCACCGGCTGGCGCGTCTCCATCACCCGGTTGCCCTCGACGTCGATCTTCACCAGCGACGAGGCGGTGATCTCGTCGAACATGTGGGTGTAGGGGTTGATCAGGAAGTGGTGCTCGGGCCCCGGCACGCGCGCCGACAGGTGGGTGAAGATCAGGTCGTCCCAGCCGTAATAGGCCACCAGGCGATAGGCGGCGGCGAGGTCGACGCGGACCGCCCACTCCTCCTCGGACACCTGGTCGCGAAGGCTGGCGGCGGGCTGGATGGTCGTGTGGGCGTTCATGGGCGTCGGCTCCCTCCTGGAGCCCCTTGGTCCCACGGGCGGGCGAGGAAGATTGTCGCCGATTTGACAATTGGCGGCGCGCGAGGTGGTTTTTCGTCATGCCCGCCGCGTTTCCCCAGACCGACCCCTGGTTCGCCGCCCTGGCGCCGGACCGCCGCCGCGCGCTGCTGGGCCTGGCGCGGGCCAGTCAGGCGCTCGCCGGCGTGCGGGTCTACGGCATAGGCGATCCGCCCGACGGCCTGTGGGCGGTGGCGCAGGGCGAGGTGCGGCTGATCTCCTATCCGGCGGTGGGGGTGGAGGCGGTCAGCATGATCGTCGGCCCCGGCGGCTGGTTCGGCGAGCTGTCGGTGGTGGACGGCGGGCCGCGGCCGCACGACGCGGTGGTGGTCCGCCCGACGCGGCTCCTGCACGTCCCGCTGGCGGCGGTGGAGCGGCTTGCCGCGGACGAGCCCCTGCTCTACCGCGACCTCGGGGTGCTGATCGCCACGCGCCAGCGCTCGGCCATCAGCTTCATGGGCCACAGCATCGCCCAGCCCATCGCGGTGCGCCTGGCCCGGAGCCTGGCCGGGGCGGCGCGCTCGGCCGGCCGGTCGGAGCTGGCGGTGCGCCAGGAGGACCTGGCGGCGATGATCGGGGTCTCGCGCCAGACCATCAACAAGGAGCTGAAGGCGCTGGAGGCGGCGGGCGCGATCGCGCGCGCCTATGGCCGCATCCGCATCCTCGAGCCCGAGCGGCTGCGCGCGGTCGGGCGAAGCGCGTAACGCTGGTCTTCAGGCGCGGCGGCTGTATCGTCGCCGCAGCCAAGGGGAAACCATGCGCAAGGAAAAGCCGGCGGCGAGCCCGGACGCCTATGTCGCCGCCATCGACGGCTGGCGGCGACCGCTGGTCGAGCAGCTCCGCGCCGCCGTGCGCGGGGCCGCACCGTTCGAGGAACGGATCAAGTGGGGCCACATCGTCTATTTCGCTGGCGGCGCCTGCATGCTGATCCGCGCCGAGGACGCCCGCGTGCTGCTGGGCTTCTGGCGCGGCAAGCGGCTGACCGCCCTGGAGGCGCGGATGAAGACCGGGGGCAAGTACGAGATGGGCCGGATCGTATTGCGGGAGGGCGACGCCATCGACACCGAGACGGTGACGAAACTGGCCGCCGAGGCGCACCGGCTGAACGTCGAGGTGGGCGACCCGACCGCGCGGCGGTGACGACCGAGCTTGCATGCAGAGCCCCCGTCGCGCCACCATAGATCGTGATCTCAGGGGACGGGCATGACAGGCAGGGCGGCGGCGCTGGCGTTGGGGATATGGCTGGCGTGCACGAGCGCGGCGAACGCGCCAAGGCCGAGCAGGCGCTGGACCAGGGCCGCCGCCTGTTCGCACTGGACGAAGGCGCCTGGGTGTCGACCGATGACCTGCTCGCCCGAATGCCCGCCTCGGCGCTGCCCAAGGAGGGCGGCTGGGTGGCCGAGCCCGAAGGCCCAGCGCTGAACTTCACCTATTTCGGCGTAAAGGACGGCGCCTTCTACGCAATCTATCGCGCCACCATGAGCGGGCGCCGGGTGGTGCGCTCGCATCTGCTGGCCGACGGCGAGGACCGGACGCTGACGCCCGAAGCCTTGCGGCTGGCCCAAGCCCGCGCCACGGCGTTCAAGGCGCTGGAGGGCAAGCCCTGTGGGACTGCGCCTTTCAACGTGCTGCCGTTGCCGGCCGACAATGGAGAGGTGGGCGTCTATTTCCTGACCCCCATGACCCAGACAGGCGTCTTTCCGTTCGGCGGCCACTTCGAAGTCGTGGTGGACAAGACGGGCAAGGCGGTCAGCCAGCGGGCCTTCTCCAAAAGCTGCCTGGAGATGAAGCAACCTAAAGCCGGTCCGGACGGTCCGGCCATCGCCGTGGTCAGTCACCTGATGGACGAGACGCCAACCGAAATCCACGCCTTCATGGCCTTGCGCATGGGCAATCCGGTGGTGGTGGTCACGCCCCCGGGCGTGATGTGGGCGGTGTCGGACAAGGGGATCGACGGACCAGAGCCGCTGCGAAACAGATAGGGCGACCACCTGTCGGATCGCGTCCTCCCCGCACGTCCTTGGACCAGATGCGGCCGCCCGGCCGCGCTCAGCCCCAGGAGGACGACGCCATGAAGGTCACCCAGCATCTATGGTTCGAGAAGGACATGGAGGCGGCCATCGCCTTCTACGTCTCGCTGGTCCCCGGCTCGCGGCTGAACGGCATGTCGGCGGTGATGGGCGAGAGCCCGGCCGGGCCTGCCGGCAGCGTGAAGATCGCCGACTTCACCCTGGGCGATCAGAACTACATGGCCATCGAGGCCGGGCCGCTGGACCCGTTCAACCACAGCTTCTCGATCATGGTCGAACCGGAGACGCAAGCCGAGCTGGACCGGCTGTGGAACGCGCTGTCGGACGGCGGCGAGATCGAGCAGTGCGGCTGGGTGCGCGACCGCTGGGGCCTCTGCTGGCAGGTCGCGCCCCGGCGGCTGCGCGAGCTGCTGGACGATCCGGACCCGGCCAAGGTGCGGCGCGTCGCCGAGGCCATGCTGTCGATGGTCAAGCTGGACATCGCGCCGCTTGAGGCCGCAGCGGCAGGCTGACGTCAGCCCTCGCGGGCGGCGAGCTCGTCCAGCAGCGCCTGGCGTTCCTGCGGCGTGTTGGCCCCGCGCACGCGCAGCCGCGCCTCGAGGGGGCAGGCCAGCCGCACGATCCCGGCGAGCTGCGCCAGTCGCGCCAGCGGCCAGTCGGCGGGCGCCTCGCCCGGCAGGGCGTCCAGGGCCGCGACCATCGGCAGGTGCAGGCCCTCATAGGCCGCGCCCGCCCCGGCGACGGCAAGCAGCGGCGCAAGGTCGGCCGGCGTCAGGGTCGGCGCATCGACCGCCAGCACCAGGGCGCGCGCAGCGCCGAGGCCGCGCAACGCCCGCACACCGGCCAGCACCCCGCCGACCGGGCCGCCGAAGGGCTGCTGCTCGATCACCCGCGGCAGACCGAAATCGTCAGGGCCGACGCTGACGACATGCTCGGCGCCCACGGCGCGGGCGAGATCGGCGACACGGTCGATGGCGCGGCGGCCCAGCCAGTCGAGGCCGGCCTTGTCCTGGCCCATACGGCGCGACCCGCCGCCGCTGAGGATCATCGCGCCGAGCGCCTGCATTTCGTCTCCGCCTGGATGCCGGCCCAGGGCTGCACGAAGTCGGGCGCGGCGTCGAGAGGCCTCCTCAGCGGCGCAGGACGCGGCCGGTGGTCACCGCGCGGGGCGAGTGCAGCATGTCGGACCAAGCCCAGCGGCGGTCGGCGCCCATGACGATGCGCGGCGCGCCGGGGCCGTCATTGAGCGAGATCAGCACAAGGCCGCTGACCGGCTGGCGACGGCATTCGTCGGGCGCGAAAGCGATCTCCCACATGACGATCTCGCGCACCGAGGCCAGGCCCTCGCCCTCCTCGCCGCCGTGCCGGATCCACTCGCCGCCGTGCCAGACGACCACGGGCTTGCCGCTGCGAGCCTGAGCCATGGCGGCCTGGACGCGGCGGTCTTTGCGAAGCTGGCTCTGTAGCCAGCGCAGCATGTCGCACGAGCCGCCGCCCTGGCCGGCCCCGGCGCGCGCCGCGCCGGCGATCTGTCCTTCGCTGAGCTCGAAGCCGGACACGCCCTCGCCGCCCTCGCCGGCCGGCAGGGCGTCGGCGTTCGGGGCCGGCGCGGTCTTTCGGCGCGGCGGGACCGGGGCGGGCTTGGCCGGCGACTTGGGCGCGGCCGCCTTGGCGGGCTTCGGCTCAGGCGTCGGCGGCGCTGGAGAGGGTGACGGCGCGGGCGACGGCTCGGGCGGCGTCTGGGCCGGGATCGGCGGGGCCGGCTCGACCAGTTGCACGACCATCGGCGGCGGCTCGAAAACGGGCGGCGGCTCGGGGCGGGCGTTGAACAGGGCAAGCAGGATCAGGCCGTGGACGGCAGTGCTGAGCACGGCCACCACCGGCCGTCGCCACGGCGCGCGTCCGGCGGGCGGGGCGCGCTCCAGATCGAACTCCAACTGACTTCGGCTCATCCGATCCCCGAACGGCGCCGCCCAGACTGCGGCGGCGCAACGACCCTCCCCCTCTCCATCCTAGGCGAAAGGGGCGGTTTAGGGGCGCAGCTTGGCCGTAGCCGTACGGCGAAGTTACTGTATCGACAGGCGATAAGTCGCTGCGACCTCGTCCAACATGGCCCTCAGCTCGACCGCTTCGTACCAGCGGCCGGCGGCCATGACACCCTGGGGCCTACGCAGGGTCGAGAGGTCGGAAAGCGGATTCCGGGCGGTCAGGATCAGGTCGGCGCGGGCGCCAGGCGCGAGGACGCCGAAGCGCGGCTCGTCCGCCCGCGCGCGGGCGACCAGCTCGCCCGGCGTGCGGGTGGCGCTGGCCAGCGTCTGGTAGGGGCTGAGGCCTGCGGCGCGCAAGCGGGCGAGGTCGTCATGCAACGAGACGCCCGGAACCAGGCCGGGAACGGTCGGGGCGTCGGTTCCAGCGACAAGCGGCACGCCGGCCTTGGCCAGGGCGAGCGCCAGGCGCTCAAGGAAGGCGAGGTTGGGCGTGATGTCCCCTGTGCGGCGCACATAGCCGGAGTCCTTCCATTCGATCCGCCGCTCAGGCGTGACGAGGCCGGCCGACGGAGCGGCCAGATAGCCGGCCAGCCGATCGGGCTTGCCCCACTGATCGACAATGGCGCCGTAGGTCACGAGGTCCACGCCGACGAAGGCGCCGGCGTCCTTGACCAGCTTCACCACGGCCGGGATCGCCGCGTCGCTGGGCGCTCCGTCCGGCGGCGGGACGCCCGGACCGGTGTAGAGGAACTCCTCCAGATGGGCGACCAGCAGCTGGCCGGCGGCGAGTTGGGCCGGCAGGCCGACGGCGGTGACGCCGTGACCGACCAGCGGCAGCCTCTGCTCCCGCCCGGCCTGCGCCAGGGCCGCGAAGGTCGCGGGGGCGAGGTTGTTGTAGACCTTGATGAAGCTGTAGCCGTTGACCTTGGCCAGGCGGACGGCGGCGCGGGCGTCCTCGGCGTCGCGCACCACCAGCTGGCCGTAGCGCGGCAAGCCGTCGACCCGCAGCGCGGCGTAGACATGCGGGCCCGGCCGCTTGCCCGCGTTCACAGCCGGCATGACCTGGGAGATGAACTCCTGACGCGCCGCGCCCATGTCGATGACGCTGGTGATCCCGTGGGCGAGGTAGACCTTCAGCGCCTCGGACGTGTCGGAATGCACGTGGCCGTCGACCAGTCCGGGCGCGAGCCAGGCCGCGCCGCGCCCGTCGATCACCCGCGCGCCGGGCGGCGGCGGCAGGTCCTTTCCGATAGCGGCGATAGCCCCGTCGCGGACGATCAGGGTCTGGTCCTTCAGCACCGCCTCAGAGGTCATCGGGGCGAGGTTCACGTGCACGAAGGCGGTCACGTCCTCAGCGAGGGCGGGACCGGCGGTCAGGGCGCAGGCGAGCGCGAGGGCGGCGAGCTTCATGCCCCGAGACTGGCCGCGCAAAAGCTCGCCCGACCAGTTAAATCTCCGAAAGGCGCCTCAGAGCCGCCGCTCGCTCGAGAGGCCCCGCACCCCGCCGAGGGCGATCAGCACCTGGCCGAAGTAGTAGAGGATCCAGACGCCATAGCCGACCCAAGCCTGGCCGGCCAACGGCCCGCCGCGCGCGAAGATCAGCAGGTCCGAGACCACGAACATCAGCGCGCCGAGGCCGGTCATGGCGCGCGGAAACCGGCAGATCCAGGCGCAGGCGGCCATCAGCGCCAGGCCGGTCGAATAGAGCGCCACGCCGGGCGCCATCGCCCGGTCGGACGGCAGCAGGAAGGCGATGGCGACGGTCGCCGGAACCAGCAGGACGGCGAAGATCGCATCGCCCTTCGGCAGGTTTGCGCGCCGATACCGCAGATAGAGGCCGATGGCGACCAGGTGGCCGACCAGGAACGCGACCGCCCCGACATTCAGGCCGTGGGTCTCCAGCAGGATGTCGCCGAGGGCCCCGAACACCATGACCGCGCAGAGCATCCATCCGCCGGGCCCCTGGGCGCGGACCGCCGCATAGAGCGCGAGCAGCGCGACGCCGGCGCCCTTCCACGCGGTGCTGGCCGCCGCCGGCAAGGCGAGCTGCCAGGAGGCGATGTAGCTGATCCCCGCGATCAGCGAGGCGATCAGCAGGATCGTCCCCAGCGGGCTCTTGCGGTCCATGGGCTCCCCCTCCCCTTGTCACGGCCAAGTCTAGCCGCGGGCGGCGAGCGGCCGCCAGGGGCTTTGACAGGACGGTTAAGGTTAAGGCGCCCGCCAGCAGGATAACGCCGCTCGCGCCCAGGTTGCTCGCCCTTTCCCGGCTCGCCCGACTGTCCCAGAGGTTGCGGCGGGACACCTCAAAGTCGAGCGGGAGAATGATCGATGTTTCTATCCGGGAAGGCCGGGCGCGACGTGCTGAAGGGCGGCGCCGGCGATGACATTCTTTACGGCTTCGGCGGCGACGACAGCCTGTCGGGCGGCGGCGGCCACGACGTGCTGGCCGGCAACGAGGGCAACGACACCCTGAGCGGCGGAACCGGCGACGACTACCTGCTGGGCGGACTGGGCAACGACGTGATCGACGGCGGCGCAGGCGTCGACTGGGCGGCCTATGAGGACGCGACGGCAGCGGTGAAGGTCGACCTGAACCTCACGGTCGCGCAGGCCACCGGCGGCGCGGGCAGCGACAAGCTGACCGGCATCGAGAACCTGTACGGCTCAGCGTTCAACGACACCCTGATCGGCAATGCGGGGGTGAACTACCTCAGCGGCGGGGCGGGCAATGACCGGCTGGAAGGCGGCGCGGGCGACGACCACCTCGAAGGCGGCCGGGGCGCCGACACCATCATCGGCGGCGATGGCTGGGACGTGGTGAGCTATGACGATGCGGCCGGGCCAGTTTTCGTTGCTCTGGACGGTGGATATGCAAATATATACGCTCAAGATACAATTACATCAGGAGCTGGAATCGATTTCGATATGAGTCCAAATCTTGGACACGACTCCATAAGCGGAATAGAGGATGTCTACGGAAGCAAATTTGGGGATGTCCTTTATGATAGTCGCGGAGATAACTATTTAGTCGGTCAAGATGGAAACGACTATCTGCGCACCAGTTCAGGAAATGACACCCTCGACGGCGGTGCAGGAAATGACGTCTTTTCTCCAATCGAGGGAACAGGAACAACGGTCCTTTTGGGTGGCGATGGAACGGACACGATCCATTTCGCGTACGTCTATGACACGAAGGGTGTAAGGATCGACCTCCGGGACACCGGCCCCCAAAACATTGATGGGACGCGGACGTTTATTCTGTCCTCAATCGAAAACGTCAACGGAACGGCTTTCGATGACACGCTCATCGCATCGACGGGCAAAAATACGTTCTGGGGTTACGGTGGCCGTGACACCTTCGTCTTCCCTCCCGGCGAGGCACCAACTGACGAGAGCCAAGTCGACACCATTACTTCCTTTGAAACCGGCGTGGACCGTATCTCGCTTGGCGTGACCGGCAGCTACGCAGAGATCAAGTCGGCCACCTACGCCGAAGCATTTTCGGCCGCCAAGGGTCTCATCGCGTCAGGCGCCAAGGACATCGTGTCCGTCGAAGTGGGCTCCACAGTTGTTCCGAATGTCTATGTGTTCGCCGATGGAAGTGGAACGAACGCCCTGACGACCGTGGTGAAGCTCACTTACGGGAACTTGTCCCAAATCGCTGAGTCCGATTTCGTCTAACCCGCCAGCGGCGGGTCGACCGGGGTGCTGATCTCGGCATCCTGGTCGACATAGGCGGCTAAGCCGTCAGGCTTCCCCGACCAGCTCCAGCCGCCCCTCCCGCAGCAGCAGGGCTTCGCCGTCGCGCAGGGTGCGATGGGCGATGCCCTGTTTCGCCAACCAGGCCGCGCTGACGCTCGCGGCCTCCGGGTGATCCGAGTCGAAGTGGGGGACGATGACGAAATCCACCAAGCCCAGGCCGTCATAGATCGGGGCCGGGTCGTACGCCTCGGTGACCGCCTCCGGTTCGTCCATCAGGTCGATCCCGCGCAGGGTCGAGCCGGCGACGCAGGCGCCGGCGCTCCAGCCGCCATAGGCCAGGCTGTCTTCGGCGAGACGTTTAAGCAGCAGCGCGTCCAGCCCGCTCTGGGCCATGGCCCGGCGTAGCAGGAAGGCGTTGCCGCCGACCGCCCAGACCATGCTCACGCCCTCCAGCGCCTGCTCCAGCGCGCCCGGCCGGCCGAAATAGCCGCGCAGGTCCAGCTCGAAGGGCGCAAAACCCAGGTCCCTCAGGGCGGCCAGCGGATCGTGCACGTTGCGCGCATAGGCCCGCCGCGACTCCTCGGGGATCAGGTCGAGGGCGTTCGACACCACCGCGATCCGCGCGCCGGCGCCGACCAGCCCCAGCAACATGTCTGCTGCCGCGCCGAAGCGGTAGGAGGAGAGATAGAGGCGCATGGCGCGACCCTGTCCGCATTCAGCGCGCCCCGCCAGCCCTTCCCGTCGCCGTTCCGCGCGCTAGGGTGGTCGCCATAAGGGCCCAAGGCTCGACGATCATTTTCATTGGGAAAGAAACGCGCGTGCTGATCATCGATTTCGAATGCGACACCCCCACCCGCGAGGCGGTGGAGGACACAGTCCGGCTCATCAAGTCCGGCCGCGGCTTCGACAAGGAAGGCTACGCCCAGCAGATGGCGCCCGGCTGGGCCGCGCAGATCGGCATGAGCCTGGAGGAGTTCAACGCGGCCAAGCAGACCGAGGGGCTGACCTCGCTGGCGCTGAAGCTCTGCGAGGTCGATATGGGCCGGGCGATGAGCCATGCCCAGGTGATCAACATGCTGGACGTCGCCCAGGTCGGCTGCGCCTGCATCGGCAACGCCGGGCGCCGGGCCAGCAACGAGGATGTGGCCAAGTTCGCCGCCGAATATCCCGACCGGCTGATCCCCTGGTTCCGCATCTGGGGCGACGAGGGCCAGGACGGGGTTGCAGCCCTGGAGCGCGGGGTGCGCGAGTGGGGCTGCCGCGGGTTCGAGATCTCGTCCTATCGCGAGGGGCGCTACATCAACGATCCGGCCTATCGGCCCTTCCTGGCCAAGTGCGTGGAGCTGGATATTCCCGTGCGGATCACCGCCGGGCTGCACCTTTTGTCGGACCGGCCCTACGATTATGCGCACCCGAAGTACCTGGACGAGATCGCGGTGCAGTTCCCCACCCTGAGGATCGTCGCGGGCCTGACCGGCTGGCCGTGGGTGGCCGAGACCTGCGCCATCGCCTCGCGCCATCAGAACATCTACATCGACTTCGCCTGCAAGCGGGTGAAGCACATGCTGGCCCCCGGCGCGGGGTACGAGGCGCTGATCTACTACGGAGCGCGCAACCTGCAGGACAAGATCATCTTCGCCAGCGGCTGGGGCACGCTGAACGTGCCGCTGCACCAGCTGGTGGCCGAGACCGACGAGCTGCCGCTGAAACAGAGCGTCCGCGAGAAGTGGATGGGCGGCAACGCGGCCCGGGCCTTGGGGCTGGATCGGTGAGCACGCTGGTTCGTTTCCTTCTCACCTCGCGGGAGAAGGCGCCCCCGCGCCAGCGGGGTCGGATAAGGGGGCTTCCTCCCCCTCCCCATTCTGCTGCATTCGGCCAGCACCCACCCCTCATCCGTCAGGCTTCGCCCGCCACCTTCTCCCGCAAGGGGAGAAGGGAAATGGGCGCGGCATGCGCGCTGGCGCTTTTGGCCGCCTCCGCCGCCCAGGCCGCGCCGGCGATCAGCGAGGCGCAGGCGCGGGCGTTTGCGGCGCGGCAGGAGGCGGCATGGAACGCGCGCGACCTCGACGCCTATTTCGCGACCTTCACGCCCGACGCGGTGTTCATCGACCAGACCCGAGACGTGAAGCACGGCGGCATGATCCCCTATGGCCGCAGCGACCTGAAGCAGGCCCGGGCCCAGGCGGCCAAGTTCCTGGCCGGGGCGACCTCGGTCGAGCGCGGCGTGGTGGAAAAGGTCGAGATCGCCGCCGGCGGGCGCGAGGCGACGCTGATGGGCCGCGAGACCAGCACTGTGGTCAGCAAGGGCCGCACGCGCCGAGCCTGCGCGCAGACCCGCCAGGTCCTGGTCCTGGCCGGCGGGACGCTGAAATCCAAGGGCCAGACAGACACCATCGTGCGATGCCCGAAATGACCCTCTCCATCGACCTCGCCCGGCCCGAAGAACGGCCGGTTCTCGATAACCTGATGCAGCTCTACATCCACGACTTCTCGGAGCAGTGGGCGGGGATGGAGCGCGGCGAGTTGCAGGACGACGGCCTGTTTCCCGCCTATCCGCTGGACGGCTACTGGAGCGAGGCGGCGCGCATCCCGCTGCTGATCCGGGTCGGCGGCAAGGTCGCAGGCCTGGCGCTGATCAACGACCACTCGCACAGCGGCCTGCCGGCCGACCGCAACGTGGCCGAGTTCTTCGTGGTGCGGAAACACCGGCGCGGCGGCGTGGGGACGGCCGCGGCCCAGACGATCTTCAGCCGCTGGCCAGGCTTGTGGGAAGCGGCGGTGGCGCGCCGCAACCTGCCGGCCTTGCCCTTCTGGCGAAACGCCGCGGCCAGCCATCCCGGCTGCCGCGGCGTCGAGGAGATCGATGTCTCGGACGAGCATTGGAACGGCCCGATCCTGCGGTTTCGGATCGAGCCGGCCGCCTAGCTGTACTGGAAGGCCTTGTCGTCCAGGTCGATGGCCGGGATTTCGTCCTTCTCGGCCCAGTAGTCCTGGGTGTGACGCCAGTCGTTCTTGTCGCCGCTCTTGGGCAGCAGGTGCATGCCGCGCATCAGATAGCCGGGATTGAAGTTCTCCGGGTCGATCCAGGACTGGATCTTCATGTCCTTGTCCTCGGGCCGCAGGGCGGGGACGACCTTCCTGTATCCCTTGTCCTGCATGTGGCCGAGCAGACGGGCCACGAAGTCGCCCATCAGGTCGGCGCGCAGGGTCCAGGAGGCCCGGAAGTAGCCGAACACCCAGGCGAGGTTCGGGACGCCGGTGAACATCATGCCGCGATAGGTGACGGTGTCGGCCCAGTTCACCGCCTTGCCGTCCACCTGGAACGGGATATCGCCCATCACGCTGAGGTCGAAGCCGGTGGCGGTGATGACGATGTCGGCCTTCAGCTCCTCGCCGGACTTCAGGAGGATGCCGTTCTCGGTGAAGCGCTCGATCTCGTCGGTGACGACCGAGGCCTTGCCCGAGGCGATGCCCTGGAAGAGATCGCCGTCCGGGATGAAAGCGATGCGCTGACGCCAGGGGCGGTAGCTGGGGGTGAAGTGCTTGTCGACGTCGAACTGGTCGCCCAGGAACATGCGCACGCCGGCCAGCAGCTCGGCCTTGACCGCCTCACTCTCCTCCATGGCGCGCTTGGTGAAGGCCGCGCCGTCGAACAGACGCTTGCGGCGGACGATCTCGTGGACCCAGGTCTCGTCGATCTCGAGCTGGCGCAGGGTGTCGGCCAGATCGTCGACGTTGCGGCCCGGCACGAACCAGGTCGGCGAACGCTGCAGCATGGTGACGTGCTCGGTCTCGCCGGCGATGTTCGGCACCAGGGTCGCGGCGGTCGCGCCCGAGCCGATGACCACGACGCGCTTGCCCTTAAGGTCGAGATCATCGGGCCAGGTCTGCGGGTGGACGATCCGGCCCTTGTAGTCGGCAAGGCCCGGCCAGTCGGGCGTGTAGCCCTGGTCGTGCTTGTAGTAGCCCTGGCACATGAAGAGAAAGTTGGTGGTGAACTGCGCCTTGGTCCCGTCGGTGCGCTCGACGTCGACGGTCCAGAGGTTGTCGGTGCTGGACCAGCTGGCGTTGACGATCTTGTGGCCGTAGCGGATGTGGCGCGACAGGTCGTTCTCGTCGATCACCTCGTTCATGTAGCTGAGGATCTCGGCGGCGGTGGCGATCGGCGCCCCGGTCCACGGCTTGAAGCGGTAGCCGAAGGTGTAGAGGTCGCTGTCAGAGCGGATGCCCGGATACTTGTGCGTGACCCAGGTGCCGCCGAACGTGTCCTTGCTGTCCAGCACCACGAAGCTGGTTCCCGGACGCTGGGTCTGGAGATGATAGGCCGCGCCGATCCCGGATATGCCGGCGCCCACGACGAGCACGTCGAAGTGTTCGATCTTGGCCGTGCTGGGGCGTTCGGCGATCATGTCGGTGGCGGTCATGTGTTCCCTAACCCTGGCTGCGGACCGCTCGGGACGGCCTCATAAGTTATCACTGATAATGAACAAAGGTCGCGCGCGTCGTCAAGCACTTACCCGCGCCCAGCAAACCCATTATTCGAAAATGCCGAAGCGCGCGCGGCAGCGCCCTCCGTGGGGTCAACCTTCCTTGGCCGCGACTGACGGCGCTAAGCTCGCGCCCAGACAAAGGGAGAGGAACATGACCCAGGAACTGGCCGGCAAGGTCGCCTTCGTGGCGGGCGGATCGAGCGGCATCAACCTCGGCATCGCCAAGCGGTTCGCAGCGGCGGGCGCCAAGGTCGCGATCATCAGCCGCAGCGCCGAAAAGATCGAGGCCGCCGCCAAGGAGGTCGCGGCCTTCGGCCCCTGCATCGGCATGGCCGCCGACGTGCGCGACTACGCCGCGGTCGAGGCGGCGCTGAAGCGTACGCACGAGGAACTGGGCCCAATCGACATCGTGCTGTCGGGCGCGGCCGGCAACTTCGTGGCCCCGGCCCTGGGCATGAGCGCCAACGGCTTCAAGACGGTGGTCGACATCGACCTGATCGGCACCTTCAACGTGCTGCGCGCCTCGTTCGAGTTCCTGAACCGGCCAGGCGCCTCGCTGATCTCGATCACCGCGGGTCAGGCCGAGCGGGCCTCGCTGTTCCAGGCCCATGTCTGCGCGGCCAAGGCGGGCATCAACATGCTGACCAAGTGCCTGGCGCTGGAGTGGGGTCCGGGCGGGGTGCGGGTCAACGCCATCTCGCCGGGTCCGATCGCCGAGACCGAGGGCATGGCGCGCCTGGCGCCGAGCCCGGAAGCCGAGGCGCGGGTCAAGGGCCGCAACCCGATGCGCCGCTACGGGACCAAGGACGAGATCGCCGACATGGCCATCTTCCTGTCCACGGACAAGGCGGCCTACGTCAACGGCGCGATCATACCGGTCGACGGCGGCAGCGGCTGCGGCGACGCCAGCGGCGACGCCCTGGGCAACTACGCCTGACGGGCGGGATCGTGATCGGCGGGGCGGTAGAACAGGCCGAGCTTGAAGCTCTCGGCGATGCGCGCCGCCCGCGCCTGAAGGGCGGCGGCGATGTCGGGTTCGTAGATCTCGGCCGTGGCCTGCCCCCATAGGGCCAGCCAGCGGTCGAACATCGGCGGGGTGATCGGATGGCGCATGTGCGCGCCCATCGGCCGCCCCGTGAACCGCCCGACGCCCAGGAGGCTGGAGCTCCAGAAGGCGGCGATATGGTCGAGGTGGTGGTCCCAGTCCGCGACCGCGGCGTCGAACACCGGCCCCAGCAGCTCGTCCTGGCGCGCACGGCCATAGAAGCGGCCGACCAGGTCGCGAAGGTTCTGCGGCGTCACGTGGCTGGCGAGGGCGGCTTCCGACATGGCCGCTAGATAGGACGGGCGGTCACGGCGCGAAAGCCAGGGAAACTCCGGGTAGCTTGACTTTCAGCGGGAACCCGGCCGCTCTTGCAACCATAGCGGTTGCGAACGGGGCGTCCATGATTCTGAAGTTCGGCAAGCGCGTCGTGCTGGCGGCGGCGAGCGTCATCGTCGTGGCGACCGGCGTGCTGGCCCTGATGCGGCTTAGCCAGGGCGAGGCGCAGGCCATGCCCTATTCGACCTCGGACCAGATCCGCGCCGCCCGGCCGCTCGGGGCGCAGGAGGCGCTGATCATCGACCTCACCTTCGCCGGCGTTGCGGCGGATCCCGTCGAGAAGCGCGCGCGCGCCACCTTGGCGCAGACCTTCAATCATCTGGAGATGGATGGGACGCACCAGCTCGACGACTACGGGCTCTGTCGCATGCTGTCCTGGCCGGACGGCGGCGGCGTCATGAACATGAACTGCCATGCAATTCCGTTCTTCGCCTTCAACGAGCTGCAAAACCGGCTCGCCCTGACCAAGATGATCGCCTCGGCTACGAGCCAGAAGCCGGCGGTCGAAGCCGCGCCCTATTGGAGCGAGGCAGGCCTGGGCGTCGCGCCGCAGGACGCCAAGCCGCTGCAGATTCGCGCAGCCGCCGGCGGCGTGCAGTACCTGCTCGGCCCGCAGGCGGCCGGGTCGATCTCCGGAGACCTGGGAGCGCTGTCGCCGGCCGAAGCCATGGCGTTTTCCCGCTTCCTAGCCCGTCATTTCCCGATGCACCCGCAGATGCGCGCCGACATCGCCGGCCGCGCGCGCCTGCCGATGGTCATCGAGGTGATGCAGACCAACCCCGCGGGCCAGGTCGCCGCCCAGCGCATGACCCTGGCCAATCTTCGGCGGGAGAAGGCGGAATACCCCTTGCCCGGCGGCCTGCCCTCGGCGCTGCGGGCGCAGGTCGCCGGCGACGCCAGCCCCCGCGGCCAGGCGCTGCGGCGGGCGCTGGCGGTGGTCGATTCCGGCGGCAAGGACAGGCCTCCGAGTTTCGAGAGCCTGATGGATGGCGTGCGCAAGGGCGGCGAGCCGCCGCTGGCGTCGCTGATGCTGTTCCTCAACGTCACCCAGCAGTACGGCGGGCGTATCACGGCCGACCGTGCGGCCCTCGAGTCGATCCGCCCGCAGATCCAGGCGTTCATGCGAGATCCGCAGGCGGGTCGGTTCCTCGCCGCCAACAACCTGGCCGGAAACCCCGCCGCGCCGGGCGACCGCGTCGCCGCAGCACGTTTCCTGGCAGAGGCCGACGCCCTGGACAAGGCGCCGTTCGGAACCTTCCGATACGTGACCTACGCCAACCTGGCCGCCAATTCCGAGGGCTCGGCTCAATGGCCCGCGGACATCCGCGCGAAGATGCCCGTGCGGCTGGAAGACAACTACTGGCGACACATCGCGGCCTATCCCTGGGCCTCGAACACCTATGCCGATCTCGCCAACCTCTTCCCCTTCGACCCGCAGACCGCCTGGCTGCTGCAGGATCTCGGGCGCGCGGTCGATACCGACTGGAAGTCGGGCGTGATGGGCAGAGCGGCGGCCTACGAGGCGCGGCTTCGCACCGCCGCGCCGGACTTTTACTGAGCCGCGAACGTCAGCGAGACCGACCGGGTCGGCCCCAGGCGCGCCACGTATGCGCCCACGGACGTGGCGGGGCGCAGCTCATAGGCGCCGGCCGGGGTGACAAGAGCGGCGCGGGCGAGGCCGCCGCGCGGATCGAGGCCGACGAGGCGCACGGCGGTCGCATCCTTCTGAGGAAGATCGTTCATCCACTTGGCGAAGGGGCCGTCCACGCTCATCACGCCGACGCACAGGCCGTTCTCGACCGTGAAGCTCACGGTCCCGGCGATCGGCTTGTCGTCGAAAGCGCCGGCGTAAGCCTTCGCCTGCGTGGGGCACGGCCGCATGGAGCCCCAGGCTTCGGCGCCGCGGAAGGGCGCCGACATCGTCATCGCCGACTGCTCGATGCTGGAAGCCCAGAGCGCGTTGGAGAGCAGGCCGACGGCGAACCGGCGCTGGGGATAGAGCACCAGGGCGCTGCGCGCGCCATCTGCGGCGCCGGCGTGGCGGGCGACCGTTTCCCCGTCTTCGTCCTTCAGGGTGCGCCAGCCGAAGCCGATGGCCTCGCCGCGTTCGACGACAGGCTTGCCGTCGTTGAAAACGGCCGGCACGAGCATCCAGTCAAAGGTCGATCGCGAGACGACCTGGCCGTCCAGCAGGCGGCCGCCGAAGGCGGCCAAGGCCGGCGCCGTGGCGCTCATGCCGCCGCCCGCCCAGGTGTAGCTGAAATCATGCGGCGCGGCCGGCGCGACCTTGTCCCCCTCGACCTCGTAGGCGACCGAGGCCTCCTTCAGGCGTCCGGTGGCGTCGACCCGGATGGCCAGGCCCGGCGTGATCTCGGCGGCCACATAGTCGAGGAAGGGGCGCCTGGCCGCCGCCTCGATCTCCGCGCTCAGCAGGGTGTAGCCATAGGAGGAGTAGTTGTAGCGCGAGCCGGGCGCGAACAGCAGGTCGCGGTCCTTGAAGACCTTCAGGGCCTCGCTGACGCTGGCGTGATGGACCTTGCCGCGGTTCGCATCCACGGCCTGGTAGTGAGGAACGCCGGCCGTGTGGGCAGCAAGCTGGCGCGCGGTGAGCGTCGGCCATTTCGGGTTGAGCGCCGGCACGAGCGACTGCACCGGCGCGTCGACGTCCAGCGCGCCCTGCTCTCTCAGCCTGGCCGCCGCGGTGACGGTGATCAGCTTGGAGACGCTGGCCAGACGGAAGATGGTGTCCGAGGTCACGGGCCTGCCGGCGGCCAGATCGGCGGCGCCGCTCGAACCGCTCCAGACCACCGCCCCGTCCTTCCAGACCGCGGCCCCGAGTCCCGGCACGCCGCCGAGATCGCGCAGGTCGTCGAGCACGCGCTGGGAAATCTGCGCAGGCGCGATGGGCTCAGCGCCCGCGCCCATCGGCGCAAGGGCCAGCCCGGCAGCCATGGTGACCTGAATCGCGCGCAAGACATCCCTCCCGACCCGTTTTCCGCAGCGCGGAGTGACGGGCCGCATCGGGGCGAATTTACGGCGCCGCTTGAGGTTCGACGCGCAGGCCGGAGACCAGGTCGATCAACTGGCCGACCTGGACCGGCTTGGTCAGGAAAGCGTCGGCGCCGGCCGCCTCGGCGCGCTCGCGGTGCTCCTCGAAGGCGTTGGCGGTCAGGACGCAGATGTGCGCAGGCGGCAGGCCCCGCCGCGCCTCGTCCTGGCGGATCTCGCCGATGGCGGTCAGGCCGTCCATCACCGGCATCTGCATATCCATCAGGATCAGGTCGAAGCGCTCGGAACGGCTGGCGGCGACCGCCTCGGCCCCATTGGCGACGCTGACCAGGCGAACAGGAAGGGCCTCTAGGATGTACTCGACGGCCATGCGGTTGATCGGATGGTCCTCGGCCAGCAGCACCGCAGCCAGCGCTGGGCCGGCGCTCGCCGCGACCGGGGGTTCCGGGTCACAGGGCTCGCCGACCACGTCATGGGCGAGGTCCACTTCGAAGGCGAAGGTCGCCCCACGGCCGGGACGCCCCTCGGCCCATATGTCGCCGCCCATCAGGTCGACCAGCGCCTTCGAGATCGCCAGGCCCAGGCCCGTGCCGCCAAAGCGGCGGGTGATCGAACCGTCGGCCTGTTCGAAGCGCTCGAAGAGGCGCGCGGCAAGGTCCGGCTCGAAACCGACGCCGGTGTCGCGCACCTCGAAGCGCACGCGGCTGGCGTCCGGCTGCGAGGCGGGACGGATGCGGACGCTCACCTCGATGCGCCCCGTGGAGGTGAACTTCACCGCATTGCTGACCAGGTTGGACAACACCTGGCGAATGCGCAGGTCATCGCCGAGATAGATCGCCGAGGCGGCGGGGCCGGTGCTGACCGCCAAGGCCACGTCACGCTCGGCGGCGCTGGCGCGGAACAGCGCCACGGTCTCCTCCAGCAGCCGATCCAGCGCGAAGGGCGCCACCCGCAGCTGCATGTGGCCGGCGTCGACCTTGGCGAGGTCGAGGATGTCGCCCAGCAGGGCCTGCAAGGCGCGCCCCGAGGTCTCGATCAGCCGCACCATCTCGGCCTGCTTGGCCGACAGTTCGGTCATGGCCAGTGCGCCGGCGACGCCAAGTACTCCGTTCAACGGGGTGCGAATCTCGTGGCTCATATTGGCCAGGAAGGTCGACTTGGCGGCGTTGGCGCGTTCAGCCTGCTCGCGCGCCTCGATCAGGGTCGCCTCGGCCGCGCGACGTTCGGTCAGATCACGGACGATGGTCAGCAGCGCCGCGCCCTCATCGGTCTGGAATTTGGCCAGCGAGGCTTCGGCCGGGAACTCGCGGCCATCCCGATGGAGGCCAAGGATCTCGGCCCGCTCGTGCATGCGCAGGCTGGTCGCGCGCGCCGCGCCGAACTCGGCGACATAGCGCGCATGATTGGCGCGGAACCGCTCCGGCATCAGCCGCTCGACGTGGTCGCCGACGATCTCGGCGTTGCGATAGCCGAACATCGCCTCGGCCCCGGCGCTGACAGCCAGTATCCGCCCGCGCGCATCGCTGAGCAGAATGGCCTCGGGTGAGATCTGCAGCATGCTGGCCAGGATTTCCTGGCTGCGGCGCGAGGCCAGGCGCGCCAGGCGCATCTCGGTCACGTCCTGCACGGCGCCGAACATGGCGATGGGTTCACCGGTCAGATCGCGCTCGACCTCGCCCTGCTGGCGCACGAAACGCACCGCGCCGTCCGGCCTCAGAATGCGGTGCTCGACGTCGTAGTCCTGGGCGCCGGCCAGGGCCTGTTCCACCCGACGCTCGACCTCGCATCGGTCTTCCGGATGTACATGCGCGAGAAACAGTTCGTAGGTCGGCTCACAGGCGTCGCGCCCCATGCCGAAGATCTCGAACGTCTCCGGCGACCAGGCGAGGCTGCCGCTGGCGATGTCCCAATCCCAGCCGCCGGTCCGCGAGAGCTGTTGCACGCGCCGCAGCCGCCGCGCCAAACCTTCCCGACCGACGAAGGCGCCCGCCCCGGCGCGAGGTGGGGGATGCGCGCCCTGGGCGCGCCAGTCGACGGCCGTCACGCCCGCCCCCCGCGCAGGGCCGCGATCGCCACTCCGCCGGGGCGTTCCCGGCGCCGGCCGGAGTCTGCGGTGTTTACCTGGAACCGGCTCACCAGCCGCACCAGTTCCGCCGCCTCGTCCCGGACGCTATGGGTGGCCGCCGCGGTCTGTTCGACCATGGCCGCATTCTGCTGCACCGCCTGATCCATCTGATTCACGGCGGCGTTGATCTCGGCCAGGCTGATCGACTGCTCGTGCGACGACGAGGAGATGGAGCCGATCACCCCGTCGATCTCGGCGACCCGCTCGACGATGGAGCGCAGCGCCTCGCCGGTCTGCCCGACCAGTTGCACGCCGCGCGCCACCTGGCGCTCGGACTCCGAGATCAACGCCTTGATCTCGCGCGCGGCGTCGGCCGAGCGCTGGGCCAGCGCGCGGACCTCGGACGCGACGACCGCAAAGCCGCGGCCCGCCTCGCCGGCGCGCGCGGCCTCGACCCCGGCGTTCAGGGCCAGCAGGTTGGTCTGGAAGGCGATCTCGTCGATCACCCCGATGATGTGGCCGATCTGGCGCGAGGAGGTTTCGATGCCGCCCATGGCGGCGATCGCCTCGTCGACGACGCGGCCCGACATCTCGGCCTGCGCCTTGGCTTCGGCGACCGTCGCATTGGCCTGGCGCGCGCCCTGGGCCGTCCGGCCGACCGTGGCGGTGACCTGGTCCAACGCCGCGGCGGTCTCCTCCAGGCTGGCGGCCTGCTGCTCGGTGCGCCGCGAGAGATCGTTGGACGCACCGGCCAGCTCGTCGGTGCTGGCGCCTATCGCACCGCAGGCGACCGCGACGGCGCGGATGGCGGTCTCAATCTGCCCCGCCGCCCGATTGAAGTCCTCGACCAGGCCCGCGTACTCGGCCGGCAGGTCCGCCTGCATTCGATAGGTGAGGTCGCCGCCGGCCAGCGCGGCCATGCCGCCGCCCAGATGCCTGGCCACAGCCGACCGCTCGGCCGCCAACACTTCGGTCTCGGCCATACGCCGGGCGTTTTCCGCCGCGTCGAGATAGACGGTGATGGCGTAGTCCATGTCGAGCAAGGTCGCCTTGGCCAGGGCGCCCAGCTCGGCGGCGACCTCGCTGAAGGCCGGTCCTCGCGCGCCCAGGCCGCCGCGCGGCCACCGGGCGAGCAACACCGCGCCGATGAGCGACTCCAGCAACAACGCATAGCCGCCGATATACCAGCGGGGCTCCAGGCCGATGCGGGCGTGGACCTGCCCCACCGCCGTGACCGCGGCCACGTAGGCCTCATCGAACTCGGCGCTTGAGATCTTGCGCCAGTGCTCGATCTGTCGACGACGCGCCCCGCCGATCTGGTCCTGGCCGTCGAAGAGGCGGCGGGTCTGGGGATGAGCCAAGATCACCTGATAGAAATCATCGAGCGCCGCCGGCAAGGCCCTCGTCACGTGCGGCGCGATCGACCGCAGGGCGCGCCTGGCCTCATCGTCCAGGCGCATGAACTCCAAACGCTCGCCGATACCGTCCGTCCGCATGGAGGCCCTCCCGATGACCGTGCGGGGAGGCTCACCCAAATTTGACGGATATCAATAGAAATAAGTAAAAACTCACCGGATAGGCGAAATCCATATGCCAATGGCGATACATATCATATATATTTGGATATAATTTCGGCCCGCCTCGCGACAATCAAACACAAGATACACGCCAAAATCGCGAATCAATTTCGCCTTTTGAAACCTTTAAGCGATATGCCCTTGGTTATATCCGCGTCGTTTATACTAGAACTAATAATATTCTAAATACCCATTGCCATAACATGGGCTTTGTGTTTTCGGAAACCGATGTGCGCGTTTCCCGACATAGGCTCAGGACCCATTGATGTGATGCGCTCGATCTGATTCAGGCTCTGCAAGGAGATTGGATATGAGCGACCTGTATTGGCTGACGGACGAGCAGATGGAGCGGCTACGGCCGCACTTCCCCA
>NZ_JAYRSU010000035.1:0-29495 GCF_041919955.1 Phenylobacterium sp. | reverse complement strand
CAAAAACCTTGTTGGCGCCCCCCCCCCACCGCCGAACCTTCCTGATCGAGGCCGAGGCCGAGCACGACGTGCTGCTGCGCATCCTGGCCCCCTTCGCCGTGCAGGGCGCGCCGATCCTCAGCCTGGAGGCCGAACAGGCGTGCGAACTCACGGTCGCCCGCCTGGAGGTCGGCGGCCTGACCCACGCCCTGGCCGAACGCCTCGCCGAAAAGCTGCGCGCCCTGCCGGTCGTCCGCAGCGTCGGTCTCGGCTGGCGTGTCGCGCTGGCTGCTGCTTAAGAAATGATTCACCCCAAATTCTACGTGAAATGAGGAAATTCTTTACCGGGCCTGGATAGATGAGCATTAGGAATCTCTCGTCGAGGCTATACTTCAGTGCTTAGAGTCATAACCTGCCTGGCGACGGAGCATGACCTTCGCCTCGTGGTTGTCGCAGGCTTGGTTTGCTTCGGCGGCTGCTTCACCGCACTTAGGCTATACTCTAGGATGCGTGATGCGTCCGGACACGGTGTGCGTGCAGCCTGGGTGCTGCTCACCGGCCTGGTCGCCGGGTGCTCGGTCTGGGCGACCCATTTCATCGCAATGCTGTCCTTCGACACCGGGCTCAAGGCGGGTTTCCTGCCGCTCGGCACCCTGGCCTCGCTGCTGATCGCCGGCCTGTTCATGGGGGCCGCCTTCGCCGCCGCCGCTCTCGCCCACGGGCGGGCGGGCAAGCTGGCCGGCGGCGTGCTGGCCGGGCTCGGCGTAGGCGCCATGCACTACACCGGCATGTCGGCCTATGTGACCGAAGGCGTGCTGACCTGGGACCTCCCGCTCGTCGCCAGCTCGCTGGCCCTGGGGATCGGATTGGCCGTGGCGGCGATGTTCGTCGCCGACAGCGGCGACAAGCGCGGGCGCCTGCTCGCCGCGACCCTGTTGCTGACGCTGGCCATCTGCGGCCTGCACTTCACCGGCATGGGGGCGATCGTCATCGTCCCGGACGCCACCATAGACGTGCCGGCCCAGCTGCTGTCGTCGGTGATGATGACCCTGGCCGTGACACTGATCGTCGGGCTGATCATCCTGGGCGGCCTGTCCGCCGTGCTGATCGAAGGCGGCGCCAACGCCCAGGCCCTGCGCCGCATTCGCCGCCTGGCCGACGCCGCCTACGAAGGCATCGTGGTCGTCCGCAGCCAGCGCGTCCAGGACGCGAACGCCGCCTTCTGTGCCCTGGCCGGAGCCGAGGTCGCCGACCTGATCGGCCGACGCCTGGAGGGAGATCTGCTGAGCTTCGACGACGAGGGCGCCAACGGCCGCCGGGAGGGCCAGCTGACCCCTCGGGACGGGGGCGCCCCGATCCCGATCGAGACCTTCGCCCGCGTGCTGGAAGCCGGCCGCGGAACCGGCGAGCAGGACGACCTCGTGGTGCTGGCCGTGCGCGACCTGCGCGAACGCCGCTCGGCCGAGGAAAAGATCCGCTATCTGGCCGAACACGACGGCCTGACGGGTCTGGCCAACCGCAACGTCATGCAGTCGCGCCTGGCCCAGGCGCTGGAGCAGGCTTCCGTCTCCGGCGACAGCCTGGCGGTCATCTGCATCGACCTCGATCACTTCAAGGAAGCCAACGACCTGCACGGCCACCTCGCCGGCGACGCCATCCTCAGCGAGGTCGCGCGCCGCCTGAAGGCCAGTGTCGCCGCCCCGTCCTTCGCCGCCCGCCTGGGCGGGGACGAGTTCGTCGTCGTCCAGATCGGGGCCGGCGACCAGCCGACCGCCGCCGCCGAGCTTTCCGCGCGGCTGCTGGACGTGCTGCGCGAGCCGGTGGCCTTCGCCGACCAGTCGCTGCAGGTCGGCGCCAGCCTCGGCATCAGCCTCTATCGCGAGGATGGCGACAGCGGCGAAGCCCTGCTGGTCAACGCCGACATGGCGCTCTACCGCGCCAAGGAGGACGGCCGCGGCAACTACTGCTTCTTCAAGCGCGAGATGGACGAGACCATCCGCGAGCGCCGCACCCTGGCGCGCGAGCTGCGTCAGGCCATCAGCCTGGAAGAGCTGGTGCTGCACTACCAGCCCCTGGCCCGCGCCGAGGACGGCGAGGTCTGCGGCTTCGAGGCCCTGGTCCGCTGGCGTCATCCGCAGCGCGGCATGGTCCCGCCGATGGACTTCATTCCGATCGCCGAGGAGAGCGGGCTGATCCTGCCGCTGGGCGAATGGGTGCTGCGCCGCGCCTGCGCCGACGCCGCGGCCTGGGACAAGCCCCTGCGCATCGCCGTCAACCTGTCCCCGGTCCAGCTGAACCAGCCGAACCTGGCCGCGATGGTCCACGAAATCCTGATGGAAACTGGCCTGGCCCCGCGCCGCCTGGAACTGGAGGTCACCGAGACCGCGCTCTTCAAGGACTACCAGCGCGCGCTCGACAACCTGCGCCGCCTGAAGGCGCTGGGCGTGCGCATCGCCATGGACGACTTCGGCACCGGCTTCTCGTCGCTCTCGACCCTGCAGTCGTTCCCGTTCGACAAGATCAAGATCGACAAGAGCTTCGTCGAGAACATCCACCGCCACGATCGCGCCACCGCCATCGTGCGTGCGGTGCTCAGCCTCGGCCGCAGCCTGGAGATTCCGGTCACGGCCGAAGGGGTCGAGACCGCCGAGCAGCTTGAATTCCTGCGCGGGGAAGCCTGCGCCGAGGTTCAGGGCTACGCCATCGGCCGCCCCGCGCCCATCGACGCGCTGGACGGCTGGACGGACGAGACTGTGCGCGAGGCGCTGGCGGGCTAGGGCCCGCCAAGCGCGCTCTAGGTCGCGGGGCGGGTCACCCGCGGGGAGAGGTTGGCGATCACCGCCCGCGCGTCGAACGCGCGCGGATCGTCGGCCGGCTTGGCGCCTCGGTTCATGACGATTTCGGCGCTGGCCTCGAACTTGGTGACCGTGCGCACGTCCATGCGGTCGGCCCAGAAGGGGTCGCCCCACCACGGATCCCAAGTGCGCCAGCCGAAGCCGCCATAATAGCGCCAGTAAGGGCGCCAGTAGCCGTAGGACGGGCCGTACCAGGGGCTATAGAACGGATCACGCTCCACATAGGTGCGGCGGTCGGTCTCGGTGTTGCGATCGACGATGGCGAACCAGTCGTAGCCTTCCTGAACCGTCAGCTCGGCGGCGCGGAAGAGCAGGTAGCCCTCGACGGTCTCGCGGGAGGTCAGGCTGTTGCCGGTGAAGTTGACCCGGAAACGGTTGGCCTCGATCCGCTGTTCGGAATAGCCGCCGGAAACGGACTGGCCGGGAATGTTCGGCTGGTACGGCGTTGCGGTGGCGCAGGCGCTCAGCAGGCCCGCAAGGGCGAGGCTGGCGACAATGGCGGCTGACTTGCGTGACATGACTTCAGAACCCGAAGCTCCGTCGTCCCTCGACGACAGGCGATCTTAGGCGGAACACCTGGGCCTAAATATGGTTGCGCTTGTTGGCGCGCGATAGCCGAAACTCGTCGGCCATTTCAACGCGCGCACAAAAATTACAGTTTTCAATAGCTTGACCTTGCGCGCCCATCAGCCACCGGCGGCCTTGCGGGCCATCATCGCCGCTGCGGTCAGCAGCAGCAGGCCGACCGCCACGGCGAAGCCGCGTCGGAAGCCGGGCTCGGTCATCTTGGCGGCGAGGGCCGCGCCGCCCAGGCCGTAGGCGCTCATGGCCAGGACGTCGAGCGTCAGGGTCGCGCAGGCGAAGGCGGCCAGTTGGGCGGGCAGGGGACGCGCGGGGTCCAGGAACGGCGGCAGCACTGCTGTGAAGAACAGCACCGCCTTCGGGTTGGCGATCTGCACGGTGAAGCCGTCCAGATAGGCCGACTTGCCCTGCCGGAATGCGCCGGCGCTCGGCTCGGCGTCCTTCTGGAACGCCCCTTTAAGCGACTTCAGCCCCAGCCAGGCGATATAGGCGGCGCCCGCATAGGCCAGCAGGTGGAACACCTGGGGGAAGGCCAGGATCAGCGCCCCAAGGCCCAGAGCGGCGGCGAGGAACCAGACCAGGGTCGCGCTGTTCATGCCCGCCACCCCGATCAGGGCCGCGCCCTTGCCCTTCTGGGCGCCGGTGGCGATGGCGAACAGGTTGGCCGGGCCGGGCGTCACGGCCATGACCGCCATCACCCCCAGGAAAGTCGCATAGCGGGCAGGGTCGACAGGCAGGTGCATCGGAATCTCGGACGAGGGAGGACGCAGAAATGCTGACTCCGCCCCGAGGTAATCCCCATTGCCTCGCTCGGAAAGATCGGCGACCTGCGAAATCTGATCGGGAGGGACAATGGGTCCGGAGTTCTGGCTGTATTTCGCCGTCGGCTTCGCCGCGCAGCTCGTCGACGGTGCGCTGGGCATGGCCTACGGCGTGGTGACGACCACCGTCCTGCTGGCCAACGGCGTCACGCCCGCCAACGCCTCGGCCAGCGTCCACGCGGCCAAGGTGTTCACCGGCGCGGCCTCGGCGATCTCGCACATCGCCCACCGCAACATCGACTGGCGACTGCTGGCGCTGCTGTCGGCGGGCGGGGTGATCGGCGGCGTGGCCGGAACCTACATCCTGACCTCGGTCGACGGCGATGCGATCAAGCCCTACGTGGTCGGCTGGCTGGGCCTCATGGGCCTCGTCATCCTCTATCGCGCCTGGAAAGGCGCGCGGCCCAAGCCGTTCTCGTGGAAGTCGCCGCTGCCGCTCGGCCTGGTGGGCGGCTTCTTCGACGCGGTCGGCGGCGGGGGCTGGGGCCCGGTCGTCACCTCGACCCTGCTGGGGACCGGCGCCGATCCGCGCAAGGCGATCGGCACGACCAATGCGGCCGAAGCCTTCGTCGCCGCGGCGGTGTCAGCCGCCTTCCTCGCAGCGCTGGTTTCGGGCCACTGGGACACCGACGGCCTGGCCGACCACCTCTGGTCGGTGCTGGGCCTGATCGGCGGCGGGGTGATCGCCGCTCCCGTCGCCGGCTGGATGACCAAGGTCCTGCCCTTGCGGATGCTGACCTGGATCGTCGGCCTGCTGGTGACGGGCCTGGCCGTCTGGCAGGCCTGGGTGCTGTTCGCCTAGGCCCCGACCGTCGCCAGCGTCCAGACGATCCGGCCGGCCGCGCCGAACAGCAGAACCGCCGTCGCCGCAAGCTGGATCAGGAAGCCCGCCTCGCGCTTCTTGGGGTCAGCCACATAGCCCAGGGCGTAGAGGATCCGCCCGACGATCCACACCACGCCCAGGGCGGCGGCAACCAGGTCGTTCCAATAGATCGCGAACAGCCAGAGGCCCGCCAGGAACGGCGGAAGCCACTCCAGGGTGTTGTAGTGCGCGCGGATGTGGCGCTCGAGGATCGGATCGCCCGACATGGCCGGGGCGGCGATGCCGCACTTGGCGCGCGCCTGACCCACGCGGATCCCCATCCAGACATAGACGAGCAGCGCGGCCACGGTGACCAGCGCGACATAGCTGTGCGGTTGCATGTTTCCCCCTCAAGTCGCTGGCGCCCGGGACGCCTTGGGGTCAAGCTTGGCACAGTCCGGGCCCCGCAGGGAACCGCCCTTGCGGGTTGATGCGTTTCACTCGTGTGCTGGAACACTGGAGGCCCCGCCCATGCAGGTCCTTTCCGAAGCGATCCGCGATATTTCCTACGACAACGAACGCGCGAAGCTGTTCGTGACGTTCAACGACGGCGACATGTACGTCTATGTCGGCGTCCCGGGCGAGGTGCACCGAAGTTTCCTCGACTCGGACTCCAAGGGCCAGTTCTTCGCCTACGAGATCCGCGACCAGTACCCGTACAACAAGGTCGAGGCCTGAAGGCCGCGCACCCACGTGTCATCGCGGTTTCGGCGCAGCCGAAGGCCGGGATCCATTCGCGTCTGAACTGGAGAACGGGGCGCGGCAGAGCCGCATCCTGCGCCATCGGGTGTTCATGGGTCCCGGTCTTGCTGCGCAAACCGGGATGACACCGATGGATATCCCGGTCGGCGCCGCAGCCCGGCGCCGACCGGAAGTTCGTCCTAGCCCCGGCGGTCGCGCTTGGCGGCGACGCGCAGGCGCAGGGCGTTCAGCTTGATGAAGCCGGCCGCATCGCGATGGTCGTAGGCGACCTTGCCTTCCTCGAAGGTGACCAGGTCCTGATCGTACAGCGAGTAGGGGCTGGTGCGGCCGATGATCGTGACGTTGCCCTTGTAGAGCTTCACCCGCACCTGGCCGGTGACGTTCTTCTGGCTGTAGTCGATGGCCGCTTGCAGCATCTCGCGCTCAGGGCTGAACCAGAAGCCGTTGTAGATGAGCGACGCATATTTCGGCATCAGCTCGTCCTTCAGGTGCATCGAGCCGCGGTCGAGGGTGATGCTCTCGATGCCGCGGTGCGCCGCCAGCAGGATCGTGCCGCCGGGCGTCTCGTAGACGCCGCGTGACTTCATGCCGACGAAGCGGTTCTCGACCAGGTCCAGGCGGCCAACGCCGTTGTCGTGGCCCAGTTGGTTCAGCTTGGTCAGCAGGGTCGCGGGCGACATCTTCACGCCGTCGATGGCCACCGGATCGCCGCCCTCGAAGTCCATGGTGAAGACGGTCGGCTCGTTCGGCGCATCCTCGGGCGAGATGGTGCGCATGTGGACGAACTCAGGGGCCTCGACCGCCGGATCCTCCAGCACCTTGCCCTCGGACGAGGAGTGCAGAAGGTTGGCGTCGACGCTGAACGGCGCTTCGCCGCGCTTGTCCTTGGTGATCTGGATCTGGTGCTTCTCGGCGAAGTCCAGCAGCGCCTCGCGGGACTTGAAGTCCCATTCGCGCCAGGGGGCGATCACGTGGATGTCGGGCTCGAGGGCGTAGTAGCCCAGCTCGAACCGGACCTGGTCGTTGCCCTTGCCGGTCGCGCCGTGGCTGACGGCGTCGGCTCCGGTGGCGCGGGCGATCTCGATCTGGCGCTTGGCGATCAGCGGCCGGGCGATCGAGGTGCCGAGCAGGTACTGGCCTTCATAGACCGTGTTGGCGCGGAACATCGGGAACACGAAGTCGCGCACGAACTCTTCGCGCAGGTCCTCGATGAAGACGTTCTCGGGCTTCACGCCGGCGGCGATGGCCTTGGCGCGGGCGGGTTCGATCTCCTCGCCCTGGCCGAGATCGGCGGTGAAGGTGACGACCTCCGCCCCGTATTCCGTCTGCAGCCACTTCAGGATGATCGAGGTGTCGAGCCCGCCGGAATAGGCCAGGACGACTTTTTTGATGGAGGGTTTGGTCGTGCTCATGGGCGGCACACTACGCCATGATCAAAACAATTGGATTGCAAAGACACCAAGTTTGTTCGCGATATTGGCGCCAGATTTCAAATCAGACGATCCGAAGGGCATGGGGCGCCAATGAAACTCGACGCCATCGACCGGCGCATCCTGCGCGCCCTGCAGCGCGACGGGCGGATGCAGAACATCGACCTGGCCAGGGAGGTCGGGCTCTCGCCCTCGCCGTGCCTGCGCCGGGTGCGGCTGCTGGAGGAGGCCGGCGTCATCGAGCGCTATGTCGCCGTGGTCGACGGGGCCAAGGTCGGGGTCGGGCTGACCGTGTTCGCGCGGGTCTGGTTCAAGACCCAGGACGCCGAGGTCACCAACCAGTTCGCCGAGGCCGTGCGCCGGTTCCCCGAGGTGCTCGAGTGTTACCTGACCACGGGCGAATGCGACGCCCTGCTGCGCATCGTCACCGCCGACCTCAACAGCTACTGGCGCTTCCAGGCCGACCACCTGACCCGCATTCCCAGCGTCCAGAGCGTCAAGACCGACGTGCCGATGGAGACCGTCAAGCGCAGCTACGAAATCCCGTTGGCCTGAGCACGATCAGGGTTTCAGCGCGCCCTCGGCCTGCAGGGTCTCCAGCGCGCCCTTCAGCCATTGCAGATGCAGCATCGCCAGCACGGCGGCCAAGGTGGCGCGCAGGCCGAAGAAGATGACGTTGTAGGCCATGTCCGGCGCGCGATGATGGCCCCAAAGCAGGGCCAGGCCGAACACGACGGCCAGCGCCACCGGCAAGGGCAGGGCGATGTTGCGCGGCAGCCGCCAGCTTCCCTGCATCGGCACGCGCGTGTCTGCGTCCATGCGGTTCCAGGCGGCGCGCGCGCCGCCGGCCATGATCGACAGCGCCAGGATCCACAGCACGTCGGCGGCGATGCTCAGCCAGTTCATCTCTAGACGGTCACCTGGGTGCCCAGCTCGACCACGCGGCCGGGCGGAATCTTGTAGAAGTCGGTCGGGTTGGCGGCGTTTTTCATCAGGAAGATGAACACCTTGTCCTGCCAGAGCGGCATGCCCGAATGGGCCGAGGGGACGATGGAGCGGCGGCCGAGGAAGAAGCTGGTCGCCATGATGTCGAACTTCAGCCCCAGCTTGCGGCACAGCCCCAGCGCCTTGGGCAGGTTGGGGCTCTCCATGAAGCCGTAGGAGATGAAGACCTTCTTGAAGTCCTCGTTGACCTCCTCGATGCGGATCCGGTCGCTTTCCTTGACCCGCGGGGTCTCGGCCGTGACCACGGTGAGGATGATGTTCTTCTCGTGCAGAACCTTGTTGTGCTTGAGGTTGTGCATCAGGGCGACGGGGGCGATGTCGGGATCGGAGGTCAGGAAGATCGCCGTACCCGGCGCGCGGTGCGGCGAGCGAGCCTTGAGGATTTCCGAAAGCTCGATCAGGGGCACGCTGTCGCGGCGGGTCTTGTCGCTGAGGATCTGGGCGCCGCGCGTCCACGTCCACATGATGATCACCAGCACCCCGCCCATCACCAGCGGCAGCCAGGCGCCGTCGGGAATCTTCAGCAGGTTCGAGCCGATGAACACCACGTCCAGCACGCCGAAGGCGCTGGCGCCCAGCAGCGCCTGCCAGAACGGGCGCTTCCACATGTGGCGAATGATCACGAAGAACAGCAGGGTGTCGACGAACATCGCCCCGGTCACGGCGATGCCGTAGGCGGCCGCCAGGGCCGAGGAGTTCTGGAAGGTGAACAGCAGGATCAGCACGCCGATCATCAGATAGGTGTTCACCTGCGGCACGAAGATCTGGCCGGCCTGGGTCTCGGAGGTGCGGCGGATGTCGATGCGCGGCAGCAGGCCCAGCTGCACGGCCTGCTGGGTCATGGAGAAGGCGCCGGTGATCACCGCCTGGCTGGCGATGACGGTGGCGGCGGTGGCGAACACCAGCACCGGCCAGTAGGCCAGCTCGGGCACCATTTCCCAGAACGGGTTGAAGCGCGCATCGGGATGGGCAAGCACGTTGGAGCCCTGGCCCAGATAGTTCAGCGCCAGGCAGGGCAGGGCGAAGGCCAGCCACGCGGCGCGGATCGGCGCGCGGCCGAAGTGGCCCATATCGGCATAAAGCGCCTCGGCCCCGGTCACCGCGAGGAACACGCTGCCCAGGATGACGAAGCCGACCAGGCCGTCGTTCAGCAGGAAGCGCACGCCGTAATAGGGGTTGAGCGCCCGCAGGATCGACCAGTCGTCGGCGATGTGGAACACCCCGAGCCCGCCCAGCACCAGGAACCAGCCGGCCATGATCGGGCCGAAGAAGGCCGCCACCCGATGGGTGCCGCGGGCCTGGACCATGAACAGGGCGACCAGCACGCCGGCGGCGATGGGCACCAGGTAGGGCTCGATGCCCCGGCCGATGCCGGGCGCGTCCTTCAGGCCCTCCACCGCCGACAGGACGGAGATGGCCGGGGTGATGATGCCGTCGCCGTAGAACAGCGCCGCCCCGATCACCCCCAGGAAGAACACCCAGGTCGAGCGCTTGGGCAGGTGGCGCTGGGCCAGCGCCATGAGGGCCAGGGTGCCGCCCTCGCCCTTGTTGTCGGCCCGCATCAGGAAGACGACGTACTTGATGGTCACGATCAGGACGAGGGCCCAGATCACCAGCGAGACCACGCCCAGCACCGCCAACTCGCTCGCCCCGCCGGAGCGCGAGTGGTGCAGGGCCTCCTTCATCGCGTAGAGCGGACTGGTCCCGATATCCCCGAAGACGACGCCGATCGCGCCCAGGGCCAGGGCGGCGAAGCTGTCCTTCTTGTGGTGATGGGTGTGGGACTCCTTGGCCGCTTCCGTGGCGACACTGGCCGAGTCAGCCATTCAAAGTCTCCGGGAACACGCCGTCTGGCTCCCATGCGCGGCCCGATCGCCGCAGAGGCGGGCGCGATTACACCCAATCAGGTCACCGTACAATCGCTGCATGGCGCCGTCACGCGATCGCGATGAGCCGCGACCCGATGTCTTGACCTTGCGCGCGCTTTCGCCACCTTCGGCGCCCAGGCGTGGCAGGGGACGCAGATGGACCGCAAACTGGCGCTGGTGACAGGCGCCTCCGCAGGCATCGGGGCCGCGTTCGCCAGGATCTACGCCGGCCACGGCTACGACCTGGCCCTGACCGCCCGGCGCGGTGATCGGCTGGAGCGGCTGGCCGACGAGATCCGCCTCAAGCATGGGGTGGAGACCCTCGTCATCGCCGCGGATCTCGCCGATCCCGAGACCCCGGGGGTGATCCTCGACCACCTGGCCGCCCACGGCCGCGTCGTCGACGCCCTGGTCAACAACGCCGGCTACGGGATCCGCGGCGGCCTGCTCGAAACCTCGTGGGAGACGCACGAGGCCTTCCTGCGCGTCATGCTGACCGCTCCGACCGAGCTCGCCTACCGGGTGCTGTCGGGCATGGTCGAGCGCCGCTTCGGACGCATCGTCAACGTCGCCTCCCTGGCGGGGCTGATCCCCGGCTCGCCCGGCGCGACGCTCTACGGGGCGGTGAAGAGCTATCTGGTCAAGGCCAGCCAGAGCCTGCACCTGGAGACCCTGGACAAGGGCGTGCACGTCAGCGCGCTCTGCCCCGGCTTCACCTATTCCGAGTTCCACGACGTCAACGACACCCGCGAGCAGATCAGCCGCAACACGCCGCCCTGGATGTGGATGGGGGCCGACGAGGTGGCCGCCGCCGGCTACGAGGCGGCCGAGGCCAACCGGCCGATCTGCGTGCCCGGCGCGCCGAACAAGGCCATCGCCGCGACCGTCAAAATGCTGCCGGACGAGTGGGCCCTGGCCCTGATGGCCTCCCAGGGGCCGAGGTTCCGCGGCAAGGTCTAGCCCATCGGCAGGGCGTGGGGCGGAACCTGCCGGTTGAGGCGGATTCCGCCGATGGGCAGCGGTTTTCGTTGCCGATGGGGCCGCTATCGGCAGGTTTTCCGGCGGAGCGCCCAGAAACCCGCCCATGGAGGTGTTTTACGGGACGATGCGCCTTGCGACCGCGCGACCTACTTCGCGTAGGGCGCCGCCGCTTCGCGCAGGATCACGCCGGCGGTGGACTCGGCGACCCCGGCCAGGATGAACTGCACGGCCAGCGCACAGAGGATCAGGCCCAGAACCCGCACCACGATGGTCAGGCCGATGCGGCCGAGCATCTTGCTGATCAGCGGCGTCGCCCAGAAGATCAGCATGGTCACCAGCGACAGGGCCGCGATCACCCCCACCCCGACCGCGGCGCCGGCCAGGCCGAAGCGCTTGGCCTCCGAGGCGTAGATCACCACCGTCGAGATCGCGCCGGGGCCGATCAGCAGCGGCATGGCGAACGGGACGATCATCCGCTCGAAGCGGCGCCGCGCGTGGGCGCGGCCCTCTCCGGGCGGGGCGTCCTCGTCGGCGGCGCCGGCGAAGGCGGCGGTGAAGTCGTCGCGGGCCATCTCCAGGCCCAGCAGGAACAGGATCACCCCGCCGGCGATGCGGAAGGCGGGCAGGGAGATGCCGAAGAACTCCAGCAGCGACAGGCCCGAGAAGTAGAAGAAGGTCAGGAAGCCCAGCACGAACAGGGCGATGTAGAGCGAGATCCAGCGCGCATCGCGGCTCTTCACCCCGTTCGTCGCGGCCGCGAACAGCGGCACGTTGCCGATCGGGTCGATCAGGGCGAACAGGGCGACGAAGAAGTTGACGGCGAAGTCCCACTGGCTCATGCACGCGTCTTAGCCCAATTCGCCCCATTCGCCGACACCCGCCCCGGGGTCGCGCCCGCCTGCCCGGAAGGACGCCGCCATGGCCCTCGCTCCCGATCTCGCCGTCCGCGCCGATCCGCGCCTGATCGTCCCCCTGGACGTGCCGACGGTGCAGGAAGCGCGCGCCCTGGTCGCCGCCATCGGCGAGGCGGCCAGCTTCTACAAGGTGGGGCTGGAGCTGTTCGCCACCGGCGGCGGCATGGACCTGGCGCGCGAGCTGAAGGCCGCGGGCAAGCAGGTGTTCCTCGACTGGAAGCTCCACGACATCGGCACCACGGTCGAACGCTCGGCCGCGGTGCTGGCCCAGGCCGGCTGCGACTTCCTGACCGTCCACGCCGAGCCGCAGGTGCTGGCCGCGGCCGTGCGCGCGCGCGGCGACTCGAACCTGAAGATCCTCGGCGTGACGGTGCTGACCAGCCTGACCGACGCCGACCTGGTCGAGATGGGCTTTTCGGAAACCGCCCGGCAGCTGGTCGAGCGCCGCATCCGCCACGCCATCGCCGCCGGCGCCGACGGGGTGATCGCCAGCCCGCATGAGGCCGAGCTGGCCCGCAGGCTCGGCGGCAAGGACTTCCTGGTGGTCACGCCCGGCGTGCGTCCCGACTGGTCGGCCAAGAACGACCAGGCCCGCGCCGCCACCCCCGCCGACGCCCTGCGCGCCGGCGCCAGCCACATCGTCTGCGGCCGCCCGATCACCGCCGCCGCAGACCCCCGGGAAGCCGCCCTGCGCGTGGCGGCGGAGATGGCGGGGGTCTAGGGTGGTCCGCGTCGCGGGCGGCGTCCTTATCCTGGCCGCCCTCGCGGTCATCGCCGCGTTGGCGATCCGGCAGCAGGAGAAGCCGCCGCCGCGGATCGAGGTCCAGTGGCGCGGCGAGCCGCACTTCGTTGCGCAGGACAAGCGCTGACAGCAGAGGTTGCGGGGTCCGGTTGATAATCAACCGTGTCACCTACCCGCGTCATCCCGGTTTCGCCGCAGGGGAGACCGGGACCCATGAACACCGGGGCTGGATCGGAATACGGCTCGGCCGCGCCGCATTTTGACGCCTTCGAGCGATCCGCCTCAGCGCACCTTCACGCGCACGGACGACGAGGAATAGGCGCGAGCGTGGGCGCTGGAGCTGGCCCAGGCGCCGGAGCGGGCGTAGCCGCCGCCGTAGTAATAGCCGCCGCCGTAATAGCGGCCGTCGGCATAGCCGACGCCGCCGGTGTAGCCGCTCGATCCGACATAGCCGAAGCGCAGCTCGCCGGCGCTGGCGCAGCAGCCCTGGCCCGGCCAGCCATAGTTCTGGGAGGCGTAGCCGTAGGTCGGGACCTCATATCCACCCGGGCCGCCGCAGCCGCAGGGCCGGCCGTCCTGATGGACGTGACTGTAACCGTAGTCGTAGCCGTCGGCGTAATAGGCGACGGGCGGGGGAGGGGGCGGCGGCAGGGCGCGACGGTAGACCTCCTCCTCGTAATATTCGCCGGGACCGTTGGGGTCGCCGTGGACGACGCGATAGCCGCCTTCGCGGGCGTCGCCCCAGGATTGATAGGTCTGGGCGCCGGCGGTTCCGGCGACGGCGGCCAGGGTCAGGCCGAGGATCGCAGCAGTCAGGCGCATGGCGCTCTCCGCAAGGATAGGTTCGCCCGAGCCTAGCGGGGCCCCGCGCGCACGGCGACGGCTTGCCCCTGTCGCGGGAACCCTACCGCCTAGAAATCAACCGCTATGCCCTTGCGTTCCCAGTCGCCGAACCGCGTCGGCTCCGGCCCCGCCGGGCCGCCCAGCTCGGCCGCCTTGGCCGCAGCTTCCGCCTCCGCAGCCTTGCGCGCGGCCGCCTCCTCCAGCGCGCGGCGAGCCGCAGGGGTGAGGTCTTTGCCGGGCGCGGCGTTGGGCGGCTGGGTCATGGCAGGAGATTTAGGGCTTCGGGGGCGCCGCGCCAACACCCCTTGACCAACCCATAACCCATCAGTTATGCGTCATCCTATAACTGACGGGTTATCGATGCAGACCACCCACGACGCCCTGTTCCGGACACTGGCCGACCCGACGCGGCGGGCCATTTTCGAGCGGCTGTGCCGCGAGGGGGAGCAGAGCGTGGGAGCGCTGACGGCGGCGGCGGGGGTGTCGCAGCCGGCGGTTTCGAAGCACCTGGCCGCGCTGCGGGCGGCGGGACTGGCGGTCGACCGGCAGGAGGGCCGGCAGACCTTCTATTCCGCCCAGGTCGGCGCCCTGGCGCCGCTGGTCGATTGGACCCGGGAAATGGAGGGGTTCTGGCAAGGGCGGTTCGACGCCCTGGAGACCCTGCTGAGGAGAATGGACCAATGAACACTGCTGTCGACGTCCGCTCGGTCGTGGTCGAGCGCGAGATGCCGTTCCCGGCCGAGAAGCTGTGGCGGGCCCTGACCCAGCCGCACCTGATGGAGGAATGGCTGATGAAGAGCGACTTCAGCCCTCAGGTCGGCCGCGGCTTCAGGTTCGAGGCCCAGTGGGGCGCCCTGGACTGCGAGGTGCTGGAGGTCGAGCCGCAGCGTTCGCTGGCCTACACCTGGAACGGAATGGGGCTGGAGAGCGTGGTCACCTGGACCCTGACCCCCACCGCCGCCGGCACGCGGCTGCGCATGGAGCAGGTCGGGTTCAAGCCCGAGCAGGAACAGGCCTATCGCGGCGCCATGGCCGGCTGGCCGCGGTTCTTCGACGGGCTGGAACAGACCCTGGCGCGTCTGGATTGAGCCTGGAGGACGACCCCATGAGCACCTGGATCCGACAGACCCACCGCTGGCTCTCCATCGTCTTCACGGCGGCGGTGATCGCCAATTTCGTCGCCATGGGGCTGGGCGAGCCGCCGCCGTGGATCGTGTACTCGCCGCTGCCGCCGCTGTTCCTGATGCTGGCGACGGGGCTCTACATGTTCGCCCTGCCGTACATGCGGCGCGGAAAATGAGCGGCGAGGCGCCCAGGCTGCTGTCCGGCGGCAATCCGCAGATCCCCAAGGGCGAGGGGGAGGCGCCCGTCGCGGCCTATATCGCCGCCATGCCGGGCTGGAAGCGGCCGCTGGGCGAGCGGCTGGACGAGCTGATCGGGCAGGCGGTTCCGGGCGTACGCAAGGCGGTGAAGTGGAACTCGCCGTTCTATGGCGCGCCCGGTGCGGAGGGCTGGTTCGCCAGCCATCACTGCTTCGAGAAATACGTGAAGGTGACCTTCTTCCGCGGGGCTTCGCTAAAGCCCGTCCCGCCGGGAAAATCCAAGCACCCGGACGTGCGCTACCTCGACATCCGCGAGGGCGGGCTGGACGAGGCGCAGTTCAGCGACTGGATCAGGCAGGCCGCGCGCCTGCCCGGCGAGACACTCTGAGGCGACAGGACGGACGATGACGAGCGAAGCGGCCAAGCTGATCGACGAGCGCATCGCCTCGCTGGGCGACTGGCGCGGGGCAACCCTGGCCCGGGTGCGGGCGATTATCCACGAGGCCCTGCCGGGCGTCGAGGAAACCTGGAAGTGGCGCGGCACGCCGGTCTGGGAGCAGGGCGGGATGATCTGCACCGGCGAGACCTACAAGGCCGCCGTCAAGCTGACCTTCGCCAAGGGCGCGGCCCTGCCCGATCCTGCGGGCCTGTTCAATTCCAGCCTGGAGGGAAACACCCGGCGGGCCATCGACATCCGCGAGGGCGAGGCGATCGACGCCGCCGCGCTCTCCGCCCTGGTCAAGGCCGCGGCGGAGCTGAATGCGGGGAAGAAAAAGTAGGGCCCCCGCTCACTCGAACCCGATCCGCTCCGGATGGCTGAAGACCTCCAGGCCGTCGGCGCGGGCGACGGCGACGAGGGTGAGGCCGGCCTCTCGCGCGGTGCGGACCGCCAGGGCGGTGGGGGCGGAGATCGCGCACAGCACCGGGGCGCCCAGGACGGCGGCCTTCTGGACCATTTCCACCGAGACGCGGCTGGTCAGCAGCAGCACGCCCTGCGACGTCGCCAGGCGCTGGCGGGCCGCGGCCCCGACCAGCTTGTCCAGCGCATTGTGGCGGCCGACGTCCTCGCGCACGGCGGCCAGGGCCCCGCCGCGCCAGAGTCCGGCGGCGTGGACGGCGCGGGTCGCCTGGCCCAGCGGCTGTTGGTCGGCCAGGCCGGCCAGGGCCGCCAGCAGTTCCGAGGCAGGGACCTTGAAATCCGAGGCAGGGACCAGCGCGACCGGCCGCATCGCTTCTTCCAGGCTCTCGACCCCGCAGAGGCCGCAGCCAGTGGGGCCGGCCAGGCGCCGGCGGCGGGCCGCCAGGCGCGCGGCTTGCGGCGCGTGAAGCCAGACGCGGACCTCCAGGCCCAGCTCGCTTTCCGCTACCTCGATCTCGCGGATGTCGGAGAGGGCGCCGACCACGCCTTCGGAGAGCGAGAAGCCGGCGGCGAAGTCCTCGAGGTCGGCGGGGGTGGCCATCATCACCGCGGTGGTCGAGCCGTCATGGACCAGGGCGACCGGAACCTCCTCGGCGGCCTGCCGCGTCCCGTCCTGCGCGCCCCCGCCGGGGGTCCAGCGCAGGCGGGGGAGGGGGGCGACGGGGAGCGTCATCTGTCCTTCCCCATTCCGGTCATCCCGGCGAAGGCCGAAGTTGGGGATTGCACCGCTCGCCCCTACAGCGCGACGACCCGCACGGGGATCGACTTGGCCGCCGGCGTGCCGCTGAGCTTGTCGTAATATTCCAGCGGCAGCAGGGGATTGAGCTCGGGGTAGTAGCCGGCCACCGCGCCGCGGGGCATGGGATAGTCGAGGACGGTCAGCCCCTCGACCCGCCGGGTCACGCCGTCGCCCGCGATGGTCTCGACCGCCACCCTGGCCTCGTTGGCCAGGCCGCGCTCCTCGCGGTCCTGCGCGTTCATGAACAGCACCATGCGGTCGCCGTACACGCCGCGATAGCGGTCGTTGTAGCTGTAGATCGTGGTGTTGAACTGGTCGTGCGAGCGCACCGTGGCCAGGCGCAGCATAGCTGGGTCGGCCACCGGCGCGTTGGCGGCCAGCCCCTCCAGCACCAGGAAGTTGGCCTTGCCGTTCGCCGTCGGCCAGACGCGGCGGCGGGGCGGGATGTCGAGGTGGAAGCCCTTCGGCCCCTCGATCCGCCGGGAGAAGTCCGCATAGATCTCGGGATAGACCTGCGCGATCGCATCGCGGATGGCGCCGTAGTCGTCGATGTAGCGGGCCCAGTCGACCTTGCTGGCCGGCAGGGCCGCCATGGCCATGCGGCAGACGATCTCGACCTCGGGCATGAGGCCCTCGGCGGCCGGCTCCAGCACCCCGCGCGAGGCGGTGACGTTGGACATGGCGTCCTCGATGGTCACGAACTGCTCGCCGGCCTTGGTGCGGATCGCCTCGGACCGGGCGACCACCGGCAGGATCAGCGCCTCGCGTCCGTGGACCAGGTGGCCGCGGTTGAGCTTGGTGGCGATGCCGACGGTCAGGGCCAGCTTGCGCATCGCCTGGTAGGCGCGGTCGGTGTCGGGGATGGCGCGCACGAAGTTGCCGCCCAGGCCGATGAACACCTTGGCGGTCCCGGCCTCCATGGCCTGCACCGACTCCACCGTGTGATGGCCGTGTTCGCGCGGCGGCGTGAAGCCGAAGACTTCGGCCAGGCGGTCGAGATAGGCGGGCGACGGACGCTCGTCGATGCCGACCGTGCGGTCGCCCTGGACGTTGGAATGGCCGCGGATCGGAGCTATCCCGGCCCCCGGCTTGCCGAAATTGCCGCGCAGCATCAGGAGGTTGGCGAGCTGCTGCACCAGGCGCGAGCCCTGCTGGTGCTGGGTGATCCCCATGCCGTAGCAGACGATGGTGGCCGGCGAGCCGACATAGATGTCCGCGCAGCGCCGGATCTGCGCCTCGCTGACGCCGGCGGCGGCGACGATCTCGGGCCAGATCAAGGTCTCGATGTCGGCGCGCAGGGCGTCGAGGCCCACGGTGTGCTCGTCGATGAAGTCGTGATCGAGGACGCGCTCGCCGGCCGCCTCGCGCTCGAACATCGCCTTCATCATCCCCTTCAGGAAGGCGAGGTCGCCGCCGATGGCGATGTGCACGAACTCGCTGGCGATCGGCGTCGAGCCGAAGGTCGCCATCTGGACCGGGTCCTGCGGCTCGGTGAAGCGGATCAGCGCCCGCTCCGGCATCGGGTTGACCGCCACGATCGGCACGCCGCGCCTGCGCGCCTCGACCAGGTTGGTCATCATGCGCGGCGAATTGGTGCCGGTGTTCTGGCCGATGATGAAGATCGCCTGGGCGTGCTCGAAGTCGTCCAGCACCACCGTGCCCTTGCCGACCCCGATCGAGGGCGGCAGGCCTCGGCTAGTCGGCTCGTGGCACATGTTCGAGCAGTCGGGGAAATTGTTGGTCCCGAACTCGCGCACGAACACCGAATAGAGGAAGGCCGCCTCGTTGGGCGTGCGGCCCGAGGTGTAGAACTCGGCCTCGTGCGGGCTTTCCAGCGCCCGGAGATGACGGCCGATCAGGGCGAAGGCCTCGTCCCAGCTGCAGGGGACGTAGCGGTCGCTGGCGGCGTCGTAGCGCATGGGCTCGGTCAGGCGGCCCTGCATCTCCAGCCAGTAGTCCGACTGCTCCATCAGCTCGGCGACGGTGTGCTTTGCGAAGAACTCGCGGGTGACGCGGAATTTGGTCGCCTCGTGCGCCAGGGCCTTCACCCCGTTCTCGCAGAATTCCAGGGTCTTCTTGCACTCGGCGTCGGGGAAGGCGCAGCTGGGGCACTTGAAACCGCCCGGCTGGTTCATCGCCAGCAGGGCGCGCGAGCCCTTGGTGACGACGCTCTGCTCCATCAGCACCTTGGCGGTGGCGGCGGCTGCGCCCCAGCCGCCGGCCGGGTGGTTGTAGGTCTTGTACCGGCCCTTGTCCTGCGACATGCCGAACGCTCCTCGAAACTCGAGCGTCAAGAGAACCACGCCCGGAGGCGGCGCTCCAGACACAATGGCGCTTGCGCCGCCGCCGCATTAAGGGCACGCCCGCCGCGTGACCGAAGAACGCGAAATCGGCCTGCCTGCGCGGCGGGCGGCCATCGACATCGTCTCCTCCGCCCTGACGCGGCGCGCCGGCGTGGAAGAAGCCCTGAGCCGGCCGGGATTCCGCAACCTGGAGCCCCGCGACCGCGGTTTCGCCATGGCGCTGGCCATGGCCACCCTGCGCCGGCTGGGGCCGATCGAACTGGCCCTCGACGGACGGCTGGCCAAGCCCCCGCCCGAGGCTGTGCGCAACATCCTGCGGATCGGCGTGACCCAGGCCTTCCTGATGGATACGCCGGCCTTCGCGGCGGTGACCACCAGCGTCGACCTGGCGGCCAGCCATTCCTCGACCCGGGCCTTCAAGGGGCTGGTCAACGGGGTGCTGCGCGGCCTGCTGCGCGAGCCGCCGAAGCTGGACGATCCCGAAAGCCTCTGCCCGCCCTGGCTCTACGCCCGCTGGAGCGCGGCGTTCGGGGCCGAGGCGGCGAGCGCCATGGCCGCCCTGATCGCCGAGGAGCCGGCCACCGACCTGTCGCTGAAGGACCCCGCGCAGGCCGAACGGCTGGCCGGCGAGCTGGAAGCCGAGATCCTGCCCGGCCCGAGCCTGCGCACCGCGCGCAAGGGCGACGTCGCCGCCTGGCCCGCCTATGACGAGGGCGCCTGGTGGGTGCAGGACGCCAGCGCGGCGATCCCGGCCCGACTTCTGGACGTGAAGCCCGACGAAAGCGCCCTCGACCTCTGCGCCGCGCCCGGCGGCAAGACCCTGCAGCTGGCCGCTGCGGGGGCGGGGGTGGTCGCGGTCGACCGCTCGGCCGCGCGGCTGACGCGGGTCGCCGAGAACATGACCCGCATGGGCCTGACCGCCGAGAGCGTCACGGCCGACGCCGGCGATTGGGCCGACACGAGGACCTTCGATGCGGTGCTGCTGGACGCCCCGTGCAGCGCCACCGGCACCTATCGCCGCCATCCCGACGTGCTGTGGGCGGCGCGCCCGAGCGACATCGCCGCCCTGGCCGGCGTGCAGAGCCGGCTGCTGGATTCCGCCGCCGAGCGGGTGAAGCCGGGCGGGAGGCTGGTCTACTGCGTCTGCTCGCTGGAGCCGGAGGAGGGCGAGGCCCAGATCGCCGCCTTCCTGGCCCGCCGCAAGGACTTCACCCTGGCCCCGGCCGCGCCGGGCGAGGGCGGCGCCCCGGAGGCCAGCCTGCGTCCCGACGGAACCCTGCGCCTGCTGCCGCATCACCGCGCCGGCGGGCAGGACGGCTTCTACGCCGCTCGCCTGAAACGCGAATCCTGACCTTGTCCCCACTCCCTGCCTTGGCTAAGCCTGCCCCATGACCACCGCTCCGATCATCGCCCCGTCCATCCTGGCGTCCGACTTCGCCAAGCTGGGCGAAGAAGTCGCCGCCATCGAGGCGGCCGGCGCCGACTGGGTGCATGTGGACGTCATGGACGGCCACTTCGTGCCGAACATCACGCTCGGCCCCGACATCGTCAAAGCCCTGCGCCCGCACGCCAAGATCCCGTTCGACGTGCACCTGATGATCGCCCCGGCCGACCCCTATCTGGAGGCCTTCCGCGAGGCGGGCGCCGACTATATCAGCGTGCACCCCGAGGCCGGGCCGCACCTGAACCGCACCCTGAAGCGCATCCGCGAGCTGGGCGCCAAGGCCGGCGTGGTGTTCAACCCGTCGACCGATCCCAGCGTCATCCAGTGGATGATGGACGAGATCGACCTGATCCTGGTGATGTCGATCAATCCCGGCTTCGGCGGCCAGAAGTTCATGCACTCGCAGCTGCGCAAGATCGAGGCGCTGCGGAAGATGATCGACGCCAGCGGCAAGCCCATCGAGCTGGAGGTCGACGGCGGCGTGACCCCGGAGACCGCGCCCCTGTGCGTCGCGGCCGGCGCCACGGCCCTGGTCGCCGGCACCGCCGTCTTCAAGGGCGGCCCCAGCAAGTACGCCGACAACATCCGCGCGCTGAAGGGCGGCTGATCGGGTGGCGGCCGCGCCCCCGGCGATCTCTGATCATCCGGCGGCCCTCTGGGGCCAGGCGCTGCTGCACGGGCTGCTGCGGCAGGCGCGCCAGGACTGGGCCGGCTCGCCCATGCACCGCGCCCTGCTGGCCCGGCCGCGCCCCGAGGGGCTGGCCGCCTCCGCCCCCCAGGACCTGCGTCCCGCCGACCCGGAGGCCGGGCGGCGCATCCTGGCCGGGCGATACGTCTTTTCCGGCGTGGTCATGGAGGTCGGGGCGCGCGGCGACCCCTGGGACCGGCCCAGCCCCAGCCACGGCTTTGCGCTCGGCCTGCATGGCTTCGACTGGATGCGCGACCTGCTGGCGGCGGGCGAGGCGGGCGCGGGCGAGGCCTTGCGCCTGACCCTGGACTGGCGGGCGCTGTTCGGCCGCTGGAACGCGTTCGCCTGGAGCCCCGAGGTGCTGGAGCGGCGGGTGCTGCACCTGGCCTGCGGCGCGCGGGCGATCTGCGCGGGCGCCTCGGACATGGAGAGCGGGCTGATCGCCCTCGACCTCGCCCGCCAGGCCCGCCACCTGGTCAGCCTGCAGGACGGCCCGGCGCGCCGGGCCGAGCGGGCCTGCGTGGCCGCGATCGCCGGGGCGGCCCTGACCGGGGAGGCGGGCGAGCGGCTGACCGACCGGGGGCTGGCGCGCCTGGCCCGCGCCCTTCCCGAGACCGTGGCGCCCGACGGCGGCCACGCCAGCCGCTGTCCGCGCGCCGCGCTGGAGCTGCTGCTGGACCTGCGCATCCTCGACGAGACCCTGGCCAAGCGCGGCTGGCCGACCCCCGACGAGGCGCTGCGGGCCATCGACCGTCTGGCCGGGGCGGTGCGGTTCTTCACCCTGGCCGACGGCGCCCTGCCCGAGCTGCAGGGCGGAGAGGCCGCCGCCCGCCGCTATGTCGCCGCCGCCCGCGCCAGCGCCGACCCGGCCGCGGGCAAACCGCCGGCCTCGCGCAACGGCTATCACCGCATGGAGAGCGCCAGCCTGCAGGTGGTGGCCGACGCCGCCGCCCCGGCCCAGGGCCCCTGGAGCGTGACGGCGTGCGCACAGCCGCTGGCCATGGAGATCCTGGCCGAAGGCCGGCGGATGATCGCCGCCAGCGCCTGGTCGCCAGAAGCGGCCGGCCCGCCGGCGCTGCGGCTGGTCGACGCCTCCTCGACCCTGTCGCTGTCGGACGAGCCCTGCGGCGAGCCGCTGCGCGGATTCCGCGCCCGCGCGCTGGGCCCGAGGCTGATCGGCGCCTACCGCCACGTCGAGGCGACGCGCCATGAGGCCGAGCAGGCGGTGTGGCTGGACCTGGCCCACGACGGCTGGGTGCGCCGCTTCGGCCTGCGCCACGAGCGGCGGCTCTATCTGGACCTCGCGGCCGACGAACTGCGCGGCGAGGACGTGCTGGTCCCGGCCCATGCCGGCGACCTGGGCGAGGCCGGGCGCCGGTTCATCCCCTACAAGGTGCGCTTCCACGTGCATCCCGACATCGCCGCCAGCCTGGCGCGGGACGGAAAAAGCGTGCTGCTGCGCTCGGGCGAGGATCACCACGGCTGGTGGCTGCGCAACGACGCCCACTCGGCCGATATCGAGACCAGCGTCTATTTCGAGGAGGGCAAGGCGCGGCGGACACAGCAGATCGTGCTGCACGGCCAGGCCCGCGCCGAGAGCGGCGGCAAGCTGCGCTGGAAGTTCGCCTCAGCCGCGCCCGGCAAGTCTTAAGGGAGCGCCGGAGAGATGGCCGACCGCCTGTTCGACGACGCTTATCTCGCCGCCCTCTACGACCTCTGGTATCCGCGCCCGCTGCGCGACGACTACGACTTCTACCTGCCCAGGATCATGGCGGCCGGATCGGTGCTGGACGCTGGCTGCGGGACGGGCACGCTGCTGGCCGACGCGCGGGCGCGGGGCCACGCGGGGCGGCTGGTCGGGCTCGACCCCGCACCGGGCATGCTGGCCTGCGCCCGCCGCCACGCCGACATCGAGTGGGTGCTGGGCGACCTCGCCTCGGCCCGCTGGGAAGGCGAGTTCGACCTGATCGTCATGACCGGCCACGCCTTCCAGGCCATGGTCGAGGACGCCGACCTGGCCGCCGCCATGGCCGCGGTGCGCCGCGCCCTGGCGCCGGACGGCCGCTTCGCCTTCGAGACCCGCAATCCGGCGGTCCGCGCCTGGGAGCGCTGGCGGCCCGAGAACGCCTCGACCATCGCCGGCCCGGGCGGCGAGGCGGTGACCATCACCACCCGGGTGACCGCCCCCTTCGACGGGCGGACCGTGTCGTTCACCCACAGCTTCACCGGCGACCACCCCGCCCTGCCGCAGGTCAGCGGCTCGACCCTGCGCTTCCTGGACGAGGCGGGTCTGGAGGCGCTGCTGAGCGCGGCCGGCCTGACGATCGTCGAGCGCTACGGCGACTTCGACGGCGGCCCGCCGAGCGCGCAGAGCCCGGAGATCGTGGTGATCGCGGGAGTGGCGTGACGACGCGCTATCGCGGCCGTTCGTCGGCGCGATAGATGTCCAGCTCGACGGTGATCCCACGCTGGCCGAGCCAGGCGCAGATGTCCGGCGCCAGCGACAGCCCCTGATTGGCGGTGGCGAGTTCGAGGCCCAGCCGTAAACGCCGGGAGACGCCAGCCGGAAGCTGGGCCCATTGCTCTTCCGGCGCCGGGAAGTCGGCCAGCAGGGTGCGGATCACCTCGCCCACGTCCCATTCATCGGTGTCGCCCGGCTTCAGCGCCCGGCTCCACGCCCCGTTGCGCCGGACGCCGCGATCGGTTCCGGCGACAGGGTCGCCCTTGGCGTGGCCGCGCGTAGGTTCGACCCCCAGGATCTGCGAAATCTGCGCCGGGTCCAGGTCCTCGCCGCCAAGGCTCAAGGCGACGGAGAACCAGCCCACGGGTCCGCCGAACCAGACCGTCCCGTCAGGCGCATTCTTCGGCGGAAGCGGGCGCGGCGTCCTCATCCGGCGACCGTACCGCCATGTCCGTTACCCAGCCATGTACTCCGGGGATAGTGCGGCCTCGCCCCACGCCGAGCGCGCCGAGCAGACCCCCTCAGTACGGGATCTCGTCCCAGGACACCGGGTCGGCGTCGGTGGGGTCGGCGGCGGTGGCCATGGCGTTGCGGCGGACCGGGCCGAAGGCGTCGCCCACCGGGGCGGGCGGGGCCGGTTCCTCTACATAGAGCGGCGGCGGCAGGGGCGGGAACCAGGCGAACTCCTCGTCCGGCAGGCCCTTGTGCGCCACGCTCATGAAGTCGCGCCAGATATGCGCCGGGACCTGGCCGCCGGTGACGCGGGCCATGGGACGGCCGTCGTCGTTGCCGACCCAGACGGCGGTCAGCCACTGCGGCGTGAAGCCGACGAACCAGGCGTCGCGGTGGTTCTGGCTGGTGCCGGTCTTGCCGGCGGCCAGGCGTCCGAAGGCGGCCTCCTTGCCGGTGCCGGCCAGGATGACGCCGCGCATCATCTGGACCATCTGGGCGGCCTGGTAGGTCGGATAGATCGGCACGGCGGCGCTGGGCGGCCGCTCATAGAGGGTCTTGCCGCGGGCGTCGGTGATCCTGGCGACCAGATAGGGGCGGGTCTTGCCGCCGCCGGTCTGCAGCACCTGGTAGGCGCCGGCCAGTTCCAGGGGCGTGACCTCATAGGCGCCCAGCGCCAGGGACCCGCCCGGATGGGCCGGCACGCCCGACAGGCCGAAGCGGCGGGCGAGGTCGCCGACCTCGTCCAGGCCCGCCTCGCGCGCGAGCCGCACGGCGACCGTGTTGATCGAGAGCTGCAGCGCCCGCTGGACCGAGATCATGCCGTGATAGCCGCCGCCGTAATTGGCCGGCCGCCAGGATCCGATGCGGATCGGCGCGTCTTCGCGCCAGTCCATCGGCCGCACCCCGGCGTCGAGCGCCGCGGCCCAGACGATGGGCTTGAAGGCCGAGCCCGGCTGGCGATGGGCCTGGAGCACGCGGTTGAAGGGGCTGGCCTCGTGGTCGGCGCCGCCGATCATGGCGCGGATGGCGCCGTCGGGGGCGAGCGCGACCAAGGCCGCCTGGCGCGCGCCGCGGGGGCGGCCCTCACGCGCGAGCGTGCGGCGGACGATGTCGCCGGCCAGGGCCTGGGCCCGCGGATCGACGGTGATCTGGACGACGAGGTCGGGCGTGGCGCCGCCGACCCGCTGGGCGGCCTCGGCCGCGGCGGCGTCGAAGGCCCAGGCCATGTCGCCCTCCGGCTGCGAGGCCAGATTGGCGAGCGTCGGCGGCGGGCCGGCGGCGGCCTGGGCGGCGAGCTTGGGGTCGATCCACTTCATCTCGCCCAGGCGGCGCAGCACGATCTGGCCGCGCGCCCAGGCGGCGGCGGGATCGTTGGCCGGCGACAGGCGGGTCGGCGCGCGCGGCAGGGCGGCGAGGACGGCCGCCTCCGACAGGGTCAGGTCCTGAGGCCGCTTGCCGAAATAGGTCTCGGCCGCGGCGGAGAGGCCATAGGCGCGTTCGCCGAAATAGATGCGGTTCAGATAGAGCTCGAGCAGCTCGTCCTTGGTCAGGATGTGCTCCAGCCGCGCGGCCAGCGCGATCTCCTGCACCTTTCGGCGCAGGGTCTGGTCGGGGGCCAGGAAGAGGTTGCGGGCCAGTTGCTGGCTGATGGTCGATCCGCCCTGGACGGTGCCGCCGGCCTTCAGGTTGACGGTCAGGGCGCGCAGCGCGCCGCGGGCGTCCATCGCGCCGTGCTGGTAGAAGCGGCGGTCCTCGATGGCGAGGAAGGCGAGCGGCACGTGCGAGGGCAGCTCGGAAAGGCGGGCCGGAGCGCCATGGCGCGGTCCGCGACGACCGACGACCTGGCCGTCGGGGCCAACGAAAGTCACGCCGGGCGGGCGGCCAAGCGACCACAGCGCCTCCTTGTCGGGGACCTTGGGCAGATCGCGCAGCAACAGGCGGTCGGCGGCGAACCAGCCGCCGAGGGCGAGATTGGCGCTGACCACCACCGCGATGGCCGCGGCCGGCCAGTTGATCGCGCGCACGCCGCCGCGCGCCTTGGCGGCAAGGCGGGCGAAGAGAGCGGGCAGGTCGGTGGTGTTCGGCATCATCCGGCGATCGGCGGCGGGACGCCGCGAAGGTTCAAGGCCGGATCATTGCAAGCCGCACGCCAGAAGTCTCGCGGGCGGAAATTCGGACGAGGTCGGGCCGACGCGGGGGGAGGAGAGGGGGTGCGCCGGCCCGGTCTCGTCAGGGCGTGGTCCGCCGAAGCGGGTCGCCCTGAGCATTTTCCGCTGAAGTGGATGCGGGTTCGGCGAAGAAAATGCTCAAAGCTAGAGACGACGACCCTGTCTTTCCTGATCGGCTCAATTGAGCCGATCAGGACAGGGTCTAGGCGCCCAGGGCGATGATCGCCAGCGGGGCGGCGATGATCGCGATCGCGAGCACCAGGATCGCTTCGCGCAGCACATCGCTGCCGCGCACGAAGCTGATCGGTTGAGCGTAGGTGTAGGTCATGGGGAGGCTCCTACAGCGGTGAACGACTGCAGATTGCCTAAAAAACCTAGGCAAAACAAACGAGCTTAGGGCCGGTCAGGTGACTTTAAGTCAAACGGGCTCGGCCAGGCCGTCGGCGAGGGCCTGTTCCAGCAGCCAGGCGCGGAAGCGGCGGATGTTGGGCTGCTCGGCCTTTTCCGGCAGCGACAGCAGCCAGTGACTGAAGGGGCTGGGCATCAAAAGGTCGAAGGGCTGGACCAGCCGGCCGCTGGCCAGGTCGTCGATCACCATGGCGCGGTGGGCCAGCGCCATGCCGCGGTCGGCCAGGGCCGCCTCGACCGCCAGATAGGTGTTGGAGAAGCGCGGTCCCGGATTGGGATCGACGCGGTCGGCGCCGGCCGCGGCCAGCCAGTCGGCCCAGTCCGGCTCTTCCGGCAGCATCAGCACATCGTGCAGCAGCGGCGCGCCGATCAGGTCGTTGGGATGGTTGAACGGGCCGTATTTTTCGACGAAGCCGGGGCTGCACACCGGCGTCATCACCGTGTCGAACAGCAGGGTCACGTGGTGGCCGGGATAGGACCCTCTGCCCAGGCGGATCGCCACGTCGATGTTGTCGCGCGCCAGATCGGCGGGCAGGTCGGAGGCCGCGACCATGATCTGCACCTCGGGATAGCGGCGCTGGAAGTCGTGCAGCCGCGGCACCAGCCAGCGGGCGGCTAGCGAGTGCAGCACCGTCACCACCAGCGGCGCGTCCCGGCGCGAGCGGACCGCCTCGACCGCCGACTGCAGGGTCGAGAGCCCCTGGCGCACGCCGACCGCCAGCTGCTCGCCCGCCGCGGTCAGCCGCACCGCGCGGTTGAAGCGGTCGAACAGCCGCACCTCCAGCTCGGCCTCCAGCCCCTTGATGTGCCGCGAGACCGCGCCGGGCGTGATGGCCAGTTCCTCCGAGGCGCTGAGGAAGCTGCCGTGGCGGGCGCAGGCCTCGAAGACCCGCAGGGCGTTGAGCGGCAGATGGTTGGCCATGGCCAAGGATTAGGGCGCGCCGCGGCCGTTTCGCAATGGGCGGGCGGCGAGCCGGGGGAGGATCTGAAGGTCTCAGACGAACAGCTTCTTCGAGGGGCAGAGGTCGTCGACCGGGCATTCCTCGCACTTGGGCTTGCGGGCGACGCAGGTGTAGCGGCCGTGCAGGATCAGCCAGTGGTGGGCGCGCGTCAGGTAGGGCTGCGGCACGATGGCCATCAGGTCGGCCTCGACCTGGTCGGGGGTCTTGCCGGTCGACAGGCCCAGGCGGTGGGAGACGCGGAACACGTGGGTGTCGACGGCGATGGCCGGCTCCACCCGCAGCTCGTTCAGCACCACGCTGGCGGTCTTGCGCCCGACGCCGGGCAGAGCCATCAGCGCCTCGCGCTCCAGCGGCACCTCGCCGCCGTGCTGCTCCATGATGATCTTCGCCGCGGCGATGACGTTCTTGGCCTTGGTTCGGTAGAGGCCGATCGAGGCGATGTAGGGGATCAGCCCCTCCTCGCCCAGGTCCAGCATCTTCTGCGGGGTGTCGGCGACCGCGAACAGCTTGGCCGTAGCCTTGTTGACCGAAACGTCGGTCGCCTGGGCCGAGAGGGCGACGGCCACCACCAGGGTGTAGGGGCTGTCGTAGTCCAGCTCGGTGCGCGGATCGTCGCTGAGCGACAGGAAGCGGTGGAATATCTCCTCGACCCGGGCCTTCTCGGCGGGGCTGAGGCGCTTTGTCTTGACGGGCTTGGCCATGGCCGGGCGACCATCGCCCGCGTCGGCGCTTACGCCAAGAGGCGGTCTTTGCAGCGCGCAAAACCTGACTAAAGTGCGGCCCCGCGATGGACAGCCCCGTCTACATGGACGCCGTGATCACCCCGAACCGCTCGCTCTCGCAGCGGGGGTTCATCGTGCTCATCTCGATCGTGACCCTGTTCAACTGCATCGCCGCAGGGGTCTTCCTGTCGATGGGCGCGACCCTGGTGCCGGTGTTCCTGGGCCTGGACGTGCTGGCGGTGATCGCCGCCTTCGCCGCCAGCTATGCGGCCGCCAAGCGCATCGAGCGGGTGCTGGTCACCCCGCGCGCGGTCAAGGTGGTGCGTGAGACGCCGAAGACCAGCGAGATCGTCTGGGAAAGCCCGACCGCCTTCACCCGTGTGGCGCTGGAGATCGACGAGGACGACATCGTCCACGGGGTGCGGCTGGCCATGTCCGGCCGCCACGCCAGCATCGCCGCGGCGCTTAGCCCCGTCGAGCGCGCCGACTTCGCCCGCGCCCTGGAACGGGCGATCTACGACGCGCGGCGGGGATAGGGGTCAGGCCCGCGGGCCGAGCAGGACCGAGCGCATGTCGCCCCGCGCCCGCAGGGTCAGGATCAGCAGGTAAGGCAGCAGGAACCCCGCGCCGCCGAAGAAGGCGACGACGGCCAGGGCCAGCGACGCCGGCGCGAAGCCGCCCCGCCACGCGGTCCAGAACGCCGACAGCGACAGGAAGCACATGAAGTCGAGGTTGAACTGGCCGGTCCAGCCGATCCTGGCGATGTCGCCGAAGAAGATCGGGATCAGACCCATCCCGTGACGCGAAATCACCGCCACCGTGTAGGCGGCCAGGACCAGCCAGGCCGCCATCAGGCCAAGACGGAATAGGTTCATCGTTCTGCCTCCCTCGATGCGGCGATAGGACCAAGCTTCCGCCACGCCAGGCAATGACCTGCGAAGTCATGGACGAACGTTCGAGTCAGGCCTCGCGGATGCCGAAGCGGCGTTCCGGCGCGGCGCTCTCGAGCGCGTAGAACTCCGACGGCCCGGCGAGGCAGAAGGCGCGGAAGTCCCGCGCCATGTGCTGGTGGTCGTAATAGCCGGCCTCGATCGCCAGGCTGAGCCAGTCGGCCCGCGGGTCGAGGTTGCGGGCGCGGATCAGCCGGTCGAGGCGCGCGATGCGGGCGAAGAGCTTGGGGCTGACGCCCATCCGCTCGCGAAACTGGCGCTGGAAGGTGCGCTGGGCCAGGCCCGCCCGGCCGGCGAGCTTCTCCAGGGAGCGGGCCGAGCCCGACAGCAGGCGGCCGGCCGCCCAGTCGACGGCGGCGGCCTCGCCTGGCG
>NZ_JAYRSU010000034.1:0-32048 GCF_041919955.1 Phenylobacterium sp. | reverse complement strand
CGCTCAGAACCTCCGCAAACTCGCCAAGCTCATCCCGCCGCCAGCAATCGCAACAGCCTGAGACGCTGCAGCCTCAACCCAGCACGGGGCGGTCAACGATCCGACGGCGGCCTTTTTCAACGAAATCGGCGCATCGACGACAATGGCGCCGAGTCCGAAGTATGGTTTGCTGGGTTCGCGGAACACGATAGGGCGGCACACATGCGAGAGCCGGACTTTGAGGGCGATGGCTGGTGCCTAGACGACGGCGAGGAGCTCCATCGGGAGGCGCCGAGTAAGTTTTGGATACCCAGCGCTGACGAGCGTGAACGGCTTCAACCTGGTGACCACGCCAAACTGATCTTCCGCATCAGCATCGACAATGATGAGGCTCCGGTAGATACCCAACTTTTCTAGCCATACGCGAACCACCATCCCGCCGGTCGTACAACTCTCAACAAAAACGACCGCTTTTGTGTGTCCGTGCTGCCGAGCCCGATTGCCTCCTGTTTTCGGGGGGATTTCTAACAAATGAGACAAAGTGACGCTAGATAGAAATGGCCTCAAAAACGGTCGTTTTTGTTGAGTGCGAACACAAGTTCGAATGCCGTTAAACACAGAGGTCGGTATGTTGTGTTTACGTGCGTGTGATTATTTATGCGCAGAGGTTGCCGTCCGTAACTTTGGCGCGCTGTCTTCGTTGAATGTTGCTGTCGCAGCCTGACTGCGCAGCTTCCAGACCCCCCATACAAACTGACGATTAGAGGGTGAGATGTTGAGACATCTTCGAAGCGGCGCGGCTGCGCTCGCCATCGTGACCGCGTGCGGGTTTCTCGTGTCCGGCTGCGACAAGAAATCCGGTGACGTGGCCGAGCAGGTCGAAAACTCCGCCGCGCTGGCCTCGCAGGCGCAAAAGCTGCTGCAGGACCTTCCCGTCGGAGAGCGCGAAGGTGTTCTGGCTGCGCAGGAGAAGCTTGCGGCGGATGAAAACGAACGCTTTGCGCGTCTGCTGGAGCGCTATCAGGGCGAACGCGATCTCCGCTATGTCGCGGGTTACATCGACGATGTGACCTCCGACGCCGAGAACGACAAGCGCCGTATCGCCGAGGCCGACGCGGACATCGAGCAGCGGCGAAAGTCCGGCGAGCCGAAGGAAGCCATCGAGTCCGCCATCAAGGGCAGAAGCTTCCAAAAGGCCGGGCACCTTCTGGCGCTCTCGCTTCGCCTCGACCTCTTGAAGAAGGCCATCGCGCTCGACCCGATCCTGTCCGAGGCGGTCAGGGCAAGGGCGGCGCATCCGCCCGCCGACAATGGAAGGAAGGAGGCGCTGTTCGACGTCGTGCAGCGGCTCGCCCTGATGCCGTGTCGGAACATGAAGGCGCAGGCGGGCGAAGCGGGACGGTTCTCGGCGCGGGGCATCGGGCTTGGCATGGGCCGCGAGCAGGCCTTGGCCGGGGTGTGCGCGTCGGAGACCTGCGCCAACCCTGCGCGGATTGGATGCGCGCCAGCTTGTCGGAGCTGGACCACGACCAAAGGCGTCTGCCGCCTTTGGAAACCTGCACTATGCAATCCGCGCATGGAGGCGTTTGGCCCCGAAGGCATCGCCTTTCTCTGCCGACCGACGCGGCGGTGTGACATCATTGGTCGATGACAGCTCCGATGCCGGAAGGCGAGACCCTTACGATCCCGCAGCCGTTAGGTCTGTTCGCTGGCGAAGTGCTTGGCGCGTGCAGCGCGGCCAGACCGGGCCTTTAGTATTCGGCGACTATGCGGCGGCGGTGCGCGCCGCCGAGACGCTCGCGCGGGCGGCTGCGAGCCGCGGCGACAAGGGCGCGGTACGGATCGTTCGTCCCGGCGAACGTCCGCCCGAGCTCCGGACCTTCGAGCCCGAATTCCGCGGAAGCCATCCGCGCGTGGGCTACCACCCGGAGCTGGACTGGCGAAACGGCGGCGCGGCGAGGCTCAGCTAGGGCCGGCCCGCCACGAGGCGTCCGTATGCGATCTGGCGAGGCTTGGGGGGCGGCCGCAGGCCAACGCCGCGGCCTCGGCGCTCAGGCTTCTGAAAGGCTACGCCCGCCCGCTGCCTTGCTCGCCAGGATCACGGCCCGCGGTGGCCCAGGCCATTGGAGGCATGATCTATTTTGAGGGAACCTTCTCGGTTCCCGGGGCGCCGCACTTGGCGAACTTCTTGGTCTTGATGTCGCGGCACTTGCCGGCGTCGGGCTTGGCGCTCTTGCAGAGCTCGGTCTTCACGAACTTGCCGCCGTCGCGGCACTTGCCGGCCGCATCGAGGGTCGGGGCGGCGACGGCCGCGCCGCCCAGGCTGGCGGCGGCGAGGGTGACGGCGAGAAAGTGCAGGGTCTTCATGGGAGGCTCCCGGTTGTGGTGGGCGAAGTGAGCCTGAAAAGTCGCCGCCCTTCAATCGCGAGCTTGGCCGGCCAGTGGGGGCTCCCCGAGGAGGTTCAGCCGCAGCGCCTTGGCCGCCGCGTGGGCGCGGTTGCGCGCCTTGAGCTTGGCGCAGGACTGGGCGACGTACTGATCGACCGTGCGCGCCGAGAGCCCCAGGGCGTTGGCGATCTGCGCCGAGGTGCGGCCTTCGCAGACCAGCTCCAGGCAAGCGGCCTGGCGCGGGCTGAGGCGCCTAGCCATCGCCGTCCGCCTCTGGCGCCCCGACCGGAGGCGTTGCGGCCTCGTCGGCCGGGCCGGCCAGCCAGGCCTGCGCGAGCGCGCGCCGCTGGCGAGCGAGGGCGGCCAGGCCGTCATAGGCGCGGCTATAGGCGTCGATCAGGGTGACGACGTCGAGCTGCGGCAGGGTCTCGGGCTCGGCGGCGTCGAAGCGTTGCAGCGCCAGGGCGTTGATCAGCAGCGGCTTGTGGTCGGCGCAGCGTTCGGCCAGGCCCGGCTCGCCGAAATAGATCTGCGCCACCAGACCGAACGGATCGCTGTTGGTCACCTGGGCGAACCGGAACAGCCGCTCGAGCCGGATTTCGCCGCCGCCGGCCTCGAAACGCTCATACGCGCTGAGCGACATGCCCATGGCGCGGGCGGTCTGCTTCACCGCCAGACCGCGCCGCCGGCGGATCGCCCTTAGGGCCTCGCCCAGCAGGCGGCCTTGCCGGACGCGATTGGGAAATGGCGGGAACATGTACGCGCGGTCACTGGTCGATCGGATAAAACCCCTGCGAGAGCCGGTGTCGAGCTCCCGCCTAGCGGTAGCAGGATGGCGCGGGCGGACCGCAATGATCAACGGCCAAAATCGGGGGCCAAGCCCCCCAAGGGCGAGGGGCGGCCCGTCGATTTGCGAAGGGCCGGGCGTTGATCGACGCCTTCGGCGGAAAGCCCGCTTTTCGACCGGGGCGGCCCGTTGCAGGGTCGGGAGCGCCTGTTTGAGGGGTGGCGAGAGGTTCGAACTCGATGGACAAGACCCGATGTCGCGTCGCAATCCCTTCGGCGCGACCCTGAACCTGCTGCGCGGGCGGCTGGCCGACGGCGACTATGCGCCGGGCGCGCCGCTGGTGATCGGCGATCTCGCCCAGGAGCTGGCGGTCAGCACCACCCCGGTGCGCGAGGCTCTGGCCTGGCTGGCCGGAGAGCGCAGCATCGAGGAGCGCCGCGGGCTCGGCTTCAGCGCCTGGCGCGCCGAGCCGGGCGACCTCGTCGCGCTCTATGACCTGCATGAGGCCTATCTGCAGCTCGCGTTGGCCAGCCTCGGGGCCCGGCGCGACGGCGCGCCGGAACCGGACGCCGCGGCCGGGGCGGCGGTGGGGACCGTGCGGCGCACCGCGCGCCTCTTCCGCCAGATCGTCCTCGCCTCGGGCAGCGCGCCGCTGCTGCAGGTCCACGGGGCCCTGACCGTGCGGCTCGGCCGGGCCCGGCTCGCCGAGGTCGAGGCGCTGAGCGACGTGGCGGGCGAGCTCGACCATCTGGACCAGACGCCGTGGAACGCGCCGGCCCTCGCCGCCGCGGTCGCGGACTATCATCGCCGCCGTCGCGCGCGCGCCTTGGCGATCGTCTCAGCCATGGCGGCGTCGCAGATATATTAGAGAATATTCGAATATGGTTTGAGTGTATTCGGCGACGGGGTCTCCCTCAGGTGGTCACGATCGGTGACGTCATGAAGGAGAGCGCCATGCGCAATCTTCGCAAAATCTACGGCCTGACGGGGATCGTCCTCGGCGACGCCAAGCGCCTGACCAAGGGCTATCCCGACGGTGAGTATATCGAGCTCGCCGGCGACCGTTACGACGAAGTCTGAGCGATCGCGCGCCCGGCGCCGGCTCGCCGGCGTCGGGCGGCTTGTCCTGGCTTGCGGATCCCGCCATGCGCCTCGTCCTCGCCGCCCATTGCCACGCCGTGGAGATCCAGGGCGACCTCGTCCTGCTCGATGCGCGAGGCGGAACCTATCTGTGCCTGGCCGGCCGGACCCTCGCGACCCTGCCGTCCGACCGCGCGGCCGTGGACCGGTTGCGCGCCGCCGGTCTGGTCGAACAGGGGACGGGGACAGACCGCCCGCCGGCGTGCGGCGCGCCGCGGGCGGCGTGCGATCTCCCGGACGGGCCGGTCACGCCGATGGGCCCAGGCGTGCTGCTGGACCTGATCATCGCCTATGGCCAGGCCTCCTGGGCTTTCGCCTGGGGGCGCTTTGCGCAGATCGTGCGGCCGCAGGGCGCGGACGCGGCCTTGGAGGATCGCGAGGCGCTGCTGGCCGATGTGCGCTTCTTCCTGCGCTGGCTGCCGTGGCTGCCCTTCCAGGGGCGTTGCCTGAAGCGGAGCTTCCTGCTGCGCAGCTTTCTGGTCTGGCGCGGGCGCGCCGCGCCGACCTGGGTGTTCGGCGTCGCCACCTATCCGTTCGCGGCCCATTGCTGGCTGCAGTGGGGCGACTGCGTGCTCGACGAGCGGGTCGGGCGCTTGGCGCGCTACGCTCCGATCCTGGTCGTCGACTGATGGCCGACTACGTCCTGCTGCATTGGGATCCTGACGGCGAGCCGCCGCACCGGGTCGGCTGGGTGCGGCGGGCGATCGAGGCCGCGGCCGGCTGGCGCCTGGCGCGCGACGAGCCGGGACGGCTGCTGGCGCTTTCCACGCCCGGCGAGCTTCCCGTCCTGCGTCTGAGCGCGGGCGCGGTGCTGATCGGCGAGGCCTGGCCGCGGGACGACGTCGACCACGCGCAGGTCGAGGCGCGGCCCGGCGGATTCGAGGCGCAGTGCCGCTGGCTCGTCGAAACCCATTGGGGGGCCTATGTGCTGGTCGAGGCGCCGCGTCGGGGGCGCGCGGCGATGTTCCGCGCCCCGCTGGGCGGGCTGGAGGCGGTGGTCCTTGAGGCCGGTGGCGTCCAGGCGCTCGCCTCGAGCGCGCCCGACTGGCTGCTGATCGGCCTGGCGCCGGCCCTCGCCCTCGACTGGCGCGCGGTGCAGAGGCAGCTCGTCCGACCGGGCGCGGTAGCGGTCACCCTGGGCCTGCACGGCGCCGAGGCGCTGGTCCCGGGGACCTTGCGGACGGCGTCGGGGGCGGCCGTGCGCCTGTGGTCGGCGGCCCAAGCCGCACGCCGGGCGCCGGGCGAGGCGTCGCTGTGCGATCTTGCCCGGGACTGCGTCGCCCGTCAGGTCGAGGGCCGGCGCGTGCTGGTCGAGCTCTCCGGCGGCTTCGATTCGGCGGTGGTGGCCTGGGCGCTCGGCCAGGCCGGCGGCGCGCGCGAGCGGCGGCTGCTCAACTACCACACCGACGAGCCGGAGGGCGACGAGCGCGGCTTTGCGCGGGCGGCGGCGCAGGCCGCGGGCTTGCCGCTGATCGAGCGGCGCAAGCCGGATTTCACGTTCGACCCGCGCGACCTGGCCGACGTCGCCTCGGGATGGCGGCCGGGGATCTGGGGCCTGGACGGCGCCTATGACGCCGATGTCGCCGGTGAGTGCGCGCGCCTCGGCGCGGACCTGCTGCTCACCGGCAAGGGCGGCGACACCGTCTTCTACCAGATGCCCAGCCCCCTGATCGGCGCCGACCACCTGCGCCGCCGCGGGCTCGCCGGCCTCTTCGACCCCACGCTCGCCGACCTCGCCGCCTGGACCCGTCGCTCGGTCTGGTCGCTGCTGCGCGCCGCGCTCGCGCCTCGCCGCGAGCGGCCGGCGCCCTGGATGGACGAGGCCGCCGGCCTGCCGCCCGGCAAGGTCCTGCAGGTGCGCGGCCTCGTCGAGACCCTGGCCTTCGCCGGCCCCTCGCGGCGGGCCGCAGTGGCGGCCTTCAGTCATCCGCTGCTCGCCCAGCCGATCGTCGAGCACTGCCTGGCGCGCTCGAGCGTGGAGCTCACCCAGGGTCGGCGCGACCGGGCCTATGCCCGAGCCGCGTTTGCGGGACGGCTGCCGCCGCAGATCGCCGAGCGCTACGGCAAGGGCGACGCCACCGCCCATTTCGGGCGTGCGGTGGCCTCGCGCCTGGATGTCTTCCGCGACTACCTGCTGGAGGGCCTGCTGGTGGAACACCGGGTGCTCGACCGGCGGCGGCTCGAGTCGATGCTGACCGCCGAGCATCTCATCTGGTCGGGCGGCGCCGGCCAGCTGCTGCACGCCGCCGCGCTCGAAGCCTGGACGCGGGCCTGGAGCCGGCGGCTGCGGGGCCTGGGCTAGCGGCGGGCGGCGGCAAGGTCGCCGCCAGCCAGGCGAACACCCGCTGGTACATGTCGCGCACATTGCCCGGGCTGGTGACCACGTGCCCCTCGCCCCAATAGGTGACCAGGACCGCGGGCTTGCCTTGCCGATAGAGCGCCGAGAACAGGCTCTGGGCCTGGCCGAGCGCAATGGAGTCCTGGTCGCCCTGGATCAGCAGCATCGGCGTCTGGATCGCCGCGGCGTGGCTGAGCGGGCTGTTGCGCGCATAGCGCTCGGGCGCGGTCCAGGGCGGGCCGTCCATGCCGGCGTTCTGCTCGACCCAGCCCTGGCCCCAGTTGATCGAAGGGCCGAGCTGGGGGCTGACCGCGAAGTCCGGCGGGATGGCCCCCCAGTGGCTCGTCAGGTCCGAGATCCCGGCCGAGGCGATGATCGACCTAAATCGCCCCGTCTGGGTCGCCAGCGCCATGGCCGCATAGCCGCCGAAGCTGTGGCCCCAGACCGCCAGGCGCTCCGGATCGGCGTAGCCGTCGCCGATCGCCAGGTCGACGGCGGCCAGGACCTGGTCGGCGAGGCCGTCCATCGGCTCGCGCCCGCGCGGCCGCGGCAGGCTCGGGACCAGCACCGCATAGCCCTGGGCGGCGAGCAGCTGCGGGTTGGTGTAGAAGGTGAGGGCGCCGGGCGCATACTTGGCCGGCGGCCGGTCATAGACCGCGCCCGGATAAGGGATCACCACCATCGCCAGCCGCGTCCCCGGCCGCCAGGCCGGCGGCAGATAGAGCCAGTGCGGCGGCTGGCCGGCGGGGCCCTGAAGGCGCCGCACCTGGGCGGGCGCGCGCGCGGCCAGCGGCGCGTTCAAGGTCAGGACCGGCGCGGGAGCCGCGTTCCCCGCCTGGACCCAGAGCTGCGAGACCCCGTGCGCATCACGGGTCAGATAGGCGGCCGCGGTCTCGCCCACGGCCAGGAGCTGCGCCTGCGGCGGGGCCGGGCTGAGGCGCAGGCCGCCGGGGCCGATCCGGGCCAGGCGCTCGGGCCGGCCCGCGGCGGGGGCGGCGGGCTGGGCGGCCGCCCAGTCGCGGTCGCCCGCGGAGAGGCGCAGCCGCAGCGACGGCTCGGGCGGCTCGGCGAGCGTCCAGGCCCCCGGCGGGGCGTCCCGCGCCAGATCACCGGCCGACGAGAGCGACCAGACCTCGCCGGCGGCCGCCAGGCGCGCGCCGCGGCGCGTGCTGGAGACCAGCCGGATCGGCGACGGCAGGGCGGCGGTCAGGTTGCGCGGGGCGGCGTCCAACACGAACCAGTCGTCCCGCGCCGCGCCGGGCCGGCGGCCCAGCAGCAACGGGCGGGCGGCGAGCCATCCGGCCTGGACGCTCACCGTGCCGTCGGCGGCGAGCGAAACCGCGGGCGTCACGTCGCCGGCCGGCAGGGGCCGGGCCGGGCGCGCGCCGTCGATGCGGCGCAGCCGGCCCGCCGTCCAGGCCTGGCCCGGGGCGCGGGCGTAGATCAGCAGCGAGGCCCGCGCCGGCGACCAGGCGAGCAGGCCCGGCAGCACGTCGCAGGCCGGGCAGGGCGCGGCCAGGGCGCCGCTGGCCAGGTCGAGCACCTGCAGGGCGTGACGCTGCAGGGTTTCGCCGCCGCGGAGCGGGCGGTCCGGCGGCGGCGCGACGAGCTCGCCGGCGCTCAGCAGGGCGAGGTAGCGGCCGTCGGGGGAGAGCTCCAGGTCGACGAAGGGGCCGCGCGCCAGCACGCGCTCGGTTCCGCGCCGCACGTCGAGACTGACGAGCTCGCTGGGCGGCGGGCCGGGGCGCAGGCTCGCGAAGGCGCCGGACCCGGCGACGCTGACGGCGGCCTCGCCGCGATCGGCGGCCCGCCAGAGCTCCGGGAGCTCGGCCATGGCGCTCCAGCCGAGGCGCAGCCGGGTCGGCAAGTCCTCGCCCGGAAGCCGGATCGCGATCAGCTCGTCGGGCGAGCGCCACTGGGCGGTGCGGCCGAGCACCGAATAGTCCGGGGTCCCGGCGAGCCAGCGCACGCGATCGCTGGCGAGGTCGAAAATCCCCGCCTGCCAGCGTCCGGGGGAAAGACGGTAGACGACCATCCTCGCGCCGTCCGGAGAGACCGGCCCGGCCAGGAGACCGTGCGCCCCGTCCAGCAGCGGCGCGGCCGGGCCGGGCGCGGCCAGGTCCACCCGGTAGAGCCGGCTCGTCGCCCAGCGGCCGTAATAATCGCCCTGGAAGCTCCCGGCCTCGGCATAGGGGGCGCGCGCCTCGGCGACCAACCAGCGCCCGCGCGGGTCGATGGTCACCGCGCCGAGGTCCTCCAGCTGGAGCAGATCATCGACGCTCAGCAAGGCCGCCGAGGCCGAGGAGGCGGCCGCCATCAGGCAGGCGGCCGCGATGCGCAGCAGCGAGCGCATGGACGTCTCCTATCGAGGGGTTGCTACCAGACCTTGGCGAGAGTCAGGCTGATCACCCGGCCGAGCGGGCCGGCGTTGGCGGCGTCGAACCCCACCCCCTGCGGGCTGTCGTAGAACGGCGGGTCGGCGTCGAAGAGATTGCGCACGCTGAGACTGAGGCTGAGCCCGTTCAGCGGGCCGGCGCCGGCGGCGGAGACCCAGCGGCCCTGCAGGTCGAGGCTTGTCCAGGGCGCGACGCGGCCGCCGGCCCCGTCGTCATAGCCGTCGACATAGTTGAGCGTGAGGCCCGCGCCCCAGGCGCCGCGCCGCCAGTCGAGACTGGCGCGGGCCCGCAGGTCGACCGGCTCGCCGGCCCGGTCGAGGGTGGACACCGCCGCCGAGACCGGCGTCAGGGTCTGCTCGAAGGCGGTGATCCAGGTGGCGCTGAGCGCGGCGGTGAAACGGTCCTGGCCGCGGTCGAACCGGTAGACGCCGCTAAGGTCGAGGCCGCTGACGTGGGTGGCGGCGGTGTTGACGTAGCGGGCGTCGATGATCGCGCCATAGGCCTGCGCCGGGAAGGCGCCCGGAAAGGCGAAGCTCGGATCGCCGATCAGGGCCGCGACCTCGGCGAGATCGGCCGCCGACGTCGGATCGACGAACCGCACGAACGGCGCGAAGGCCGGGTCGGTGAGGGCGGTGTTGACGTGTTCGAGCGCCGGGCGGCCGATCCGCTGCTTGAACTGCGTGTCGAACCAGTTGAGCTCCAGGCGCAGGCCCGGCCAGCGGCTCGGCGCATAGTCGAGCCCCGCCGACCAGGAGGTCGCGGTCTCCGGCTCGAGGTCGCGGTTGCCGCCATAGCGGATCACCGAGAGCGTGCGGGCGGTCCCGCGCTGCAGAAAGCTCGCCCCGATGCTGCCGGCCTCGGTGACCTCGACCAGGGTCGGGGCGCGGAAGCTCGCGCCATAGCTCGCCCGCAGGCTGAGATCCTCGGTCGGCTTCCAGATCAGGCCAAGCTTCGGGTCGGCCGCGGCGCCGACGTCGTCGTAGCGCTCCACCCGACCGGCCAGGGACAGCTCCAGCCGCCGCAGCAGCGGCCGGGCGTTCGCCTCGCCGACCAGCGGGAGGCGCAGCTCGGCGAAGGCGGCGGCGACCTCGCGCTGCGACGGCGGCTTGCCGGCGGCGCGCGGCGTGAGCGTCGAGGTGAAGGCCAGCGACTTCTGGTCGAACGTCTCCTTGCGCCATTGCAGGCCGACGGCGAGCCGGGCCGGGCCGCCCGGGGCGGCGAACAGCGTCCCGTCGGCCTGGAGCGAGACCGTCGCCACCCGGCTGCGGTTGGTCGTTTGCGTGAAGCCCGAGCCGATGAAGTCCAGCACCGCGCGGCTGTTGGCGGCGCCCGCGCCATAGGGATTGAAATAGCCGTCGCGGGCGGGGCTGTAGGCGGTGGCCGGATCGTCGGGGGTCGTGCCCAGCGCCTCGTTCAGGAAACGGGTGTTGAGCGTGTTGCTGTAGCGCCGCGTCCCGACCTCCTGGGCGAAGGCGCCATAGGCCGCCAGGCGCCAGTCGCCGGCCAGCTCGGCCGTGGCGCCGAGACTGGATCCGAGGCTCTCGGCGTAGCCGGCGCTGATCACCGGCCCGAGGTCCGCGCCATAGCCGTAGGCGATCTGCTGGGCGGCCAGGCCCGGCAGCGCCACATAGTGCGGGTTGTTGGGGCGGATGGTCAGCACGCCGGTGGCCGGCAGGCTGCGAAAACGAAAGTCTCGTCGCGTGTAGCGGACGTCGGCCTCGATCTCGAGGGTCGGGGTCAGCGACTGGGCGACATAGCCATAGAGGCTGTCGCGCCGGTCCTGCGGCAGCAGGTCGACGTCGCGGCGCGGGTTCTCGAGATTGACCGCGCCAGCCGCGAACTGGGCCGCGGTCGTGGCCGCCGCCGCGGCGCCGGGGCGAATGGCGTAGATCGGGACATAGGTCGAGGTGGCCGCGTCCAGCCGCACGACGTTGCCGGGCGCGCCATAGAGGATCCGCCGGTCCTGGCCGCCGAACGCCCGCAGGTCCGCCGAGGCGGCGAAGTCGCGCGCCGCCGCGGGCAGCGCCTCGCGGCGGTAGCGCTCATAGGCGATCAGGGCCCGGCCGCTCGACCAGGTCCGGCCGAAGGCCTGGGACGCCTGGGTCTCCTGCGCTTCCCCGCCCGAGGCGATCCCGTAGCGCAGGCGGGTCTCGGCGCCGTCGAAATCCTTGCGCAGGCGGATATTGACCACCCCGCCCACCGCGTCCGACCCATAGAGGGCCGAGGCGCCGTCGAGCAGCACCTCGACCCGCTCGACCGCCACCATCGGAATGGCCGACAGGTCCGCGAAGTCGCCCTTGGAGCCGGTCCCGGCCATGCGCCGGCCGTTGACCAGGACGAGGGTGGCGTCGCTGCCCAGGCCGCGCAGATTGACCCCGCTGGCCGCCAGGCTGTTGGTGCCCAGGCCGTCGGCGCCGGCGAGCAGGCTGGTCGGGGTGCCGCCGCCGCCGAAATTCTGCGGCAGGCTGGCCAGGCTCTCGTCGAGGGTCGCAAAGCCCCGCCGCGCCAGCTCGCCGGCGTCCAGCACCACCACCGCCGAGGGGCCGTCCTTCACCCCGCGCAGGTGGCTGCCGGTGACCACCACCTCGGCGATCTCGCCCGCGGCGCCCTCGGTCCTGGCCGCTTCGTCTTCCCCGCCCTCGTCCTGGCCGCTCTCCGACCCGGCGTCGGGCCCGGCCTGCAGCGCGATCGGCGCCGTCGGGAGCTCGGCCGCCGAGCGCGGCGCGCCGGCCGGGCGCAGCACGATCGAGCCGCGCGCGGTCCGGTCCACCACCAGCTGGCTGCCGGCGATCAGCCGGCGGAGGGCCTCGTCGGGATCGAGGCGGCCTTTCAGCGCCGGGGCGCGCAGGCCCTTCACCGTCCCGGCGGCGTAGAGCAGGGGGCGGCCGCTCTGGCGCGAGTAGTGCTCCAGGGCCTTGTCGAGCGGGCCGGCGGCGATGTCGAAGGCGACCGGCGCCTCGGCGGCGTGCGCGGTCTGGGGCGCGGCGGCGAGCAGGGCGAGAACGGCGAGCGGCGCGGCCGCGGGACTGTGGAACATGGACTCCCTCACGATTGGGGTCTCGTCCGGAGCAGCGCCGGCGAGACGTTGTGAGGGATAGACACCCGAGGGGGCGGGCGACCCTGACGGCTGCGGAAGATTATTTTCTGCGGCGCGGTCACCCGCTGCGATCGCGCAGCAGCAGGTCGCCGTTCGGGCCCTGGGTCAGGTCGAGCTTATAGAGATGGGCGACGGCCTCGGCCAGGGCGTCGATGTCGCCGGCGCGGAAGACGCCGTTGACCTCGGCCGCGGCGATGTCGCGCCGCGAGGTCAGCCGGATCTTGCGGCGGCTGTAACGGTTGGCTTCGTCCAGCGCCTGGGCCAGCGGGCGGTCGTGAAACACCAATTCTCCCGTCGTCCAACTGACCGCGGCCCGCGCATCGGTGCGGGTCGGCGCGTGATCGGCGCCGGTCGTGATCTGTTCGCCGGGCTTCAGGCGCCAGGCGGCCCCCGCCGAGCGGTCGCGAACCTCGACGGCGCCCTCGACGAGCACCACCTGGACCTGATCGGCGCGCCGCCCGACGTCGAACTGGGTGCCGGTCGCCTCGATCGACGCGGACCCTGCGCGCACCACGAAGGGGCGGGCCGGATCGCGGGCGACGAAGAACATCGCCCGGCCGCGGGTCAGCGCGACCTGCCGCGTCTCCGCGTCCAGCCGCGCGACGATGCGGCTGTCGGTGTCGAGCAGCACTTTCGAGCCGTCGGCGAGCGCCACCTGGCGCTGCTCGCCGACCGCGGTCTCGTAGCTGGGCGGACGCGTCAGCCAGATCCCGCCGCCGGCGGCGGCGAGAAGGACGGCGGCGGCCGCCGCAGCGACCGCGGCGCGCCGGCCGACCTCGCCGCGAGGTCTCGCAAGCCCCTCGCCGCGGGCGAGCGCGTCGTGGACGGCGGCGCGGATCTGCGGATCGTCCTGCAGGCCCTCGCCCTGGCGCCAGAGCGCCTCGATCCGCCCATAGGCCGCATCGTGGGCTGGGTCGGCCCGCCAGGCGTAGAAGGCCTGCAAGGTGGCGGCGTCGACCACCGGGGCGCGCAGCTTGGCGAACCACGCCGCGGCGGCGTCGAGGGCGAGGGCCTGGCGATCGTCCTGCGTCATGGCCTAGTCCGCCAGGCGTTGGGCGCAGAGCGCCAGGGCCCGCGCCAGCCGCCACTCGACGGTCTTGACCGGCACGCCCAGGCGCGCGGCGATCTGGGCGTTGGTCAGGCCTGTGAAGCGGCTGAGCACGATCACATCCCGGAAGAGGGGCGGCAGGGCGAGCACCACCTGCTTGAACAGCAGGGCTTCGAGCTGATCGGGCGCATGGGCGTCTCCGACGGGGGCGGCGTCCTGTTCGAGCCGGGCGGCGAGCCGGCGACGACAGGCTTCGGCGCGCAGCTCGTTGCGCGCGAGGTTGTCGGCCACCCGGGCGAGCAGGGCCTGAGGATGGCGTATTTCGTTGGCCGCGTGAAAGGGGGCGAGGCGAATATATGTCTCCTGCACCAGATGCTCGGTCTCCGGACCGTAGCGGCGCCGCAGCAGGGCCCGCAGCCAGCCGGCATAGCGCCGGTAGAGGCCGGCGAGGTCGGCGTCCTCGGCGGGGCCAAGCGGGCGCGCGCTCTCCGTCGGCGGCGAATGTCGGGCCATGGCCTCGCTCCCTGATGGCGAGGCCGGCCCGGATGTCCGGGTGTTGAGAACATGCTTGAGGCATGCGCCGACGCCTTTAGCCGCAAGCGACCTGGACATGCGCGTCGGCCACGCCGGACAGAAGGGGCGCGGAAAGGGTCGGTCTCAAGCGAGGTTCTCACGCCTCGGCGCCGCAGCCGCAGCGCAACCTGGAGTCTATGTCCGAGGTTTCCGTAAAGGCAAGGTCGCGCCGCAGGCGTCGTGCGCCTGCGCCTTCGCCGAGCTGAGCCGGCCCCCGCCCGGGAGGCCGGCGCCACCTGGACGCGCGGCGGCTGCGCCGGCGCATCTTCTAGGGTCTGGTGGTTTCTGTTCTTGTTATGTTCATCATGCGTCCGCGCCTGCTCATGGGCCCGCCGCGGCCTGCGGCGGGGGCGGGACGCGACCACATTGGCTTCTCGGAGAGACGATATGGACCGCCGCGCTCATCGCGAGATGCTGGCGAGGTTCGGCTTCAGCCATAAGGACCGCGCTCGCCTGCGCGCCATGGCCCGCCGCACGCGCGAGGGCGGCTTCAGGACCCTCTACGCGCCTTGGGAGCTCGATGCGCCCTACACGGCGCTGGCGGTGCGGCCCGATCTTCGCGGCCTGTTCAGCGGCCAGATGATCGGCACGCTCGAAGGCTGCGCCATCCTGGTCTGGCCCCGGCCTCAGACCCGCCTCGACCTCGGCTGAGACCGATCAGGCTCCCTGCGGCCGCGTAGCGGGGGGACCGAACGCTCGCGAATCGACGCGCGGCGGCGCTATGACCTCGGTCCATGAAGCAGCACAGCGGCGAGGAAATTCGCGCGATCATGGCCGACATGCCGGCGGGCCTGATCGAGGATCTGCAGGCGGCGCATGCCGAACACAAGATCACCGAGTACGAAGCCCGCTGGTGGGGCTATCTGATGTTCGCGCGGACCGGCGCCTACGAGGGGACGGAATTCACCATCAAGGTCATGGGCGATGGCGAGGACGTCACCCAGGGCTTCCTGAGCTACGTGCTGGCCGAACGCGCGGGCAACGCACGCCATGGCCTGATCCGCCGGCCCTGGCCGCAGAGCGGGTTGGACCGGGCCGGCGATCAAGGCGGCGGGTCGGTCTGACGAACCGCGCGCCAATAGGGCCAGGGCTTGGCCGACACCTTTTCGATTTCGAACCAGCCCGCGTCGCCGTCGAACGGCAGATCGAAGTGCTCGATGTGCAGGAACCCCGCCGCGCTGCGGCCGCGCCCGTTCGCGGGGAAGGTGAAGAACAACGTCCGGCCCTTGCCGCAAGGGTGGGGCGCACGAATACGGGTCAGCCTGACGGTCCGGCGGCTGATGATCCGACCTAGCGCCACCGCGGCGCGGCACCGCTCGCCTGGCGCGGCGAGGCCGGCGCTGGGCGCCGGTCCGCCCTCAGCCTGGCGGCGATCTCGTCCAGGACGTCGGACACCTGCCAGGCCAGCGCCACGCCCTCGTCGCCGCCCCAGTCCTGAAGGCGTCCCGCCTCGGCCAGACGCTCGATCGCAGCCGGATCGCCCCAGGCGCGGAACGTTTCGATCTCCTCCAGCGCCGTCTCCTCGACCATCTTGCGCGTCATCAGATCGAGCGCGTGAAGGGCGGGGTAGGTCGGAGGGCCTCCCTGAAGCGCAGGTTGGGCGTCGCCGGGCGGAACGGTGGCGGGCATCAGTGTGGCTCCTTCAATGTTCTTGTTTTGTTCATATATCGCCGCGCGAGTCAAGCTGCAACGGGGGGGCTGCCGGGGGCGGCGGCATGGCCCGGCTGCGACGAGCGGTCGGCGAGCGAGCAGCCGAGGGGCGCTCGCCGCGACTGTTGGATTGACCCACATCAAGGCCTCGGACGTTCCAAGATGGTGGGGTGATCGCCCATTGGGGGCCTTGCCGTCGAGGCTTGGCGTTGGAGCGTTGTCGAGGCGGGAGACGAGGCCGTGGCGTATGATGATCTGCTCGTCTGCTTCAGCAGCTACCCCGAACCGACGCCGCCCCGCCTTGGACGGCATCCCTGCGGAGGGCGCTCCGGACGTCTACCCCTTCGGCCTTTGATGCGCTTATGACAGTGGCTGACAGGACCTGCAGGCGATCTCCTGCATCCATCACCCGGGGGGCGGGCGACGTCCGGCGCGCGTAGCGGTGTCGATGGACGATCTCGCCGAGCACTATTTGCGGCGATAGGGATGACGCCAACGCCGCCCGCATCGACCCGCGGCAATCGTGCGAGGCGCTAGGGACGGCGCTGTCGAGCGCGACGTCACACGGAGGTCGAGCTGGGATTCCGTCGTTGCTCGATCTCTTGCAAATATCGCACGAATAAACTAAGTCTGTAGAACTAAGTTCGAGGTGCGCTGTGCAAACCGTCAATATTCACGATGCCAAGACGAATTTGTCGAAGCTCGTCGAAAAGGCGGTCAGGGGTGAGGCGTTCATCATCGCCAAGGCGGGCAAGCCGTTGGTCAAGGTGATCGCCATAGAGCAGGCCGACACGCCCAAGCCGCGCATCGGTTTCTTGAAGGGGAAGATTTCGGTTCCGGACAACTTCAATGAGCTGGGTCAGGCCGAAATCTCCAACCTGTTCCTCGGCGGCTGATGAAGCTTCTGCTGGACACCCATCTGCTGTTATGGGCGGCGGCGGGCGCGGGCCTCTCACCGGCTGCGACAGATCTTATCAACGATCCCGAAAACGACGTCTTCTTCAGTGCGGCCAGCATCTGGGAAATCGCGATCAAGTCGGGGCTGGGCCGACCGGAGTTCCATCTCGACGCCTCGGTCTTTCGCCGGGAACTGCTCGAGAGCGGCTATGAGGAAGTCGCCATAACGGGATCCCACGCCGCAGCGGTGTCGTCCTTGCCTGAAATCCACAAGGATCCGTTCGACCGGATCTTGATCGCCCAGGCTATGGTCGAGGGCGTGGCCCTTCTGACAGCGGACCAGGCCATCCTGTCCTATCCTGGGCCGATACGCTCAGCTCTTTGAAACTTGGCCAGGGTCCCTTCTCGCTCAGAGCTGTTGTGCGCACGACGTCGCCAACTGGCGCGACCTGGTCCCCATGGTTTCGCCCGTTCTGACAGGGCTGCCTCAAAAGGAGGGCGCGGAAAGTCACGCGCCCACGCGCTCAAATTTTTCGCGTGCTTGCCTGAAATCTAGGCTGCGGGAGCGTTCCAGGGCGATCCGTCGCGGTTCGCCCTGACGCCCAGGCGGCGAGGACGGCTAGTCGCAAGTCATGCGCGTGCTCATCATCGATCCGGACTCGGCCCGAGCCGCGCTCGTGCTCGAAGGTCTGGCCGGCGTCGACCCGTTGGAGGCGCGACATTCGACCATTTTTGATGAGGCGGAGGCCCAAGCCTTTGCGCCGGACGTCGTGGTCGTCGCCGCCGCCAGTCCTGACCGCGATACGATCGACAGTCTCGCCAGCCAGCCCCACCCGCGGCCCGTAGTGATGTTTGTCGACCGCACAGAGCCGGGCTTGGCCGAGGCGGCGGTGAACGCCGGGGTGGCGGCCTATGTGGTCGATGGATTGGCCTCGAACCGGGTGAAGACGGTCCTCGAAGTGGCCATGAGCCGCTTTCAGCTCATGCACCAGCTGCGCAAGGATCTCGACAAGGCCAAGTCCGACCTGGCCTTGCGCAAGAGCGTCGAGCGGGCCAAGGCGCTGTTGATGAAGGAGCGCGGTCTCGAGGAGGAGGCCGCCTACCGCATGCTGCGCAAGCTCTCGATGGACACCGGCCGCCCGCTCGGCGCGGTCGCCGCCGACCTGCTGGCCTTCGCCGGCGTGCTCAAGGGAGACGCATCGTGAGCGTGCGCCTGACGCTGGGGTTCGTCCCGCTGGTCGACGCGGCCGGCCTGATCGTCGCCCAGGCCAAGGGGTTCTTCGCGGCCGAGGGGCTGGAGGTGGAGCTGTCGCGCGAGGCGTCCTGGGCGACGGTCCGCGACAAGGTGGCCTTCGGCGCGCTCGACGGCGCCCACATGCTGGCGCCGATGGTGATGGCCCGCACGCTCGGCGCCGGCGGCGATCCGAGCCCGATGATCGCCCCGCTCACCCTGGCCACCGACGCCAGCGCGATCACGGTCTCGGCGCGGCTCGGCCTCGATGTCGGCGCGGGGGCGGCGGGCCTGGCCGGCCTCGTGGCCCGGCGCCGCGAGATGGGCGCCAGCCCGCTGACCTTCAGCGTCGTCTACCCCTACTCGGTCCACAACTACCTGCTGCGGCTCTGGATGGCCGGGGCCGGCGTCGATCCCGACCGCGACGTGAACCTGACCATCGCCCCGCCGCCGCGCATGGCCGACCTGCTGGCCGGCGGGGTGATCGAGGGCTTCTGCGCCGGCGAGCCGTGGAACAGCGTCGCCGTCGCCGCCGGCGTCGGGATCGTCGCCGCCCGCGCCGCCGACATCGCCCCCGGGGCGCCCGACAAGGTGCTGGGCCTGGCCGCCGGTTGGGCGCAGGGCAATCCGCGCACCCTGGCGGCGCTGATCCGCGCCCTGGTCCGCGCCCTGGCCTGGGCGCGGGCGCCGCAGAACCGCCGCAGCCTCGCCTTCCTTCTGGCCGAGCCGCAATACCTCGCCGTGCCGCCCGACGCCGTCGCCGCCGGCCTGCGCAGCGTGGTTTTCAGCGACGGCCGCCCCGATCCGGCCCAGGCCCAATGGCTGCTGGACCAGATGCGCCGCTGGGGCCAGATCCCCGCCGACGCCGCGCCTCAGACGCCGATCTATCGGGCCGATCTCTACGACGCGGCCCTGGCCGACGCCTGAAAACCGGTCAGGCCGCGGCTGTGGCGCCTGGTTTTTGCACTGCAACAAGAATCTGGTCGGGCGGGCCTGCATCGGGGCGTGACGCGCCGCGCCGCCCGATGATCCCTTCTCGTCAGGCCCAGGACAACGGCGTTCGCGGCTTCTCGGACCGGCTCGATGCAGAGCCTCACCGAACCCTCGGCGACGCCGCCGCTTCCGTTCCATCCGCACGGGGCCAAATCCATGCTGAGCCGCTCGTTCCTGAAGGCGGGCCACACGCCCACCCTTCTGTCGTCCTTCCTCTATTTCGATCTCAGCTTCATGGTCTGGGTGATCCTCGGCCCGTTGGGCGTGGCGATCGCCAAGGACTTCCACCTCGATCCGGCCCAGAAGGGGCTGATGGTCGCCGTGCCCGTGCTGGCGGGCGCGCTGCTGCGACTGGTCGCCGGGGTGCTGGTCGATCACATCGGCCCGAAGAAGACCGGCCTCCTCGCCCAGCTGGTCGTGCTCGCGGGTCTGGCCGCCGCGTGGCTGATCGGAATCGATAGCTATCACCAGGTCCTGGCGCTCGGCATCGTGCTGGGCGTCGCCGGCGCCTCCTTCGCCATCGCCCTGCCGCTGGCCTCGCGCTGGTATCCGCCCGAGCATCAGGGCCTGGCCCTCGGCATCGCCGGGGCCGGCAATTCCGGGACCGCCTTGGCGGCCCTGTTCGCCCCGGGCCTGGCCCAGATCTACGGCTGGAGCAACGTCATCGGCCTGGCCTGCCTGCCGCTGGCGCTCGCCTTCGTGGTCTTCGTCCTGTTCGCCAAGGATGCTCCGAACCGCCCGCCGCCCAAGGCCCTGGCCGAATATCTCGACGTGCTGAAGACGCCCGACGCCTGGTGGCTGATGCTGCTCTACGGCGTGACCTTCGGCGGCTTCGTCGGCCTGTCCTCCTCGCTGACCATCTATTTCAACGCCGAGTACGGCCTCTCGCCGGTGGTCGCCGGCTTCTTCACCGCCGCCTGCGTCTTTGCGGGCTCGTTCGTGCGGCCGGTGGGCGGGGCGATCGCCGACCGCGTCGGCGGGGTGCGCACCCTCAGCGTGGTCTACGTCCTGGCAGGGCTCGGCCTGGCCCTGGCCAGCTTCCACGCCCCCAGCGTCTGGATCGCCTTCGGCGTGCTGCTCTTCAGCATGATGGCGCTGGGCGCCGGCAATGGCGCGGTCTTCCAGCTCGCTCCCCAACGCTTCGGCAAGGAGATCGGCGTCGTCACGGGCCTGATCGGCATGACCGGCGGAATCGGCGGCTTCTACCTCGCCGCCAGTCTCGGCTGGGCCAAGCAGGCGACCGGCTCCTACCAGGCGGGCCTGCTGGCCTTCGCGGGCCTGGCCCTCGTCGCCCTGGTCTGCCTGACCGGGGTCAAGGCCCAGTGGCGGCGGACCTGGCTCGCCCCGGCCGGCGCGCAGTCCTGATCGGAGACAGCCCATGACCAAGGAAAAGCTCGTCGTCATCGGCAACGGCATGGCCGGCTGCCGGGCGGTGCAGGAGATCCTCAAGCGCGATCCCGGCCGCTACGACATCACCATCTTCGGCGCCGAGCCGCGGGTGAACTACGACCGCATCATGCTCTCGCCGGTCCTGGCCGGGGAGAAGGCCTTCGCCGACATCGTCATCAACGACGAGGCCTGGTACCGCGACAACGCGATCACCCTGCACGCCGGCCACGCGGTCCAGGCCATCGACCGCCAGGCCCGCCTGGTCCGCGCCGAGGGCGGGCTGGAGGTGGCCTACGACCGGATGATCCTGGCGACCGGCTCCGACCCTATCCGCCTGCCGCTGCCGGGGGCGGACCTCGACGGCGTCGTCACCTTCCGCGACCTCGACGACGTCGAGGCGATGATCGCCGCGGCCGCCCGGCCCGGCGCGCGGGCGGTGGTGATCGGCGGCGGCCTGCTCGGCATCGAGGCGGCCTACGGCCTCGTCCGCCGCGGCATGGCCGCCAGCGTCGTGCACCTGGTCGACGTGCTGATGGAGCGCCAGCTCGACGCCTCGGCCGGCTTCCTGCTGGCCAGCGCGCTCGCCGGCAAGGGCGTGGAGACCGAGCTCGGCGCCGTCTCCGAGGAGATCGTGGGCGAGGGCGGCAGGGTCGCCGGCCTGAAGCTGAAGGACGGCCGCATCCTGCCGTGCGACCTGCTGGTGATGGCGGTCGGCATCCGGCCGAACACCGCCCTGGCCAGGGCCGCCGGCCTGGAGGTCGGCCGCGGCGTGGTGGTCGACGACGCCATGCGCACCTCCGACCCGGCCATCTCGGCGGTCGGCGAGTGCGTCGAGCACCGCGGCCAGTGCTACGGCCTGGTCGCGCCGATCTGGGAGATGTGCAAGGCGCTCGGCGCCGACATGACCGGCGGCGCGCAGGCCTATGAGGGCTCAGTGCTTTCGACCCGCCTCAAGGTCTCCGGCGTCGACGTCTTCTCGGCCGGCAAGTTCGCGGGCGGCGAGGGGTGCGAGGACATCGTGTTCCGCGACGCCGGCCGCGGCGTCTACAAGCGCGTGGTGATCGAGGACGGCAAGGTCGCCGGCGCGGTGCTGTTCGGCGACGCCGCCGACGGCGCCTGGTACTTCGACCTGATGCGGCAGGCCGCCCAGGTCGCCGACATCCGCGAGACCCTAATCTTCGGTCAGGCCGCGACGGAGGGCCTTCGAGGCCTGGACCCTAGCGCGGCCGTTGCGGCCCTGGCGGACGACGCCGAGATCTGCGGCTGCAACGGCGTCTGCAAGGGCGCGATCACCGGCGCCATCGAAAGCCAGAGGCTCTCGACCCTGGACGCGGTGCGGGCGGTGACCAAGGCCTCCGCATCGTGCGGTTCCTGTACGCCCCTGGTCGAAAAGCTGCTGATGGCGAGCCTCGGCGACGCCTTCAAGGCCCAGACGGGCCCCAAGCCGGTCTGCGCCTGCACCGGCCACGGCCACGAGATCGTCCGCAGGCGCATCGTGGCCGAGGGGCTGAAGTCCATGCCCGCGGTCATGCAGGCGCTGGAGTGGTCCACCCCAGACGGCTGCGCCGCCTGCCGCCCGGCCCTGAACTACTACCTGCTCTGCGCCTGGCCCGGCGACTACCAGGACGACAAGCAGTCGCGGTTCATCAACGAACGGGTCCACGCCAACATCCAGAAGGACGGGACCTATTCGGTCGTGCCGCGGATGTGGGGCGGCATGACCACCTCTGGCGAACTGCGCGCCATCGCCGACGTGGTCGACAAGTTCGCCATCCCCACGGTCAAGGTCACCGGCGGCCAGCGCATCGACCTGCTGGGCGTCAGGAAGGACGACCTGCCCGCCGTCTGGGCCGACCTCAACGCCGCCGGCATGGTCTCGGGCCACGCCTACGCCAAGGGCCTGCGCACGGTGAAGACCTGCGTCGGCTCGGACTGGTGCCGGTTCGGGACCCAGGACTCCACCGGCCTGGGCATGCGGCTGGAGAAGTTCATGTGGGGCTCGTGGACCCCGGCCAAGGTCAAGCTGGCGGTCTCGGGCTGCCCACGCAACTGCGCCGAGGCGACCTGCAAGGACATCGGCGTGGTCTGCGTCGACAGCGGCTACGAGATCCATGTCGGCGGCGCGGCGGGCCTGCACATCCAGGGCACGGAACTGCTGACCAAGGTCGCCACCGAGGAGGAGGCGATCTGGACCATCTGCGCCGTGACCCAGCTCTACCGCGAAGAGGGCTGGTACCTGGAGCGGATCTACAAGTGGATGGCCCGCGTGGGCCTGGACTCGATCAAGGCCGCGGTCGCCGACCCGGAGCGCCGCCGCGCCCTCTACGACCGTTTCGCCTATTCCCAGCGGTTCTTCCGCATCGATCCCTGGGCCGAGCGGGTGGCCGGCCGCCACGGCGACGAATTCAACCCGCTCAGCCGCCGCATGGAGTTCGCCCCGGCATGAACGCCCTCGTCAAAGACCCGATCGCCTGGACCGACGTCGGGGCGGTGACCGACATCCCCCTGCGCGGGGCCCGCCGCGTGCCGACCCCGTCCGGCGACGTCGCGGTCTTCCGCACCGGCGACGGGCGCGTCTTCGCCCTCAAGGACGCCTGCCCGCACAAGGGCGGGCCGCTCAGCCAGGGCATCGTTCACGGCCACGCGGTGACCTGCCCGCTGCACGCCTGGAACATCGAGCTGGCCAGCGGCCGGGCCATGGGCGCGGACAAGGGCTGCACGCCGGTCGTGCCGCTGGAGGTCCGCGACGGCCGCATCCTGCTGGGCCGGATCTGACCATGGCCGCGCGGCGCAGCACCTGTCCCTATTGCGGGGTCGGCTGCGGGGTGGCCGGCCAGGCGTCGGGGCGCGACCTGACCCTGGCCGGCGATCCGGCCCATCCGGCCAATGCCGGCCGTCTCTGCTCCAAGGGAAGCGCACTGGCCGCCACGGTCGGGCTGGAAGGCCGGCTGCTGCACCCGGCCATCCGCGAGCGCCGCGCGAGCTGGGAGGAGGCGATCGCCCTGGTCGCCCGCCGCTTCTCCGAGACCATCGCCCGGCATGGCCCGGACTCGGTCGCCTTCTACGTCTCCGGCCAGTTGCTGACCGAGGACTATTATGCGGCCAACAAGCTGATGAAGGGCTTCATCGGCACGGGCAACATCGACACCAATTCGCGGCTCTGCATGGCCTCGGCGGTGGTCGCCCACAAGCTGGCCTTCGGCGCCGACCTGGTTCCCGGCTGCTACGAGGACCTCGATCTCGCCGACCTCGTGGTCTTCGCCGGCCACAACGCGGCCTGGACTCATCCGGTCCTGTTCCGCCGCATGGAGGCGGCGCGCAGCCGCGGCCAGCGCCACGTGGTCATCGACCCGCGCCGCACCGACACGGCGCAGGTCGCCGACCTGCACCTGCCCATCGCGCCCCAGATGGACGTGCGCCTGTGGAACGGCCTGCTGGCCGACCTCATTCGTCGTGGCGCGGTCGACCGCGCCTATATCGACGCCCACATCTCGGGCTTCGCCGAGGTGGAGGCGCAGCTTGCGGCCGCCGATCAGTCTCTCGCCGCCGTCGCCGCCGACTGCGGCCTGGCCCTCGCCGACCTGCAGCGCTTCTACGACCTGTTTGCGCAGACGCCGCGAACGGTCAGCCTGTTCTCCATGGGCTCGAACCAGTCGACCCAGGGCGTGGCCAAGGGGCTGGCGATCATCAACGCCCACTTGGCCACCGGCCGGATCGGCAAGCCCGGCGCCTGCCCGTTCTCGATCACCGGCCAGCCCAACGCCATGGGCGGACGCGAGACGGGCGGCATGGCCACTACGCTCGCCGCCCATATGGATTTCGACGAGGCCTCGCGCGCCCGCCTCGGCCGGTTCTGGGGCGCGCCCCGCGTGGCCGAGCGGCCGGGCCTCAAGGCGGTCGACATGTTCGAGGCGGTTGGCGAGGGCAGGATCAAGGCCCTCTGGGTCATGGCCACCAACCCGGCGGTCTCCATGCCGGACGCCGCCCGCGTGCGTGCGGCCCTGGCCGCCTGTCCGTTCGTGGTGGTCTCCGACTGCATGGACCAGACCGACACCACGGCGTTCGCCCATGTGAAGCTGCCGGCCCTGGCCTGGGGCGAGAAGGACGGCACGGTCACCAATTCCGAGCGCCGCATCTCGCGCCAGCGCGCCCTCTTCGAAGCGCCGGGCGAGGCGCGGGCCGATTGGAAGATCATCGCCGACGTCGCGACCGCCATGGGCTTCGGCGACGCCTTCTCCTGGCGCTCGAACGCCCAGGTGTTCCGCGAATGGGCGCGCCTGACCGCCTATGAAAACGACGGGCGGCTGCTGGATCTCTCAGGCCTGGTCGCCATGAGCCCGACCGACTACGACGCGCTGGGGCCGGTCCAATGGCCGGTGACCGCAGCGGGGGGTACGGCGCGCCTCTTCACGGATGGCGCGTTCCAGACGCCGGACGGCCGGGCGCGAATGCACCCGACACCGGCCGCCGGCCCGGCCCGGGCGCCGGCCTATCCGTTGGCGCTCAACACCGGCCGCATCCGCGATCAGTGGCACACCCTGACCCGCACGGGTCTCGCCCCCGACCTGTGGCGTCACGCCCCCGAGCCCTTCGTCGAGGTCCATCCCGACGACGCCGCGTCGGTCGGCGTGGCGGAGGGGGCGCTGACCCGCGTGCAGACGCCGCTGGGCGAGGCCGTGGTCGTGGCCCGCGTCACCGACCGCCAGCGGCGCGGGAGCGTCTTCATGCCCATGCACTGGACCGGCGCCTACGCCCCGTCCGGCCGCGCCAACGGGCTGGTCGCCGCCAGGATCGATCCGCGCTCGGGCCAGCCGGAGTTCAAGCACACCCCGGCCCGCGTGCGGCCCTATCGCGAGACCTGGCGCGGCTTCTTCCTGGCGCGGGAAGCCTGGACCACGCCAGCCAGGCTGGATCTCGTCTGGCGGCGCATTCCGCAGCAGGGCTGCTATCTCCATGAGTTCGCCGGCCGCGGCGACGCGGCCGAGCGCGAGGCGCTGCGCAAGCTCCTGCTGCGCAACGCGCCGGGCGACGCCCTGCGCTACGAAGACCCCTCGGCCGGTTCGCTGCGCGAAGCCTTCATGGAGGGCGAGCGCCTCGACCGCGTGCTGTTCGCCACCACCTCGGGGGCCTTGCCGCCGCGCGATTGGCTGGCCGAGCTGTTCACAGCGCCGGCCCTGAGCGGTCAGGATCGCGCCGCCCTGCTGATCGGTCGCGCGCCGGGCCGGCCGGTCGACGCCTCGCCGCTGGTCTGCGCTTGCCGCAACGTGCGCGCCGCCGTCATCGACAAGGCCATCGCCGCCGGGGCGCGAGAGATCGACGCCATCGCCGAAGCCACCGGGGCCGGGACCAATTGCGGCTCCTGCCGCCCGGAGATCGCCCGCCTGCTCGCCGCCCGACCGGAGATCGCCGATGCCGCATGACCCCGGAACCGTGAAGCTGGTGGGCGCAGGCCCGGGCGCCGCCGACCTGCTGACCCTGCGCGCCGCCCGTGCGATCGAGGACGCGCAGGCGCTGCTCTACGACGCCCTGGTCTGCGACGAGGTCGTGGCCCTGGCGCCTGCCGCCTGCGTGAAGATCCAGACCGGCAAGCGCGCCGGGCGAGCCAGCATGAAGCAGGAGACCATCAACCGCCTGATGTTGCGCCTGGCCCGCCGCGGCCTGCGCGTGGTGCGGCTGAAGGGCGGCGATCCGTCGGTGTTCGGACGGGTGGGCGAGGAGCAGGCCTTCCTGAACGCCCACGGCGTCGCCACCGAGGTCGTGCCCGGCGTCACCGCCGCCAGCGCCGCGGCCGCCCAGTTCGGCTTTCCCCTGACCCATCGCGGCGAGGCGCGCCGCCTGGTCTTCGCCACCGCCACGACCCGTGACGGGACACTGACCGACACCGGCTGGGCCGCCGACCGCGAGGCGACCCTGGCGTTCTACATGGGCCGCAACCAGTTGCCGGCGCTCGCCGCGCGGCTGGTCGCGCAGGGCCGCAGCCCCGACACCCCGGTCATGGCCGTCGAGAACGCCGGCCGCGCCGACGCTCGCGCCATGCCCGGTCGTCTCGGCGACCTCGGCCAGGCCCTGGCGGCCGTGGGCTGCGAGGGGCCGGTCGTCGTCGTGGTCGGCGAGGCCGTGGCCCACGCCGCGGCCTTCTCCGATCTCGAAGTCCCCGCAACCCCGGTCGAGGCCCGCTCATGAACGACGCCCAGCTCTTCGCCTTCGAGGCCGACTTCGTCGCCAGCCTGCGCTGCATTCCGATGGCGGTGCGGCTGAAGCTCGACCGCAGCGGCGTGAAGCTGACCCTGCGCCAGTGGAGCCGCTTCACCCTCGAGGACCGCCGCCGGCTGCTCGAAGCGCTCTGTCGCACAGTCCAGGAGATCGCCGCCTATCGCGACGAATTGGTCCACCTCGTCGCCGCGCGTACGGGCGAAGCCGCCAGGGGGTTGACCGATCCGCCCGCGCCGATCTGGGAGGAGGCGGCCGAGACGCCGCCCGTGGTCGCCGCATATGCGCGCTCGATCGGCGCGTCTGCGCCCCAGCCGCACCAGTGGGCTGCGCTCTCCGACCTGCAGCGCTTTGCTCTTGTGAAGCTGAGCAGGGACAACCACGACAACGTCAACTTCCTGCCCGCGATGGCGGAGTTCGGGTTGTTGCGCCGGGAGCAAGGGGGCTAACAGAGAAGCCGAATGCCGCCTAGGTGTCGTTGCCAAGGAGATTGTTCACCCTGGTCCAGGGGGAGGCCGCCGAGGCCGGCGTGGGCTGTCGAGGTTGTAGGCGTCACTGCATGGCACATGGCGTCGGCGCGCGCAGTCGATGAGCCATAGGGGCGCGTAGGGCTCAACGAACCTCCCGTTGCACACGCTGGCTCCAGGGCTAGAGAGGCCCCGCTCGCGGCAGACCCGGCCGTTCGGCGAAAGGCCGGCGCATTGGCGATCCTCTGCCGCGGCCGTCCCGCCTCAGTGAGCGCCATGGTCATGACCCACCCTCATGGCGTCCAGCCGCTTCAGCGCTGCGAGCACTTCGGTGAGTGGAACCGGCTCGACGGTGCCGAGCAGCCATCTGAGACGCGGCTCGTCTTGAACCGCGCAGGCGTCGGACGCCCACGACGAGAGAATCTCCCGCTTGTCGAGCACCGTGAGATGAGGGTCCTTCACCACGTCGTCGGGGTTCTGAAAGCCGACCGCAGGACGAACGCCGCGTTCGAGGGCGGTCCGGAGACTGCAGGGCGTCGGCGCGCCCTTCACGTCAAAGATCTGTTCCGACGTTGCAAGCCGCATCATGGTCTCTCCTGTAAACTCCTTTCTTCAACGGCTCCCGAAGGGGTCTGTCGGCTCGGTCAGTGGCTGGTCGCCCCCGTGTTGGTGGGGATCCATTTCACCCGCGACTGGCTCTGTGCGGACTTGGGAGCGGGCACGGCGAGCACTCCCTTGCGGAACTTGGCCTGGACGCGATCCTCGTCGATGTCGCCGAGCGCCAGGCGGCGCTCGAAGGGGCCATAGACACGCTCGGTGAAGGCGCGGCCGCGGTCCTCGGTCTCGGCTCGCTTTTCGCCGCGCAGGATCAGCACGCCGTCCTCGAACAGCACCTCGACGTCCTTTTCCTCAAGGCCCGGCGACTCCGCGGTCACGCGGTATTCGCTGTCGGCGTCCTGCACCGCGATCTGGGGCCAGGCGGCCCGGCCGCTCCAGCGCGACGGCGTGTCGAAGCCGCCGAAGACGTCGTCGAACAGCCGGTTCATCTCCCGATGCAGGGTCAGCAGCGGACCGGCCGCGGTGTCCTGCGTAGCCGGCAGCGAGCGGTCCCGATTATCGGTCCATGTCCAGGGAACAAGATCGCGCACGCAATCCTCCTTTCGTCACATGCGCCGGAGCGCCTGGAGGGCGCCCCGGACTTCAGGTTGAGGGTTCGGCGCGTCAGGCAGCGCGGTCTTCCGCCTCGTCCTGGCGGAGGCGGCGCACATTGGGGATCGCCTCCGAGCCGCCGATCTCGATGCGCCGCGGCCTCAGTGCCTCGGGAACCTCGCGGGCCAGGTCGATCGCCAGCACGCCGTTGTCGTAGCTGGCGGCCTTGACCACCACGTAGTCGGCCAGTTCGAACCGGCGCTCGAAGTCGCGGGCCGCGATGCCGCGGTGCAGGTAGGTGCGCGCGCCGTCCTCCTCCTTGGCCTTGCGGCCGGCGACGATCAGGAGGTTTGGCTGCGCCGTGATTTCGAGCTCGTCGGCCGCGAAGCCGGCGGCGGCCAGGGTGATGCGATAGCCGTCGTCGCTGGTCTTTTCGACGTCGTAGGGCGGATAGCCCCGGTCTCCCTCGCTTCTCATCGCGCTGTCGATGAGGTCCGCCATGCGGTCGAAGCCGATCACCGACCGGTAGAGCGGGGAGAAGTCATATGCCGTTCTCATTTCCATCTCCTCAGAACGAGCAAGTTGGACCTGAGAGGCGCCCGGAAGCGCGGGCGCCCCCTGACTGTCGTCGAGCCCTTGCGGCGCTCGACGGCGAAAAAATTAGGAAGGCCCAAAACGGCGTCAAGGCGCCTGCTTGCGGATTTTTTCACGGCGCCGAACTCGGTCGCGGACGGGCCGCAGGCGAGCCGTCGCAGAGCGAATACTGGATCCGGAATGAGCCTGCCGCCCAACCCCCTGTCTGTGATGGTCACGATGTTCGTGACCATCGGCCCGATCGAAGCCGCCGTGGTCTTCACCGTCTTGACCTCGGGCATACATCGGCCTGGCCGCACGGTCCGTGATCATAGCGGGGCGGGCGGAGATCCGGCGTGCTGCTTGCAGGCCTGGCCGTGCAGTTCATCTTCGAGGGGGCGCGAGAGGCGGCTCTGTTTGCGCCGGCCTAGGCGAGGGATCGGGCGGCGGGCTCGGCTTGCGCCCGGCTGAATCCGGCCCTCAGCCGCATCGGCCTTCTGGATAGCCTTATCACGAAGGCCCGCGGCCGATCCGTCGGCCGGCGGCAAGGGCCTTGGGCGGACGGTGTCCCTGGCCCATAGCCAGGGTGCTGCTGGCCCAAGGGGCCCGGTCTTAGGGGGCAGGCTTGTTTCCGGTCCACCCCCCGCTCGCCAGGCCGTTGGCCGCCGCGGTCAGATCGCCGCCCCAGTTTTCGAGCGCCTGGCAAATGTCGGCATGGCTGACGCCGAAACGGTCCACCATGTCCTGAGCCTTGACGAAAGCGAGACTGCCGGCGGGCGGTGATTCTTTGCTTTTGAGGTACTCCGAGATGTCGATCTGTCCAGCCAGGATCGACAGAGCTCCGATCAATTCGTGCGCGCGAATGTCCTCGATCGGCATGGCCAGCGGATCGGCGTTGACACCGCGCTCCACCGCCGTCTTGGAGAAGACCTCCTCCTGGCCGTCTTCGATCAGTTCGTTCGGTTGGACCACTGGACAACTCTCAGTGCGGGGGAGAGCGGCCGGCGAATCGAAGCAGCCGCTAGGGGCGAGCGGCAATGCGCCGGGAAGGCGACCCGCCGCTGAATGTGACGTTCCGCCTCGTTCATCTGGGTCTGCAAACGGTCGGCCGGCCGAACTTGCGTCGCAAGCATCGCGCGTTGAACGGCGCACCCCGTTCATTCCGCAGCGTGCGCGTGGGGCAGGCGCGCGGCCCAGAGCACACCCCGGTAGGCGTTGAAGCACTGTTCGCCGCAAAGCAGCCGCATGATCGCGCCCTCGGCGATGAACGGCGCGCACTCGGGGTCGTCCTGCACCAGCGGGATCAGCGCCTCGGCGTTCCAGGCCTTGGAGTGTTCGACGTCGAGGTGCGCATGCAGGGCGAAGTACTTGCGGGCCACGGCCGGCGCGCTGAGGCGCTTCAGCCCGTCGGCCACCAGCGACACCCGCGTGGGGGCCGTCAGTTCGACCACCCCCAGCGCTCCGACCGACTGGTAGACGTAGCGGCGATTGGCCGCCAGGGCGGTCATGGTGTTGGCCAGGGCCAGGGACTGCCAGAGCGTCCGCTCGATGCTGGGTTTCAACCCCAGCGCCAGGACCGTGCGTTCGAGCATCGGACCATGCATGCCGGCGGCATGGCCGCGGCCCATTTCGTCCCAGTAGTTCCGGGCCAGCTCGAGCTTCGCCCTCTGGGGCAGCTTGACCTGTGTCATGGCCACCAGATCCTCGAAGCCCGCCTCGCCGGCCGCCTCCTGGGTCAGGAACCACTTCATCTCGTCCATGTCGGCCTGGGCGCCGAGCCAGTCGAAGAGCGGATCCCACTGGCCAGGACCGGTCTGCTTCAGCTGTTCGAACCACTCGACGAACGCCTGCGGCTTGCGCGGGGCTTCGGCGACCAGGGGCGCGACGAGCAGGCGGAAGTCTTCGATGAAGCGGCCTTCGACCCGACGCATCGCGCTGTCCATGGCCAGTCTCGCCGACCAGTCAGCGGTCGGCTTTCCGAGGGCCAGACGGTCATGATTCCAGTGTACGAGGGCCTCATGCAGCGTCTGCGCATCAGCGAAGTCGGCGGTTACGCCCAGACGGGCGAATTGAGATTCGAGAAGCAAGTTGGTCTCCCTGAATACTGAGCAAGCGTGCGGCGGGGCGGGGCGTTCCTATGTCGGAGCGCCGACCCAAGCCGGGTCATGGGGCGAGGGGGGCGGGGCGGCGCCGGTCGAGATCGAACAGGTCGCCGCAGGCCAGGACATGCAGCGTCACATCGTGAAGAGAGAGCGCGTTCTTCGGATCGGCTTCCGAGACGTTGGAGTGAGACACGCCCGCACCGTCCACGACATAGACGGCGCCGGAGCCGAGCACCTCGAACCGCGCTTGCCAGGTCGACCAGGGGAATGGCGAGCGCCGGGCCTCCGACCTGGACGATCACGCGCTCCACGGACGTGCGCAGGCCCAGCGCCTGCAGCAGGCCGAGCGCGCCGTCCGCGGCGATGGTGCAGGTCTCCACCCGCTTACGGGACAGCACCGTCATGGCCGACAGCAGGCAGCCGCAGGGGAATATCGCCTCCGGGATTTCCTGGCCCTCTTGCGCCACGATCATGTCGCGTTGAAGCGTCACGCGCCTCAGGTGCGGCGCGAGGCGCGCCGCGTCGGCGTCCGACAGGGAGGCGAGCAACAGGTTCGACATGGCTGCGCCTTGGTCGCGAGCGGGCAAGGGGGGCTCCAGGCTGCCGGAGGCGAAACGAGGCGCGGCTAGTGCAATGCTGCGGGTGGAACCTGCCGCCCCTCGAAGGACTTCGGCTCCTGCGGAGCGCCGCTCCCGCCGACATAGCGCTCGTATTCTTCGCGGAAACGAAGGGTGAGGAACGCCTGGTTCTCATGGTCCGCCTTCAGCTCGAGGAACCACGACCCTTCTTCTTCGAACATGTGGTGCAGGACGGCTCCGCGAATGTGTTCCAGCCTATCGAGCCAGGCCTCGTCGGTCGGGTCGATGCGCTCGAGCTCGGCCATTTGCATCTTGGCGGTGGTCTGCTCGGTATAGGCCATCGTGGCGTGGCCCTTCTCGCCGGCCTTCGCCAGGGCCGGATAGAGCACCACCTCCTCGGCGAGCGCGTGGCCGTTGAGCACCAGCGCCAGGGCCTTCATCGCTTGAACGCGTGAGGCGGCCGGCGCGGTACGGCAGGCTTCAAAGGCATTTCGGATCAGGCCGTGATGGTCGAGCGCCATGGACAGCCAGTCTCCCGCCTCCGCGGCGGCGCGCGCCCTCGCCGTGGCTTCGGCGCGGTGTTCTTCGGATTCGGGCGGCGTGATGGCCCCAAGCACCTTGTCGACAATGGACATGTGGATCTCCCGTTGATGCCAACCAACGGACCCGGCAAGGCGATGTTCCGATCTCAACATTTGTTATGCCATGACAGCCGTTTCGCCCAAGACTTCCCAACGGCGGCGTCAATCAGCGCGGCGCCCCGAGGCCGTGGGGCCTTCCTGAGCCGGGCCGGCCAGATCATCAACGGCGGTCCCCGGACACCCGAGGAGGCGGGCACCCTGAGCCTGGCCAAGCGTGGAACATCGTCGAGGCTATCGCCCGGGCGAGCATCTGATGCCGGCCCTATTCCCCTTTGGCTTCTTTGATACCCCCAACTCTCTGGCGAGTTCGACCGACCTGCGCACTGTCCGCCGTCAGCGCCAATGGCACAGATTTGAGGTTGTGATTTAAGGAGGATTTGGGCTTCGTCGTAGTGACGAAGGAACGAAGATGAAGCCCAAAT
>NZ_JAYRSU010000033.1:0-35367 GCF_041919955.1 Phenylobacterium sp. | reverse complement strand
GGCGGATCGGACAAAAAGAAAGGGCGCCTCGGTTGCCCGAAGCGCCCTTCCCAAACGCGAGTGCTCGCGCGCGGTTAGCGCTTCGAGAACTGGAAGCTGCGGCGGGCCTTGGCCTTGCCGTACTTCTTACGCTCGACGACGCGGCTGTCGCGGGTCAGGAAGCCGTGCGGCTTCAGGACCGGGCGCAGGGCCGGTTCGTAATAGGTGAGCGCCTTCGACAGGCCGTGACGGATCGCGCCGGCCTGGCCCGACAGGCCCGAGCCTTCAACCGAGACGATGACGTCGAACTGGCCGAGACGGTCGGTGACCTGCAGCGGCTGAGCGATCATCATGCGCAGCACCGGACGGGCGAAATAGATTTCCTGATCGCGGCCGTTGATCGTGATCGAACCCTTGCCGGGCTTGATCCAGACCTTGGCGATCGCGTTCTTGCGCTTGCCGGTGGCGTAGGCGCGGCCCTGAGCGTCGATCTTCGGCTCGGCCGGCGCGGCGGCTTGCGGGTTGGACGAGAGGCTTTGCAGGGCCTCGAAACCTTGGGTCTCGGACATCTGTCTTACAGGCTCCGCACGTTCTTGGCGTTCAGGTCGGCGAACGCGATGGTCTCGGGGTTCTGCGCCTCGTGCGGATGCTCGCCGCTGTTGTAGATGCGCAGGTGCGTCATCTGCTTGCGGGCCAGCGGGCTTTCCTTCGGCAGCATGCGCTCGACAGCCTTCTCCAGGATGCGCTCCGGATACTTGCCGCCGAGGATCTTGTCCGCGGTGCGTTCCTTGATGCCGCCCGGATAGCCGGTGTGCCAGTAGTAGGTCTTGTCCTGCAGCTTCTTGCCGGTGAACTTCACCTTGTCGGCGTTGACCACGACGACATAGTCGCCGCAATCGACGTGCGGGGTGTAGTCCGGGCGGTGCTTGCCGCGAAGACGCATGGCGATGAACGAAGCGAGACGGCCGACCACGGCGTTCTCAGCGTCGATCACGATCCACTTCTTCTCGACGTCGGCGGGCTTCAGCGAAGCCGTCGTCTTCATCATGGGAACGGGTCCGTTAGTTGGCGGGACGGAAAGGTCCCGGCGAGGGCGCGGCTAGTACTGGTCCCAGACAGAGCTGTCAACATCGAATGCGCACGACCTTGCGCAAATCGTTGCCGGGCAAGGCTTTCGTGATGTTGGTATCATAATACCGCTGCAAACGACAAGTTGGGCCCTATGGTTCCGAACACCGTCAAGCCGAGGGGCCGCATGCTTCATTCCCGCCGTCGTATCCTCCATGCCGCCGCCGCCGGCACCGCCTTCGCTGGCCTGGCGCGCTATGCAGGCGCCCAGTCGCTTGGAGAGGATGGCTATTCGGCCCCCGGCTATGCCAGCGAGGTCGCCGGTTATGGCCCGTTGCGCCGCGACCCGGCCGAGATATTCGATCTGCCCGAGGGGTTTTCCTATCGCGTGTTGTCCAAGGCCGGGGAACGGATGGACGATGGCCTGCTCGCGCCGGGCAAGATGGACGGCATGGGCTGCTTCCCGGTCGGCCGCAACACGGTCGCCCTTGTCCGCAATCACGAGATCAGCCCCCCGCCTCGCGACCTCCAGATCACTGCTTATGGTCAGGATCGTGTCCTGGCGCCCAAGGTCGGCCCGGCGACCCTTTATGACACCGACATCGAAGGTCTGCCGCTGGGCGGCGGGACCAGCACCCTCGTCTACGATCTCAAGGCCCGCGCCTTGAAGGCTCAGCACCTCAGCCTGGCCGGCACCGCCGTAAACTGCGCGGGCGGCGTCACCCCCTGGGGCTCGTGGCTGACCTGCGAGGAGACGGTCGTGAAGGCCGGTCAGGGCGTGAAGAAGGACCACGGCTGGGTGTTCGAAGTGCCCTCGAAACTGCGGGGCCTGGCCGAGCCCCTGCCGATCACGGGCATGGGCCGTTTCAAGCATGAGGCCTGCGCCATCGATCCACGCACCGGCGTCGTCTACCTCACCGAAGACGAGGTCGACGGCAGGGGCCTGTTCTACCGCTACCTGCCCAATGATCCTCGCAAGCTGCATGCGGGCGGCCGGCTGCAGGCGATGGCCGTCGAAGGCGATCCGCGCAATTGGGACGAGACGGCCTGGCGCCAGGGCGACTGGAAATCCGTCCGCTGGATCGACCTCGACGGCGTCGACAATCCAAGCAACGACCTGCGCCAGCGCGGCCACGCGGCTGGCGCGTCATGGTTCGCGCGCGGCGAAGGGATCTTCTTCGGTCAGGGTGAGCTCTATTTCGCCTGCACCAGCGGCGGACCCAAGTTCCATGGCCAGGTGCTGCGCTATGTCCCCAGCGCCCACGAGGGCCGAGCGGGCGAGGCCGATGCGCCCGGCAAGCTGCAGCTCTTCGTCGAGCCCTCGGACGTGCGCTTCATGGAGATGGCCGACAACCTGGCGATCTCGCCCTGGGGCCACGTTGTGACCTGCGAGGACAAGATCGGCGGCACCAACTACCTGCGCGCCGTCACGCCGGAGGGTAAGGTCTACACCCTGGGCCGCAACGCCCAGCAAATGGCCGGGGCGAAGGTGCGCGGCACGTCGGAACTGGCCGGGGTTTGCTTCTCGCCCGATGGCTCGACCCTGTTCGTCAACATCTACACGCCCGGCTGCACGCTCGCGATCACCGGGCCGTGGGCCTCCTTCAAGGTCTAAGGGCGACGCACCCGCCAAGCGAAGGCGACTGCGAGCGAGAGGACGATGGCGGCCATGATCTGGTGCGCCATCCCCAGGCCGATCGGGACGGCGAAGATCAGGGTGACGACGCCGAGCATCGCCTGCAGAACGATGGCGACGCCGGTCGCTACCGCCAAGGCCTTGGCCTCGCTCGGCAGCGGCGAGCGCCAGGCCACCCAGGTCGTGACGATCCCGACGATCGTCAGCAGATAGGCGACCAGACGATGGTTGAACTGCACGGCGGCTTGGCTGTGCGCCAGGGTCTGCCATAGGCCAGCGCCGGCGTAGTCCTTCGGAAACAGCGCGCCGTTCATCAGCGGCCAGTCGTTGTAGGCGAAGCCCGCATCATTGCCCGCGACCAGGGCCCCAAGCAGAATCTGGAAGAAGATCAGGCCGATCAGCGCCCAGGCGCCGCGGTTCCAGGGGTTGGGAATGGTCTGGCGCGGCGCGCCGGCCCACGCGTCAAGTGCGGTCCAGACCAGCGCCGCCAGGAGGGCGAAGGCCAGGCCCAGGTGCACCGCCAGACGTTCAGGCGCCACGGAGACACGCTCGGAAAGGCCGCTCGCGACCATCCACCAGCCGATGGCGCCCTGCAGGCCACCCAGCACGAACAGGCCTGCGCATCGCACGATCAACCGGCGCGGAAGCTCACGTCGAACCAAGAAGTAAACAAACGGCAGAGCGAAGACCGCCCCGACGAGGCGCCCCAGCAGCCGGTGGCTCCACTCCCACCAGTAGATCGCCTTGAAGGCCTCCAAGGTCATGCCCTTGTTGACCTGCTGGTACTGGGGAATCTCCTTGTAGCGGGCGAACTCCTCGGCCCAGTCCTGCGCCGAGAGCGGGGGCATGGCGCCGGCCACCGGCTTCCACTGGGTGATCGACAGGCCCGAGTCGGTCAGACGCGTCGCGCCGCCGACCACCACCATGGCCAGCACCAGCGCCGCCACGACGAACAGCCAGATGGCCACGGGGCGCGAACGGTCGGAACGAAGGAATGACGTCATGACTTACAAATGCGGACTCTTCGGGGCGTTCTTACGGCGATCCGCTATCGGAGATCGGCCCGCAGGTCCATGCCGCGGAGGCGGAACCACGGAAGCTTGACCGCATTTGGTTAGTGGAACTCAACCGGAGGGCTAGTTCATGCAAGGCGTCGGGATTATCGGCTGGATCGTAATCGGCATCGCGGCCGGCTTCGTGGCCGAAAAGGTAATGAAACGCGATCACGGTCTTCTGACCAATCTCTTGGTCGGCGTGGTCGGGGCCCTGCTGGGCGGCTTTATCGCGAACAACCTGCTGCATCTGAATTTCGGCGGCTGGCTCGGCAGCTTCATCGTCGCCACTGTTGGCGCCGTGCTGCTGTTGTTCCTGCTCGGACTGATGAAGAAACGCACCTAGCGTTCAGAACGGAGTGACGGCGCGTCCGCCCGCCCCTATAGCCGTGGCATGAGCGCGCGCGTCCGAAAGTTCATCGGCGGAATCGGCATCGTGGTCTTCCTGGGCCTCTACGCCTGGACGATGACGATGATCGGTGAACGGTTGCCCGACCACTGGGCGGCCCAACTGGCCTTTTATGGGATCGGCGGCCTCGCCTGGGGCGTGCCGATCCTGCCGCTGATCTCTTGGATGAATCGCGGCCGCTAGACGGCCACAAAAGGGCCGCTCCGTTCGGAGCGGCCCTTGTCTTTCCGAAGACCCCTTCGCTTAGAAGCCGAAGCGCGCCCCGACGGTCACCACATGGGCGCCCGTCTCAGCGCTGGCCTTGGTGACGCCGTCGCTGGCTTCGTATTCGGCCGTGCGCAGGTACCGATAGCCGAGGTCCAGGCTCATCTTGTCGGTCACCGGATAGGCGCCCGCGACCATGACCTGCCACGCCAGGCCGCCGTCCTTGTCGCTCGCGCCGAGCATCTTGTACTCCGAGCGGCCGTAGCCGACGCCGGCGCCGACGCGGGCGTTGATCGGGCCCAGACCGCCGATGTTGTAGAAGGCGTTGGCCATGATCGCCGTCGTCTTCACCGAAGCCTCCAGCTTGCGGCCCAGCACGCGATCGATGTCGGCCGTGTCGATGTCGTTCTTCGAATACAGCAGCTCGCCCTCAAGCGAGACGCTGTTGTCGAAGGTCAGGCCGGCCGCGGCGCTACCGAAGAAGCCCTTGTCGAGGTCGGCGTCCTGCGAGCCCGAAAAGGATCCGGTCGTCGCGCTGAAGTCTGTCTTGCCGGCGACGCTCGAGCCCAGGTTGACCTGGACGTACGGGCCGACCGGCACGGTCGACTGCGCCGAGGCTCCCGAAGCGGCCAGCAGAGCGATACCCGCAACGGCGGCGCAGAGTTGGAATTTCATGTGTGTTCTTCTCCGATGAATGGCGGAACATCGGTTGCGATGGTTAATGGAATCTCAATTCTGGATAGCAAGAATTGGCACGTTGCAATTATGTCGTGCATGGCTGCGGCCGCTCGCAATCAGCCGCAATGCTTTATCGACATGTTGGGAGATCGCCCCTCGGGCGGGGCATAACGCCGATGGTCGGAGCGACAGGATTCGAACCTGCGACCCCTTGACCCCCAGTCAAGTGCGCTACCAGGCTGCGCCACGCTCCGACATCGGCGAGCGGCCCTTCTAACCGCTTGCGCGAGGCGGGCAAGCTGAATCTCGGGGAAAGGCGGCGATCGTTGGTCTGGCGCTGGGCTCAGGCCTTGTCCAGCAAGGCGTCGAGGCGGCGCTTGGCGCTCTGCAGGTCGTCGAGCGCGAACAGCAACCGCTCGCGCCCCTCCTCCGTCAGGTCGCTGTTGGCAAGGTCGAAGGCCAGATTCTCGGGCCGCGGGCCCAGGTCGCCGTCGGCGGCGGCGAGCAAGCGCTTAAGGCCCTGCTCCTTGTGCAGCTTCTGCACGCCCTTGATGGTGTAGCCGGCGTCATGCAGCAGCGCCCGCACGCCGCGCAGGACTGCGATGTCTTGCGGCCGGTAGAAGCGCCGGCCGCCCGCGCGCTTCATCGGCCGGATGAAGGAGAACTTGGTCTCCCAGAACCGCAGCACATGCTGCGGAACGTTCAGCTCGTCGGCTGCTTCCGAGATGGTGCGAAAGGCGTCTGGCCCCTTGGCCACGACCCGTCCGCCCTCACTTCGCCAGGGCGCGGTCGACTCGCGCCTTCATGACCTGCGAGGCGCGGAATCCGATCACGCGCCGCGGCTCGATGGCCGCCGGCTCCCCAGTCTTCGGATTGCGGCCCATGCGTGCGTTCTTGGCCCGCACCTGGAACACGCCGAAACCGGACAATTTCACCTGCTCGCCCTTTTCGAGCGCCTGGACCATGAGCTCCAGCGTTCGCTCGACGAGCTCGGAACAGTCCTGTCTGGTCAGCCCCACTTCTTCATGGACCGCCTCGCACAGGTCGGCCCGCGTAACCGTAGCGCCTTTCATGAACGCCCCTACCCCGGAAAACACCGTTACTGAATAGATCGACACGCCGTCATGGCCTGATTATCGCGTCAGGTCAAAGACTTCTGCGGATAGATCGCCTGCTCGCACACCCTCGCGCCGACGGCGCGCAGATGCAAGCGCCTCGCAATCACCTCCTAGAGCCGCACCACGCACGCACCCCAGGTGAGGCCGCCGCCCATAGCCTCTAGCAACAGCATCTGGCCAGGCTTGATCCGGCCGTCCTGCACCGCCTGATACCAGGCCAGCGGGATCGAGGCGGCCGAAGTGTTGGCATGCTCGGCGACCGTGGTCACGACCTTTGATTCGTGGATGCCGACGCGGCGCGCGACACCTTCCAGGATTCGCTGGTTGGCCTGGTGCGGGATGAACCAGTCGACCTCGCTGATCTCGATCCCGGCGTCCTTGGCCGCGGCGAAGATCGCCTCGGAGATGTTGACCACGGCGTGGCGGAACACCTGATTGCCCTGCATCCGAAGATGGCCGACCTTTCCGTTGGTCGAAACGCCGCCATCGACGAACAGCAGGTCTTGCTTGGTGCCATCGGCGCGTAGGGCGAAGCCCAGCAGACCGCGGTCGGCCGTCGTGCCTTCCCCGTCCTGGGGCTCGAGAACCACCGCGCCGGCGCCGTCGCCGAACAGCACGCAGGTGCCGCGGTCAGTCCAGTCCATCAGCCGGGTCATGGTCTCGGCGCCGATCACCAGAGCGCACTTCGAGCGGCCGCGCGCTACGAAGCCGTCCGCCGTTGACAGAGCATAGACGAAGCCCGAGCACACGGCCTGGACGTCGAAGGCGACGCCAACCGGGCAACCCAACTTGCGCTGCACGATGGTCGCCACCGCCGGGAAGGTCAGGTCCGGCGTCGTGGTGGCCACGATAATCAGATCGACCTCTTCCGGTGCGCGTCCGGCCGCCTCCAGGGCGCGCCTGGCAGCCTCGACCGCCAGATCGGACACTGGCTGGTCCTCGGCCGCGCGATGGCGCTGGCGAATGCCGGTCCGCTCGACGATCCATTCATCGGACGTGTCGACGAATTTGGCCAGGTCGTCGTTGGTGACGACTTCGTCGGGCAGATACCCGCCCACACCGGTCACGACGCTACGCAGAACTTTGGTCACTCAGGCGGCTCCATCCACGGCCGGCGGCTGCTGGTCGGCCACCGCGGCGGTGAGCCGCGTCATATTCCGTTCGATCTCGGCTGCGAAGTCGCTTCGCGCAAGCTTGGCCGCCATTCTTATCGCTGAGGCCATGTCGCGGTCGGACGCCCCGCCATGGCTCTTCACCACCACACCGTTGAGGCCGAGCAGCGGGGCGGCGGCGTCGGGGGTCAGCTTTTCGCTGAACGCCATCAGGCCCGAGCGGGCCATCAGGGCGCCGAGTTTGGTCACGATCGAGCTGGTAAGTGCCGCGCGCAGTTCACCGCCCACGTACCTTGCGGTGCCTTCCGCGGTCTTCAGCGCGATATTGCCGGTGAATCCATCGGTCACGACCACGTCGGTTTTGTTCTGTGAAAGCTCGTCGCCCTCGACGAACCCACGGTAGTCCAGATCGAATTTGTCGGACCGCAGGATGGCGTGCGCCTGGCGCACCTCCTCGTGGCCCTTCATCTCTTCCGAGCCGATGTTCAGCAGGCCAACGGTCGGACGCGCCACGCCGTGGGCGGCGCGATGGAAGGCCTCGCCCATGATCGCAAACTCGACCAGCCGCTCGGCGTCGCAATCGACGTTGGCGCCGACGTCCAGAACTGTGCTGACGCCCTTTACACCCGGCCAGCTTACGACCAGGCAAGGCCGCTCGACCGGCACGCTCATCCGCAGGATCAGCAGCGATATCGCCATCAGCGCGCCGGTATTGCCGGCGGAGACGGCTGCATCGGCCTCTCCCGCCTTCACCGACTCGATAGCCGCCCACATGGATGTGCCCTTGCCGCGGCGCAGCGCCTGGGCGGGTTTTTCGTTCATAGCCACCACGCGGTCGGCGTGACGGATTTCTACGCGGTCTTTCAGTGAGGGGTGCCTGGCCAGTTCGGCGCCAATGGCCGTCTGGTCGCCGTGCAACAGGAATCGCAGAAACGTCGATTCGGCCGCGGCCTTGGCCACGCCCGGGACGACAACTGCGGGGCCGTGGTCTCCGCCCATCGCATCGACGGAAATTGTGAGTGTCTGGGTCACGGCGCAGCTTCATCCCTTACAGCGGCGCGCCGCAAGCCAGCGGAAGATATGGCCCGGGGGGCGGCGATGCAAACGGAGAGCCTACCGCGCATCATCGTCCTTCAGTTTCTTCAGAACTGCGAAAGGCGATTCCTCGGTGACGTCGGGTTGATAGTCGAACTCCGCCCCCGGCTTGCGAGGGAAAGGATCGATCTCCAGGGCGAGATGCTCCACCAGATAGGCGGCGAGGTCGATCTCCTCCCCCTCCAGCACATCCGGCGGATCGGGGGCGTCGAGATCCATCTCGATCTCGGTCCCCGCCGATTCGGCCGGTCCGTTGGGGCTGCCGGCCGGAACGACCTGCAGGGCGAGGTCGCCAGCTAGGTCGCTTTCAAACGGTTCGAGCGTGACCCCGCAGATCTGGCCAACCCGCGCCTGAAAGCGTCCGGTGATCTCCGCTCCATCAAGCCAGGCTCGCACAGTCATGCGAGCCGCAAGCTCGTCCAGGCTCTCCAGGCCCAGCCGCTTGGCGATCGATTCCCGTGTGGCCGCGTCGGGCTCGAGGGTTGCGCTGACCGGCCCGCGCGATAAGTCCGACAGCCGGACCACGTAACGCCAGTCGCTCATGCCTCGACCCACGCGGCCCGGCCGTCCAGCAGGATTTCCAGCTTTTGGTCGGCCAGCGCTGAGCGCTGGCGCAGCACGTAATCGGCCAGCTTGGCGACGTTCTCTCCGCCGCCCTGGGCATAGACGGTGCGTCCCAGCAGCGCCTGGAGATGATCGGTCAACGGCAAGGCCGCGAACGCCGACTCGTACGACTTCACGCGGCCATAGAACGCCTCGCCCAGCTTGCGCATCTTCTTGCCCACTGAGAGGTCGCCGACGCCCATTTCGCGTAGCGCGTCGTCGAGCGCGGCCAGATAGGTGTCGAAGAGGGCCTGCGACGTCTCACTGGCGCGACCGCCCTGCCCCCGCAGTCGATCCAGCAGCAGGAAGACGTGCGCGGTGTAGAGCTCGAACCGGCCCTCGACCGTGTCAGGCACGCCATAGGCCTCGTACAGCGCGGGCGTACGGGCCTGCGCCACCACGCCGGCGTACAGTTTTTGCCCCATGGCCAGGGTCGCGCGGGGGCGGAAGAAGCGGTCCAGGAACATATCGGCCTCGATTTCGCCGTCAGGCGCAGATACAGGCGGCATTGAACTAAGGGGCGGCGAGCGATAGGTCAAAGCCTCGAAGAATTGAACAGGTCCGGTTCGCACATGTTTCGACGCGTCGCTTATGCCGCACTCGCCGCCGGCCTGCTGGCCTCCGCAACGGCTTGTGCGCCCATTACGACCTATTCTGGCTTCCAGGCGATCGAGGCCAATCCGAAGGACGTGAAGGTCGGGACCGACACCAAGTCGACCGTCCGTGCGAGCCTCGGCTCGCCGTCGGCGACCTCGACCTTCGATCCTAATGTCTGGTTCTACATCGACCAGATCAAGGAACGCGTGGCGTTCCGCCGTCCGGTCGTGACCTCCCGCAACGTCGTGGCCGTGACATTCGACAAGGACAGCGAGGTCGTGAAGACCGTCGACGTCATGACCCTGAAGGACGGCAAGGTCATCGCCTTCAACGGTCGCGAGACCCCGACCCGCGGTCGCGAGCTGACCATCCTCGAACAGCTGCTCGGCAATGTCGGCCGCGGCACCATGTTGCCGAACTCGGACGACGAGGGCGTGCCCGGCACTCGCCCTGGCGATCGCCGCTAAGGCAGACAGCCTGACAGAATCAGAAAGCCCCGGAGATCGCTCTCCGGGGCTTCTTTCGTTTTACGGGCGGCCGACCTAGCTCGCCGCGCTATGGGCCAGGACAGCCAGAAGCAGCAGCGCCACGATGTTCGTGATCTTGATCATCGGGTTCACGGCTGGACCGGCGGTGTCCTTGTAGGGGTCGCCGACGGTGTCGCCGGTCACCGCGGCCTTGTGGGCTTCCGAGCCCTTGCCGCCGTGGTGGCCTTCCTCGATCAGCTTCTTGGCGTTGTCCCAGGCGCCGCCGCCCGAGGTCATCGAGATGGCGACGAACAGGCCGGTGACGATCACCCCCATCAGCATCGCGCCAAGGCTGGCGAAAGCGTTCACCTTTCCCGCGATCATGTTGATGATGAAGAACAGCACGATCGGCGAGAACACCGGCAGCAGCGACGGCACGATCATTTCCTTGATCGCCGCGCGGGTCAGGATGTCCACGGCCCGGCCGTACTCCGGCTTGACCTCGCCGGTCATGATGCCGGGGTTCTCCTTGAACTGACGGCGCACCTCGGCGACGACCGACTCGGCCGCCCGGCCGACCGCGGTCATGGAGAGGCCGCCGAACAGGAACGGCAGCAGGCCGCCGACCAGCAGACCGACCACTACGTACGGGTTGGAGAGGTCGAAGGCGACCGCGCCGAGGCCATCGAAGAACGAGCCCGGCGCGGCGTTGCCCGCGAAGTACTTCAGATCCTCGGTATAGGCCGCGAACAGCACCAGGGCCCCGAGGCCGGCCGAACCGATGGCGTAGCCCTTGGTCACGGCCTTGGTGGTGTTGCCGACCGCGTCGAGGGCGTCGGTCGTCACCCGCACTTCCGACGGCAGGCCCGCCATCTCGGCGATGCCGCCGGCGTTGTCCGTAACCGGGCCGAAGGCGTCTAGAGCGACGATGAAGCCAGCTAGCGACAGCATCGCCGTGGTGGCGATCGCGATGCCGAACAGGCCCGCCAGGCCATAGGTGACGATGATGCCGACCACGATGACCAGAGCCGGAGCCGCAGTCGATTCCAGCGACATGGCCAGCCCCTGGATCACGTTGGTGCCGTGGCCGGAGACCGAAGCCTTGGCCACCGACTTCACCGGACGGAAGCCGGTGCCGGTATAGTATTCGGTGATCACGACGATCAGGGCTGTCACGATCAGGCCGGTGACGCCGCACCAGAACAGGCTCATGGCGTCGAAGGTCTTGTCGCCGACGGTGACCGGTCCGGTGACCAGCGAGGTCACGACCCAGTAGATCGCCGCCACCGACAGCACGCCGGTGACGATCAGGCCCTGGTAGAGCGCGCCCATGATGTTGTTGGACTTGCCCAGCCGCACGCCGAACGTGCCGAGGATCGAGGTCACGATGCAGACGCCGCAGATGGCCAACGGCAGCAGCATCATCGAGCCGACGACCTCGGTCCCGCGGAAGAAGATCGCGGCCAGCACCATGGTGGCGACCGTGGTCACGGCATAGGTTTCGAACAGGTCGGCCGCCATGCCGGCGCAGTCGCCGACGTTGTCGCCCACATTGTCGGCGATCGTCGCCGCGTTGCGGGGGTCGTCCTCGGGGATGCCGGCCTCGACCTTGCCGACCATGTCGCCGCCGACGTCGGCGCCCTTGGTGAAGATGCCGCCGCCGAGGCGGGCGAAGATCGAGATCAGCGAGGCGCCGAAGCCCAGGGCCACCAGCGAGTCGACCACTTCGCGGCTGGTGTTCTCATGGCCGAGCGGTCCAACCAGGATCGCGTAGTAGCCGGCCACCCCGACCAGGGCGAAGCCCGCCACCAGCATGCCGGTGATCGCGCCCGACTGGAACGCCAGGGCCAGGCCCTTGGCGAGCCCTTCCGACGCCGCCTGGGCCGTGCGCACGTTCGCACGCACCGAGATCAGCATACCGATGAAGCCGGCCGCGCCGGACAGCACCGCGCCGATCAGGAAGCCCACCGCCGCCAGCGGGCCGATCAGTACGGCCGCCGCGATCAGCACGACGACGCCGACGATGGCGATGGCGGTGTATTGGCGGCGCAGATAGGCCTGAGCGCCTTCCTGGATCGCCGCGGCGATCTCCTGCATTCGCGCATTTCCGGGAGAAGCGCGCAACAACTGTGCGGTTCGTACGATGCCGTAGAGCACCGCCAATAGGCCGGCGGCGATCACCAGCGTAAGCGTAAGACTCATGTTCTAAGCGCCCCTATCGATTGCGCGAAGACGCCGTCCGCCGCCCACGATTGGGCGGTGCTCGACGCTCCAGGCCCCTGTCGTTTTCCCTCAAGTGGAGCGCCGTCGGTCCAGCGCTCCTTATTGATGGTCGAGACGTTGCCAGTTGTAACCGAGACGCGCAACGTCCCGTTGACCATGGTTACGTAACGGCAGGGCGCGCGGAGCTGGGCCCTAGGGCTGGATTTCCCGGCGCACGCCGCCGCTGGCGGCCCCAGGCCGCGGCAGGCCCAGGCGCTGCTTGGGCGTTTGGGACGTGATCACCACGGCCTTCACGTTCTTGCCGGCGATCGCCGTCGCCTCCCGGGTGAAGGCGTCAACGAGCCGCGGCGCGTCGACCGCGGCGTAGTTCTTGGGGTCGGTGAACGACATGCGGTTGCCGATCCGCGCCAGGGCGTCGCGGAAGTAGGGCTCCTTCGCTCGCCACTTGGCCGCGTCCGCGCTGGCTGTCAGCTGAATGCGCATGTTGACGAAAACGTAGTTGATCAGCCGCCCCTCGGCCATGATCGGGATCGCGACCGGCGAGACGTCGACATACTGCCCGGCGGGCGCGTCCTTGGACGGTTCGGCGGCCGGCTTGGCCGCCAGGGCCGGCCCCGCGGCTGCTGCGACGACGAGGCTGAGGATGAGCGCGCGGCAGATCATGCGGCCTGCTTACCAGCGAAGGATTGCCGGGCCGCTAACCGTGCCGCCAGCCGCCCGGACCGGCCTCGATCCGTGCTCCGTCCACACGGACGTCCCGTTCGTCCTCCACGGTCAGGGCGCCGACGACCGTAAAGCCCTCGAGCGGCGCCGGGGCCGCGCAGACGATCTCGTAGTCGTCGCCGCCGCTGGCGAGCGAGACCAAGGCCGCAGTACGGTCCGCTTGCCCCGCTAGCCACCCCCGCCCCGCCGGCGACAGCGGCAGGCGGTCGAGATCGAGGCGCAAACCGCACCTGCTGGCGCGCGCCACGTGTCCCGCGTCGGCGATCAGTCCGTCCGATACATCCGCCGCCGCATTCGCACCGACAGACAGCGCCGCTTCGAGGTCCAGTCTGGGCGTCGGCAGCCGATACCGCCCCGCGAGATAGCCGTCCGCATCGGGGATTTCCCCTCGCGCAGCGGCCAAGCCAAGGAAACCGTCTCCGATTGCGCCCGACACCATGACCAAGTCGCCGGGCCGTCCGCCGCCGCGGCGGATCATCCGCCCCGAAGGAACCCAGCCCAACATGGTCAGCGACAGCGTGAGCGGGCCGGAAGTCGAGACCGTATCGCCGCCCAGCAGGGTCAGGTCGAAGATCTGCCCGTCCTGCGTCAGACCATCGGCGAAGCGCTGGCGGGCGCTCCAGTCGCAGGATTTCGGCCAGGCCACAGCCAGGAAGTAGCCATAGGGCTTTGCGCCCTTCGCTGCGAGATCGGACAGGTTCACGCGCAGCAGCTTTCGCGCGATCATGTCCGGCGCCTCACCGGCCAGGAAGTGCACGCCCTCGACCATGGCGTCTTTGGTCACAACCAGATCGAAGCCTGGCCGCGAGGGGATGACGGCGGCGTCGTCCAGCAGGTCGAGCGCCTCTGGCGCGCCGCGGGTCAGGGGCCGATAGAGCCGGGCGATCTGCCCGAACTCGTCCAGGTCGTCGGACGGGCGTTCGTCAGTCCCGGACATCGCGGGCCACCGCGTCCAGCGCCCCGTTCACGAACCCCGCCTCGGGCCCCTCGAAGAACGACTTGGTGAGCTCGACATACTCGTCGATCGCCACTTCGGTCGGCACGTCGGGCCGGTGCGCCAGCTCGAACACGCCAGCGCGCAGGATAGCCCGCACTGTGGCGTCCAGCCGCTCGAGGCGCCAATTGGCCGCCAGCTTGCCGACGACAGCCGCATCGATCTCGCGTTGATGGCCGACAACCCCGCGCACCAGATCGGCGAAGAACGCCTCGTCGGCCGCCGCCAGGGTCGCGCCCTCGCCTTCGGAATCGCCCTCGATGTTGCGATCGAAGCGATGATCTGAGAATTCGCGGATCACCGCCTCTACGCCCGCGCCCGATACTTCCATCTGGTAGAGGGCCTGGATGGCGGCGAGGCGCGCGACGGAACGCTGGCTGCGGCTCATCGCGCGTGTCCCAGCAGCTGGCGCTTCAGGGCGATGACTTCCAGCGCGGCGCGTGCGGCGGCTCCGCCCTTGTCGCCTTCGCTTGCCCGCGCGCGAGCCCAGGCCTGGTCTTCGTCCTCGACGGTCAGGATGCCGTTGCCGATGGCCAGGCGCTTGCCGACCGTCAGGTCCATGATCCCTCGCGCCGACTCGTTGGAGACAATCTCGAAGTGATAGGTCTCGCCGCGGATCACCGTGCCGAGGGCCACATAGCCGTCATAGCGTTTGCCGGCCGGCTTGTGGCCGCCCTCCTCGGCGATGGCGATCGCCCCGGGGATCTCCAGCGCGCCGGGCACGCTGATGACGTCGTACTCCGCATCGTGCGCGGTGATCACGTCGGCGGCGGCCTTCAGCATCTCGTCGGCGAGATCGTCGTAGAAGCGGGCTTCGACGATCAGGATGCGAATCTTTTCTTCGAGCATGGGCTCCAGTCTCTGTTTGAGCGGACCCTTTAGGCCGTTTCTCGCCAGCGGGCGAGATATCGCGCGAGCATGTCGATCTCGAGATTGACCTTCACGCCCGGCTTCAGCCGGCCCAGCGTGGTCACATCCCAGGTGTGCGGGATCAGGTTGACGCCGAAAACGTCGTCCTCGACCTCGTTCACGGTCAGGCTGACGCCGTCGACGGTGATCGAGCCCTTGGGGGCGATGAAGCGATGCAGCGGCTTGGGAACGCGGATCTTGACCCGGTGCGAGCCGCCCTCGGATTCGACCGAGACGACCTCCCCCACGCCGTCTACGTGACCGGAGACTATGTGTCCGCCCAGTTCGTCGCCGACGCGCGCAGCGCGCTCCAGGTTGATGGGATCGCCTTCCTTCCAGGCGCCCAGGGTGGTCAGGCTGAGGGTCTCGCCCGAAATCTCCACCGCGAACCAGCCTTCGCCCTTCTCAACGATGGTCAGGCAGCAGCCGGCGTGGCTGATCGAGGCGCCCATATCGATGGTCGAGAGATCGAAGCTCGTCTCCACTTCGAAACGCAGGTCGCGGTTGGTTTCGCGGACGGCCCGCAGGCGGCCCACATCGGTGACGATGCCGGTGAACATTCAGATCCTCTCGTAACGCTCCCACAGATCGTCGCCGACCTGCGAAACTTCAATACGACGCAGCCGCGGCGCGTCGGCCAGGGCCGAAAGCGCCAGCGCGGCTATTCCCGGCCGCCCCTCGCCGCCGATCACGATCGGGGCGCGGAACCATTCCAGCCGGTCGACCAAGCCGCAACGCAGGAAGCTGCCCGCCACCTGCCCGCCGCCCTCGACGAACAGCCGGCCGAACCCTTCGTCCGCCAGTCTTGCCACCACGTCGCGCAAGTCCGGCCTGTCTTCGCCGAGCGCCGCGACCTGCAGCACTCGCACTCCGGCGGCGGTCAAGCGCGGCTCGGGCGGCGTCGTCGACACGACATAGGTCGGAATGTCCCGTGCCGTGGCGACCAGCCGGCAGCCGTCGGCGAGCCGTTGGCGGCTGTCGAGCACCACGCGCACCGGCTGGCGGCCGCTCCAGTCCTCCAGCCGCACCGTCAGTTCAGGATCGTCGGCCAGCGCCGTCTCCACCCCCACCAGCACCGCGTCGTGCTCGGCGCGCAACCGATGCACCGCCTCGCGCGCCTGCGGCCCGGTGATCCAGCGGCTTTCCCCGCCCGCCGTGGCGATGCGCCCATCCAGCGAAGTCGCGAGCTTGAGGGTGACGCTACCGCCCATCCTCGTCGCCGTCGCTCAGGCCCTCCTGGCCCAGGAAGGTCGCGAACTCGCCGGCTTCGCGGAAGTCGCGATAGACCGAGGCGTAGCGGACGTAGGAGACGTCATCGAGCTGCTTCAGGTGCTTCATGATCAGCTCGCCGATGGCCGAGGACGGCAGTTCGGCCTCGCCCATGCTCTCGAGCTCGCGCACGATCACCGAGATCATCTTTTCGACCCGATCCGGCTCGATCGGCCGCTTGCGGGTGGCTAGGCTGATCGACCTGGCCAGTTTGTCGCGATCGAACGGCGCGCGCCGGCCGGAGCGCTTGACGATCGTCAGTTCGCGCAGCTGCACCCGCTCGAAGGTCGTGAACCTGCCTTCGCATTCCGGGCAGAACCGGCGACGGCGGATAGCCGCGCCGTCTTCCGACGGGCGGCTGTCCTTTACCTGACTTTCGGCGTGGCCGCAGAATGGGCACCGCATGATCTAGCCCCTTCCGGCCAACCAGCCCTCTAAATACAGGGGTTAGCTGTAGATGGGGAAGCGTTTCGTGAGCGCCAGGACCTCGTCGCGGACCTTGGCTTCCACAGCGCTGTTGTCACCCCCCTTGGCGACGCCGTCGAGGACTTCGCCGATCCAGGTCCCGATCTGGCGGAACTCGGCCTGGCCAAAGCCGCGGGTAGTCCCAGCCGGGGTGCCGACGCGCAGGCCCGAGGTCTGCATCGGGGGCAGCGGGTCGAACGGGATGCCGTTCTTGTTGGCGGTGATGTGCGCGCGCTCAAGCGCCACCTCGGCGTCGGCGCCGGAAACGCCCTTAGGCGTCAGGTCCACCAGCATCAGATGGCTGTCGGTGCCGTTCGAGACGATCTTGAAGCCCGCGGCTTGCAGGCTGTCCGACAGCGCCTGGGCGTTCTCGACGACCTGACGGGCGTACTGCTTGAACTCCGGCTTCAGCGCCTCGCCGAACGCGACGGCCTTGGCGGCGATAACATGCATCAGCGGACCGCCCTGCAGCCCCGGGAAGACGGCGGAATCGATCTTCTTCGCCAGCTTCTTGTCGTTGGTCATGATCATGCCGCCGCGCGGACCACGAAGGGTCTTGTGCGTGGTGGTGGTGACGATGTGGGCGTGCGGGAACGGGTTCGGATAGACGCCGCCAGCGACCAAGCCTGCGTAGTGGGCGATATCGACCATCAGCAGCGCGCCAACGCTGTCGGCGATTTCACGGAACCGGGCGAAATCGATCTTGCGGCTGTAGGCCGAGGCGCCGGCGATGATCACCTTCGGCTTTTCGGCCTGCGCCACTTCCGCCGCCTGGTCGTAGTCGATCAGATGATCCTGCTGGCGCACCGAATAGGCCACCGGCCGGAACCACTTGCCCGACTGGTTGACGTTCTTGCCATGGGTCAGGTGGCCGCCCGCCGACAGGTCCATGCCCATGAAGGTGTCGCCCGGGGCCATGGTGGCCATGAACACCGCCTGGTTCGCTTGGCTGCCCGAATGCGGCTGCACATTCACGAACTCGCAGCCGAAGATCTGCTTGGCGCGCTCGATGGCGATTTCCTCGGCGATGTCGACGACTTCGCAGCCACCGTAGTAGCGCTTGCCCGGATAGCCTTCGGCGTACTTGTTGGTCAGGACCGAGCCCTGGGCCTCCATGACAGCGCGCGAGACGATGTTCTCGGACGCGATCAGTTCGATCTGGTCCTGCTGGCGCTTTAGCTCACGCGTGAGGACGGCGGCGATGTCGGCGTCGGAATCGGCGACGCTGGCCGAGAAGAAGGCGTCTGCGGGGGTCTGTGCGTGGACGGTCATGGGCTGGCCTTTCGGGAAACGGTGGGTGCGAATGCGGGGCGAGCGCCTTCTGGTGCGCTCTTTAGCGCCATCGGCCCTTCGATCCAACGGCGGGGAACGATCTTCTGCCTACGGCGTTGCAGACCCCACGGAGGCGAGCGCGCTCGGGCGTCGCGTCCAATGGTCATCGCCTTATCAAGGGGTCCTGAATGAGTATGGAAGCCGAGCCCGAAGTTCGTTCGGGCGAGGAGTTGATGCGGCTGGGCGCAGACATCGTCGCTGCGTATGTCAGCCGCAATCCGGTTTCTGCCGATGCGGTGCCCGAGATCATCCGCTCGGTCTATGGGGCTCTGGAAGGCCTCAACAAGACGCCAGCTCCGGCGCTGGAAGACAAACCCAAGCCGGCGGTGCCGGTCAGCCGCTCGATCCAGCACGACTACATCGTGTGCCTGGAAGACGGTAAGAAGCTGAAAATGCTCAAGCGCTACCTGCGCTCGCGCTACGACATGAGCCCCGAGGACTATCGTCGTCGCTGGGGCCTGCCGCCCGACTATCCGATGGTCGCACCGGCCTACGCCGCGCGACGGTCCGACTTCGCCAAGAAGATTGGTCTGGGCCGCGGTGTTCGACGCGGCAAATAGGTCGACGAGCGCTGAAAAGAAGCCTGTGCGTCTCCTGATTGGACGCGACTGCTATGCGCCGATCCGCGGCGCATAGCAAGGCTCCTGGCCGCCTATCCGTAGAGGGCTTTCAGCCTGCGGTGCCGATGCTCGAAAATCAGGCGGACGAAGGCGCTGGTCATCGGTTTGACGGCCGTGATGCGCGGCTCGACGCTGACCCGGTCGCGGACCGTGCAGCCGCCCTCGCAGGGTTCGATCCAGCGTTCGTGCCGCCAGGAGCGCTGCATCCAGCTCGAAGACGCTTCTCGGAACCAGCCCTGCCCTACGCCCTCCAGGCCGAAGGTGTGGCGATCGAAAGGCAAGACGCTGAACAGCAGCAGCCACGATCCGAACAGGGGCTTGCCCAGCTCGTCCTCGCCGACCGCGTCGAAACGGGTGCCGGCTGGAAACGTCATGTGGATGTACGGGCCGAGTTCTGCGTTGACGCCCTTAGGCGTCGCCACGGCCCGCCAGATCTCGTCCGGCGGCCGTGGAATCGTCGTGGTGATGTCGATGGCGGGCGCGCCGCCTCCGGTCACGCGGCTTGGCCGCCCACACGCGCGATGTTGCAGTGGGTCCAGAGCTTCTCGAGCGCCTCGGCCAGGGCGTCCATCATGCCGTCGGTATGGGCCGGCGACGGCGTGAACCGCAGGCGCTCGGTGCCGCGCGGCACGGTCGGATAGTTGATCGGCTGGACGTAAATGCCGAAGTCCGACAGCAGAATGTCGGAGATCATCTTGCAGTGCACTGGGTCGCCGACCAGCACGGGCACGATGTGGCTGACCGACGGCATCACCGGCAGGCCAGCCTTGCGCAGGCGCGCCTTCAAGGCCGCCGCACGCTCCTGATGCGCTTCGCGGACCTCGTTGTGTTCCTTGAGGTAGCGGATCGAGGCCACCGCGCCCGCGGCCAGGGCCGGCGGGATCGAGGTGGTGAAGATGAAGCCGTCGGCATAGCTGCGGATCGCATCGACGATCACGGCGTCGGCGGCGATGTAGCCCCCCATCACGCCGAACGCCTTGCCCAGCGTGCCTTCGATGATGTCGATCTCGGCCATCACGCCGTCGCGCTCGGCGACGCCGGCGCCGCGCGGGCCGTACATGCCCACCGCATGGACCTCGTCGAGATAGGTCATTGCGCCGTACTTCTTGGCCAGGGCCACGGTGCCCTTCATGTCGGCGATGTCGCCGTCCATGGAATAGACGCTCTCGAACGCGATGACCTTCGGCGCGTCAGCCGGAGCCTCGGCCAGCAGCTGCTCCAGGTGCTCCAGGTCATTATGACGGAACACCCGGCGGCGCTCGCGGCCCCCGGCGCGGATGCCGGAGATCATCGAGTTGTGGTTCAGCTCGTCCGAGAAAATGATCAGCCCGGGAAGGATCTTATAGAGGGTCGAGAGCGAGGCCTCGTTCGACACGTAGCCCGAGGTGAACAGCAGCGCGGCTTCCTTGCCGTGCAGATCGGCCAACTCGTGCTCAAGTTCGACGTGATAGTGCGTCGTGCCCGAGATGTTGCGCGTGCCGCCAGAACCGGCGCCGGCCTCGTCGATCGCCTGGTGCATGGCGTCGGTGACGATCGGGTTCTGGCCCTGGCCGAGATAGTCGTTGGAGCACCAGACCACGACGTCCGACTGCGAGCCGTCGGCTTGGGTCCAGGTCGCGCGCGGGAACTGGCCGCGATGGCGCTTCAGGTCCGCAAACACCCGGTATCGGCCTTCGGAACGGATCTGTTCCAGGGCGGTGGCGAATGCGGCCTTGTAATCCATCGATTGAAATCCGCCCGGCTGGCGTCGGGCGGTCCCCTTGCAATTAGCGGGCTTATCGCGCCGCCTCGACCGATTGTCTAGAATTCGTCACGTTCAATCGATCAGATTTCGTTAAGCGGAAGGCCGGGCTCGCGCCTAGCCGTCCAGCTCTTCTAGTCTTCCGCGCAGCATCTGCAGAATTCCGGAAAAGTCCTTAGTTCCGTATCCGAGGCGATCAAATAGGGCATAGAGTCCCTCTGCCTGCGCGCCCATCGGCGTAGCAGCGCCCGCTGCGGCGGCGGCCTGCTGGGCGAGCTTGAGGTCCTTCAGCATCATGGCGGTGGCGAAGCCGCCCGCGTAGCCGCGATTCGAGGGCGCGGTCTCCACGGGGCCCGGCCAGGGATAGTAGTTGCTGATCGACCAGCACTGACCGGATGACTTCGAGGCGATCTCGAAGAACCGCTCGGGATCGAGGCCCAGCTTCTCGGCCATGGCCACGGCCTCGCACACCCCGATCATCGAAATGCCCAGGACCATGTTGTTGCAGATCTTGGCCGCCTGCCCCGCCCCGTGGTCGCCGGCCCGAATCACGGCCCGCGACATCGGCCCGATGGCCGCCTCGACCTCGGGAAAGTCAGCCTCGTCGCAGCCGACCATGAAGGCCAGCGTGCCGGCGTCGGCCGCCGCGGTGCCGCCGGAGACAGGCGCGTCGGCGAAGCGGAAGCCCTGGGCGCTCGCCTGCTCAGCCACCGCACGGGCGCTCTCCACGTCGATGGTCGAGCAATCGATGAGCAGAGCGCTCTTCGGGGCGTTGGGGAGAATGTCCTCGGCGTAGACCTTGCGCACGTGCGGGCCAGCCGGAAGCATGGTGATCACCACCTGCGCATCCTTCACCGCCTGCGCGACCGAAGGCGCCGGCGAACAGCCGGCGCCCTGGGCGCGTTCAAGGGCCTGAGCAGACAGGTCGAAGGCTGCGACCTGGCGGCCGGCCTTCGCCTGGTTGGCGGCCATGCCGCCGCCCATGTTTCCAAGACCGATGAAGGCGACGCGCATGCTGTGATCCCTATTTGGGCTTCTGGAACTTGTAGACGAACTGGTCGGTCTTCCCGCGGATCGAGGCGTCGAACACGCCCACGGTCCTGGCGTCGGCCGGATTGCGGAGGGCGTTGTTTTCGCCCACGAACTTGAAGCCGGCCGCCTCGACCTCGCGCTTGACGATGGCCGGGTCGATGCGGTGCAGGGTGTCGGCGACCTCGACCGGCGCGCCATCGACCGCGGCGTGGTCGATGATCAGCAGGGTTCCCCCCGGCTTCAGGGCGTCGAACAGTTGCTGGTTCACCTTGGCGATGTCCAGGTTCAGGCGCTTCAGATGGAAGTCGTGATAGTTCTGGGCGGTGAAGATCACGTCAGCGCGCTCGGGGAACTGCAGGGCTCCGGGCTTCAGCACGACCAGCTCGACATTGCCGGTCGCCAGGGCCTTGGCCTTTTCCTGATCGCTTTCCGGGATGCCTGCATAGACCTTGCCGGTCGGTCCGACAGCCGCGCTGAGCAGGCGCGTGAAATAGCCCCCGCCGGGCAGCAGTTCGACCACCTTGTCGCCGGTCTTCACACCGGCGAACTCGAGCATTTCCGAGGGCTTGCGCGCAGCATCCCGCTGCTTGTCGGCGTCAGGCCGGCTCGGCTCGGCCACCGCCGCGACGACATTGGCGGGCGGCGCGGCGTAGGTCGCGGTCGCGCACAGGGTCAGAGCCGCCGCAGCGGCCATCAGCAGATGACGGGTCATCCCAATTGTCTCCTCCACCGGCGCACCTTGACGGCGCCGTTGCGCATCAAGTTAGGGGCGACCACTCCTCAGCGGAAGGAAGGGGCGCGAAAATCGCGTCCAGCATCGTCTCGGTGACGCCTTCCGGGGTCGGCGGATTCCATTTCGGCGCGTGATCCTTGTCGACGATGACCGCGCGCACGCCTTCGATGAAGTCGTGGCGCTGCACCACACGGGCGCCGATACGGTATTCCATCGTCATGTTTTCGGCGAAGGATTCCAGCTTCGCGCCGATACACAGCTGGCGCAGCGCCACCTTCATGGTCTGAGGCGATTTGGTCGCCATGACCGTGAGCTGCTCCTGCGCCCAGTCCGAGCCGGAGGCCTTCAGGGCGGCCAGAATCTCCTCCAGGCTTTCCCGGCCGAAAACCTTCTCGATCTCGTCCTGGCGCCGGGCCAGCGGCGGGCGTCCGGCGTCGCCCTCGAAGCGGACCAGGGCGGCCTCGACATCGGCCGGCGCCGCCAGGATGGCGGCCTTCAGCGCCTCGACGTCGGCGCTCTGCACATAGTCGGTCGCCACCCCGACCAACTCGCAGTCGGCGGCCTTGATCCGCGCGCCGGTCAGAGCCAGCCAGGTTCCGATGTGGCCCGGCATCCGCGGCAGGAACCAGCCGCCCCCGACATCGGGGAAGAGGCCGATGCCGGTCTCGGGCATGGCGAAGGTCGTGCGCTCGGTCGCCACCCGGTAGCGGGCCGGCATGGAGAGCCCGACGCCGCCCCCCATGGTCACGCCGTCCATGATCACGACGACCGGCTTTGGATACTCGAACAGCAGGTGGTTCAGGCGGTATTCGACGAAGAAGAACTCGCGCGCCGCCTTGCCATCGCCCGCCCCGCTCTCGGCCAGCATGCGGATGTCGCCGCCGGCGCAGAAGCCCCGCTCGCCCGTGTGATCGAACAGCACGAGTTCGACGGCCGGGTCCTCGCGCCAGTCCAGCAGCGCCTCGGTCATGGCCTGGCACATGGCCAAATTCAGCGCGTGAAGCGACTTGGGCCGGTTCAGCGTGATGCGGCCGACGCGGCCCTCGATGCGGGTCAGAACGTCTTCGGTCATGATCTCTCCCAGCGAACGGCCTTTGCGCGGCGCGCCTCTATCAGGCCGCCGCCGCGTGAGGCGAGCCGTTTTCCTTACTGCCGGAACATCTCGCGAGCGATGATCACCCGCATGATCTCGTTGGTGCCTTCCAGGATCTGGTGGACCCGCAGGTCGCGGACGACCCGCTCCAGCGGATAGTCCTTGAGATAGCCGTAGCCGCCGTGCAACTGCAGGGCCTGATTGGCGATCTCGAAGCCGGCGTCAGTGGCGAAGCGCTTGGCCATGGCGCAGAGTTTCGTCGCCTGAGGATCGCGCTTGTCTAGCGCGTCGGCGGCCCGGCGCACCATCAGCCGCGCCGCCTCGAGCTCGGTGGCCATGTCCGCGATCTTGAACTGCAGGGCCTGAAAATCAGCCAGTTGCTTCCCGAACTGCTTGCGCTCGGTCATGTAGGCCTGAGCGGTGTCGAGGGCGAAGGCGGCGCCGCCCAGCGAACAAGAGGCGATGTTCAGCCGCCCGCCGTCGAGCCCCATCATGGCGAAGCGGAAGCCCTCGCCCTCCTGGCCGATGCGGTTCTCGACCGGCACGCGGACATTGTCCAAATTGACCTGGGCGGTCGGCTGGGCGTTCCAGCCCATCTTCCTTTCCTGCGCGCCGAACGACAGGCCGGGCGTTCCGGTCTCGACCACGATGGCCGACACGCCCTTTGGCCCGGGCTCGCCGGTCCGGGCCATGACGACATAAAGGTCCGAAACCCCGCCGCCCGAGATGAACGCCTTCGAGCCGTTCAGCACATAGTGATCGCCGTCGAGCACCGCGGTCGTGCGGAGCGCGGCCGCGTCGGACCCGGACCCGGGCTCGGTCAGGCAGTAGCTGGCGATCAGCTCCATGGTTGTCAGACGCGGCAGGTACTTGCGCCGCAGATCGTCGGTCCCGAACCGGTCGATCATCCACGAGGCCATGTTGTGGATGGTCAGATAGGCCGCCGTCGCGACGTCGCCATAGCTGAGCGCCTCGAACACGATCGAGGCGTCCAGACGGGTCAGGGCCGAGCCGCCGACGTCCTCGCCGATATAGATGCCGGCGAATCCCATTTCGGCGGCCTGGCGCAGCACGTCCGCCGGGAAATGCTTCTCCTCGTCCCAAATAGCCGAATTCGGGGCAAGTTCAGCCTCCGCAAAGGCCCTAGCGGCATCCTGTATTGCGCGCTGGTCGTCGGAGAGGGTGAAATCCATTCGCTCAATCCCGGTTTTTGCAGCCCGTCTTGAGCAAGTCGCGCGGCTGGCGCAAGCTGTCAACGACGCGACGCGTGGGGGCGCGCCTTTCTCGAGGTCTTTGCATGGCTGTCCAAGCGGTCGGCGGACGTGTCAACGAGTCCGCGCGTAACCTCGCCTACATCAACTATGCGCTGCTCTTCTCGTCGGTGTTCTTCGCCGGGGTGCCAGCTGTGATCGCCGCGGTCATCGCCTATTCCCAGCGCGACGACGCCTCGCCGCAACTGGCCTCGCATCACAACTTCCAGATCCGGATCTTCTGGGTGGCGTTCGGCCTGGCCCTGGCGGCGGGCCTCTGCTTCCTGGGCGCGATGCTCAATGTCGCCAGCGAGGTCTATCAGGTGACCAGCCTCGACTCGTGGAGCAGCCGCGAGCAGGTGCATGTGAACCTGGCGGACGTGCGGCTCGACCGAACCCTGGTCGCCCTGATCGTCGGGACGGGGCTGTTTTCGGCGCTCGGCGGGCTGTGGCTGATGTTCGCCCCGGCCATAGGCTTCATCAGGCTTGCGTCCGAGCGGGGGATGGGTCACAGCGCGGGCTCATGAGCCTGCCCCCCCTCGCCGCCTACCCCGCCCTGCGTCTTCGCCGCCTGCGCCAGGCCGACTGGATTCGTCGCCTGGTCCGCGAGAGCGTACTCACCCCGGCCGACCTGATCTGGTCGATGGTGGTGCACGAAGGCGAAGGCGAGGTTCCCGTCGCCTCCATGCCGGGCGTCTCTCGCCTGTCGGTCAAGCAATGCGCGGCCGCGGCTGTCGAGGCGAAGAAGCTGGGCGTCCCGGCCATCGCCATCTTCCCGCACATCGACGGCGCCAAGAAGGACGCCGCCGGCTCGCTGGCCGCCGATCCGAACGGCGTCATCTCGCAGGCCGTGAAGGCCATGAAGGACGCCGCCCCCGAAGTCGGGATCATGTGCGACGTCGCCCTCGATCCCTTCACCGACCACGGCCATGACGGGATCATCGAGAACGGCAAGATCGCCAACGACGCGACGGTCGAGCGGCTGGTCGAACAGGCCCTGGTGCAGGCGCGTGCGGGCTGCGACATCCTCGCCCCGTCCGACATGATGGACGGCCGCTGCGCGGCCCTACGCTCCGCCCTGGAGGCCGAGGGCCTGCAGGACACCATGATCATGTCCTATGCGGCCAAGTTCGCCTCGGCCTTCTACGGTCCCTATCGCGACGCCATCGGCTCGGGAAAGCTCGGCACCGCCGGCCCCGCCGACAAGAAGACCTACCAGATGGACTCGGCCAACACCGAGGAGGCCCTGCGCGAGGTCGCCCTCGACATCGCCGAGGGCGCCGACATGGTCATGGTCAAGCCGGGCATGCCCTATCTCGACATCGTCAGTCGCGTGGTCGAGACCTTCAACATGCCGACCTTCGCGTTCCAGGTCTCGGGCGAGTACGCCATGATCATGGCCGCCGCCCAGAACGGCTGGATCGACGAGGAGCGCGCCATCCTCGAAAGCCTGGGCGCCTTCAAGCGCGCCGGCGCGGCTGGAATCATCACCTATTTCGCCCCGCGCGCCGCGAGGATGCTGGGAGCGTGAAGGCCATCGAGATCGTGGCCGGCGTGATCCGCGACTACGGAGGACGCGTCCTGACCGTGCGCAAGCGGGGCACGAGCACGTTCATGCTGCCAGGCGGCAAGCGCAATCCCGGGGAGGCCGATCTCGATACGCTTTCGCGTGAACTGGGCGAGGAACTGGGCTGCGACCTGGTCAGCGCCCAGCATCTGGGCACCTATGACGCGCCGGCCGCCAACGAGCCAGACACCCGGGTCTATGGCGCGATCTACTTGGCAGACGTCGCCGGCGGGCTGCTGGCCAAGGCCGAGATCGAGGAACTGCTCTGGATCGAGCCCAAATCCCCGCCCCGCGTGCGGCTGGCGCCGTTGCTGGAGCGGCAGGTGCTGCCGCGGTTGTAGCTCCTCCCTCCCTTCTATGGGGAGGGACAGGCGGCAAAGCCGCCAGGGTGGGGTTTTGCTAAGTCAACAGGGCCCCACCCGTCTCGCCGCTACGCGACGATCCACCCTCCCCACGAGGGGGAGGGAGATGTCGGCTCCTACTTCTCCAGCCGCGCGACAAGGCTGGATGTGTCCCAACGATTGCCGCCGAGCGCCTGGACTTCGGCGTAGTAGCCATCGACCAGAGCGGTCATGTCGAGCTTCGCGCCGTTGGCCTGGGCCTCGTCCAGCACCAGACCCAGGTCCTTGCGCATCCAGTCGACCGCGAAGCCGAAGTCGAAGCGGTTCTGCGCCATCGTCGCCCAGCGGTTGTCCATCTGCCACGACTGGGCCGCGCCCTTCGAGATCGCCGCGGCGACCTCCAGCGGATCGAGGCCCGCGCGCTTGGCGAAGTGCATGCCCTCGGCCAAGCCCTGGACGACGCCGGCGATGCAGATCTGGTTGACCATCTTGGTGAGCTGGCCCGCACCCGGTCCTCCCATCAGACGGCTGGCCTTGGCGAAGGCGGCGATCACCGGCTCGGCCCGCGTATAGGCGTCCGCCTCGCCGCCGCACATGACGGTCAGCTGGCCGTTCTCGGCCCCGGCCTGACCGCCGGAGACCGGCGCATCGACAAACCAGCGGCCGCTCTCCTGGGCCAACGCCGCCATCTCGCGCGCGACCTTGGCCGAGGTCGTGGTGTGGTCGACCACGATGGCCCCCGCGGCCATCGCCGGCAGAGCCTCGCCCGTCACGGCGCGCACGTCGTCGTCATTGCCGACGCAGAGGAAGACGATTTCGGCCGCCAGCGCCGCTTCGCCGACGGTCGCCGCGGCGCGGCCGCCGTGTGTCTGCGTCCAGCGCTGAGCCTTCTCCGGACTGCGATTGTAAACGGCGACCTCGTGGCCCGCCTTGGCCAGGTGGCCGGCCATGGGAAAGCCCATCACGCCCAGGCCCACGAATGCGACTTTCATCGGAACTTCCTTGCTAAGCTCAACGCCATCTTAACGGGGCCCGGCCCAACTTGCGCAGGAATCGGGGCTACCGGGGTTGAACCATGGCGATGGGCGAAGCGCCTATCCTGATCAAGAAGATCAAGAAGGGGCACGGGCACGGCCACCATGGCGGCGCCTGGAAGGTGGCCTATGCCGACTTCGTCACCGCCATGATGGCGTTCTTCCTGCTGATGTGGCTGATCAACACCACCAGCCCCGAGCAGAAGCGCGGCATCGCCGACTATTTCGCCCCGGCCAGCGTGTCGGAGACGACCTCGGGCTCTGGCGGCATCCTCGGGGGCACGGCCCTCGGCGACGACGGCGCCAAGGGCGCCGGCTCGCAGGCGATCATCGAGGAGATGGCTCCAGAATCGCGCAATCCGAATGACGGGACCGAGACCGACGCAGCCAAGGAAATGGCCCGCGACGCCTCCACCGAGGCCCTGCGCGAGGCGGTGCTCCAGCGCGAGCAGGCCGCCTTCGCCTCGGCCGCCCAGTCGCTGCGCCAGGCGCTGCAGGACATGCCCGAACTGGCGGAGCTGTCGAAGAACATCCTCATCGACGTGACGCCGGAAGGCCTGCGCATCCAGCTGGTCGACCAGGAAGGCCGCTCGATGTTCGCCACCGGCCGCACCGAGCCCAACGACCGCGCCAAGCTGCTGCTGCGCGCCGTGGCGCGGGTGGTCAACCAGCTGCCCAACCGGATCAGCATCTCGGGCCACACAAGCATGTCGGCCGACGGCGCCAAGGCCGATGGCGACTGGCAGCTTTCGGCCAGCCGCGCCGACGCCTCGCGCCGCGTGCTGCAGAGCGCCGGCGTCGATCCGGACCGCGTCTATCAGGTCTCAGGCAAGGCGAATTCCGAACCCCTCTATCCCGACGACCCGACCCTGGCGGGCAACCGCCGGATCGCCATCGTGCTGTTGCGCGAGGCGCCCGTCCTGCCGCCGGATCACGGCCTTCAATGAGGAGTTTCATCCTGTGACGTCTGGGAGCTTGCGCCTGGCGCTCCCATGACGCCTAATCGCTCCAGGCGCAGCTATTGAGAGCCGTCCGTGACGCAGCACTTTCCGACGCGACAGCTCAGGTTCTTCCTGACCGCGCCTAGTCCGTGCCCGTATCTGCCGGACCGTCACGAACGGAAAGTCTTCGCGCACCTGCCGTTGTCAGACGGCGCGACCGTCAATGACAGCCTGACCCAGGTCGGCTTCCGCCGCTCCCAGAACATCGCCTATCGGCCCGCCTGCGAAAGCTGCTCGGCATGCGTGTCGGCGCGAATCCCGGCGGGCGACTACGTCTTCTCGCGCTCGGAACGCCGGGCGCTCGCCCGCAACGAGGACCTGGAGCGCCATCTGGTCGAGGCCGAGGCGACCATGGAGCAGTTCGACCTGCTTCGCCGCTACCTCACGACGCGCCATGCTGACGGCGGCATGGCCGAGATGACCTGGCCCGACTATGTCGCCATGGTCGAGGACACAGCGGTCCGCACCCACATCATCGAGTACCGGCTGCGCTCGAAAGACGGCGGCCCGGGCGACCTGATCGCCTGCGCCCTGGTCGATCTGATGAACGATGGGCTCAGCCTGGTCTATTCGTTCTACGACCCGACCATGACCCGGCGCAGCCTCGGCTCGTTCGTGATCCTGGACCACGTGGTCCAGGCGCGGCTGACCGCAATTCCCTACGTCTATCTCGGCTACTGGGTCCGTGGTTCGGAGAAGATGGACTACAAGATCCGCTTCTCGCCGATCGAACTGCTGCGGCCCGAGGGGTGGTCGCTGATGTCGGCCCGCGACCGTATGCGCAGCGCCCCGTCGGAGGCCTGAGCCGCGCGCTCTATCCCAGGCTTTCGCCAAGTCATCCCCAGGACCAGGCCGCGCGATGCGTCGACCGGCGCGCGGCGGCTTGGTAAATATCGCCCCGTGTTTCAGTTGACTGGACCCGGCGCATGACGCGGCAACTACGCCTGAAGCTCAGGCGTCCGGTATCCTTCGCGCGCGAGGACTTCGTTCGCGGCCCGTCGAACGCCCAGGCGCGATCGGCGCTGGACGCCTGGCCGACCTGGCCGGGCGGCGCGCTCGCCCTGTTCGGCCCCGCTGGCGTCGGCAAGTCGCACCTGGCCCGCGGCTGGGCGGCGGCGGCCGGCGCGGTCGTCCTCGATCGGCGCTCGCCCGACATCGCCAGCGCGGCGGGACGGCCGGTGCTGCTCGAGGACGTCGACCAGGGTATCGACGACGAAGCGCTGTTCCACCTGATCAACATGGCCGGTCGCGAGGGCGGCGGCCTGCTGCTGACCGCCCAGACGGCGCCGTCCGCCTGGACCGCCGCCCTGCCCGACCTGCGCTCGCGCCTGAACGCCCTGTTCGTGGCCGAAATCGAGGAGCCCGACGACGAGGTTCTGGAGGGTGTTTTGAGGAAATTCTTCCGTGAGCGGAGCATTCGCCCGCCCAAGGAGTTCTATCCTTACCTGTTGCGGCGCATGGAACGGTCGATTCCCTATGCACGCGAGATCGTAAAGCGGCTGGACGAAGCCGCCGATGATGAACAACGCCCTATTTCCCGCACACTTGCGCGACAGATTCTTGAAGATGATATGGAGAATCTTGACCTTTTCGACTGAAGACTTGCGGCTCCTATTGAGGTGGTTCAGAACCGCCTCATGCCGAACGATGTGCAGTCCATGACCTTCGCCGCTCCCCCGCCGCAGGCCGACGCCGCCCGGCCCCTGACGCTCGACCCCGAGTTGCTCGGCTCGGCCGAACGGTTTTTCAATCGGGAACTGTCCTGGCTGGCTTTCAACGAGCGCGTGCTGGACGAGAGCAAGAACCCGCGCCATCCGCTGCTGGAGCGACTGCGGTTCCTTTCGATCTCGGCCAACAACCTCGACGAGTTCTACATGGTGCGCGTCGCCGGTCTGAAGGCCCAGGCGCGCGAAGGCGTCCGCGTCGTCTCCCAGGACGGGCTGACCCCGGCCGAGCAGCTGGTGCGCGTCAACGCCGAGGCGGCCAACCTGATGGCCGACCAGCAGTCGCAATGGCGACGCCTGCGCGAGGAACTGGCGGGCGAAGGCCTGTCGGTGGTGTCGTCCGAGGACGTCACCGGCGCCGAGAAGCAGGCGCTGGAAGCGATCTTCCTCTCGCGCATCTTCCCAGTGCTGACGCCGCTGGCGATCGACCCGGCCCATCCCTTCCCGTTCATCCCGAACCTGGCCTTCTCGCTTGTGCTGAAGCTGAAGCGGGTGTCGGACGGACGGCTGCTCTACGCCCTGGTGCCGATCCCGGCCCAGGTGGCGCGCTTCTGGGAGCTGCCCGCCGCCCCCAGCCGCCGCAAGCGCCCCGAGCGCCGCTTCATCAGCCTGGAGAATCTGGTCGCGCTGTTCCTCGATCACCTGTTTCCGGACAGCGAAGTCGAGGCGCTGGGCGTCATCCGCCTGATCCGCGACAGCGACGTCGAGATCGAAGAAGAGGCCGAGGATCTGGTCCGCGAGTTCGAGGTGCGGCTGAAGCAGCGCCGGCTCGGTTCCGTCGTGCGGGTCGAGATCGAGGCGATGATGCCTCAGGACCTGCGCGCCTTCATCGTCGAGAACCTGCACGCCAAGGAGGAGGACATCATCCTCATCGACGGCCTGTTGGGCCTCGACGAGCTTTCGCAGCTCATCCCGTCCAATCGCCCGGACCTCAAGTTCAAGCCGTTCGAGGCCCGCTTTCCGGAGCGGATCCGCGACCACGGCGGCGACTGCTTCGCGGCGATCCGCGACAAGGACATCCTGGTCCACCATCCGTTCGAGAGCTTCGACGTGGTGGTGCAGTTCATCCGCCAGGCGGCGCGCGATCCTAACGTCCTGGCCATCAAGCAGACTCTCTACCGCACCTCGTCGGACAGCCCGATCGTTGCGGCCCTGATCGAGGCGGCCGAAAACGGCAAGAACGTCACCGCCCTGGTCGAGATCAAGGCCCGCTTCGACGAGGAAGCGAACCTGAAATGGGCCCGCGATCTGGAGCGCGCCGGCGTCCATGTCGTCTTCGGCTTCGTGGAGTACAAGACCCACGCCAAGCTCTCGATGGTGGTCCGCCGCGAGGGCGACCAGCTGCGCACCTACTGCCACTTCGGGACCGGCAACTATCACCCGGTCACTGCGCGCATCTATACCGACCTGTCGCTGTTCACCTGCGACCCGGCGCTGGGGCGCGACTCGGCCAAGCTGTTCAATTTCGTGACCGGATATGCGCGGCCCGAGGGGCTGGAGAAGCTCTCGCCCTCGCCGCTGACCATGAAGGCCGACCTGCTGACCTTCATCATGCGCGAAGTCCAGGCCGCTCGCGAGGGCAAGCCCGCCGCCATCTGGGCCAAGCTGAACTCGCTGGTCGATCCGGTGATCATCGATGCGCTCTACGAGGCCAGCCAGGCGGGGGTGTCGATCGATCTCGTGATCCGCGGGATCTGCTGCCTGCGCCCCGGCGTGCCGGGCCTGTCCGAGAACATCCGGGTGAAGTCGATCGTCGGCCGCTTCCTGGAGCACGCCCGCATCGTCGCCTTCGCAAACGGCGCGCCGATGCCCTCGGCGGAGAATCGGGTGTTCATCTCGTCGGCCGACTGGATGCCCCGCAACCTCGATCGCCGAGTGGAATGCCTGACGCCCGTCGAGAACCCGACCGTCCACCAGCAGGTCCTGCAACAGATCATGGTGGCGAACCTGAAGGACGAAGCACAAAGCTGGACGCTCGATGCGGACGGCCGCTATACCCGGGACCCGTCATGGGATCATCCGGGCGCCTTCTCCGCGCACGAATACTTCATGACCAATCCCAGCCTTTCCGGCCGGGGGCAGAAGGTGAAGGACATGCCGCGCGCAATCGATCATGTGGCCCCGCGCGGATAACCGGGCCCTGCAAGGCGACCCCGGTTCGAGCACCCATTCGGACCAAGGCTCCAGACAGACCGCCGTCATAGACGTCGGCTCCAATTCCGTGCGCCTGGTCATCTACCGGATCGAGGGCCGCGCGATCTGGACGATCTTCAACGAGAAGGCCCTCGCCGGGCTCGGCCGCGACCTGCCCGCCACCGGGCGGCTGTCCCCCGAGGGCGTGGAAACCGCCCTCGCCGCTCTGCGCCGATTCCGCGTCGCCTTGAGCGGTTGGAGCCGCTCGGACATCGTCGCCGTGGCCACCGCGGCGGTGCGTGAAGCCTCCGACGGCCAGCAGTTCCTGGCTCGGGTCGAGATGGAGACCGGTCTGCGCCTGCGCGTCGTCTCCGGCGCGGAGGAAGCGCGCTACGCCGCCCTGGGGGTGATCGCCGGCCAGCCGGACGCCGCCGGGGTCGTCGGTGACCTCGGCGGCTCCAGCCTCGAGCTGGTCCACCTGGATCCGGCCGCCACGCGCGAGGGGATCACCCTGGCGCTGGGCCCCTTCGCCCTCGGCGCGCCCAAGCCGCTCGATGTCGACAAGGTCCGCAAGGTGATCGACCAGCGCCTGGACGGCGCAGGGCTGGCCTTCCGCACCCGCGAGTTCCATGCCGTGGGCGGCGCCTGGCGCAACCTTGCCCTGCTCCACATGGAAATGGCCGACTACCCGCTGCGCGTCGCCCACCAATACGAGATGAACCGCTCGGACGCCGTCGACGTCGCCCGCTTCGTCGCCCGCCAGTCCAAGAACAGCCTCGAACGGATGCAGGGGCTGTCCAAGAAGCGCTTCGACACCCTGCCCTATTCGGCGCTCGTCCTCGACGCCCTGATCGAGCGCCTCGGCATCGAGCGCATTGTGATCTCAGCTTACGGTCTGCGCGAAGGCCTGCTGCTGGAGGCCATGAGCCCCGAGGAAGCGGCCCGCGATCCGCTGATCGAGGGGTGCGAGGCGCTGACGGCTGTTCGCGGCCTGTCGGCTCATCTGGGAGCGTCCCTGCACGAATGGCTGCATCCGGCCTTCGACCGCCTCACACCCGTGTTCGGGACGCGCGATCCGGTGCTGATCGCCGCCGCCTGCCGCCTGGCCGATCTCGGCGCACGCCTGCACCCCGATCATCGCGGCGAGCTGGCTTTCGAGCAGGTCCTGCGCGCCCCGATCGCCGGCATGAGCCACGCCGAACGTGCGTTCCTGGCCTGCGCCGTCTTCGCCCGCCACTCGTCAGCCCCGAACACCCCGGACCAAACTACGGTCGCCAAGGTGCTGACGACCGAGCGCCGCCAGCGCGCTCGCGCCCTAGGGGCGGCGATCCGGCTCGGCTGCGACCTCTCGGGCCGCAATGTCGGGCTGCTGCCGCACTCGCGCCTCGCCATCGAGGGCGACCGACTGGTGCTGACCACTCAGCCGGGCTGGGGCGACATGCTGCTGGGCGAACAGACCGCCAAGCGCGCCCAGACCCTGGCCCAGGCCCTGCGGCTCAAGCCGCAGATCGGCTGACGTGGCGTTTTCCGACCGGGAGCGCGCCCTCCTGCTCGCCGTGAAGGGCGTCGGCCCGACGGTCGTACGCCGGCTTGAGGAAATGGGCGTCGAAGACTTGGCCGACCTTGCTACCCGCGAGGCCGCGGAGCTCTGCGCCGTCGCCTCCGCCATGTTGGGCTCGACCTGCTGGCGCAACAGTCCCCAAGCCCGCGCCGCGGTAGCCGCTGCGATCGCGGCGGCGAAAGCTGGCTTCTGACCCGACCCCGTTGCGTGGCGCGCAACACGCATATCGCCATTTGCGCTGGGCCGCCGCAGCAGCCTGCCGCTTGTTCGGCCTCGGAAACGAGGAACCCGATCATGCGCCTAGCCTTCACCGCCGCCCTCCTGGCGCTCGCCCTGCCCGCCATCGCCCACGGCTGGACGCGGCCCGGCCACATGGTCAGCGCCGCCATCGCCTATGACGAACTGGCCGCCCGCAACCCGGAGGCCTTGAAGCGCCTGCTGGCCATCGCCGCCCAGCACCCCGACCGCGGCCCGTTCGAGGTCGCGATCGGACGGGCGACCGGCGCCGAGCGCGACCGCCTCGTCTTCATGGAGCTGGCCCGCTGGCCCGACGACGTACGCGGAGGGCCGCATGACCATCCGACCTGGCACTATGCGATGCGGCCGGTGACCGATCCGCGCGATCCGCCGCCACATGCGCCCTCATCGGAAGCGGCAGGAGCCGCGGCTGAAGCTTTCGCGCTCAACCTCCGCGTCGCTTCCGATCCCAACGCCCCGGCCGCCGACCGGGCCCAGGCGCTCGCCTGGATTTTCCATCTGGTCGGCGACATCCATCAGCCGCTGCACACCGCCCAACTCTTCTCCCGCCGCTTCCCGGATGGCGACCGCGGCGGCTCGCGCCAGCACGTCACCGACCCGGTCGGCGGCCAGCCGATCACCCTGCACTGGCTGTGGGACGACAGCGTCAACCGCGATGGGGACGGCGAGGCCGCGTTCGCCCGTGCCCACGAGCTGACCGCGCGCCTGCCGCGCAGCGCCTTTCCCGAGTTGGCCGCCGCCACCCGCGCGGCCGACTTCACGGCCTGGGGCGCGGAGAGCTACGCCCTGGCCGCTCCGGTCGTCTACCGTGCCGACCTGCGCACGGGCGACACGCCGGGCGAGGCCGATGCGGCCGCGCCGGCCTATCTGGAAGTCATGACCCGCACGGCCGAGACACGGCTGACCCTGGCCGGATACCGCCTGGCCGACATCGCCGAGGCCATAGCCGGCCGCTGAGCGCGGGCGCGTTGCGTCTCGCGCAACTTGCGTCGCAGGCTTTGCGTTCGACCCGCCCCGGTCTCTCGGCGACAAGCCGTCCGCCACATCAGCAAGGGGGTAGGCATGCGGCGGACAATGTTGTGCGGGGCGACAGGGCTGGCCCTACTGGCCGGCCAGGCGAACGCCCAGGGCGCGCCTGAGGAACTGGGCGAACTGGTGGTGGTCGGCTCGCGCGGCGCGCCGCGGCTGGCGACCGAGACCTCGGCTCCGGTGGACGTTTTCACCGGCGAGGAACTGGCCGCGCGCGGGTTCAACGACCTGTCGAAGGTGCTGCAGTTCGTCTCGCCGTCCTTCAACTTCCCACGCTCCTCGACCGGCCCCTCGTCGGCCAACACCCGCTCGGCCAG
>NZ_JAYRSU010000032.1:0-36577 GCF_041919955.1 Phenylobacterium sp. | reverse complement strand
CGAACACCGACGCTTGCAGCACCGCAAGCTCGCCGCTTAATATCAACCCCAGGACGAGGCCCGCGCTCCGCTAATCTACGCCGCGATCTGCGCCAAATGTTCTGACGACAGACAAGGTAGAGCGTCGCCGCAACTGCGGCGCCGGGTCGGCGGGCAGGGCCCCGGCGGTCAGGTCCGCAAGGATCGGGCAGTCGGGTCGGTCGTCGCCCGCGCAACAGTGCGAGAGGTGGCGCAAGGTGTCGGCCATGGCCTGCATCTCGGCGATGCGGGCGTCCAGGTCGGCGAGGTGCCGCTCGGCGATGGCCTTAACCTCGCGGCTGGGCCGCTGGCGGTCGCGCCAGAGCGAGAGCAACTGGGTGATCTCGGCCATCGAGAAGCCAAGCGAGCGGCCGCGGCGGATGAAACGCAGTTCGTTCAGCTCGCGCTCGCCATATTCGCGGTAGTTGGAGTCGGTGCGGGCCGAGGGCCGCACCAGACCGATCTCGTCGTAGTAGCGGATCATCTTGGTGGAGACGCCCGAGGCCTTGGAAGCTTGGCCGATATTCATTGGGATATCTCCCTTCTAAGCCGCGACCGGAGGCCGGAAGGCCTTCAGTCGCAGAGCGTTGGTGACGACGCTGACACTGGAGAGCGCCATGGCGCCGGCCGCTACCATCGGCGACAGCAGCACCCCAAAAAACGGATAAAGCAGGCCGGCCGCGACCGGGATCAGGATCACGTTGTAGCCGAAGGCCCAGACCAGGTTCTGGCCGATATTGGCCATCACCGCGCGGCTGAGCGCGGTGGCCGACGCCACCGCCCGCAGGTCGCCGCGCATCAGCACCACGTCGGCGCTCTCGATGGCGATGTCCGTGCCCGCGCCCATGGCCAGGCCGACGTCGGCCATCGCCAGGGCCGGGGCGTCGTTGACGCCGTCGCCGACGAAGGCGATTGGACCGAAGCGGTCGCGAAGCGCCTGTACCGCGGCGACCTTGCCTTCCGGCAGCACCTCGGCCTGGACCTCGTCGAGGCCGAGCTCGGCGGCGACGGCGCGGGCGGTGGCGGCGTTGTCGCCGGTGATCATCGCGACCTTCAGGCCCATGGCGTGCAGGGCGGCCAGCGCCTCGCGCGTGGTCGGCTTGATGGCGTCGGCGACGGCGACCACGGCGGCCAGCTTGCCGTCGACGGCGACGTACAGCGGGGTCTTGGCCTGGGCGGCCAGGCGCTGGGCGGTCTCGGCGAAGGCTTCCGGCGACAGGCCAAGCGTCTGCATGAACCGGTCCGCGCCGATCTGGACCAGCCGCCCGCCGACCATGGCCTGGGCGCCGAAGCCGGCCACGGATTCGAAGGCCTCAGGTTCGGCGACGTCCAGCCCCTTGTCGCGGGCGGCGGCGACGATGGCCTCGGCGATCGGATGCTCGGAGCGGCTCTCGACGGCCGCGGCCAGGGCCAGGACCTCGTCCTCGGCGAAGCCCTCGGCGGTCGCGAGGTCGGTGAGGGCCGGGCGGCCGACGGTCAGGGTGCCGGTCTTGTCGAAGGCCACGACCTTGACGTCGCGCAGCGCCTGCAGCGCCTCGCCCTTGCGGAACAGCACGCCCAGCTCGGCGGCGCGGCCCGTGCCGACCATGATCGAGGTCGGTGTGGCCAGGCCCATGGCGCAGGGGCAGGCGATGATCAGCACCGCCACCGCGTTGACCAGGGCGAAAGCCAGCGCCGGGCTCGGGCCGAACACCATCCAGGCGGCGAAGGTGAGCAGGGCCGCGGCGATCACGGCCGGGACGAACCAGCCGGTGACCTTGTCGACCAGGGCCTGGATCGGCAGCTTCGAGCCCTGGGCCGCCTCGACCATGCGCACGATCTGGGCCAGCATGGTCTGCGAGCCGACCTTGGTGGCGCGGAAGCGGAAGGCGCCGGACTTGTTGACCGTGCCGCCGACGACCGCGTCGCCGGGGCCCTTCTCGACCGGGACCGGTTCGCCGGTGATCATGGATTCGTCGACGAAGGAGGCGCCGTCGAGGATCTCGCCGTCCACGGCCAATCGCTCGCCCGGCCGGACCACGACGATGTCGCCGGCCACGACCTCGGCGATGGGGACCTCGCGCTCCTCGCCATCGCGCACCACGCGGGCGGACTTGGCCTGGAGGGTCATCAGCCGCTTGATCGCCTCGCTGGTGCGGCCCTTGGCCTGCGCCTCGAACAGCCGGCCCAGCAGCACCAGGGTCACGATGACCGCCGCTGCTTCGTAATAGACATGGTCGGCGCCGGCCGGCAGCAAGGACGGTGCGAAGGTCGCGACGGCCGAGTAGGCGAAGGCCGCCGTCGTGCCGAGAACCACCAGCGAGTTCATGTCCGGCGCGCGACGGATCAGGTTGGGCACGCCCTTGCGGAAGAAGCGCAGGCCCGGGCCGAACAGCACGAGGGCTGCGAGGGCGAAGCTGATGAGCCGCCAGGGTTGCTCGCCGATGGTCCCGGCCAGCCAGTGGTGAACGCCCGGCACGAAGTGGCGGCCCATCTCGACCAGGAACAGCGGCAGCGTCCCGGCCGCGGCGACGGCGACCGACACGCGCAGGGCCTTGATCTCGGCCTCGCGCGCCTCGCGCTCGCGGTCGGCCAGGTCGGGGGCGGCGGCTTCGTCTATGGCCTGGGCCTCGTAGCCCGCGGCAGCGACGGCGGCGACCAGAGCAGGCGTATCGGCGGCGCCGGCCAAGGCGCGGACGTGGGCGCGCTCGGTGGCGAGGTTCACCTGGGCTTCCAGAACCCCCGGAACCGAGCGCAGGGCCTTTTCCACGCGCGAGACGCAGCTGGCGCAGGTCATGCCGCCGATTTTCAGGTCGAGTTCGCGGTCGAGCGGTTCGTAGCCGGCCTTGCGGATGGCCTCGACCACGGCGGCGGTGTCGCCTTCCGGCGTCAGTTCGACGTGCGCCCGCTCCGCGGCCAGGTTGACGTTGGCTGCGGCGACGCCGGGCACGGCGGCGATGGCCTTTTCAACCCGCCCGACGCAGCTGGCGCAGGTCATGCCCAGCACCGGGATATCGATCGGCTGCAAGATTGTTTGCGTCATGGCGGGCTCCGTTCAACTCGAGACCCGCACTGAATGGACCTTCCCATCATGGGAGGGTCAAGCGGTGATTTTTCGTGTTGACCTTCCAATGGCGGGAAGGCGCAGAACGCTAAGCATCGAAATGCTGGGAGAAGACATCGATGTTGAGCTTGAAGGTCGAGGGCATGACGTGCGGCCACTGCGTGAAGACGGTGACCAAGGCCGTGCAGACCGTCGCCCCGGCGGCCGAGGTGATCGTGGACCTGCCAACCGGCATGGTCACGGTGGAAGGCGACGATCGCCGCGACGTCGTCGCCGCGGCGATTGAAGGCTTCGGCTACAAGGTCGCCGCTTAGCGGCGGGGGCTGCCGTCTTCCCAGTAGTAGCGGCGCGAACCCGGGTCGTAGAAATAGTAGCGGCCCGCGCGTTGGTCGTAATACTGGCGGCGGTTGACGTTGTCGGTCTTGGGGGTCGTCGCCGCGCCGAGAGCGGCGCCGGCCGCGCCGCCGACCAGGGCTCCGGTCACGGAGCTGTCAACCGCCGCCCCGACCGCAGCGCCGGCGAGAGCGCCCGTCGCGGCGCGTTCGGTGACGGTGGTGCCGCAGGCTCCGGCCAGCAGGGCCGTGCCGATGGCGGCGGTGGCTAGAAGAGTCTTCATCGCGTACCTCGTCGAGTTACGCCGTCCCATTCTTTTCGAACGGGATTGGACTGCGACTCGTTCCCGGCGAAATCAGTTGGGCCGGGCGAACGCCGTGCCGGCCAGGGCCCGCTCCTCGCCCAGGGCGAACAGCTTGCGCATGCTCTCGGGCTGGAAGTTCAGGCTGCCGCTCTCGGCGTCGCGCGGCACTTCAGCGACCTCGAAATCCATGTTGTTGCGCTCGGCGAAGGCGCGATTGGCGACGATGTGCGCGCGCAGGTTGGTCTTCATCATGGTGTCGAAGGTGCGGCCCAGAATGGTCGGCGCGCGCCCCCTAACGACGGCGAAGCTGGGGTCGATCTTGCCGTTGACGATGACGTAGATGCGGCCTTTCAGGGCCTGACCCTCGGGCGCTTCCCAGAAGTAGAGGCCTTCGGGAATGGTCACGAAGGGGGCGGTGACGCCGCCGTCGACATGCATTTCGTCGATTTCCTTGCCGTCCGGCGCGGTGACCGGGATCATCACCGGCGGGAAGACCCCGGGAATGGCGGCCGAGGCGATCAGCACGTCGCGGAACAGCTTCAGAGCTTCCGGCCCGCCGCGGGCGGCGATGGCGCCCATGTCCCAGACGACGGTCCGCTGGCTGTCCAGATTGGTGGTGGCGATCAGCAGACGCCGGCCCTTGGCGTGCTCTTGGGCGATCTCGTGCAGCATCACCGGCGTGCAGTAGGATTCCACCAGCAGGCGCAGGGAGTCCGGACTGTAGAGGCTGGACGAAAACACGACGCCGAGGCCGCGGCCCTTGAGCACGCCGCTGGCCCCGCCGCCGGCATAGGCCTCGGTCAGCTGCTTGTCCCAGGTCGGGCCGAGATAGGCGAAGGGGGCGATCAGGGCGCCGGTGCTGACGCCGGTCACCACCTCGAAGGTCGGGCGGGTCTTGGCCTTGGTCCAGCCGACCAGCAGGCCCGCGCCATAGGCCCCGTCCGCACCGCCGCCGGAGATGGCCAGGATGTCCACACGCCGGTCGCCGTTGGCGGCGAGCTGGCGGCGGGCGCGATTGGTGAAGGCCAGCGCCGCGTCCTGGTCGTCGGCGTTGAAGCGAATGTCGGCGGCCGCTTCGGGCCGGGCGCGATAGGCCTCGGCGGCGGTGAAGTCCTCCCGGCTGAGCGAGGCGCACCCTGCGAGAGCAGCGGCGGACAGACAGGCGAGCGCGAGGCGAACGGGTCTGGTCATGATCGTCTCGTCATAGCGGTTCCGGCCAGGCGCGAAGGCTCCATGCCGAACATGTCGCGGAAGGCCGAACTGAAATGCGCCGAGGAGGAAAATCCCGCCCCGAGCGCGGCCTGGGTCAGGTTCGCGCCGCCGCTCAACTCGCGCATCGCCGCGCCGACCGCCAGCCACATCTTGTAACGTCGCAGGGGAACGCCGGTGGCGGCCTTGAAGAGGTGGATGAAGCGCGAGGTCGACAGCCCCGCGGTCGCGGCGAGTTCGGACAGGGATGGACGCGCGGCCGGGGCGGCGTGCATCCGTGCGAGGGCCTGGCGGACGCGGCGGTCCACGGCGGCGCGTTGGGGACGCAGCAGGGCGTCCAGCTCGGCGCGGGCGTCGGCCCAGGACACGGCGCCTCGCGCCACGCCGCTCAGTCGTGCGGCCAGGGCCATCTCGCCCTCCAGGTCGAAGTCCGCGCCGTGGCCGGGACGTCGGCAGCACGCGCGGATGTTCTGGAGGTCCCGGCTGGCGGCGTCGAGATAGAGGAACGCCATCGGCCCCTCGGCGATCAGGTGATGCAGGGCGCCCGGCGCGATCAGGGCGCTGCGATGGGCTTCGTAGCCCTGCCCGAGGTTCTCTGCGTCGCGCGCCAGCCGGAAGGAGCCGGTCAGAGCGAGCGCCAGCACGGCGACCGCATTGCGGTGGGGCGAAAGATTGAGCGCGGGGCCGAGATAGAGCGCCCGCGCGCCCCAGGAGAACAGCCGGGCCTGGATTTCGCCGGTCATAGCCAGTTCTTGAAAGCGGTCTGCGCGAGCCTGGTTCAGGCTGCCACCATGACCGAAGCCGCTGCTCCCGCCAACTGCGCCGATGAAATCCGCCGTGTGGTCGAACGCTACGCCTGCGCCTGGGCGGCCGGCGACATGGCGACCATCGCAGACAGCTATCACGCCGATTTCGTACTCCACTATTTCGGCCGCCATCGGCTGGCCGGCGTCCATGTCGGGAAGGCCGCGGCCATGGCGGCACTAGCCGAGTTCTCCGCCGCCACGCGTCGGCGGCTGAGCGGGGTGCTGACGGTGCTCTCCGGGGCGGAGCGCGGCGCGATCCTGGCTCGCGAGACCCTGAAAAAGGGCGAGGAGACGATCGAGGTCGACCGCCTCCTGCTCTACGCCGTCCGCGATGGGCGGCTGGCCGAGTGCTGGGTGTATGACGCCGACCAGACCCTGATCGACGCCTGTGTCGGCGGTTAGGGCAACAGGATCGCCTGGGCGATCATGCCCAGGCCGACGATGCTGACGATCCAGACCAGCGAGCGCAGGTGGCGCACGCCCCAGGCATAGAGCGGCACATAGGCGACCCGGGCCCAGAAGTAGATCTGGGCGCCCAGGGCGGTGGTCTCGTTCTCCTTGCCGGCGACATGGGCGATCAGGACCGCCCCCAGGAACAGCGGCAGGGTTTCGAACAGGTTGTCCTGCGCGCGCTTCAAGCGCTGGGCGCGATCGCTGAGCGGCGGCATCTCGCCGTCGCGCGGGCCCGTGTTCCACTTGAGGCCGTACTGGGCCGTCCTGGCGATATCGAAAAGCAGGATCTGTGCAAAGGCCAGGACGAGCGTCCAGGCGGCCATCATCAATCCGATCGTCATGTCGTGGTCCCCGTTTGTCGGTCAGCTTGACCGTGCGCGAATGACTTTACGTCACGCCAGGACAAACGCGAGACGCGGCGCATCGGCCTATGGCGCGGCTGGAGCAGGGGGCCTATGGACGGCGGCCCGAGGAGTTTCCGTTGCCCGCCGACCAGAGTCCGCACGCCGTCACCCAACGCAACGGCATGGGAATCGCCCTGCGCATCGCGGCCATGGCCTGCATGGCCGGGCTCGCGGCGCTGGTGAAGGCCTGCGCCGAGCGCGGCGCGCCGGTGCTGGAGATCATCTTCTTCCGCAACGCGTTCGCTTTCCTGCCGGTGCTGCTCTACGTCGGACGGACCTCGGGCTTCGGCGTGTTGAAGACCCAGCGGCTGGGCGGCCACGCCACGCGCTCTGCGGTCGGGCTGATTGGAATGTTCTGCGGGTTCACGGCGGTGTCGATGCTGCCGCTGACCGAGTCGACAGCTCTGTCCTTCGCCTCGCCGCTGTTCATGACCGCGCTTTCGGCCCTGATCCTGAAGGAGGTGGTCGGCGTCCATCGTTGGGGCGCGGTGGTGGTCGGCTTCATCGGCGTGCTGATCATGGTGCGACCCGATCCGACGCACATGGCCTCGCTCGGCACCGTCTTCGGCCTGGCCGGGGCGTTAGGGGCGGCCGGAGCGATGATCGCCATCCGCGAGATCGGCCGCACCGAGCCCGGCCCCACCATCGTCTTCTACTTCACCCTGGCCGGCATGCTGGTCGGCCTTGCCAGCCTGCCGTTCGGCGGCTGGACGATCCCCGACGTCACGACCCTGGTCATGCTGGTCTGCACCGGCCTGGTCGGCGGCACAGGCCAGCTGTTCCTGACCGAGGCCCTCCGCCGCGCGCCGGTCGCCGTGGTGGCGCCGTTCGACTACACCCAGCTCGTCTGGGCCTGCATCATCGGCTACCTGGTGTGGGACGAGATCCCGCGGGCGGCCACCATCGCCGGCGCGCTCGTCGTGGCCGCCAGCGGCGTCTACATCCTCTTCCGCGAGACACGACGGCTGCGCGCGGCGCGTTGACAGAACTGCGTTACGGGAGAACTCTCTGCGCCTGGGTTCGGATGCAGGAGACCGGGCCATGCTCAAGGCGCTTCCATTGATCGTCGCGTTCGCCGCGCTGAGCTTTGCCGGCGTCGCCCAGGGCGCGGTGAGCGTCATCGGCGGCGGACTGGCCGAGGCCTGCTCGAAGGCGGCCATGGGCGGCGAGGACGATCCCAAGTTCCAGGAGGTCTGCACGCTGGCGCTCGAGACCGAGCTGATGAACGTGCGCGACCGCGCGGGCACCTTCGTGAACCGCGGCGTGCTGAAGCTGCGGCGGGCGGCCTATACGGACGCCACGCGCGACTTCGACTCGGCGCTGCGGTTGCATCCCGAGCTAGGCGAGGCCTATGTGAACCGGGGCGCGGCCTCGATCGGCCGGCGTCGCTACGCCGAGAGCCTGCCCGATATCAACAAGGGGCTGGACCTGGGCGTCACCGAACCGGCGAAGGCCTATTACAACCGAGCCTTGGCCTATGAGGGTATGGAGGACGCCAAATCGGCCTATCTCGACTACCGCAAGGCGCAGGAACTGGCCCCGGATTGGCCCGCTCCCGGCGAACAGCTCGCTCGCTTCACCGTCTCGCGCCGATAGGGAGCCTGGCGCCGCGCCGCGCGTTGACTGGTGATGCGACGTCTCGCCCTCGCCCTTTTCGCAACCAGCGCCCTGGCGGGGCCGGTCACGGCCCAGATCAGCCCGCAGGCGACCCAACAGCTCGACCTTATGACCCAACAGCAATTGGACCGGCAAAGGTCGATCGCGTTGGAGAACCAGTTGAACACCCTGGACGCCCGCGTGCAGTCCGAGCAGCGGCTGCGTGACCTGCAGGCGGCCATGCCGCCGCCCTATCCGCGCGCCGCGCCGGCCCAGACGGCGACCACCACGGCCGGCGGCTACGCCTCGATCCCCGACGCGGCGCTGGCGGCCTCCAACGCCCGTATTCGCGACGTCACGCAGAACAGGCGCTGACAGACGCGCGGCGAGCCCGCATCCTATGGCCCAGTCCGCGCGTTGAGCATCGGGCGTCTGAGGAGGGAACCAGGGCATGCGTTGGCAGGGCGGCCGCCGCGGCGGCAATATCGAGGACCGGCGCGGGTTGGGCGCGGCAGGTGTCGGCGGCATCGGCCTGGGCGGCGTGGTGCTGGCCCTTATCGGCTATTTCGTGTTCGGCATCGATCCGTCGACCACCATGTCGGTTGTCGGCGGCGCAGGCGGCGAGCAAGCCCAGCAGCAGGACGGCGTGCGCGGCACGACCCAGGATCAGGGCGGCCAGTTCGTCGACGTCATCGAACAGTCGACCACCGACGTCTGGAGCAAGATTTTCGCCGCCGAGGGCCAGCGCTATCGCCGCCCGGCGGCCGTGGTGATCTACGACCAGGCGACCGGCACAGGCTGCGGCATGGGGCAGTCGGCGATGGGGCCCTTCTATTGCCCGGCCGACCAGAAGGTCTATCTGGACCTCGCCTTCTGGCAGGAACTGGAGACCCGGTTCGGCGCCAAGGGAGAAGCCGCGCGCGCCTATGTCATCGCGCACGAGATCGGCCACCACGTCCAGAACCTGACCGGCGCCACGCGTCAGGTGGAGGGCGGCTCGCGCGGGGCCGACTCGTCGGCCGTACGGCTGGAGTTGCAGGCCGATTGCTACGCGGGGGTCTGGGTAGCCCACGCGCCGGCGGTGTCCGGCGGCGAGGTCGCGCTGGACCCGGCCGATATCGAGGACGGCATCCGCGCCGCAGCGGCGGTGGGCGACGATGCAATCCAGAAGCAGACCCAGGGGCGCGTCATGCCAGACGCCTTCACCCATGGCACCAGCGAGCAGCGCATGCGCTGGTTCCGCGCCGGGGTGGAGAAGGGCGATCCGGCCGCTTGCGACACCTTCCGGGCCGGCCGGCTCTAGATCGCCGGGACGGGTTCCAGGCCCAGGCACACCGACACGCAACGACGCGCCAGCGCCTCGCCCGCGTCGATGAAGGGCAGGCGGCCAGAGCCGTGCTGATAGGCCAGGGGAACTTCGGTGCAGCCGGCGATGATCGCCTCTGCGCCGCCGGCGGCGAGGTCCGCGGCCAGGGCCGCCATCTCGCTGCGCACGCCGCTCGACAGGTCCCCGCGCTTGATGCGGTAGATGAGGTCCATGAACACCTCCTGCCGCTCGGGGGGCAGGGTGACGATGCCCATGCCCTGGGCCGCCAAGTATTCGCGGTAGAGCTTGAGGGCCTCGCGGGTGCCCAGCACGCCGGCCCGCGCAGCCCCGGTGTCGCGGGCGGCGGCGGAGGCCGCGCCGATCATGTCGATCAGTGGCAGACCGCTGGCCCGCACGATCATGTCGGCATAGGCGTGGGCGGTGTTGCAGGCGATGGCCAGCACATCGGCGCCGGCCCCCCGCAGGGCGCCCGCCATCTCGGCCAACACCGGCCCGGGCTTGTTCAGCGGGTCGTTGCGGTCCGGCGCCTGGGGATTGATGTCGACGATGGTGCGGATGTGATCCTGGTCGCGCTCGGCGGGGGTCAGGGCCTGGAGCTTGGTCAGGAAGTCGAGAGTGGCGGCCGGTCCCATGCCGCCCAGCACGCCAAGCACCAGGCTCATGCCAGTGATCCTTCCAACTCGCTGTGATAGCCGAACAGGCCCTGGGCCCCGCCGGTGTGCAGGAAGACCACGGTTTCGTCCTTGAAGGCGCCTTGCCGCGCAAGCGCGATCAGGCCTTTCATCGCCTTGCCCGAATAGACCGGGTCGAGCAGCAGGCCCTCGGTGCGGGCGGCGAGCTTCAGGGCGTCGATCACCGCCTCGTCGATCAGGCCATAGCCGGCGCCGACATAGTCGCAGTCGGCGACCGTCAGGTCGCGGGTCACCCGGTCCTCATGGCCAAAGCGCGCGGCGGTCTCGACCGCCAGCTTGTGGACGTTGGCCTCCTGCACGTCCTTGGGCGCGCGCACTCCGACGCCAAGGATCGGGATGTCGGCGCCGGCCAGGGCGAAGCCGGCGATCAGACCCGCATGGGTGCCGGCGCTGCCCGTAGCCGTGACCAGGCGATCGATGACGATGCCCGCGGCGTCGGCCTGGCGCACCAGTTCCAACGCGCAGTCGACATAGCCGAGCGCGCCGACCGCATTGGAGCCGCCGCCCGGGATCACATAGGGCTTGCCGCCGCGGGCGCGGATGTCGTCGGCGCTCCGGGCCAGTTCGGCGTTCATGTCGGTTCCGCCCGGGACGGTGCGGATGGAGGCGCCGAGCAGTCGGTCGAGCAGCACGTTGCCCGAGCCGTTGTAGTCGACGGCGTTCGATCCGGTCCGCGCCTCCAGGATGATCTCGCAGGCCATGCCGAACCGCGCCGCCGCGGCGGCCGTCTGGCGCACGTGGTTCGACTGAATGGCGCCCTGGCTCACCAGGGTGTCGGCGCCCTGTGACAAGGCCTCGCCCAGCAGGAACTCGAGCTTGCGGGTCTTATTGCCGCCGCCGGCCAAGCCCGTGCAGTCGTCGCGCTTGATCAGCAGGCGCTTCAGGCCGAGGGCGGCGGCCAGGCGCGGCGCATCCTCCAGCGGCGTGGGGAGATGGGCGAAACGCGCCCTGGGGAACTTGGCGAGATGCATGACGGAACTCCTCGGCCGCACGACTAGCACGCGGCCAAGGTTCGTCCAGGGGCGCGAGGGACTAGGGGCGGACCTTAGGCGGCAGCGCGGCGACCTGATCGGGCGTCAGGCGCGTGATGTCCTTGATGATGCAAGGCGTGAGGCCGCCCGGCCCTAGCTTGACCTTGAGGTCCAGGTCGAGGGGCCGGCAGACCAGGTCAGTCCCGCCTACCGTCTCGAGCACCAGTGGGTCGCTGGAGTTCACGCCGGCCAGGCAACTGCCCGACATGCCGAGGCGATAGACCGCCTTCTTCGGCTTGACCGACAGATAGAGCGTCTTGGCGTCACCTTTGGTGTGGTTCTGGATCTGGCTGACGCGAAAGCACTGCGAGTTTGCCGCAGGCTTGGCGGGATCGGCGGCCAGGGCGGGGGCGGCGGTCGCCGACAGGGCGGCGACGGATGCCAGGACGATCAGGCGTTGCATGGCGCTCTCCCACGAGGACGCGAAAATGAAACGCAATAATAGGGCCGGATAGCGGCGCTTTCCATCGTCGCCGATCGGGCCTATGTGTGGGCCTTGTCCTCGGGGGGCCGCGCTTAGGCGGCTGAGAGGCGGGCGAGCCCGCGACCCGTAGAACCTGATCCGGGTCATGCCGGCGAAGGGAAGGCGTTTCGAGCGTTTCGTGCTCGGATTCCCGATCGCCGGCGGGCCCTTGGCCTTCGTAGGAGCACGCGCCGGTGAACATCCAGACGCCCGTGAAAGACGCCATCCCGACCGGCGAGCGCCCCGGCTCGCGCAAAGTCTATCAGCCTGGCGTGCTGTGGCCCGACATCCGTGTGCCGTTCCGCGAGGTGGCGGTGCATCCGTCGGCGAACGAGCCGCCGGTGACGATCTACGACCCGTCCGGCCCCTATACGGACCCGCAGGTGAAGATCGACATCGACCAGGGCCTGTCGCGGGTGCGCGAGCCGTGGGTCGTGTCGCGCGGGGACGTTGAGATCGTTGAAAATCCCCGGGAGGTGAAGCCCGAGGACAACGGCTTCGCCAAGGGCGAGCATCTGGCTCCGCAATTCAGCGCCCCGCGCCGCGTCTATCGCGCCAAGGCGGGCGGCGCCGTCACCCAGCTGGAGTACGCCCGCCGCGGGATCATCACGCCCGAGATGGAATACGTCGCCATCCGCGAGAACCTGCGGCGCAAGGAGACCGACGCCTTCATCCGCGACGGGGAGGACTTCGGCGCATCGATCCCCGACTTCGTGACCCCCGAGTTCGTGCGCGACGAGGTGGCGCGCGGCCGGGCGATCATTCCGGCCAACATCAACCACACCGAACTCGAGCCGATGGCGATCGGCCGCAACTTCCTGGTCAAGATCAACGCCAACATCGGCAACTCGGCCGTTCTGTCGACCGTCGCCGACGAGGTCGACAAGATGGTCTGGGCGATCCGCTGGGGCGCCGACACGGTCATGGACCTGTCGACCGGCCGCAACATCCACAACATCCGCGACTGGATCATCCGCAACAGCCCGGTGCCGATCGGCACGGTGCCGATCTATCAGGCGCTGGAGAAGGTCAACGGCATCGCCGAGGACCTGAACTGGGAGGTCTTCCGCGACACCCTGATCGAGCAGGCCGAGCAGGGCGTGGACTACTTCACGATCCACGCGGGCGTGCGGCTGGCCTATATCCCGCTGACCGCCAAGCGGGTGACCGGCATCGTTTCCCGCGGCGGCTCGATCATGGCCAAGTGGTGCCTGGCGCACCATAAGGAGAACTTCCTCTACGAGCACTTCGAAGAGATCTGCGAGATCATGCGCGCCTATGACGTGTCGTTCTCGCTGGGCGACGGCCTGCGTCCGGGCTCGATCGCCGACGCCAACGACGCGGCCCAGTTCGCCGAACTGGAGACCTTGGGCGAACTGACCCCGATCGCCTGGAAGCATGGCGTGCAGGTGATGATCGAAGGCCCCGGCCACGTGCCGATGCACAAGATCAAGGCCAACATGGACAAGCAGCTGGCCACCTGCGGCGAGGCCCCCTTCTACACCCTCGGCCCGCTAACCACCGACGTCGCCCCTGGCTACGACCACATCACCAGCGCCATCGGGGCTGCGATGATCGGCTGGTTCGGCACCGCCATGCTCTGCTACGTGACGCCCAAGGAGCACCTGGGCCTGCCGGACCGCGAGGACGTCAAGGAAGGGGTGATCACCTACAAGATCGCCGCCCACGCCGCCGACCTCGCCAAGGGCCACCCCAGCGCCCGGGCCTGGGACGACGCGCTTAGCCGCGCCCGCTTCGAATTCCGCTGGGAGGACCAGTTCAACCTGGGCCTCGATCCGGAAACCGCCCGCGAATACCACGACGAGACCCTGCCGAAGGAAGCGATGAAGACCGCTCACTTCTGCTCGATGTGCGGTCCCAAGTTCTGCTCGATGAAGATCAGCCAGGACATCCGCGACGCCGCCGCCAAGCAGAACGACGTCGCCGCCGGCATGGAGCAGATGAGCGAGAAGTTCCGCGCCGAGGGCGGGGAAATCTATGTGAAGGCCGAAAGCTGACCTTCGGGAGCGGTGAAGGGGCCGCCTCTTCACCGCTCGACCCGGCGAGAGCCGGATCCAAGCGGGGCCTCCGGACTACGACCGTTTCCGACGTGGATTGGGCATAGTCAGTTTGCGCCCCCGGGTTCGCCGGGGTGAGCGGAGGTGGGGAATGAAACTCGAACCAAGCGCCACGTTCTCGGGCGCCGACCTCTCCGACCTCGACTTCACCGACGCGGACCTGACCGATGCGGTGTTCGAGGACTGCACGCTGCGCGAGGTTCAGGTGCAGGGCGCGGTGATGCAGGGCGCTCGCTTCTCGGGCTGCCGCCTTATCCGCTGCCGCTTCGCCCATGCCGACCTGCGCGAGGCGGTGTTCGAGGACTGCAATTTCGCCGACGAGGACGGCCATGTCGGCGTGCAGTTCGCCTTCGGACGGCTGGACGAGGCGCGTATCCGCAAGTGCGACCTGTCTTTCGCGCGGTTCGAGCGGCTCAGCGCCTACGGGCTTGAGCTGGAGACCTGCAATCTGCGTGGCGCGACCTTCGTGCGCGCGGACTTCAGCCGCGCCTTCGGGCGCAGCGTGGTGCAGTACTCGGGCGCCATGAGGGGCTGCAACCTGGAGCTCGCGGACCTGACCGAGCTGCGGCTGCCGGAAGGTGACTTCAATCGCTCGAGTTTCCGCGAAGCGGCGCTAGTGGACGCTGACCTGGAGGGGGCGGACCTGCGCGAATGCGACCTCTTCCAGGCGCTGACCGCGGGCGCGAAACTGGCGCGCACGGATCTGCGCGGCGCCGAGGTCAGCGGCCTGAACCTGGTCGAACTGGGAAGCGTAGCGGCGATGAAGGTGGCGGCGGACCAGCAGTACCGCCTGCTGACCGCGCTCGGCCTGGATGTCTATGCCGGTTGATCAGTCGCGGTCGATCTGGACCTTGACCGGCTCAGCCTTCCAAACGCGGACGGCCACGGCGGCGGTGATCGAGGCCAGGACAGCGGTGATCGCGCCGCACCACTGGAGCGTATTCATGCCCTCTGCCGCGTAGCGGCCCACAGCCGCGCTGACGAAGAACACGAGCGCCGCGGTGCCCCACTCGGCGCCCCAGCTCGAAAACAGCAACTTCAGCATGAACATCCTCGGATCAGCCCGACGGGCGGCCAAATCTCACGGCGAACGGCGTTCGGGAATGCGGCAAGGGGTCGCTTATGCCGCAATGTCCAGGCTCTGGCGCTCGGCGACGGTCTGGAGCACGGCGAACAGCTTGGGCGCCTCGATCGGCTTGGCCATGTGCAGGTCCGCGCCGGCGGCGCGGCTGGCGGCCTCGTGCACGGGCAGGGCGTTGGCGGTCAGCATGACGATCGGGGTGCGGGTCATGCCGCACGCCAGTTCGCGCTCGCGGATCGCGCGCACGGCGCCGAGGCCGTCCATCACCGGCATCTGCATGTCCATCAGCACCAGGTCGAAGCGCTGGGTGGCGAAGGCCTCGCAGGCCTCCTGGCCGTTCTCGACGCAGACGAGGTCGACGTCGAAGGGCGCGAACAGCACCTGAACGACCTTGCGGTTGGTTGGATGGTCGTCGGCCAGCAGGATGCGCAACGGACGCTCGGGCGGGGTTTCCACCTCGCGCGGCGCGGCCGGCGCGGCCGGCGCCTGGGCCGGCGCCAGCGGCACTCGCAAGGTGAAGGTTGCGCCCTCGCCCGGAGCGCCGGCGGCGTCGAGTTCGCCTTGCAGCAGCCCGGCCAGCCGCCGGGCGATGGTGAGCCCCAGGCCAGCGCCGCCGTGGCGGCGGGTGCTGGAGGCGTCGGCCTGCTGGAAGCGGTCGAACAGCCGCGCCTTGTGGGCTGGATCGAAGCCCATGCCGGTGTCCTGCACGTCGATGCGCCAGGCGCCGGGGCCTTCGGCGCGGGCCGCCAGGGCCACGTAACCGTCGCTAGTGAACTTCACGGCGTTGGACATCAGGTTGGCCAGCGCCTGCTTCAGGCGCACAGGATCGCCGGAGACGACGATCTCCGCGGCCGGATCGATGTCGACAATGAGGTCCAGACCTTTTTCCGCCGCGCGGGCGGCGGTCATGTCGGCGACGCTGCGCAGGGCGTCGCCCAGGTGGAAGGGCTGGCTGGCGACTTCGACTGCGCCGGTTTCGATGCGCGACAGGTCGAGCACGTCCGACAGCAGCCGCTCCAGCGCGGCGCCCGAGCCCTGAATGATGCCGACCATCTCTTCCTGGGCTGGACTGAGCGAGGTGCGGCGTAGGGCGGTCGCGATGGCGTTGACGCCGTTCAGCGGGGTGCGGATCTCGTGGCTCATATTGGCCAGGAAGTCGTTCTGGGCTTTGTGATGGTCCACGAACGCGGCCGCCGCCTTGCGGATGCGGACCAGCATCACGGCGCCGACCAGGCCGAAGGCCGCGAGCAGCAGGGCGACGGGCAGGGTCGCGGCGCGGGCGATGGCCGCGCCGGGCGTCTGCGGCGTCCAGCTAAGGACGAGCGGCTGCGTGCCGGGGCCGGTCGGCAGGACGATGCGGGCCTTGCCGGGGGCGATCGACGCCGAACCAAGGCTGGAATGCAGGTCGTTGAGCTGGAAGCGGTCGGCCAGACGGGCCAGCGAAGCGGCATCCAGATGCAGCGACATCACGACGACGGGCGCGCGCGGGCCCTTGGCCACGACTGTGGCGAAGTCGGGCTGAACCAGGGTCGCCGAGACGAGATAGACCCGCCCGTCGCGAACGATGAAGTCGCTGGCCTGGATCGCACGGGACGCTAGGGTCCGTTCTGCGCTTGGGGCGCGATGCGCGATGGGACCGCGCGCGGCCTCGGCCGCGCGCACCTTGGCGATCAGCGGTGCGGCGTCGGCGAACTGGGCGAACTCGGAGACGGGCGCGGCCTTGCCGTGCGCGCGGGCATAGATCGGACGGTCCTGTCCATCGACGACGAACAGGTGCTCGAAGTCGATGTTCTGAGCGTAATAGTCGTGGAGATTGGCGTCCGCCCAAGCCGAATCGAACTGGTGGTCGAGATTGACGATCGCCTCGTCCCAGTTGGCTTCGGGCAGGATGGAGCGCTCGATCTCGGCGATGCTGGCGCGCACGCCGCGGGCGACGAGAACCTCCTCGCGCCGCCGTACGTCGTCGTCCACGGCGTTGGCCCACATCAGCAGGCTGACCACGAAGACGGCGATGGCGCCGAACAGCACGGCGGCCAGCGGGGCGAGCAGCCCGAGCCCTGTTTCCCTCCGCATGTATCGCCCCCTCGTCCGGCGTAAGCGCGGCACTCTTGAGGGGCGGGAGTTAAAAGAGGGTGTGGTCGGGGCGAATACACGAAAAAGGCGACTCCCGTCGGGGGAGTCGCCTTCCTCCGTGGCCAAGGACGGCTTAGGACGTCGGCTCTTCGTTGCTCTCCGGGGCCGGCGTCTGCGCCTTCGGCGCGGCAGGATTTTCAGCCGGGGGTGCGACCGGCGGCGTCACCATGGGCGCGGGGACCGCCGTCTGCGCGCTGGGCGAGTAGGGCATTGGCGCATCGGGGATGCGAGCGCTGGCGTCGCTGGCCCAGGTCTCGGGGCTGTCGGCGACCGGACGGGGTGCAGGGGCGGTGCGCTGCGCGACGCGGCGGGGGGCCGGCTCGCGGACAGCAGGCGCAGGGTCGGTCTTCGCCAGCGCCGGAGCAGGCGCGGCGGCAGCCGGCGTGGCCGGGGCCTGAGCGACCTTTGTGACCGGATTGGGCATGGCGGCCGGGGCGGCCGGCGGAACCGCGGTGGTCTCGGCGAACAGGTCGTTGGAGCGCGGCTGCGCCATCATGAAGGCCGCACCGGCCAGAATGACCACCGCCGGAACCGCGAACAGCGCGATCTTGGCGATGTTCCCGCCGCCGGCCTTGCGCTTGCGGGCATAGACCGGCGTCGCCGGAAACAGAGTGTCGGACGCCGCCTCGGCGGCTGCGTCGGTTTCAAACGCATCCAGGGTCACGCCGCCCGCCGTCTGGCGGCGGTCGGCGAAGGGATTGTACTCGGCGCTCATGCGTAACCTCCCTCATGTTGATCACGAAGGGCAACGACGTCGAGCTGCGCCGCGTTCCAGGGTGTTGTGCGACCATCCCTTGTCATCGACCTTTGGGGTTCACCAAGGCCTTTGTTTTTATGGCTTTACGCTCGCGCGAAAATTTGTGAATACCTGGAGGCGGCGTATCAGTATCTGACAAGATCCTGCTTTATTGTCGACATGCTCTTGCCCTATTCGGGCTTGAGCTCGGCGATCGAGCGGATGATGCGGTCGGGCCGGATGTTGCTTCCGGGCGGCAGGCCCTCGCCGAGGTGGTCGTGCCAGATGGCGAAGATGCCCAGGCGCTGAGGCGCAACCACCTCCCATTCCAGATTGTCGCCGACCATCCAGGTTTCGGCCGGCGTTGCGCCCAGCGCCTGCATCGCATGGAGGTAGGCCTGTTCCTGGGGTTTGCCGAAGCCGGCCTCGCCCTCGATCTGCACGTGGTCGAACAGAGGAGCCAGGGCGAAGCGCTCGACCTTCGCCCGCTGAGGGGCCGCCGCGCCATTGGTGACGAGGGCCAGCTTCACGCCTCGCGCGTGCAGGGCCTGGATGGTCTCCAGCGCGCCGGGGAAGAACTTGGCCTGTTCCTCCCGATAGACGTGGAAGCGATGACCGAAGGTGCGGGCGAAATCAGGGGTGAGGCGTGACGCCTGGGCGCGAAGGGCCGCGAAGCCTTGCTCCACTGCCAGCACGCGCCCCTCGGCCAGGTTCTGGCGCCAGAGGGTCGCGCGGGCCTCGTCGGACCAAAAGGCGCGGAAGCCGAGCTCCATCGCCTCGCTGGCGACCTGTGGCGGCACCGAAGCGAAGACCTCGGCGAACTCCTCGATCACCTCCTGCAGGATCTGGCGGCGCGAGCCGAAGGAGATGATGGTCTCGTCGAGGTCGAACAGAATCGCTTTGGGCAGCTCGCTCATGCCCTTCTCCTTGCCATGAACGCGCGCCTTGCAACCATCCTCGTTGTCGCCTGGTCAACGAGTTCGGGCGCAGGCTGGAGGCGGGGGGGTGAGTCCTCGGCGCCACGGTCCGCTCGCCTGACGCGGGTGTGACCGGATCGAGCCGACGGCCCAGCTTGACCCCCCATGGCGACCCCCTCCAAGGTGGTCGTCCGTCGGAGGGATGAATGCGACTCAAGGCCCGTCTGGAGCGTGATTGGCGGTTCTTTCGCAACCTCAATCGCACCCTGAAGAGGGTGAAGACCATTGCGCCGACCTCGTCGGACCTGATCTGCGACGACATCCAGGCGGCAGTCGACCGTTGGCGCGATCGCCCGGCGCTCACCTTCGACAAACGCACCGTCACCTATGGCGAGATGGACGCCATCGCCAACCGTTTCGCCCATTGGGCCAAGGGGATCGGCGTGCGGCGCGGCCAGACCGTGGCGCTGTTCATGCCCAATCGCCTGGAATACTTCCCGGTCTGGTACGGCCTGACCAAGATCGGCGCGGTCACCGCCCTCATCAACAATCAGCTGGCGGGTGCGCCGCTCGCCCACTGCCTCAACATCTCCGGCGCAGCGCACGTGATCGTCGACGCCGAGACCTCGCCTGCCTTCGAGGAGGCCAGGGGACTGCTGGAACGGCCCATGCAGCAATGGGTGCTCGGCCAGGCGCACGGCGACCAGCGAGACCTTACCCAGGCGCTGAAGAGCTGCAGCCAGCTGCCGCCCGACCGGTCGGTGCGCGAGGGCATGACGGCCAAGGACACCGCGCTCTATATCTACACCAGCGGCACGACCGGCCTGCCCAAGGCCGCGCGCATCACTCATGTGCGCGCCCAGCTCTACATGCGCGGTTTTGCCGGTTCGACCGGCGCGAACGAGAACGACCGGGTCTATGTGACCTTGCCGCTCTACCACGCCACGGGCGGCCTCTGCGCCTTGGGGGCGGCGCTGCTGAACGGCGGGTCCGTGGTGCTGAAGAAGAAGTTCTCAGCCAGCCATTTCTGGGACGACGTGGTCGCCGAAGACTGCACCATGTTCGTCTACATCGGCGAACTGTGCCGCTATCTCGTCAATCACGAGGAGGTCGAGGCAGAGCGTCGGCACAAGCTGCGCCTGGCCTTCGGAAACGGCCTGCGGGCGGACGTCTGGGCCGAGATGAAGCGGCGCTTCCGCATCCCCGAGATCCTGGAGTTTTACGGGGCGACCGAAGGCAACGTCTCGATGTTCAACTTCGACGGCAAGGTCGGGGCGATCGGGCGGGTGCCGAAGTGGCTCAAGGAGCGCTTCAACTTCCGCGTCGTGCAGTTCGATGTCGAGAAGGAAGAGGAGGTCCGCGGCCTGAACGGCCTGTGCATCGAGGCCGGGCCCGGCCAGATCGGCGAGTGCATCGGCAAGATCGGCCATGACGCGCGCAGCGAGTTCAGCGGCTACGTCGATAAGGCCGCATCGGACAAGAAGATCCTGCGCGACGTATTCGAGAAGGGCGATGCCTGGTTCCGCACCGGCGACCTGATGCGGACCGATGCGGAGGGCTATTTCTATTTTGTCGACCGTATCGGCGACACCTTCCGTTGGAAGGGCGAGAACGTCTCCACCGGCGAAGTGGCCGAGCGCCTGCAGGCCATTCCGGGCGTGGAGGAGGCCAATGTCTACGGCGTCGCCGTCGAGGGGGCGGATGGCCGCGCCGGTATGGCCGGGCTGGTGATCGGGCCGGAGTTCGACATCAAGACCTTCGGCGAGGCGGTGGCCCACGACTTGCCGCCCTACGCCCAGCCGGTCTTCGTCCGCATCCTGCCGGCGATCGAGACCACGGGCACCTTCAAGTACCGCAAGCTGGACCTGGTCGCCGAGGGTTTCGATCCGACCACGATCAAGGGCGCGGTCTATTACCGCGACCCGGTGAAGGGCGGCTATGTGAAGCTGACCAAGCCCGGCTACGCCAAGATCCTGGCCGGCGGGGTGAAGCTCTAGCGCGCGCCGAACAGGCGCAGGGCGTTCTGCGACTTGATCGCCGCGGTTTCGGCGGGGGTCAGGCCGAGCTTGTCCAGCGCCTCGACGTTCTGCCTCAGCGAATACTGCGGGTAGTCCGACCCCAGCAGCAGATGGTCGATCCCTACGTTGCGGAGCGTCCAGACGAACTCGTCCTGGATCGGGGAGCCGGCGACGATGGCCACGGTGGCCGAAATGTCGAAATAGATGTTGTCGCCAAACAGGTTCTCGGCCGTGCGTGCGGCCTTGAGGATGTTCCAGAATCGGAAGTTCAGCCCGCCGATATGCGCGAAAACGAACCTCGTCTTCGGCGCGGCCAGCGCCAGGTTGAACAGCTTTTCGCTGTCGCCGGGCAGGATGTTGGCATTGTCCATCAGCACGACCAGGCCGAGGTCGCCGGCCCGCTTGACCACGGTCAGGACGCGCGCGTCGGCGGCGTCGAACTTCTGGGTGTGGGGATGGATCTTCAGCACCTTCACGCCCAGCCCGGCGACCCGCTGGAGCTCGTCCAGGGCGGCCTGCCCGTCATACGGATGGACGGTGGCGATCGGCAACATGCCCGGATGCTTGGCGGCCATGGCGATCAGAGCGTCGTTGTTGGCGCGGACGGCCTGGGGATCGCCCTCCAGCGCCTGGTTGGGGCCACCGAACCACATCGCGCCGTAGCCGGCCGCCCGCAGGCTATCGGCGCGAAGTTGCGCCTCGTACTCGCGGACTGAGGCCTCGCCGTGATGCAGGTGGACGTGGGTGTCGAAAAGCTGCGTTTGAGCCGCGGCCGGGCCTGCGCAAACCACGGCCGCGAGCGCGGCCAGGACCAATAGACGCTTCATCTTCGCTCCCCACGACGAGACAGGTTCCCGGGGCCGTGCGAGCGCCGCGGACTCGACTATATTGGGGCGCATGTCGACCGATGTAACCGCCGAGGCCCCCTTGCAGGGCGCAGCCCTGATCAAGGACGAGGTGCGCCGCCTGCCCGACGCCCCCGGCGTCTACCGCATGATGGGCGAGGGCGGGGAGGTGCTCTATGTCGGCAAGGCCCGCTCGCTGAAGAAGCGGGTGACCCAGTACGCGCAGGGCCGGTTCCACACTCAGCGCATCGCCCTGATGGTCGACCTGACCCGGTCGATGGAGTTCGTCACGGTCCGCACCGAGACCGACGCCCTGCTGCTGGAAATCAACCTCATCAAGCAGCTCAAGCCGCGCTTCAACGTGCTGCTGCGCGACGACAAGAGCTTTCCCGAAATCGTCATCCGGCGTGAGCATCCGGCCGCCCAGCTGCGCAAGCACCGCGGGGCGCACACCATCAAGGGCGACTATTTCGGCCCGTTCGCCAGCGCCTATTCGGTCAACAAGACCCTGAACACGCTGCAGAAGGCCTTCCTGCTGCGCTCGTGCTCGGACAACGTCTACGAGACGCGCACCCGCCCGTGCATGCTGCATCAGATCAAGCGTTGCGCAGCGCCCTGCACGGGCTTGATCAGCTTGGAGGACTACGGCGGCCTGGTCGAGCAGGCCGAGGACTTTCTGCGCGGCAAGAGCCGTGCGGTGGTGGCCCGGCTGTCGGCCGAGATGCAGGCCGCCTCTGACGACATGGAGTTCGAGCGCGCCGCGCGAATTCGCGACCGCATCCGGGCCCTGGCCTCGGTGTCGCAGGAACAGCAGATCAATCCCGAGACCCTGGAGGAGGCTGACGTCTTCGCCCTGCACGCCGAGGGCGGCCAGGCCTGCGTCCAGGTATTCTTCTTCCGGGCCGGCCAGAACTGGGGCAACCGCGCCTACTTCCCGCGCGTCGACAAGAGCGACGAGGACGCCGACGTGATGAGCGCCTTCCTCGGCCAGTTCTACGACGACAAGCCGATCCCCAAGCTGGTCCTGACCAATATCGAGCCCGCCGAGTGCGAACTGCTGTCGCAGGCCTTCGCCATGAAGGCTGGGCGCAAGGTCGAGATCGCCCAGCCCAAGCGTGGCGAGAAAGCCGAACTGGTCGGTCACGCCCTGACCAACGCCCGCGAGGCGCTGGGCCGCAAGATGGCCGAGAGCTCGGCCCAGTCGAAGCTGCTGGCCGGGGTCTGCGAGGCGTTCGGCCTGGAGGGCAATCCTGAGCGGATCGAGGTCTACGACAACGCCCACATCATGGGGACCAACGCGGTCGGCGGCATGATCGTGGCAGGGCCCGACGGCTTCCAGAAGGGCCAGTACCGCAAGTTCAACATCAAGAGCACCGACCTCACCCCCGGCGACGACTACGGGATGATGAAGGAGGTCATGCGCCGCCGCTTCTCGCGGCTGGTCAAGGAAGAGGAGGCGGGCGAGAACCCGCCGCGCCCGGACCTGGTGCTGGTCGACGGCGGCGCCGGGCAGCTCGCCGCGGTGCTGGAGGTGATGGCCGACGTCGGCGTCGACGATATCGCCGTGGTCGGGGTGGCGAAGGGACCGGACCGCGACGCGGGCCTCGAGCGGTTCTTCATCGAGGGCAAGACACCCTTCATGCTCGAGCCGAAGTCGCCGGTGCTCTACTACCTTCAGCGCCTGCGCGACGAGGCGCACCGGTTCGCCAACGGCAGCCACCAGGCGCGCCGGGCCATGGACATCAAGAAGAACCCGCTGGACGAGATCGAGGGCGTCGGGCCGGGGCGCAAGCGCGCGCTTCTGCATGCCTTCGGTTCGGCGCGCGGGGTGAGCCGCGCCTCGGTCGACGATCTGGCCAAGGTCGATGGGGTCAGCGAGGCGCTGGCCCAGCGGATCTTCGATTTCTTCCGCAAGGGTTGAGCCACGGGCTAGTCTCGTGCGTTGAGACCGCTTTGGGAGATCATCGATGGTTCGCTTCGCGCTCGCCGCCGCTCTGGCGCTTCTGGTTCCGGCCGCCGCCTCGGCCAGCTCCCCCGACGCCTGGGATGCGTTCCGCGCCGACGTGAAGGCCAAGTGCCTGGCCGCGGCACAGGCCACGGGGATGAAGTCGCCGGAGGTACTGGTCCATCCGCTGGGTACGGAGACCTACGGGCTTGCGGTGCTGCGCGAAGGCGCGGACAAGCGAATCTGCGTGTATGGCAAGCAGACCAAGAAGGTCGAGCTGACGCCGGCCACCTAAGGAACCGCTGAGCGTTACGAGGATCATGAAAGCTCTGCCGAACATCCTGACCTCGCTGCGGCTGGTCCTCACGCTCTTCGTCTTCCTGGCCCTCGCGACGGTGGCCGGAGCCCTGCCCGGCTTCAGCGAGCACCTGACCCCGGAGGATCAGTTCAGCCTGCAGCGCTGGGCGTTCTGGGCCTTCGTGGTCGCCGCCGTGACCGACTTCTTCGACGGCTGGCTGGCGCGCAAGCTGGACGCCGTCAGCGTCTGGGGCGCGATCCTCGATCCGATCGGCGACAAGGTGCTGGTCTGCGGCGCCATCCTGGGCCTGCTGGCCCTGGGCGGCCAGCCGATGGTGGTGCTGCCGGCCGGTCTGATGCTGTTCCGTGAGTTCACGGTCAGCGCCCTGCGCGAGGTCGGCGCCGGCAAGGGGGTCAAGCTGCCCGTCACGCGGCTGGCCAAGTGGAAAACGACGCTGCAATTGACCGCCCTGGCGGCCGAGATGATCGTCGCGTCCTGGGGCGCCTTCGATCTGCCGGCTGAGCCGGCGGTCCGCGACCCGGTCACCCTGCTCGCTCACAGCCTGATGTGGGTTGCGACGGTCGTGACCCTGATCACCGGCGCCCAGTACTGGGAACAGACCCGAAAGGCGCTGGCGGAGAAGTAGGGCGAGTGTCATCCCGGAAGCCGCGCAGCGGCTGTCCGGGATCCATGAACACTCATGGGATCAGGCTCGTCGCGTCAGGCCGGCGCCTTTTCGGCCAAGCGGGCTTGCATGCGCTCCATCCAGGCGGCGATGTTCTTGTTGTCCGGATTGATCGGCTGGCCGACCGAGGCGCCGAATTGCAGGAAGCAGAACAGCAGGATGTCGGCGAGGGTGAAGCGGTCGCCCGCGATCCAGGTCTTGCCGGTCATCAGCCCGTCCAGCCAGGTCAGCTTTTCCTGGGTGAGCTCCTTCAGGTCGCCGGCGGCTTGCGGGATGGTGCGCATCCGGCTCTGGAACAGCGGCAGGCCCTCGGCATAGCGGAAGCCGTTGGCCATCGGCTCGGCGATGTTGAGGTCGATCCGCCGGACCCACATGCGGGTCTGGGCGCGTTCCTCGGGCGTGGAGCCGATCAGGCTCGGGCCGGGGAGCTTTTCGTCCAGGTACTCGCAGATGGCGATGATCTCGGCCAAGTGCGAGCCGTCGTCCAGTTCGAGACAGGGAAGCTGGCCGGCCGGGTTCTTGGCCATGTAGGGCGCCTGGCGGTTCTCGCCGCCCATCAGGTCGACCTTCTCGGTCGGGATGTCCGCGCCTTTCTGAGCCAGGAACATCGTCACGACCGCCGGATTGGGGCCCATCGAGGTGTAGAGTTTCATGCCGTCCTCCCTGGACAATTGTGCGGGCGGCATCTGGCCTGATTGACGCAAGGGCGATCAAGCCGCTTTGCGCGGCTCGATCCACAGATGCAGACCGCCGTCCGGGCGAAGCGTGACCTCGGCGCGGGGGAAGACCGTCCGGCTGCGATCGGGCAGGAAGCGCCAGCCGGCGAGCCAGTCGGCCAGGATGGTCATGGCCTCGGTCATGGCGAACTGCGCCCCGATGCAGACCCGCGGTCCGGCGCCGAAGGGCAGGTACTGGAACCGATGGCGGCCGGCCCGCGCGGCCTCGTTGAAATTCTCCGGATCGAACAGGTCGGGCTCGCGCCAGAGCCGGCCGTGACGATGGACGACCCAGGGCCAGACGCTGACCGTATCGCCCTTGCGGATGCGATGGCCGCACAACTCGTCATCGGCCAAGGCCACGCGGTCGATGCGCGGAGCGGGCGGGTAGAGGCGCATGGCCTCCTCGATCACCTGGCGCAGGAATACCGGATCAGATGCGGCGCGGGCCTGGGCGGCCTGATCTTCGCTCAGCAGATAGAGCGTCCAGGCGATGGCGTTCGCGGTCGTCTCATGGCCGGCGATGTAGAAGGTCACGGCGTTGTCGAGCGCCAGCTTCGCGGCGGCGTCCGCCGTCCGATCCTGGCCGAATGCGCTCAGCAGCCGGGTCATGAAATCCGGCGGAGGATCGGGGTCGGACCGGCGCCTTTCGATGAAGGCCGCCAGTCGCCCGAGGATGTAACGTCGCCCGACCGCGCCGCGCCGGGCGACGGACGAGCGATCGAGCCAGGGCGCTCCGATCATCACGCCCAGGCGGTATTCGCTGGCCGCGGCCAGAGCCGCATGCATGTGGTCGGCCGCTTCGTCCGAGGTCAGCGACGGCTCGTCCGAGAACAACGCCCGGCTGATGATCGCGGCCGTGGTCCGCACGGCCTCCGCCGCCACGTCGATCGGGCCGGCCGCCCAGCGCTGACAGGCCTGAACGGCGCAGGTCGAGAACAGCGGCGCGAAGTCGGCGACCGCGCCGGGCGTGAAGGCCGGCGCCATCAGGCGTCGCTGCTCGCGCCAGGCCGCGCCCTCGGCGGTCAGCAGGCCCTCGCCGACCAGGCCGCCGAGAATGCGCCGGACGAGGGGCGGCTTTTCGTAGTTCGCCGCATTGTCGAGGAAGATCCGGCCGATGGCGTCCGGGTCATTGATCAGGTGATAGCGGATCGTGAAGACGCGCCGGTACCAATAGGGCTGCTCGAAGGCCGAATGCGGCCAGCCGACGAGGGGGTTCGACGCTGTCCGTCCGACGAACAGCCGCCAGATCGGCAAGGGCTTGTCCACCCGATCCGGCGCAACCGGCCTGAAGCTCATGGCGTCGTCCCCCGTCAACCGCGGTGTAGTCTCGATGCGGGACAGGGCGTTGTCATGCGATCAATCGGCGGCGATCTCGTGAGCCTGGCTCACAAGGGGCTGGGCGGCGGGGGCGGCTCGGGCAGGGGGATGAACTCCTGGTCGTCGGCGTCGGGCAGCTTCATTCGCCCGGCGCGCCAGTCGGCCTTGGCCTGCTCCAGCCGGTCCTTGGTCGAGGCGACGAAGTTCCACTCGATCAGCCGCGGCCCGATCGGCTCGCCGCCCAGCAGCATGACGATGGCGTCGGTGACGGCGGTGAAGACGATGGTCTGGCCGGGCTCGAAGACCATCATCTGGCCCTCGTGGAACTGGCGCCCGTCGACCTCAACCACGCCCTGGGCGACATAGGCCGCGCGTTCCGGATACTCGGCCGGCAGGTCGGCGCGCGCGCCGGGCTTCAGCTGCCAGTGGACATAGAACATCGGCGAGTGGGTCTTCACCGGCGAACTCGCGCCGTAGGCCTGGCCGGCGATCAACCGCGCCCAAAGGCCGCCGGCCTCGTAGGTTGGCAGTGTGTCGGCGCCGTAGTGGTTGAACGAGGGGTCGATCTCCTCGTCCTCGACCGGCAGGGCGCACCAGGCCTGGATGCCGTTCATGCGGCCGCCGTGCTCGCGCAGGGTCTCGAAACGCTCGGAATGGGTGATGCCCTTGCCGGCGGTCATCCAGTTCACTTCGCCAGGGCGGATCGGCTGGGTCACGCCCACCGAGTCACGGTGGGTCATTTCACCCTCGAACAGGTAGGAGAGCGTGGACAGCCCGATGTGCGGGTGCGGCCGCACGTCGACCTCGCGCCCGAAGCCCGGCTGGAAGTCGGCCGGTCCCATGTGGTCGAAGAAGATGAAGGGGCCGATCATCCGCCGCTTGGCGAAGGGCAGCACGCGCCCGACCTCGAACCCGCCCAAGTCCTTGCGGCGCTGGTCTATGACGAGGTCGATCATGGCTTGCTCCTGCTCCAGCCCCCTGCGGACAGGGGCAGGAAGCGGGCTAGCCTTGCGCGCTCACATAGGGGCTGACAAGGCCGAGCGGGGCGGCGGTGGTGTTCTTTACCGAGCGGATGACGATCCGGCTCTCGATGTTCGACACCAGTCCCAGCGACAGGATCTTGTCGCGCAGGAAATCGTCGAACGCGTGCATGTCGCGGGTGACGATGCGCAGTTCGTAGTCGGCCGCGCCGGTGACGGTGGCGCACTGGACGACCTCGGGAAGCTTCGCGATCGCCGTTTCGAAGGCGTCGAGGTTGTCCTTGGTCGGCAGGCTGAGCTTGACGGTGCAATAGACCTCGAAGCCCAGGCCCAGAAGGTCCCGGTCGAGGATGGTCACCCGACGTTGAATGACCCCGGTGTCCTCCAGCCGCTTGATCCGCCGCCAGCACGGGCTGGAGGACAAACCTACTCGCTCGGCGATCTCGGCGACCGACAATCCGGCGTCATGCTGGATGAGGTCCAGAATCTTGGCATCGACCGCGTCGAGGGCCTCGGACAATTTTTCCTCCATCAAACGGCGCTTGTGAGCGTCATTCTTGCCCCAAATGCAGCTTTGCGGGGCACGCCTTTGGCAAGCAATTCCAGCGAACTTATATGATCTTCTATTGGCATTGGGGAGCCGAAAAGGAAAGATATTGCTATGCGGCACGCTGACGTGACGCTCGACGACAAATTCCTGCTCACGGAAGGTCGGGTTTTCATCACGGGCGTCCAGGCGCTGCTCCGCGTGATGATGGATCAGCACCGTCTGGACAAGGCCGCCGGGCTGAACACGGCCGGATTCGTATCCGGCTATCGCGGTTCCCCGCTGGGCGGCCTGGACCAGCAGGCCCATCGCGCCGCCAAGTTCCTCAAGGAAGCCGAGGTCGTCTTCAAGGAAGGCCTCAACGAAGACCTCGCCGCCACCGCCGTCTGGGGCAGCCAGCAGGCCAACCTGTTCCCGGGCGCCAAGTACGACGGCGTGACCGGCATGTGGTACGGCAAGGCTCCGGGCGTCGACCGCACCGGCGACGTCTTCAAGCACGCCAATTTCGCCGGGACCTGGAGCAAGGGCGGCGTCCTGGCCGTGGCCGGCGATGACCACAACTGCAAGTCCTCGACGCTGCCGTCGCAATCGGAATACGCCTTCCAGGACTTCGAGATGCCGGTGCTGTCGCCGGCCGACGTGCAGGAGGTGCTCGACTACGGCCTGTTGGGGATCGGCATGTCGCGGTTCTCGGGGCTCTGGGTGGGCCTGATCGCGCTGGCCGACACCATGGACTCGGGCGTCACCATCGACATCTCGGTGGACCGCCATCGGCTGGTTACGCCGGCGACCTTCCAGCTTCCTGCCGGCGGCCTCGGCATCCGCCTGAAGGATCAGCCGCTGGAGAAGGAGCGCCGGCTCCGCAACTTCAAGATCCCGGCCGCGCTGGCCTACGCCAAGGCCAACCGCATCGACCGTGTCATGCTGGGGGCGGCGCGCCCGCGTCTGGGCATCGTCTGCCAGGGCCAGGCCTACAAGGACGTGATCGAGGCCCTGGCCGCCATGGGTCTGTCCTCGCAGCAGGCCGCGGACCTGGGCGTGGCCATCTACAAGGTCGGCATGCCCTGGCCGTTGGAGCCGACCGGCCTGCGCGCCTTCGCCGCCGGCCTCGAGACCCTGATGGTCATCGAGCACAAGCGTCCATTGATCGAGACCCAGGCCCGCGCGGCCCTCTACGACCTGCCGGCCCATGCACGGCCGAAGATCATCGGCAAGGTCGACGAGCAGGGCCACCCGCTGCTGTCCGAACTGGCCTCGCTGTCGGTGGCCGAAGTGGCGCTGGCCATCGCCGACCGCCTGCCGCCCGGCCCGCACATGGACCGGGTCAACGACTACATCGCCCGCGTCTCGGCCGCCTCCATGGCCGCCGTCACCCTGGCCGCCGACCAGCAGCGCAAGCCGTTCTTCTGCTCGGGCTGCCCGCACAACACCTCGACCCGCCTGCCGGAAGGAACCCGCGCCCTGGCCGGGATCGGCTGCCACTACATGGCCAGCTTCAACGACCCGCAGACCGACCTGAACAGCCATATGGGCGGCGAGGGCCTGACCTGGGTCGGCTCGGCTCCGTTCACCACCGAACCGCATGTGTTCGTGAACCTGGGCGACGGCACCTACAACCACTCCGGCTCGCTGGCGATCCGCGCCTCGATCGCCGCCAAATCGAACGTCACCTACAAGCTGCTGTTCAACGACGCGGTGGCCATGACCGGCGGCCAGGCCGCCGAGAGCGGCTTCACGCCGGCCCAGATCACCCGCCAGCTCGCCTCGGAGGGCGTCGCCAAGACGGTGATCGTCGCCGACGACGTCGGCCGCTACGAAGGCGTCACCGACCTGGCGCCCGGCGTCGAGGTCAAGCCGCGCGCGGAACTGATGGCCGTGCAGAACCAACTGCGCGAGACTCCCGGCACGACGGTCCTGCTCTACGATCAGGTGTGCGCCACCGAAAAGCGTCGCCGCCGCAAGCGCGGCAAGCTGGAGGTCGCCACCAAGCGCGTCTTCATCAATCCTTTGGTCTGCGAGGGCTGCGGGGACTGCTCGAAGAAGTCGAACTGCGTCTCGATCGAGCCGCTGAACACCGAGTTCGGCCGCAAGCGCAAGATCAACCAGTCGAGCTGCAACACCGACTATTCCTGCCTGCAGGGCTTCTGCCCGTCCTTCATCACCATCGAGGGCGGGGAAAACGCCCAGGCCAAGTCGATGCCGGCCCTGACCGCTGATTCCACGCCGCTGCCCACGTTCGAGCCGCTGGCGGGCGTGCGCAACATCGTCTTTACCGGCATCGGCGGCACAGGCGTGACCACCGTCGCCTCGGTGCTGGCCATGGCCGCCCACGTCGACGGGCGCGCCTCGTCGGTGGTCGACATGACCGGCCTGGCGCAGAAGGGCGGGGCGGTGTTCAGCCACGTCCGCATCGGCGAGACCGAGGAGAGCGTGGTCGGCGGGCGCGTGCCGGCGGCTTCGGCCAACGTGCTGATCGCCTGCGACATTCTCTCGGCGGCGGGCGCCGACGCCCTGGCGCTCTACGCCAAGGACCGCACCGCCGCGGTCGGCAACGAGGACTTCGCCCCGACCGCCGACTTCGTAACCGACCGCGACGTGCGCTTCGACGCCGGCTTGATGTCGCGCAAGATCAAGGCGGCGACCAAGACCTATGACGAGTGCCCCGCCCACCACTTGGCCGAGGCCAATTTCGGCGACGCCATCTTCGCCAACATGATCATGGTCGGCTTCGCCTGGCAGAAGGGCCTGATCCCGCTGTCGAGCCGCGCCGTCTATCGCGCCATCCGCCTCAACGGCGTGCAGGCCGAGGCCAACCTCCAGGCCTTCGAGCTGGGCCGCCGCGTCGCCCACGACCCGAGCCTGGCGCGGGCCGCGGAAGACCACACCCCGACGCCCGAGACGATGCCGCTGGACGAGCTGATCGCCCACCGCACCCGCGAACTGACCGCCTATCAGGACGCCGCCTACGCCAAACGCTATGCCGATCAGGTGGCCAGGGTGGCCGCGGCCGAGGCGCCGCTCGGCTCGGACAGGCTGACCCGCGCCGTGGCGGTCAATCTCTACAAGCTGATGGCCTACAAGGACGAGTACGAGGTCGCGCGCCTCTACACCGACGGCCGCTTCGCCCAGGAGCGGAACAGGGCCTTCAAGGGCGGCAAGACCAAGATCCTGCTCTCGCCGCCGCTGATCGCCCCCAAGGGGGCGGACGGCAAGCCGAAGAAGATCGAGTTCAGCGGCTGGATGTTGGAGACCGCATTCCCGATCCTGGCCAAGATGAAGGGCCTGCGCGGCGGCCCGCTCGACATCTTCGGCCGTACCGAGGAGCGCCGCATGGAACGCGGCCTGATCGCGTCCTACGAGGCGGGCCTTTCCAAGCTGCTGGCAGGTCTGAACGCCGAGCGCCTGTCGCTGGCGACCCAGATCGCCCAGGTTCCGCAGGGCATCCGGGGCTTCGGCTACGTCAAGGACGCCTCGGTAAAGGTCGCCAAGGCCGATGAGGCCAAGCTGTGGGCCAAGTGGGAGGCTTAGGCTTCACACTTCCCAGGTGCGCCGGCCTGTTCCCAAAACATTGCGGACCTTGGGGAGACGTGGAAGCTTCACCCTGCAGCTTCCCCGGTGTCGAAAATGGACGAGCAGGCCGCCACGGTCGAAATCTGGTTTGAACGGATGGGGCCGACGTTGGGGTGGTTCGGCTCTTACAACCCAACCACGATGCGGGGCTTCCATGTGCTGTTGGCTCACATGGCGGTCGCGGTGGTTTGGCTGATCCCCTTCGCGCTGTTGGGACATTTTGGGGTGATCGACGACCCGTTGGCGTTTGGGCTTGTGACCCCCGTGGTCTTGGGCTGCCTTGTCTCTTTCATGCGCACGGCGCACCGCCATAGCGTTCCATGGGCGCTGGGAAGGCGCCGTGGACGAGACTGAAGAACTGATCCGGCTTTGCCTGCGCGCCCTGGCCGCAGATGCACGCGGCGCCCGGGATCGAGTTGCACATGACGCAAGGCTGCGTCCTGGCGCTGACCGACGAACCCTTGGCCGATTCCGTGACCCTGACCGGCGACACGGCGGCAATCTCGCTGATGGCCACGCCGCCGCAACATCAGCGCAGGGGCGTGGGCCGCGCACTGCTGAGCCAGGTGATCGACGACTACCGCCGCCGCGGCGTGACCCGCTTCCACCTTGGCGCTACCGAAGCCGGACGTCCGCTCTATGCGAGCCTCGGCTTCGAACTGGTGGCGGAGTCGCCGGTGTGGGTCCTGGAGAGGTCGGGCTAGGCAGGGCGTGGGCGTTCAAAGGGCCATGCGGTCGATCAGCGGGCGGGATTTGAGCGAGATGATCGCGCGATCTATGGCGTCGAACACAGGGCCGGCGTCCGTCTCCATCTCGGCGTAGGCGCGCTGGAAGGCGTCGTCCAGCCCGTCGAGCAGAGTCAGTTGCTCGCGTCCGAGCTCTGTGAGTTCGATCAGGTTGACGCGCTGGTCGTCCGGACTGGGCCGTTGGCTGACCAGGCCCAGCGCCAGCAGCTTGCGCATCTTCTGCTGGATGAGCTGATGCGACCGGTCCAGCGCGCGCACCAGCTCGGCGATGGAGACGGGCCCCAGCCGCGCGATGGCGCCCATCAGGGACGATGACTTCACCGGAATGATGATGCCGGCGCGCTCGAACACCTGCGCCGACTGCTGCTCGATGAGGTCGCTCAACTGCTCGCTGAGGCGACCCAGAAAGGTGCGGTTCAACTCGGTCATTCGCCCCGGCGCCTCTTCAATCCAGACGACGATAGGTCACCGTCTCACCTGACTTCCACACCCGCTCCAGACCACTCACGCGACCTTTTTCGCGGACCAGGCGGAACCGATAGTCGTCTGTTCCCTGGATCGCAAACAGGTCCTTGCCGATCGGATCCAGAGCGAGAACGAAACGATCACGCCAGTGGTAGGCGATGCCGGTCGGCGTGCGGACAAGCGTTCGGCCTTCGTATTTTCCGACTGCATCGTCCAGGTTCGCGGCGCTTGGGGCCTGGCCCGAGAGGGCGAATTCGACCGGAACCAGCGCCCACATGGCGTCCCTGTCGCCGGCTTCCGCCCGGCGTTTCAGCAGGAACTTCTGCGCGGCCAGCAGGGCGTCCGGGGCCGGCACGGCAAGGTCGGGGGTCACGCCCATGCCCTCGAAATCCTTCCCGTCGACCGGATCGCGAATCTGGCCGAACGGCACCTGCAGGATGAACCGGTCGTCGATCGGCACGCGGGTCACGGGATGCGCGCCGCCGGCGGTTCGCTCGCCGATCAAGGTCGCGCGGCCGAGCCGCTGCAGCGAGAAGGCCATCCATTCAGCCGAGGAGAAGGATGTCGATCCCGTCAGCACCACGACGGGAATATCGGCGGACCGCCAGCCGGGCACGGCGGCCAGACTCCACTGGCTTCGCGTCACGCGCACCCCGCCTTCGTTATAGTCGTAGTCGAAGAACTTCTGGTCCTTGCCGGCCGGGTAGAGGTAGCTCATCAGGAACTGAGCCATCTCCAGGACGCCGCCGTTGTTGTAGCGAAGGTCGATGATCAGGCCTTTGGCGCCGTCGGCGAAGCGCATGGCGCCTGCGGCGGTCTCCTGGGCGTATTGCGGGTCGGCGAAGAAGTCGAAGCGGACATAGGCCAGGCCGCCGTCGAGCCGCCGGGCGTCGCGAAAGCCGAAATTGGCCGCCCGCTCGCCGTCGCGCTGGGCCTGGGTGGTCGTCTCGCCGGCTGCCTTGGCCTTGCGGTCGGCGACGACTCCCTCCGGGTCGAAGGCCACCGAAAAATGCAGATCATCGCTCGCCTTGACCATCCCCTGGGCGAGAGCCTGGGCGAACCGATCGGGGGCGACGGGCGCGGATTGGACCCGCTTGCCCAGCTCGGCCGAGATGGCCGGAACACGATCGGGGAAGATATAGTTCTGGCGCAACGCCGTCTCGAGGCGCGAGACGACCTCCCGCTGCGCCTTTTGATCCAAGGTTTGGGCGGCGACCGGCGCGGGGGGCAGCACGGCGAGCGCCAACAGCCACAGGAGAGTCCGAGACACCATCACGCACCTATTATGAAACATATTGCGCAATATATTTCATAATAGGTGATCGGTCCAGGGGACGCCGACCTTGTCCGGTTTTGGTGAAGGTGGTGGGCGCGCGTTCCGCGCTCGACCTTTCCCTACTTCGCCGCCTCCCGCACCGCCTGTGCGAAGGCCGCTTGGGCCTGCCAGAGCTCGTCCTTGGACGCCACGGGCCAAGCGGAGTTCACGGCGATGACCAACTTCTCGCCCGGGTAGACAAAGATCTGCTGGCCGAAGATGCCCTCGGCGGCATAGCCGTCGGGGATGATCCACCAGAAATAGCCGTAGCCGGTCTCGACCCCGCCCGGCGGGAAGGACTGGTGGGCGCGGGTGGCGTCGACGACCCAGCCCGCGGGCAGGATCTCCTTGCCGTCCACCTTGCCGCCTTCCAGCATGAACTGGCCGAGCCGGGCGTAGTCGCGGGCGGTCATCGACATGCAGCAACCGCCGCGCTCGTGGCCCGCGGCGTCGTTCACCCAGATGGCGTCCTGCTCCATGCCGTAGGGCGCCCAGATCTTCTCCGACAGGTACTGCGACAGCGGCTTGCCGACCGCGTTGGAGACCAGGATGCCGGCCAGGTCCGTCTCTCCGGTCTTGTAGACGAACTTGGCGCCCGGCGCGGCCTCGCGGGGCAGCTTGCGCATATAGCTGACGATGGGGTTCATGCCCGGCTCGCCCGGCGTGACCCCGGCCTTGGCGACGTCGGAATTGAGGTCGGTGTAGTCCTCGTTCCACTTCACGCCCGAAGTCATGGTCAGCAGCTGGCGCACGGTCACGCTCTCGTAGGCGCCGCCCTTGAGTTCGGGGATGTAGCTCGTGACCGTGTCGTCCAGGCTCTTGATCTTGCCGTCCTTGATCGCTGCCCCGACCAGGGTGGCGGTGACCGATTTGGCGACCGAGAACGAGGTCCAGCGTTCGCCGGGCTTGCGATCGAGCCCGTAGCGCTCAAGGACGATCTTGCCGTCCTTCAGCACCACAACGCCAGAGGTGTTCATGGCGGTCATGTAGCTGGCCACGGTCTGGGGCTGGCCGTTCCAGGTCCATTTCGGGTCGATCTGCCTGGGCGCCAGCGGCAGCTCGCGCACACGCGCGCCGCGCGGCACGACGTGGACGGGCGTGACCTTCTCCATGTTGCGGTAGCCGTAGCGCTGCTGCTCGGGCGTCCAGGCGAGGATGGAGCCGCCGGCAGGCGGGGGCGGCGGGTCCTGGGCGAAGGCTGCACCGTGCAGGGCGGTGGCGAGCGCCATGGTTCCCAGGGTCAATCTGATCGCGTGCATGGCGCCCTCCCGCTCTATTTGTGATCGGCGATCAGGCTAGAGAGCGCTGCGCGGTTTGCATACCGGCGCCGTTACGTTACGCCTTGAGGCATGGCGGATTTCGATTTCGATGCGGTGGTCGTCGGTGCGGGCGCGGTCGGCCTGGCCTGCGGCTATGCGCTGTCGCGGCGCGGACAGGTGGTGGCGGTGCTTGAGGCCGGGCCGATCATCGGCGAGGGCGTCTCGGCCCGCAATTCCGAGGTCATCCACGGCGGGCTCTACTATCCGACCGGCTCGCTCAAGGCGCGGCTGTGCGTGCAGGGGCGCCGCGCGCTCTACGCCTTCCTCGACGCGCACAAGGTCGCCTACGACCGCTGCGGCAAGCTGGTGGTGGCGACCAACGCCGACGAGGTGGGTCGGCTCGACGCCATCCTCGACCAGGCGCGGACCAACGACGTCGAGGGCATGGAGCAGATCTCCAAGGCGCGGGCCCTGGCCCTGGAGCCGGACCTCGCCTGCGAGGGCGCGCTGATCTCGCCGCAGAGCGGGGTGTTCGACAGCCACGGCTACATGCTGGCCCTGCAGGGCGAGATCGAGGCGGCCGGCGGGGCGGTGGTGACCTCCACGCCGTTCGAGGGCGCGAGCCCGCTGGAAGGCGGCGGGTTCCGCATCCGGGCCGGCGGGGCCGAGCCGACGACCCTGACCGCGCGGCTGCTGGTCACCGCGCCGGGCCTGTCGGCCCAGGCCGTGGCGGCGACCATCGAGGGATTCCCCGCGGCGGAAATCCCTCCGCTGCACTACGGCAAGGGGGTCTATTTCCGGCTGAGCGGCAAGGCGCCGTTCTCGCGCCTGATCTATCCGCCGCCGATCCCCGGCGCGCTCGGCACCCATTATCGCCGCGACCTGGGCGGCCAGGCGGTGTTCGGACCGGACCTGCATTTCGTGGACGAGATCGATTACAGCGTCGATCCGGCCCGGGCCGGCGAGTTCTACGCCTATATCCGCAAGTTCTGGCCGGGCCTGCCCGACGGCGCCCTGGCGCCCGACTACGCCGGCATCCGGCCCAAGCTGCACGGGCCGGGCGAGCCGCAGCCGGATTTCCGCATCGACGATGCGAGCCTGCACGGCCTGACGGGGCTGGTCGCCCTGTTCGGCATCGAGAGCCCGGGCCTGACCTCGTCTTTGGCGATTGGGGAAGAGGTGGCGGGGCGGTTGAGAGTTTAGGCTGTCGTAGAAACAAATTGCTCCCCCGCTGGGGGAGCTGT
>NZ_JAYRSU010000031.1:30776-37433 GCF_041919955.1 Phenylobacterium sp. | reverse complement strand
GAACCATCGTGCCATGGGCGAGCGCGCCAGCTGTTGAGGGCGCGCGCTCGCCCACCCCAACCATGGCCTCAGAGCCAGCCATGCACTAACATTGAACCCGGATCACCCAATCGGGTCAGGCCAGTTTTGGTGGTTCATTTGAACACCTCATATGTTGTAGGTGTTCGGAAATTGATTGTTTGGGATAGCTTGTTTTAGGCTTGCCTATATCGTTGATTTTGCAAGTGAATCTAGCACCGTATTTTTACGGTCTTGCGCAATTGCAATTGCTGGAAAAGGCTTAGCCACCTTAGATTATGAGTGGCCGATGAGCGCTGATCCCGACCGATATGCGGCTCTTTTGGATTCGTTAGATGCCGACGCGCGCGCCGATCTGGAGATAACGGTCGAGGAGATTCTGAACGACGTTGGCCGCGATGATCCCGAGCGGATCGAAATGGCCGCCGACCTCTTTGAAGATCGTTTGCTCGTTCAGCCCGACCAGGAAATGGCCGTCGTCGCTATGATGATTGTCGCGTCGCTAAGGGAGCATGCGGTTCGCGTGCGGCATGGCCTGAATTGATATGGCGAAGGACGGGCGAGGCTGGCCGCCGACTAAATGCCTAACTAGACTTCTTTGAATCGGCCTCACTTGCCCTAGGCAAAGGGTCGCATCGCCGCCGGGATGGTCGAGAATGTCGAAGAAGTATCAAGTGTTTGTTTCGTCCACGTTCCTGGACCTAGTTGACGAGCGCCAAGCTGCAATGCGCGCAATATTGGATTGCGAGCAGATTCCTGCCGGGATGGAAGCGTTTCACGCGGCTGATATAGAGCAGTTTGAGTATATTAAGAGGGTCATAGATGAGTGCGACTATTATGTTCTTATTATTGGAGCTCGATACGGATCAGTAGATGATAACGGTGTGAGTTATACGGAAAAAGAATACGACTACGCGGTCGAAAACGGGAAGCTCGTGCTTGCCTTTATCCATAAGAATCCTGAAAATATTGCGATCGGAAAAGCGGACCGCGATTTGGCTCTAATAGAAAAACTTAGCGCCTTTAAGCAGAAGGTCGCTTCGGGCCGCATGGTGAATTCTTGGGGAACGCAGGACGAGCTTCGAGCCAACGTCGCTATCGCTCTACTGCAAGGTATTAAGCGCTTCCCGGCAGTTGGATGGATACGCGGCGATGCCGCGGCGGGGCAGGATATTCTTTTACAGATGAATCAAATCCGAGACGAGAATGACAAACTAAGGGCTGCTCTTGCGGCCGCGTCCGCGAAATCCGAGATCGTCATTGATGACCTTGCTGGGCTCGACGATAACCAAGCGGTCGGCTTCACGTGGTGGAATATAGACGGGGCTGAAGGTAAGGGCTCGTCTCAGATAAAATGGGGGACGATTTTCCAAGTCGTGGCTCCCGAGTTCTTAGTGCATGCCCCCTCCAAGGCAATAGATGGGGCTATGAGTCAGTACATAAAAACCAATGTGCGGGATGCTTATAGGGTATCGTTGACTCCGGATACTTCAGCGAAAATTAGGCTTCAGATGGAATTACTCAGTTTGATCGAATTCCACGCTGGGCAGAGCGGCGAGGTCGGCGTGCTAACGCCTGCTGGTAAGGCGCAATTCGCTCATTTGATTGCCGCTCGAAAGGGCTAACACTACTAAACTCGGCTTCCGATTCAGCTAGTGTTGTTGGGCCCGAGTGGGTGGCGAAGGGCGATGTTTGATGGGCGAGGTTGCTGCTGCTTAAGGACCTACGCCGATAGCACCACAAGTTCGCGCCGATCTAACAGCCATTGACCTGGCCGCTTTCGCCGCGTGCCGGCGAAAACGGCAGCGCGATTTTTCCGCTGATAGAGTCCGCTCGGATCCGAATTAGTAAAGATCAACCGCCGGCCATCAGGCGCAATTACGAGCCAATGGGGCGTGGGCTTTATGAGCCCGACTATGCCGCACAGCGCCCTATCGTTTTCGAACTGCTTATCAAAGCGCTCCCAATAGGCGGCGTTCGAAGGTGGTGTTTCCCGATAGAAGGGATAGCTCGCTCTAATTCCGGCGCGATTTGACGGGCTGCGTAAACACGCGGCGAGCATGCGCCTCAAAATGGAAAAGCTGGTGCCTTCCCATATGTGCTGCGGGCCGCGTTCCGACGCCGCCGCACAGGCAATTTGAAAGAACGTTTCGTGGTGCTTCCCGAGCCCGCATTGCTCCAATGCGTTTGCAATTGCATAGGCTCCGCAGAGCCCATCTAACTCGCCTTGATAGCTTGGCATCTTTAAGCGGCCGCTCGCTTCGCGACCCGTTGAATAGCGGATCGAGAAACGCCGTAGCGATCTGCCAGCGCACCTAATGAAACGCCGTTTTCCAGTTCGCGGGCTATCTCTTCATGCTGCGTGTTGGTCAGCGCTGGTGGTCGGCCGAGGCGCTTTCCTTCCGCTTTCGCGCGCAGAAGTCCCGCCTGCGTTCTTTCTAATAGAAGGTCGCGCTCGAACTCCGCGACCGCGGCGATAACCTGCATGGTCATTCGGCCAGCGGCGCTAGTTAAATCGACGCCGCCGAGCGCCAGGCAGTGGACTCGAATCCCCCGTGCGCTGAGTTCTTCCACGACGCTGCGAACGTCCATGGCGTTCCGCCCTAGGCGGTCGAGCTTGGTGACGATCAGCACGTCAGCGGATTCCATTCGGTCGAGCAGCTTTGCGAACCCTGCCCGCTCGCGCGCCGCGACCGATCCCGAAACCGTTTCCATCACCACGCGGTGGTCTTCCACCTGGAAGCCCGCCCGTCTGATCTCTTCGACCTGGTTAGTGGTGGTTTGATCTGCCGTGCTCACACGGCAGTACGCGAACACGCGCGTCATCGCTCGCCCCGTATCGAAATCATGTATCGATATGTGGGCTGTATCGAAATGAAGTCAAGCTATGTTTCGATGCAGCCTGCGGGGTTGTATCGAAAACGGTCGATTTTGAACGACATCTGGATCAGTCGATGCTTGTAGCGGCCGGGCGACTCGACCTCAGATGGCGCTCCAAAGGAGGGTGCTATGGCCAAGCTCGTTGAACTGGTCGATATCAACAACCGCCCGATTTGGATCAACCCGCTACAAGTGCGTTCAGTTCAGGGTCATCCGTCCAGCGGCGCGACCATCATGTATTCACATACGCAGGGCGATATTTTCGTCCATGTGAGCAATCATGCGCTCGATGTTGTCGAGTCTATTAACCGAGGCCTCGCCTAGATGTCGCAGCCGATTCGCCTTGAGCTTTGGGATGGACGCCCTGCGTTCGTTCAGCCCGACCATGTACGTTACGTCACCGAAGATGAGGGCGACCCCAAGCTGACTAAGGTTTCTTTTGGTCCGGGTGTTGGGATTCTGGCTCGCGGCTCGGCGTTAGACATTGCCGAGCGTATTTGGCCATTGTCCGGCCAAGACGGCTAGTCCCCCAGACCTGCGCACTTGCTCAATAGGCGTGTGTAAGAGGTCAACTACTAAAGTGGTGAAGGGAGCGTTCGATCAAGTCGCCGTTGAGGTGTCGCTATCCGGCTCGGCTGCATCCAGGTATCGCTTCCACCACGATTGATGTGAGTCTTCGGTTGCACCTAGAATCAGGAGAAGCTTATCTGGTTCTACGGGGCCCATTCGATTGAACAAGCGATCAAGGAAGCGTCTTTCCATTAGCCGATTCCAACGAACAAGCTTCTGACCAAACTCATAGGCCAACTCACGCCCTCGGTCCCTACCGCTCGGGTCGCGCGAATAGTGAAATGTGTCATTATCCGCACCTATAAGAAGCTTCTTCTCAATGCCCGCCCGGATTTCATACATCGCTCTGCATTCGGCGAGCGTGAGTGCATACGCTTTGGGGAACCAAGCCTGTATGTCCTGCCAGCAGGCGACTTTGACGCGAACAAGCTCCGCTGATTGCTCGGCACCTATCGCGTGAGCCACAGCCTCTAAGCACGCCCATCCGGCCGCAATCCTACGGACTTCGTCGTGTGTGGGGGCGATAATTGGCGCTGACATATCTATGGGCGGCTACCCAAGCAGCCTTGTAAGAACCTAGTGGTGGCTTGTCGAACTGGAACCAAGTTTAACACCAAGCCCCAACGGAAATTTGTTCCGTTCTCAGTCCAGATTCCGAAATTCTCCGCCTGCATGAGAATGGCAGAATCGGCGGTCGCAAGGTGTCGGTCCACCCAAAGCGTCGAGTGGTTCAAGATCAGGCCAGTCGGTGCCGGCATCGATAGTAATTCCTTGCCATCGAGCTCGAAGTAAGATCGTAGGGCGCTTTGCCCCTTCGATTGCGTCGTCTCTTCGGAAGTGACGATCCCAGCGGTCACCCGTATGTGCCCCTGATCGCACAGCAGCAATATGCGTGCGATGCCGCTATCCTGCTGCTGCTCAAGTCGGAGATAGGGTGTCATTCCGTCCGCGAGCTTGATCTCTGCCGTCGTGGGTAGCGCGCCGTCATTCACTAGGCCGATCCGCAAGGCTTGCTCCCTCGCGAGCCATTGCATCTTATCGCCTGGCGTTGAGCTCGCGATGGCGAAAGCTTCGCTGTCCACCCCCATGCGAGCTAAAAACGCAACAATTAGGCCGCTCACCGCCTGGGTTTCGCTACGGTCAGCAATGTTATCTCCAGGGCCATAGAACTGGTGCATGCCGATCAACGAGCCCGTTGGGAGATACCGGCTCACACCCCCGGCATATGCATATGCACAGGCGCTGGCACAGACGCCTGGTCGTTCCGTGACGAAATCGGCCGCCCCTTCGGCAACGGATGTGTCAAATCCTAGTTTCCTGATGGTTTCGCCGAGCATTATGCCGCCGACTAAGGAGCCGCCGCGGGAGTTGAGTAGGACAACTGCATGCTCCACGCGTCGGCGGACAGCAAATTCACGCAACCGCTGAGCTGCGTCCACGTCGATATCGCCGTCTGCATAAATTCGATAGCGCCCACTTCCCAGCGTTTGGCGATAGAGAAAGTGTACCCCGGCATCCTCAGCCATTGAGAACTGCATTTCTACTGCATTTGCGCGGCCAGTTCCTAGGGCGAGCAAAATCGCTAGCAGAACTCGAAGGCGCACCTCGAATAACTCCCTATCCACGCAATCCGAGGCTAGCCGGCTATTGTCGAAGCGCAAGGCTACGTTTGTGCGCTGGTGGCGCTTCAAGCGCTAGCGATGGTCGTTGGCAAAACGGCGTAATTGCCATTGGCTAGGGCGGGCGTTTCGCACCAAAAAGGGTGGCTCGCATTTTCCCGAGAGCGCAGGCACGCGTCGAGGGGCGAGCGAGGTGGGGCGATGCCAGCTTGGCCTTAGATCGGCATGTGGTCGAGGGAGCTCGACCACATGTTGTTATCCCTGAGAGGGGCCGTGATCCAACTGCGGCTCTTCCCTATTTTCCGCAAATAGATTGATATAAGGGCTGTATTGATAAACCCGGTATCGCTCCTGACCGGTGATTTCGAATAGGATGCCAGCATCCACAAATCTTTGAACTAGTCCATTTGCTGGCGGGTATGTTATCTTGAGAGTTTTTTGAACCTGTCCAACTGTTATAATGGGGCTTCTAAAAAGAGTCTCCAAAATGGTGAGGCCATTTCCTGCTGCCCGTCCGAAGCGTGATGTAACTAGTGCCCTATGTTCTTCACGTAACCCGACAATGCTGCGCGCTGTTTCCGTCGCCTCTAGGCTGACGGTTGCAATTCCCTTGAGGAAGAATTTTATCCAATTTTCCCAGTCGCCATTGTCGCGAACAGATTGGAGTTTTTCATAGTACTCGTACCTATTTCTCTTAAAATAGTGGGATATGTACAAAACAGGCTTGAGCAATATTTCGCTTTGCATCAATAGGAAGGTTATTAGCAATCTGCCGATGCGGCCGTTGCCATCAAGAAACGGATGTATTGTTTCGAACTGTGCGTGGATAAGGCCGATCTTGATGAGGGCCGGTATCTGCGCGTCGCTGTGCATGAATGTTTCTAGATCGGATAATGCACTCATAACTTCATGAGGTGGCGGCGGAACAAATGTCGCGTTCTGGAGTGTGCATCCACCGGGTCCGATCCAGTTTTGTGAAGTTCGTATTTCCCCCGGATTTTTTTCACGACCCCTTACGTTGTGTAAAAGTTCGTTGTGAATTTCCTTTATAAGCCGTACGCACAGTGGAAGTTCCGTTAGCCTATTAAGGCCATAATTCATTGCGGTAACGTAGTTTAGGACTTCGCCGACATCGCTTGGATGCTGCGGATCGAAAACGCTAGCTTCAACTTCGAGAACATCTGCTAGGGACGATTGAGTTCCTTCAATTTGGCTAGATAGAACGGCTTCTTTCCGAACGTACATGAAGACAAATAGGTCGGGATTTGGAAGCGTTTGGATAGACCCGTCCAAACGCCCGAGGGCCCGATCTGCTCGCGACAGCAGCGTTTGCATCTCGCTATCGATAGCGATGTCGCGGGGCGGTAGTGGGTTGGGTATGAAGGCGGAATATCCGGTTGTTTGACGCACATAGCGTCCAGCGCGATCTTTTTGGACAACGGCGGTCGCGGACATCGGAAACCCTGTTATTAAACGCTGCGATTAATTGTATCTGATTTTCCACGCTAATGAAGTGCAGCGTTTAATTATTTTATGCCAAAGCCGCTAGCGAAGCGCAGACGTACGCTAG
>NZ_JAYRSU010000031.1:0-30676 GCF_041919955.1 Phenylobacterium sp. | reverse complement strand
CGGCGTACAAAGCGGCTAACTAAGGGCTCCGCAAAATTAACGGCGCTCGTAACGCGCTAGCGAAGCGCAGACGTACGCTAGCGGCGTACAAAGCGGCTAACTAAGGGCTCCGCAAAATTAACGGCGCTCGTAACGCGCTAGCGAAGCGCAGACGTACGCTAGCGGCGTACAAAGCGGCTAACTAAGGGCTCCGCAAAATTAACGGCGCATCTAGTCAGGACGGGGTGCTCGCATCCGGCTTATGACAGCTTCGAAAAGCGCCGTAGGCGAAATGCCCAATGCGCTTGCCCAATCGTAAAACTCCACGGGATCGATACGACGCTCCTGCCGCTCGATTTTTGAAACGAACGACTGCGGCCTTTCTAGCCGCGCAGCCAACTCTGCTTGAGTCACTCCCGCTGCCCTCCGCGAGGCGGCCAGCTCTTCAACTACTGCTGCGTATCGCTCGGAAAATAGGGCGGACGCCATGACGGTCGCTCAATGGATGCGACCTCTCCGCTAAAACCTATTTTGGGATAACCCATATCGGGTTATTTTGAGCACTTAAAGCTGAGCTGTTCGGTAGGGGAGTTGGGTGGTGGATAGGGGTAAAACCAAGGGCGTCGTGATTGCATTCGCGCTGGCGTTGGCTTCGTGTGGGAAGAGCGAAGTCAAGCTTGCCGACGCGAATCCGATAGCGCTCATTAGCTCGGGTGACGCAAAGGCGTGCGCGCACCCCGACGTGCTCAAGGTGCTTGAAGGACTTATCGGAACGCCGAAGGGCGATGAAGCTGGCCTAATCCTGCCGGTGGGTGCGGTCGAGATTTCCAAAATGACCTTGCCGCCGTTTACCGTCGATATGATCACGCTCGCGTCCGTGGATATGAGCGTTAAGCGCCTAACCTGCCGCGCAACTAGTAAGATGTCGGCAGATATCGGGGGACCGACGCAGCATTTCGAAAAGGAGATCGTCTACGTCGTTAGCCCGTCTGCCGCTGACGATAAGGAGTTCATCGTTTCCACAGACGCCAGCATCGCCGCGGATCGCGTGAACATCGCGATTGTGAAAGAGATCGCGCGCGGTGTTAGGCAGGCACAAGCGGATGACGCAGCCCAGCAGCGCCTGAAGGCGGCTCTCGAAAGCGCAGGAGCTACCAAACCAGTCAAAGCCATCGTTCCTGCTAGTGCTGAAAAGGAAGCTGCGTCGTCGGCCGACGTCGAGGAAAGCTACAGTGCGGAGTACAATCGCTGCATGGACGCTTCCGGCGGCGTGACCGTCGAAATGAGAGACTGCAATGATGCGGAATACGTGCGCCAGGACGCTCGGCTAAATGCCGCTTACAAGGCCGCGATGGCAGTGCGTGACGAGAGCCAAAAGGTTGCGCTGAGGAACGCCCAGCGCACTTGGATCAAACATCGTGACGCCAAATGCCAAGAAAACCTGGAAGGTGGGACTATGGATTTGCTCCTTGTGGATAGCTGCCACCTCAGCATGACGATGAAGCGTGCCGCGGAGCTTGAAGGAATGACGACCGGCCAGTGATGGTCATCGTTGCTCGACGGCTCGTAACGGGGCCGTCGAGCGATCTGTAGTCGGATTTGTAGGAAGGCGCGGCGAGGTGAAAAATTCGCTAGTTAAAACAACGCCAATGGTCGGACACCCTCTCCGCCATTCCCTGATCTTATAAATTGCTGGGACGCCGCCACCGGGCGCTGGTGTTCAAGCGGGCTGGGGTGCGAATGGCTCGTCGCATGGCAGGAGGTTGGTGGGAAACTCCTTCGGGAGAAGTTCTCCGGTCGCCAGGCCCGCAAGGAATGTCGTCAGGCTACAATCGAACGCCTCGAACCCCCCGAAGCCACGATCATAGACCACGACGCCCCAATCCTTCGGCTCGCCATGCGGCAGCCAGCAGAGGAAGTCTCCGAAGTCGGTTTTTCCGAAAGGAATCAGTCCGCCGGGTTCCGGCCACAGCGGATACGGCCGATCTTCCTCTCCGCGGAGAGCGTAGCAAATCGCGGGGACTTGCGGGACCAGCCGAACGTAAGGGCTTGTCGATGTCGGGACGTGGATGCCGATGATCTCCAGAAAATTCCCGTATCCGTAGAGGCGCACGAAGTCCTTATAGTCCTGGGGCAGCGGCGTCCCCAACTCAGCCTCGATCGGTTCCCAGGGGCCGTCGAAGGTTGTCTGTGGCGTGACGGGCGGTGGAACGGCCTCAATGAGCGCTTCAATGGTCATTTGCGACGTCCGGCTGAGTCCTCTCGAAGAGTTGTCACCGAACGTCGGCGAGCGTCAAGAACAAAGGGGGAACTCTGGTTGCGCGAATCCCCCTCAGAGCCAGCCCGCGCGCTTGAACCGGGTGTAGAGGAACAGGCACGCTGCTGCGATCAGGCCGAGGATCAGGAAGTAGCCGAACTTCCAGCGCAGCTCGGGCATGACGTCGAAGTTCATGCCGTAGATGCCGGCGATGGCGGTCGGCACGGCCAGGATGGCGGCCCAGGCGGCGAGGCGGCGGGTGATGATGCCCTGGCGCTGCTGCTCCAGCAGGGAGCTGGCTTCGAACACCGAGGACAGCACCTCGCGCAGGCCGTCGGCGCGGGAGGCGACGCGGCGCACATGGTCGCTCACGTCGCGGAAATAGGGGCGCACCTCGGCGTCGACGCAGGGCATGTCGTGATGCTCCAGGCGGCTCGCCACCTCCTCCATGGGGCCCAGGATGCGGCCGAAGCGCATCAGGTCGCGGCGCAGGCTGAAGATCCGCATGATCTCGGCGCGGCTGAGGAAGGCGTCGAGGGCCGAGCGCTCCATCTCCAGCACCTCTTCCTCGATCGCATCGACGATCGGGAAGTAGCCGTCGACGATGTAGTCGAGGACGGCGTGCAGCACGTAGTCGACGCCGTGCTTCAGGTGGCTGGGCGCGGCCTCGAGCTGCGCGCGCAGCTCGGTGTGGCTGCGGGCCGAGCCGTGGCGGACGGTGATGATGTGGTCGGCGCCGACGAAGATGTCGGTCTCGCCGTACCCGATCTTGTCGTCCTGCAGGTGGGCGGTCCGCGCGGTCACGAACAGCTGGTCGCCGTAGATGTCGACCTTGGGCATCTGGTGGGCGCTCTGGGCGTCCTCGACGGCGAGGGGGTGCAGGCCGAAGCGGTGCTGGAGGACGTGCAGCTCGTCCAGGGTCGGCTCGAACAGGCCGATCCAGGCGAACTCGCCCGGCGCCATGTCCAGCGACTCGGGCCGCGTCAGGTCGATTTCCCGCACCCGGCGCCCGCCCCCATAAACACAAGCCGCTACGACGCTCATGGGTTTCGCCTGTCCGTTGCTCGCAGGCTCAGCCCTTAGCCTGTTTCGGGCGAAAGATCGAAGTCACGGCGCCGGCGGCGGACCGCCGGCGCCGTTAGAGGTCGCTAAGCGGCGGCCGCGGCGATGCTGCGGCGACGGCGCAGGGCCGTGCCCGCCAGGCCGAAGCCGGTGATCATCATCGCCCAGGCAGCCGGTTCCGGAACCGCGCCGGCGCTCGCGCCCTGGAACTGCACTTCCGAGAGACCAGTGTAGATGCCGTCTTCGTAGTTCGAGAACAGGTCGAAGCGCACGTAGCGGGCCAGCGACGAGAACGCGATCTGCTGGGCGGTGAAGTCGGAGGCCGCGGTGTTGCCGAGCACGTAGTCGCCGAGCGTGGTGTAGGTCACGCCGTCCAGCGAGGTCGAGATCCGCAGGTCCTTGGCCGAACGGCCTTCGCCGCAGCAGCCGCCGTTGTAGTTCCAGATGTCGGTTCCGGTCAGGTTGTAGCTGGAGCCCAGATCGAACACGAGCCAGCCGGTCTGGCTCTGGTCCGTCATCCATTTGTGCGTGTAGTCGCCGTCGTGCACGCCGCCCGTCAGGCCCGAGCCGTTGATCAGGTTCTGGACATTGTAGGTGTAGTAGGTGCTCGAAGCGGTGACGCCGGAAACGGCGACATTGGCGGCTTGGGCGGCTGAGCCGGCCATGGCGAATGCGGCGACGGCCGCGAGCGTGCGAACGATGGCTTTCATGTGATCCAACAGATTTGAGAGCGTGGGGAGGATGGCGCCGGACCAGCCCCTGGCCCGGCGTCCTCGCAACCCTAGGGTGCTTCGAGCCCAAGAAAAACACCGTTCGCGCCTCAGGCGACGAACCGCGCCATCGGGTCGACCAAACAGTTGGCTTGATGACTTGCAAAAACGAACTTATGGTCCGGGCCAGGGAGAGAAAACGCATGTCCGAAGACGTCATGGCCTTCGCCGACCGGTTCGTGGCCGCCATCGAGGCGGGCGACGCCGACGCGGTGCGCGCCTGCTACGCCCCCGACGCCAAGATCTGGCACAACAACGACCGGGTGGAGCAGACGGTCGACCAGAACCTCCGGGTGCTGGCCTGGTTCATGCGCAAGATGACCGACCGCAAGTACCGGATCGTACGGCGCGAGCCGCTGAGCGACGGCTATCTGCAGCAGCATGTTCTGGAGGGCGCCCTGCCGGACGGGCGGGCGTTCTCGATGTCGGCCTGCTGCGTCATCCGCATGCAGGACGGGGTGATCACCCGCCTGGACGAATACATCGACTCCGCCGAGGCCGCGGTGCTGAGCGAGATCCGCTGATGGGTCGGAAGGCGGCGCTGGCGGGAGCCCTGGCGATGGTCATGACCGGCGCGGCGGCGGCTCAGGAACCCTTGGATGCGAAGGCCAGCGATCCGGTCGCCATGGGCTGGATGGTCGGTTCGCCGCCGCCGCCCGAGCGGACGATCCGTTTCGCCGACTCGACCTTCCTGACCTTCCCGCAGATCCGCTGGACGTTCTCGCACTGGCGCGAGCTGTTCCCGACCGCGATCATCGCCCGCGGCCCGGGCCCGGTCAGCGCCCTGCCCAAGGCCGAGCGCGCCGACCTCGATGCGGTGAGCTTCACCCCGCTGGGCGGCGCCGCGCCCATGACCTGGCGCCAGTCGTTGGACGCCAACTATGTCGACGGCATCCTGGTCATGCACCGGGGCAAGATCGTCTACGAGCGCTACTTCGGCGCCCTGAAGCCCGAGGGGACGCACATCGCCCACTCGGTGACCAAGTCGTTCGTCGGAACCATCGCGGCCATGCAGGTCGCCGAGGGCAGGCTCGATCCCGACGCCCTGGTCACCAAGTACATTCCCGAGCTGGCCGGCAGCGCCTTCGGCGACGCCACCGTGCGCCAGGTGCTCGATATGACCACGGGCCTGGAATATTCCGAGGTCTACACCGACCCCAACTCGCCGGCCTGGGACTTCGTCCGCGCCGCTGGCCTGCTGCCGCGGCCGCCCGGCTACAGCGGCCCGACCACCAGCTACGACTATCTCAAGACCTTGAAGAAGGCCGGGGCGCACGGCGAGGGCTTCACCTACAAGAGCGTGAACACCGAGGTCGCCGGCTGGCTCGTGCAGCGGGTCGGCGGCAAGCCGCTGGCCCAGCAGCTCAGCGAGCGGTTCTGGGCGCCGCTGGGCATGGAGCAGGACGCCTATATCCAGGTCGACTCGGTCGGCGCGGCCTATGCGGCCGGCGGTCTGAACCTGTCGCTGCGCGACTTTGCCCGGTTTTGCGACATGATGCGGCAAGGCGGCCGCTGGAACGGCAAGCAGGTCGTGCCCGCCGCCGTGGTGGCCGAGATCGCGGGCGGCGCGCGGCCAGAGCACTTCGCCAAGGCCGGCTATGAGAACCTGAAGGGCTGGAGCTATCACGATCAGTGGTGGGTCACCCACAACAGCCACGGCGCCTATATGGCCCGCGGCGTCCACGGCCAGGCCTGCTACGTCGACCCGAAGGCGGAGATGTCGATCGTCCGCTTCGCGTCGAACCCCAAGGCCAGCAACATCTATCTCGATCCGCTGTCGCTGCCGGCCTACCACGCCCTGGCCGAGCACCTGATCGCCAAACCCTAGATCTTGTCCCATTCGGGCCGACTCGGGCCGAATGGAACGGGCTCTAGCGGGTCATCCAGGGCTTGGACTTGGAGGCCGAGCGGGCGGCCGCCGCCTGCTCGCGCTGGAAACGTCCGCCGCGCGGCGGCTTGGGCTTGGCCTCGATGGCCGCCTTCTTCAGCCGCAGGGCGCGCTGGATCGGGGTTTCGTTCGGCGGGGCGTCGGGCTCGTCGGTCATGTGGCCAGCTTAGCCGATCGGCCCGCCGCGCGCCGCCGATTTCCGCCGCTACTTAACCGGGATCATCAGGTGGGCGTAGGGCGTGCCGGCCCACATGACATAGGGCTTGGTAGTGTCGGGCCTGGCCCCGCTGGGATAGCCGGCCAGCATGGCCTGCGAGCCGACGACCATCACGTGCGGGCCGGTCGACACCCAGTCGCCGTCCGGCTTGGTCGCATAGGGGTCGGTATTGCTGGCGTCCGTGCCGCCGGACAGCATGTACATGAAGCCGGGCTTATCGCCGACGGGCGTCTTGTGCTCCATCCAGGCCATCGCCCAGGCCATCGCGTTGGCGTCGCCGCACATCGGGTCCGGCCCCGGCGTCACCGGGTTGTCGGGCATGCAGGTGAAGTTGCCGGCGCCCTTGCGCACCACCCGCATGGCGCCCTTGGCGTCGGGCGCCACGATGGTCGCGTCCCCGGCGATGGCGGGCGGGGCGGCGGTCATGGCGCTGGCGATCAGATGATCGTCGCCCCTGCTCTCGCCTTTCATCATGGCGTGCCCCTGCATCGCCGGCTGGGCGAGGGCGCCCGATGCGGCGAACACCAGGGCGGCCGAACCGAAAATGGAGAGATGATGCCGTTGCATACTGGAGACCTCCTGTTGAAGCGCTCCCTCCGGCTCAGCTTGGTATAACATCGTTCTTCATAATGCGCGACTCCGGCGCTTGCCTTGGACGGTCGCTCGGTCGAAAGGCTGGGCCATGAAGCAGGTCATCGTCGTCAACGAGGCGCTCGCCCTGCCGCCGGGCAAGATGGCGGCCCAGGTGGCGCACGCCGCCGTCGGCGCGCTGCTGAACGCGCCGGCCGAGAAGCAGTCCGCCTGGTTCCGGGTCGGTATGCCCAAGGTGGTGCTGCGCTGCGGTTCGGAGGAGGAGCTGTTCGAACTGGCGCGGCAGGCCGAGGAAGCGGGCCTGCCGGCCATGGTGATCCGCGACGCCGGCCGCACCGTCGTGGCGGCGGGAACCCCGACCTGCGTCGGGATCGGCCCAGACGAGATCGCGCGCATCGACGCCGTGACCGGCGCGCTCAAGCTGATGAGGTAGGACGATGGTCTATTCGACGAAGCACGGGACCGGGGTCCTCGGCACCATGGAAGAGCCGCTGGAGGCGGTGGCCTTCGAGGCCACCATCGAGCACGCCCAGAACGCCATCCTGTCGTTCATCGCCAAGGCGCGGCCGGTCAGCGGCAAGGACCTCGCCGACTACAAGGGCCAGAACCTGATCCTGCAGATCGACGACGGCCCGGCCCTCGGCGTGGTGATCGTCCACGTCGAAGACGGGGAAGTCGTCCTCAACCTCGCGCCGCGATAGTTTCCGCCTCTGCGCGGCGGGGGAGGAAGGCTAGGTCGCCGCCTCCGCACCTTCCGCCGCTTTCCGCGCCGCCTGCCCGATCACCCGGCTGGCGAAGGCCGGCAGGACGACCAGGGTCAACAGGGTGGCGGTGATCAGGCCGCCGATGACGACGGTGGCCAGAGGCTTCTGCACCTCGGCCCCCGCGCCGCTGGCCAGCGCCATGGGCATGAAGCCCAGCACCGCGACCAGGGCGGTTGTCAGCACGGCGCGCAGGCGGGCCATGGAGCCCTCCACCGCCGCCGCGTTCGGCGCCATGCCGGACTCGATCCGCTCGCGGATGGCCTGGATCAGCACCAGGCCGTTCAAGGTCGCGACGCCCGAGACGGCGATGAAGCCGACCGCCGCCGAGACCGAGAACGGCATGCCGCGCAGCAGTAGGGCCAGCGCTCCGCCGACCAGGGCCAGAGGCACGCAGGCGAACACCAGGGCGGCCTGAGCCGCCGAGCCGAGCGCGAAGTAGAGCAGCACGGCGATGGTCGCGAACACCAGCGGCACCACGATCGCCAGCCGCGCCTGGGCGCGCTGCAGGTTCTCGAACTGGCCGCCCCAATCCAGCCAGGCGCCGGACGGCAGCTTGACCTCGCGGTCGACCGCCGCGCGCGCCTCGGTGACGAAACCGCCCAGGTCGCGGCTGCGGACATTGGCCTGGACGACGATGCGCCGCTTGCCGTTCTCGCGACTGATCTGGTTCGGCCCCTCGCCGGGCTGGAAGGAGATGACCGAGCCGAGCGGCACCATCACCGCCCCGTCGTTCACCGCCAGCGGCGTCTGGGCCACGACCGTCAGGTCGTTGCGGGCCGCTTCGGGCAGGCGGACCATGACGTCGAAGCGCCGGTCCCCTTCGTAGACGCGTCCCGCCGTGCGGCCAGCCAGCGCGATCTGCACCGCGTCGGCCGCGTCGGCGGCGTGGACCCCGTGCAGGGCGGCGGCCGAACGGTCGACCTGGGCGGTCATCATCGGCAGGCCCGAGACCTGCTCGACCTTCACGTCCGCCGCGCCGCGCACGCCGCGCAGTGCGGCGGCGATCTTCTCGGCGGTGGCCTCCATCTCGTTGAAGTCGTCGCCATAGACCTTCACCGCCACGTCGGAACGCACGCCGGAGATCAGCTCGTTGAACCGCATCTGGATCGGCTGGGTGAACTCGTAGGCGTTGCCGATCTGGCCGCTGGCGACCGTCTCGATCTTGGCGACGACCTCATCCTTGGTAAGGCTGCGGTCGGCCCATTGCTTGCGGTCCTTCAGGATCACGAAGGTGTCGGAGATGCTGGGCGGCATCGGATCGGTGGCGACCTCGGCCGTGCCGGTCTTGGAGAAGACCGTCTCGATCTCAGGGACCTTCATCAGCGCCTTTTCCAGCCGCGCCTGCATCTCCAGCGACTGTTCCAGCGAGGCGCTGGGTACGCGGATCGCCTGGACCAGAACGTCCTTCTCGTCGAGCGTCGGAATGAACTCGCGCCCCAGCAGGCTGAAGACGACGAGGCCGACCACCACCGCCGCCCCCGCGCCCATGGCCACGCGCTTCGGATAGGCGACCGCGGCGCGGACCAGCGGCTCCAGCCGGTTGCGGGCCAGGGTTTCGGCCTTGGACTGGTGCTCGTGGGCCGGCGGCTTGATCAGCAGGGCGGCCAGGGCCGGGACCAGGGTGAAGGTCAGGACGAAGGCGCCGGCCAGGGCCAGCATGACCGTCGCGGCCATTGGGTGGAACATCTTGCCCTCGACGCCCTCGAGCGCCAGCAGCGGGGCGTAGACCAGCAGGATGATCGCCTGGCCGTAGGCGGCCGGCCGCACCATCTGGCGCGCGGCGGCCACGGCCTCGTCCATTCGTTCTGCGAGCGTCAGGTCGCGGCCCTCGCCCTGGCGGCGCAGGGTCAGGCGGCGCAGGGTGTTCTCGACCACCACCACGGCCCCGTCGACCAGCAGGCCGAAGTCGAGGGCGCCCAGACTCATCAGGTTCCCCGACACCCCGAACCGGTTCATGCCGATCACGCCGAACAGGAAGGCCAGCGGGATGACCAGGGCGGTGATGATCGCCGCACGGACGTTCCCCAGCAGCAGGAACAGCACCACGATCACCAGCAGGGCGCCTTCGGCGAGGCTTGTTCTCACGGTGGCGATGGTGCGGTCGACCAGGGCGGTGCGGTCGAGTACGGCCTTGGCCTCGATTCCCGGCGGCAGCGAGGCCTTGATCGTGTCCAGCCGCTGTCCGACCGCATGGGCGACGGTGCGGCTGTTCTCGCCGGCCAGCATCAGGGCCGTGCCGATCACCACCTCCTCGCCGTTCTGCTGGGCCGCCCCAAGGCGTGCGGCCTGGCCGATCTCGACGGTGGCGACGTCCGAGACCCGCACCACCAGACCGGCGCGGTTCTTGATCGGGGCGGCGGCCAGATCCTCGATGGAGGTCACCCGCGCGTCGGCGCGCACCACATAGGCCTCGCCCCCGCGTGAGACATAGCCGGCGCCGGCCACGGTGTTGGCGTGCTCGACCGCCTCGACCACCTCGTTCAGGCCCACGCCATAGGCGGTCATGCGGGCGGGGTCTGGCCGCACGGCGTACTTCTTGACGTAGCCGCCGATGACGTCGATCCCGGCGACGCCCGGCACAGTTTTGAGCTGGGGCGTGATGATCCAGTCCTGGACGGTGCGCAGATAGGTCGCCTTGGCCATTTCGCTGGTCAGGCGCTCGCCCTCGGGGGTGATGTAGGCGCCGTCGGGTTGCGGGCCCGGCTGGCCAGGCCTGACGCCCTTGGCCGGGGCCATCTTGACGGTCCACATCATCACCTCGCCCAGGCCGGTGGTGATCGGGGCCATGGCCGGCTCCGCGCCGGCGGGCAGATCGTCGCGCGCCCCGGCCATTCGCTCGGCCACCTGGTTGCGGGCGAAATAGATGTCGGTGGCGTCGGTGAAGACCGCGGTGATCTGCGAGAAGCCGTTGCGTGAAATGGACCTGGTCTCGACCAGGCCCGGAATGCCGGTCAGGGCGGTTTCGAGCGGGTAGGTGACCCGCTGCTCGATCTCTTCTGGCGACAGGGCGGGGGCGACGGTGGTCACCTGGACCTGGCGGTTGGTGATGTCCGGCACCGCGTCGATCGGCAGGCGGAAAAGTTCGAAGGCGCCGAAGACGGCGATGAGGGCGGCCAGCAGTAGGACCGCGAATCTGTGGCGCACGGACAGCGCCACGACCTTGCTCAGCATGGCGATCGCTCCCTAATGCCCGTGCTCGGCTTCGCCCTTGGCGAGCTCGGCCTTGAGAACGAAGGCGCCGCGGCCGGCGACGGTCTCGCCGCCCTTCAGACCCGTGACGATTTGGGTCTGTCCGCCGCCCGAGCGGCCGACGGTCACAGAGCGGAGGCGAAAGCCGCCCGGCTCGGCCACGAACACGACAGAGCGGCCTTCGAGGGTCTGGACCGCTTCGCTCGGCACGCTGGGCAGGCCCTCGCCGTCGGCGGACGCCTGGGCGCTGACGGCCGCACCGGGCGTCAGGCCGTCGCGGTCGGGCCGGGCGCGGACCACGGCGGCGCCGGTCGCGCCCTGGGCCAGCGGCGCCAGGCCGATGATGGTCGCGGCGACCTCGCGGCCATCCGGCCCGATCAGGTTAAGCGGCGCACCGACCTTCAGCTTGGCGGCGGCGTCCGCCGGGACGTTGAAGACCACCTCCAGACGGCGCGGGTCGGAGACCTCCGCCACCGGCGCGCCCTGGGCGACGAAGCCGCCGGGCGCGACCTGCACTCCGGTGACGAGGCCGGCGATCGGACTGCGGATGGTCGCTCGGCCGTTCACGCCCGGCGAGCCGGAGGCGGTGACGCGGGCGCGGGCGGCGGCGGCCTGGGCGCTGGCCCGGGCCGCGGCGGCGCGGGCGGCCTCGAAGTCCTGGCGGGCGGTGACGCCTTCCTTCAGCAGCCGGCTCTCGCGGGCCAGGGCCGCCTGGGCGGCCTCGGCCTCTGCCCCGGCGGCGACGGCTTCGGCGCTCGCGAGGGCGCCGTCGGCGCTGCGGATCAGCACCAGACCTCCGCCGGCCCCGACCTGGACGCCGGGCGAGACCAGCACGCGCTCGACCACGCCGGCGACGGGGGCGGCGACCACGGCGCGGGCGTCGGGTGCGGCCTCGACCCGGCCGGTCAGGCGCACATCCGATCCGCCGCCACGGCCGACCGTGACCACAGCGATCCCTGCGGCCGAGGCGTCGGCGGTCGAGATCTCGATGCGGCCCTCCTCGGTCTTGGCCTCGGCCGCGGCCTCTTCGTGCGGCGTCTCGGCGGCCGGCGGCCGCAGACTGGCCAGGCCGTAGCCGGCGGCCAGGGCGGCGAGGATGGCGGCTCCGCTCAGCAGAGCCCTTCTGTCGATCTTGATCATGTCAGGCTCCGAACGGGGGCTTGCCGGCCAGGCGGGCGGCTTCGGCCTCGGCGCGGACGCGGGCCAGCCGCGCCTCCAGCGCCTGCAGGCGCGCCGAGGCCAGGGCCCGGCGCGCGGCGGTCAGTTCGATCAGCGGCAGGCGGCCGGCCTCGTAGCCGATGCGCGACAGGCGGTAGGCCTCGGCGGCGGCGGCTTCGCCGGACTGGGCCGCGCCCACCCGCGCAGCGGCCCCGCGAGCCAGAGCGCGGGCCGCGGCCAGGTCGGCCTGCGCCTCCAACTGGATTCGCGCCAGCCGGGCCTCGGCGGCGCGCAGGTCGGCGCGCGCAGCGGCGGTGTTCCCGCGGTTGCGGTCGAACAGCGGCAGCGGCAGGGCCGCCCCGGCGACGAAGGCGGTGGAGTCGTCGCCGGCGAACCGGCGAACGCCTGCGGACAGCGTCAGCTCCGGCAGAGCGGCCAGTCGCTCCACCCGAACCTGGGCCTGGGCCCGGTCACGGTCGGCTTCTGCGGCCAGGATCGAGGGCGCCGCGCCCGGCGCGGGGGCCGCGGCCGGCGGCTCGGCGTCCAGTAGGCTTGCGGCCAGGGCGTCGAACGGCCGCTCGGCCCCGGCCAGGGCGGAAAGTCTGGCGAAGGCGCCTTCGCGCGCGGCCTTCGCCTCCTCGACGGCGGCTTCGGCGGCCTGGGCCTCGGCCTGACCCTGCAGGGCGCGCAGTTCAGCCTCCTTGCCGGCCTCGACCAGCAGGCGCGCGGCGCGGGCGTCGGCCTGGGCGGCGGCCAGCAGATCTCCGGCCTGGTCAGCTCGGCGGTCGGCGGCTTCCGCCTCGGCATAGGCCAGGGCCAGGGCCGCGGCGTAGTCGGCGCGCGCCTGGATGTCCTGGGCGCGGGCCAGCTTCAGCCCCTGGGTCGCGCCGGCGATGCGCGCCGAGCGCTTGCCGCCCAGTTCGAGCGTCTGGCTAAGCGAGAGCGTGGTCTCGGCGGCGTCGAAGCCTTCGAGCGGGCCCTTGCCGGCGAAGTTTTCCACGCCGAGCGAAAGCTCGGGATTGCGCCAGGCGCGGGACTGGAGGAGGCGGCCCTCGGCCGCGTCGACCCCGGCGCGGCTTTCGAGCCGGGCGGGGGCGTCGGCCGACCTGGCCAGCAGGTCGGGGAAGGGCGGCGCGGTTTCGGCCAGGGCCGGACCTGCGGACGCCAGGCCGCCTGCGGCCACGAGGGCCGCCAGGCGGGTGTGAATCGGCAACATTGTGGAATTCCCGGTGCAAAACTTGACGATAGGGGGCGCTCGGCGAGCGCCGGACGTCAGGCTGCGGGCGGGCGAATCGGCGGTCGGGCGCTCAGGGCTTCCGGCTCGATCTCCTCGCCGGGGGTGAAGCGCAGGGCCCGCGGCGGCGCCGGGGCGAGGGCCGTTTCGGCTGCGGCGCCGGTCGCATGGCCCGCGCAGTGGCTGGCGCAATGGGCGCCAGGCGGATGATGGCCGCCGTCGGGATCGCCCGCGTGGTTCTGCTCCAGGGCGGGGGCGCCGGGCGCATCGAGCAGGGGCCTCGCCTCGCTCGGCTGGCCAAGCATGACGAGCAGCACGAGCGCCACGAGGGCGAGAATCGCCCCCATGCGCCGCAGCCCCTCGATCGATCCGTACCGAACCATGACGCGGCCTTGCATCCTACAGCCGCTATAGGAGCAAGCGCCTTTTGCGGGCTTTCGCAGCTGGCGAATGAGTTAACGGAAATCAGTCGGCTCGCATGCTTGCCGCAGCGGACCGAGCAAAGCTTGAGCATCCAGAGCGTATACTTGCGACAATAAACTCAAAATAAGCTCTACAATAGAATATTGTTGCTGTTCAACCGAGGGTGATCCAGGCTCGGCTTGGTTAACGACCGGGCGGGGGCCTTCGCATGCTCGACGCCCGAGCGCCTGCGGAGGGAAATCATGAAATACCTGTTGGTATCGGGCGTGGCGGTGCTCGGACTCCTGGCGGCCACGCCGGCCCCAGCGGCCACCATCGTCCTCAACGACCTGGGGGGCGTCGGCGCGGGCAGCGACGCCTATCGTGGCTTCAGCATCGCGGCCGAGTTTTGGTCGCGCCGGCTCACCAACGACGTCGTCATCAATCTGGACGTCGGCTTCAAGCAGCTCGACCCGGGCGTCCTCGGTCAGGCCGGCAGCAATTCCGCGGTCGCGCCGATCGAGCTGATCAAGGGGCAGCTCGCCTCGGGCGGCAATTCGAAGATCGACGCCATCGCCGGGGCGAACCTGCCGGCCCTGAAGCCTGGCGAATACGGCTGGGGCGCCCTGGACGTCACCACCTCGGGGCCCAAACTGCCAACCGGCGAAGGGGTCGATACCGGGGTTCGGGTGCTGGATATCGACGGCAGCGCCAACAACAGCTTCCTCGACGCCAATTCAGCGAACCTGAAGGCCCTGGGCTTTGGCGGGTTCGGCTCGACGGCCGACGGGACCATCCAGTTCAGCAATCAGTATAACTTCGACTTCAACGCCGGAGATGGCATCTCGGCCAATTCGATCGACTTCCTAAGCGTCGCCATCCACGAGATCGGCCATGTGCTCGGCTTCACTAGCGGCGTGGACATCTACGACGTCCTGGGCGCGCCCGACGGGCCGCTGGCCGATGATCCCGACCTCGGCCTGCTGAATCTCAACGACTATGCGGTCGGTTCCGTGATGGACCTCTTCCGCTACAGCAGCGATCCGAGCGGCGCCGGCCTTGACTGGTCGGTGGGAGCCGACGCCTTCTTCTCGATCGACGGCAAGAGCGCCTATCAGAACGGCTACTTCTCGACCGGCGCGTATAACGGCGACGGCTGGCAGGCCTCGCACTGGAAGGACAACATCCCCGGCTTCCCGCAACTCGGCATGATGGATCCGACCGTGGCCTACGGGCAGATGGGGCGCGTGACTTCGCTGGACCTGGCGGTGTTCGACGCCATCGGTTGGAACATCGACTACGACGTCTTCAACTCCACGCGCAGCTTCACGACCCGGGACATCTATCTCGCGGCCGTACCCGAACCGTCGACCTGGGCCCTGCTGATCGGCGGGTTCTTCATGACGGGCGCGATGGTCCGGCGCCGCCGGGCGGCCGTCGCCTGAGGGGTGGCCGCGGCTCATTTTCGCCATGGGCCGCGGCCAGCCTCCGCCTCCCCAACGGAGGACATCACATGCGATTGACGAGGACCGTTATGGCCGCCCTCATACTGGCCGCGTCGGCCGGAGCCGCGGGTGCGGCGCCGGGCCGCTTCATCCATCCGGCCGACACCAGCAAGGACGACCGCATCGATAAGGCCGAATGGGTCGCCTACAAGCTGCCGGCCGCCGAATTCGCCAAGGCCGACAAGGACAAGAACGGCCTGATCGACGGTCCCGAATTCGTCGCGTGGGACACCGCCTACAAGGCCGCCCACAAGGGGCATTAGGCAGCTACGCCAACGCCTGCTCCAGGTCGGCGATCAGGTCGCCCACGTCCTCGACGCCGACCGACAGGCGGATCAGCCCGTCGTCGATGCCGATCCGTTTCCGCGTCTCGGCCGGGATCGACGCATGGGTCATGATCGCCGGATGCTCGATCAGGCTCTCCACGCCGCCCAGGCTCTCGGCCAGGGTGAAGAGGCGCGTCCGCTCCAGCATGCGCACCGTGCCCGCAAGGTCGCGGTCGAGCACGGCGGTGATCATCCCGCCGAAGCCGCCGGCCATCTGGCGGCGGGCGAGATCGTGCTGCGGATGGCTGGCGAGGCCCGGATAGATCACCTTGGCCACGTCCGGCCGCGCCTCCAGCCAGGCGGCGATCCGGGCCGCGTTCTCGCAATGGCGCTGCATGCGCAGAGAAAGCGTCTTCATCCCGCGCAGGGCCAGGAACGAGTCGAAGGGCGAGGCCACCGCCCCGACCGCGTTCTGCAGGAAGGTCAATTGGTCGGCGAGGTCCTTGTTCGCGCCCACCACCAGCGCGCCGCCGACGATGTCGGAGTGGCCCGAGACGTACTTGGTGGTCGAATGCATCACCGCGTCGAACCCGAACTCCAAAGGCCGCTGGCAATAGGGGCTGGCGAAGGTGTTGTCGGCGCAGGTCAGCAGCCCCCGCCGCTTGCCGAGTGCGGCGATGGCCTCCAGGTCCGCCAGCCGCAGCAGCGGATTGGTCGGAGTCTCCACCCAGATCAGCCGGGTCTGCGGCCGGATGGCCGCCTCGATGGCGGCCACGTCGCTCATGTCGACGAAGCTGAACTCCAGGCCCGCCGTGCGCCGCCGGACCTTGTCGAACAGCCGGAACGAGCCGCCGTAGAGATCCTCGCTGGCGATCACGTGCGCGCCGGCGTCCAGCACCTCCAGGAAGGTGGAAATCGCCGCCAGGCCCGAGGCGAAGGCGTAGCCGCGCGTCCCGCTCTCCAGGTCGGCGATCCCCCGCTCGAAAGCGAAGCGCGTCGGGTTCTGGCTGCGGGAATACTCGAAGCCCTTGTGCTCGCCGGGGCTGGTCTGCGCGTAGGTCGAGGTGGCGTAGATCGGCGGCATCACCGCCCCCGTCGTCGGGTCGACCGATTGGCCGCCATGGATCGCCCGCGTGGAGAATTCCAGGCGGTTCTTTCCGTGAGTGTCGTCGGTCACGCGGCGCGCCTCAGATAGTTGATCAGATCGATACGGGTAATCAGGCCGACGAACTCGCGTCCGTCCAGCACGATGGCGACCTGGTCGCGCTCGAAAACCGGCAGCAGCGCCTCCAGCGGATCGCCGGCCTGCAGGGTGTCGAGCTTGGCGGTCATGGCCGCGGCCACCGGTTGGGAGAACCGCTTCTCGGGCTTGGAATCCTCGACCGCGTCCAGCAGGTCGCTCTCGTCGATCAGGCCGATCAGTCGGCCGCCGTCCAGCACCGGCAGCTGGCTGACATCGGCCGCCCGCATCCGGTTGTAGGCGGTCAGCAGGGTGTCGGCCGGACCGACGGTGACCGCGGCGCCCTCGGCTGGCGAGCGGGCGATCAGGTCGCGCAGGTCGCCGTGCAGCGTGCGCTCGGTCAGGCCCTGCTCGGCCAACCAGCTGTCGTTGTAGACCTTGGAGAGGTACTTCGCGCCGGTGTCGCAGACCAGCGTCACCACGCGCTTGGGCTCGGTTTGCTCGCGGCAGTATCGCAGCGCCCCGGCCAGCAGGGCGCCGGTCGAGGATCCGCCCAGCACGCCTGCTCGGGTCAGCAGTTCGCGCGCGACCCCGATGCTCTCGGCGTCCGGAATACTGTACGCGGCGCTGACGAACGACAGGTCGCAATTGGTCGGGACGAAGTCCTCGCCGATGCCCTCCACCACCCAGGAGCCGGGCTCGATCAGCTTCCCGGTGTTGACCAGCGGCGCCAGGATCGACCCTTCCGGATCGGCCAGCACCATCCTGGTCTTCGGCGAGGTCTTGGCGAAGAAGCGCCCCAGTCCTGTGAGCGTGCCGCCCGAGCCGACGCCGACCACCATGGCGTCGATGTCCCCGCCCATCTGTTCGAGAATCTCCGGGCCGGTGGTGGTCTCGTGGGCCTTCGGATTGGCCGGGTTGGCGAACTGGTTGATGTAGATCGCGCCGGGAATGTCGGCGGCCAGCCGCTCGGCCATGTCCTGGTAGTATTCGGGATGGCCCTTGCCGACGTCGGAGCGGGTGATGCGCACGTCGACGCCCAGGGCGCGCAGGTGCTGGATCTTCTCGCGGCTCATCTTGTCGGGCACGACCAACAGGATCTTGTAACCCTTGAGCACGCCGACCTGGGCGAGGCCGAGGCCGGTGTTGCCGGCGGTCGCCTCGACGATGGTCCCGCCGGGCTTGAGCGATCCATCGGCCTCGGCCGCTTCGATCATCGAGCGGGCGACGCGGTCCTTGATCGACCCGCCTGGGTTGGCGCTCTCCAGCTTGACGAACAGACGGCAGGGACCGGTGTCGAACCCGGTCAGCTCCAGCATGGGGGTGGCGCCGATCAGCTCAAGGGCTGAGGCGGCCGGCGGGGTCAGCCTTGCGGCGGTCATCGAACGAGGACTCCTGAGCAGCGTCGTGCGGAAAACGCTCCAGGTGCGTTTCCGCCCCATCGGAGCCAGGATATGGGGGATTTTCACCGCGCGGATAGAGCGAGCGCAGGTCTTTCGTCGCAAATCTGATGGTGCAGCGCGAAATTGCCCCCGGCCTACTCGACAATCCGGTGACGCTCGGATGAAGGTGCGCCCCGTCTTAAAGCCGGGGTTCCCATGATTGCTCGCCATCTGCTGTCCGCAGCCCTCGTCGCCGTGCTCGCGGCGCCCGCCTACGCCCAGGACGCCAGGAAGGCCGAGCCGCCCAAGTGGGACGTGAACGCCCCGCCCGGCGCCACGCGCGACGTACCGATCGACGTCACCAGCGGAACCTGGCTCAGCGTCGACGTCAGTCCGGACGGCAAGGAAGTGGTCTTCGACCTGCTAGGCGACCTCTACGTAATGCCGATCGCCGGCGGCGAGGCGCGTGCGCTGACCACCGGCATGGCGTGGGACATGCAGGCCAAGTACTCGCCGGATGGCCGCTGGATCGCCTTCACCTCGGACCGCGGCGGCGGCGACAACATCTGGGTGATGCCGCGCGCCGGCGGGGAAGCCAGGCAGGTCAGCAAGGAAAGCTTCCGCCTCCTCAGCCAGCCGGCGTGGACGCCGGACTCCGAGTTCATCGTCGCCCGCAAGCACTTCTCCTCGACCCGCTCGCTGGGGGCGGGCGAGATGTGGCTCTATCACCGCTCCGGCGGCGACGGCCTCCAGCTCACCAAGAAGCGCACCGAGCAGAAGGACACCGGCGAACCGGCCTTCAGCCCGGATGGCCGCTATCTCTATTTCAGCGACGATTCCACGCCCGGCGGGGTCTTCGAATACTCCAAGGACGTCAACGGCCAGATCTATGTGATCCAGCGCCTGGACCGCCAGACCGGCAAGGTCGAGCCCTATATCACCGGCCCCGGCGGCTCGATCCGCCCGACCCCGTCGCCGGACGGCAAGTCCTTGGCCTTCATCCGCCGCGTTCGCTACAAGTCCGTGCTCTACGTGATGGACATCGCCTCGGGGCGCGAGACGCCGGTCTATGACGGCCTCGACCGCGACATGCAGGAAACCTGGGCGATCCATGGGGTCTATCCCAGCATGGCCTGGACCCCGGACAACAAGGCCATCGTGTTCTGGGCCGGCGGCAAGATCCGCAAGGTCGACGTCGGGTCCAAGGCGGTCGGCGACATCCCCTTCCACGTCAAGGGAACCCGCGCGGTGCGGGAGGCCGTGCGCTTCCCTGTCGAGGTCGCGCCCAAGGACTTCAAGGTCAAGATGTTGCGCTGGACCGAGGTCAGCCCCGACGGCTCCAAGGTCGTCTACCAGGCTCTCGGCCATCTCTGGATCAAGGACTTGAAGGCGGGCGGCGCGCCTCGGCGGTTGACCAAACAGGGCGACCATTTCGAGTTCTATCCGTCCTGGTCGCGCGACGGCCGCTCGATCGTCTACACCACCTGGAACGATCAGGACTTCGGTACGGTCCGCGTGGTTCCGGCCGCGGGCGGCGAGGGCAAGGTCGTCTCGAGCCAGCCGGGCCACTATGTCGAGCCGACCTTCAGTCCGGACGGGTCTAGGGTCGTATACCGAGCAGTCTCGGATGGCTTCCTGACCTCGGCGATGTGGGGCCGCGACCCGGGCCTCTACGCTGTGCCGGCCAAGGGCGGGGCCAAGGCGGTACGGATCTCGGAAAAGGGCGTGCAGCCGCAGTTTGGCGCGGCGAACGACCGCGTGTTCTTCATGACCTTCGAGGAGGAGAACAAGCGTGCGCTGAAGTCGGTCGAGCTGGACGGCTCGGACGAGCAGAGCCACCTGATCAGCGAGTTCGCAACCGAGTACGCTCTCAGCCACGACGAGAAGTACGTCGCCTGGACCGAGCGCTTCAACGCCTATGTCACGCCCTTCGTGCGCACCGGCAAGCCGGTCGAGCTGTCGCCCAAGGCGAGCTCGATCCCGGTCAGCCGCGTCACCCGCGACGCCGGCGAATTCCTCCACTGGTCGGGCGATTCCAAGAAGCTCTGGTGGTCGATGGGGCCGGAGCTCTATTCCCGCGACCTGAAGGACGCCTTCGCCTTCGTCGACGGTGCGCCAAAGGACCTGCCCAAGCCGGCCGAGCAGGGAACCGACATCTCCTTCACCCAGGCCTATGCCGCCCCGGCCGGCCGCACCGCCTTCACCGGCGCGCGGATCGTCACCATGAAGGGCGATGAGGTGATCGAGGACGGGGTGATCGTCCTCAACGGCAACCGCATCGAGGCGGTCGGGCCGCGGGCCTCGGTGACCATCCCGGCCGGCGCCAAGACCATCGACGCGAGCGGCAAGACCATCATTCCGGGCCTGATCGACGTGCACTGGCACGGCTCGATGGGCTCGGACCAGATCATCCCGCAACAGAGCTGGGTGAACTACGCCGCGCTGGCCTTCGGCGTGACCACCATCCACGACCCATCGAACGACTCGGGCGAAATCTTCGCCCACAGCGAACTGGAGAAGGCCGGCGAGGTGGTCGGTCCGCGCATCTTCTCGACCGGGACCATCCTCTATGGGGCCAAGGCGCCGTTCACCGCACAGATCGACAGCCTGGACGACGCCCGCTCGACCCTGCGACGGATGAAGGCGATCGGGGCCTTCAGCGTGAAGAGCTATAACCAGCCCCGCCGTGACCAGCGCCAGCAGATCCTGGCCGCCGCGCGCGAGCTGGGGGTCATGGTGGTGCCGGAGGGCGGTTCGCTGTTCGAGCACAACATGACCATGGTCGTGGACGGCCACACCGGGGTCGAGCATTCGATCCCCGTCGCCAAGATCTATGACGACGTGCGCCAGCTCTGGCCTGCGACCAAGGTCGGCTACACCCCGACCCTGATCGTCGCCTACGGCGGCACCTTCGGCGAGAACTACTGGTACGAGCACACCGACGTCTGGGCCGACCAGCGGCTTTCGAACTTCGTGCCGCGCCGCATCCTCGACGCCCGCTCGCGCCGCCGGATCAAGATGCCGGACGAGGAGTACAACCACGTCAACATCGCGAAGGTGGCCAAGGAGCTGAACGACCTCGGGGTTTCGGTCCAGCTCGGCGCCCACGGCCAGCGCGAGAGCCTGGGCGCGCACTGGGAGCTCTGGATGTTCGCCCAGGGTGGCATGAGCCCGCTGCAGGCGATCCGCGCGGGCACGCTCAGCGGCGCCCAGTACCTCGGCATGGACAAGGACCTGGGCTCGCTGGAGCCGGGCAAGCTGGCTGACCTGGTGGTGCTGGACGCCAACCCGCTGGAGAACATCCGCAACTCGACCTCGATCAAGTACACGGTCGCCAACGGCCGGGTGTTCGACGCCATGACCATGACCGAACTGGGCAAGGCCGCGCCCAAGCCCTTCTGGTTCCAGACAGCCGGCGGGGAAGGCTGGGGCGCGGCCTCGACCGCGGCGGTCAGCCACCAGGACGACTGACGAGGGGGAGGCGGCTGCATCTGGCGGCCGCCATGCCCGCGGGCTAAAGGCTCGGCATGGCCAAGACGACGCCCGCGACCCTCGCCCTCGACAGGGCCGGGATCGCCTACGAGCTCTTCACCTACGACTACGATCCGGATGCGCCGCGGGTCGGGCTGCAGGCGGCGCAGGCGCTGGGCGTCTCACCCGACCAGGTGCTGAAGACCCTGATGGCCCTGGTCGATGGCAAGCCGGTCTGCGCCATCCTCGCCTCGGACGAGGAGGTGGCCATGAAGAAGCTGGCGGCCGCGGTTGGCGGCAAGTCGGCCCATATGATGAAGCCCGCCGACGCTGAACGACTGACCGGCTACAAGGTCGGCGGCGTCTCGCCCTTCGGCCAGAAGCGCCAGGTCCCGACCGTGCTGGACGAGATGGCGACCCTGCACGACCAAGTGTTCGTCAACGGCGGCCAACGGGGCCTGCAGGTGCTGATCGCGCCTGCAGACCTGGCCGCGGCCCTCGACGCCATCGTGGTCTCCCTGACCTGACGGGTCTTGCGGCGCGCGGCCGGGCAGGCGCAGCATGAGCCCGGCCTCTTGGGGGGGAGGCGCACATGCTGCAGGACAAGTCCGGCGTCTCGACCGTGATCGAGGCGCTCTACGCCGTCGCCGCCGATCCCGATCGGTGGGAACAGGTCGTCGAGGCTCTTGCTGGCCCCGAGCCTGGCGAGGTCGCAGAGACGGGCGTCCGAACCGCCGTTGCGGCCGGCGGGGGCGAGCAGGTCGGGGTTCTGGTGGTCGGCGCAGGCGGTGGAGCGGTGGCCTGCGACCTCGCCGGTCGCGGCGCCTTCGAGCGGCGGCTCGGGACCTTCGAGGCGCGGGGCCTCAGGTTCGCCGATCCGGCTAATCACGAGGCCCTGGATCTAGCGAGGCGGCGGCTCGCGGGCGCAACGAGCGGCCAGGTCATCGTCAAGTTCGTCGACGCCGAGAACGACGGCCCGTTCTTCGCCTACGTCATGCCGGCCTCGGCGCTGCCCGAGAGCCTGGCTGCGCGGCTGACGCCGCTGGGGGCGGGCGAGGCCAGGCCTTTGGGCGCGCTCGCGCTGCTGTTCCCCTCGGTCGAGGCCGGCGATCGGCTGTGGTTGAGCGTGCGCGAGAGCTTCGGCCTGACCGCCGCCGAAATCCGGCTGGCCGCGCATCTGGCCGACGGACTGAGCCTCAAGGAAGCGGCCGAGGAGCTTGGGGTCAGTGTCAACACCTTGCGCAACCAACTTCGGGCGGTGTTCGACAAGATGGGCCTCAATCGCCAGAGCGAGCTGGTCCGGGCGCTGACCCAGCTGTCCGCCCTGGCCTCGGCCTTCGGCGGGGCGCCCAGGATCTCTGCGCCGGCGATCCTGGCGAGCGAGCGCGCCGCGGCCGAATCGGCGCCGCCGATCAGGATATTCGCCGCTCCCGACGGACGCAGGGTCGCCTGGCGGGATTATGGCGACCCTGCTGGCGCGCCGGTGATGGTGGTGATGCCTGACCTCAGTTCCAGCCTGCTGCGGCGCGGCAGCCATGGTCTGGCGCGGGAGCTAGGCCTGCGGTTGCTGGTGCTGGAACGGGCCGGGATCGGGCGCACCGAGCCGCTGCGAAAGTTCGGTTTCGAGGCCGCCGCCGCGGACTACCTCGCCCTGCACGCCGACCAGCGGTTGGGCCCGGTGCAGATCGTGGCCTTCGCCGACGGCGCGCCCTACGGCCTGTTGGCGGGGGTCGGGCTTGGCCGGCTGGCGAGCCGCATGCTGCTGGTCACCGGCCGCCGTCCCGGGCCGCAGGTCGAGCGGGCCGAGGACGCCGGTAACCTGATGACCCTGTTCTGGCGCCGGATCTCCAAGAGCGCCTGGCTGTCGGACATGGTCTTCGAAATGTTGCGCCACAGGCTCAACCGCGCCCAGTTCGAGCGTTTCGCGCGAGCGGCCGGCTCGGCCCCGGGGGATGCAGCCTACCTGCAGGCCCATCCCGAACTGATCGACTTCATGGTCGAGTACACCCGCGAGGCCCTGGCGGTCAGCGCGCGTGGGGCGTCGGAGGCCATCCGCTGCGCCGCGCGGCCGGCGGCGCTCGAGCTGTCGGGCCTCAGCGCTCCGGTCACCCTATGGCATGGCGCCGATGACGCCATGACCACGCCCGACGAGGTGCGGGCATGGCTCGGGGCCCATCTGCGCGATGTGAGGATCGTGCCCGGCATCGGCCGTTTCCTTGGCTATAGTCACTGGACGGAGATCATGCAGTGGGTGGCTGCAGGCACGGAACGCACGCGAGGTCGCGATTGACCCGGCGCGCGTATCGGGCCTTAACTTACCACTGATAATGGTGCGTCGCGGCGCGAGCCGTGTGGAAGTCGGTGGAGGACGGCCAATTGAGCCGGACGGCCAGGGCAGGAGCGACGGTGGTGTCGACGGCGACGCTCGAACGTCGGCGGACCTATCATGTGGGCAATGTGCGTGGGCAGCTGCTGGCCGCCGCACGCGACATTCTGCAGGAGCAGGGCCGGGTCGGGCTGTCTCTGCGTGCGATCGCCGAGCGGGGCGGCGTCGCCCCCGGCACCGTCTATTATCACTACGCCGACAAGGCCGCGCTGCTCGCGGGCTTGGCCGTCGACGGCTTCCGCCAATTGGCCGAGGCCATGCGCCAGGCCTATGAGGCGCGCAGGGGCGAGACCGGACTGCGGTCGATCGGCTTCGCCTATCTGAACTTTCTGCGTGAGAAGCCCGAGCTGTACGAACTGATGTACGAGGCGCTCGACGCCGGCCGCCGCCAGGACGTCGCCGAGGCCGAGGCCGAGGCCTTCGCCGTGGCGCGGGAGGCGATCGTTCACGACTTCGCCGGTCATCATTCGACCGACCTCGCCCACAAGATCGCCGAGGCGATCTGGGCCTGGGGGCGCGGCATCGCGGCCGTGGCCCTGTCGCGCGGCGCGCCCGGTTGCGGACCCCAGCGCGAAACCCTGGAATCGGCCGTCGAGGGTCTCGAGGCGCTGATCATCGGCCGCTGAGCGACTTTGACCGCCGCGGCGCCATTGCGCTGTCTTTTCCGAATCTTAGCCGTACCGTCCCGTCAAAAGAGCGCGTCCCTTGCGCCACAAGGGCCAGCGAAATTCAGAGGGTGACGCATTTCCCTCTATTCAAACACTGTTCGAGACCTCCAGCCTTGGGTCATTAAGCACTCACGACGGGCGACATAACGCCCGCGTCTGGCTGGGAGGTTACATATGAATACGCCGCTGCGCCTGCGCAGTCTTTTCATCATGGGCGCGTCGATCGCGGCCATGTCCGCCGCCACTCAGGCTGCGGCTCAAGACGCTTTCACCATCGAGGAACTGGTCGTCACCGCTGAAAAGCGCGAGCAGAGCCTGCAGGACGTGCCGGTCGCCGTGACCGCCTACACCTCCGAGAAGCGCGACATCATGGGCGTGGCCACGGTCGAAGACCTGGCGCGCGTGACGCCGAGCGTCGCCTACACCAACAACGACCGTCTCTCGATCCGCGGCTTCGGCCGCCTGACCAACGCCATCGGCACGGACCCGTCCGTGGCGTTGTATTCGGACGGCATCTTCTCGAACTCGATGGCCGATAGCTCGACGCCGTCGCTGTTCATCGAGCGGACCGAAATCCTGCGGGGCCCGCAAGGCACCCTCTACGGCCGCAACTCGATCGGCGGCGCGCTGAACATCATCGGCAAGCGCCCCAGCGACACCTTCAAGGGTGAAGTCCGCGGCGCGCTCGGCAACTACGGCTCGTGGCGGACCGACGCCCTGGTGACCGGCCCGATCACCGAAGGCCTGCGCTTCCTGATCGGCGGATCGGTCGAGCGCCGCGACGAAGGCTTCATCGAGAACGTCGGCCCCGGCGGCGACACCAGCGCCATGAAGCGCTACATCGTCGAGGCCCAGATCGAAGCCGACCTCGGCGAGAACATCACTGCTCGCCTGCGCTATACCAAGTTCGACTGGGACGACAGCTACGGCGTCGGCAACATCCACGAGAGCGTGATCACGCCCTACGATACGCGCTCGCCCACCGGCATCGAAAACAGCGCGCTCTACTATAACCCGACCTTCGGCTACACGAAGGTCAACCCGTCGATCGCCGATCCGTACAAGATCGATATGGACCAGACGATGGAGGGCAAGCTCTCCAATCACAATCGTCTGCACTTCGACCTGACCTGGGACCTGGGCTGGGCCAACCTGAAGTACCTGGCCGGCTACCAGTCCTACACCTACAACACCAACGGCGACGAAGACCGCTCCTCGCGCACGGGCCTGTTCAGCATCCCGACCGCGACGCCGTTCGGCGCCTACACCGCCACTAACGTCTCGCCGAACGAGCGCTTCTTCTACACCGAGAAGCAGAAGTGGTTCTCGAACGAGATCAACCTGTCCTCGAACGGCGACGGCCCGCTGAACTGGATTGTCGGCCTCTATCAGTACCACCAGTCCTACGCTCAGCCGCAGGGCCTGCGGGTGCTCGGCGATCCGGCCATGCAGGCGCCGCTCAGCCTGGCGACCGGCCGTCCGGCCGCGCCGAACCCGAACGGCAACTACCTGTTCGTCGACGGCACGCTGGAGGTGAACTCCTACGCCGCCTTCGGTCAGATCGACTACAAGTTTGCTGAGAACTGGACCCTGACCGCCGGCCTTCGTTACACGAAGGACGAAAAGTCGGGCACCGACTTCGCCCGCTACGTCTCGCGCAGCCCGACGACCACCACCCTGCTTCAGCAGTTCGCGGGCATTCCGGCGGCGGTCGGTCAAGGCATCGCGCTCGACTTCACCACCTTCGTGGTGTGCGGCGGCGCCACCATCGCCGCCTGCAACGCCCTGCCGCAGTACGCGAACCTGCGTGAAGCGCCCAACGGCGGCCTGATCCGCAATCTGTCGGCCGACTACGACGCCTGGACCGGCACCCTCGGCGTCCAGTGGCAGCCGGATGGCGACACCAACGCCTACGCCCGCTACAGCCGCGGCTACAAGTCGGGCGGCTGGCTGGCCTCCAACGGCCTGACGCCGGTGCCCTACGCCGATCCGGAATACGTCAACAACTACGAGATCGGCCTGAAGAAGACCTTCGGCGGTCGCTTCCAGCTCAACTCGGCGATCTTCTACGCCGACTACCAGGGCTTCCAGGCGCCGCTGCGCGTGATCATCAGCGGCTCGACCACCGGCACCCAGTTCCTGAACCTCGACGCCCGCAACTGGGGCGTCGAACTGGAAGGCCAGTGGGCGCCGATCGACAACCTGATGGTCTTCGGCAGCTACGCGTACATCAACGCCGAGGTGACCAACGGCTGCTGCTTCGTCGACGTCAACGATCCGACCGCGTCGGCCTCCGGCGCCAAGCCGGTGGGCGGCACGCCGACGGCGCGCACTCAGAACCTCGAGGGCAACCGCCTGCCGATGACGCCGGAGAACAAGTTCACCCTCGGGGCGAACTACACCTTCGACTTCGACATCGGCAGCCTGACGCTCGGTGGAACCTATACCTACACCGACTCCATGCAGACCTCGATCTTCATGCAGAAGAACTACACCGCGCCGTCGAACGAGATCGTCGATTTCCGCGCGCTGTGGAAGGACAGCCAGGATCGCTTCACGATCATCGGCTACGTGAAGAACGCGTTCGACGAGGTGGCCTATCAGAGCTCCACTCCGACCGGCCTGACGGGCTCGGGCGACTACCGTCGTACGGTGAAGCTCAACTTCCCGCGCACCTACGGCGTGGAGTTCCAATACCGCTTCTAGGAACGGTCCAGATCAGTTCGGAGGGGGCGTCGCGGGAGACCGCGGCTCCCCTTCTTCTTTGGGGCGTCAATAACCCGTGGCGGGACGCAGGGTGAGGTCTGCGCCCATCGAGCTCATCGACAGGCTGCGAGCCCGGGTGATGGCGGCGCGCAGGCCTTCGGGATCGGCGCCCTGGATGATCTGGCCGCCGACGACGAAGGTCGGCGCCCCGCGTACATCGATCTCCTGCGCCAGGGCGCGGGTGTCGCGGATCTGCTCGTCGATGGCGGGGTCGTCGATCGCAAGCTTCAGAGCGGCCGGATCCAGGCCGGCCTTCGCGGCCAAAGCGTCGACACGCGCGGGCGTCAGATCCTTCTGGCCGAGGAAGGCGCGATAGAGTTCCAGCCCCTTGGCCTTTCCCTGGGGCGTCAGGGCGACCCGCGCGGCATAGTCCGAGGTGCTGCCGAAGATCGGATATTGCTTAAAGACGAAGCGGACGTCCGGGTTCTGGGCGATGAGCGCCAGCACGTCCGGCGCTGCGGCGCTGCAATAGACGCAGCGGTTGTCGAAGAACTGCACGACGGTGACGTGCCCGCCGGGATTGGCGACGAAGTCGCGGGGGTCGGCCTCCAGCCGCTTTCGTGCGCCCGTCAGCGCCTGGTGTGCGGCGATCGCGCGTTTTTGGCGCAGTTTCTGCGCGGCCTCGCGCACGACTTCAGGGTGCTCGCGCAGATAGGCGCGGAGCCGCATTTCAAAAGCTTGGTCTTCGACCTGCTGACAGCCGCCCAGCGCGAGAGCCGCTAGCAGTGCAGCTGGCCCTTTCCAAGTCATCGACATGCACGATCCGGTCCGCATTCCACTCGGCTTCATGGTGTACGTATGGTTTACCAGCAAATACTCGAACGTATTGTCTTAATGTGGCGGTAACTATGCCTATAAACCATTAAGTTTAAGCACATATACATGCGGTTGTTGCAAATTGTCACCTGTCAGGAAACCGACGGTGAGCAGCTTGCAACAGCCTTTGGCAAATCAAGTCCGAGCCATCGCCCTCGTCGCGGTGATGTTCGCGCCCACGATCGCCCATGCAGGGCCGATGGAGGACGCGATCCTGGCTGAAATCAACTTTGCACGCATGCACCCGCAGGAATACGCCAAGCGGCTGCTCGCCCAGCCGGTGACGCCGTGGGAGCGGGCTCTGCGCCAGGCCGGGCAGGACGATCGAGACCCCACCGCCTTCAAGGAAGCGGTGGCGCACCTTGAAGCCCAGGAGCCGCTCGGTCCGCTGCGGGCAGACGCCGCGCTGATCTCCGCCGCGGTCGAGCATGTCGAGCTGCAGGGTCCGGCCGGCGAGATCGGGCACGATGGGCCGGACGGCGAGCGGTTCTATGACCGCCTGCGCCGGCACGGGCTGACCGAGACCATCGCGGCCGAGAACATCGCCTATGGGCCGCCGTCGCCGGCCGAGGTGGTGCGCGCGCTGATCATCGACAGCGGCGTGCCGAGTCGCGGCCACCGTCGCAACATCTTCCACGCGGCGTTCCAGGTGGTGGGGGTGAGCTGCGGGCCGCACAAGGACTACGCCACCATGTGCGTCATGGACTTCGGCGGCGCGGCGTCGTCGATCCGCACCGCTTCGGCCGAGCGTGTCCGTTCGGCGACGGAAGAATAGTCGCAGCCGGCGTCAAGCCCTGGACGCAAGCGCCGCTTTGGCCGCATATCCCGCGCTGGGCGGAGCGAGCGTTCGCTGTTTCTTACAATTGGTTACGCGCGTTCTGGAGTGGCGGCGCTTAAACTGGCGCGTATGTTGCAACCTGCGGCAGGCGCCCTTGTGGCGTGTGCGATAATCGCGCAGCGGCTGAATCGGCCGTAGGTGCAAAGCTTCCTCCGGATGCCCCCGCGCCCGGTGGAATGGTGAAGGTAGAGGCAGAGCGATGACGTTCTCGCGGTACGTCCTGATAGGCGCGCTTGTCGCGCCGGCGATCGCCGGACCGGCTGCAGCCGAGGACTGCTTTCCGAAGGTGCAGGCGGCCATGACGCGTCCGGCCGCGCCCGCGAAGCCGGTCCATCGGGTCGCCAAGCCGGCGGTCAAACCGGCCGTCAGCGTCGAGCCGGCCAGCAAGCCGGTAGTCAGAAAGGTCAAGCGCGTCCAGCCGGCCGCCAGGCCGCTGGCGCCTCGCCAGCACCTGCTGGACTCGTCCTTCGACATGCGTACGGCGGCCATTCCGGCGCCGCGCTCCACCGAATGCGACACCACCCCTTCGATCCAGGCGGCCCTGCCTGAGGAGGCCCGTCCGCCGGCCCAGCGCCTGCTGGACGAAATCGCCGGGCCGCCGGAGGCGGTGGAAACCGCCGGCGCGCCCAATCCCGTTCTCGCGTCCGTGGCTCCGGCCGGCGGCGGTTTCGGCCTGCCGTTCGGTGGCGGTGGCGGACCGGGAGGCGTGATCACCGACGGCGGCAATCCGGGCAATCCCGGAACGCCAGGCAATCCCGGAACGCCAGGCAATCCCGGAACGCCAGGCAATCCCGGAACGCCGGGCAATCCGGGTCCGGAGCCGGGCGGTCCCACGACGCCGACCGAACCGACGAAACCGACCGAACCGACCACCCCGACCATCCCGACCGAGCCGACGACTCCGACCAACCCGTGCCCTGGGCCGGGGCCCTGCCCGGGCGAGCCGACGCCCTGCACGACGCCCGGCGGCTGCGGCGGCCCTGGTGGCCCCATCGTCAGTCCGGTTCCGGAACCCGCGACCTGGGCGATGATGATCATCGGCTTCTTTGGCCTGGGCGCGGCTGTTCGGGCCAAGCGTGTCGGGCGTCGCCTCGAGGCCTAGGAGGCTTGCGGTCTAGAGAGAGGCGCGCAGCATCCAGGCGTGTTTCTCATGGGCCGTCAGGCGGTCCGAGATCAGGCTGGCGGTGACCTCGTCGCCGGCCCGCTGTGCGAGCGGCAGCAGCGCGTAGAGTGTGCCGATCACCGTCTGGTGGCCGTCGACCAGGTCTTCCAACATGGCTTGGGCCGACTTGGTCGGATCGCCGTCCTTGATCGACGACAGGTTCGCGAACGCGCCGTAGCCCTGCGGCGCCAGCTCGCCGAGCGCGCGGATGCGTTCAGCCACCTCGTCGATGGCGGTCCAGACCTCGGTGTACTGGGCCATAAACAGCGCGTGGAGCTGCGAGAAGTTCGGGCCGCGGACATTCCAGTGATAGCCGTGGGTCTTCAGATAGATGGCGTAGCTGTCGGCGAGCAGCTTGGCCAAGCCTTCGGCGACCGTCCTGCGGTCGTCCGGAGTGGGACCGGCGTTGGGCATGGATATCTCCTTGTCAGGCTTGCGCCGTCGGCTGGGCGGCGCCGCGGGCGGCGATGCGCGTCCAGATGCGTTCGTGAATGGCGAAGGCGATGGTCTGGAAGATCGGCTCGATCATCCCGATGGCCAGCGCTGCGCGCCAGTCGCGGGTGAGGGCGAAGGCGACGCTGACGGCCACGGTCAGGTGTGGTCTGCGCCCCAGGAAGTGATCCATCCCTTATGTTGGTCCGAGGACCATTTGGATGGAACGAGAGATGGCAAGGAAGCGTCACAAGCCGGAAGAGATCGTCGCGAAGCTGCGGCAAGTTGATGTG
>NZ_JAYRSU010000030.1:0-41102 GCF_041919955.1 Phenylobacterium sp. | reverse complement strand
CGATCGCCGACAAGGCGGGCCTCAACAAGGCGCAGGCGAAAGACGCTCTGGAAGCGTTCATCGACAGCGTCACGGCGTCGCTGAAGGCGGGGCAGGAAGTCCGACTCGTCGGTTTCGGCAGCTTCGTCCCGGTGACCCGCGCCGCCGGCACCGCGCGCAACCCGCGCACGGGCGAGACGGTGAGCCGTCCGGCTTCGAAGACGGCGCGCTTCCGCGTCGGCGAAGGCCTGAAGAGCTCGCTGAACTAAGGACCGCCCTGCGGTACAAGGTTCAAAGGGCGGCCTCCCGACCAGGGAGGTCGCCCTTTTGCATTCTATGAGGGCGGCTAGCTCAGCTGGTCAGAGCACCTGGTTTACACCCAGGGGGTCGGGGGTTCGAACCCCTCGCCGCCCACCAGCCTTCGCCCGTTCCACGGGCTACGGCTCGGCAAGCCCTCTCCAGGGCGAAGGCTGCCGCGCCGAAGCGCAGCGAAGGCGGGCTTCTGGGCTTGAAGGTTTCCACGACCCGTTCCACGGCTACGGCTCGGCAAGCCCTCTCCAGGGCGAAGGCTGCAAGGCCAAAGATCTATGAAGTACGTCTACATCCTGGAATCGATCGCCGAGCCGCAGCGCTTCTATGTCGGCTTGACCGCCGATCTAAGGGTCCGCCTGCATCGCCATAACGCAGGCGAAGTCCCTCACACGTCGAAATTCGCGCCCTGGCGCGTGAAGAGCTATTTCGCCTTCAGCGACGAACAGCGGGCGGTGGAGTTCGAACGCTATCTGAAGACGGCGTCTGGCCGCGCCTTCGCCAAGAAGCGGCTCTGACCCATGCTCCACCGCGCCCTCGGCCGTACCGGCTTCTCCGTTTCCGAGATCGGCTTCGGCTGCGCCAGTTGGTGGGGGCAGAGGGCGTTCGACGAGCGCTCCGCCCTGGGGCTTGTGCACGCCGCGCTCGACCACGGCGTCACCCTATTCGACACCGGCGCGGCCTATTCGGGCGGGCAGGCCGAGCCGCGCCTGGGCCGGGCGCTGAAGGGCCGATCGACCGACGCCCTGGTCATCGCCACCAAGGCCGGCACCTTCCACGACGGCCGACGCGTCCAGCGCGACTTCCGCCCGGCGTCCATCGAGGCCAGCGTCGTCCGCAGCCTGAAGAACCTTGCCCTTGACGCCTTGCCGCTGCTGCAGCTGCACGGCCCGGCGGCGGCCGAGCTGAACGACGAAATGCTGTCGATGCTCGAGGGTCTGAAGCGCCGGGGCCTGGTCCGCGCGCTGGGCGCCAACAGCTTCGATCCGGCGGTGATCGACCACATCGCCGCCCTGCCGGTCTTCGACGTCGTGATGGTGGACTACAACGTCCTGCGGCCGGAGCGGGCGCCCCTGATCGCCCGGGCGGCCGGGCAGGGGAAGGGGGTCCTGGCCGGCATGCCGCTGGCCATGGGCCACATCGCGGGCCTGCGCCTGCGCGCGCCGCGCGACGTCTGGTACGCCCTGCGCGCCCTGAAGAACCACCGCGCCGACCTGGCCCGTGGCCGCCGCTTCGCCTTCCTGCGCGCGCTGCCGGACATGAGCGCCTCCCAGGCCGCGCTCGCCTATGTGCTCGCCGACGCCAATGTCGCCGCCGCCGTGGTCGGCGCCACGCGCATGGCGCACCTGCTGGAAAACCTCGCCACGTCGGGCATGACCCTGGACGCCGCCACGCTCGACCGTATCCGAACCGCCCAGGAGAGCCTCCGGTGACCGACGAAGACTATCTGAGCCAGGCCGTCGCGCTCGCCGACGCCAATGTCCGCGAGGCGGGCGGGCGACCGTTCGGAGCCGTGGTGGTCAAGGGCGGCCAGGTGATCGCCACCGGCGTCAACGAGATCGGCGCGACCGGCGATCCCACCGCCCACGCCGAGCTTACCGCCATGCGAAAGGCCGCCCAGGTCCTGGGAACCCCGCGTCTCGACGGCTGCGTCGTCTACGCCAGCGGCCAGCCGTGCCCGATGTGCCTGGCCGCGATGCACATGACCGGCGTCGCCGCCGCCCGCTTCGCCTATTCCAACGCCCAGGGCGAGCCCTTCGGCCTCTCCACCGCCGCGGTCTACGTCGAGATGACCAAGCCGCTCGAGGCCCAGGCCCTGGACGTTCGTCACACCCCCATGGGCGATCCGGCCATCTACCGCGCCTGGAAGGGCCTGGCGCAAAGCTGACCTTGTCCGGATTCCGAAAAGTGATATCACTTTGAAATCGGATTTTCGGAGGCGCGCCATGAGCGACACCCAGAAGATATCGCAAACCGTCGAGCGGCCGGCGGCGACCGGCGACGGCGGGCTGATGCTGCTTGTGGCCCTGGCCCTGCTGGGCCTTGGCGTCGCCGCCGCCCAGGTCGGCGGGCTTCTTGGCGGGCTCGGCGGCCTGATGATCGCCGCCGGGGTTCTCACGATCACCGGTCTCTATTCGCTGCAACCGAACCAGGCCGCGGCCGTCACCCTGTTCGGCTCCTATGTCGGCACAGACCGAAAGACCGGCCTGCGGTGGGTCTGGCCCTGGTACATGCGCAGGAAGATCTCGCTGCGGGTGCGCAACGTCACGAGCGAGATGCTCAAGGTGAACGACAAGCGCGGCAACCCGATCGAGATCGCCGCCAACGTGGTGTGGCGGGTGTCGGACACGGCCCAGGCCCTGTTCGACGTGGACGACTACGCCTCCTTCGTGAACATCCAGATCGAGACCGGCCTGCGCGAAGTAGCGCGTCAGTACGCCTACGACCATGGCGAAGAGGACGAGCCGACCCTGCGCACCGACGCAGAGATCGTCGGCGAACGCCTGCGCGAGGATCTCCAGGCCCGGATCGCGGTGGCGGGCGTGCGGATCGACGAGGCGCACCTGATGCACCTGGCCTATGCGCCCGAGATCGCCGGGGCGATGCTGAAGCGCCAGCAGGCCGAGGCGGTGCTGGCGGCGCGCGAGAAGATCGTCGCCGGAGCGGTGCGCATGGTCGAGGGCGCCTTGTCGCAACTGGCCGAGCGCGAGGTCGTGGTGCTCGACGACGAGCGCCGGGCGGCCATGGTCTCCAACCTGCTGGTCGTGCTGTGCGCCGACCGCGAGGCCCAGCCCGTGGTCAACACCGGCACGCTCTACGGCTGATCCTTGGCCAGTCCCGGCAAGCGCGCGTTCCTGATGCGGGTCACGCCCGACCTGCTGGACGCGATCGAGCGGCTGGCCGCCGCCGAACTGCGCAGCACCAATGCGCAGGTCGAGATGCTGCTGCGCGAGGCCCTGGCCAGGCGCGGCGTCGCCGTCGCCCCGGGCAAGCGCACCGGCCAGAACCGAACTTAGTTTGGATTCAAAGGCTTATTGTCGCCCGCGCCGGATTGGGTTTTGATCCCTTCAAACGGCGTCGGCGACGGCGGTTCCGCCCGGGTCAGGCGCCGATCACGAGGGAGATCGCGCTATGGCTGACGGCGCCATGAAACTGGCCGACGAGGCGCGGGCGCGCGCCTATTCCATGCCGCTGGACGAGTTCCATCCCGGCGACCCCGAGCTGTTCCGCACCGACACGCACTGGCCGTTCTTCGAGCGCCTGCGCCGCGAGGACCCGGTGCACTGGTGCAGGGACAGCGAGTTCGGCCCCTACTGGTCGGTGACCCGCTACAACGACATCATGGCGGTCGACACCAATCACCAGGTGTTCTCGTCGGCGGCCGCCCTCGGGGGCATCACCATCCGCGACGTGCGGCCGGACCTGCGCCGGCCCAGCTTCATCGCCATGGACCCGCCGAGGCACGACGTGCAGCGCAAGACCGTCAGCCCGGTGGTCTCGCCCGCCAACCTCCAGGTGCTGGAGCCGCTGATCCGCGAGCGCGCCGGCCGCATCCTCGACGCGCTGCCCGTCGGCGAGACCTTCGACTGGGTCGACGCCGTGTCGATCGAGCTGACCACCCAGATGCTGGCCACCCTGTTCGACTATCCATTCGAGCGGCGGCGCGAACTGACCCACTGGTCGGACGTGGCCACCGCCATCCCGATGCCGGGCGGCCTGGTCGAGACCGAAGACGCCAAACAGGCCGAGCTGATGGAATGCCTGGCCAGTTTCACCGAGCTTTGGAACCAGCGCGTCAACGCCCCGCCGGCGGGCGACCTGATCTCCATGCTGGCCCATGGCGAGGCGACGCGGAACATGACCCCTGACGAGTATCTCGGGAACGTCATCCTGCTGATCGTCGGCGGCAACGACACTACCCGGAACTCGATCAGCGGCGGCGTGCTGGCTCTGAACCAGAACCCGGATCAATACGGCAAGCTGCGGGCCAATCCGGCTCTGATCCCCTCCATGGTGTCCGAGATCATCCGCTGGCAGACCCCGCTCGCCCATATGCGACGCACGGCGTTGGAGGATGTCGAGGTCGGCGGCAAGACCATCAAGAAGGGCGACAAGGTCGTCATGTGGTACGTCTCGGGCAACCGCGACGACGACGTCATCGCCGAGCCGAACCGCTTCATCATCGACCGCGAGCGCCCGCGCCAGCACCTGTCCTTCGGCTTCGGCATCCACCGCTGCGTCGGCAACCGCTTGGCCGAACTCCAGCTGAAGATCGTCTGGGAGGAGATCCTGAAGCGCTTCTCGTTCGTTGAGGTGATGGGCGAGCCGCGCCGCGTCCGCTCCAGCTTCGTGAAAGGCTACGAAACCCTGCCCGTGCGGCTGCACGCCCGCTAGTTCCTCTTGGGAGCGGATCGCACAAGCCAGGTGACATCCCGGCTTCGGCGCAGCCGAAGACCGGGACCCATTGCCGCCTGATCTTCGGATGACACCACGGCCCCTTCCTTCTCCCACAAGGGGAGAAGGGCGGGCGCCGCCGCCGCGCGCGCGTTCGCAGCTCCGGCCCCAGCCTGCAAGTCCCTTCCGCGACGGCGCCCTTTTCCTGGAATCTCAGAGGCGTAGTCTCACCTGAAAACGACGAGATAATTCAGGGCGGAGACGAGACATGGCGGGCCAGGTGGACCTCGGGCCTCTCGACCAGGCGTTGGAGACGGCGCATCTGCCCTCGCTCTCCGCGGCCCTGGTGCATCTGACCGGCGACCGGTCCTGGCTGCGGCCCGAATGGCGGCCGACCTATACGCCGCTGTCGAAGGGCGAAACCGGCGTGCCGGAGGTCGAGCAGGCCCGGATGCGCGCCGCCGCCAAGGCCGCGATCACCGACTACCTGACCGGCAATGTCCCGATGGCCGCAACGCCGGGCCCCGATCTGGTCCGCGAGATGATGGGCTTCGTCGCCGGCGCCGACATTCCCGACGGCTATGGCGAGTTCCTGACCGACGAACTGGCCCTCGACGGCCATTCCTCCAAGGATCCCGACTGGTCGCCCGAGCTGAAGACCGTCGCGCGCCGCCTTCATACGCTGGTGATCGGGGCGGGGATGTCGGGCCTGCTGGCGGCCATCCGTCTGGAGCAGGCCGGCGTACCTTTCGAGGTGGTGGAGAAGAACACCGATGTGGGAGGCACCTGGCTGGAGAACACCTATCCCGGCTGCCGGGTGGACTCCTCCAATCACATGTACTCCTACAGCTTCGAGCCCAACCACTTCTGGCCCCAGCACTTTTCCACCCAGCCGGTGCTGCTGAACTACTTCCAGGACGTCGCCGCCCGGCACGACCTCAGGAAGCACATCCGCTTCGGCGTGACCGTCGAGGAGATGGCCTGGGACGAGCGCCGCGCGGTCTGGAAGGTGAAGCTGCAAACCCCCGAGGGACCCCAGCAGGTCGAGGTTAATGCGGTCATCACCGCCGTCGGCCAGCTCAATCGCCCGCGCTATCCCCAGATCACGGGGCGCGAGCGGTTCGCCGGCCCGGCCTTCCACTCGGCCGAATGGCGCCACGACGTCGACCTGACCGGCAAGCGGGTTGCGGTGATCGGCACGGGCGCCAGCGCCTATCAATTCGTGCCGGAGATCGCCGGCAAGGTCGGCCGTCTGACCGTCTTCCAGCGCACCCCGCCGTGGGGCTTCCCGGTGGCGCACTATCACGAGGACGTGCCGGCCGGGATGAACTGGCTCATGGAGCATGTGCCGTTTTACGACAAATGGTACCGGTTCTGGATGTTCTGGATGGTGACCGACGGGCTGCTGCCCATGGTCACCGCCGATCCGGGCTGGAACGGGCCCTCGACCGCGGTCAGCGAGCTCAACCAGGGCTTCCGCGACATGATCGCTATGGCCATTGCGGCCCAGGCGCCGGATCGGCCCGATCTGGTGGAGAAGGTGATCCCCACCTATCCGGTCGGCGGCAAGCGATCGCTGCTCGACAACGGCGTCTGGATGGCCGCCCTGCAGCGGCCCAATGTCGAGCTGGTCACCGAGGGAATCGCCGAGATCACCGAGACCGGCGTCGTCACCGCCGACGGCCAGGCGCGCGACTTCGACGTCATCATCTACGGCACCGGCTTCCACGCCTCGAAATTCCTGTGGCCGATGAAGATCCGCGGGCGCGGCGGCGCCGACCTGCACGAGACCTGGGCCGGCGATCCGCGCGCCTATCTGGGCATGACCACGCCGGGCTTCCCGAATCTCTTCATGATTTACGGGCCGAACACCAACATCGTCGTCAACGGCTCGATCATCTTCTTCTCCGAGTGCAGCGTCCGCTACATCCTTGGCTGCCTGAAGCTGCTGGCGCAGACTGGCGCCGTGGCCATGGAGCCGAAGCGCGAGGTGCACGAGGCTTTCAACACGCGCGTGGATGAAGGCAACCGCCTGATGGCCTGGGGCGCTCCGCAGGTCGCCAGCTGGTACAAGAACGAGGCCGGCCGCGTGACCCAGAACTGGCCCTTCGCCTTGGTCGACTACTGGCGCGCCACCTTGACGCCCGACCCGCAAGACTTCGTACTGACCAAAAGCGCCGAACTCGTCGGCTGACTTTGGGGGAGGGACTATGAGCGAGCTTCAGGGCGGCTGCGCCTGCGGCGCCGTGCGCTATCGGATCGCCGGCGCGCCGGTGGGCGTCGGGGTCTGCCATTGCCGCCAGTGCCAGTACAGTTCCGGCGGCGGGCCAAACTACGTGGCCTTGGTCATGCGCGACGGCTTCGAGGTCACCAAAGGCGCGCCCAAGGCCTTCGCCAGCCCGGGCGGCAGCGGCCAGGACGTGGCCCGGGCTTTTTGTCCCGACTGCGGCACGCCGCTCTATTCCGATCCTGTGGTGTTGCCCTTCGTGGCCGTGAAACTGGGCGGGCTGGACGATCCGTCCGCCCTGTCGCCCGGCATGCACATCTGGACGGTCGATGCGCCAGCCTGGCACCAGATGACGCCGGGCCTGCCGACCTTCGAGCGCGGCCCGCCGGGGTGAGGTCCTGTTTGAGGCGCCCGGTGGCTACGTCGTCGGCCTCGGGCGCATCGGACTCGCGCGGCCGGACATACCTCGCTAGGCCGGGGCTCTCGCCGCGAGGTGATGAGTCTGGAGAATTTCTATGTCGCTGAAGCTCAACGTCGTTGTCTGTTCGACCCGTCCCGGGCGTGTCGGGCTTTCCATCGGCCGCTGGTTCGACGCCTATGCCAAGGCGCACGGCGGCTTCGAAGTCGAGCTGGTCGACCTGGCGGACTTCGCCCTGCCGGTGTTCGACAAGCCGCACCACCCGCGCCTGCGCCAGTACGAACACGCCCACACCAAGGCCTGGAGCGCCAGCGTCGAGTCGGCCGACGCATTCGTGTTCGTCACGCCGGAATACAATTACGGCCCGCCGCCTTCGCTGCTGAACGCGATGAACTATCTGGTGCACGAGTGGCGCGACAAGGTCGCCGGCTTCGTCAGCTATGCGGGAGTCTCGGGCGGCTTGCGCGCCGTCCAGGCCGAGAAGCTGATCATGGCCAATTTCAAGATCATGCCCCTGCCCGAGCAGGTGACGATCCCGATGTTTCCTCAGCACATGGACGCCGAGAAGAACTTCAAGCCGAATGAGATGCACGAGACCTCGGCCAAGGCCATGCTCGACGAACTGGTCCGCTGGGCCAGGGCGCTGAAGGCGATGCGCGCCGGGGCCTAGCTGCGCCGCCGCGCCAGCAGGCGGTCGATGAGCGCGAACACGAGGCCCAGCGCGATGAAGAACGCGCTCATCGCCGCCATGTTGACCAGCACCGCCCCGAATCCCAGGCTCGTTACGTCGAGGAACGGGTAGGGGTAGAAGCCGGTCAGCGGCCCGCGGATCATGGTGTAGACGCCGAACCCCAGCGGGAAGGCCAGCCAGGGGAGCACCGAGCGCCAGCTCAGCGCGCCCCGCGGCGTGAAGGCCAGCCAGTCGATCAGCATCAGCGCCGGCGTCACATAATGCAGCGTGGTGTCGGCGACCCACTGGGCGCCCTGCGGGCTCCAGAGGCGCTGGAGGATGGCGATGTAGGTCGCCGCGGTGACGGTGGTGTAGAGCGTCACCGCCGTGCGCACGCCGGGCCGTGCGAAAAAGCGTCCCAGGCCGCTCTGCGGCGCGGCGAGCGGGGCCGTGAAGGCCAGCGCCGCCAGGAAATTGCTCAGGATCGTGAAGTAACTGACGAAATTGCCGGTCCGTCGCAGCGCTTCGTCCAGCGGCTGACCCTGGATCATCAGCACGTATTGCAGGGCCGGCCCTGCCCAGGCGACCAGCGCCGCGATGGTCCGAAAGGCCCGCATCCCGTTTCCCTCGTCTCCCCGAGCAGAAGAGATCGCTTCGGGCGCGGGATGGTCAAGCCCGGAGGATCGGCGGGTTTGTGGAGGAGGGGGCGGAAAACCTGCCGATAGCGGCGTAAACGCCAGCAACCTGCCGATGGTCGGGTTTTGAGCTATCTGATTGTCTGGAAAGGAAGAAGTGGCGCGAATGACGGGGCTCGAACCCGCGACCTCCGGCGTGACAGGCCGGCGCTCTAACCAACTGAGCTACATCCGCGTGACGGCGACGTCGCCGCGAGGGGCGTCTGATATGACCGACCCTGAATCGTGTCAACGGCCAATCTCGCTCAGCTGTGGATAAACCGTCGCATCCCGCGTTTTTCCTGCGCCTGGCCTTTGTGGCCTGGATGGGGCGGAGAATGGGTATTTTTAGTATTGAGAATTATTATCAATAAAAGCGTTCCATCTGGCGAAGTTCCGTGAGCCTGACTCACGGTCGCAAGCTGCGGAAATCACAGACAATGCGCTCTGCGCGCATTTGCGATACCGCTGGTCGCACCACGCCGTTTGAACCCTGCGCAATGCTGGTCTAGAAGGGCGCGCGACTCCTTCGAGGAATCCATGAACGCCTTTCTTTTGCAGTATCTGCCCATCGTGATCTTCCTTGGGATCGCGACCGTCCTGGGCCTCGCCTTCATCGTGGCCTCTGCGACTCTCTCGCCGCAGGCGCCCGATCCTGAGAAGCTGTCCACCTACGAGTGCGGCTTCAACGCCTTCGACGACGCGCGGATGAAGTTCGACGTCAGGTTCTACCTGGTCTCGATCCTGTTCATCATCTTCGACCTCGAGGTGGCGTTCCTGTTCCCGTGGGCCGTGTCGCTCATGAAGCTGCCCCAGGAGCTGGGACAGTTCGCCTTCTGGTCGATGATGACCTTCCTGGGCGTGCTGACCGTCGGCTTCATCTACGAATGGAAGAAAGGCGCCCTGGAATGGGAGTGATCGTTCCCGCGGGTTCGGCCGGCCGTTCGACGGTCGAAGGCTACGACCCCAAGCTCCATGACCCGTTCTTCGACGGCATTTCCGGTGAGCTGGCCGACAAGGGCTTCATCACTGCGGCCGCCGACGACCTCATCACCTGGGCGCGCACCGGCTCGCTCATGTGGATGACGTTCGGCTTGGCCTGCTGCGCGGTGGAGATGATGCAGGCCTCGATGCCGCGCTACGACCTGGAGCGCTACGGCTTCGCACCGCGTGCGAGCCCGCGCCAGTCGGACGTGATGATCGTCGCCGGCACGCTGTGCAACAAGATGGCCCCGGCGCTGCGCAAGGTCTACGACCAGATGCCTGAGCCGCGCTACGTCATCTCCATGGGTTCGTGCGCCAATGGCGGCGGCTACTATTACTTCTCCTATTCGGTGGTGCGCGGCTGCGACCGCATCGTGCCGGTCGACATCTATGTCCCGGGATGCCCGCCCACGGCTGAGGCGCTGGTCTACGGCGTGCTGCAGCTGCAGAAGAAAATCCGCCGCACGGGGACGATCGAGCGATGAGCTGGCCCGTCACCGAAGACGCTCTGCAAGTCCTGGGCAATGAGATCCTGACCTCGTCGACCGGCGCGATCGCCGGCGCGCACGTGGCCTATGGCGAGCTGACCCTGACCGGGCCGGCGAACCGTATCGTCGAGGCCTTGACCCAGCTTCGCGACCAGTTCGGTTTTCACCAGCTGATCGACCTCTGCGGCGTAGACTATCCGGACCGCGCCCAGCGGTTCGACGTGGTCTACCACCTGCTGTCGATGACCCGGAACGCGCGCGTGCGGCTCAAGGTGCAGACCGACGAGGATACCCCGGTCCCGACTGTGACTGGGGTCTTCCCTTGCGCCGACTGGTACGAGCGCGAGGCGTTCGACATGTACGGGGTCTTCTTCGAAGGCCACCCGGACCTGCGCCGGATCCTCACCGACTACGGCTTCCACGGCCATCCGCTGCGCAAGGACTTCCCGATGACCGGGTATGTCGAGCTGCGCTACGACGACGAGCTCAAGCGCGTGGTGTACGAGCCGGTGAAGTCGGTCGAGTTCCGCAACTGGGACTTCATGAGTCCGTGGGAGGGCGCCGAGTACGTCCTGCCGGGCGACGAAAAAGCGGAGGCTAAGTGATGGCTGACGACGCTTCGAGCCCGGTCACCCTGCCGGAAACCCCGGTCCGCAAGTTCAACATCAACTTCGGCCCGCAGCACCCTGCGGCCCACGGCGTGCTGCGCCTGGTGCTGGAGCTGGACGGCGAGGTCGTCGAACGGGTCGACCCGCACATCGGTCTGCTGCATCGCGGCACCGAAAAGCTGATGGAATACCGGACCTATCTGCAGAACGTCCCGTATTTCGACCGCCTCGACTATGTGGCGCCGATGAACCAGGAACACGCGTTCTGCCTGGCCATCGAGAAGCTGCTGGACATCGAGGTGCCGATCCGCGGCCAGGTTGTCCGGGTGATGTTTTCCGAGATCGGCCGGATCCTGAACCACCTGCTGAATGTCACGACGCAGGCCATGGACGTCGGCGCGCTGACCCCGCCGCTGTGGGGCTTCGAAGAGCGCGAGAAGTTGATGGTGTTCTACGAGCGCGCCTGCGGCGCTCGCCTGCACGCCAACTACTTCCGTCCGGGCGGCGTGCATCAGGATCTGCCTGAGGCGCTGGTCGACGACATCCGCGGCTGGGCGGTGGCGTTCGAGAAGCCGCTGCGCGACATCGACAATCTGATCACCGGCAACCGCATCTTCAAGCAGCGCAACGTCGACATCGGCGTGGTGAGCCGTGAAGCCGCCATTGAGTGGGGCTTCTCCGGCGTGATGGTGCGTGGCTCCGGCATCGCCTGGGATCTGCGCCGCAGCCAGCCTTACGAGTGCTACGACGACTTCGAGTTCGACATTCCGCTCGGCGTCAACGGCGACTGCTACGACCGCTATCTTTGCCGAATGGAAGAGATGCGGCAGAGCGCCAGGATCATCATCCAGTGCGCCGACCGTCTGAAGAAGACGCCGGGCCCCGTGCTGACTGAGGACAACAAGTTCGCGCCGCCGCGGCGTGGCGAGATGAAGCGTTCGATGGAAGCGCTCATCCACCACTTCAAGCTCTACACCGAGGGCTTCCGCACGCCGGAAGGCGAGGTCTACGCGGCCGTCGAGGCCCCGAAGGGAGAGTTCGGCGTGTTCCTCGTGTCGGACGGCTCGAACCGCCCGTACCGCTGCAAGATCCGCGCGCCGGGCTTCCCGCACCTGATGGCGATGGACTGGCTGAACCGCGGCCACATGCTGGCCGACGTGTCGGCCATCCTCGGCTCCCTCGACATCGTGTTCGGGGAGATCGACCGTTGACCTATCAGCCAGGCCTCTCCAACGCCGACGTCGTCACCGGGCAACTGGACGCCTACAACGCCCAGGATCTGGACGCCTTCTGCGCCTACTACGCCGACGACGCGGCGCTGGCCGACTTCAACGGCGCGGTCTTCGCGCAAGGGATCGACGCGATCCGCGAGCGTCACGCCAAGCTGTTCGCCGACTTCCCGCAGAACAAGGCCGTGCGGATCAACCGCGTCGAGGTCGGCCAGGTCGTGATCGACCACGAGGACGTCTTCCGCAGCCCGGACGCCACGCCGTTCCAGGTGGCGGCCATCTACACCATCGCCGGCGGCAAGATCGCCCGCGTCGACTTCGTGAAGTGAGGATCGCTTGAGCGTTCGCCGCCTCTCTCCGAACCAGCCCGCCAGCTTCGAGTTCTCTCCGGAGACCCGGAAGAAGGCGGAGTGGTGGATCTCCAAGTTCCCGGCCGGCCGCCAGCAATCGGCGGTCATTCCGATTCTGTGGCTGGTGCAGAAGCAGGAAGGCTGGGTCTGCGAACCGGCCATCCGTCTGGTCGCCGAGATGCTGGGCATGGCCCAAATCCGGGTGCTGGAGGTCGCGACCTTCTACACCATGTTCATGCTTGAGCCGGTCGGCAGCCACGCCCTGGTTCAGGTCTGCGGCACGACGCCCTGCGCGCTGCGCGGCGCCAACGACCTGATGGCTTACTGCAAAAAGCGGCTTGGGCCGAAGGATCACCTGTCGGCCGACGGCAAGTTCTATTGGCAGGAAGTCGAGTGCCTGGGCGCGTGTTCGAACGCGCCGATGGCCGCGATCAACGACTACTACTACGAGGACCTCACGGTCGAAAGCCTGGGCGAGATCCTCGACGAGTTCGCCGCCGGCAAGCCGCGGGCGCCCGGTTCGGCCATCGGCCGCCAGGGCTCCGCGCCCGAGGGCGGCCCGCTGACGCTGAGCGACGCCTCGCTCTACGACGGCACGCGCGCCAAGCCGGTCAAGTCGCTGCCCAACGCGCCCAAGCCGTCGAAGGGCGCCAAGGAGCCGGCCCAGTGAGCGGAATGAACGCCATCGCGCGCGCCAACGGCGCGGACAAGGGAGTGTAGGGGCCTTGGTCGGTATTCTCGAGGACAAGGACCGCATCTTCACCAACCTCTACGGCCTGCACGACTGGGGTCTGGAGGGAGCGAAGACGCGTGGGGCCTGGAACGGCACCCGTGAAATGCTGAAGCAGACGCCGGAATGGCTCTGCGACCAGATCAAGGCGTCGGGTCTGCGCGGCCGCGGCGGCGCGGGCTTCGGCACCGGCCTGAAGTGGACCTTCATGCCCAAGCAGGAGAGCGAGCGGCCGCACTATCTGGTCGTCAACGCCGACGAGTCCGAGCCGGGCACCTGCAAGGACCGCGAGATCATGCGAAATGATCCGCACCTGCTGATCGAAGGCTGCCTGATCGCGAGCTACGCGATCCGCGCCCACACCTGCTACATCTACATCCGCGGCGAATACGTGCACGAGCGCGAACGCCTGGAGGCGGCGATCCGCCAGGCCTACGAGGCCAAGCTAATCGGCAAGGGCAACGTCCACGGCTGGGATTTCGACCTGCACGTCACTCACGGCGGCGGCGCCTATATCTGCGGCGACGAGACCGCCCTGATGGAAAGCCTGGAAGGCAAGAAGGGCCAGCCGCGCCTGAAGCCGCCGTTCCCGGCCGGCGCCGGCATCTACGGCTGCCCGACCACCATCAACAACGTCGAGTCGATCTCGGTCGTCGGCACGATCCTGCGCCGCGGCGCGGAGTGGTTCGCGGGCTTCGGGCGGCCGAACAACACCGGCACCAAGCTGATGGCCATCTCCGGCCACGTGAATAAGCCGTGCGTCGTCGAAGAGGCGATGTCCATCCCCCTGAAGCAGCTGCTGGAAGACCACTGCGGCGGCATCCGCGGCGGCTGGGGCAATCTGAAGGCCGTGATCCCGGGCGGATCGTCGGTTCGGATGATCCCGGCCCACGAGGCCGAGACCGCGCTGATGGACTTCGACAGCCTGTCGGCGCTGAAGTCGGGCCTCGGCACCGCCGCGGTGATCGTGATGGACCAGTCCACCGACATCGTGAAGGCGATCGCGCGCCTGTCGTACTTCTACAAGCACGAGAGCTGCGGCCAGTGCACGCCATGCCGCGAAGGCACCGGCTGGATGTGGCGGGTCATGGAGCGCATGGTCACCGGCGAAGCCGAGATGCGCGAGATCGACATGCTGCTGGACGTCGCCAGCCAGGTCGAGGGCCACACCATCTGCGGCCTTGGCGATGCGGCCGCCTGGCCGATTCAGGGCCTCTTCCGTCACTTCCGCCACGAGGTGGAAGACCGGATCACTCAATATCGGGCCGGAAGGCCGCATGTGCAGGGTGCGTCCCTGCAGGCGGCGGAGTAACCGCGAATGGCCAAGGCTAAAGTCAACGGCGTCGAGGTCGAGTTCGAACCCGGCATGACCGTCCTGCAAGTGGCGGAAATGGCGGGGGAAGAGATCCCGCGCTTCTGCTACCACGAGCGCCTCAGCATCGCCGGCAACTGCCGCATGTGTCTGGTCGAGGTGAAACCCGGCCCGCCGAAGCCCCAGGCTTCGTGCGCACTGCCGGCGGCCGAAGGCCAGGAGATCTTCACCAACACGCCGATGGTGAAGAAGGCTCGCGAAGGGGTGATGGAGTTCCTGCTCATCAACCACCCTCTCGACTGCCCGATCTGCGACCAGGGCGGCGAGTGCGACCTCCAGGACCAGGCCATGGGCTATGGCCGCGATGACAGCCGCTACGCCGAGAACAAGCGGGCCGTCGAAGAAAAGCACATGGGTCCGCTGATCAAGACGGTCATGACCCGCTGCATCCAATGCACGCGCTGCGTCCGCTTCATCACCGAAGTGGCCGGCGTGCCGGAAATCGGCCTTATCTCCCGTGGCGAAGACGTTGAAATCACGACCTATCTCGACAAGGCCGTGGCGTCCGAGCTGTCGGCCAACGTGATTGACCTCTGCCCGGTCGGCGCGCTCACCTCCAAGCCATACGCCTTCAACGCCCGTCCGTGGGAGCTGAAGAAGACCGAGAGCGTGGACGTGATGGATGCGCTGGGTTCGGCCATCCGCGTCGACAGCCGCGGCCCGGCCGTGCTGCGCGTGCTGCCGCGCCTGAACGAAGAGATCAACGAGGAGTGGATCAGCGACAAGACGCGCTACGCCGTCGACGGGCTCGCGCGGCAGCGCCTCGACCGGCCGTTCATCCGCAAGGGCGGCCGCCTGCAGCCGGCGACCTGGGGCGAGGCCTTCGAGCTGATCGCCCAGAAGGTCAAGGCGACGAGCGGCGATCGCATCGGGGTCATCGCCGGAGATGTCCAGGACGCTGAATCGATGAAGGCGGCCAAGGACCTGTTCACGGCGCTCGGCTCGGCGAACATCGACTGCCGTCAGGACGGCATGGTCCTGGGCGGCGGCCAGCGCGAGAGCTGGCTGATGAACTCGACGATCGCCGGCATCGAAGAGGCCGATGTCATCCTGCTGGTCGGGACCAATCCGCGCCTCGAAGCGCCGGTGTTCAACGCCCGCCTGCGCAAGCGCTGGGGCGCCGGCGCCCTGCGTGTCGGCGTGATCGGCGAGCAGGCCGATCTTACCTACAAGTACGACTATCTCGGCGCCGGGGCTGCGACCCTCTCGGGTCTGACCCGAGCGAAGAGCGACTTCGTCAAGGCGCTGAAGGAAGCCAAGAAGCCGGCGATCATCATCGGTGCGGGCGCTCTGTCGCGCGATGATGGTCAGGCGGTTCTGGCCGCCGCCGCCGCGGTCGCCAAGAGCTTCGGCATGACCTGGAACGTGCTCCACACCGCCGCCTCGCGCGTCGGCGGCCTCGACCTCGGCTTCACGCCGGGCGAGGGCGGCAAGAGCGCCAAAGAGATGGCGCAGAAGGGCGCGCTGGACGTGCTGTTCCTGCTGGGCGCCGATGAGATCGACGCCGCGGGCAGCGACGCCTTCAAGGTCTATCTGGGCACCCACGGCGACGCCGGGGCGCACACGGCGGACGCGGTCCTGCCGGGCGCGGCCTACACCGAGAAGGACGGCATCTACGTCAATACCGAGGGCCGCGTGCAGTTTGGCTACCGCGCTGTGTTTCCCAAGGGAGAGGCGCGCGAGGACTGGTCGGTGTTCCGGGCCCTGTCGGACCGTCTCGGCGCGACCCTGCCTTACGACACCTTGGCTCAACTGCGGGCCAAGCTCTTCGCAGACCATCCGACCTTCGGCCAGATCGACTACGCCCCCGGCGCCGCCGGCGCGGCGGTCGACTTCGCCGCCCTTGGCGCGAAGGGCGACCTCGCCGACGCTCCGTTCGAGAGCGCGGTGAAGACCTTCCACCTGACCAACCCCATCGCGCGCGCCAGCGTGACGATGGCCGAGTGCGCCGCCGTCGCTTCCGGCGCCGCCAAGATCGCGGCGGAGTAGGGGCATGGACGCGAATTCCTTCTGGGCCACCCCGGGCGGCTGGACCCTGATCACCGTCGCCCAGATCATGGCGGTGGTCCTGCCGCTGCTGGTGGCGCTGGCCTTCTTCATGCTCGCCGACCGGAAGATCTGGGCCGGCGTGCAGATGCGCAAAGGGCCGAACGTCGTCGGCCCCTTCGGCCTGCTGCAGTCCTTCGCAGACCTGATCAAGTTCGTGCTGAAGGAAATCGTCATCCCCGACGGGGCGGACAAATTCGTCTTCCTGCTCGCGCCGGTGCTGACCTTCGTCCTGGCCCTGGTCGGCTGGGCGGTGATCCCGTTCGCGCCGGGCTGGGTCGTCTCCGACATCAATGTCGGGGTGCTGTACCTGTTCGCAATCTCGTCACTGGGCGTCTATGGCATCATCATGGGCGGCTGGGCTTCGAACTCGAAGTACCCGTTCCTGGGCTCGCTCCGCTCGGCCGCGCAGATGGTCTCGTACGAAGTCTCGATCGGCTTCGTGATCGTCACCGTGATCCTACTGGCCGGCACCATGAACCTGCAGAAGATCGTCGAGCTCCAGGCCGGCGGCTTCTGGAACTGGAATGTCTTCGGCGGGGGCCTCAAGAACCTGCCCATGGCCCTGGTCATGATCCCGATGGCGGTGATCTTCTTCATCTCGGCCCTGGCCGAGACCAACCGCCCGCCCTTCGACCTGCCGGAAGCCGAGTCCGAACTCGTGGCCGGCTATCAGGTCGAGTACTCGTCCAGCCCCTTCCTGCTCTTCATGATCGGCGAGCTGGTGAACATCGTGCTGATGTGCGCCCTGATCTCGATCATGTTCTTCGGCGGCTGGCAGGCCCCGATCGACCTGCCGTTCGTGCACGACTGGCCGGCGACGGTGCAGAGCTTCTACGGGCTGATGTGGTTCGTGGTGAAGATCTGCTTCTTCTTCTTCCTGTTCGGGATCGTGAAGGCGATCGTGCCGCGCTATCGGTACGACCAGCTGATGCGCCTGGGCTGGAAGGTGTTCCTGCCGACCTCGCTGGTGGCCGTGGCCATCGTCGCGGCCTGGCGGGTCTTCGGACCGGCGGGCGCATGAGGACGCTGATGGCGATGTCCTTGATCCTGACGCTCGGCGCCTGCGCCAGCTCTGCCGGCGGCCCGTCCGTCGCGGGCGGCGTGGCCAGCTACGATGCGCTGAAGAGCGCCCGGCAGGCCTGCCTCGCCAAGGGCGGCGAACTGGTCCGCAGCGAGGAAGGCTCGGGCAAGCGCATGACCGACTACGCCTGCAAGAGAAAGTAACCGCGAGATGATGCAGCGAATTTCACAAGCAGTCAGGGGCGCGGCCCTGATGGACTTCGTCGGGGCCTTCGGCCTCGCCATGAAGTACATGGTCAAGCCGAAAGCGACTGTGCAGTACCCGCACGAGCGCGGCCCGCAGTCGCCGCGCTTCCGGGGCGAGCACGCCTTGCGCCGCTATCCCAACGGGGAAGAGCGCTGCATTGCCTGCAAGCTCTGCGAGGCGATCTGCCCGGCCCAGGCCATCACCATCGAAGCCGAGCCGCGCGACGACGGCAGCCGCCGCACGACCCGCTACGACATCGACATGGTCAAGTGCATCTACTGCGGCCTGTGCCAGGAGGCCTGCCCGGTGGACGCCATTGTCGAGGGCCCGAACATCGAGTTCGCGGTCGAGACGCGCGAAGAGCTCTACTACGACAAGGACCGCCTTCTGGAGAACGGCGACCGCTGGGAACGGCAGATCGCCAAGAACCTGGAACTGGACGCGCCGTACCGCTAACACCGCGGTGCGAATCCTTACCGACGACCACCTTCGTCCGCGCCGGATCCCCGGTGCGGACCGCAAGTAACTAAGGGGCTGAGAAAAGCCGTCATGGCCTTGGCGATCGCATTCTATCTGCTGGCGGCGGTGACCGTGGGCGCAGGGTTCGGGGTGGTTTCCTCCCGAAATCCGGTGCACTCGGTGCTGTTCCTGATCCTCAGCTTCTTCTCGGCCGCAGGCCTCTTCGTGACCATGGGCGCGGAGTTCCTCGCGATGCTGCTGGTCGTCGTCTATGTCGGCGCGGTCGCGGTGCTGTTCCTCTTCGTCGTCATGATGCTCGACGTCGACTTCGCCGCCCTGCGGCAGGGCTTCGCGCGGTACATGCCGCTCGGAGGCCTGGTCGCCGGCATCCTGGCGGTCGAGATGATCGTGGTCGCCACGGCCGCCGCGACCGGCGGGGTTCCGAAGGCCGATGGCCCGCAGGTCCATACCGACGCGAGCAACATCGAGACGATCGGCCGGGTGCTTTACACCGACTACGTCTACTTCTTCCAAGCCGCGGGGCTGGTGCTGCTGGTCGCCATGATCGGCGCCATCGTGCTGACCCTGCGCCACAAGCCGGGCGTGCGCCGCCAGTCGATCGTCGACCAGGTGGCTCGTACGCCGAAGACCGGCATGCGTGTCGTCCAGATCAAGCCGGGGCAGGGGATCGAGCAATGATCATCGGGCTCACCCATTATCTCGCGGTGGCCGCGATCCTGTTCACCATCGGGGTGTTCGGGATCTTCGTGAACCGCAAGAACATCATCGTCATCCTGATGTCGGTCGAGCTGATCCTGCTCGCGGTGAACATCAACCTGGTGGCGTTCTCGGTCTATCTCCACGACGTGGTGGGGCAGATCTACGCCATGTTCGTCCTGACCGTGGCCGCCGCCGAGGCGGCCGTGGGCCTCGCCATTCTTGTCACCTTCTTCCGTAACCGCGGCGACATCGCCGTGGACGACGCCTCGATGATGAAGGGCTGACGGACCAAGACATGACCCCGCAGTCCCTGATCACCATCCTCGTCTTCGCCCCGCTGTTGGGGGCGATCGTCGCCGGCCTGTTCGGCCGCCGCATCGGCAACGTCGCCTCGCAGAGCGTGACGACCGGCCTGCTGCTGCTGGCCGCGGCGCTGTCGTGGACCATCTTCGCCAAGTGGACCTGGGGCGGCCTCGAGCCGTTCACGCTCCAACTGCTGCCGTTCATCAACATCGGCGATTTCCAGTCGAACTGGTCGATCCGGCTCGACGGCCTGTCGGCGGTCATGCTGGTGGTCGTCACCAGCGTCTCCTCGCTCGTCCACGTTTATTCGTGGGGCTACATGGCCGAGGACGACTCCAAGCCGCGCTTCTTCGCCTACCTGTCGCTGTTCACCTTCGCCATGCTGGCCCTGGTGACCGCGGCCGACTTCATGCAGCTGTTCTTCGGCTGGGAAGGCGTGGGCCTGGCGAGCTATCTGCTGATCGGCTTCTGGTTCAAGAAGCCCAGCGCCAACGCGGCCTCGATCAAGGCCTTCGTGGTCAACCGCGTCGGCGACTTCGGCTTCGCGCTCGGCATCATGACCGTTTTCTGGATGTTCGGCTCGATCCAGTTCGCCGAGGTGTTCCCCAAGGTCGCGGCCATGGCCGGCAAGACCTGGTGGTTCGCGGGCGCCTACTGGAGCGCGGTCGACCTGGCCTGCGCGCTGCTGTTCGTCGGCGCCATGGGCAAGTCGGCCCAGTTCTTCCTGCACACCTGGCTGCCCGACGCGATGGAAGGCCCGACCCCGGTGTCGGCGCTGATCCACGCCGCGACCATGGTGACCGCGGGCGTATACATGGTCTGCCTGCTCTCGCCGATGTTCGAATACGCGCCGGTCGCAAAGCAGATCGTGACCATGATCGGCGCGGTCACGGCCCTCTTCGCCGCGACCGTCGGCCTCGCTCAGAACGACATCAAGCGGGTCATCGCCTATTCGACCTGCTCGCAGCTCGGCTACATGTTCTTCGCCGCGGGCGTCGGCGCCTACCAGGCGGCCATGTTCCACCTGTTCACTCACGCCTTCTTCAAGGCGCTGCTGTTCCTGGGCGCCGGCTCGGTGATTCACGGCATGCACCACGAGCAGGACATGCGGCGCATGGGCGGCCTGTGGAAGTACCTGCCGGTCACCTATGCGGTCATGACCATCGGCACCCTGGCCATCACCGGCTTCGGTCTGCCGAACCTGCACCTCGGCTTCGCCGGCTTCTATTCGAAGGACACCATCATCGAGAGCGCCTTCGCGGCGGGTCACGAGTTCGGCGGTCCTGCTTACTTCGCCTTCGTGGTCGGCGTCTTCGCCGCCGGCCTGACGGCCTTCTACTCGTGGCGGCTGGCCTTCATGACCTTCCACGGCACGGCCAAATGGGGCCATCACGACGACCATGCGCACGGCCATGACGATCACGCCCACGCCGACGGCGCCCACGCGGACGCGCACGGCCACGACGACCATGGTCACGGCCACGATCACAAGCCGCACGAGAGCCCGTGGGTGATGCTGCTGCCGCTGCTGCTGCTCGCCTTCGGCGCGGTCGCCGCCGGCTTCGTCTTCGTCGACCACTTCGTGGGCGAGGGCTGGAAGGAGTTCTGGCGCGGTGCGATCTTCAACGGCGCGAACAACCACGTGCTGGAGCACGCCCACCATTCGCCGACCTGGGTGAAGTGGGCTCCGTTGGTGGTCTCTGCGCTCGGCTTCGTCGGCGCCTTCTACGTCTACATCATGCGTGAAGGCCTCGGCGCGGCGATCGCCGCGCGGAAGGGCCCGCTGTGGACCTTCCTCTACAACAAGTGGTTCTTCGACGAGATCTATGACGCCACCTTCGTGCGGGCGACCAAGTTCCTGGGCGACCTGTTCTGGAAGGGGGGCGACCAGAAGATCATCGACGGTCTCGGCCCCAACGGGGTTGCGGCCACGTCCTATGCGGTCGGCCGCGGCGCCGGGCGGCTGCAGAGCGGCTATGTCTACCACTATGCATTCGTGATGCTGCTCGGCGTGGCGGGACTGTTGTCCTATGCGCTCTGGGCCTGGGCTTAAGGGGAGGGGGACGATCCCATGACCGGTATTCTCTCCCTGACGACCTTCACGCCGTTGATCGGCGTGGCGGCCATCCTGTTGCTCCGCGCCTCGCGGCCGTCGGACGATCCCAAGGCCGTGAACGCGGTCAAATGGATCGCGTTCGTCACCACTTTGGCGACCTTCGGCCTCTCGCTGCTGCTGGTCGGCCAGTACGATCCGTCGAACCCGGGCTTCCAGTTCCTGGAAGACCATGCCTGGTTCGCGGGCCTGCACTACCGCATGGGCGTGGACGGCATCTCGATCCTGTTCGTGCTGCTGACCGCGTTCCTCATGCCGATCTGTATCGCGGCGTCGTGGAACTCGATCGAAAAGCGCGTACCGGAATACATGGTCGCGTTCCTGGTGCTCGAGACCCTGGTCATCGGCGTGTTCTGCGCGCTCGACCTGGTGCTGTTCTACCTGTTCTTCGAGTTCGGTCTGGTTCCGATGTTCCTGATCATCGGCATCTGGGGCGGCAAGAACCGGGTCTACGCGGCCTACAAGTTCTTCCTCTACACCCTGCTCGGCTCGGTGCTGATGCTGGCGGCGATCCTGGTGATGATCGGCGTGGCCGGCACCTCGTCGATCCCCGAACTGATGACCTACAAGTTCGACGCCCACTTGCAGACCTGGCTGTGGCTGGCCTTCTTCGCCTCGTTCGCGGTGAAGATGCCAATGTGGCCGGTCCACACCTGGCTTCCCGACGCTCACGTCGAGGCGCCGACCGCCGGCTCGGTCATCCTGGCGGGCATCCTGCTGAAGATGGGCGGCTACGGCTTCCTGCGCTTCTCGCTGCCGATGTTCCCGATCGCGTCGGACTACTTCACGCCGCTGGTCTTCGCCCTCAGCGTGATTGCGGTGGTCTACACCTCGCTGGTCGCCTTCCGTCAGACCGACATCAAGAAGCTGATCGCCTATTCGTCCGTCGCGCACATGGGCTTCGTGACCATGGGCATCTTCGCCGGCAACGACGTCGGCGTGCAGGGCGCGATCTTCCAGATGCTGAGCCACGGGGTGATCTCGGGCGCGCTCTTCCTCTGCGTCGGGGTGGTCTACGACCGCATGCACACCCGCGAGATCGCCTTCTACGGCGGCCTGGTGAACCGTATGCCCTGGTACGCAGCGACCTTCATGCTCTTCACCATGGGCAATGTCGGCCTGCCGGGCACCTCGGGCTTCATCGGTGAAATCACCACCATGACCGGCGCCTATCATGTCTCCACCTGGACGGCGGTCGTCGCGGCCTCGGGGGTGATCTTCTCGGCGGTCTACGCCTTGACCCTCTACCGTCGCGTGGTGTTTGGCGAGATGACCAATCCAAAGCTGGCCGACATCACCGATCTGGACTGGCGCGAGGTGGCGATCTTCGCGCCCCTCATCGCCATGACCCTGTACCTCGGCGTCTATCCGGCCGCCGTCTTCGATCTGACCCAAGCTTCGGTCGACAGCCTCGCTGCGGCCTACAAAGCGGCCATCGGCGGGTGAGGACCTAAAAGTCACATGACCTTTTCTCAAGACCTCGCGCTCGCCGCGCCTGAACTGATCCTCGCCGTCGGCGCGCTCGGCCTGCTGGTGATCGGCGCCTTCGCGCCGCGCGCCACCACGGCCCTGATGCTGGCCTCGATCGCCGCGCTGCTGGTGGCCGCCTGGGCCGCGGCCGTCGGCCCGATCGGTCGCGGCTTCTCCGGCGGCATGATCTCCGACAACGCCTCGGCCTTCGCCAAGGTGGCGATCTACATCGCCAGCGCCATCGCCATTCTGCTCGGCCAGAAGTGGTTCGAGCGCAAGGCGATCCGCAACTTCGAGTTCCCAATCCTGGTGCTGCTGGCGGCGCTCGGCATGGGTATGATGGCCTCGGCCGGTGACCTGATCTCGCTCTATATGGGCGTCGAGCTGCACTCGTTGGCGCTCTACGTCCTGGCCGCGATGCACCGCGACAACGCCAAGGCGTCGGAAGCGGGCCTGAAGTACTTCGTGCTCGGCGCGCTCTCCTCGGGCCTGCTGCTCTACGGCGCCTCGCTGGTCTACGGCTTCGCCGGCTCGACCAAGTTCGACGAGATCGCGGTCGTGGTTCAGTCGGGCGCGGGCACCGGCGTGCTGTTCGGCCTGGTGTTCGTGATCTGCGGTCTGGCCTTCAAGGTCTCCGCCGCGCCGTTCCACATGTGGACCCCGGACGTCTACGAGGGCGCCCCGACCCCGGTCGTGGCCTTCTTCGCAGGCGCGCCGAAGCTGGCGGCCATGGTGCTGCTGGCCCGCGTCCTTTCGGAAGGTTTCGAGGGCGCGGCCGCACAATGGCGCCAGGTGCTGGTGCTCATCGCGCTGCTGTCGATCTTCGTCGGCGCATTCGCGGGCCTGGCGCAGAAGAACCTCAAGCGCCTGTGGGCCTATTCGTCGATCGCCAATGTCGGTTACGCGGTGCTGGGCTTGGCGGCGGGCAACGCCGAGGGCGTGCAGGCCATGCTGGTCTTCATGGTGCTCTACATGATCGACGTGACCGGCTTCTTCGCCTGCCTGACCGCACTGTCGCGCGAAGGTCGGGCGATGGAGACTATCGAGGACATGGCCGGGCTCTTCAAGGAGCGCCCGGGTCTGGCCCTGGCCATGACGGCGTTCTCGCTGTCGGCGCTGGGCCTGCCGCCGTTCTCGGGCTTCTGGGCGAAGTTTTATGTCTTCAAGGCGGCGTTGAACGTCGGTGAGCCGATGATCGTCACCGCCGCCGTGCTCGGCCTGGTCGGCAGCGTGGTCGCGGCCTTCTACTACCTGCGCCTGATCAAGGTGATGTGGTTCGACCCGGCTCCGGGCCGGGTCGACAAGGCGCCGGGCGAGGCTCAGGCCGTGGCGATAGGCGCGGCTGTATTCTCCTTCCCCGTCGTGCTGGGCGCGCTGATCTTCATCGATCCGCTGGCGAAGGCCGCGGCGGCCGCGTTCGGGCTCGCCTCCTAGGTGGCCGGCCACCCGCCGGTCGAAGCCTACGACGAACTGGACTCCACCAACGCCGAGGCGCGGCGACGCGCTGAGGCAGGGGAGGCCGGCCCCGTCTGGATCACGGCGCTGACGCAGACCGCGGGCCACGGCCGGCGTGGACGACCCTGGACGACCAGCACCGGCAACCTGGCCGCCACGCTGCTGATGACCACCGACAAGCCGCCAGTCGAAGCCGCCCAACTGTCGTTCGTGGCGGCCCTGGCCGCGGCGGAACTGGCGCTGACCTGCATCGGCCCCGGCGCGGCCCGTCTGAAGTGGCCCAACGACGTGATGGTGCACGGCCGCAAGGCGGTGGGCATCCTTATTGAATCCGGGACGCGCGCCGACGGGACCATCTGGCTGGCGGTCGGGATCGGCATCAACCTCGCCGAAGCGCCGACCGACGTCGAGCGGCCCGCCACATCCTTCGCCGAGCATATGGCCAGTCCGCCGCCCGCGCCGCTGGATGCGCTGGAGATTCTGGCCGCCCGCTTCGAGCACTGGCGCACGCTGTGGGCCGAAGAGGGCTTTGCGCCGATCGCCCGCGGCTGGACGGAGAACGCCCAGGGCCTGGGCCAGCCCTGCGAAGCGCGGCTGCCGAACCAGACGCTGCGGGGGATCGCCGAGGGCCTGGATCCCGACGGAGCGCTGCGGCTGCGTCTGGACGACGGGGCGGTGATGCGGATAACGGCGGGCGACGTCTTCTTTGGAGGTCCAGATGCTGCTGGCCATTGAGCAAGGCAACACCAACACCCTGTTCGCGGTCCATGACGGCGAGGCCTGGATCGCTCAGTGGCGCGCGGCGACCGACTCCAGCCGCACCGCTGACGAATACGCCGTGTGGCTCTCGCAACTGCTGCACATGGCCGGACTGCAGTTCGGCGTGCTGGACGCGTGCATCATCTCCAGCGTGGTGCCGCAGTCGATCTTCAACCTGCGCAACCTGGCCCGCCGGTACCTGCACGTGGAGCCTCTGGTCATCGGCGAGAACGCCGACCTCGGCATCCAGGTGCGGATCGACAAGCCGTCCGAGGCGGGGGCCGACCGCCTGGTCAATGCGCTCGGCGCGCACATCGTCTATCCGGGCGATCTGATCGTCATCGACAGCGGCACCGCCACCACCTTCGACGTGATCGCCGCGGACGGCGGTTTCGAGGGGGGTGTCATCGCGCCCGGCATCAACCTATCTATGGAAGCGTTGCACAGCGCGGCGGCGAAGCTGCCGCGCGTGGCCATCCAGAAACCGCAGAAGGTCGTCGGCACCGACACGGTCGGGGCGATGCAGTCGGGGGTGTTCTGGGGCTATGTCGCCCTCATCGAAGGGCTGATCGCCCGCATCAAGGCCGAACGCAGCAAACCGATGACGGTCATCGCAACCGGCGGCGTCGCTTCGCTGTTCCATGGGGCGACCCTGTCCATCGACCACTTCGACCCGGATTTGACGATCCGCGGTCTTCTCGAAATTCACCGCCGGAACACGGCGGCAAGGACGTAATGAAAGCAAAAGACCAAGACGAGCTCGTCTTCCTGCCTCTCGGCGGGTCGAACGAGATCGGCATGAATTTCAACCTCTACGGCTACGGCCCGGCGCATGCGCGCAAGTGGATCGTGGTCGACTTGGGGGTCACCTTCGGCGACCAGACGACGCCTGGCGTCGAGATCATCCTGCCGGACCCCGAATTCATCCGCGACTACGCGAAGGACATCGTCGGCATCGTGCTGACCCACGCGCATGAGGACCACATCGGCGCGGTGTCCTGGCTGTGGCCGCAACTGCGCGCACCGCTCTATGCGACCCCGTTCACCGCCTTCCTGCTGCGCGAAAAACTGCGCGAGAACGAGGAGTGCGCCGAGGCGGAGATCACCGAGATCCCGCTGAGCGGCAAGGTTCAGCTGGGGCCGTTCGAGGTCGAGTTGATCACTCTGACGCACTCGATCCCCGAGCCGAACGGGCTGGCGATCCGCACGCCGCTGGGCACGGTGCTGCACACCGGCGACTGGAAAATCGATCCCGATCCCGTCTTGGGCTCCACGACCGACGACGCAGCCATTAAGGCCCTCGGCGACGAAGGCGTCCTGGCCATGGTCTGCGATTCCACGAACGTCTTCGTGGACGGCGAGTCCGGCTCCGAAGCCGATGTTAAGGAAGCCCTGGCCGGCCTGATCGGCGGGCTCTCGGGCAAGGTGGCGGTCGCCTGTTTCGCGTCGAACGTGGCGCGCATGGACAGCGTGATCCGCGCGGCGGAAGCCGCCGGGCGCGGCGTCTGCCTGGTGGGCCGCTCGATGCATCGCATGGCCGCGGCCGCCAAATCGGTCGGTCTTCTGGAAGGCGTGCGGGAGTTCCTGTCCGAACAACAGGCCAGCTCGCTGCCTGAGAACGAGGTGCTGTTCCTCTGCACCGGAAGCCAGGGCGAGCCGCGCGCGGCGCTGTCGCGCATCGCCGACGGCTCGCATCCGCATGTGAAGCTGGGGGCGGGGGACGCCTGCGTCTTCTCCTCGCGGGTCATCCCAGGCAACGAGATCCCGATCCGCAACCTGCAGAACCGGCTCGCCGACCGCGGGGTGCGCCTCTACACCGAGCGCGACCATCCTGGCATCCACGTCTCGGGGCACCCGTGCCGGGACGAACTGGCGCAGATGTACGCCTGGGCGCGGCCGCAGATCGCCGTGCCGACCCATGGCGAGCGCCGCCACCTGCTGGAACACGCCGCCTTCGCCAAGGACCTGCAGATTCCGCAGTCGATCGCGCCGCGCAATGGCGACATGGTGCGTCTGGCGCCGGGCCGCGCGGAGATTGTCGACGAGGTTCCGGCCGGCCGGATCTATGTGGACGCCGGGGTGCTGACGCCCGAGAACGGCGACGCCCTGCGCGAGCGCCGCCACGCCGCCTACAACGGCGTGTTGGCGGTCAGCGTGGTGCTGGACGGTCGCGGCAAGATCGCCGCCGGGCCGCAGGTCCGCGCGCTGGGTCTGCCGGCGGACGAGGACTATCCGATGGACGAGGTGCTGGAAGACCTGGCCAAGGAGGCGGGCCAAGCCCTGGGCCGCCTGCAGGGCGAGGAGCGCGAGTTCGACGAAGAGGTCGAGACCGTGATGTCGCGCGCCGTAAAGAAGGCCAGCCAGCGCATCTGGGGCAAGCGTCCGGTCGTGGAAACCACGGTCCTGCGGATCTGAAGCCTTCCCCGGCGTGATCTCGCGCGGGCGCGCGAGCGGGTCTATACCGGTCGCATGATCGGAAGACTGAACCACGTCGGGGTCGCCACCCCCTCCATCGCCGAGTCCGTGAAGCTCTATCGCGACGTGCTGGGCGCGACCAATATCACCGAAACCAAGGCCATGCCGGAGCAGGGCGTCTATGTCTGCTTCGTCGACCTGCCTAACAGCCAGATCGAACTGATCGAGCCTCTGGGCGAGGATTCGCCGCTGGTCGGCTTCCTCGCCAAGAACCCGGCCGGCGGTCAGCACCACGTCTGTTTCGAAGTCGCCGACATCATCGCCGCGCGCGACGAGATGCGGGCCAAGGGCGCGACGGTGCTGGGCACGGGCGAGCCGCGGATCGGCGCGCACGGCACGCCGGTGATCTTCGTCCATCCGAAGAACATGGGCGGGGTGCTGGTCGAGCTGATGGAAAGCCCGAAGGACGCGCACTAGTCGCGGCGCGGTCATCTGCGGCGTTGATATCGGCGCGCTCTTGAGAGTAGGGAGCGGGAGAGGCGTCGTTCCGGCGCCTGGTTTCGGCTCTCGCGAGGAACGCCGCACATGAGCGTCTTCACTGGCATTGCGATCTATCTGACCATCTGGTGGACGGTGCTGTTCTCGGTCCTGCCTATCGGCGTCACCAGCCACGCCGAGGCGGGGATCGACAAGGGCGACGGCGGCGATCCGGGCGCGCCGGTCGACCCGAAGCTCAAGAAGAAGTTCATGACCACCACGATCATCTCGACCGTGCTGTGGGTGATCCTGTTCCTGGTGCTGCACTTCAAGATCATTCAATTGCCCGAGGTGCCGGCCAGCTGGCGATAGCCGATTAGGCGCCGCCGCGTCGATTTCGCACAGGTTTTGAGCGGCCGCCGGAAAGGTGTGGCCCTGCGGCGAACACCACGCGTCGGGCCGGCGTAACCTGCGTTACGTGTGAGCCAGACACCGGCGGAACCTTGGTCCGCTCGTGGCGTTTTCCCCGACACTTGAAGGCCGCCCAGGACTGGGCGGCCTTCTTTTCGCTTAGCTTTCATTGCAAAGCTGACGAACCGGGCTATCACGACGCGAGATCAGCGGGACGCTTCCTAAAAGCATGCATCGCAGCTTCTTCCCCCTTTCGGCCGGAGCGGTCCGGGCTTGAGCACGCAGAGCGCCAACGGGGCCTTGAACGGGCGCGCCCCGCCTTTCGGACAATGGGAACGCTCCGTCGCCGCCCGGTATCTGCGCGCCAAGCGCAGCCAGGGCGGGGTGGCGCTGATATCGATCATCTCGTTCATCGGCATCATGCTGGCCGTGGCGGTGCTGATCATCGTCATGAGCGTGATGAATGGCTTCCGGGCCGAGCTGTTGGGCCGGATCCTCGGCTTTAGCGGACACCTCTACGTGACCGGCGGGGTGCTGACAGATCCCAACCGCGACGCCGTGGTGAAGCGGCTCGCCGATCTTCCGGGCGTCATCCAGGTGACGCCGGTTGTCGAGGCCCAGGCCATGGCATTGGGCGCCGGCCAGATCAGCGGCGCCATCGTGCGGGGCGTGACGCCGGCCGACCTGAAGGCGACCAAGATCGTCTCCGGCAACATTACGCGTGGAACCATGGCCGGTTTCGGCGAGGGGGAGTACGGCGGCGACATGATCCTGGTCGGCGACCGGCTGGCCCAGACCCTGGGCCTCGGACCGGGTGACGAGCTCAGCCTGGTCTCACCGACCGGAGGGGCGACGGCGTTCGGCGCCACGCCCCTGCGCAAGACCTACACCATCGCCGGCACCTTCACGGTCGGCATGAGCGAGTACGACCAGGCCTTCATCTACATGCCGCTCGAGCAGGCCCAACTGTTCTTCGGCCGCGAGACCGGCGTCGACTATCTGGAAATGAAGATCGCCGATCCGGACAAGGCGACCGCGATGAAAGGCGACGTGGCGCGGGTCGCCGGCGGCGCGGCCCTGGTTACGGACTGGACGGAGAAGAACGCCGCGTATTGGGGCGCGCTCAAGGTCGAGCGCAACGTCATGCGCCTGATCCTGATGATGCTGGTCGCGATCGCGGCCATGAACATCATCTCCGGGCTGGTCATGCTGGTGAAGAACAAGGGCCGGGACATCGCCATCCTGCGCACCATGGGGGCGGGGCAGGGCTCGATCCTGCGGATATTCTTCATGGCCGGCGCCTCGGTCGGGGTGCTGGGCACCTTGGCGGGCCTCGCGATCGGATCGCTGTTCTGCATCTACATCGGCGAGATCCAGCAGTTCGTGGAGTGGGTCACCGGCGCCCAGGTCTTCAATTCAGACGTCTACTTCCTGACCCGCATTCCCGCGAAGATCGACTGGCGAGAGGTGGGGATCATCACCTTCTGGGCGCTGGCCATGTCGTTCCTGGCGACGCTGCCGCCCGCCTGGCGCGCCTCGCGCCTCGATCCGGTGGAGGCCCTTCGCTATGAGTGATCCGGTCCTCTCGATCCGCGGCCTGCGCCGGACTTACAAGAGCGGCGACAAGACCCTGACGGTGTTGAACGGCGTCGACATCGACGTGCGCCCAGGCGAGATCGTCGGACTGATCGGCCCGTCCGGCTCGGGCAAGTCCTCGCTGCTGCACGCGGCCGGGCTGCTGGAACACCCCGACGCGGGCCAGATCGTCGTCGAGGGGCGCGACTGCTCCAACCTGAGCGACCGTCAGCGCACGCGCGTACGGCTGGCCACGATCGGCTTCGTCTACCAGGCCCATCACCTGTTGGCGGAGTTCACCGCGCTCGACAACGTCGCCCTGCCGCAGATGATCGCGGGACGCGCACGCAAGGCGGCGCGGTCGCGCGCGGCGAGTCTTCTGTCGAACCTTGGCTTGGCCGAACGGGTCGATCATCAGCCAGCCCAGATGTCCGGCGGCGAGCAGCAGCGGGTGGCCATCGCCCGCGCCCTGGCCAACGCGCCTCGGTTGCTGCTGGCCGACGAGCCGACCGGCAATCTGGACCCCCATACCTCGGCCTCGGTGTTCGAGAGCCTCTATGCCCTGGCGCGCCAGGAGGGCGTCGCGGCCCTGGTCGCGACACACAACCTCGAACTGGCCAGGCATATGGATCGGGTCGTCGCCCTGAAAGACGGCCATCTGGAGGAGCAGCGGCTCTAGCTGGCCGCTCGTCCCAAGCGAACTTCAACGAGCGACAAGCGGTTCGAAGCGCCGCGACCTGCGCTGCGAATCCAAACCGCTTGACGGTGAGAACAAAACAAGAAATAAGAACAAGAACGGAACATCCACAACGAGGACGCCGCAGATGGTTCGCTTGGCTCGGGAATCGCTGGCCTTTGTATCGGTCGCAGGGTTTGTCTGGATGATGTGCGCCGTGGCCCAGTTGGCCGCCTGACATGCGGAGGTGATTAGGTGAGCGAGACGGCGGTGAGCGAAGGGTTCGTCCACCTGCGGGTCCGCTCGGCCTATTCACTGCTGGAGGGCGCGATCAAGGCCGAGAAGGTCAGCGGTCTAGCGAAGGCGGCGGAGATGCCGGCGGTGGCCCTGACAGATCGGGCCAATCTCTACGGCGCGCTGGAATTCTCGGTGACCTCCAAGGACGCCGGCGTCCAGCCCATTGTCGGTTGCGCCTTGCCCGTGACCGGAATCGGCGGCGGCCAGAGCGAGCGGTGGGCCAAGATCCCCACCATCGTGCTGCTGGCCCAGAGCGAGGCGGGCTATCTGAATCTCAGCGAGCTGTCTTCGCTCTGCTACCTGGAATCCGACGGTTCGGAAGATGTGTCGGTCCCCTGGTCGAAGGTGGCCGAGCACGCGGATGGCCTGATCCTGCTGTCGGGCGGGGTCGATGGGCCGGTCGATCCGCTGTTCGCGGCCGGCAAGACCGCCGAGGGAGATGCGGCCCTGGCCGAAATGGCGCGGGCGTTCGGCGACCGCTTCTACATCGAACTGCAGCGGCACGGCCTGCCGGCCCAAGCGGCGGCGGAGGGCGGTCTCGTCGCCTACGCCTACGAGCACGACATCCCGCTGGTCGCCACCAACGACGTCTATTTCGCCAAGCCGTCGATGTACGAGGCGCATGAGGCGCTCCTGTGCATCGCCGACGGCGCCTTTATCAGTCAGGACGAGCGGCGGCGGGTGACGCCCGAGCACTGGTTCAAGCCGGCCGCCGACATGCGCGCGTTGTTCGCCGACCTGCCGGAAGCCTGCGACAACACCCTGGATATCGCGCGGCGCTGCGCCTTCATGGTCAAGAAGCGCAATCCGATCCTGCCGCGCTTCGACACCGGCGCCGGCCGCTCAGAGGCCGACGAACTGGCGCACCAGGCCCGAGAGGGGCTGAAGATGCGCATCGCGGCTGGCCAGGCAGGCGCCCTGCCGGTCGAGGACTACGAGGCGCGGCTGGAGCGCGAGATCGGGATCATCAGCCAGATGGGGTTCCCTGGCTACTTCCTGATCGTTTCGGACTTCATCAAGTGGGCCAAGGCTCACGATATCCCGGTCGGACCGGGGCGGGGGTCGGGCGCCGGCTCTCTGGTGGCCTACGCCCTGACGATCACCGACCTGGATCCGCTCCGCTACGGTCTGCTGTTCGAGCGCTTTCTGAATCCGGAGCGGGTCTCGATGCCCGACTTCGATATCGACTTCTGCCAAGAGCGCCGCGAAGAAGTCATCAGCTACGTCCAGCAGCATTACGGCCGCGACCGCGTGGCGCAGATCATCACCTTCGGCACCCTGCAGGCGCGCGCCGTGCTGCGCGATGTCGGCCGGGTGCTGCAGCTGCCGCTGGGTCTGGTCGACCGCCTGGCCAAGATGGTGCCGGCCAATCCAGCCAACCCGGTGACCCTGGCGAAGGCCATCGAGATCGAGCCGCGCCTGCAGCAGGCCAAGGAAGAGGACGAGGCGGTCAAGCAGCTGCTCGAAACGGCGCTGCAACTGGAAGGTCTCTACCGGAACGCCTCGACCCACGCCGCCGGGGTGGTGATTGGGGACCGGCCCCTGACCGAGCTAACGCCGCTCTATCGCGATCCGCGGTCCGAGCTGCCGGCCACCCAGTTCAACATGAAGTGGGTCGAGAGCGCGGGCTTGGTGAAGTTCGACTTCCTCGGCCTGAAGACGCTGACGGTCATCGACCGGGCGCTGAAGTTCATGCGCAAGCGCGGCGAGCACATCGACTTCTCGACCGTCGCCCTTGATGACGAGGGCGCCTACGAAGTGATGTCCAGCGGGGGCACCGTGGGGGTGTTCCAGCTGGAAGGCCAGGGCATGCGCGACACCCTGCGTCAGTTGCGGCCGGGTTCGCTGGAAGACGTCACCGCCGTGGTGTCGCTCTACCGGCCGGGTCCGATGGACAACATCCCGGCCTTCATCGACTGCAAGTTCGGCCGGCGCGAGATCGACTACATGCACCCGAGCCTGGAGCCGGTGCTGAAGGAGACCTACGGCATCATCGTCTACCAGGAACAGGTGATGCAGATCGCCCAGATCCTGGCTGGCTACAGCCTCGGCGAAGCGGACCTGCTGCGCCGGGCGATGGGCAAGAAGAAGAAAGAGGAGATGGACCAGCAGCGCGCGCGGTTCGTCTCGGGCGCGGAGGCCAAGGGCGTACCAGGCCAGCAAGCTGGCGCGATCTTTGATCTCGTGGACAAGTTCGCGGGCTACGGTTTCAACAAGAGCCACGCGGCCGCCTATGCCTATGTCTCGTACCAGACGGCCTGGCTGAAGGCGAATGCGCCCGTCGAGTTCTTCGCCGCGTCGATGAGCCTCGATATCTCCAACACCGACAAGCTGGCGGTCTTCTACCAGGACGCCAAGCGCTTCGGGGTGAAGGTGCGCAGCCCGGACGTGAACCTCTGCGCAGCCGACTTCGAGGTCGAGAACGGCGAAGTGCTGTACGCGCTGGGCGGCATCCGCAACGTGGGCCTGCAGGCCATGGAGCACGTCGTGGAGGTTCGCAAGGAAGGCGGCCCGTTCCGGGACATCTTTGACTTCGTCGAGCGCGTCGACCCAAAGCAGGTCAACAAGCGAGCCTTCGAGACCCTGGCGCGTGCCGGTGCGTTCGACAGCCTGGGCATGGACCGCGCACAGCTGGTCGCGGCCGCCGACGTCCTTGTCGGTTACGGTCAGACGATCGCCGCGGATCGGGCCTCGTCGCAAGGCTCGCTGTTCGGGGGCGACCAGGCCGAGGCGCAGCGGCCGCGCATACCGAAGGCTGACCCTTGGACGCCGGTCCAGCGACTCGACGAGGAGCTGGCGGCGGTGGGCTTCTACCTGTCGGGCCACCCCCTGGACGACATGGTCGCGGCGCTGCGCCGCCGCCGCACCGATCTTCTGGCCGACGTGATCCCCAAGGCCGAGGCGGGGGCCGAGGCCTTCCGCATGGCCGGGGTGGTGCGCCGCAAGCAGGAACGCGCCTCGCAATCGAGCGGCGAGAAGTTCGCATTTGTGACGCTGTCCGACCCGACCGGAGAGTATGAGGTGCTGTTCCCGCCTGAATCGCTGCGCAAGTGCCGAGATTTGCTCGAGCCAGGCAAGGCGGTGGCGATCAAGGTCCGCGCCAAGGCTCGTGACGGCGAAGTGCGGTTCTTCGGCGACGACGCGGAGCCTGTGGACAAGGCTGTGGAGAACGCCGTGGCCGGGTTGCGCGTCCACGTCGCGCCGCGCAGCGCAGAGATTGAGGCGCTGAAGCGCCGGCTTGAGAATGTCGGCAACCCGCGGGGCGGGGAGATCATCCTGGTGGCCAATGTCGAGCGCGGCCGCGAGGTGGAGCTGAAGCTGCCGGGCCGCTTTACCCTGGATGCGTCCGTGCGCGGCGCCTTGAAGACGGCCCCGGGAGTGATGTTCGTCGAGGACATCTGACATGCTGGGACATGTGTCCTTCGGCGTGAAGGATCTGGCCAGGGCGCGGGCCTTCTACGACGCAGTCCTTGCACCGATCGGTTGGGTGCGGCTGTGGGAGGGGAAGGGCTTGGGGTATGGCCCGCCGGGCGGCGGCGAAAAGCTCAATCTGTTCCAGCACGACGACGCCCGGCCGCCGGGACCGGGCTTTCACCTGGCGTTCGATGCGCCGGACCGTGCGGCGGTGAACGCCTTTCATAGCGCGGCGCTGGCCAATGGCGGGAAGGACTGCGGGCCGCCCGGCCTGCGCCCGCACTACGGGCCAGACTATTACGCGGCCTTCGTGGTCGATCCGGATGGCCATCGGCTGGAAGCCGTGCGCCAGTAGGCTTCAGCGCTTGTAGAAGTCGACATAACCACGAGGCTTAGGCGGATCCGAATAGACGCTGGACCCTTGATAGGGCCGATAGGGCTTGAACGTCGGCGGGTCTGGCATCCGCGGGGGCTCGGGTGCGCGTGGCGGCGGGGGCGTGGCGATGGTGTAGGACGGCTGGCGCCGCAGCGTGGGCTCCGCGGGCGGGGGCGCATAGAAAGGACGTGGCGCAGGCGGCGTTGCCCCGAACGTTCCCGTCGAAGGCCGCAGCGGGCCGGCGTGCGGTTGAAGCGGCCCTGGGGCCAGGAGGGCTAAGCCGATCGCCATGATAGGTGTCATGTTCCCCTCCGATGCAGCTTATGGATGAGCGAGAACGCTGTCCCGTGCAAGCGCCTCTCGGCGTCGGGGCTTGCATTTGCGTGCGTAAGCCCCTATTTGGCCCCGCATTCCACACGCAGGTGTTTGGCGACGGATGGGGAGACATCCCACCGTATCCATTCCGGTCCCCAGAGATGGGGGTTTGCCTGCGGAGGTTAACCGGAAAAAGGACGAAAAGCCGATGGCGCTTCCTGAATTCTCCATGCGTCAGCTCCTGGAAGCTGGCGCCCACTTCGGCCACCAGACCCATCGCTGGAACCCGAAGATGGACCGCTACATCTTCGGTTCGCGGTCGAACATCCACATCATCGACCTGTCGCAGTCGATTCCGCTGCTGCACCAAGCCCTGGTGAAGGTGCGCGAAGTCGCCGCCTCGGGCGGTCGCGTGCTGTTCGTCGGCACCAAGCGCCAGGCTTCCGAGCCGGTGGCCATCGCCGCCAAGCGCAGCGCCCAGTACTACGTGAACCACCGTTGGCTGGGCGGCACGCTCACCAACTGGCGCACCGTGTCTGGCTCGATCGCGCGCCTGCGTGAGCTGGAAGGCCTGCTGGACGGCGAAGGCCAGGGGCGGGGCAAGAAGGAACTGCTGCAGATGACGCGCGAGCGCGACAAGCTCGAGCTGTCGCTGGGCGGCATCAAGGACATGGGCGGCATTCCGGACCTGATGTTCGTGATCGACACCAACAAGGAAGCGATCGCGATCCAGGAAGCCCGCAAGCTGAACATCCCGGTCATCGCGATCCTGGACACCAACTGCGATCCGGACGGCATCACCTATCCGATCCCGGGCAACGACGACGCCGCCCGCGCGATCCAGCTGTACTGCGATCTGATGGCCGACGCCGTCCTCGACGGCCTGGCCGCGGGCCAATCGGCCGCCGGCGTGGACCTGGGCGCTTCGGTGGCCCCGGTCGAGCCGACCCTGGCCCGAGAGCTTTCGCCGGAGCCGCAAGCGGCCCCGGCCGTCGAGGCCCCCGCCGCCGAGGCTTCGGCCGAGGACCAACAACAAGCCTAAGAACGCTCCGGCGTTCCGCAGCTTGACGTCAAACGATCATGGCCGGGCCCTATCAGGGTCCGGTCAAACCCATTCTGACTGATAAGGAGCTGACCATGGCGGAGATCACCGCTGCGCTGGTCAAGGACCTGCGCGAAAAGTCCGGCGCTGGCATGATGGACTGCAAGAAGGCCTTGCAGGAAAACAACGGCGACATGGAAGCGGCCGTCGATTGGCTGCGCACCAAGGGCCTCTCGAAGGCTGCGAAGAAGTCTGACCGCGCCGCGGCCGAAGGCCTGGTGGCCGGCAAGCTCAGCGCGGACGGCAAGACCGGCGTGCTGGTCGAGCTGAACGCCGAGACCGACTTCGTGTCGAAGAACGAGCTGTTCCAGAACGCCGCCCGCGACTTCGCGGACGTCGGCCTGACCATCGAAGGCGTTGACGCCATCACCGCGGCCAAGACGGCCAAGGGCGAGGTCGTCAGCGACGTGATCACCAACCTGATCGCGACCATCGGCGAGAACATGCGTCTGCGTCGTTCGGCCCGTCTGTCGGTCGAGCAAGGCGCCGTGGCCCTCTACCTGCACAACGCGCAGGGCGAAGGCGTCGGCCGTCTGGGCGTGCTCGTGGCTCTGGAAGGCGCTGGCGATCAGGCCGTGCTGAAAGAAGTCGGGCGCAAGATCGCTCTGCACGTCGCCGGCACCCCGACTCCGCCGCTGGCTCTGAACGAGGGCGATCTCGATCCGGCCGCCGTCGAGAAGGAAAAGAAGTTCCTGACCGACCAGGCGCTGGAATCGGGCAAGCCGCTGGCCGTCGTCGAGAAGATGATCGAAGGCCGGATCCGCAAGTGGCAGGAAGAAGTGGTTCTGCTCAAGCAGCCCTTCGTCATGAACCCGGATCAGACCATCGAGCAACTGATCGCCGAAACCGCCAAGGAAACGGGCGCGCCGGTGGCCGTGAAGGCGTTCGTGCGCTTCGCCCTGGGTGAAGGCGTGGAAAAGAAGGTCGATGACTTCGCCGCGGAAGTGGCGTCGATGACCGGCCAGGGCTGATTTCAGCCCGAAGCAACGGCCCAGGGGCGCCGTGCGTTCGACGCGCACGGCGCCCTTGGTTTATGTAGTAACAGCCAGATTCTCGACGGAACCCGCCGATGCCCGACGCACAGCCCCGCTACAAGAAAATCCTCTTGAAGATGTCGGGCGAGGTGCTGATGGGCGACTCGCTGTTCGGCATCGACACCAAGACGATCGAGGCCGTCGCCGAGGACATCAAGGAAGTGGTCGATCACGGGATCGAGCTCTGCCTGGTGATCGGGGGCGGCAACATCTTCCGCGGCGTATCGCTGGCCGGGAAGGGCATGGACCGCGCCAACGCCGATTACATGGGCATGCTGGCCACCGTGATGAACGCCCTGGCGCTGCAGGGCGCGCTCGAGAAGATCGGCGTCTACACCCGCGTGCAGTCGGCCATCCCGATGGAAGCGGTCTGCGAACCCTACATCCGCCGCCGCGCCCTGCGGCACCTGGAGAAAGGCCGGGTGGTGATCTTCGCCGCTGGCCTGGGCGCCCCGTTCTTCACGACCGATACGCCCGCGGCCCTGCGTACGGCCGAGATGGGGTGCGACGCGCTCTTCAAGGGCACCAGCGTGGATGGCGTCTACACCGCCGATCCGAAGAAGGATCCGAGCGCGCAGCGCTACGAGACCCTCAGCTATCAGGAGGTCCTGGCCAAGGACCTGCGGGTGATGGACGCCTCGGCCATCGCCCTGATGCGTGACAACAAGATCCCGATCGTGGTCTTTTCGATCCGCGAGCGGGGCAACTTCCTCAAGGTTTTGAAGGGGCAGGGCGTCTTTACGACCATCGCCTGACGCTTCACGAGAGTTACACGAGAAATCCAGGAGAAATCGCCATGGCTGCTGGGGAAAAGCCGGTTCTGTCGAAATACCGGGACCGCATGGACAAGGCGTTCGCCGCGCTGAAGGAAGAGTTCGCCAGCCTGCGCACAGGCCGCGCTTCGGCCAGCCTGCTGGACCAGGTGATGGTCGAGGCCTACGGCTCGACCGTGCCGATCAACCAGGTCGGCGCCGTCAGCGTGCCCGAGCCGCGCTCGATCAGCGTCAACATCTGGGACCGCGGTCTGGTTGTCTCGGTCGAGAAGGCCATCCGCAATTCCGGCCTGGGCCTGAACCCGGTCGTCGATGGCCAGAGCCTGCGAATCCCGATCCCGCCGCTCACCGAGGAGCGCCGCAAGGAGATCGCCAAGATGGCGGGCAAGTACGCCGAGCAACAGAAGGTGGCCATTCGCAACGTCCGCCGCGACGCCAACGACGACCTGAAGAAGGCCGAGAAGGACAGCGTCATCACCCAGGACGAGCTGCACCGTATGGAAGGCGAGGTGCAGAAGTTTACCGACGAGACGATCAAGCGCGTCGACGAAGCCTTGAAAACCAAAGAACAAGAGATCATGCAGATTTAGTCCGCCGATCTCGGTTGAGGACGAACGGGAACCCGATGGCCGCTAGCGATCAACAGCAGGCCGCGCCGCACGCGCCACTGCACGTGGCGATCGTGATGGACGGCAATGGCCGCTGGGCCAAACGTCGCGGCCTGCCGCGGCAGGTGGGCCACCCCAAGGGGGTGGATGCGATCCGCCGCGTGGTCGAGGCGGCGCCCGCCCAGGGCGTCCGCTGGCTGACCCTTTACGCCTTCTCGACCGAGAACTGGCGCCGGCCGGCCGGCGAGGTCGCCGAGGTCATGCGGCTGCTGAAACTCTATGTGAACTCCGACCTCGAGAAGCTGGCGCGGGAAGGCGTGAAGGTGCGCATCCTCGGCCGTCGCGCCGGCCTGCCGCCGGATGTCGCCGAGATCGTCGAGCGCGCCGAGCGCCAGACCGCGCATAACGACCGCTTCTTCCTGCAGGTTGCGTTCAACTACGGCGGCCGTGCGGACATCGTCGACGCGGCCAAGGCCCTGGCCGCCGAGGTCGCCGCTGGCCGCCTTTCGCCCGATGCGATCACGGAAGATCAGCTGGGCGCGGTGCTGTCGACGGGCGGCGTTCCGGATCCGGACCTGGTGATCCGCACCAGCGGCGAACAGCGCCTCTCCAATTTCCTGTTGTGGGAGAGCGCGTATTCGGAGCTCGTCTTCCAGGACGTGCTCTGGCCCGACTACGGCGCCGACCATCTGCGGGCGGCCATCGAAGAGTTTCACAAGCGCGAGCGGCGCTACGGCGGCGCCGTGGCCGATAATGTCCTTGCCACAGGCTAGACGCTTCGACTGGTCCAATCTGGGCATCCGCGTCGCCTCGGCCACGGTTCTCGTGCCCGCGGTCCTCGGCGCGGTCTGGTTCGCCGACATGCCGGGGCTGCGCTGGCTGTTCCTCGTGCTCGTCGCCGTCGCAGTGGCCCTGCTCGCCATCGAGTGGGGCGCAATGACCGCGCCGAACGCGCCGGTGCGGGTCTCCACGGCCCTGACTGTCGCGGTGTTGGCGGCCGCCTTTCTCGCCTTCCAGCATCATATGGTGCTGGCCTGGGGTGCGGTGGCGCTCGGGGCTCTTGCTGCTGCGCTGGTGGCGCGCGGGGTGTCGGAGCGGCCCACCAACGCGGCCTTTGGCGTGATCTACCTGGCGATTCCGGTCGTCTGCATCATCTGGTTGCGCGGGATGCCTGAGGGGCGTCAGTGGACGGTGCTGCTGTTCGCCGTGGCCTGGGCCGCGGACATCGCCGCGTTTGCGGTCGGCAGCGCGCTCAAGGGCCCCAAGCTCTGGCCTCGGTTCTCGCCCAACAAGACCTGGTCTGGCTTCTTCGGGGGGTTGGCCGCGGCGGCCGGGGCGGGAGCGGCCATGGCGGCCTTCAGCGCCATCGTGCTCAGCGTGCAGGCAGGCGCTCTGATCGGGCTGGTGGCGGGCCTGGCGACCATGGCGGGCGACCTCTGGGAATCCATGCTCAAGCGCCGCTTCGGCGTGAAGGATTCGGGCGACCTGATTCCCGGTCACGGCGGCCTGCTGGACCGCGTCGACGGGCTGATGTTCGCCGCCGTAGTGCTGGCCGTGGCCCGGCTCATCAATCATTGGGGATGGGCGCATTGACCTTGCCTCGCCGCGTCAGCGTTCTGGGATCGACCGGTTCGGTCGGCGTCTCCACCCTCGATCTGCTCGACAAGGCGCGCGCGGAAGTCGAGGTCGCCGCGCTCACCGCAGGTCGAAATGTCGAGCGGCTGGCCGAGCAAGCCCTACGCTGGCGCCCCAAGCTCGCGGTCATCGAGGATGAGGCCAAGCTCGCCGAACTGCGCGACCGGCTGAGGGGCTCGGGAGTGGCGACCGCCGCCGGCGCCAGCGCCGTCGCCGAGGCGGCCGCCGGCGAGGCCCAATGGGTGATGTCGGCGATCGTCGGCTTTGCGGGCCTTGCCCCCACCATGGCCGCGGCGAAGGCCGGCGCCATCGTCGCCCTGGCGAACAAGGAGAGCCTGGTCTGCGCCGGCCCCTCGCTGCTGCGTACGGCGAAGTTCGCCGGCGGAGCGGTGATACCCGTCGATTCCGAGCATTCGGCGATCTTCCAGGTGCTGGATCCGATGAACGCCCAGCATGTGGCGCGCCTGATCCTCACCGCGTCCGGCGGCCCGTTCCGCACCTGGAGCCTGGAGCAGATGGCGCATGCGACGCCGGAGCAAGCGGTCGCCCATCCGAAATGGGACATGGGCGTGAAGATCTCGATCGATTCCGCGACCATGATGAACAAGGGCCTCGAGATGATCGAGGCCGCCTATCTCTTCTCGATGCCGGCCGAGCGCGTCGACGTGCTGGTCCATCCGCAGTCGATCGTTCACAGCCTCGTCGAATATGCCGACGGCTCGACCCTGGCCCAGCTCGGCCCACCGGACATGCGGACTCCGATCGCCTGCGCTTTCGCCTGGCCAGATCGCCTGCCGTGGCCCGCGCCGAAGCTCGATCTGGCCGCCGCGGGGCAACTAACCTTCGAAGAACCGGACCTGCGCCGTTTTCCCGCCTTGAAGATCGCCAAAGAAGCATTGGCGGCCGGTGGGGCCGCGCCTGCGGTGATGAACGCCGCCAACGAGGTCGCCGTGGCCGCCTTCCTTG
>NZ_JAYRSU010000029.1:0-41437 GCF_041919955.1 Phenylobacterium sp. | reverse complement strand
AGTCCGACCAGTCGGGCGTCGACCTCGCCAATGTGAAGATGTCCATCAATCCCTTCTGCGAGATCGCGGTCGAAGAGGCCGTCCGCCTGAAGGAAAAGGGTGTCGCCAGCGAGGTCGTCGTGGTCTCCATCGGCCCGGCCCAGGCTCAGGAAACCCTGCGTCAGGCGCTGGCCATGGGCGCTGACCGCGCGGTGCTGATCCAGACCGACCAGGACCTGGAGCCGCTGGAAGTGGCCAAGGTGCTGAAGGCCGCCATCGCCGAAGAGAACCCGAATGTGGTGATCATGGGCAAGCAGGCCATCGACGGCGACAACAACGCCACCGGCCAGATGCTGGCGGCCCTGCTCGACTGGCCGCAGGCGACCTTCGCCTCGGCGATCGAGCTGTCGGGCGACAGCGCCAAGGTGACCCGCGAAGTCGACGGCGGCCTGCAGACCATCGAGGTCGGCCTGCCCGCCATCATCACCGCGGACCTGCGCCTCAACGAGCCGCGCTACGCCTCGCTGCCGAACATCATGAAGGCGAAGAAGAAGCCGCTCGACGTCAAGGAAGCCGCCTCGCTGGGCGTCGACCTGAAGCCGCACCTCAAGGTCCTGAAGGTCACCGAGCCCGCCAAGCGCTCGGCCGGCATCAAGGTTGAAACCGCTGGCGACCTGGTCGCCAACCTCAAGACCGCGGGGGTCCTCTAATGGCTGTTCTCGTCATCGCCGATCACGACAACGCGTCGCTGAAGGACTCGACCAACAAGACCGTCACCGCTGCTCTGGCCCTTTCGGGCGACGTGGACGTGCTGGTCGCCGGCAAGGACGCCAAGCCCGCCGCCGAAGCCGCCGCCAAGATCGCCGGCGTGCGCAAGGTGCTGCTGGCTGAAAGCGACGAGCTGGGCCAGGGCCTGGCCGAAGCGGTGGAGGCCACCGTCGTTCCGCTGATGGGGAACTATGATGCGGTCCTGACCCCGGCCACCTCGCAGGGCAAGAACGTCACCCCGCGCATCGCCGCCAAGCTGGACGTCGCCCAGATCTCGGAAATCGTCGAGGTCGTCAGCGCCGACACCTTCGTGCGTCCGATCTATGCCGGCAACGCCCTGGAGACCGTCCAGTCGTCCGACGGCAAGAAGGTCATCACCGTGCGCGCCACCGCCTTCAAGGCGGCCGGCGAAGGCGGCTCGGCCGCCATCGAGAACGTCGCCGCCGGCGCCGTCTCGGCCAAGGTCAAGTTCGTCGACCAGCAGCTGGTGAAGTCGGCCCGTCCGGAACTGGCCGGCGCCAAGATCGTCGTCTCCGGCGGTCGCGCCATGGGTTCGGCCGACGAGTTCCAGAAGGTCATCGAGCCGCTTGCCGACAAGCTCGGCGCGGCGGTCGGCGCCTCGCGCGCCGCGGTGGACGCCGGCTACGCGCCGAACGACTACCAGGTCGGCCAGACCGGCAAGGTCGTCGCCCCGGAGCTGTACATCGCCGTCGGCATCTCCGGCGCGATCCAGCACCTGGCCGGCATGAAGGACTCCAAGGTCATCGTCGCGATCAACAAGGACGCCGACGCCCCGATCTTCCAGGTCGCCGATTTCGGCCTGGTGGCGGACTACAAGACCGCCGTGCCGGAGCTGATGGACGCCCTGACCGCCGCCGGCAAGTAAGCCGCAGGCCAAGGCCCGAAACGAGGAAGGGGCGGCTCTCGCGAGCCGCCCCTTTTTCGTGCCCGAACGCCGAAGATCGGCCGCAATGAAAGGACGAGCATTTTCACTGCACACGTACAGCGAGACTCTTTTCTGATCGGCGCTGCGACCGTTCGCCCCTAGTCTCCCCGCAACGCGAAGAATTCAGGCCGGAACTACGCTGCGTCGCAGCAAAAGCTTGGCGACGGCGCCGTTCCGCATGTTAGAAACCCGTCACAAGCGGGCGGCCGCGCCCGTATCATTCGAGGCTGTTTTCGGCATGGTTCAGATCAAGACCGTCGGCGTGATCGGCGCGGGCCAGATGGGCTCCGGCATCGCCCATGTTTGCGCCCTGGGCGGATACGACGTGCTGCTGCACGACGTCAGCGAAGACCGGATCGCCACCGGCCGCGGGCTGATCGAAAAGAACCTCAGCCGTCAGGTCGTGCGCGGCCTGATCGCCCAGGACGCGATGGATGCGGCCATGGCGCGCATCAAGCCGGCCCCCGAACTCCAGGCCATCGGCGCCACCGACCTTGCGATCGAGGCCGCGACCGAGAACGAAGAGGTCAAGAAGGCCATCTTCAAGGCGCTGACCCCGCACCTGTCCGCCGGCACCATCCTGGCGTCCAACACCTCGTCGATCTCGATCACCCGCCTGGGCGCGGCGTCGGACCGGCCGGAACGCTTCATCGGCCTGCACTTCATGAACCCGGTGCCGCTGATGAACCTCGTGGAGATCATCCGCGGCATAGCGACGGATGCGGCCACCTACGAGACCGCGGTCAACTTCGCCAAGTCGCTGGGCAAGACCACCGCCAACGCCGAGGACTTCCCCGCCTTCATCGTCAACCGGATCCTGGTGCCGATGATCAACGAGGCGATCTACACCCTCTACGAAGGCGTCGGCACCGTGGACGCCATCGACACCGCCCTGCGGCTGGGCGCCAATCATCCGATGGGCCCGCTGGAGCTGGGCGACTTCATCGGCCTCGACACCGTGCTGTCGATCATGAACGTGCTCTACGAAGGCCTGGCCGACAGCAAGTACCGCCCCTGCCCGCTGCTGGTGAAGTACGTCGAGGCGGGCTGGTTGGGCCGCAAGACCGGCCGCGGTTTCTATGACTATCGCGGCGAGAAGCCGGTCCCGACCCGCTAGATCGAGACGCGAACGCTTCCAAGTTGTGAAGCGTTCGTTAATCCATTCGACTTGCCTGCCCGACGCAGCTGATAATCCAGGCGATTCGGACTCTGCGGGCTCATGCGACAGTTCACTTCGGTGGCGCTCTCGGCCACCTACCTCTGTCTCGCTCTGATCGTCGCCCTGCTGCTGTGGCGGAACGGGGGCGGCTGGGCGCCCGGCGTCGCGGCGCTGGTCGGCGGCCTCGGCCTCTGCTTCGCCGTGCATGGCCTGGTGCAGCAGTCGCTGAGGATGCGCGCCCTGCGCGCCGAACTCGACGCCGTGCGCGAGGCCCAGCGCGTCATGCTCTCGCAGATGGAACAGGTCGACGCCCGCATGAGCGAGGTGGCCGAGGCCGTCAGCGATGACGCCGGCCGCTCCGAGGCGCTCGAAGACGAGATGCACATGCTGGAGTCCCTGGTCCAGAAGATGGGCCAGCGGCTGGAGGAGCGCGTGGCCGTCGCCGCCGCCGCCCCCGCCCGGCACGAGGCGGCGCTGCGCGGGCGCCAGTCGGCCGCCCTGCTCGACACCGTGCGCGAGGCTCTGGCCGAGAACCGCGTCGACCTCTACCTCCAGCCTGTCGTCGGCCTTCCCCAGCGCCGCACGGTCTTCTACGAAAGCTATTCCCGCCTTCGCGACGCCACCGGCCGGGTGATGATGCCGGCCGAGTATCTGGCCGTGGCCGAGCCCGAGGGCCTGGTCACCTCGATCGACAACCTGCTGCTGTTCCGTTGCGTGCAGATCGTCAGGCGCCTGGCCAAGCAGGACCGCAAGGTCGGCATCTTCTGCAACATCTCCACGGCGAGCCTGGCGGACGAGACCTTCTTCCCGCAGTTTCTCGACCTGCTGGCCGCCAACCGCGACCTGGCCGGCGCCCTGATCTTCGAAATTGGCCAGGCCGCCTTCGACGCCCGCGGTTCGGTCGAGGCGCGGAACATGGGCAAGCTGGCCGACCTCGGCTTCCGCTTCTCGCTCGACAAGGTCGTCGACCTCGACATCGACTTCCAGGACCTGGCCCGCTCGGACGTGAAGTTCCTCAAGATCAGCGCCCCGGTGCTGTTGGACGAACTGGTCGAGACCGACGAAGGCCTGGTGCTGCGCTCCATGCCCGACCTGGCGGCCCAGGACTTCACCGCCCTCACCCGCCGCTACGGCGTCGAGATCGTCGCCGAGAAGGTCGAGAGCGAACGCCAGATCGTCGACATCCTCGAACTCGACATCGCCTACGGCCAGGGCCACTTGTTCGGCGAGCCGCGCGCCATCCGCGACGCGGTGCTGACCGAGGCCGATACGCCTGCGCCCGCCACGGCCGAGCCGCAGGAGCCCGTCCGCCGTCGCACGCGCGGCGGCGTCGGGGTGCTGGCCAGCAAGCGCGCGGCGGCCACGCGGATCTGAACGCCCGCATTGACCGCGGGGCGCGCGACCTTTACCGCCCCAGCCCATGACCGCGCCCGCCCTGATCAACGGCCTGTCGGCCGTCGCCGACCGTTACGACGTGCTGCTCTCCGATGTCTGGGGGGTGATCCATAACGGCCGCGAGAGCTTCAGGGACGCCTGCGCGGCCCTGGCCCGCTGGCGCGCCGAGCGCGGCCCGGTGATCCTGATCTCCAACGCCCCGCGCCCCTCCAGCGCCGTTCATTCCCAACTGGACCAGCTGGGCGTGCCGCGCGAGGCCTGGTCGGCCTTCATTTCTTCGGGTGATGCGACCCGCATCCTGCTCAGCGCCCGCGCGCCCGGCCCGGCCTGGGCCATCGGCCCGGACAAGGACGCCGCGCTCTACGAAGGCCTGGACCTCGCCTTCTCCGGCCCGGAAGGCGCGGCCTTCATCTCCTGCACCGGCCCCTACGACGACGATGTCGAGGGCCCGGACGACTACGAGGCCCGCTTCAAGGTCGCCCTGGAGCGCCGCCTGCCGATGATCTGCGCCAACCCGGACATCGTGGTTCAGAAGGGCGACCGGCTGATCTACTGCGGCGGGGCGCTGGCCCAGCGCTACGAGGAGATGGGCGGCGAGGTGATCATGGCCGGCAAGCCGCACGCCCCGATCTACGACCTCTGCCTGGCCGAGGCCCAGCTGATCCTCGGCCGGCCGCTGGAGCGCTCGCGGGTGCTGTGCATCGGCGATGGCGTCGCCACAGACGCGCGGGGCGCCAACCGCCAGGGCCTGGATCTGCTGTTCATCGCCAGCGGCATCCACGGGGCCGAGACCATCGGACCGCAGGGCCTGGACGCCACCGCCGTCGAAGCGCTGCTCTCGCGCGAGGGTGCGCATGCGGCCCACGCCATGGCCGACCTGGTGTGGTGAGCAAAAGCGTCTAACTAGAATCTGGGCTGCCGGGGAGCGTCGCGTGCAGGGCTTGTATTTCGAGGACTTGAGCATCGGACAGTTCGCCGAGACCACGAAGATCGTGGGCGCGGCGGACATCGAGGCCTTCGCCGCCGTCTCGGGGGACACCAATCCCGTGCACCTGGACGAGGCCTACGCCCTGACCACGCCGTTCCAGGGCCGCATCGCCCACGGCATGCTGGCGGCCGCCTACATCTCGGCGGTGCTGGGGACCAAGCTGCCAGGGCCCGGCGCCATCTATCTCAACCAGTCGCTGCGCTTCCGCCGCCCGGTGAAGATCGGCGACGCGGTCGTGACCCGCGTCACCGTCCAGGCCCTGGACGAGCGCCGCGGCCACGTCACCTTCGCCACCGTCTGCCAGGTCGACGGCAAGACCGTGGTCGACGGCGAGGCCGTGATCATGGCCCCGCGCCGCCCGAAGGACGCCTGAGCCGATGCGGATCGTTCACGGCTGGAAGGGGCTCGACGAGGCCGAGAAGGGCGCAGCCATCGCGCTCGGCAACTTCGACGGCGTTCATCGTGGCCACCAGCGAGTGATCGCCCAGGCCGCCAAGGCGGCGATGGCGCAGAAGACTCCGCTGGGCGTCATCAGTTTCGACCCGCATCCGCGCCAGATCTTCCAGCCGGGCGCGCCGGCCTTCCGGATCATGAACACCGACCAGCAGGCGCGCGCCCTGGCCGCCCTGGGCGTCGACGTCTTCTACGTCCTGCCGTTCGACAAGGAGATGGCCGGCCTCACCGACCGCGAGTTCGTCACCGAGGTGCTGGTCGCCGGCCTGGGCGTGAAACACGTCGCCGTCGGCTTCGACATCTCGTTCGGCAAAGGCCGCACCGGCAGCCCCGAGCTGATGGCCGAATACGGCCGCGAATACGGGTTCACCGTCTCGATCGCCGAGGCGCTGGGCGACGGCCAGGCCAAGTTCTCGTCCACCGGGGTGCGCGAAGCCCTGCGCGAGGGCCGTCCGCAGGACGCCGCCGCCATCCTCGGCCGGCCCTTCGCCATCGAGGGCGTGGTCGAGCGCGGCCGCCAGCTCGGCCGCACCCTGGGTTTTCCCACCGCCAACGTCGCCCTGACCGACTACGTGACGCCGAAGTTCGGCGTCTACGCCACCCGCACCCGCCTGCCCGACGGCCGCGAGATCGCCGGCGTCGCCAATATCGGCGTCAATCCGACCGTGCCCGGCGAGATCGCCCCGCGGCTGGAGGTCTGGCTGTTCGACTTCGACGAGGATATCTACGACCAGGTGATCGAAACCGACCTCGTCGCCTTCCTGCGCCCCGAGGAGAAGTTCGCCGGGCTGGAGCCGATGGTCGAGCAGATCAGGGCCGACGCAGCCCAGGCCCGCGCCCTGCTGCTGCCGGAGCTTTAGCCCCTAATCCTCCACCGCCAGCACCTCGATCTCCCGCGTGCGCTCGTCCGCGCCGATCCAGCGGAAGACGTCGCCGGCCGACAGGCCGATCAGCGCCGCCCCGATCGGCGCCAGCACCGAGATGCGGTTCTCGTCGACATTGGCCTCGCCCGGCAGGCCGACCCGCACCGTGCGCTCGCGCATCAGCGAGACGTCGCGATAGGTCACCCTGGATCCCAGGCGGACGAACGGCTTCTTGCGGTCGGGACCGGCCACGATCGACGAGCGCTCGAGTTCGTCCAGCAGCAGATCGAGGCCCGGCATCGGCGTACGGCTGGCGCGGCCGATGGCGGCCAGGGTTTCGAAGTCGGCCTCGGTGACGCGCACCTTGGGGGGCGCCTTCGTCTTGACGGTCATGGATCGGGTCCTTGAAGTTTTTCCGGCGCGCACGGCAAAGCGCCGCCAGTTCTGGCGGGCGTCGGACGATGTCTTGGGAAGATCAGAGGCCGGAATACAGCGTCTCGCGCAATCCGCCGGTCAGTGATCGTGAGGTTGGATAAAGCATCCCCGAACTCGCGACACGCAGCCGCAATGAGCCCGGGGCTAGTCTCCTTCGACTAGACGTCCCGCATGGTGCGCTCGGCGCGGCATGTTGGCGTAAATACACATCCTGCCCCGATCCTGGCCGGGAGCGGCGGCGATGTCAAATCCGCCGCCCGCACCCAGCGGCCACGGGCCAAAGGGGCTCGCGCCCGCCCGCGCCCTCTGCTACAGCCCGGGCATGACTTCGGTTCGGAAGCCCGTACGAATTACCCGCCCGGCGTGACGCCGCCGGACGACCGCTCCAGCGCGCGCCGGGTATCACCCGTCCTCTAGTCCCAAGTTCCGAGCCAAGCTGGAAAGTCCCCATGGCCGACGACGCCGAAAAGCCTTCGCGCGACTATCGCGAAACCGTCTTCCTCCCGGAAACCCCGTTCCCCATGCGCGCAGGCCTGCCGCAGAAGGAGCCGGAGATCCTGGCCAAGTGGGACGCCATCGATCTGTACCACACCGTCCGCGCCGAGCGGCAGCGCGCCGGCGCGCCGCTGTTCGTGCTGCATGACGGGCCGCCCTACGCCAACGGCGCGATCCACATCGGCCACTCGCTGCAGAAGACGCTGAAGGATTTCGTCGTCCGCTCGCGCTTCCTGCTCGGCTACGACGTCGACTACGTTCCAGGCTGGGACTGCCACGGCCTGCCGATCGAGTGGAAGATCGAGGAGGAGCTGCGCGGCCAGGGGCGGCGCAAGGACGAGGTCTCCAAGGCCGAGTTCCGCACCCGTTGCCGGGAATACGCCTCCCACTGGATCGACGTGCAGCGCGACGGCTTCAAGCGCCTGGGCGTGATCGGCGACTGGGCCAACCGCTACGCCACCATGGACTATTCGAGCGAGGCGGCCATCGTCGCCGAGTTCCACAAGTTCGTGGCCTCGGGCCAGCTCTATCGCGGCTCCAAGCCGGTGATGTGGAGCCCGGTCGAACGCACTGCCCTGGCCGACGCCGAGGTCGAGTACCACGACCACGTCAGCCCCACGATCTGGGTCAAGTTCCCGGTCGTCGAGGGCAGCCAGGCCGCCCGCGGGGCCAGCGTGGTGATCTGGACCACCACGCCCTGGACCATCCCCGCCAACCGCGCGATCAGCTATTCCGACTCGGTCGACTACGCCGTCTACCAGGTCGAAGCGATGGAAGAGGGGCTGGAGTTCGAGCCCTGGGCCAAGGCCGGCGACAAGCTGATCGTCGCCGACAAGCTGGCCGAGGACGTCTTCAAGGCGGCCAAGATCGCGTCCTGGCGCCGGCTCGAGGCCGTCGACTGCCAGGGCATGGTCTGCGAGCATCCGCTGGCCGCCCTCGACACCCACTACGCCTTCCAGGTGCCGCTGCTCGAGGGCGATCACGTCACCGACGACGCCGGGACGGGCTTCGTCCACACCGCCCCGGGCCACGGCGCCGACGACTACATGGTCTGGCTGGCCCACGGCCATCGCGAGATCCCCGAGACCGTCGATCCGGACGGCGCCTACTATCCGCATGTCCCGCTGTTCGCCGGCCTCAAGGTGCTGGAGACCGAGGGCAAGAAGGCCGGCAAGTTCGGGCCGGCCAACGGCGCGGTCATGGACAAGCTGATCGAGGCCGGTCGCCTGCTGGCCCGCGGCCGGATGGAGCACTCCTATCCGCACTCGTGGCGCTCGAAGGCTCCGGTCATCTTCCGCAACACCCCGCAGTGGTTCATCCGCATGGACGAGCCGGTGGACACCCCGCAGCTGCACGGCCGCACCCTGCGCGAGACGGCGCTGGAGGCGATCGAGGCCACGGCTTTCTATCCGGCCGCCGGCAAGAACCGCATCCGCTCGATGGTCGAGAGCCGCCCGGACTGGCTGATCAGCCGCCAGCGCGCGTGGGGCGCGCCGCTGGCCATGTTCGTCGACAAGGACACCGGCCAGCCGCTGCACGACCCCGAGGTCGACGCGCGCATCATCGCCGCGATCCGCGAGGAGGGCGCCGACGCCTGGTTCAACCGCCCGGTGAGCGACTTCCTCGGCCAGCACGATCCCGACCGCTACGAGAAGGTCGAGGACATCCTCGACGTCTGGTTCGATAGCGGCTCGACCCACGCCTTCACGCTGGAGAACCGCGCCCACACCAAGTGGCCGGCCGACCTCTATCTGGAAGGCTCCGACCAGCACCGCGGCTGGTTCCAGTCCTCGCTGCTGGAAAGCTCGGGCACCCGCGGCCGCGCGCCTTACGACGCGATCCTCACCCATGGCTTCACCATGGACGAGAACGGCGAGAAGATGTCCAAGTCCAAGGGCAACGTCGTCGACCCGCAGGTGGTGATCCGCGAGAGCGGCGCCGAGATCATCCGCCTCTGGGCCGCGATGATCGACTATTCGGACGACAGCCGCATCGGCAAGACGGTGCTCGCCACCACCTCCGACGCCTATCGCAAACTGCGCAACACCGTACGCTACATGCTGGGCGCGCTCGCCGACTACACGCCGGACGAGGCGGTCGAGCTGGCTGAGATGCCGCCGCTGGAGCGCTTCATCCTGCACCGGCTATGGGAACTCGACGCCCAGGTCCGCGCCGCCTACGAGGGCTACGTCTTCCAGGACGTGATCCGGCCGCTGATCGAGTTCTGCCAAAATGAACTGTCGTCGCTGTTCTTCGACATCCGTCGCGACAGCCTCTACTGCGACCAGCCGACGGCGATCCGCCGCCGCGCCGCGCGCACGGTGATGGACGCGGTGTTCGAACGCCTGACCGCCTGGCTCGGCCCGCTCATGCCCTTCACCATGGAAGAGGCCTGGACCACCCGCTATCCGGACGCTCATTCCAACGCCTTGCGCGTGATCCCGACCACGCCGGCCGAATGGGCGAATCCCGCCGAGGCCGACCGCTGGGCCAAGGTCCAGGCCGTAACCTCGGTCGTCACCGGCGCGATCGAGATCGAGCGCCGCGAAAAGCGCATGGGCGCGGCCCTGGAAGCGGCGCCGCGCGTGTATATCGCCGACGCGGACCTGCTGGCCGCCTTCGAGGGGCTGGACGCCGCCGAGGTGTTCCGCACCAGCCAGGCGACCCTCGTCGCCGGCGAGGGCCCGCAAGGCGCCTTCCGCCTGGCCGAGGTCCCGGGCGTCGCCGCCGAGCCGCTTCGCGCCGAGGGCAGGAAGTGCGCCCGCTCGTGGCGGATCCTGCCGGAGGTGGGAACCGATCCCCGCTATCCCGACCTTTCGCTGCGCGACGCCGATGCGGTCGCCGCCTGGGACGCCGCGCGGGCCTGAAGACGGGAGCTGACTTGAAAGCGATCTCCAAACTCGGCTGGACGGCCTATGGCCTGGCCGCCCTGGTCATCCTGGTCGACCAGCTTTCCAAGTATTGGATTCTATACGTCTACGACCTGCCGGGTCGGTTTTCGACGCCGATCGTCGGGCCGCTCTCCCTGACCATGGTCTGGAACCGAGGGGTCAGCTTCGGCCTGTTCACCGCCGACCAGGACCTGATGCGCTGGGTTCTGACCCTGTTCTCGGTCGGGGTCGCCATCGCTCTGGCGGTCTGGGCCCGCAAGGCCGCGCGGCCGTTCCTGGGGATCGGCCTTGGCCTGGTGATCGGCGGCGCCATCGGCAACGCCATCGACCGCTTCCGCTTCGGCGCGGTAGTCGATTTCATCGACGTGCAGCGCCTCGGATTCTTTCCTTGGGTGTTCAACATCGCCGACAGCGCCATCACGATCGGCGTGGTCTTCTTGTTGCTCGATTCCATGCGTAAGGAATCGGCTGCTTAATCGCGTTGGCGGGTATCGCCGTATGCGCTATTCAACGATCCCTTCACCGCCGGGGGGCGGCTTTCGGAGCTTGATTTCATGAGTCTGAACCGTGTGCTTGCCGCATCGGCCCTCGTGGCGGTCGCCGGCCTGAGCCTGGCAGGCTGCAGCTCGACCCGCAGCGCGCTCGGCATGACCAAGGTCACCCCCGACGAGTTCCGCGTCGTCTCCAAGGCCCCGCTGGTGGTGCCGCCGGATTACGCCCTGCGCCCGCCGGCCCCCGGCGAGCCGCGCCCGCAGGAACTGCAGCCGGAAAGCGCCGCGCGCACCGCCCTGCTCGGCCAGCGCGAGGCCCAGGCCCGCTCGGACGGCGAGAAGCTGCTGGTCGCCAAGGCCGGCGCCGACAAGGCCGACCCGCTGATCCGCTACGTCGTCGATGACGAGACCGGCGACCTGGCCCACAAGGAAAAGTCCTTCGCCGACCGCGTGATGTTCTGGAAGGACGGCAAGGAGGCCCCAAGCCAAGCGGTCACCGCCGCGGCGGCCGACAATGTCGCCGCCCCGATCGACCCGGCCGCCGAGGAAGCCAAGATCAAGGGCCTGACCGGCGGCGGCCAAGTGGTCATCTCCCGCGAGAAGCAGACCCGCATCAAGCTGCCGGGCCTCTAAGGCCAGGCATCCCTCCCCGCTGGGGGAGCCGAACGAACGATCGACCACTCCCTTCTCCCGCAAGGGGGGATCGAGCGGCCGCCACGCGTTGCCGACGCTGCGGTTTCATGTATCGCTGGCCGCATCTGACGCTGCGAGGCCGTGGGCGTGTCGCGACCTAAAACACGAACCGCCCTGGCCATGCTGTCGATCCCGGTCGGCATCGCCCTGACCGGATACCTGATCTCCAGTTCGCTGCAGCTCGGCCAGTTGCTCCGCATCGACCTGGCGTCCTACGCCGTCCCGTCGGCGGGCCTCGCCATCGCCCTCGTCTGCGCGATCCTGCTGATGGCCGGGCGGGTGCGGATCGCCCGGCGGATCGTCATCCTCTATCTGGTCCTAAGCGCCGCCGACTTGGTGGCCGGGGTCGCCCTCCTGGTGGCTGGCCTGACGAGCTACACCGGCGGCGAGGGCGGCACGCGGCTGCTGCTCGACTCGGTCCTGTTGTGGCTGTCGAACATCCAGATCTTCGCCCTGATCTACTGGACGCTCGACGCGGCCCTGTGGTCGCCGACAGGGGTCGGCCGCCGCCGCCACTTCTTCTTCCCCCAGCATGTCGACAAGCTGCCCGGCTACGAAACCTGGGAGCCCAGCCTCTTCTCTTACGTCTACTTGGCCTTCACGATCAGCACGACCTACGGCCCCACCGACATGCCGGCCACCTCCGACACCGCCAAGGCGTTGGCCATGGTCCAGGCGATCATCGCCCTGGCTCTCTTCACCCTGACCATCGCGCGGGCCGTGGCCATCATCGGCTGAGCTACTCCACATCCCCCGGCGTCCCGATCTCGTAGCCCTGCGCGCGCAGGCGATCGAGCACGCCGCCCTGCGACAGCAACGTGCGCAGCGGCACGACCGCGATGGCGTGGCCCGGCGTCTTCAGGGCGGTCTCGATGTCCTTGGCCAGATCCGCCTTCACCCGCGCATCGAACGCCACGGCGCCGGGCGTCGCGGCGATGCAGCGCTCGTAGGTCCGTTCCGCGTCCAGGGCGCCGGCCACATTTCCGTCGGCCCAGGCCCGCGAGGCCGCCAGCGTCCGCCCGGGCCCGGCCTCCACCTCGCTCAGCACCTCGTCCAGGCAGGCCGCGCCGGCCGCCTGGCTGGTCTTGGTCACCGCCCGCAGCAGCGGGCTGACGTCGTAGGAGCGCTGCAGCACCTTCACCTTGGCCTGCCCCGCCAGCAGCTTGATCAGCTTGGACGGGTCGGTCGTGGTCAGGTTCTCCTTGTCGCGATAGTCGCCGATCAGGATCAGGCCCGCGGCCAGCGGATGGCCGGTCTTGTAGTGGTCCGCCTGCATGCCGAGCTTGGTCCGCGCCGACACGAACCGCGCCCGCTCGGCGCCCGCCAGTCGCTCCTCGAACGGCTTGCCCGACTTGAGCTTCAGATAGCTGAAGGCCGCGCCCGGCGCGCCGGTCAGCGTCACCTTCAGGGTGCTGAGCGGCAGGATGACCAGGTTCGCCCCCTGCAGCCGCCGCTCGAACTGCAGCCGGTCCCATTGCTGGCGCTTGGGCGCCAGGCTCGGCGCGCCCAGCACATAGACCGTCGAATCGCCGTCCGAGACCCGCCACCAGGCCGGCCCCGGCAGGCGCGCGGTGACCACCAGTTCCTCGACCAGGGTGGCGTCGGGATCGGCCAGCACCTCCGGCGCCGGGGTCAGCGCGACCTGCGCCGAGGCGGGCGCGGACAGCGCCAGGACGGAGGCGACCATCAGGGATTTGAAGCGGCTCATACGCACCTTCCGGACTTTGCCCCCCGGAATCGCCATATAGTGGCGAGCTAACCGAAGCGTGACCATGCCCATACGCCGCCTTCCTCCAGAGACCGTGAACCGCATCGCCGCCGGCGAGGTGGTCGAACGGCCGGCCAGCGCCATCAAGGAGCTGGTTGAAAACGCGCTGGACGCCGGCTCGCGTTCCATCGAGGTCCAGGCTGACGGCGGCGGGCTGACCCGCATCCTGGTGGCGGACGACGGCTGCGGCCTCTCGGCCGGGGAACTGGCGCTCGCGATCGAGCGCCACGCGACCTCCAAGCTCGCGCCCGACGACGCCGGCGACTACGACCTGCTGCATATTCACACCCTGGGCTTCCGGGGCGAGGCCCTGCCCTCGATCGGCTCGGTCGCCCGCCTGTCGATCGCCTCGCGGGCCAAGGGCGCAGCCGACGCCCACGCCATCCTGGTCGAGGGCGGCCAGGTCGGCGCCGTCGCCCCCTCCGGCTTTCCCGGCCCGCACGGGGCGCGGGTCGAGGTGCGCGATCTCTTCTACGCCACGCCCGCGCGGCTGAAGTTCATGAAGTCCGAGCGCTCGGAGGCGCTCGCCATCGCCGAGGAGATCAAGCGCCAAGCCATGGCGCACGAGGCGGTCTCCTTCGCCCTCGACCTCGACGGCCGCCGCACCCTTCGCCTGCCGGCCGAGAGCAAGGGGCCCGACGGGCGCCTCGCTCGCCTCTCCTCGATCATGGGCCGCGAGTTCTCGGACAACGCGCTCGAGATCGATCACGAGCGCGAGGGCGTGCGCCTCACCGGCTTTGCGGGCCTGCCGACCTTCAACCGCGGCAACAGCGCCCACCAATACCTGTTCGTGAACGGCCGGCCCGTCCGCGACCGCCTGCTCCAAGGCGCCCTGCGCGGCGCCTATGCCGACTTTCTGGCCCGCGACCGTCACCCGCTAGTCGCACTCTATCTCGACCTCGATCCCTCGCTGGTCGACGTCAACGTCCACCCGGCCAAGGCCGAGGTGCGCTTCCGCGACCCGGCCCTGGTGCGCGGCCTGATCGTCGGCGGCCTGCGCCACGCCCTGGCCGGCGCCGGCCACCGCGCCGCCACCACCGTGGCCAGCGACACCCTCGCCAACCTGCGCCCGGGCTGGTCGCCGCAGCCCAGCTATCCGCCGCCGCGCCCTTCGGCCCAGGGCTTCTCGGCCTGGCAGGCCGGCGGCTGGACCGCCGCCGTGGCCGCCGCCGCCCAGAGCCTGCCCGGCCTGACCGAGGTCTCGGCCCGCGCCGAGCCGACGCTCGACTGGACGCCGGTCCAATCGCAGCCTTCGCATGGCCTGGAGGAAGCGCCGCCCGCCCCCGGCGTGGTTTTCGATCCGGTCGACTTCCCGCTCGGCGCCGCCCGCGCCCAGGTGCACGAGACCTATATCGTCGCCCAAACCCGCGACGGCGTGGTCATCGTCGACCAGCACGCCGCCCACGAGCGCCTCGTCTACGAGCAGATGAAGGTGCAGATGGAAGGGGGCGGCGTCACGCGCCAGGCCCTGCTGCTGCCCGAGGTGGTCGAGCTCGATCCCGCCGAGGCCGAGCGCGTGATCGCCCGTGCGCCCGAGCTGGAGGCCATGGGCCTTGTGGTCGAGTCCTTCGGCCCCGGCGCGGTGCTGGTGCGCGAAACCCCCGCCCTGCTGGGCGAGACCGACGTCGCCGGCCTGGTCCGCGACATCGCCGATGACCTCTCCGAGAACGGCCAGGCCCTGGCCCTCAAGGAGCGGCTGGCCGAGGTCTGCGGAACCATGGCCTGCCACGGCTCGGTCCGCGCCGGCCGCCGCCTGACCGCGCCCGAGATGAACGCCCTGCTGCGGCAGATGGAGGCCACGCCCCACTCCGGCCAATGCAACCACGGCCGCCCCACCTACGTGGAACTCAAGCTCGCCGACATCGAACGCCTCTTCGGTCGGCGGTAGACTGCGCGCGCGCCTCTAGAACCAGGTCAGCTCGGTCCGCTTGCCGTCGACGATCACGCCCTTCAGGCGCGCGCGGCCGTCCGCTCCCACCGACACCACCGCAAACGCGGTCGGCGGCGAGCCGTCGGCGCGGCGGGCGCGCAGCGCATCCTCGATCCCTTCGGCCTCGTCCTGGTCGGCGTGGAAGCGGTCGACGCCGATGTCCAGGGTGACGGCGTTTCCCTCCTGGTCTCCGAACGCCATGCGCGAACAATAGACCCCTCCGCGTACGGCCAGGGCGCCTCCGGCTGCGGCGGCCGCCCGGCTGTCGGCCGCCCGCACGAACCGCCCCTGCGGCGTCAGCCCCAGCCATTTCCCCGCCTCGAAGGCGGTGGGCGTGTCGGGGCACGGCTGGCCGTGCGGCAGCCGCTGGGTCAGGCGCAGGGCCACATAATGCCCGGTCAGCAGGTTGCGCGGATCGACCGCTTCCATCGGCAGGCTCACCTCGCGCCCGCCGGCGCGAGCCTGGTTCTCCGAGACCACCAGGCCGACCAGCACGACCACCAGGCCCGCCGTGGCGGCCAGGATGCGCAGCGGAAGCTTGATCCTCATGCCTTGGCCCTCCGGCGGGTCAGGAGGCCGGCGGCCAGGGCGATGACGGCGCAGGCCGCAAACAGTCCAGCGGCCGTCATCAGGCCGAGGCCCAGGTCGAACAGGATCGCGCAGACCCCAGCGATCATCGCCGTCACTCCGGCGGCGGTGACCATGGTCTGGCGGTCGTGCATGCCGAGCGCGATCGCGCCGCCCGCCAGCACCAGCCAGCCGGCGCGATGGGCGACCAGCGCCGCGGCCTTCAGGTCGTCGAACCCGGCCGTCGCATAGAGGCCGAGCGCGCCCCAGACGAACCACAGGAAGAAGATCAGCGCCGTGCGCCGCTCGCCAAGTCGCCGCGACAGGGCCGCCAGACCGGCCAGGATCGCGGCTCCCGCCAGCAGCCCGACCGCCCCGAACCGCTCGTAGAGCGAGATCACCGCCACCAGCCCGACGATCATCGCCAGGCCCGCCGCATGGGCCAGCGGCCGCGAGTTCCACAGCCAGGCCAGGCCCATGCCCACCGGCGCGGCGAAGATCAGCCAGCGCGACTGCCCCTCGTCGAACCCGCCGGCGAACTCGCCAAAGCCGATCAGGGCCAGGGCGACCATGGCCGCGGCGCTGGAGCGGCCGGCCACCGCCAGCACGCCCGCGGCGATCCCCGCGCCGCGCAGGGCCTTCTGCGGGTCGCCGGCGATGTCGAAGATCTGGCCCGTCAGACCGATGGCCGCCGCATAGACGCAGGCCGCCACCGCCAGCAAGGTGTTGGTCACCAGCGGCCGGCGCCCGTCGCGTCCGGTCCAGGCCGCAGCGCCCGCCACCGCGACGAACAGGCCAAGGATCAGGCCGAACCGCGGCAGCCGCGGAATCGCGCCCCAGTTGGCCGCCACGAAGGCGATGGCCGCCGCGCCCAGCAGCAGGGCCCCGATCACCGCCAGTGCGGCCGAGGCGTCGATACGCCGCCCGTCCGACACCCGGTCCAGGATCGCCTCGCGGTTCGCGGCGGGAACCAGTCCGGCCTCGATCCACTCGTCCAGATCGTCCGTCAGCCGAGCCTTGTAGCTCGCCATCCACGCCTCCGCCTCGCCACGCGCCATGGAGCCTCGCCCACAGCGCGCGCGCAGGCAACCTCAGCTCAGTCGAGATTCCGCGAAGCCGTTCATCGCCGCGACCAGATAGTCCGTGAACCCGGCCGCCCGCGCCTCGTAGCGGGCGCGGAAATCGGGGTGGTCGCGATACATGTCCGCCAGCACCCGATAGGCGGCGCGGTCGGGCGTGCGCGCCCAGCTCAGGGCGACCCAGGCGTGGTGTCGCGCGACCAGCGGGGCGACCGCCTCGCCGTCCGCCGGCAGTCCGTCCGCCATCGCCTTGGCCAGCTCGGCCTCGACACGCTCCAGTTCGGCCAGGAAGCCGTCGTAGTCGGCCGGGCTCATCGCCGCCATGCGCGCCTTGGAGGCCTCTATCTCCGGCTTGGCGGCAGGGCCGAAGCGATCCTCCAGCCAAGTCTCGTACTGCGCCTGCTTCTCAGGTGGGAAACCGCGGTACATCTGCTTGTCGTCCATCTCCGTCTCTCCTTCGAGGGCGGCGAGGGTGGCGTCGAGCGTCTTCACCAGGGCGCGATAGCGCCGGGCCTGCGCCGTCAGGTGCGCGCGGTGGGCCCGCAGCGCCGCCTTCAGGTCGAAGTCCGGCGCGTCCAGGGCCAGGCGGATGTCCTCCAGCCTCAGGCCCAGTTCTCGATGGAACAGGATCTGCTGCAGCCGCAGCAGCTCGGCCGCGCCATAGTAGCGATAGCCGTTCTCGCCCACGCGCGCGGGTTTGAGCAGGCCGATCTCGTCGTAGTGGTGCAGGGTGCGCACCGATACGCCCGAGAGCTTCGCCAGTTCGCTGACCGTATGGACGCTCATCGTCTCCTCTCCGGTTACGGAAGCGAAGAGGCGGCTATCCCGCGGCGTGAGGGTCAAGGGCCTTCTTCAGGCCGCGACGCGCTCGCCCTCGGGCTCGAACAGGCCGTTGATGGCGCTGAGCAGGCGCTCGGCCTTGATCGGCTTCTCCACCACCCCGTCCATGCCCTGGGCGAGATAGCTGGCTGCGTCCCACGGGTCGGCGTTGGCGGTGATGGCCAGGATCGGCACCTCGGCCGCCGCGCCGGCCAGGCCGCGGATGCGCCGCGTGGCGCCCACCCCGTCCAGGTTCGGCATCTTGATGTCCATCAGCACCAGGTCGAACCGGCCCGACGCGGCGGCCGCCACCGCCTGCTCGCCGTCCTCCACGCTCTCGCTGGTGCAGCCGAACATGCCGCACAGGGTCTCGGCGACCAGGCGGTTGGTGGCGTTGTCGTCGGCGATCAGCACATGCAGCGCGCCCGGCCCCTGCGACAGGTCCGGCTCGGCGGCGATCTCCTCCTGCGTCGGCGCGGGCACGTCGAACAGCGGGAACTCGAAGCGGAAGACCGTGCCGCCCGGCCCGCTCGTCACCGCGATGTCGCCGCCCATCTGCTGGACCAGCTGGCGGCAGATGGACAGGCCCAGGCCCGCCCCGCCCTCTCGCACCCCCGCCTCGGTCTGGCTGAACGGTTGGAAGATGCCGTCCAGCCGGTCGGCCGGGATACCGACGCCGGTGTCGCGCACCCGGCCCTCCAGCATCACGTGCACGTCGTCGCGCCGGGCGCTCAGCGAGACCTCGACCCCACCTGCCCTGGTGAACTTCAGGGCGTTGCCGATCAGGTTGTTGAACACCTGCTTGATGCGGACCACGTCGCCCAGCGCCCACTGGTCGGCCGCGCCCAGGTAGGAGAAGTTCAGCGACAGCCCCTTCAGCTCGGCCCGCGCAACCCACAGGGCCGACAGGTCCTCCAGCAGGGCCGGAACGCAGAAGCTGTCCTCGGCCAACTCCAGCAGCCCTGCGTCCGCCCGGCTGAGGTCCAGGGCGTCGGTCAGCAGCCGCAGCAGGGTCTGGCCGGAATCCTGGATCGTGGCGACGTAAGGCTTCACCGCCGGGTCGGCGAGCTTGCGCTGCAGGATGTCGGCGATGGCCAGCACGCCGTTCAGCGGCGTGCGGATCTCATGGCTCATCACCGCCAGGAACTGCGACTTGGCGGCCAGCGCGCTCTGCGCCTCCTGGCGGGCCTGGTTCAGGGTCTCGGCCAGCCGGGTCATCTCTTCGGCGTGCGCGCGATTGGCGTCGCTGGTGGCGTGCAGCAGCGACAGGGTCGAGCCGACCCCTGCGTAGCGCCCGCCGGTCACCACCACGAAGCCCTTCATCACCTCGTGCGAGCGCTCGGCCAGCACCTCGCCGCAGAACGCCGCCACCGGCGTGTCGCCCTCGGCCACCAGCGGGGTCTCGTTCATCAGAAGCGAGATCGGCCGCAGGGCGTAGAGCGCCCGGCCATAGTGAGCCGCCATGGCCACGAAGAACGCGTTGCGCTCCACCAGGCCGACCGGGCGGCCTTCGTCGTCCACGACCGCGATGGCCAGGGTCTCCGGCTCGGCCTGGAAGCGGTCATAGACGTCCTGCCCCAGCGTCTGGGGCGAGATCGGCGCGATCGGCTGAATCAGGTCCATCAGGACGGCGGTCATTTCTACGAGCTTCCCGCTTACAGCGCCGCCTGCATAGACAAGCTCGGCTAATGACGGGTGAATTTTACTCTGAAAATCTGCGCGAATTCCTGCAACTATGCGTCACCTAACCTTCATATAGTTATCACAAATCAAAAACTCTCAGATATCGACAAGTAATCATGGAGAGAAGGTGCAGGCGCTGGACGCCGGCCTCGACCTTCGCCATAGTCGCGCCAGCTCGTAGAGAGGTTTTATGTCAGAGCTTGCGTTCGAGGCCCGGGCCTAACCGCCGAACCGGCGTCCTCGTCATCCATCGGCAGTCAGGCCCCAACGTCCGCGCCCTCGCATTGCGAGTTCGGTCCGGGCGCGTTCCCTCATGCCTGAACGCTGGATACTTCCTTGAACATCTCAAAAGCGCAGCAACGTACGCTGCACGCCCTGGCCCAAGGCGGCCGGATCGTCCTCGAACGCGACGAACGGGGCGACATCCTCTCGGCCGACTGCATCACCCGCGACGGCTGGACTCTCAGCGACTGCGACGTCGCCGTCTTCAAGAGCCTGAAGAAGAAGCGGATGATCGCCAGCAAGAACGGCCAGCCCTACCAGATCACCCGCGAGGGCCTGGTGAACCTGCGCAGCCAGCTCGACAACCGCACGTCCGCGCGGGCTTTCTAGCTAGTTCGCCGAAAACCTGAGGAAATGGACGCGCGCGGCGCCGTAGTCGCGGGCGTCCAGCTTCTCGAAGCCGGGGGCGTCGAAGTCGGGTTCGTTCGAGCCGCGCTCGAACATCACCACCGCCCCGTCCGCCAGCCAGCCGCCGGCCGCCAGCTTGGCCAGCGCCGTCTCGCCCAGGCCCTTGCCATAGGGCGGGTCGAGGAAGGCGAGGTCGAAGGCCGGCCCGTCGGCGCCGGGCCGCACGCCCAGGTCGGTGGCGTCGCGCCGATGCACCCGCGTGCGGCCGAACAGGCCCATGGCGTCGACGTTCTGGCGGATCGCCCCGCGCGCCAGCTCGTCGGTCTCGACGAACAGGCAGAAGGCCGCCCCCCGCGACAGCGCCTCGAAGCCCAGCGCGCCCGAACCGGCGAACAGGTCGATGATCCGCAGGTCGCGCACCCCCGGCGACCAGGCCGCGTGCTCCAGGATGTTGAACACAGCCTGGCGCGCCCGGTCGGACGTCGGGCGCGTGCGATCGCCCGGCGGCGTGACGATGGCCTTGCCGCGAAACTCGCCCGAGACGATGCGCATCAATCGTCCCGCTTAGGTCCGCGCGGACCGCCGGGCCGCGGGCCTCTGGGGCCCGAACGCGGGCCGCCGGGCTTGCCGCCGCCGGCGCGCGGGCGATCCGGACGCGGGCCGCGAGGACCTTCGCCGCGCGGAGCATCGCCCTCGGGGCGCGGACCACGGGGACCTCCAGGGCGCGGCCCGGACCGCGGACCGCCGAAACCCGGCTTACCGCCCGGACGCGGACCCGAGGCCCGCGGGCCGCGTGGGCCGTCCGCACGTTCGGGACGCCCCTCGCCCCGGGGCGCATCGCCGTCCGGACGCGGACCGCGGCCGCGCGGCGGCCCCGACCAGGCGCCTCGCGGCGCGTCGCGGCCCTCGCTGCGCGGGCCGGGGGCGCGCGGACGCGGAGCCGGCTTGCCGTCGTTGGATCGCGGGCCGCGCTCGATCAGGGTCGCGCCCTTGCGCGGGCCGCGCGGCTTGTCGAAGGCGCGCTCAGGACGGGCCGCGCCCTCGGCGGCCTCGCGCGGCTTGCGCTCGCCCCGGAATTCACCCTTGAACTCGCCCCGGAACTCGCTGCGTCCTTCCCGCTTGGGCGCGCTGCGGGCCCCGCCCTTCGGGCCCGGGCCGCGTCCGGCCGGCGCGCCGCGCGGCGCGGGCGCCAGCGGATCGCCGGGCGAATAGGTGCGGATGCCGCCGGGCGTGTCCCCCGACAGCCGGTTGGACCGGCGGCGCGGGGCCAGCGGGACCTCGGCGGCCGGTTCCTGGCCCGGGCGCGGCGCGCGGCGCGGCTTGGCGCTCTTGACCTTCACGGTCACCTTCGGCTTGGCCCAGCCTTCCTTGTACTCGGTCTTGGGCTTCGGCTCGGCCGCGCTCTTGGCGCCGGCGCCGCGGCGGCCGGTGCCGTCGTGCACCGCATGGGCGCCGGGCGGGGCCTTCGGGGTCTTGAAGGCCGGCCGCTCGCCGGTCGGCATGTTTTCCGGGTCGATATAGTCGGCCAGCTGCTCGCGGATCACCCGCGGCCCGACCTCCTCGATCTGGCCGATCGGCAGCGTGCCCAGCGCGAACGAGCCGTAGGACATGCGGATCAGCCGCCCGACCTCCAGGCCCACCGACTTCAGCACCTTGCGGACTTCGCGGTTCTTGCCCTCGGCCAGGGTGACGGTGATCCAGACATTGGCGCCGGTCGGGCCGTCCTTGGCCTTGTCGATCTTGGCTTCGATCGGGCCGTACTTCACGCCCTCGACCGTCACGCCGTCCGCCAGCTTGTCCAGTTCCGCCTGAGTCACCCGGCCGCGCGCCCGGGCGCGGTAGCGGCGCACCACCCCGCTCGACGGCTGCTCCAGCGCACGCGCCAGCTCCCCGTCGTTGGTGAGCAGCAGCAGGCCTTCGGAATTGATGTCCAGTCGGCCGATGGAGATCAGCCGCGGCAGGCCCGGCGGCAGGGCGTCGAACACGGTCGGGCGCCCCTGCGGGTCCTTGTGCGTGGTCAGGAGGTCGATCGGCTTGTGATAGCGGAACAGCCGCGTCGGCTCGGGCGGGTCAACCACCTCGCCGTCGACGGTCAGGATGTCGTCGGCCCGCACGTTCACCGCCGGGCTGGTCAGCACCTCTCCGTTCAGGGCCACGCGGCCCTCTTCAATGAGTTTTTCGGCGTCGCGCCGCGAGGCGACGCCCGCACGTGCGAGGGCTTTTGCGACACGCTCGCCTTGACCTGGCGCCGCGTCGTCGTTTCGTTGGGGGTCGTGGATCATGATCATCGCACCATGCGCATCGCGCTCGCTGCGGCGCAAGACGCCGCGTCACGTGGAGAAACTCCCGTGGGCGCCGTCATCGTCGATCCGAAGACGGAGGAGGTCATCGCCGTAGGGGCGAACGGCCCCATTGGCGCTCACGATCCGACCGCTCATGCCGAGATCGTGGCCTTAAGGCAAGCGGCTGCGAAACTCGGCAACTATCGGCTGACCGACCTGACCCTGGTCGTCACCCTCGAACCCTGCGCCATGTGCGCCGGCGCGATCAGCCATGCGCGCATCGGTCGCGTCGTGTTCGGGGCCGAGGATCCGAAGGGCGGCGCGGTCGTCCACGGCCCGCGCTTTTTCGAGCAGCCGACCTGCCATTGGCGCCCGCAGGTGACCGGCGGCGTCCTGGCGCAGGAGAGCTCGGACCTGCTGAAGGGTTTCTTCCAGGCCCGCCGCAAGAAGAAGGCGTGAGGATGCGCGGCCTTTCCATCGTCCTTGCCGCCGTCGCCCTGGCCGGCTCGGCCCAGGCGGCGCCGGCCGACCACGTCCAGGCTCTGGCTTGGCTGGCTGGTTCCTGGGTGCAGAGGGGCGAAAACCTGACGGTGCGCGAGATCTGGACCGTTCCGCAGGACGGCGCTATGGCCGGCGCCTCCCAGACCAACCGGGCAGGCAGGAAACCCTTCGTCGAGTTCATGACCATCACCGCCGAGCCGACCGGCGCGACCTTCACCGCCCGTATCGAAGGCCAGCCGCCAACGCCCTTCGTGCTGAAAGCCGGCTCACCGGACGAAGCGACGTTCGAGAACCTCGCCCACGACTTCCCGCAGCGCGTTATCTACCGCCGCTGCGGCCAGGACCTCTGCGCCCGGATCGAAGGAACGGTGAACGGCAAGCCCCAAAGCCAGGACTGGCGCTACGCGCGGGAGCGGTAGAGACGCCCCTCGGCAGATGTCATTCCGGTTTGCGAAGCAAGACCGGGCCCCATGAACACCTGATGGCGCCAGCCAAGGCTCGATAACGCCCCATTTTTCGGAAGCAGATGCGAATGGGTCCCGGTCTCCGGCTTCGCCGAAACCGGGATGACACTTGCTTGCCTACCCCCGAAACAACTGCAGGAACGCCGCCAGCGCCGCGGCGTCACCCTTCTCGATCCTGATCTTGCCGGCCTTCAGCGCCGCGGCCATCGCCTCGGGCGAAGCCAGCGCGCCCACGAAGTCGGCCTTGCTCGCGGCGACCACCAGCGGGACCTCCGCCCCGACGCCCTGCGGCGTCTCGGCGACGCCGCGGCGCACGCGGATGGTCCAGTCGCCGTCGCCGGCCAGCTTCAGCCCCATCGCGGCGTCGGCCTGCGCGGCTGTTTCGGCGTTCAGCCGCACCGGGAAGGTGGCGACGATGGCGGCGGCCGGCAGGCCCGCGGCCTGCGACCCGTTCTGGCGCGCCCCGACGATCTGCGCCCACCCCGGCGCCTTCTTCTCCAGTTCGGCCGCGCGCTCGAGATAGTAGTTGCGGCCGTTTGGCGAGACGCTGTCGTAGCCGAGCTGGCGGAACGCCCTGGCCTGCAGCGCGTCGGCCTGCGGCTTCAGCGCCGGATCGGCCCGGCCGACATGTCCGGCCAGTTCGCCCGCCCATTTCCAGCGCCCGTCGTCGAACGCCTTCTGCGCCGCTGCGAGCGCAGGCGCCGGCCCGCCCGCCAGAGCGACGATCTCGCCCGCCCGCACGTCCGGCGCATCGAACGAGAGGCTGGCCGGGTCGCCCCCGAACCAGCCCATATAGCCGGCGAAGATCGAGCGCACTGACCACTCGACCGTGCCGTAATGCTCGAAAAGATACGGGTCGGCGGCCAGGTGCGCCGGCAGTTTCACCTTCTCGACGATTTCGTCCGGGGTCAGGCCCTTGTTCATCCAGCGCACGGTCTGGTCGTGGGTGAAACGGATGGCGTCGCGATAGTTGGTCAGTTCGGTCGCGATCGCCTGCGCCCCGACCAGCGGCCGGGTGTGCGAGGGGACCAGCACATCGGCCTTCAGGGCCCGCATCCGGTCGATCGAATCGGCCCACTGCACCGGGTCGCGGTAGCTGGTGCCGCGGATCGTGTAGAGGTTGGGGAACGCCTTGTAGATGTTGTCGCCTGGGAACAGGATTTTCCGGTCGGGCATCCAGATGAAGAGCTGGTCCTCGGTCTCGCCCGGCGCATGCTCCAGCACGAACCGCTCGCCGCCCAGCGTGACCTCCAGCTTGTCCTTGAAGGTGGTGTTCGGGGGCACGAACCCGCCCGCCCCGCCGCCGCTGAACGCCGACAGATAGGGGCCGATCCCGACGCTGACGAAGCCGTCCGGCGTGCCCTTGGGCAGGAAGACGCCGTACATCCGCGCCGCCCGCGCAGCGATGGCCGGCGCTGCTACGCCGTTCCACTTGGCCGCCTCGCGCAGCAAGGTCTCATGGGCGATCACCTTGCCGCCCTTGGCCAGCGGAAACGCCGCGGCCCCGTTGATGTGGTCGTTGTGGTTGTGGGTGTAGATGATGGCGACCACCGGCTTGCCGCCGGTCTTGGGCTCGAACAGCGACCAGACCTTCTTGGCCTCGTCCAGGCTGTCGGTGGTGTCGATGATCACCACCCCGCTCTTGCCGACCACCATGATCGAGTTGGCGATTCCGTAGCCGACCGCCGAGAACACGCCGGGCGCAGGCTCGTAGAGTTTGGGCGGCGCAAACTCGGCGGTGTGGGCGGCCAGCGAGGGGGCGATGCGCGGCGCCGGGTCGTCGGCCATGGCCGGGCTCGCCGCGGCCAGCGCCGCGGTCAGGACGAGCGTACGCAACATGGTCGCCTCCCATATATTGGCATTATCCACGCCAAAATGCAGCGATACCCCGGCGCCGGTCAATGCTTGTCAGCCGGAAAACCCGCCCCGATGATGTTCGCATAACTTAGATCATTAGGGAGAAACGATATGGGACTGCTGGACGGAAAGGTCGCCATCATCACCGGCGCCGGCGGCGGATTGGGCGAGGCCTACGCCAAGCTGTTCGCCAAGGAAGGCGCAGCGGTCGTCGTCAACGACCTGGGCGGGCCGCGCGACGGCTCCGGCTCGGACAAGGGCGCGGCCCAGCGCGTGGTCGACGAGATCGTCGCCGCCGGCGGACGGGCGGCGGCCAACACCGACGACGTCTCCACGGTGCAGGGCGGCGAGAACATCCTGAAGACGGCCTTGGACAATTTCGGCCAGGTCGACATCCTCGTCTGCAACGCTGGCATCCTGCGCGACAAGACCTTCGCCAACACCTCCGAGCAGGACTGGGACCTGGTCGTGAAGGTCCACCTCAAGGGGACCTACTGCTGCGTCATGCCGGTCTGGAAGTGGCTGAAGGACAACGGCAAGCCGGGGACGATCATCATGACGTCGTCGACTTCGGGCCTCTATGGCAATTTCGGCCAGTCGAACTATGGCGCGGCCAAGGCCGGCATTTACGGCTTCATGCGCGTGCTCTCGATCGAGGGACGCAAGTACGGCATCCGCGTCATGGGTCTGGCGCCCGGCGCCTTCACCCGCATGACCTCCGACCTGCCCGGCTTCCGCGACCGCGAGCCCGACGCCATGGCCCTGCCCGAGAACATCGCGCCGGGCGTGCTGTACATGGCCTCGGACCTCGCCGCCGACCATACCGGCAAGGTGCTCGGAGTCTCTTCCCGCGGCGTGCGCGAGATCAAGATGATGCAGACCGACGGCTTCGCGCCGGGCCGCCCCTATACGGCCCAGGAGGTCGCCGAGAACGCCGACAAGGTGTTCTTCCCGGCTGCGCCTGAGAAGACCGCGGCGAGCGCGTAGCTCCAAGTGTCATCCCGGTCTCGCCTGTCGGCGAAACCGGGATGGCGCCGAGGAGCCCTTATCCGAACGCCGCCAACCGCGCGTCCAAACTCTCGCGCACGGCCGGCCATTCGTCCGCCAGGATCGAGAAGATCACCGTGTCGCGGATACGGCCGGTCCAGACCACCCGGTCCTGGCGCAGGACGCCCTCCTGCACCGCCCCCAGCTTGGTCACCGCCGCGCGCGAGCGGGCGTTGATGGCGTCGACCCGGTAGACCACCCGCCGTGCGCCGGACTCGAAAGCGTGGGTCATCATCAGCCGCTTGGCCGCCGGGTTCACCGGCCCGCCGCGGAACTGCGGGGCGTAGTAGGTGCCGCCGACCTCGACCACGGCGTTGGCGCGGTCGGGCCCGATAAAGCAGGTCATGCCGACGCAGCGCCCGTCGACCGTGACCGCGAAGGCCTGGGTCGCGCCCTTGGCGACATTGCCGGCCAGCATCTCCCAGGTCGGCTCGAAGTGTTCGCCCGCCCAGGAGAACGGATAGAGCGTCTCCCAGATGGTCGTATCGGCGTCGCAGGCCGCGCGCAGGTCCTCGCGGTGCTGGTCGCCCAGGGGCTCCAGCCGCACGAAGCGGTTCTCCAGCACCTGCATCTCGATCTTCATCCGGCCCCTCGCACGAACAGTTGAGCGGCCTGGATCAGATAGAGCACGCCGATGCCGGTCACGATCCACTTCGTCCAGCTCTTGAAGTCCACATCGCTCATCCGGTCGAGGATGCGGCCGCCCACCACCGTGCCGGCCATGGACAGCGGAATGGCGATGGCGAACATCCACCAGGGCGGCATGGCGCCCGGCGCGCTGGTCAGCAGCGGGGTCCCGTAGACCAGGATCTTGGCCAGGTGCGCAAAGACCTGAGTCGCGGCCTTGGTCGCCACGATGGCGTGCCGGGTCAGGGCGGTGCGGACGAAGAAGATGTCCAGCAGCGGCCCGGCCACCCCCGCCGTCAGGTTCAGCCCCGTCACCATCAGGCCCGAGGCGAAGGCCTGGGGCGGACGCGCCGCATCCAGGCTGATCCACTTCTGCGGCAGCCACAGCAGGAACGGCACCAGGCCCATCAGCAGGTAGAGCACCGGCTTCGACGGCACGATGGAGATCAGCGCCACCGCTCCACCGGCGATGGCCGAGGCGAGCGCGTACCAGCCGACGATGTCCCAGCGCACGTGCTTGCGGTGCAGCACCGCACGCCAGCCGTTGGCCACCAGCTGCAGCACTCCGTGGGTGACGAAGGCGGCCGAGACCGGCAGCACCAGGGCCAGCCCGCCCATCAGGACGAGCCCCCCGGCCATGCCGAACACCCCTGAGAGGGTGGCGGTCACAAATGCCAGACAGATGATGAAGAGAGCCGAAATCGGGCCCATGGACAGTCCTCCGGGTTGTGATCGGCTCCGAACGGGGGACACAGGCCCCCGGCTTCACCGGTCAGCTGCGCGTCGCGCGCGGGAAAGAGGCTGCGGGTCCGCCCGCGACGCCCGTCCCGAAGGAAGGGCGACATCTCCGGGGATCGCGCCCGCACGTGGCGGGGATCGACCCGGCGCCCGCCGCGTCGCCTCCCGGCGGCCGGGCCGGACGGAGGTTCGCTGTAGGCCCAGCCGTTCTACACCCGAACAAGCGCCGCCGTCACGCCCACGAAAAAGGCCCCGGCTTTCGCCGGGGCCTCGTCGCGTCCTCGAAGCGAGGAGCGCCTAGTTGCGGAACACCGCGGCGGTCGACGGATCGACCGGCATCTCGCGGTACTGGCGCAGCTCGTTGCGGCCCACGACCATGTGGTGCACCTCGTCCGGGCCGTCGGCCAGGCGCAGGGTGCGGGTCGAGGTGTACATGCGGGCCAGCGGGGTCTTCTGGGAAACGCCCAGGGCGCCGTGCATCTGGATCGCCTGGTCGATGATCGTGCAGACGCGTTCCGGCACCATGGCCTTGACCATGTGGATCCAGATCCGGGCCTCGTCGCGCGGCAGCACGTCCATCGCCTTGGCCGCCTTCAGCACCATCAGGCGCATGGCCTCGATCTCGATGCGCGCGCGGCTGACGATCTCGACGTTGCCGCCCAGATAGACGATCGGCTTGCCGAAGGCCTCGCGGGTCAGGCCGCGGGCGACCAGCAGGTCCAGGGCCTTCTCGGCCTGGCCGATGGCGCGCATGCAGTGGTGGATGCGGCCCGGCCCCAGGCGCAGCTGGCTGATCTCGAAGCCGCGGCCTTCGCCCAGCAGCATGTTCTCCTTCGGCACCCGCACGTTGTCGAAGACGATGTGCATGTGGCCGTGCGGGGCGTCCGGATCGCCGAAGACGTTCATCGGGCCGAGGATCTTCACGCCGGGCGCGTCGGTCGGCACCAGGATCTGCGACTGACGCAGGTGCGGCGGGCCGTCGGGGCTGGTCTGGACCATGGTGATCATGATCTTGCAGCGCGGGTCGCCGGCGCCCGAGATGTAGTGCTTCTCGCCGTTGATCACGTACTCGTCGCCGACCAGGGTGGCGCGGGTGTTGATGTTCTTGGCGTCGGACGAGGCGGCGTTGACCTCGGTCATCGCGAAGGCCGAGCGGATCTTGCCTTCCAGCAGCGGCTTCAGCCACTGCTCCTTCTGGGCCGGGGTGCCGACGCGTTCCAGCACTTCCATGTTGCCGGTGTCGGGGGCGGCGCAGTTCATCACTTCCGACGACATCGGGTTCTTGCCCAGCTCGACGGCGATGTAGGCGTAGTCGAGGTTCGACAGGCCCTCGCCGGTGTGGGCGTCGGGCAGGAAGAAGTTCCACAGGCCCGCGGCCTTGGCCTTGTCCTTGGCCGCGTCCAGCACTTCCAGCTGGCCGGGCGCATAGCTCCAGATGTCGGTCTTGCCCTCGCCCAGGCGATGGAACTCCTCGCTCATCGGCTGCACGACGTCGCGGATGAAGTCCCTGACCTTGTTCAGCAGCGGCAGCGCCTTGTCGGACATGCGCAGGTCGTTCAGCTCGTCCTGCGGGTTCAGCTTGAAGCTGCTGTCGGGCCGGTCGGCGGTCATGGTCATCTCGTCTCTCCCAATGCTTTTTTGTGCGGTCGGCGCGGGGGCGCAGGACGGTCTCGCCCTGCCTCGGATCGTAGGATTAGGCCCGCAGTTTGGACGCATCTTTGGCCGAAATCAAACAAGCGTTTAAAGTTTTTCGGCCGAGGCCCGGGCGTTCCGGAGAGAACCCTTGCGTCGCCTGGGTTTCCCCACGCCGCGGGCAAGAAAAAAGGCGGCCCGGGACAGGCCGCCTTCAAGGGTCGGGGATGACGCCGCGCCGTCAGACGTAGAGCGGCGCAGGCTGGCCCATGACCACCAGGGCCACCGCGAGGGCGAGCACGGCCAGCGCCGGCGCAAGTTTGACGATCAGCATCATGTCCAGAGACATGGGAGCGACCGGTCGGTAACGCTAGCCCCATTCCCGACAAATTTCGCGCCTCAGCCCTGGTGGCAGACGGCCTCGACGTTGTGCCCGTCCGGGTCGAGCACGAAGGCGCCGTAATAGTTCGGGTGATAGTGCGCGCGGATGCCGGGCGGGCCATTGTCGCGGCCGCCTGCGGCCATGGCCGCCGCATAGAAGGCGTCGACCCCGGCCCGGTCCTTGGCGACGAAGGCGACGTGCACCCCGCCGCCGGCGCCGCCGGCGTTCCCGATCCAGAAATAGGGCTTGCCGTCCGAGCCGTAGCCAAGGTGCGAGGAGCCGCCGGTCTGCTCCGGCGTCACTTCCATGACGAGGCCGACGCCCAGCGGGGCGAGGGCCGCGTCATAGAAGGCGCGGGACTTGGCGAAATCGCTGACGGTCAGTCCGAGGTGGTCGAGCATTCAGGCCTCCATGAGTTGCACGCCCGACCCCATAACGTCCGGAAGTCGCGATTTTGGCAGCAGCCTTACTTGCTCGGCACGCTGTCGGCGCCGGCGCAGACCGCGGCGATCAGAGCCTGGTCCTCGGGGCTCTTGGCGGCGGCGGCGTTGGCGGTGCGCCAGTTGGCCAACAGCTCCAGCGGCTTCTTGGGGCTGTAGCCGCCCAGGCTGATCACGGTCTTCTCGCGGCAGTCGAGCGCCAGCACCGAGCCGACACCGTCGGGCTTGCCGGGGCCGGACGGTCCCATGCGCGGCTCGGCGCCGACCTTGCCGATCGCCTGCATGACCACGATCTTGCCGCTCTGCTGGTCGCGATAGGAATAGTCGGCGTCGTAGGACCACTGGAGGCCCTTGTCGCTGACCGCCCCGTAGGGCTTCCAGGTCTCGGCCTGGGCTGCTGGGACGAAGGCGGCCAAGGCCGCTGCGGTCGCGATGACGAGACGCATGTTTGGGTTCTCTCCTGGTGTTCCCTCGCCCCGAACCTATCTGCGGGTCGTTGCGGTAACCAAGCGGAATCAAAAAACCGCGGTTGCACGCGCTTGACTCCCCAGGGCCCCTTCCCTACCTCCGCCCTGCGTTAGCACTCGGGCGCTGCGGCTGCTAACGGCCGCCGCCCCCGTGCCCGCGCAGACATTTCAACCGTCCCGAACGGAGACTTAAAGACATGGCGTTTCGTCCTCTGGGTGACCGCGTCCTCGTGAAGCGCGTCGAGGAAGAACAAAAGACCAAGGGCGGGATCATCATCCCCGACACCGCCAAGGAAAAGCCGCAGGAAGGCGAAGTCGTCGCCGTCGGCCCCGGCGCCCGCGACGATGCCGGCAAGATCCAGCCGCTCGACGTGAAGGCCGGCGACCGCATCCTGTTCGGCAAGTGGTCGGGCACCGAGGTCAAGATCGACGGTCAGGACCTCCTGATCATGAAGGAAAGCGACGTCCTGGGCGTGGTCGAGTAACCACCCCTCCCCGCTTTCTCCCCATCCACTCCTTCTGAAAGAGCAGAAAAATGGCCGCTAAAGACGTCTATTTCTCCTCCGACGCGCGCGATCGCATGCTGCGCGGCGTCAACACCCTCGCCAACGCGGTGAAGGTGACCCTCGGCCCCAAGGGCCGCAACGTCGTCATCGAAAAGTCCTTCGGCGCCCCGCGCTCGACCAAGGACGGCGTCTCGGTCGCCAAGGAAATCGAACTGGCTGACCGCTTCGAGAACCTCGGCGCCCAGCTGATCCGCGAAGTCGCCTCCAAGACCAACGACCGCGCCGGCGACGGCACCACCACCGCCACCGTCCTGGCCCAGGCCATCGTCGTCGAAGGCCTGAAGTCGGTCGCCGCCGGCATGAACCCGATGGACCTGAAGCGCGGCGTCGACAAGGCGGTCGCCAAGGTGATCGAAGAGATCAAGTCGAGCTCGAAGAAGGTCACCACCAACTCGGAAATCGCTCAGGTCGGCACCATCTCGGCCAACGGCGACACCGAAGTCGGTGAAATGATCGCCAAGGCCATGGCCAAGGTCGGCAACGAAGGCGTCATCACCGTCGAAGAAGCCAAGAGCCTGGAAACCGAACTCGACGTCGTCGAGGGGATGCAGTTCGACCGCGGCTACCTGTCGCCGTACTTCATCACCAACGCCGACAAGATGGAAGTCGAGCTCGACGAGCCGCTCATCCTGCTCTTCGAAAAGAAGGTCTCCTCGCTGCAGCCGCTGCTGCCGGTGCTGGAAGCCGTGGTCCAGTCGGGCCGTCCGCTGCTGATCATCGCTGAAGACGTCGAAGGCGAAGCCCTGGCCACCCTGGTGGTCAACAAGCTGCGCGGCGGCCTCAAGGTCGCGGCCGTCAAGGCTCCGGGCTTCGGCGACCGCCGCAAGGCCATGCTGGAAGACATCGCCATCCTGACCGGCGGCGAGCTGATCAGCGAAGACCTGGGCATCAAGCTCGAGAGCGTCACCCTCGACATGCTGGGCCGCGCCAAGAAGGTCTCGATCACCAAGGACGACACCACCATCGTGGACGGCGTCGGCGCCAAGGACGCGATCGAAGGCCGCATCGCCCAGATCAAGCGTCAGATCGAGGACACCACCTCGGACTACGACAAGGAAAAGCTGCAAGAGCGTCTGGCCAAGCTGGCCGGCGGCGTCGCGGTCATCCGCGTCGGCGGCGCGACCGAAGTCGAAGTGAAGGAAAAGAAGGACCGCGTCGACGACGCCCTGAACGCCACCCGCGCTGCGGTGGAAGAAGGCATCGTCCCGGGCGGCGGCGTGGCTCTGCTGAAGGCTTCCAAGGTTCTGGACGGCTTCAAGGGCGACAACGCCGACCAGGAAGCCGGCGTCGCCATCGTGCGCCGCGCCCTGCAGGCCCCGATCCGTCAGATCTCGGAAAACGCCGGGGTCGAAGGCTCGATCGTGGTCGGCAAGATCCTCGAGAACAACTCGCCGACCTTCGGCTTCAACGCTCAGACCGAGCAGTATGTCGACCTGGTCGCCGACGGCGTCATCGACCCGGCCAAGGTCGTCCGCACCGCTCTGCAGGACGCCGCCTCGGTGTCGGGCCTGCTGATCACCACGGAAGCGGCGATCGTCGAAGCCCCGAAGAAGAGCGCTCCGGCCGGCGGCATGCCCGGCGGCATGGGCGGCATGGGCGACATGGACTTCTAAGTCCACGACACCTGTCGAAAGACGAAGGGCGGGACCGAAAGGCCCCGCCCTTTTTCTTTGTCAAAGTGTCTTTCTCCCTCCCCACAAGGGGAGGAGAAGATCAGCGCTTCGCGTCCCCGATCACGATGCCGCCGACCCAGCTGGCGAGGCCCGTGATGATCGCCGCCAGGATTCCCGGCACGAGGCCGTCGACAGTGAAGCCCGGCAGCATCCAGGCCACCAGCCCGATCATCGCCGCGTTCAGCACCAGCAGGAACAGCCCCAGCGTCACGATGGTCAGCGGCAGGGTCAGGACGAACAGGATCGGCCGCAGGATCGCATTGACCACGCCCAGCAGCAGGGCGGCGATCAGGAGGTCGGTCAGGCCGTTATAACTGACGCCGGGCAGCAGATAGGCCGCGAGCGCCAGCCCGAGGGCGGCGAAGATCAGTCGGGCGAGAAAACGGGTCATCGAAGCCTCCAGGATGCTTGCGGCCGAGCTTGGCCCGCTTAACTGTCGGCGGCAACACGCCAGCAGGAGTTCCCATGCCCTACGTCAACATCCGCATCACCGCCGGGGCCACCGAGGAGCAGAAGGCGCAGCTCATCGCCGGGACCACCGACCTGCTGGTCAAGGTGCTTAACAAGAACCCCGCCTCGACCTTCGTGGTCATCGACGAGGTCAAGACCGAGGACTGGGGCGTGGGCGGCATCAGCGTCGCCGAGCGGACCCGCCGCGCCGGCGGCTGACAGGTTTCAGCCCGGTCACACCAGCGCCCCGCTTTGGCCGCACCGCCGGGCCAGCTTGGCCTTGAGCGCCGGACGGGCGCGCAAGGGACTCACATGTTTCGTATCGCTTTCGCCGCGAGCGTCCTCATCGCCGCCGCGCCCGCCCTCGCCCAGCCCGCGCCTCCCGGAGGCCCGCCGGGCGAGCGCCATCTGTTCATCAGCCCCTCGGGCGAGCCGTTCCGCGGACCCGACGGCCTGGCGGACTGGTTCGCCGGCGCCGACGCCGACCGCGACGGCGCCCTGACCCTGCCCGAGTTCCGCAACGACGCCATGCGCTTCTTCAAGCTGCTGGACGCCAATGGAGACGGGCAGATGGACGGCCCCGAGAACACCGCCTACGAAACGAAGATCGTCCCCGAGATCACCCGCATGGACTTCATCGGCGGTCCGGGCGGCGGCCCGCCCCCCGGCAAGCGTCCGATGATCCGCAAGGTCGACCGCCACGCCCAGCCCCGCACCGGCGCCGCGCGCTTCTCGCTGCTCAACGAGCCGCAGCCGGTGCGCGGCGGCGACGCCGACCTCAACCAGCGGGTCAGCAGCGACGAATGGGCCAAGGCCGCCCGCCGCCGCTTCGAACTGCTCGACACCGACCAGGACGGCAAGCTGACCCTGGACGCTCTGCGCCCGCGCCTGGCGCGCTAGGCTCCGGCGACCACCCTGTGTCATCCCGGACGCCGCGCAGCGGCTGTCCGGGACCCGTGAACGCCGGATGGATCAGGATGCGGCGCGGCCGCGCCCGGCCTTCCAGCTCACGCGTCAGTGACTCCCGGTCTTCGGCTTCACCGGAACCGGGATGACATGTGCGAGGGACCTCACGCGAACCCTAGGCCCGCACGGTCTCCACCGCCGGCACCGCCTGGCTCAGCCGACCGCCAACGCGGATCGGCTCGACGCGGCGCGCCAGGCCGGTGGAATCGTCGGTCTCGACGAACACCCCGCAGACCGTCGCCGGGCCTTCGGCGGGCTTGTAGCGGCCGCCGGAGATGCGGGTGGTGAACCGGCGCAGCGGCTCTTCCTTCTGGTTGCCGATGACGCTGTCGTAGTCGGCGCAGGCCCCGGCGTCGGTCTGATAGGCGGTGCCGCCCGGCAGGATCTGGCAGTCGGCGGTCGGCACGTGGGTGTGGGTGCCCACCACCAGGCTGGCGCGCCCGTCGCAGAAGTGGCCCATCGCCATCTTCTCGCTGGTCGCCTCGGCGTGCATGTCGACCACGACCGCGTCGGCGACCATGCCCAGCGGCGCCTTGTCCAGCTCGCGGTCGACGGCGGCGAAGGGATCGTCGAGCGAGTCCATGTGCACCCGGCCCAGCAGGTTGATGACCACGATCCGCTTGCCGTCCCGGGTCTCGAACAGGTTCGCCCCGCGCCCCGGCGCGTCGGCCAGCACTGGATAGTTCAGCGGCCGGATCAGCCGCGGCTCGCGCACGATGTAGGTCAGCGCCTCCTTCTGGTCCCAGGAGTGGTTGCCCAGGGTCAGGCAGTCGGCGCCGGCGTCGAACAGCTCGCGCGCCGTGCTCTCGGTGATGCCGAAGCCGGCCGCCGCGTTCTCGGCGTTGATGATCACGAACTCCAGCCCCAGCTCGCGGCGCAGGGCGGGAAGATGGTCGGCGAGGCCGTCGCGTCCGGCGCGACCGACCACGTCGCCGAAGAAGGCGAAACGCATGCGGAATTAGTCCTTTCGGAACTCGGTATACCCGTTTTCCGTGAGAATGGCGTCCAGCCTTTGGTCGTGCGGCTCCATGTCCAGCCTCTCGACCTCCTGGCCGGCATAGGCGAGGCCCAGCACGAACACAGGGCCCTGCGCCCGCAGGGCGGCCAGAGTGCGGTCGTAATGGCCCCCGCCCTGCCCCAGCCGCCCGCCGCGGCGGTCGAAGGCCAGCAGCGGGCAGATCACCAGGTCGGGCCGCACCTGCGGCGCCTCCGGCGGCGGCGAGGGCACGCCGAAGGCGTCGACGACGGGCACATCGCCCGTCCGTTGTGCGCGGAACACCAGCGGCTGGTCGGCGGCGAGCGTGACCGGCATGGCCAGCCGCCCGCCGGCCTTGGCCAGCCGCGCGGCCAGCGGCGCCGGGTCGAACTCCGAGCCCACCGCGTGATAGGCCGCGAACCAGGCAAGCGGCGCCAGGCGCTCGATCGGCGCCAGGACGGCGGCCTGCGCGGCGGCGTCGGGCGCGGCGGCAGCCAGGGCGCGGCGGCGGCGGCGCAGCACGGTGCGCATTTTCGTCTTGTCGGATGGAAGGTTCACCGTTCGAGCTTAGCCCGAAGGGTGGCGGCGCCGCGAGAGCCGTGAAGGACGGTTTTATCCCCTCGGACCTGGCTAACCAGGTGGGCTCCGTAGTGCCCGGCCCCACGGGACCGGACAGGGACAGATCCCTTCGAAGAAATTAAGGTCTCTGGGATAGATTGCCTTCGACGAGAGCCGCAGCAGGACCCGCCGGGATCCAAGGTAGGACCGCAAGGGCGCCGGTACAAGCGTGGGCGGATCGCTTTCCCAAACACTTTAACCTCGGCACGGCGCCGCATCTGGCGATGTCGCCCAACTAAGTGTCATCCCGGTTTCGGCGCAACCGAAGACCGGGATCCATTGTCGCCTGATCTCTGGAAAATGAGGCGCGGCTGAGCCGCGTCCTGCACCATTCGGTCTTCATGGGTCCCGGTCTTGCTTCGCAAACCGGGGTGACACCGTGTGCAGATACGATCCTGCCCCCGGGGGAGGAACCAGGGCCTATCCCTGCGCCAGCTTCTCGATCCGCTTGGCGGCGTTCTCCAGCGCCCCCACGGCCCGGGTCTCGACCCGGGCCTGGTCGGACTGCAGCCGCGCCAGCTCGGCCTGGACGGTCGAGAGCCGCAGGCGCAAGTCGCTCAGTTCGTCGGCCAGCAGCAGCGCCCCCATCAGGAACAGCCGTGTCTCGCCCAGTTGCCCCATGTCCTGGGACACCTGGCGCACCTGACGGTCGAACAGCCGACCCAGCTCCAGCAGGTGGCCTTCCTGGCCGTCCTCGCAGCCGACTGCATAGGGGCGGCCGTTCACGGTGATGTTGACCTGGGCCATGGCCTTCAAGCCTCCTCGGTCTGGGCCGCGTCGGCCGGGTCGCCGGCCAGGGCCGCCTTGATCTCGGCGATGGCGCGACCCAGGGCCGCAGACGCCTCGGCGCCCGCCTCCTCCAGCTCGCGCTCGCGGACCTTGGCCTTTTCCAGCTCGGCGGCCAGCTTGCCGGCCTCGTGATCGAACAGCCCGTCGCCGGCCTTGCCCGTCGATCCGGCAAGGCGTTGTTCGAGCGCGGAAATCGCCCGGTCCAGCCGCTTCACGGCCTGATCGAGGGGGCTTTCGCTCGCCGGCTCCCGCATTTCGGCATTCTCCGAAGGTGTGTCCGTTAATCTATAGAGTGCTTCGCGGCGGCGCCGAAACCCGCACTGTGGCGTGACGCTTCCTTGACCGTTCAGGCCTCGCGTGCGAGGGGCGCGCCCATTCCCGCCGTTTCGCCGCCAGACTCACCGGAACAGATAATGCCCGCACCGCTGCAATCCATGGCCGACGCCATTCGCGTGCTCTCGATGGACGCTGTCGAGAAGGCCGCGTCGGGACATCCCGGCATGCCGATGGGCATGGCCGACGTCGCCACGGTGCTGTGGACCAAGTTCCTGAAGTACGACGCCTCCCGCCCCGACTGGGCCGACCGCGACCGCTTCGTGCTGTCGGCCGGCCATGGCTCGATGCTGCTCTATTCGCTGCTGCACCTGACCGGCTTCAAGGCGATGACGCTGGAGCAGATCAAGAACTTCCGCCAGTGGGGCTCCAACACCGCCGGTCACCCCGAATACGGCCACACCCCGGGCGTCGAGACCACCACCGGCCCGCTGGGCCAGGGCCTGGCGACCAGCGTCGGCATGGCCATGGCCGAGCGCCACCTGGCCGCCCGCTTCGGCGCGGACCTGGTCGATCACCGCACCTGGGTCATCTGCGGCGACGGCTGCCTGATGGAGGGCGTCAGCCACGAGGCGATCAGCCTGGCCGGCCGCCTGAAGCTGAACAAGCTGACCCTGCTGTGGGACGACAACGACGTCACCATCGACGGCGCCGTGTCGCTGGCCGAGAGCGGCGACCAGCTCGCCCGCTTCAAGGCCGCCGGCTGGGCGGTGAAGGCGATCGACGGCCACGACTACGGCCAGATCCGCCGCGCGCTCGCCTGGGCGACCAAGCAGGACCGTCCCTCGCTGATCGCCTGCAAGACCAAGATCGGCAAGGGCGCGGCGACCATGGAAGGTCACCACAAGACCCACGGCGCGGCGCTGGGCGCGACCGAGATCGCCGCCACCCGCGCCAAGATGGGTTGGTCCGACGAAGCCTTCGCCGTGCCGGACGAGATCGTGAAGCCCTGGCGCTCGGCCGGCCGCCGCGGCGCCAAGGACCGCAAGGCCTGGGAGGCGCGCCTGGCCGCCTCGCCGCACGCCGCCGTCTTCACCCGCGCGGTGAAGGGCGACCTGCCGGCCGATGCTTTCGAACGGCTCGACGCCCACATCGCCGAGGCGGTCGCCTCCAAGCCCGCCGCCGCCACCCGACAGCATTCGGGTTCGGCCCTCGACGCCCTGTTCCCGGCGATCCCGGAGATGGTCGGCGGCTCGGCCGACCTGACCGGCTCGAACAACACCTTCGTCAAGAACACCCAGATCTTCGACACCCCGGACTATTCGGGCCGCTACGTGAACTACGGCGTGCGCGAGTTCGGCATGGCCGCGGCGATGAACGGCATGGCCCTACACGGCGGCGTCATCCCCTATGGCGGGGCGTTCATGGTGTTTTCGGACTACAGCCGCCCGGCCATCCGCCTGGGCGCCCTGATGGGGGTCCGCGTGGTGCACGTCATGACCCACGACTCCATCGGCGTCGGCGAGGACGGCCCGACCCACCAGCCGATCGAGCATCTGGCCAGCCTGCGGGCCATGCCGAACCTGAACGTCTTCCGCCCGGCCGACGCGGTCGAGACCGCCGAATGCTGGAAGATCGCGCTGGAGAGCAAGAAGACCCCCGCCTTCATGGCCCTCTCGCGCCAGAAGGTCCCGGCGGTCCGCGACTCGGCGAGCGAGAACCTCTCGGCCAAGGGCGCCTACGAACTGAAGCCCGCCAGCGGCGAGGCCAAGGTGACGATCTTCGCCTCGGGCACCGAGGTCTCGGTCGCCGTCGCCGCCCAGGGCCTGCTGGAGGCCGAGGGCGTTCCGACCCGCGTCGTCTCCACCCCCTGCTGGGAGCTGTTCGACGCCCAACCGGCCGCCTATCGGCAGGATACGATCGGCAAGGCGCCGGTTAAGGTCGCGGTCGAGGCCGCCGTCGAGTTCGGATGGCGTAAATTCATTGGCGACGACGGGGTTTTCGTCGGCATGCACGGCTGGGGCGCCAGCGCGCCCGCCGACCGCCTCTACAAGGAGTTCGGCATCACCGCCGAGGCCGTGGCCGCCGCGGCGAAAGCCAAGCTGGCCTAGGATTCCTCTTCCAGAACCGGCAGGTTCCTGCGGCCTGCGCCGTAGAACCTGCCGATAGGAAACGAAAATGCGCCTCGGAACGCCGCTCTCGCCCACCGCCGTCAAGGTCATGCTGCTGGGCTCGGGCGAGCTCGGCAAGGAGGTCGCGATCGAGCTGCAGCGGCTCGGCTGCGAGGTGATCGCCGTCGACCGCTATGCGAACGCGCCGGCCCACCAGGTCGCCCACCGCGCCCACGTGATCGCCATGACCGACGCCGCCGCCCTGCGCGCCCTGGTCGAGGCCGAGCGGCCGCATCTGATCGTTCCCGAGATCGAGGCCATCGCCACCGACGAGCTGGTGAAGATCGAGGCCGAGGGCCTGGCGACCGTCATCCCGACCGCCCGCGCCGCCCAGCTGACCATGAACCGCGAGGGCATCCGCCGCCTGGCGGCCGAGACGCTCGGCCTGCCCACCTCGTCCTACGCCTTCGCCTCCTCCGAGGAAGAGCTGGCCAAGGGCGCGGCGCAGATCGCCGGCTTCCCCTGCTTCGTCAAGCCGGTGATGTCGTCCTCGGGCAAGGGCCAGTCCTATGTCGAAGGGCCCGAGGGCGTCGCCGCGGCCTGGCGCTACGCCCTGGAGGGCGGCCGGGTCGAACAGCCGCGGGTGATCGTCGAGGGCAAGATCGAGTTCGACTTCGAGATCACCCTGCTGACCGTGCGCTCCAAGGCCGCCGACGGAACCATCGAGACCAGCTTCTGCGCGCCCATCGGCCACCGTCAGGTCAAGGGCGACTATGTCGAGAGCTGGCAGCCCCAGGCGATGAGCCCGGTCGCCCTGGAACGGGCCAAGGACATCGCCGCCAAGGTCACCGGCGAATTGGGCGGCCAGGGCATCTTCGGCGTCGAGCTGTTCGTCCGCGGCGACGAGGTCTGGTTCTCCGAAGTGAGCCCGCGCCCGCACGACACCGGCCTGGTCACCCTGGCGACGCAATACCTCAGCGAATTCGCCCTGCACGCCCGCGCCATCCTCGGCTTGCCGACCGACGTCTCCCAGCGCGAGCCGGGCGCCAGCGCGGTGATCTATGGCGGCATGGAAGCCCAGGGCGTCGCCTTCGAAGGCGTCGCCGAGGCCCTGCGCGTCCCCGGCGCCGATCTGCGCCTGTTCGGCAAGCCCGAGGCGTTCGAGCGCCGCCGCATGGGCGTGGCCCTGGCGCGTGGCGCCGACGTCGACCAGGCGCGAGCCCACGCCCGCCAGGCCGCCGCCTGCGTCACGCCGGTGAAAGGCTGACGGCGCCCGGCGGCCGTGCTTCTATGGCGGTCATGATCCGTGGCCTGATCGCCGTCCTGACCCTGCTCGCCGTGGCGCTCAACGCGCCCGCGGCGATGGCCGGCGCGGGCTTCGATCAGCGCGCGCCGGTCGCCGAGGCCGCCGGCGCCATGCACGATTGCAGCAAGGCGATGCAGGGGCCGGCCAAGCAGCCGTGCCGCAACGCCGCCTGCGTGGTCTGCCACGCCATTCCGCTCGATCCGCCGAGCCTCTCGGCCCGCACCGTCGCCTTCGTCGAGATGACGCCGCCGGCCGCCGAGGCCCGGACGGGGTTGAATCCGAAGCCGGAGCCTCCGCCGCCGCGCGGCTGAGCCCTCTCCACGACTTCAAAATTCAATCTCGAAAAGGCCCCTATGCGGGGCCGAAGGATCTCACATGCAAATCAACAAGACCCTGGCGCTCGCCGCCCTCGTCACCCTGCTCTCCAGCGGCGCGGCCCTGGCCGCCGAGAGCGCCATGAAGATGGACTGCTGCGCCAAGTGCGAGTGTTGCAAGGACAAGAAGGACGCGCCGAAGTCCTTCGAACCGGGCTCCGAGCACAGGCACTAGGACGACCGGCGGGCGCGGCTTCGCCGCGTCCGCCATCTCGCCTCAGCCCGCCGGCGTCGCGCTCTCGGGCGCCTTGCAGTTGACGCCCGGCGCGCTGGCGATGTCCTCGCCGGCCTTCAGCGGGCTCAGCTGGCCGTCGGTCATGCCCTTGGTCCACCATTGCAAACCATCGCCCACATAGCGGGCGCCGCTGGCCGAGACGGCGATCTTCAGGGTATGGGCCTTGCCGTCCAGCTCCACCACTGCGGTGTCGGCGTCCGGATAGCTGGCCTTCACGCTGGCGCCGTCGTCGCAGGCGTAGGTGGTCGGGGTCGAGGCGGCCGGCGGCGGCGCAGGGATCGCGGCGGCAGGCGCTTCCGGCGCCTTGGCCTGCTCGGCCGGCTTGTTGCAGGCCGCAAGGCCCAGCAGCGCGGCGACGCAGGCCGCGGCGCTAAAGTGAAGTTTCGCCACCGGGGGCTCCTTCCATGGTCAAGGTTCAGCTGCGGAAAGCGCGCGAGCCGCACGGATGTTCCAACCGGACCGGGGCCCGAGATGTAATCGATTGTAGCCGGACTTGACCGCCCAAGGGGTTGACTCATGTCCCCCCGACCTCAAGAAACCGCCCCAAATCAATTGGCTCAGGAGTTTTCGATGACCGTTCGCGTCGCCATCAATGGGTTCGGCCGTATCGGCAGGCTGGTCCTGCGTTCGA
>NZ_JAYRSU010000028.1:0-42275 GCF_041919955.1 Phenylobacterium sp. | reverse complement strand
CGCGGCCGGGACGGCTTCGGCCTGGGCGCGCGCGATCAGCGAGGCGACATCCTCGGTGGCCGGCGCGCCTTCAGGCTGGGGGTCGGGCTCGGCCTCTGCGGCCGCGCCGCCCGCCACGCGGGCCAGCAGAGCGTCAAGGTCGAGCGGGGCGTCGGCGCTGGCCTTGGCAAGGTCGTCGTCGCTCATCGGCGCTGCAGGCGCGGCCTCGCCGCCTTCGCGGCGGATGGAAAGCGTGCAGTCGTCCTCCACGAACTCGAACACCTCGCGGATCGAGGCTTCGTCCGCGTCGGTGGTGAGGCGGATGGTCCAGGAAAGGTAGGCGGTTTCGGCGGCCAGCTGGTCCAGCGGCGGCAGGGCGCTGTCGTCGAAGGTCACCTGGGTCTGGCCGAGGCGCGCCAGTTCGCGCAACACCAGGCCGGCTTCATTGGCCTTGGCGTACATTTCGGTCTTCGGCGCGAATTCGATGATCCACGCATCGCCGGCAGGTTCGGTCTCGGCGGTCGGCGCGAAGTCGTCCATCGACACCGGCGGCGGCAGATCGAGGTCGAGCGCGGCGGGCGCGGCGCCGTCATCGTCGATCGAGACGGTCATCGGCACGAAGCCGAAGTCCTCGTCGTCGCCCAGGTCGCCGTCGTCCACGCCCTCGTCGCCGATCAGCGACTTGAGTTCCGACAGCATGCCGGCCGAGCGGGCCTCGTCGACGAAGGTCCCGTCACGGGCGGCGGCCACGTGGTCGGCCAGCACGTCGAAGGCGCGCAGCAGGACCTTGGCGACCTCGTCGGTCAGCTCCATCTTGCCCGAGCGCAGCTCGTCCATGACCGTCTCGAAGACGTGGGCGAAGCGGATCAGGTCTTCCAGGCCGAAGGCGCCGGCGCCGCCCTTGACGGAGTGCACCGCCCGGAACACGGCGTTGATCGTCTCGGAGTCCGCATCGCCGGCCTCCATGGCCAGCAGACCCTGCTCGGCGTCGGTCAGGAGTTCGTCGCACTCCTGGAAGAAGGTCTGCTTGATGCTCTCGAACGGATCCAACGGAGCGCTCCGGATCGGGGTTAGGCGGCGACGCGGCGGACGGCTTCGACCAGCTTCACGGGATTGAACGGCTTCACGATCCAGCCGGTGGCGCCGGCGGCGCGGGCGCGCTCCTTCTTGGCCGCGTCGCTCTCGGTGGTGAGGACGAGGATGGGCGTGGCGCGGTGGCTGGGATTGGCGCGGACGCCTTCGATCACGCCGAAGCCGTCGAGGCGGGGCATGTTGATGTCGGTGATGACGACGTCGGCGCCGTTGGCCTGCAGGACTTCCAGGCCTTCCACGCCGTCGACGGCCTGGATCACGGTGTAGCCGGCCTGAACCAGCGCATGGTTCAGCATTTCCCGCATGGTGCGGCTGTCGTCGATGGTCAGAACGGTCTTGCTCACGAGGTACCCCCTAGGACCCGAATTGCAGCTCAGGCTCGCCGAACGCAGCCAATTGCTCTGAAAAGCCCGAAGACGGTTGATCCACAGTTAAGCTGTGGCCGTCCTCCGCCCAGATTTTCCGTGCAGCCATCAGGACTTGCAGGCAGAGGCCGCCCAGGCGGGTGACCTGCGAGGCGTCCAGCGTCAGCGGCCGGCCGCGCAGGGCCATGAGTTCGGCGCGCAGCGGCTCGGCCGCCTGCAGGTCGAGGACCGGCGGCAGGCTGACGACCGCGGGCGCTTGCGACTCCGACATTGATAGTCCCCCCACGGACCCGCGGGACGCGGGCCTTTAAAACTCTTCCCAGCCGTCGAGGTCGGGCTCCGGCTTGCGGAGCGCCGAACCGTCGCGGGACGGCCGCTTCAGAGCCGGCGCCGGCGCAGCCGGGCGGCGAGCGGCCGCAACCCCTTGCGGCTGGCCGATCTTGAACCGTGCGACGGAGCCCGCGAGCACCTCGGCCTCACCCGCCAGGGCGTGGCTCGCCGCCGTCGATTCCTCGACCATGGCCGCATTCTGCTGCGTGACTTGATCCATTTGGTTAACAGCGGTGTTGACCTGCTGCAGACCGACCGCCTGCTCCTGAGCGCTGGCGGCGATCTCGCCGACCAGGCCGTCGATCTCGGCCACGCGGCCGACGATCCGCTGCAGGGCCTCGCCGGTCTCGCCGACCAGGTGCACGCCCTGGCCGACCTGCTGGGTGGAGGCGCTGATCAAGGTCTTGATTTCCTTGGCCGCTTCGGCCGAACGCTGGGCCAGGGCGCGAACTTCGGAGGCCACGACCGCGAAGCCCTTGCCCGCGTCGCCGGCCCGGGCCGCCTCGACCCCGGCGTTCAGGGCGAGCAGGTTGGTCTGGAAAGCGATTTCGTCGATGACGCCGATGATCTGGCTGATCTGCTGGGCGGATTGTTCGATTTCGCTCATGGCCGCGACAGCCTGCCGCACCACCTCGCCGCTCTTCTGGGCGTCGCCGCGGGCGCCGAGCACGACCTCGGCGCAGGTCCGCGCCCCGCTGGCGGTCTTGTTGACCGTGGCGGTGATCTCATCCAGCGCCGCGGCGGTCTCTTCCAGGCTGGCGGCCTGCTGCTCGGTGCGGCGCGACAGGTCGTCGGCGGCGTGCGAGATCTCGCCGGCGCCGCTCTTAATGCCGCGGACATTGGTGATCACCACGCTCATGGCGTCCTGCAACTGGCCCATGGCGGCGTTGAAGTCGGTCTTCAGCTGCTCGGCCTTGGGCGCGAAGGCGGCGGTGATGCGATGGGTCAGGTCGCCGGCGGCCAGCTTGTCCAGGGCCTCGGCCAGGGCGCCGATGGCGATGGCGTCCTGCTCGGCCTCACGGGCCTTCTCGGCTTCGCGGGCCGCGCGCTCGGCCTCGGCCTGGGCGCGCTGCTCGGCGGTCTGGCCTTCCAGGCGCAGCTTCTCGATGCCGGCTTCCTTGAACACCGAGACGGCCTGGGCCATTTCGCCGACCTCGTCCTTGCGGCCCATGGCCGGGACGATGGCCGTGAAGTCTCCCTGGGCCAGACGGCGCATGGCGGCGGTCATGGCGGTGACCGGCGCGGCGATCATCCGGGTCAGCAGCATGCCCAGGCCGATGGCGATCATCACCGCCAGGCCAAGGCCGCCGGCCAGATTGATATAGGCGCTGCGGGTCGCCGAGATCTGCTGGGCCTGGAGCTGCTCGGCCTCCTTGGTCACCGCGGTCTGGACCGCCTCGATGGCGTCCTCGGCCGGGCTGATGACGGCGTCGGCCGAGCCATTGGGCCCGACCATGGCCACGGCCTGGGGCAGGGTGGCCGGATCGGCGCTCAGCCGAACCCCGGCCTCGAACACCTCGGCGTACCACTTGTCGGCCGCAACTCCGGCGGCGTCGACCTTGGCCGAAAGCTCGGGCTGGTCGCCCAGGCCCGCGCGGGCGGCGTCCAGGCGCTTCTTGAAGTTGGCGCGGTGCTTGTTGACCCGCTCGATGTAGTAATCGTCCTTCGACAACAGATAGCCGCGATAGCTGTTCTCCTGCCGGGTCATGTAGAATTTGGCTTCGTCGAGCGCGCCGAGGACCTGACGGCTTTCCTTGATCTCGGCCCGGGCATGGTCGAGCGTGCGCAGATTGACCAGCATCGCGCCGCCCATGCCGGCCATGGTCAGGGTGACCGCGGCGAAACCCAGGGTCAGTTTGCGGGAAATCTTCAGGTCGTCGAAAAACACTGGGTGTCCTCGGTCACAGGATGCGGCGCGCGGCCGGATTTCACGCCGTGGTCGAGGTCATGCGCCGGGCAGGTGACCTGGAATATGCTGCGGGCTGGGGGAGCGGCGCCGCGCTACACATTACTGTTCTTCCGCATGCCGGCGCCACGGCCGTCGCCTGGCGCTTTTTAGTTTGTCGAATACTTGAGGCTAGAAAGCTGCGCTGTCGCCGCCCTTTCGCCGCATTCCGCTCATGGGTAGGGCGTTCTGCTTGAACAAATGGTTACCACCTGGCCTGCCGATAGATGGACGCGGTTGAAAAAACAGGGTTTTGCGTCGCCTCTATGCGACAATCTGGCACGCGCCGCGCCGGCTTCGGCAGGTTTTGAGGTGGCGCAACCATGGGTTGGCATCCATGCTTACTGCGCAGTTTAGGCTGGTTCGCTGACGCTGACGTCATATTGAACTGAAGTTCAGTTTTAGATTTTTGAACGCCGGCTCTCTCCAGGGCCAAGCTTCCGAAGCGCAGCGCAAAGCGCGGGCGCGCTTGGGCTCGCGCTGGACGCGAGCGCCGGATTTGCGGCGTTGAAAAGGCGCCGATGAGGGCTCTATCGGCAGGTTTCGGCTCTCTTCGTCCAGGAACCTGCCGACGCTTGCCCGGGCGCGCCGAAGGACTAGCGTCGCGGCATGGCGCGCATCCTGATCCAGACCACCATCCCGACGACCGAGGACGATTGGCACGTCGGCCGCTTCTCGCTGCTGGCCGGCCATCTGCGCTCCCTCGGCCACGAGGTGACCGCCCGCGACCGGCAGGCGGGCGAGGACCCGGTGCTGATCGCCTTGGACCGGTCGGACTTCGACCAGCTCTGGCTGTTCGCCGTCGATGTGGGCGACGGGCTGAGCGCGGCCGAGGGCGAGGCCGTCGCGCGGTTCCGCGCCCGCGGCGGCGGGGTGCTGGCGACGCGAGACCACCAGGATCTGGGCTCCAGCCTGCTTGCCCTGGGGGAGTTGGGCCGGGCGCACCACTTCCACTCGCGCAATCCTGAGCCCGACCCGGCGCGCTGCTGCCGCGACGATCAGGAGACGACCTATATCGACTGGCCCAACTACCACTCTGGCGCCAACGGCGAGGTCCAGGCGGTCGGCGTGGCGGCGGCGGGCCATCCGCTGCTGGACGACGGCGCTGGCGGGACGATCGCATGGCTGCCGGCCCACCCGCACGAGGGGGCGATCAGCGCCCCGCCTGATGCGCCGGGGGCGCAGGTGGTGGCGACGGGCGTCAGCGCAGCCAGCGGGGCGGTGTTCAACCTGATCGTCGCCTTCGAGGCGCCGGGCCAGGGGCGGGCGGTGGCGCAGTCCACCTTTCATCACTTCTGCGACTACAACCTCGACCCGCGCCTGGGCTGTCCGAGCTTCGTCAGCGAGGCGCCTTCCGACGCCATCGTCCGCGACCCGGCGGGGCGGACTTCGGCCGAGCGCTACTTCCGCAATCTGGCCGCCTGGCTGAGCGCCTAGATCCGAGGCAGCCACATGAAGGCGACGGCGGCGGCGATCCCGACGCCCATGGCCAGGGTGGCGACCAGCAGGCCCCCGGCCATGAGACCGCGGGCCAGCGCTCCGCCGCGGTCGCGGGCGGCGAGGTAGAGCTCCATCACGCCCAGCGGAACCAGGACATGGGCGAAGGCCAGGAAGATGTCCCACGGGCCGTCGAAGGCGTCGGTATGGCCCACCGGCCCGCGGTTGACCGTGAACCAGAACATCATGCCCAGGCGGTAGAACCAGATGGCGTTGATCACGATGAAGGCGCGCAGGGCCCACCGGCGGTGCTCGGCGATGCGGCGCTGGACTGCGCGCCGCCAGGCCATGCCGCCGCAGAGCAGGATCAGGGCCGCGTTCAGGGCGTTGCCGGCGGTCATGTAGTCGCCCGCCACCGCCCCGCGGGTGAGGGCGATGAGAAGGCCGCTGACGGCGGCGGCCATGCCGGCCGACAGGAACAGCCGCCCGTTCCAGCGGTGCACAGCCGGCGCGCGGGCGCGAAGGCGAGGGACCAGTTGCAGCAGGCCGCTGGCCGTGACCAGGAAGGCGGCCGCCAGATGCACCCCGAGCGTCGTATTGCCCGGCGCGTCGCCGCGCACATAGCCGTGGCCGTCGGGCAGGACGACGTTCCAGCGGACGAGGTCGCCGCTCGCCACCCCCACTCCATAGACCGCGGCGATGTAGAGGCCGAACACCCAGAGCCCGGCGGCGGCGACGCACCACCAGAAGACGACGACGGCCCGCAGGGCGCGGTCGGCCGCTCCGTCCATCGATTGCTCGCTAAACGCCATGTATACGCACCCAGAACCTGACGGACGCCCCTGCCCGGCTGGAGAGGCTAGGCGGCGAGCGCGCGCCGTGGCCATGATCGCCGCCGCCAGAATCATGACGCCGGCGATCAGAGGATGAGATGACCAGATCCACGGTCTCGGCCGGATACGCAGGGGCGCTGCTGGACTTCGCGGTCTCGAAGGGTGCGGACAGGACCCGGCTGCTGGCCGCCGCCGGGATCGCGGAAGGCGATCTCGCCGACCGCGACAACCGCGTGGCGATGGACCGCTATGTCGTGCTGATGCGGACGGCCAAGGACATGACCGGCGACGGCGCCCTGGCCCTGCACTTCAGCGAGCACACGCGGCTGGACGCCTTTTCCATCGTCGGGCTGATCACCCATTCGGCCGCGACCATGGGCGAGGGCTTCGTGCAGCTCAGCCGCTACCGCCGGCTGATCGCCGAGGTCGACATTCCCGGCGGCGAGGACCGCTTCCACCTGGCGCGGGGCGAAGACGGCCTGTGGCTGGAGGACCGGCGGCCGAACCCCAACGCCTTTCCGGAACTGACCGAGTCGGCGCTGTCGCGGTTCGTCTGCGAGGTGCGCCGTCACCACGGCGACCTTGAGTTCGTGAAGGCGGTGGAGGTCACCCATCCGCGCCCGCCCCACGCGGCCGAGTACGACCGGGTGTTCGCAGCGCCGGTGACGTTCGGCGCCGCGCGCAACGCCATGCGGATCGCGCCCTCGTGGCTGTCGGCGCCGGTCCGGCGGCCGGACGGCTACGTCTTCGGGGTGTTCATCGAGCACGCCGAAGGGCTGATGGCGCGGCTGGCCGAGGGCCGGACCCTGCGCGGACGGGTCGAGGGCCTGCTGGCCGCGCGGCTGCACAAGGGGCCGATGAACATGGCCGAGGTTGCGGGCGAGCTGAACATGAGCCAGCAGACGCTGTACCGGCGGCTGAAGGACGAGGGGGCGAGCTTCGAGGCGGTGCTGGAGGCCCTGCGCCGCGACCTGGCCGAGGGCTATCTCTCCAGCCGCAAGCTGTCAGTCAACGAGACCGCCTACCTGCTGGGCTTTTCCGATCCGAGCGCCTTCTCGCGCGCCTACAAGCGCTGGACCGGGGCCAGCCCGAAGGCGGCGAAGGGCTGAGCGCTCGACACCCGTCATGCGCGCGCTAAGTTGGCGGCGCAACCGCGGCCCTGGGGGAGCTATGTTTCGGAAATGGGCGGCCCTGGCGGGCGCTTTGACGGCCCTCGTCGCGCCCGGCGCGGCGCAGGCCAAGTGGTATCGCGCCGAGACCGACCGCTTCGTCGTCTATGGCGAGGGGCGCGAGGCCAAGGTCCGCGAGATGGCCGCCAGGCTGACGGCGTTCGACGCGGTCCTGCGGCTGCACAATCCGCCGCCGGACGGGCGCAGTCCGCGCAAGCTGGACGTCTACATGGTCGGCGGGCTGGCGCCGGGCGTGGCTTTTGCGTCCTATATCGCCGGCGCGGTGCTGATCGGCAAGGGGCGCAAGGCCGAGGCCGACCGCATCCTGGCGGTGGTGGCCAATGCTCCGCACGGCGGGCGCATGGCCGCCCAGGCTCGTGCGCTGATGGCCGGGCGGACCACGGCCGAGGCCGAGGCGGCCGGCGCCAAGGAGGGCGAAGAGGAGGCGGAGCCGCCGCCGTCTGCGCCGGGCGGGGACAAGAAGGGGCCGGCGGACTAGGCCTGGGAGGCCGAGGCTTCGAAGTTCTTCAGGATGCGGTCGGCGTTCTCTTCGCAGGAGAGGCCGTCGGGGCGTTGCTCGATGTCGGCGACCAAAGCCTCCAGCCGCCGCCGTGTCCGCGCCAGGCGCCTTTCCATCGCGCGGATGTCGGCGAGCTTGGCGCGCAGGGCGCCGACCAGACCGCCATCGTGGACGCTGGACGGATCGCCGGGCAGGAGGCGGCGGACCTCCTCGAGGGTGAAGCCGGCGTCCTGGGCGCTGGTGATGATGTTCAGGGTGACGAGCGCGTCGGCGTCATAGGTCCGGTAGCCGTTGGCGCGGCGCGAGGCCCTGAGCAGCCCCTGGGTCTCGTAGAACCGGATGCGGGAGGCCGAGAGGCCTGTGCGCCTGGCAATGTCGCCGATCAGCATGGGCCGGGCCTCCGGTGTTGACCTTCAACCTAACTTAAAGGCTAGGGGAGGAGCCGTCGAGTGAGGAGCCGCCCCATGCGAGCCTATGTTCTCCAACGCTATGGCGGCGCCGAATGTGCGGCCCTGACCGACATTCCGCCGCCGACGCCGGGACCGCACGAGTTGCTGGTCGACGTGGGGGCGGCGGGCCTCAATCCGGTGGACGTCGGGTTCCGAAAAGGCAAGCTGCGACCCCTCTACCGGCTGGAGCTGCCGACCGCGCTCGGTTGCGAGTTCGCGGGCGAAGTGGCGGCCGTCGGCCCCATGGTCACGCGATTTGCGGTGGGCGACCGGGTCTACGCCCGGGTCGAGAAGCACCGGCCGGGCGCCTTCGCCGAACAGGCGCTGATCGGCGAGGACAACGCCGCCCCGATGCCGGCCAATCTCGATTTCGAGGCCGCGGCCGGCACGCCGCTGGCCGCGCTCACGGCCCTGCAGGCGCTGCGCGACGAGCTGAAGGTCGGGCCGGGCCGCAAGGTCTTCGTCTCGGGCGGAGCGGGCGGGGTCGGCACCTTCGCGATCCAGATCGCCAAGCTGCTGGGGGCGCACGTCACGACCACGGCGTCCAAGCGCGGCGAGGATCTGGTCCGCAGCCTGGGGGCCGACGTGGTGATCGACTATACCGCCGACGACCTCTCCGGGCTCGGGCGCGAGTTCGACGTGGCCCTCGACCTAGTGGGGGGCGAAACCCTGGAGAAGATGTTCGGCATCGTGAAGCGCGGCGGCCGGGTGGTGTCGGTGGCGGCGGTCCCCGAGCCGCGGACGGCGATGCTGGACCTGGGCGGACGCCGGGGCCTGGCGGTCCTATTCTGGCTCGCCAGCCTCGGCGTGCGGCGCAAGGCCCAGGCCGCGGGCCTCGACTACCGCTACATGTTCATGCGCCCCAGCGGCGGAGACCTGGCGACCCTCGCCGAATGGATCGAGCAGGGGCGCCTCCGCGTGATCCTCGATCGCGCCTATCCCTTCAGCGCCATCGCCGAGGCCTTCGCCTATCTCGAAGCCGGGCGGGCCAAGGGCAAGGTGGTGGTCTCTATGGCCGCCGACGCGGACTAGGCGCTCAGGCTGGCCCGCTCGTCCGGGTGGACGAGGTCGTGCAGCGCCGGGCGCGCGGCGATGTAGTCGCGGAAGAAGCTGCAATGGGGCCGCACTTTCAGCCCCTGCTCGCGGGCGTAGGCCAGGGCCGCCTCTGCGATCCGCGCAGCCAGGCCCTGGCCGCGGAAGGCCGGCGGCGTGACCGTGTGCGGAAAGACGATGGCCTCGCCGTCCAGGTGATAGTCGGCGAAGGCCACGGCTCCGCCAGGCAGGGCGATCTCGAAGCGGCGCGGCGTGCGGACGACCTTCTCCGTCGGGGGGCTCATGGCGTCGCCAGACCGGGGCGCTCGTCGGGGTGCACCATCTCGTGCAGTTCCGGGCGCTTGGAGATGTAGGCGTGGAAGAACGGGCAGTGCGGGCGCACCCACAGCTTCTGTTCGCGCGCGAAGGCCAGGCCCGCCTCGACCAGCCGCTTGCCCACGCCCTGGCCGGCGAAGGCCTCGGGCACCACGGTGTGCGGGAAGATCACGCTGTCGTCCTTCAGGCGATACTCGGCGAAGGCGATATCGTCACCGACCCGGATCTCGAAGCGCGTGTCGGTGCGGACGACGTCCGGCAGGTCGGTCATGGGCCTCTCCTTTGAGATTTCAGATAGACCCGAGGCGGCGGGGGCGGAAGGGGTGGCGTCAGTAGATCCGGTCGAAGCGCCAGCCGGTGAAGCTCATCAGGAGAAGCCCGGTTTCGCGGACCGGGCCTTCTTGGGGCATGTAGCGCATGAGGTAGCTGTAGTCGCCGCCGCGGTTCGCCTCGAATATCCAGTTCGCGCCGTCGGTCCCGCCGCGGCAGTCTCGGGGGGGCAGTTCGACGACGCGGCCCGCCGACAGCGTCTGTTCTAGCAGAGTCGCTTCGACCGGGTTGAGCGCGCGCTCTACGACGGCCTCTATGCGGCCTGGGTCGTACCCACCGTAGCCGGACAGCCGTTTGGCCGTCAGCCGCATCTCGCCGTCTGCAAGCCGGTCGACCCGAATGACGACAGGCGCATCAAAGCTGCGAAGCCAGGTGAAGCGGAGAGACTGCGCGTCATCAGATCTGGGCCGTTGGGCCGCCAGATAAAGCGAGGGTTCGTGGGCCGCCCGCAACTGGGTCGAGTACCAGTCGATTTCGAGGTCCGAGAGGGGGGCGAAATGGTCGATCCGCCCGCTCTCGGCGCCATCGCAGGGAATCGCCGCCAGCGTCCGAAGGCGGTCGGGGAAGTACTGCTGCGGCGGCGGCCAGTCGAACCGGCCGGTGCTGGCGGAGGCGACGACGACGGTGAAGCCGAGAACGACGAGGCTCATGACCAGCGCCAAGGGACTGACGCCGATATCGCCCGACGGCGCCGACCGAGGCGGCCAGGTCTGCGCCGCCCCGTATCGCGCCGATGTTGCTTGCGCGATGGGGCGGCGTGGCGGCCGCAGCGTCTCGAACGGGCGGACGTAGACGTCGGGGCGGCCGCGGCGCGCTGTCCACCAGACGTGCGCGGCGGCGCCGCCGCCGAGTGCGCCCGGGATGGCCAAGACGGTCGCGGCGGCGACGTCGCCAAGGAGTGACACGACACCCCACACGAGGAGGTATCCGGCGAGCGCGCCGCCGACGTAGTAGGACGGGCCGCTTTCCAGGCGCAGACGGCGAAGCCCGATTGCGAGCGGCAAGCCGAGCAGGGCGACACCGGCGACGGCGAGGAGGAAAGCCGCGACAGCGATGAGCATCATCGCCATCGGTACGGATAGTTCACTTCGCCAGCCGTCGAGCGCGAGGACAACGACAAGCAGCCACGGAACGACTGCGGTCGCCACGGTTCCCGCCAGCACAACTCTGAGGAACGACGCCATGGCCCAGCTTAACCCGAGCGTGTTTCTGCGCAATGGGAGGCTTGGTCTCGACATCGGCGCGGCGTGTCTCCGAAGATGTCGCCATGCCTGAAGACACGGTCGATCTCAGCCCCGACGACCTGCGCGCCGTGGCCGGCTATGCGGCCGCCTGCGCCGGGACCGTGCTGGCGATCTTCGAGACCGCGCGGCTGGGGGACGTGAGGCCGCGGGCGGCGGTCGAGGCCGCACTGGCCTTCGCGGGCGGCGCGGCGCGGAGTAAGGCGCTGCGCGGTGCGGCCTGGGCCGCGCAGGCGGCGGCGCGCGAAGCGGGGGACGGAGCGGCGAGCCAGGCGGCGCGCGCGGCCTTGGCGGCGGCGGGGGCTGGGTTCCTGCATCCGCTGGCCAAGGCGACGCAGGTCAAGCACATCCTTGGCGCGGGCGCCCACGCCGCGCGGGCCGTCGAGCTCGCGACGAGGAACGACGCGGCGGCGGGCGAAGCGCAGGTCGCGCGGATGCGGGACCTGGCGCCGCCGCGGGTCGTGCAGGTGCTGAGGCGCTACCCGCCCGCGCCGGCCGGCGGCGGGCGGGTCGGGGAGCTGATGCGCCGGCTCGACGCGGCGCTCCGCCTCACCTAGGCCTGGACGTCGAAGACCAGGTTGAAGGGGGTTTCGCTCGCGCGGCGGAAGTGGGTGAAGCCGGCTTCCTCGGCGACCTGCTTCAGGCGCGCTTCGCCGGCCTGGGCGCCGAGGCCGAGCCCCACCTCCTGGCTGAGCGAGGCGGGCGTGCAGATCATGGTCGAGGCCGAATAGAACAGCCGCCCGATCGGGTTGAGGTTGGCCGAGAGGTCGTCGTTGGCGAACGGCTCGACCAGCAGCCAGTGACCGTCGGGGGCGAGGTTCTTGCGGATGTTGCGAGCCGCGCCGACCGGATCGCCCATGTCGTGCAGGGCGTCGAAGATGGCGATCATGTCGTAGGCGCCGCCGTTGAAGTCCTTGGCCGAGGCGACCTGGAACTCGATGCGGTCCTCGACCCCGGCCTCGCGCGCCGCCGCCTTCGCCCGCTCGATCGAGGCGGGGTGGTAGTCGAAGCCGTAGAACTTCGACTTCGGATAGGTCTTGGCCATCAGCACGGTCGAGGCGCCGTGGCCGCAGCCGACGTCGGCGACGCGGGCGCCGGACTTCAAGCGATCCTCGACCCCGTCCAGGGCGGGGATCCACTCGGTGGTGAGGTGGGCGTTGTAGCCGGGTCGGAAGAACCGCTCGGTGCCGCGGAACAGGCAGGCGTCGTGCTCGTGCCAGCCCAGGCCCTTGCCGGACTTGAAAACCGCCGCGACCTTGGGTTCGTCGCGGAACATGGCGGCCAGCACCTCGAACCCGCCGGCCATGAAGGCCGGGCCGCCCTCGTCGGCGAAGACCATCGCCTGTTCCGGCGTCATGTAGAACGCCTCCTTGTCGGCGTCGTACTCGATGTAGCCGGAGGCCGCCTGGGCGGCGAGCCATTCGCGCACGTAGCGCTCGGCGGTTCCGGTGTGGCTGGCCAGTTTCAGCGGGGTCGCCGGGCCGATCTCGGCGAGCGCCTTGTAGAGCCCGAGCCGGTCGCCGAGCACGACGAGCGAGGCGGAGATCGCCGCCCCCATGTCGCCCACCATCTTGCCCATGAACGCGTCCAGCCGGGCTTGATCCACCTCTTGCATGTCGCCCTCCTTCTGGGGCGGGTTGCGGAAGACCCATGTTCTCCCACCGGCGGGCGGACGGTTGTAGACACCAGACCGTGCGGGCGTATCGCCCTGATTGCAGAGGCTTACCCGGCGCCGATCGCGACCTCGCCGCGGGGCGTGGCCAGGCGCGCATGCAGGCCCGGCGGGCCGTCATCGACGGGCACCTCGATCTCTAGCCGCTCGAGCAACAGGCGCAGGCTCCAGGCCTGGGGGTGGGTGATGCGCAGGGCCGCGAGGCGGCAGTCCCCTCCAGCCTCGTCGGCCGGGTGCGGGCTGTCGCCCCAGTCGATGAAGAACGGCGCCAGCGAGCCGTAGGGATGGCCGGCCGGGATCAGCATCCGCCAGCGCACCAGCCGCCCGTTCGGCAGGCGGCGCGACATCGGGATGACGCCCGGATGGGGCAGGCCGGCCTTCTCCAGCCTGGCGGCCACCCGGTCCAGGCGCTCGGCGGCGACGGCGAAGGCGTGCAGGCGCGGGGCCTTCAAGGCCGAAAGGCCGGCAGGGGCCGCCAGCGGGGCCTGGGCGGGATCGGGGGCCAGCACCTCCAGATAGGTCCGCGCGCCCAGGCCGAGGATGGCGTTGCGCGTTCCGGCGCCGGGATGGACGCCGCCCGCGCGCGCGGTCGCGCCGGTGAGCGCGGCCAGCTCCTCGACTGCGCGCTCGAGGTCAGGCGCGGCCCAGACCAGATGATCGACGCGCGCCATCAGCTCGCCCGGCGGCGGAAGGCGACGACGTTGTCGGCGGGCTGGGCGGCGACGTGGCGGGCGGCCGTCTGCGGCGCGCGCAGCACCAAGCCGTTGACGCCCAGCGCCTGGCCGACCAGGCAGGCCGCGGCGGGGAAGGGCGCGCGCGGGGCGTCGGCCAGCAGCCAGGTCAGATGCGCCTCCAGCCGCACATAGTCCTCGTCCTGGGCGGCGGCGAACAGGGCCAGCACCGACTGCTCGTCGCGGGTCAGGCGGTAGGAGCCGGGCGCGGCGAGCGTGATGCGCCGCCGGCCGGCCAGGCCCAGCTCGCGCACGAAGACGGAGAGCGCGGTCAGCGCCTCCAGCCCCAGCGGACCGCAGGTCTCCTCGAACTGGCGACGGACCAGGCCGCAGTCGCCGGCCCCGAAGGCGTTCGCCCGGAACGCCCAGAGCAGCATGTGCTCGCCCTGGCTCAGGTCGCTGAGTCGGACGTGGGCGTCGTCGGGATGGGACATGGCGGGCTCCTGAGGGTCCGCCGAGCGTATTGATATTGCGAATGACTCGCAAGAGTGGATTGGGGCGGCTTCTCCCTCCGCCTCGTGGGGAGGGAGAAGGCCTCAGGCCGCCGCGGCGTTCAGGGGGCGAAAGCTCTCCTCGTCGAAGAGGGCGTCCCAATCGGCCCAGCGGGCGGCGGCGTCGCGCAGGCGGGCGTCGTCGCGGACGGTCAGGACCTGGCCCTCGGCCTCGTCCCAGATCACAGTGAGGTCGGCCAGGCGATGGGCGTCGTCGGCGAGCTTGCCTTCGAACTGGAGCTTGGCGATTTCTTCGGCCGAGATGCGCAGCTTCAGGCGGCCGCCCGACTGGCGCACGGCGATGTCGGCGTGGGTGATGACCTGGTCGATCATGGCCGCGCTGGCGGGGACCATCGGGCGACGGGCGTCGAACAGAAACACCGGGTCGGCGTAGCTGCGGCGGAACGGGGTGATCTTGGCGGCGGCGGGCATCGGGGGCTCCTTTCCTGTCGGCAGGATCATGGATAAGGTGCCGGTGCGTCATAATCGGACGTAGGAAAGTTCGTGATGTGTTCTCATGCGGCATGAAAAGGCGGCGCGGCTGCTGGAGCTGGCGCGGATGCTGGCGGCCTCGGCCGAAGGCCTGACGCTGGACGAGATGGCCGAGCGGCTGTCCGTGGGGCGGCGGACCGTCGAGCGGATGCGCGATGCGGTGCGCGAGGCCTTCCCTCAGATGGAGGAGCTGGACGACCCGCCGACCAAGCGTTTCCGCATACCGGCAGGTTTGGACGGCATCTTCCAGGCGCCCAGCGCCGACGAGTTCGCCGCCCTGCGCGCCGGCGCCGAGCAGTTCAAGGCGGCGGGCGCGCGGGCGCGGGCCAATGCGCTGCTGTCGCTGGAGCAGAAGGTGCTGTCGGCGATCCGGGCCGGGGCGCGGCGCAAGCTGGCGCCGGACCTGGAGGCGCTGCTGGAGGCCGAGACCATGGCCATCCACGCCGGCCCGCGGCCGTTCGAGGACGAGGCGGTGCTGGGGGCGGTGCGCGAGGCGATCGTCTCGCTGCGGCGTCTGAAGCTGCGCTACGAGGGCGGCTCCTCGCCAGGAAGGGTGCGCGAGATCACGCCCTTCGGACTGCTGTTCGGCCGCTCGAACTATCTGGTCGGCGGGGAGGGGGATTCGCCGGAGCCGCGCACCTGGCGGCTGGACCGCATACGCGACATCGAGGTCGCGCAGACGCCGGGGACCCGGCCGCCCGAGTTCTCGCTCCAGGCCTTCGTCAACCGCAGCTTCGGCATCTACCAGGACGCGGTCGAGGAGGTGGTGCTGCGCATCTTCCGGCATGGGGCCGAGGAGGCGATGGGCTGGCGCTTCCACCCGACCCAGTCGCTCGAGCCGCAGGCGGACGGCTCGGTGATCGTGCGGTTCACGGCCGGCGGGATGCGCGAGCTGGCCTGGCACCTCTTCACCTGGGGCGACAAGGTGGAAATCATCGCGCCGCAGCGGCTAAGGAGCGTGATGCGCGAGGAACTGGCCGTGGCGGCCAGGGCGCACGGAGTGCTGACCGATGAGCGAGACTGAAGGCTTCGTGCTGAACCAGACCATGCTGCGGATCAAGGACCCGCAGAAGACGGTGGCGTTCTATCGCGACGTACTGGGGATGACCCTGCTGGACCGCTACGACATCGAGGCGGGCAAGTTCTCGCTCTACTTCATGGGCTATCCGGGCGGCGACATCCCGTCCGATCCAGGCGAGCGGGTGCAGTGGGTGTTCGAGCAGCCGGCCCTGCTGGAGTTCACCCACAACTGGGGGACCGAGGACGACCCCGACTTCACGTATCACAGCGGCAATTCCGAGCCGCGGGGCTTTGGCCATATCGGCCTGTCCGTGCCCGACGTCGAAGCCGCCTGCGCGCGGTTCGAGGCGCTGGGGGTGGAGTTCGTCAAGCGCCCGAACGACGGGGCGATGAAGGGCCTGGCCTTCATCAAGGACCCGGACGGCTACTGGATCGAGATCGTCTCCGGCCCGAACCTGCGGGCGCTGATGGGCGCGGTGCGGGGGTAGGGGCGGGTGTCATCCCGGTTTGCGAAGCAAGACCGGGACCCATGAACACCGGATGGGCGGAAGGCGGCTCGGCGGCGCCACGGGGTGCGGAATCAGGTGCGAATGGGTCCCGGTCTTCGCCTTTGGCGAAACCGGGATGACACAAGAGGATGGTCCTTCGGGCCACCTCCCCCGGAGGGGGAGGACTGGGCGAATGAAAACAACTCGCCCTTTCCGCGTTCTTCCTTCCAAACCAACCTTGGCCGGGAGCGTCCGATGAGCGAGCCGATCCTGACACCGCGGGCGGACGGGCTGGTGGAGAGCGCCGTGCCGGTGCTGCTGCCGGTGATGGCGCCGCGGCTGCAGGGCGAACTGTCGGCGGCCGGGTTCGGGGAGCTGGCGCTGTGGGGCGAGGGAGACCTGGGGCGGCTGCGCTTCACGCCGCTGGCCGGGCCCTATGTGCACGGCCCCAACATGCTGACCGCGACGGGCGGCGGGATCTATGCGGCGCAGGAGGCGCCGGTGCTGGTGATCCGCGGCGCGAGCTATCGCGGCTTCACCCCGGCGCGGCGCTGCGCGTCCTGGGATCGGATAGAGCATCCGAAGACCCGGGTCGCGCGCGAGAAGGGGCGGCGGCGGATCGACCTGCCCTGGGCCAGCGTGCTGATCGAGCAGCGCGGCGAGGACCTGGTGATCGCGGCCGGGGCGGATTTGGCCGAGGCCGAGCGCGCCTTGCACTTTCCGGTCGAGACCATCGTCGCCGAGGCGCGCAACCACGTGGCCCATTGCGACCGGTTGCCGGAGGCCGATCCGGTGCTGCGCAGCATGGTCATGCAGGGGACCCATGCGGCCCTCTCCAGCGTGCGGCGCGACGAGCGCGGACGCTTCGACGGCCTGGCCGCCGGGCTGCATTATTCGGCGCCGGCCCGTACCTATTACCGCGACGGCTACTGGACGCTGCAACTCCTGCTGGAGGTGGCGCCGGCGATCGTCCACGAGGAGATCGAGATGCTGGCCAGCGGCGTGCAGCCCGACGGCGAGGCGCCGAGCGGGGTGATCGTCTCGGGCCCCGAACAGGCCAAGGCCTGGGAGGAGCTGCGCACCACGGTGTTCGGCATGGACTGGATCCACACCCGCTCGAACGACTGGTGGAGCGACCACTTCGACTCGCCGCTGTTCTTCGTGCTGGCGGTGTCGGACTACGAGCGGGTCAGCGGCGACATCGAGCCGGCCGAGCGGCACTGGCCGCTGATCTGCGCGATCTTCGAGCGCTATCGCGGCTTTTCCGAACAGGGCCTGCCGGTGAAGCCGCGGCACGACCGCGACTGGGCCGACAACGTCTATCGCAGCGGCTTCGTGGCCTATGACCTGGGGCTCTGGGTCGGGGCGCTGGACGCCGTGGCGCGGCTCGGCGAGCGGCTTGACCCGCCGCTGGGCGAGGCGGCGGCCAGGCTGGCGCGCGAGACCCGCGTGGCGCTCGACCCGGCCCTGTGGCAGGCCGGCGGCTGGTACGCCGACTATCGCGCGCCGGAAGGCCTGGAGGAGGTCGAGCCGGTGCTGGAGGACCACCTGACCCTCGACAGCCTGACCCTGCTGCGCCACGACGCCGTGCCCGAAGGACGGGCGCTGGCGGTGCTGGAGGCCGTACGCCGACGGCTGGAGAGCCGCCACGGCGACCAGCCGTTCGGCGACTGGGGGGTGATGTGCGCCTTTCCGCCCTATCGCCACCGGGCCGACACCCGTTCGAAGTCGGCCTTCGCCTATCGCTATCACAACGGCTCGGACTGGCCCTGGCTGGACGGGATGTACGCGGAGGAACGTCTGCGCCGGGGTCTGTCCGGATGGCGCTATCCCATGACACGCTGGTGGGAGACGTCGCTGGCGAACGGCTGGATGGGGACGGTCGAATATTTCGCTCCGCCCTGGGGACGCGGCTCGCTGCTGCAGGGCTGGTCCTCGACGCCCGCCGCCGCAGCGCTGCGCTATCGCGACGTGGTGCTCAAGGGCGATCCGGACGCGGGGTGATGGGCGCTCAATTGCTCCCCCGCTGGGGGAGCTGTCAGCGAAGCTGACTGAGGGGGCCTTCGAGCTCAGCAGGCCCCCTCCGTCTCGTCGCTTCGCGCCGATCCACCTCCCCCAGAGGGGAGGAATTGGAAGCGCTCACCGCTCTACGGCCAGGGCGAAGTATTCGCGGTCGAACAGGCGGTAGTAGAGCCAGGCGGGGGCGCGGTCGTAATAGGGCTGGACGTCGGAAATGACCTTGGCCTGCGAGGCGTGAACGTCCAGCAGCGCGCGCTTGGCGCCGGCCTGGCGGGCGATGCGGACCGCGGCGGTCGGCGCGGGCAGGCCGTCGTCCTTCGGGTAATGGTCGCGGAAGGCCTGGACGAGCCGCAGCGCCAGGGCGATCAGGGCGCGCGGCAGGGTCGCCTGCCAGAGACGGCGGACCGACGGCGCTCCAGTCTCGACGATCTCGCGCACCCAGCGGCCGACGGCGACGTGGTCGGGGTGGCCATAGAAGCCGACGGCCTCGTCGAACGAGACGATGACGCTGGGGGCGTGGCGCTCGATCAGAGCGGCGATGGCGGCCTTGGCGGCGGCGGCGTCGGCCGCGGGAAGACCGCCGTCCGGGAAGTCCAGCACCTCGACCTGCGAGGCGCCGAGCAAGGCGCCGGCGGCCTGGGCCTCGCGGCGACGCACCTGCGCCAGCTCCTGACGGGAATAGCCGGTGTCGCGGGCCGCCTCGCCCGCGGTGAGGTAGACGAGGACCAGGTCGGCGCCGGCGGCGGTCATGGCCGCGAAGGTTCCGGCGCTGGTGATCTCGTCGTCCGGATGGGCCCAGATCGCCATGGCCCGCAACGGCGCGCCGGGCGGGAACAGGCTCGCGGCGACGGGCACGTCGCCGTCGTTCAGCCGTGTACGGACGAACAGGAATCCCGCCAGCGCCGCGGCGCAGAGTCCAAGGACGGCGAGCGCCGTCCAGATCACCGGAAGGCGTCCACGAACTCGCCCATCCAGACCTTCAGGGCGTCCTTCTTGTCCAGCGGCGTGGCGCCGTGGCGGACCACGACCATGTCGAGGTCGGGGACCGCGACGGTGAACTGGCCGTCATAGCCGTTGGCCGAAAAGGAGCCCTCGCCCGCGACGCCCAGCCACCAGTGGGCGCCGTAGGGACCCTCGGTCACGCCGGGCTGCTGGAAGGTGGGAGTGCGAGCGTAGTCGACCCAGCCGGGCGGCAGCAGTTGGCGGCCTTCCCAGACGCCGCCGCGCAGATAGAGCAGGCCGAAGCGGGCGAAGTCGCGTGCGCTGGCGTAGCAGAAGGACGAGCCGATGAAGGTTCCGGCGGCGTCGAACTTGGGGATCGGGCTCGTCATGCCGAGCGGGCCGAACAGGCGCGCGAACATGTAGGCCTTGAGGTCGCCGGCCGCCTGGCCGGCGGCGCGGGCGACGATGTTGCTGGTCCCGCTGGCGTAGGACCAGTAGGCGCCGGGCGCGTGCTCCAGCGGTTGGCTGGCGGCGTAGCGGGCGACGTCGCCCTTGCCGCTCTGGAACAGCATCTCGATCACGTCCGAGACGTGGCCGGGCACGTAGTCCTCGACGAACTTCAGGCCGCTGGACATGCGCAGCAGCTGGTCGAGGGTGATGGCCGCGCGCGGGTCGCCGGGCGTCTTCCATTCCGGGACGTCGGCGGGGGCGTGGATGTCGAGCTTGCCGTCGCCCACGAGCAGGCCGACCAGGGCCTGGGTGATGCTCTTGGCCTTGGACCAGGAGGGGTAGGTGTCGTCGGGACCGTGGGCCGCGTCGTAGCGCTCGAACACCAGCCGCCCGCCCTGCACGACGACCAGGGCGTGGGTCTCGCCGACCGCGTCGGTCTCGAAGGCGGTGTTCAGCAGGGCCTCGAAGCGGCGGCGGTCGAGGGCGGCCGGCAGGTCGCCGGTCGGCCACTCCTGGGTGGGCCAGGCGACGCCGGCGGGTTGGGCGGGAAGCGGGGCTAGGGTCATGTCAGGCAGACTGGCCGCGGGCGCGCGGCTTGTCACGCGTCCACGATCTCAAGGACCGGGGCGCCGTCGAGTTCGAGCCGGATCTGGCCGCGGCCGGGGCGGGCGAGGCGGACGGGGGCGGCCTTCTCTTCCAGCCGGCGGCGCAGCAGGATCAGCCGGGTCTCCAGATTGTCCTTCAGGCCGGGCAGGCGCAGGGACGGCTCCAGGCGGATCTCGCGGTTGGTGAAGTCGCGCCGGCCGTCGCGGACGTGGGCGGCCAGGAAGTGCGCCAGCAGCCGGCCGGCGACGCCCTTGATCAGATAGTCGCCGTCGATGAACAGGCTGTCGTCGTGGGCGAAGTACTTTACCTGGAAGGCCCGGCCGCCGCCCGGGCGGGCCGCGGGCAGGGCTGGGGCGGCGGCGGTTTCGGCCGCGTCGATCTCGGCCAGGCGCAGGCCGGCGGCGAGCTGGCCGGCGAGCAGGCCGAGGGCGGCCTCGTCGGCGGCGTCGAAGCGGAAGCGGCGGGCGGATTCGGCGAACAGCACGCCCATCAGCCTTCCACGCCCGATCAGGGGGACGGCGATCTGGCTGTAGGGGTCGGCCAGGCCCGGCAGGGGAATGACGGTGGCCAGCGGCTCGCCGGTCACGGCGGCGGCCATCCGGCGGCCGCGGCTCATGTCCGACAGGCGCACGATGCGGCGGGTTTCGCCGGCGATGCCGATGGGCCCATCGCCGAGGGCCACCTCGGCCCCGGCGCCGCCCTCGCGATAGCCGCGGCTGGCCACGGCCGCCAGGCGGCCCGCAGCTTCATCCAGGGTCAGCAGCATGGCGGCCTCGAAGCCGAACTCGCCGGTGAGGCCGCCGAGCACGCGCTCGATCATCGCCTCGGAATCGGTTTCGGCGGCGAGGTCGGCGGCGATGCCTGCGGCCAGCGACAGGCGCGGATCGACGCCCGGCCGGGGCGGAGGCGGTGCGGTCCCGGGCGGATCGGGGATCCGGCGCACGGCGAGCACACGGTAGATTTCGGCGCTGCGCAGGGCCATGACCTCGCCCAGACCGTGCAGGGTGGCGATGACCCGCAGGTGGGCGGACATCCGCTCGAACACCTCGCCGTGGTCGAGCGAGCGGTCGAAGGCGAGGTCGAGGGCGTACTGCTCGCCCGTCCGGCCGCTGGACACCACCACGGCGGCGCGCCCGGTGGCGCGGACATTGGCTGCGGTCTTGGAAAAGAACTGGTTGGAAAGCGCGACGTGCGCCGCATCGACCAGATAGACCTGGGAAAGATAGGTGACGTTCGGCAGGCCGGTCGCGTCGAGCGTCGCGACGACCGAGGGAATGACGCCCTCGAAGCAGTCGGCCAGGTCGCCGAGCGGGATGGCCAGCGGTTCGCTCACGCCGCGCTCCCGGTCGCCGACCCGGCCGAGGGGCCGGGGGTCTGGGTGAAGGCCGCGTCGGGGGCGAAGGTTATGCGCACCAGGGCCTCCGACGTCAGCCAGAAGGGCGTCTGGGCCGGCTGCACGCCCAGCTCGACCAGCACGCGGCGCATCATCGCGGCATAGGTCTGGGATGCGGCGAGGTCGGCTTCTCCCGCCAGCGCCAGACTGCGCACCGGGCCCTTGAGCTGATAGGCGCGGTAGTCGGCGGGCTGGCAGAAGGTGAGAGCGACGGGATCGCCGGGCCCGAGCGCCTCGACCGCCGAGTTCCACTGGAGCGTCGGCACGAACAGGTCGACCAGGGCCAGGTCCGCCGACACGCGGGCCCCGACCACGCGGGCGACGGCCGGCAGGCCGCGCGCGTCGCGCGTTCCGAGGATCATCATCACCGGCCCCTGCAGGAAGGCCGCGAGGGTCTGGTCGAGCACGCCGCCTCCGTCCGTCACGAAGGCGAAGCTTAGGCGTGCGGCGTGCGGTTAGGAAAGTCGGCGCGGCTTAGGAACCATTTAGGATGAGAACGCCGTTCGGCGGGTTTAGGAGGCCGGCCAATCGATTTGGAGACGCTTCCCATGACCACTTTCCTGACCGCCGCGGCCACGCGCCGCTGGGACATCTACGGCCCGGTCCACAAGGGCCTGCGCCTGGGCCACATGGACCTGATGGTCCGTCTCGGCCGCGCCGGGTTCGACGGACCCGAGGCCGAGCTGCTGGCCGACCTTGCCGCGCACCTGGCCCATGCGCGGCTGCACATCGCGCACGAGGAGAGCGTCATCCATCCGGCGCTGGAAGCGCGGGCGGCCGGCGCCTGCGCCGCGTTGGAGGCCCAGCACCAGCATCACCGCGACACGGTCGCGGCCCTGGCCGCCGCGATCGAGGCCGTGCAGGCCGCCGGGCCGCAGGAGCGGCCCGCGCTGGGACGGGCGCTTTACCTCGCCTTCAGCGCCTTCGTCGCCGAGGACCTGGAACACATGCGCCAGGAGGAGACGGCGACCTGGCCGCTGCTCTGCGCGCACTTCACGGACGAGGAACTGGCGGGACTGGAGATGTCGATCATCTCGACCCTGACGCCCGAGGAGAACATCGCCTTCATGCGCCTGATGCTGCCGGCGATGAGCGCGGCGGAGCGGGCGGGCCTGCTGGGCGGCATGAAGGCCGGGGCGCCGCCGGAAGCCTATGGCGCGGTCATCGAGCTGGCCGCGCGCGCGACCCTTTCGGCTGGCGACATGGCCGAACTCGAGCGGCTGGGCCTGGCCGCCTAGGCCTTGCGTCGAAACATGGCCGCAACAAATCCTGGCCTTCATGCGCTCCAGCGTGAGCGGGCGAGCAGGGAGATGCGGCCATGTGCGACGACGACATCCACCAGGGACTGATCGAGGACACGAGCCTTTCGCGCCGCACGTTCGGACTGATGGGGGCGGCCGTCGCGGGGCTGGCCGCCACCGCCGCCGGCGCGGCGACCTCGGTCGTCGAGAAGGACGTCGAGGTGAAGACGGCGGACGGCGTGGCCGATGCGGCGCTCTATCATCCGGAAGGCAAAGGATCATGGCCGGCGGTGGTGATCTGGACCGATGTCGTCGGCCTGCGCCCGGTGTTCCGCGAGATGGGCCGGCGGCTGGCTGCGTCCGGCTATGTGGTGCTGGTCCCCAATCCTTATTACCGGGTCAAGCGCGCGCCGGTCGTCGAGGGCGGCTTCAACTTCGCCAATCCCGACGACCGCGCCAAGCTGGCCCTGTTGCGCCCCGCGGTGACCGCGGACGGAACCGCGCGCGACGCGGCCGCCTTCATCACCTATCTCGACGGCCTGCCGCAGACCGACCGCAAGAAGAAGGTCGGAACCCAGGGCTACTGCATGGGCGGGCCGCTGGCCTTCTACACCGCAGGCGCGGTTCCGGGCCGGGTCGGGGCGGTGGCCAGCTTCCACGGCGGCGGGCTCTATACCGAAGCTGCCAACAGCCCGCACCTGACCCTGGCCAAGACCCACGCCGAGTACCTGGTCCTGATCGCCGACAACGACGACAAGAAAGAACCGGCGGTGAAGGACCAGCTGAAGGCCGCCTTCGCCGAGGCCAAGCGCCCGGCCAAGGTGGAGGTCTATGCGGCCGGCCACGGGTGGACCGTGAAAGGCGGCCAAGTCTACGACGAAGCCCTGGCGGAGAAGGCGTGGGCCGAGCTTCTGGCGCTCTACAAGCGCTCGCTCTGAGCAAGAATAATTGCGTTCGTCGAGTGGAGTTTCTTGACCATGGTTACCTGAGGGTTAAGGCTTTGCCCGAGCGCCGGTCGGCTCGGACCGGAGCACCTCAGGGGTCAAACATGTTCAGGATTCTCGCACCGGTCGCGCTGGCGGCCGCACTGGTTCTGCCGGCGGCCGCCCAGGCCGACACCTATACCTCGGCCAATTTCTCGGCTGGCGCGTTCGGCGGCGGCGCCAACGTCTCGGCGCCGTTCCTCGGCGTCGACATCTATCCCGGGGCCAGCTTCTCGGGGAACCTCGTCTTCGACAACGACCTGGTTCCGGCCGCGGGCTCGGGTTTCGTCAACGTCTTCTATTCCGACTTCCCGGACATCGGCGCCATTCCGGCGGGCGACGCCTTCACGCTGAACTTCGGCTCGAAGACCTTCACCCTTGCGGACGCCAATCCGGGTTCGGCCGCCATCCAGTACAACAACGGCAAGTTCAACGGCTTCTTCTACGTCTCGGACTTCCTGTGGAGCGGCGCCTGGTACCAGCTCAACATCCAGGGCGGCTCGCTCAGCGTCTACGCGCTGGACGGCCAGAAGAACCCGATCCTGGGGAAGAGCTACGTCAACGGCTACGTCAACATCGGCAACACCGGTCTGACGAACCAGCAGCCCTATGGTATCCCCTCGGCGGGCGTGCCCGAGCCGGGGACCTGGGCGATGATGCTGATCGGGTTCTTCGGCGCCGGCTTTGCGGTGCGCCGTGGACGCCGGGCCCTGGTCCTGGCTCGCGCCTGACCCTGATTTGAGACGAAGGCGGCCCGTCCCGCGACGGGAGGGGCCGCCAGGCGAGGTCGCGCCGCCCTAGACTGCGGCGCGACAGGCCGCCCGATTTCACCTTCCATCGCCGGCCACGACCGACGCCGACTTCGGTGAGGCGCGCCGCTTCGCGCGCCGGCCGCGGCCGGCCGAGCAACCGATCCCTGGGGCGAGGGGTGGGGAGGGGCGGCGGGGGCCAAAAAGCGTCGCCCCTCCCCGTGACAGGGCTCCGGACGGGCCGGAGCCCTGCGGGTCGGCCTAGAACCGCAGGTTCAGCTGGGTGAAGACCCGCCGTCCGATCACGTCGTAGAGCGAGGGCTCGGTGCCGGACTGGACGTTGGGCTGGTAGACCGGCGGCTGCTTGTCGAAGGCGTTGTTGACGCCCACGCGCAGGGTGACGTTGTCGGTGATGTCCCAGGCGCCGGCGAAGTCCCAGTACCAGACCTTGGGCACGCCCACGAACGAGGTCTCGCCCGGGAACTGCACCGAGGCGCGGTTCTTCATGGCGTCGATGAACCGGGCGCGGGCGTTGAGGGTCACCGGACCGACCCGCCAGGCGGTGTTCCAGTTGACCTTCCACTTCGGGTTGGAGACCCCGAAGTTGGTGCCGAGCGCCTCACCGAAATAGGTCACGGTCCCGGCGAAATCGAGGGTCGGGGCGCCGACCTCGCCATTGTACTGCTCGAAGGTCGAGATGTGGTTGACCAGGAGATTTGTGGTCACGCTGCCCCACTCGGCCGGCGCGCCCAGCCATTCGAGGTCGAAGCCCCAGTCGACCTGGATGTCGAAGCCGGTGGTCTTGATGTGGCCGTCGTTGCGGCCGGTGAAGGCCTCGTCCGCGGCGGCCGGATTGACCAGGCCCAGGATGTCGCCGCCGGCGCGCGAGATGGTCTGGCAGGCCGGATGGGTGACAGAGTAGTTCGGGTTGGTCCCATAGTAGTTGTAGCAGGAGGCGATCACCTGGTTGACGCCCATGCCCAGGATCGCCTCCTTCACCTCGATCGAATACCAGTCGAACGAGCCGCGCAGGCGCGAGAGCCACTGATTGTCCCAGGGCGAGGAGGCGGTGGCGCCCAGGGTGATGGTGCTGCCCGTCTCCGGCTTGAGGTTGGGGTTGCCGTTGATGTCGATGCTGACCTGGGTGCCCGGGGTCTGGACGTAGGTGTTGATCGCCGAGGCCGCGAGGTTGGTGGCGATGCAGAGGTTCGCCAGCTTGGCGCCGGCGACGGCGCGGGCGTTGGAGGTCACCGAGCAGGGGTCGAAGTACTGGGGCGCCGAGCCGGTGCCGGCGAACAGCTCGCCGAAGTTGGGCGCGCGGACCGAGCGCTGGTACGAGGCGCGCAGGCGCAGGAAGTCCACCGGCTGCCAGTTCAGCTCGACCTTGTAGGCGTTGGAGGAGACCTCGTCGCCTTCGATCCCGGTCAGCTTGTCGGCGAACTCGCTGGTCGAGCGACGGTAGCCCAGGTTGAGCTCCAGGGACTTGGCCAGCGGCGCTTCCTTGAGCAGCGGCAGCAGGGAGTCGGCGAAGATGTCCTTGAAGCTGTTGGTGCCGCTGGCCGGATCCTGGGCGTTGAAGCCCGATACTGCGCCGCCGGCCGCGCCCGGGTCGAAGTCGAACTCGAAGCCGCGGTATTCGGCGCCCAGCACCACCGACAGCGGGCCGGCCGGGAGCTGGAAGGCTTCGCCCGTGATATAGGCCTGGCCGATGTCCTGGACCATCCGGGTGCGGATGGTGGTCTGCAGCTCCAGCAGTGCCGCGCAGGCCGCCGAGATCGGGTTGCGGCCGAAGGGGTTGTAGCCGCCGGCGCACATGCCGCGGCCCCCGTTCGGATTCTCCAGCATCTCCTGCAGCTTCTGGGTGTCGATATTGCCCGACTGCGTCTGGGTGATGGTGGTGATCCCCTCCGAGACATAGGCTTCCCACCGCCAGCTGGTGTCGCCGATCGGGCCGCGGGCGCCGCCCAGGTACTGGACGACGCTGTTCTCGAAGTCGGATTGGCGCAGGCCGGTGACCAGGATGCGCGAGCGCATGCGGAAGGGCTCGGTCGCGCCCGATCCGACCAGGGCCGGGTCGTCGCCCGTCCGCGAGTTCAGGATCGCGCGCAGGTCGGCGGGGAGGAACGGGTTGGTGACGGGCACCACCAGCTGCGAGGCCACCGAGGCGCCGCGCGAGATGAGGGCGGAGCTGTACTCGTTGACGTCGTTCTCGCCCGGCGGACGGCCGGTGATGGTCGAGACCGGCGAGGGGGCGAGCGCGCTGGTCGACTGGTAGCGGGTCCAGCCGACCTGGGCGAAGATCTCGATCCCGTTCTCCAGCTCGTAGTTGATCTTGCCGGTGAACGAGGTGCGGTCGAGCGGCATGGACAGGATGTTCACCGCGTCGAAATTGTAGCTGTAGACGTCGGGGAACAGGGTGGTGTTCACGGCCAGGTCCACGGGATAGCGGAAGTTCTGGACGTTGAAGGGGCTGTTGAAGATGCCCCGGTAGAACAGCGTGCCGTCGGTGTTGAAGCCCAGCGTGCCGGAGCCGATGGCGACCTTGCCGGGGGCTACGCCGTAGCCGGCGAAGACGGTGTCGATCGAGGCCTGGGTGGGGGCGTTGGCGCCGGCCCAGAACACCGTGCCTTCCGGCAGGAACGAGGTGGTGGCTGTGGCGACCGAGGCGAAGGCCCGCTGACTCTTGATCAGCTGCTGGCGCACCGCGCGGTCGAAGGCCAGCACGCCGTTGCCGCGGCCTTCGGCGAAGTTGCCGCCCAGCACGCCCGAGACCGACCACTCCTTGGCGTCCCAGTGCTCGGTCGAGTTCGAGTAGTTGGCGCGCAGGTCCAGCCCCTCGAAGTTGCGCTTCAGCTTGATGTTCACCGCCCCGGCGATGGCGTCGGCGCCGTAGGCCGCCCCGGCGCCGCCGGTGATCACCTCGACGCTCTCGATCAGGGCCGCGGGGATGGTGTTGAGGTCGACGGTCAGGGTGTTGGCCGAGACCATCGGGCGGCGGCCGTCGACCAGCACGACGTTGCGGTTGGAGCCCATGCCCCGCAGGTCGATGTTGGACTGGCCGCCGTTGCCGGGGTTGTTCGAGGTGGTGGTGCCCGAGGGGGCGACCTGCGGCAGGGTGTTCAGATAGGTGTCGAGCGTGATGTCGGCGTTGTCGACCAGCTTCTCGCCGGCGACGGTGGTGACCGGGCTGTTGGCGACATAGTCCTGGCGCACGATGCGCGAGCCGGTGACCACGACCTCCTGGACTTCCCCGGCCTGCTGGGCCTGGGCGGTGGTGGCGAGGCCGACAAGGCCGGTAAGCACAGACGTGGCGAGCAGACGCCCGCGTACATGGCGACGGATCATTTCATCCCCCAATGACATGACAGTGTCGAGCGCGACGGCGTCGGCCTGTCGATTTGCGTTTTACTTTTGAGAGCGCAGTTCATCCCGGCGCAAAGCGCGCAAAGGTCCGTTCGACGCCAAGACTAGGCGGCGGCGAATTCTGGCGAGGCGTTGGCGGGACGATCTTGTTACATTTGCAACATGAGATATGTTTCGAACTAGGGCGGCTTGCGCCGGACGCAGGCGTGCGAGGGGAGTTCAGGCGACATCCAGCCATCCCCTCGGATGCTCGGACGACATCGCCGCCTCGCGGGAGATCTGGCCGAGATAGATGCGCAGGCGCTCCAGGCCCTCGGGGCGCACGGAGTAGATGTTCAGCGAGCCGACGCGCCGGCAGGTGACGAGGCCCGCATCGAGAAGGACCCTCAGATGGCGCGAGATCGCCGCGCGGACCACCGGGAAGCGGCTCGCCAGCTTGTTCACGCTGAGCGGGCGCATGGCCAGCTGCACGATGATCTTGTGGCGCACCGGATCGGCGATGGCGCTGAGCAGCGACTGTTCGACGTCGTCGGGCGAGCGGGGCATGCGCGGATACATCAGGCGGTCTCCCAAGGCGGCGCGGTCGCCGCAGGAGAGGAGGCTGGCCCCGCGGCCGCGCCGCGGCTTGGAGCCAGATCGGATTTTTGCCCGATGGGAGCCCGATGATGGCTGACGACGGGAACCTGAAACCCGCAGAACTCGCGCCCCAGCGGCGCCTGGACCTGGCTAACGAGCACGACTTTCAGCTCGGCGCCTTCCGGGTGCGGCCGGCCTATCGCGAGGTGCGGCGGGGCGACGTGATCGACATCCTCGAGCCGCGGGTCATGCAGGTGCTGGCGGCGCTGGCGCGGCGCATGGGGGCGGTAGTGTCGCGCGACGAGCTGCTGCGCGAATGCTGGGGCGACGTCTCGGTGACGGACGATTCCCTGCACCGCTGCATCGGGCGGCTGCGCAAGCTGGCCGAGAGCGACGGCGGCGCCTCGTTCGCGATCGAGACGGTGCCGCGGGTCGGCTACCGGCTGGTTCCGGCCCAGCCCGCCGCCGAGCCGAAGGCGGAAGACGGACAGGCGCCGGCCGAGCGACGGATCGGCCATGCGCCGCTGCTGATGCTGCTCATGGCCGTGGTGGTGGTCGCGGGCCTGGCGCTGTGGTGGCGGCTGGCCGACCAGCCCGAGGCCTGGCGAGTGGCCAGCTATGAGAGCCTGATCGACAGCCGGCGGACCGAGACCCTGCCCGCCCTGTCGGCGTCCGGGCGGCAGATCGCCTACGCCCTGGGGACCGAGGGGGACAGCCGAGACGTGATGGTCCGCAATATCCGCGACGGATCGATCGCGGCGCTGTCCGAAGGGCCGGAGGACGACACCGCTCCGGCCTGGTCGCCGGGCGGCGACCGCGTCGCCTTCGTGCGGGTGCGGGCCGGCGCGCCCTGCGAGATCCTGGTCAAGACCCTGCCGGCCGGGCCGGTGCGCAGCCTGGCGCGATGCCAGGGCGAGGAGGCCGCGCGGCTGATCTGGTCACCGGACGGGACGAAGCTGTTCTTCAGCGAGCGGGCGGGCCGCCGCGAGCCGCGGATCATCAAGGTGGTGGCCGCGGACGGCGGGCCGGTGAGGGCGCTGACCGCCCCGCCCGCGATCAGTCGCGGCGACATGGAACTGGCGGTGTCGCCCGACGGCAAGCAGCTGGCCTTCACCCGCTGGCTCAACATCGGGGTCTCGGACATCTTCATCCAGGACCTGGACGGCGGGCCGCCGCGGCAGGTCACGCGCGACGGGGTGGAGGTGGCGGGCCTGGCCTGGTCGGAGACCGGCCGCACGCTGTTCTATTCCTCCAACCGCAGCGGCGACTTCGCGCTGTGGTCGATCCCGGCCGAGGGCGGGACCTCGACCCGCCTGGGGCCGGGCCTGCGCGAGGTGCGGCGGATGTCGAGCGCACCGGGCGGGCTGCTGGCCATGGAACTGGCCGACCTGCGGGCCAATCTCACGCGGATCGCGCCTGGCGGGGGCGAGGGCCAGGCCCTGACCGACTCGGCCGGCGTGCAGTGGGCCGGGGACTATTCGCGCGACGGGGCGCTGGCCTATGTGGCCGACACCCGCGGCGGACGTTCGGTCTGGCTCCAGCAGCCGGGCGAGGCGGCCCAGAAGATCACCTTCTTCGCGGTCAGCCACATGGACGACGTGCGCTGGTCGCCGGACGGGCGGCGGCTGGTCTTCGTGGCGGCGACCAAGGGGCGCTGGGCGCTCTACGAGATCGCCGCCAGCGGCGGGCGCCCCCGGGCGCTGCTGGCCGGCGCGTTCACCATCGAGTCGCCGTCGTGGGAAGCGGACGGGCGGCACGTGGTGTTCGTCTCGCGCCGCGACGGCGAGAACCGCATCTGGCGGATCGACGTGCAGCAGCCCGAGCGGTTGCAGGCGCTGAGCGGGCCGGGCTGGAAGGCGGCGAAGGCGACGGCGGCCGGCGTTCTGGCCATCAAGGACGGCGCGCCGGGGATCTGGCGCCTGGCGCCGGACGGGAGCGTGACACAGGTCGCCCCCTATCCCGCCGAAGCGCCCCACGCCTGGACGGTGCTGGGCGAGCGGCAATACTGGCTGGAGGTCCCGCGCCGCGGAACGCCGCAGGTGATGTCGGCGTCGATCCATGGCGGACCGGCCGAGGTCTTCGCCCAGGCGCCGCAGGCGGCCTGGTTCTCGGGCGTGGCGGTCGACCCGAGGGGCGGGAGCGTGGTCTATACCCGCATGATCGAATTCAACCAGGACATCGGGCTGATGACGCTGACGCGGAGCGGTTCGTGAGCGCGCCGGAACTGCGAGCGCTGCGAATGGCGGACATGGCCGCCGCCGCCGACCTGCAGGCGCTGGCCTATACCGAGCTCTATCATGAGCCGCAGGACATCCTGGCCAGCCGGGTGGCGGTGGCCGCGCCGTTCTGCTGGGGCGCCTTCGAGGGCGAGACCCTGCTGGCCTATATCCTCAGCCATCCCTGGCCGGCCGGCAGCCCTCCGGCGATCGGGATCGTGCTGCCGCCGCCGCCGCCGACCGACAACTGGTTCATCCACGACCTGGCGATCGGGCCGCAGGCGCGAGGCCTGGGGCTGGGCAGGGCGCTGGTCGCCGCCGCGGCCGGCGCGGCGCGCGACGCCGGTCTGGTTCGCGGCGATCTGGTCGCCGTGCAGGGGGCCTGGCGCTTCTGGGAGAAGTTCGGCTACGCGTCGCCGTCAGTGGTCCCTGAGGCCCTGAAAGCGAAGGTCGCAGGCTACGGCGCGGACGCCCGCTACATGGTTGTTGCGATTGATTCTCTTAAGCTTTTCGCGCCTTGAGCGAATGTAAACTCTTTCCCCCTCGGGTTGAGTTTAATTGCCCCCGGAATTTGGCACGACTATTGCTGTATTTCTCGGAATACGGCGGCGACGCCGATTTCTCACAATGCTCGGTCGCTCGGAACGGCCGTGAGAAGGAGTGGGGTATGAACAAGTTCTTTGGCGCCGTGTGCGCTGGCGCTGCGTTGTTCCTGTCGGCTGGCGCCGCCGACGCGGCCTCGGTGTGGCAATCGACCTTCCAGGGCGCGACCTTCACGCTGACCCAGAACAGCGCTACGAGCGTCACGTTCGACATCGCCGGCGTCAACGCTCTGACCGACAACTGGGCCGGCGCCCAGTATCTGGGCGCGTTCTCGTTCAAGGGCCTGGGCACCACCTCGGTGACGGCGACCCGCAGCGGCGTCGACACGGTCGGCCAGGCCGGCGGCCTGAATGCGGGCGGCTGCAACGGCAATGGCGCGGGCTTCGTCTGCTTCAACCTGTCGCCGAACGTCGCTACCGCGGGCAACACCAACCTGACCTTCAACCTGACCGCCACCAGCGGCGCGTTCGACTTCGTCGAGGCCGGTCCTCACCTGAAGATCCTGTGGTCGAACAACGCGACCAAGGACAACAAGGTCGGCGACCTGTACTCGCAGGACATCCCGGGCGTGCAGACCGGCGTGCCGGAACCGGCCACCTGGGCGATGATGATCACCGGCTTCGGCCTGGCCGGCGCGGCCATCCGCCGTCGCCGCGGGGCGCTCGCGGTCGCCTAAGGCGCCGCAGGAAGCACTTCGTTCAGCGTACTTCTTTACCGAACGTACGCTGGCTATCGACTAAGAAAGCCGTCCCGTCATGCGGGGCGGCTTTTCTTTTGCGTGCGCAGACAGGGCGGGGACCGCGCCATCAGCCTGAGGCGTCCATCCCGTGGGGGTTGGCACGCCGATTGCTCGGTTCCGGACATCAGCCTGGCGCCTGTGCCAGTTCGGACGAGTTTCACGGCCACTCGGAATGGCCCATTGAAGGAGTGGGGTATGAAGACGCGGTTTGTGGCGGCCCTGGCGGTCGCGGCGATGGCTCTGCCGGCGGCGGCGAATGCGGCGCTGGTCTACGACAACACGATCACGGCCTCGGGACAGGGCTTCGGCAACGCGCCGCGCCTGCTGACGATCCAGGGCGGCGGCTCGGGGTGCGTCAAGGTCGGCGGCACGGGCAGCAGCCTGGTCGGCGGCGCCGGCGCGTGCGACGGCACTTTGTACAACAACCTGGGCGGCCATGAAGCCAACCCGCTGACCGACAACCAGAAATTCGGCATCCCGACGATCGGCGACGTGGGTTGGGCGAGCGCGGCCGATGTCGGCCTGCTGTTCAACGCCGTCGAGCCGGGCAACGCCAACAAGAGCGGCATCAACGTCGACGACGTGACGCTGAAGTTCTACAGCGGGACCTCGCTGATCGCCCAGATCAACGGCAGCTACAAGTTCCCGACCACCGATCAGGGCAACGGCAGCGCCGGCCTGGTCTTCGTCGCCGATCAGGCCTCGCAGACCTACCTCAACCAGACGGTCTTCGGCCGCCAGGACTTCGCCAAGGTCCGCATCGCCCTCGAAGGTTCGCTCTCCAAGGCCGATGGCGGTCCCGACAGCTGGGCGGCCGTCAATCTGGAGCGCACGCCGACCGGCGCGGTGCCGGAACCGGCCACCTGGGCGATGATGATCACCGGCTTCGGCCTCGTCGGTACGATGGTGCGCCGGCGCCGTGGGAAGCTGGCCCTGGCCTGAACGTCTTCTCCCGCCTTCCGATAGAGCCGTCCGGGGCCGCCTGGGCGGCTTTTTCTTTTGCGTTTCAAAGGGAACTACGGCCGCGCTTGGCCATTCTACCGGAGAGGGAATACGGGCTCTTCGGGAGGACTTCATGCGAGTTCGAGTGATGGCGGCGGCGGCGATCGCCCTGGCCGCGACCGCGCCGGCGGCCGCGCAGGACCGGATGGCGCCCAATGCGCAGTTCTTTTCGGGCGCGAACTACACGGGCCGCAGCCTGACCGTGACGCGTGAGATGCCGATCTTCGCCGCCACCTGGGCGCCGCGCAGCGTGCGCATGGGCGGGGGCAGCTCGTGGGAGGTCTGCGAGCAGAGGTTCTTCCGCGGTCGCTGTACGGTCGTCACCGGCTCGTCTTCGAACCTGATGGCGCAACTGGGCGTGCGCGGCGTCGGGTCGGTGCGCCAGGCTAGCGGGGTTCCGACTCCGCTGCCCCAGCCGGTTCCCGACCGGCCGGGCGGCCAGTCGCTGAAGGGCATGGCCGCGGAGTTCTTCCCCGCCCCGGAATACGGCGGCCGGCGGATCGACGCCTGTCAGCGCGAGGGCGGCGGCGCGGCCTGCATCACCCGCGAGGCGGACAACTTCTGCAAGGCGGCGGGCTATGTCCGCGCCAAGAACGGCGCGGCCCAGACGGTGGGCGGACGCATCTATCTGGCCGACGTGCTGTGCTCGAAATGGCAGTGATGCGAAGCGCGACAATGGCGGGCGTACTGGCGCTGGCGGCCTGCGCCACCGCGCCGGCGCCGGCCCCGCCCGCGCACCCGGGCGGCGCGCCGCTGGTCGGTCCGGAATGGCGCCTGGAAGACCTGTTGGGCGGCGGGATCATCGACAACTCGCATGTGACCCTCACGCTGGCCCCCGATGGGACAGGCGGCGGGGCCGGCGGCTGCAACCGATACTTCACCAGCTGGAAGACCAAGGGCGACAAGCTGACCCTGGGCAAGGGCGGCTCGACCTTGATGGCCTGCGCCCCGGCGCTGATGAACCAGGAAGGCAAGTACCTGCGCGCCCTGGAGACCGCCCGCAGCTACAGCTTCACTCCCGACGGCGCGCTGGTGATCGCCACCGCCCAGGGTCCGCTGAAGTTCCGCAAGGACTAACTCCCCAGCACCTCGCGCGCGGCCTGAACGAAGCCGTCCGTGCGATGGCGGGCGGCCTCGTCGGCGTAGCAGAGGCCTAGTGTGCGGCGCGGCGTGAAGCCCTCCAGCGCCACGCGGGCGACGCCGGGGGCCTGGTAGCTGTCGGGCATGAGCGTCAGGCCCAGGCCCGCGGCGACCAGGGCCAGCACCTTGTCGTCGCCGGCGCCGCGATAGCTGAAGAACGGGCGCACCCCCCGGTCGGTGAAGTAGCGGCTGGTCTGGGCCAGGACCTCGCACTGGCGGCGCACCATCATGACCTCGTCGGCCAGATCCTCTCCGGCCACCGACCTGAAGCCGGCCAGGCGGTGGGATGCAGGCAGCGCCAGGCCGTAGCCCTCCTCGGCCAGCCGCTCGCTGGCGAAACGATCGGTCGACGGACCGACGATGGTGAGGGCGAGATCGGCCCGGCGGCGGTCGAGCAGGGCGGCGACCTCGCGCTCGGTCCCGTCGAGCAGTTCGATGCGCTCGCCGCCGCCGGCGCAGAGCGACAGCGCCTGGCCGACCAGGGCGGTCGGGATGGTCGAGAGCACCGCCACGCGCAGCAGCTCGCCGGGCGCCGCGCCCGACACCGAGGCCTGGGCCAGGTTGTACTCGTGCTCGATGCGGCGGGCGTGCACCAGGAAGCGGCTTCCGGCCTCGGTCAGGTGGACGCGGCGGTTGGTGCGGTCGAACAACCGGGCCTTCAGCTCGGCCTCCAGCTTGGCGATGCCGGCCGAAAGGGTGGGCTGGGCGACGTTCTCGCGCGTCGCCGCCCGGCTGAAGTTGCCGGTCTCCACGACCGCCAGGAAGTAGCGCAGCAGATAGCGGTCCATGATAGATGTCATCTATCATATGGATCATGGGCATTCAATTTTGTGGATTGTTCTTCGGGCGCTAGGTTTGCGAGGCTGACCCTTGATCAGCCCGCAGAAGGCAGCCCAGGAATGTCCGGTCCCAACTTCCAGTTCGGTCTCGGCGAGACCGCCGACGCGATCCGCGAGACCACCGCGCGGTTCGCCGCCGACAAGATCGCGCCGATCGCCGCCCAGGTCGACGCCAGCAACACCTTCCCACGCGAGCTGTGGCCGCAGATGGGCGAGCTCGGCCTGCACGGCATTACGGTCGAGGAGGAGTTCGGCGGTCTTGGCCTCGGCTATCTCGAGCACGTGGTGGCGATGGAGGAGGTCTCCCGCGCCTCGGCCTCGGTGGGCCTGTCCTACGGCGCGCACTCGAACCTCTGCGTCAACCAGATCCGCCGCTGGGGCAGCCCCGAGCAGAAGCGCCGCTATCTGCCCAAGCTGATCAGCGGCGAGCATGTCGGCTCGCTGGCCATGAGCGAGGTCGGTTCCGGCTCGGACGTCATCTCCATGAAGCTGCGGGCCGACCATCGCGGCGACCGCTACGTACTGAACGGCACGAAGTTCTGGATCACCAACGCGCCGCACGCCGACACCCTGGTGGTCTACGCCAAGACCTCGCCGGACGAGGGCAGCCGCGGGGTCAGCGCCTTCCTGGTCGAGAAGGGCACGCCGGGCTTCAGCGTCTCGCCCAAGCTGGACAAGATGGGCATGCGCGGGTCGGACACCGCCGAGCTGGTGTTCGAGGACTGCGAGATCCCGGAAGAGAACGTCATGGGCCCGCTGAACGGCGGGGCCGCCGTGCTGATGAGCGGCCTCGACTACGAGCGGGCGGTGCTGTCGGCGGGGCCGCTGGGCATCATGCAGGCCTGCCTGGACGTGGTGCTGCCCTATGTCCGCGAGCGCAAGCAGTTCGGAAAGCCGATCGGTTCATTCCAACTGATGCAGGGCAAGGTCGCCGACATGTACGTCGCGCTGAACTCGGCCCGGGCGTACGTCTATGCGGTGGCCAAGGCGTGCGACGCCGGGCTCACCACACGGTTCGACGCGGCCGGCGCGATCCTGCTGGCCTCGGAGAACGCGGTGAAGGTCAGCCTGGAGGCGGTGCAGGCCCTGGGCGGCGCTGGCTACACCAAAGAGTTCCCGGTCGAGCGGCTGGTGCGCGACGCCAAGCTCTACGACATCGGGGCGGGCACCAACGAGATCCGCCGGTTCCTGATCGGCCGGGAGCTGCTGGGCGCATGACCAGGCTTTCCACCGACATCGACAAGGCCGGCGCGGCCTTCCAGGCCAACGCGGTCCATAACCGCGCCCTGGCCGCCGAGCTGGCCGAACGCACCGCCAAGGCCGCCCTGGGCGGGCCAGAGGCCTCGCGTCAGCGGCACACGGCCCGCGGCAAGCTGCTGCCGCGCGAGCGGGTGGAGCGGCTGCTCGACCCCGGCTCGCCGTTCCTGGAGGTCGGCGCCCTTGCGGCGAACGGGCTCTATCACGACGAGGCGCCCGGCGCGGGCGTGATCACCGGCATCGGACGGGTCAGCGGCCGCGAGGTGATGATCGTCGCCAACGACGCGACGGTGAAGGGCGGGGCCTATTTCCCGATCACGGTGAAGAAGCACCTGCGCGCCCAGGAGATCGCCCAGCAGAACCGCCTGCCGTGCGTCTATCTGGTCGACAGCGGCGGGGCGAACCTTCCGCACCAGGCCGAGGTCTTCCCGGACCGCGACCATTTCGGCCGCATCTTCTTCAATCAGGCGCGAATGAGCGCGCAGGGCATTCCGCAGATCGCCTGCGTGATGGGCTCGTGCACGGCCGGCGGCGCCTATGTGCCGGCCATGAGCGACGAGACGGTGATCGTCCGCGGCCAGGGCACCATCTTCCTCGGCGGCCCGCCGCTGGTGAAGGCCGCGACCGGCGAAGTGATCAGCGCCGAGGAGCTGGGCGGCGCCGACACCCACGGCCGCCGCTCGGGCGTCGTCGACTACGTGGCCGAAGACGACGAGCACGCCCTGACCATCGTGCGCTCGATCGTCGCCAACCTGAACTCGACCAAGACCGTGGAGCAGGACGTGGCCGCTCCGCGCCAGCCCGCCTACGATCCGGACGAGCTCTACGGCATCGTGCCCACCGACGTGCGCGCGCCCTATGACGTGCGCGAGGTGATCGCCCGCATCGTCGACGGTTCGGACTTCGACGAGTTCAAGCCGCTCTACGGCACGACCCTGGTCTGCGGCTTCGCGCGTATCTGGGGCTACCCGGTGGCGATCCTGGCCAACAACGGTGTGCTGTTCTCGGAGAGCGCGCTGAAGGGCGCGCACTTCATCGAACTGGCCTGCAAGCGCAAGATCCCGCTGGTCTTCCTGCAGAACATCTCGGGCTTCATGGTCGGCGGCAAGTACGAAGCCGGCGGCATCGCCAAGGACGGCGCCAAGCTGGTGACGGCGGTCGCCAGCGCCGAAGTGCCGAAGTTCACCGTGCTGATCGGCGGCTCCTTCGGGGCCGGCAATTACGGCATGTGCGGGCGGGCCTATAGCCCCCGCTTCCTGTGGACCTGGCCCAACAGCCGCATTTCGGTGATGGGCGGCGAGCAGGCCGCGAGCGTGCTGGCCACCGTCCACCGCGACGCGGCCACATGGAGCGCCCAGGAGGAGGAGGCCTTCAAGGCCCCGGTCCGAGAGCGCTACGAGCACGAGGGCTCGCCCTACTTCGCCACCGCCCGCCTGTGGGACGACGGGGTCATCGACCCGACCCAGACCCGCGACGTGCTGGGCCTGTCCATCTCCGCCGCCCTCAACGCGCCGATCCCGGACACCCGGTTCGGCGTCTTCCGGATGTGACCATGATCAAGAGCATTCTGGTCGCCAATCGTGGCGAGATCGCCTGCCGCGTGTTCCGCACCGCCCAGGCCATGGGGATCGCCACCGTGGCGGTCTATTCCGAAGCCGACGCGGACGCTCCGCATGTGCGCATGGCCGACATCGCCGTGCCGATCGGCGCGGCGCCGGCGCGCGAGAGCTACCTCGTGGGCGAGAAGATCATCGACGCGGCCCTGGCGGCCGGCGCCGACGCCATCCACCCCGGCTACGGCTTCCTGTCGGAGAACGCGCAGTTCGCCGAAGCCGTCACGGCCGCCGGCCTCACCTGGATCGGCCCGCCGCCCGCCGCGATCCGCGCCATGGGCCTGAAGGACGCGGCCAAGTCGCTGATGGCCAATGCCGGCGTGCCGGTGACGCCGGGCTATCTGGGCGAGGACCAGAGCCCGGAGCGGCTGAAGGCCGAGGCCGACCGCATCGGCTATCCGGTGTTGATCAAGGCCGTGGCCGGCGGCGGCGGCAAGGGCATGCGCAAGGTCGAGCGGGCGGAGGATTTCGCCGCGGCGCTCACCTCCTGCCAGCGCGAGGCGGCCGCCGCGTTCGGCGATGACCGCGTGCTGCTGGAGACCTATGTCACCCGCCCCCGGCACATCGAGGTGCAGGTGTTCGGCGACGCGCACGGCAATGTCGTGCACCTGTACGAGCGGGACTGCTCGCTGCAGCGCCGCCACCAGAAGGTCATCGAGGAGGCTCCGGCCCCTGGCATGAGCGAGGCCGCGCGCGCCGCCGTGACCAGCGCGGCGGTGAAGGCGGCCCAGGCGGTCGGCTATGTCGGCGCCGGCACGGTCGAGTTCATCGCCGACGCCAGCGACGGGCTGAAGGGCGAGCGCATCTGGTTCATGGAAATGAACACCCGCCTGCAGGTCGAGCATCCGGTGACCGAGGCGGTGACCGGCGTCGACTTGGTGGAATGGCAGATCCGCGTCGCCTCGGGCGAGCCGCTGCCGCTGAAGCAGGACGAGATCACCCTCAGCGGCCACGCCCTGGAGGCGCGGCTCTATGCCGAGAACCCGGCCGGCGGCTTCCTGCCCTCGATCGGGGTGCTGGAGCACTTCAAGCTGCCCGAGGACCTGATCCGGGTCGACACCGGGGTGGAGGAGGGCGGCGAGGTCTCGCCGTTCTACGACCCGATGATCGCCAAGCTGATCGCCCATGCGCCGACCCGCGAGGGGGCGAGCGACCTGCTGGCCCAGGCGGCCAGCGAGGTCGAGGTCTGGCCGGTGAAGACCAACGCCGGCTTCCTGGCCCGCTGCCTGGACCATCCGGACTTCATCGCCGGCGACGTCGACACCGGCTTCATCGAGGCGCGTATCGAGGCCCTGGCAGCCACGCCAGCGCCCTCGGAACACGCCCTGGCCTCGGCCGCCATGGCCGTGACCCTGGACGAGGAGGGCGGCGCGCCCGAGCCCTGGACCCACCTGACGGGCTTTAGGCTGAACGCCCCGCCGCGCACGGCCATGAAGCTCTATCTGGACGGCGCGGCCCTGGACGCGCCGCTGGAGAGCGAGGACCTGCCCGGGGACGTGCTGCTGACCGACGAGGGCGAGATCGTGGTCTTCGACGCGGGCGAGACCTTCGTCCTGACCACCCGCCCGCCGGTCAGGGACGCGGCCCACGGCGGGGGCGGCGACGGGGCCGTCCGCGCGCCGATGCCGGGCAAGGTGGTGGCCGTCTCGGTCAGCGTCGGCGACAAGGTCGCGCGCGGCCAGGCCCTGCTGACCCTGGAAGCGATGAAGATGGAGCACGCCCTGACCGCGCCGTTCGACGGCGAGGTCGAATCCCTGGCCGTCAGCGTCGGCGACCAGGTCAGCGAGGGCACGACCCTGGCGCGGCTGACGGCGCCGGCGAGCTAGACTCTATACGCGCCCTCCACGCAGCCTCCACGTAGAGGTGGCACGAGGCTTCGGGTGTATGATGAAGCCGACCATGTGCGCGACTATGTGCGCCTGATGCTGGAGGCCGCCGGGCTCGACGGCGGCGTTCCGGTCGAGATGGTCGGCCATGGCCAGTCGGGCGACATCGTCGCCCTCACGCCCGAGGTCGCGGTGAAGTTCGCGCCGGGCGACATGCCGGGCAATGTCGCGCTGCTGGCGCGCGAGATCGAGGTCGCGCGCTGGCTGGACGGCCGCGTCCCGGTCGCGCGCCCGATCTGGACCGGACCGTTCGACGAGGGCCTCTTGATGGTGGCCGAGCGGGCGGCGGGCGCGGCGGTCTCGCACCTGCCGGAGGGCCAGGTCCGCGCGGGCCTCGTGGCGACGGTGGAGGCGATGGCGCATCTGCACGGCCTCGATCCCGCCGGCTGCCCGTTCGACATGAGCCTGGCGGCCAAGTTCGCCCTGGCGGAGCGCAATGTCGCCAAAGGCCTGGTGGATGAGGACGATTTCGACGACGAGCGCGCCGGCTGGACCGCCCGCCAGGCCCTGGACGCGGCGCTGGCCGCGCGCCCGGCGGTGGAGCGTCTGGCCCTCACCCACGGCGACGCCAGCCTGCCGAACTTCGTCTGGACGCCGGGGCGCAGCCCGGTCCTGGTCGACCTCGGCCGCTTCGGCCTGGCCGACCCCTGGCAGGACCTCGCCCTCTTCCTGCGCTCGGCGAAGTTCAACTATCCCGATATCGACGCCGCCGCGATCCTGCGCGAGGTCTATCCTCTGGAGGCGGTGGACGAGGCGGCCTGCGCCTTCTACCGGCTGATGGACGAGTTCTTCTGAGGGGGCGAGCCTCGACGAACATTACTCAGTCATTAACAATCGCTTTGCTCGTTGCGAATCAGTCTAATGATCCGAACAGGTCCGGGTTGTTTCTAACGCTCAGGGCCTCTGTCGCCTCGTTTCACCCTCGTCCCAATGGTCCCCGTATGGGTTGCCCGTGGGCGCGGACACCGGTTCCGATCACGCATCGCATGGTGCGCCTGGATCGGGATCGCACTGGAATGGAGGATGCGGGTTGCTCGACGAGCTAAACCGGGATCGGGCTATCAGCTTAAGTGACGGGGGGTCGGGGGGCGAGGAGGCTTTTCGCGCCGAGATTGCGCACCGTTCACGATTTGTTCTCCGCCTCCGGGCGGGGGCGCGGGTTGCAATCGCGGGGTTTCTCGCCACAATCCTAGTGGCGGGAGCGACGGTTGATGTGACCTCAGAGCGAACTGAGGTGTCGCGGATAGATCGTCGCCTCGTTTCACCCTCGTCCCAATGGTCCCCGTATGGGTTGCCCGTGGGCGCGGACACCGGTTCCGATCACGCATCGCATGGTGCGCCTGGATCGGGATCGCACTGCCAAACAGTCCCCAAGGAGCTCAACCCGGAACCTTGGGGAGGATTGGTGTGAGGCGACTACCAAGCAGTCTCTCCGTCGAGGCCCTCAAGTGGGTTTGGCATGATAGCCGTGATGGTGCACCCTCAACTGCCGGGGCCCCTGGCGTTGATGGCGTTAGCGCTATGGCCTTCTCGTCGTCCCTTGCAGATCATGTCGCGAATATTCGGAGTTCGATTAGGTCTGATACCTATCGCTTCAGCCCGCTGCGGTCTGCGCGGGTTCTGAAGGCTTCGGGCGGGCATCGCATAATAGCGATCCCGACCGTTCGGGACCGTCTGCTTCAGCGGGCTCTACTGCGTCACTTGGAGGCCGATCCGCGCTTCGTTGCGACCTCCGAAGTTAGCTATGGTTTTACGAAAGGGCGAACGCTCGCTGACGCTCAACGACGGGCACTTTTCCTTCGCGAACAGCGCCCGTGGATGTTGCAGGCGGACATCATCCGGTTTTTCGACCGAATTGAACGACCACTCATGAAGGCGCTCGTTCGGCGACGCGTCTCCCGAAAGCTAATCGCTGATTTGATGAGCGCAGCTATTGATTGTGAATTGGAGACGGCGGGGGAAGGCGCAGACGGATCGGAGACTGCAATTCAGCCCGGACGGGGGCTTCGGCAGGGCATGCCCATTTCGCCGGTGCTTTCCAATTTGTTGCTCAAGAAATTTGACGATGCTCTAGCAGTGCGCGGTTTTTCGGCAATCCGCTATGCTGATGACATAGCAATATTTGGAGAGAGCGAGCGCGAGTGCTTGGATGGGCTCGATTTCGTTCGCCAAAATCTTGCAAGGTTATCGTTGGATTTGCCGGATCTTGCCGTGGACGGGAAGACGACACTTCGTAATCCATCGGAAAGCGCGGTGTTTCTAGGTGTTGAGATCGCACCTTTTGGGAAAGGTGCTTATCAGCTCCGTGCTCCGACGAAGAAGTTAAATGATATAGAGGCGGCGATGTCAAATATCGCTTCTCTCGAAAAATGTACCAAGCAAAAGAAGAATTTGACGCAAGTTGCTCGATCTTTAGATTCTTTTGTTGTGGGACACGCTGCTTCGATGATGGTCCTGGAGGATGGTGGTGAATTTCGATCTCGGATCGAAATTTTAAAGCAGCGTCAGCTTCGACGGCTTCTCGAAGAACTCATCGGGAAAAATGCGGTGAAAAAATTGAGTGATATCCAACTGGCCTTCCTAGGCTCAGGACTCATAGCCAGAAGAGCACGGTAGCGGCGAGGGCGATGGCGGACAGGAAGACGGTCGGGCATCGATCGTAGCGGGTGGCGACGCGACGCCAGTCCTTGAGCCGGCCGAACATGA
>NZ_JAYRSU010000027.1:0-49597 GCF_041919955.1 Phenylobacterium sp. | reverse complement strand
AGCGGATCGGCGCGAAAATGGCAAAGCCGCAGGGCCGGAAACTCCGGCCCTGCGGTAGTTATGGTCAGGCCGCTTTGAGGCGCTGCATCCCCTCGGCCAGCGTCCAGAGCGCGCGGTTGAGCGTCACATTCTGGTCGATGCCGTTGATCGCGCGGGTCTGCGCGCGGCGGATACGGCCCTCGGCATTGCGCTTACGGCCCTGCAACCCGCCACGAACCACATTCTCCTGAATGACATTGAACGTGGTCCACAGGCTGCGGTCCAAATCCTCGCGGCGGCGCGGCTCGATGATCTGCTCGGGCCGAACCGGGCTTTCGTCGTCGCCATAGCGCGTAACAAGGCTAACCTCGCCGAGCAAGCGCTGCTCATCCGGCGAAAGCTGGATCGCCTTCATCGACTCGCTGGCGTCGATCAGCCGGGGGAAGTCCTCGGCGACGGTGAACACGCCCTCGATGATGTCATGCTCGATATTCCCTTTGTGCGGCACGCGGACCTCCTCGAACCGCTCACCCGCGATCATGCTGTTGGTGCAGACGAAGCGCAGCATTCCCGCGAACATCTGATAGGCGCTGGACCCATCATGGCTGTTCACGATGATGACTTCGGCGGCCTCCGGCTTGCCGATGCCGTCGTCCCGGCGCAGGCGGAGCATATGCTTGGCGTGGCCGTGGCGGCTGCCGTCGCGGGGAACCGACTGGACGGCGAAGAACGGGAACCATCCTTCCCGGCGCAGCCCCTCCACGATGTCGATGGTCGGGACATAGACATAGCGCTCCGACCGGCTGTCGTGCGCCTCGCGAGCGAAGATGGACGGGACGTGCCGATAGAGCGCCTCGTTGTCGAGCGCCTCATAGCCTCTGATCTGGTGGGCGTTGCGGCCGAACCGGGTGGCGAGTTGGTGATACATGGTCTGTCCTTCCTTGGGCTTGGGTTTCCGCGCAGCGGAGCGCCGCGCTGAAACCCTGCCCGTCGGCGAGACCGGGGGTGCAAACGGAAAGCGCCTTCGCGGGGAACCGGCTGCACGGAACGCGCTCGCGCGTGGAGGAAGCTGGGCGGAAGCCGCTTGAAGTGCGCCGGGGGCAGCGCCCCAAGCACCTCAACAACATGCCGGGCCTACTGGCTCGTCCGTTCTGACAACCAGCGTAACAAACGCACGAAGGCACCCCGCTCCAATGGAGCGGGGCGCCGTGTCGGGCTCAGCGTGACCAGATCAGCGCATACTCGCCGGCGGTGTCCGTCTCGGACAGGGTGGCGTAGATCGGTGCCGGGAAGGTCGGATCGTCGATTTTGACCGAGATGTAGTCGCGGTTCTCGCGGCTGGTTTTCTTCCACCCGGCGCCGCACTCGACGGAGCCGACAGCGAGGCGGTAGTCGGGGGCCTTCTCGCTCTCCTTGTCGATCGGCCGGAGGGTGGCCTTGGCGTTGAGGGTGAGCGTCTTGATGGTTCCGGCGAAGGAGCCGTTGCCCGCCTGAGTGAAGGTGCCGATGGTCGCCATTTCAAAGTTCCTTTCGATCTCGGGCCACGACCGCCGCGGCCTCGATGGCGATCGGTGAAGCGGGGATGATCGGACGCGCACCGTTTGCGGCCGGAGCGCAGCGGAGGATGGCGACGCGCGGCTTTTTTGTTTCGCGATGCAAAGCCGAAGGCGGCGGAAAAAAGCCGCGCGGCGGCGTTGCGCCAGGCCGAGCTAGGCGAAGCCGGCCCCGGTTATATCAGGCCAATCGAGAGGCCGCGCGGTCATGCCGAAGCCGAAGCGAGACGCTTGGCGCACCTCGCGACCTGACAGGCGGAAAATGGTGCTGTGTTGAACCGCGCGATCAGCAAACGACCCGGCAACAAAGGCGATCATGGGATGATGGGCGTAACCGATGTCCCGCAATCTCGGCAGACATACGTCGAGTGCGACGCGGGATTTGCAGCCACCGAACGCCAATTTCGTCCTCGCGACGCGACCACGCTTCCACGGCCTGACAAGGACAATCGGCGAACCGATCGCCAAGATGCTGCTCGTCAATTCGCCACCAGCACTGCGCCTCCCTTGGTAGGGTCGTGCGTTCGCAGAACGAAAGCGGCCGCGCCCCAACGGGCGCGGCCGCGATTTTTCGTCGGTCGAAATGAAAGGCCGGGACCGCTCGCGCGGCCCCGGCCCGATGCCGCTATTCGGCGGCGACGGCAAAGGACGCTTCGCCGTCCTCCGCTTCGCTATCGGGAGCCTCCGCTTCGGACGACTGCTCCATGCTTCCCACGTCCTCGACCTCGACGGGCGCGGGCTGCTCCGCTTCCGCCTTCGGCGTCCGCAGCGCGGCGGGAAGCCAGCCGCTCCCGGCCAGACGCTGCTCGGCGGCCTCGGCCATTTCCAGCTTCTTCTTGTCCGCGATATGGCGCGCGGCATCCTCGGAAACGCCTTCGGCGACGGCTTCAAGGATATGCGCCTTGGTGACGCGGCCAAGGTAGCTGTCCACGGTGGGCGTCCAGTCCTTCGCCATGTCCAGCGCCAGCGCGGTCGCCAGCCTGTCCGCCGATTGCAGCGTCCGGGGTTTGCGGTCCCACGGCAGGCGCAGCGCGTTGACGGTGCGGGACGCGCAATGCGCCAGCAGCGCCACCCGCTGCGCGTCTTCCAGTGCGACGATGAAGCCCCACAGGTCGGCCACGTCACGCGGCATCCGCTCGGCCCACGCCTCGTGCGCTTCGCTCGCCCGCGCCGCCAAGGGCGTGTCCTCGATCCCCGCCGCATGACTGCCAAGCGGCGTCACGGTCGAACGGATTTCAAGGCAACCGGCCTCGGCGTAGCTGTAGAACAGTTGCGCGGTCAGCGTGTGGGTCAGCGTGATCAACGCCACGTCGGGCTGCTCGGCCAACGCCACGCGAAGGGCCAGCGTCCGGTGAGCGGACAGGTCGCGGGTGAGGCTGTCGGAAATGGGCTTGCCCGGTTCCTCGTCCTCCTCCTCGAAATCCTGCACGTCCTCGTCGCCGTCCTCGGCCTGCGCGACGTCTCCGGCCTCCGGGTCGATGGCGTCGGCCTCGTCCTCGGGCTGCGGATCGGCAAGCGCCTCGTCCTCGGGACGGACGAAACCCCGTTCGATCCTCACTGTGCCGTCATAGTGCAGCACCACGAACACCCCGCCGTGCGCGACGATGTTGGGATCGTAGGCATGGCGCTTGGCCGAAATGGCGTCGATCTCGTCGGACACCGCTTCCAGCTTCGCCGCCACGTCCTCCGGCATTTCGTCATAGGACGAATAGCCTTCGGCAAGCTCGTCATGCTCGGTGGACAGCGCCTCCAGCCGGGCCTCGTCCTCGTCGGACAGGTCCACGGCCTGCGGATAGAAGCGCCGCATCCCATGCGCGTGGGGATAGTCGATATGCGCCTCGGCCCATTTCCAGCCGTCGGCCTGCACCTCGCCCGCAATCTCGCGCAATTTCTCGGTGGCGAGCATGTCGAGCAAGCCCGCATCCTCAAAGAAGCCGCCCCGGTCCTCGGTGAACAGGTCGCGGATGATGGCGCCGCCCGCCTCAATATAGGCGTCGGCTCCGACGAACACCGCACGGCGATCATCGGCGGGCACGTTGCCAGCGGTCATGTCGCGCCGGATGATCCACGGCTCCCGGTTGTGATGCAGGTTCTCGAACACCTGCTCCTGCCGCGCGTGATCCTCGGTGATGGCGAAGGCCATCAACTGGTCCAAGGTCAAGCCGTCTTCGCGATAGACCTGCAACAGCTTCGGGCTGACAGCGCCCAAGCGAAGCCGCTGCTTCACCACGGAAGCCGACACGCCGAACCGCGCACCGATTTCTTGCGCGCCCCAACCCTTCTCGTTGGAAAGCTCCGCGAGCCGCTCGAACTGGTCGGCGGGGTGCATCGGGGTCCGGGTCACGTTCTCGTCCAGACTGATTTCGGACGGGTCGTTCGCCGTATCCAGCCAGCAGCGCACCGGCTCGGATTTCTTGATCTGCTTGCGCTTGGCGCGTAGCAGCATCGCCAGCCTGCGGCCCTCGCCAGCGGTCACGAGATAATAGCCAGTAGGTGTCCCGTCCTCCTTGACCTCCGGCTCGATCACAAGGTTCTGGATCAGCCCTTTGTGCTGGATCGACGCGGCCAGCGCCTCGATAGCGGCTTCCCCGTGCGGCACCTTGCGGGCGTTGCGCGGGGACTTCTTGAGCTTGGCGAGCGGCACGAAAATCTCGACGCCCGACACAGGCTCGGCGGCAACGGTTTCGGTAACGGCGTTCATCTTCCTTACTCCTTCAAAACCACACACACCCCGGAATGGGGTGGGCGGCGAAAGAGCGACCGGCAGGCCCGCCGGCGGAGCCGGGCAGCATCCGTAAGGACCGGAACGTAGAGGAGGTAAGCGCGGCACGCGCGTTGCGGCCCGGCGCGGCGGGCCTAAAGGGAAGCGACGCCCACCCCATCTCGGGGAGTGCAACGACCGTCAACGCGATCGGGCCGGCGCAGCCCTGGCCCGATCTCCGCAGCTCAAAGGATATGAATCCGCGCAGCGGATTGGCCGATCGGCGCGAGATCGCGCCGCCCCGCCATGCTGATCGTCACCCGGAGGGCCGAGACCCGTCAGGGGCTCGGTCGGAGCGCAGCGGAGATAGAGCGGCGGTCCCGCAGGGAGGCGCCAACCCCATCTTGCAATTTTCATCATCATCGACTAACATGAAGTCATTGACTTATGGAGGTCAGCATGGCGGTCATGACAATCCGAAACATCGATGATGCGATCAAAAATCGCCTTCGCCTGCGGGCGGCAATGCACGGTCGCTCGATGGAAGACGAAGCGCGCGACATCCTGCGCTCAGCGCTATCGACCGAAATCCCGCGCCCTCGCAATCTGGGCCAGGCCATCAACGAACGCTTCGGCGAGCTGGGCGGCGTCGATCTGCCTCCCATGCCGCGCGATGCGATTCGGCCGCCGGTGGACTTCGGCGAATGATCATCCTCGACACCAACGTCATTTCCGAGCTGATGCGGCGCGAGCCTGACCCGAGAGTCATGGCGTGGATTGCCGAGCAACCGATGGCGGGGGTGTTCACGACGACGCTGACGCAGGCGGAAATCTTCTATGGTCTGGCACTGCTCCCCGAGGGACGCCGCCGCGATGATCTGCTGGCGGCGGCGCGTCCGATGTTCGATGTCGATCTGACGGGTCGCGTGCTGTCGTTCGACACCGACGCGGCGCTTGTCTATCCCGAGATCGCCGCCGGACGGAAACAGGGCGGCAAGCCAATCAGTCAGATCGATGCGCAAATCGCCGCCATCGTGCGTTCGCGCGGCGCGCGGCTGGCGACTCGTAACGTCCGCGATTTCGTCGATTGCGGGATTACGGTTGTCGATCCGTGGGGCGAAGCATGACGCCCGCCGCAGCACACCCCTATCTGCGCTACGCCGCGACAGAGGCTTTGCACACGGCGCGGCCGCGACGCAGCGTGTCGGAATGGCTCTTCCTCGCAAGCTCCGCCGCCGCACGCCTCGTCGCTGGGCCGAAAGCCCGGATGACCTGCACGACTACATCAACCGCGTCGCGCCGCGCCGGGCTTCGCGTCCGGTGCGCGAGGATGATGGGCCGATCGTCGTCACCGACGACTGGCCGGAGCAAGTTCCGATCGGTGACGCCGAGCTGTGCGCGATCGAAGGCCATATGCGGCAAGAGCTGGACAAGCTGTTCGGACCGCTGCCGTGAAGTGAAGAGTGAAGCGTCATGACCAGCGCCGCCCTGCGACGAGATGAGGATGAGGCGCCGGTCGTGGCGACCGCTCGCGCCGCACTCTATCTGCGAGTTTCGACGCCGCGCCAGGCGGAACATGATCTGTCGATCCCCGACCAGCGCCGCCAGATGGAGAATTACTGTGTCGGCAAGGGTTGGGCGGTCGCGGCCGAGTTCGTCGAGCCGGGCAACACCGCCACCGATGATCGTCGGCCCTCGTTCCAGGCGATGATCGAAGCGGCGATGGTCAAGCCGCCGACGTTCAATGTCATTCTCGTCCACAGCTTCTCGCGGTTCTTCCGCGACCAGTTCCAGTTCGAGTTCTACGTCCGCAAGCTGGCGAAGAACGGGGTGAAGCTCGTCTCGATCACGCAAGACCTGGGCGACGATCCGATGAGCGTCATGATGCGCCAGATCATGACGCTGTTCGACGAATATCAGTCGAAAGAGAATGGCAAGCACACGCTCCGCGCCATGAAGGAGAACGCCCGGCAAGGCTTCTGGAACGGCGCGCGGGCGCCGATCGGCTATCGCGTCGTTGCGGCGGAGGAGCGGGGCGCGAAGATCAAGAAGAAGCTGGAGATCGACGCGATCCAGGCCGAAACAGTGCGGCGCATCTACCGGATGGCGCTCAACGGCGTCGATAACAAAGGGCCGATGGGCCTCAAGTCGATCGCAACCTGGCTCAATGAGAACAACATCCGCACCCGCGACGGCGGGCGCTGGGGCTTGGGCGCGGTGCATCAGGTGCTCACCCGCACGACATATATCGGCCAGCACCGCTTCAACACCCGCGACCACAAGACGAAGACGCGCAAGCCGGAGAGCGAGCACGCCGTCATGGAAGTGCCGGCGATCGTCTCGGATGCAGAGTTCGAGGCGGTCCAGCGTTCGCTCAAGGCGCGCAACCCGAAGATGATGCCGCCGATGGCGGTGGGCGGCCCTACGCTGCTCACCGGCATCTGCTTCTGCGCGTGCTGCGGCGGTGCGATGACGCTGCGCACGGGCACCAGCAGCGTCGGGCGGGAATATCGCTACTACACCTGCTCGACGAAGGCGCGGCAGGGCACGACTGGCTGTCCGGGCATCACCGTGCCGATGGATCGGCTCAATGAGGCCGTGGTCGATCATCTCGAAGACCGTCTGCTCGACCCGGCGCGACTCGAAGCTCTGATGGATCAGATCCTCGAACGCCGCGACGAGTGGGTGAATCAGCGCCGTGAGCATGTTGCCGATCTTGAGCGGCGTGCGACGGAGGCGGAAGCGAAGCTCAAGCGCCTCTATGACGCGATCGAGAACGGGGTGATCGACGTAAGTGACCCATCGCTGAAAGATCGCATCGCCGAGCTGACCGCGACTCGGGACCAGGCCAAGGGCGACTCTGAGCGCGCCTTGGCGCATATCGTGAAGATTGGCCCGGCGATCACGCCGGAAAGTCTGCGTGCGTTCGCGGCCGCCCTGCGCAAGAAGCTGCGGAACGGCGACGGGACGTTCGCCCGCGATCAGGTCCGGGCTGTGGCCCAGCGCGTTGAAGTGGTTAGCCCGAAAGAGGTTCGCATCCGCGGCCTGCGCAGCGAACTGCTGCGAACGCTAACCGCCGCCTCTGGCGTAGAGGCGGCGGTGCTAGGCGTTCGTGGTTTTGAACCGAAATGGCGCGCCCGGAACGATTCGAACGTCCGACCCTCAGATTCGTAGGCTCTCGCGGACGTTTGATCTTGTTGAACTTTCCGGCAAACCGGGGGTTGCGGGCCCCATTGAAAGTCCACGCCTTTTTGGAACGTCTGCAAACCGCCTGAGCTGCGCGAGTGCCCACGCAGGAGCCCTTCCAGCGTGAGCAGGCTCCTCAACCCCCGACGCTTCAACGCCGAAAAGTTCGCCTGGCAACACCAGGTCCTCACCGACCCTGAGCTAAGCGCCTTCTCGAAAGTGCTCGGAGCCTTCCTGACCCATTATCTCGACCCGCAGAAGGGCGGCAGCTGGGCTTCGCAGCAATTCCTCGCGACACACCTTGGCGTCGATATTCGCACCATCCGCCGCGCAACCCGCGAGCTTGTGGCGAAGGGACACATCGCGCTGGAGGTCTCGCGCGGACGCGGAAACGCGAACGTCTGCCGGGCGCTTCTGAAAGGCGCGACGGGTGCCAGCACCGTCCCAGCGGCCACGACGCCGCAGGAAATTTCAGGTCACGAGTATATGGCGGATCACCGGACAAGATCGTCCGGTGATCAGGCACAAAACCGGACAAATCGAGCACGAAAACCGGACAGCACTGCCCGCCCAATCCTACCTGAATCCGAATCCCCCCTAGTCCCCCCGATTTCGCGGCGCAGAAGCCCAGCATGCCCCGCGCCCAGCAACCGCGGGAAGAGTCCCAAGCTTCTCCAGTACCCGTCAGCATCGTCCCGGCCGGCTTCAGCGACACCGGCCCGTGTCACCCCACAGTTCCCAAACGCTGAAGTGAGAGCTGCTGTGGTATGCGCGATGGGAGAGAGCGCGGCGAAAAGCTATCTCGATCCCGCCGTTTGGTGTGAGACGGATCGGACCATCATTTGCCGGCTCGGCATCGCCGCTGACACCCTGAGAACCCGGATACCGGGGGAACTGCGAGCGCTGGGAGTACGTGTACTGGTCGACCGCAGCTCTCAATCTGTAGACGGGCCGATCGTCCGGCACGCGGCCTGAATGCGGACTGCAGTGACAAGGTTGTACGGCCGCTCGACGTGCAGGAGGTCGATGAGCGCCGAACGCACAAAGCGTCTGACGGACTAGCGCGTCACCGCGTACCGCACTCCAGCGAACTCAAAATTCATCGCTGTGGAAACAGATTGCAAGGAACCGACTTCACCATATACTTCACAAGACGCCAGGGTGATCATGCCGCACAATCTTCCATCTCCCTTGGGGGGGGACGCACCGGACGAGGCTCCGCTGAGCCGCGCGCCTCTTGAGCGCGTCGTCATGCAGGTCCGCTTTTCAAGCGTACTGCGCATTGAGCAACGCGACGGCATCGCGGTCTTTCAGGATCAGGTGCGTGCGAACTATCCCCTCTTTGAACAGATCACAGCGCAGCAGTTGAGGATTGATCTTGCGGGAGGCCCGCCCGGCGTACCGCAGGTCATCACCACCACGGCTTGGCAGTTCGAGGACGCCGGCCGGACCCTCCGACTGACGCTCGGCGCGGAGTCAGCCACATTCGAGGCGCTCAAGTACGAGGGTCGAAGCGATTTCCTCGCTCGCTGGATTGAGATCCTGGCGCGACTGCAGGCGATCTACAGTCCAGGTCTCTCGGTGCGGACCGGTGCGCGCTACATCAATCGGTTCCACGGCGAAGCGCTCGCGCAATTGACAGAGCTCGTGAAGCCCAATTTCGTGGGCGTCGCCCAGCCGGAGCTACGCGAGCACGTCTCACACGCCCTTAGCGAGGCGGCGCTCAAAGTCGACGAAGGTCATGCGATGCTGAGGTGGGGCATACTTGAAGCCGGAAGCACTATCGATCCCAACCTCCTAGAGCAGATCTCCGTCCCCAGCTGGATCCTCGACATCGATGTCTTCGCCCAGGAGCAAACGGCGTTCGACGTCGCCCGGCTCGCGGAGACCTTCGAGGGGTTGGCCACGCGGGCCTACGCTCTATTTCGTTATGCGATGAATGACTCCGCGCTCAGCTACTTTGGATCTGCCACATGAGCGACAAAGACACCGATCATCTGGAGGCCGTTGAGGCGGCCTTCGATCCCTGGGCGGCGGCCTCCTCTCTACAGGACGTAACCTCGCGGGAGGCCGTGGCTTGGCCCCTGAGACCGGGGATACTTACCATTCCCGTCGACGCGCATCTGCGCGCCTTCACAGGCGGCAGCTTGGTACGCGCTGCGCTGCTCCAGACCTTCACTGTGACGGGAACCGTCGCGCCGGGTCCGAGGTGCGTGCACTACATGGTGCCTACGGCGGCGAGCGCCGTGATGCACACCCTCTTCCCGTATGCGGAGGTACACGAGGAGGAGAGCGGGTGCCGCCTGCTCCTCGACCTCAAGGCATGGTCGCAGTTGACCTATGAGGAGATCGCTCCGCTGCTCGGCGTCAGCCGCCGCACCTTGCACAGCTGGAATAGCGGCAACCCCATCAGTGCGCGCCGCGAAACGCGGCTACGCAAAGTGACCGAGGTGGTGAAGGCGTTGCATAGTATCGCGCTCGCGCAGGGACGTCCCGTTCGTAGCGCACTGCTGGATGCGACGCCCGAAGGACTGCGGCCCTACGATCTGATCGCAGACGGTCATAACCAAGCCGCCATCGACGCGGTCAGCGGCCACAGGACCCAAATCGCCGCACCCGTCCGCCCAGAACAGGATTCTGTGGCGACTCAACTGAACCGAGGCGATGATGCCGTATCCGTGCCCGCAGGCCCCCTGCGGTCGGACATGGCAAGGCGTATTCGGTGATGGGACCGATCGGTTGGACAAGGGGACGGATCCGAGCGAAGTAGACGCCGCCCTCGCTGATTGGCGACAGGGCGACATTCTACTGTCACCCACAGTTCCGGCCATCCGACTAGCCAGCGCCGCCCTGGCCCTCACTGTCGCCTCCAAGGAGTTGTTCGCGGAAGATCCGACCGCGACGCTTTCGGTGGTGCCCGAGCAGTTCTCGGGCGTGATGATCGTGTCCCAGACCTGCGACCTCGTCAGGGAATGCAAGGACCGGCCACACGTCCTAGTCTGTCCTTTGGTGACGGCCGACTCGGACCTGATTAATGCAGTCGAGAAGGGCGAACGCCCACGGTTCGTTCGCGTCTCTGGCTTGAAAAGCGAGCCGCTCGTCGCCGATCTCGACCAGATCTTCACGTTGGAGAAAACCGTGCTCGCGGAGCTGGCGACCGATCACCGTCCGGGCGCCAACGGCGATGCCGAGGTGCGTATGGTCGGCCGGGCGATCGCCAACAAATTCGGCCGAACCGCCTTCCCGGACGACTTCGTGGCCGCGATTTCGAAGATGCGTAAGGAGATCGTTCGGAAGCACGACAAGGCCTCACCGCTGGGCGCCTTCTTGCAGGGCGCGCTGGAAATAAGGGTGCGCGCCAAGCCCGACTGGACCACGGCGGAGGAGGTCGAGCTTCTCTTCGTGTTCGAGTGGGACGGAGAGATTCCGCTCGACCATGACGCGCACGTTGAGAGCCTGGTCCGCCGGATTGATAAGAGCGGTGCCTATCCTAACGTCGAGGGTCGTGCTGTCGGCCTCGACCGACTTTCAGCGGCGACGTACCGCGCGAGCGACGTTTTAGATCTCGACAACCTCTCCCGCGCCGAGGACAACTGACGGGCCGTCGCAAGTAGTTGGCCCGCGCGACGGCGAGCTACGCCTCTTCCTCGCTCGCTCCAGCCTTTCGCCGCAGGGCCCCGTAAAGATCCCCCGGTCCAAGAAGGATCTTCAGCAGCTCTTCCCGGATGCGTTCCGACGCAAGAACCTGCCGGCTCATCGACGTGAAGGCGTCATCGCTGTCCATGGCGGCGTCGAGCAGCTGGCTCTGCAGCGTTGGCGAGTTGCTGAACTGCGCCCGCGTGTTGGCCATGGCCTGCTCCTGCAGCTCCTCGGAAGCCAGCATGTGGCCCTGAGGCCTGCTTGGCGGCCTTGAAGGCGTGGACGATGCGGCTGGCGACCGGCTCGATGGCGGCGATCAGGTCGGACTGGCGCGCCATCGGGTTCAACTCGACCTTCACCACCCTCTCGACCTCGAAGTCGTCGTAGTGGCCGCTGCCGTCCAGCTTGGCGCGCAGGTCGTAGATCAGGTTCGGATCAGTGGCGCTCTCCAGCTCCGCCGTCTCGTAGTATGTGCGGAACGCCGCCAAGATCTCATCCGAGCTGTTGACGAAGTCGAGGACGTAGGTGGTGTCTTTGCCCGGATGGGCTCGGTTCAGGCGAGAGAGGGTCTGCACCGCCTGGATGCCCGCCAGCCGCCGGTCGACATACATCCCGCAAAGCAGCGGCTGGTCGAACCCAGTCTGGAACTTGTTGGCCACCAGCAGCAGGTGGAAGGACTCGCCCTTGAAGGCGTCGCGGATGTCGCGGCCGTTCAGGCCCGGATTGAGTACGGGGCTGGTCTCGCTGACCTCGCCCAGGTCCTTGTCGTTCACCTCGCCGGAAAACGCCACCAGAGTGCCAAGCGGATAGCCCTGCTCCTTGATGTAGCGCTGGATCGCCACCTGCCAGCGCACCGCCTCGGCGCGGCTGCCCAGCACCACCATGGCCTTTGCCTTGCCGTCCAGCAGCGGCATCACGTTCTCGCGGTAGTGCTCGACGACGATCTGGACCTTCTGGCTGATGTTGTGCGGGTGCAGGCGCACCCAGCGCATGATCTCCTTCTGAGCCTTGCTGCGCTCAACCTCCTTGTCGTCGAGGTCGCGCCCCTCGTGAGCCAGTCGGAACGCTAGCTTGTACGGCGTGTAGTTACGCAGCACGTCGAGGATGAAGCCTTCCTCGATGGCCTGGCGCATCGAATAGACGTGGAACGGGCCGGGCAGGTTGCCATCGCCGACGGGCCGGTCGGGATGCGGCGGGCGGCCAAACAGCTCCATCGTCTTGCCCTTGGGTGTGGCGGTGAAGGCGACATAGGTGATGCCCTTGTCGTTGGCGGCCCGGCCGGCCATCTGGGAGGCGAGGACGTCCTCGTTGCTGACCTCGCCGCCATCGGCCAGCTCCGCCGCTTCCTCGGCCGAGAGCATCTGCTTGAGCTTCGCGGCGGCCTCGCCGGTCTGGCTGGAGTGGGCCTCGTCGGCGATGACGGCGAAGGCCTTGCCCTCGGTGGCCGCCAGTTCGCGCACGGCGTCCAGAGCGAAGGGGAAGGTCTGGATCGTGCAGACGATCACCTTCTTGCCGGCCGCTAGGGCCTCGGCCAGCTGACCGCTCTTGGAACCGCCCTCGTTCTTGATCGTCGCCACCACGCCAGCGATGCGCTGGAAGTCGAACAACGCCTCCTGCAGCTGCGTGTCGATGACGTTGCGGTCCGACACCACGATCACGCTGGAGAACAACTTGTCGTCGTTAGCGTCGTGCAACTCCGACAGCAGGTGCGCGGCCCAGGCGATGGAGTTGGTCTTGCCCGATCCGGCCGAGTGCTGGATCAGGAAGCGCCCGCCCGGCCCCTCTTCCAACACCTTGGCGGCCAGCTCACGGGTGGCGGCCAGTTGGTGGTAGCGCGGGAAGATTACGCCGGTGATCTGCTTCTTGGCATCGCGTCGCGTCACCATGTAGCGGCCCAGGATCTCCAGCCAGCTATCGCGCTGCCAGACCTCTTCCCAGAGGTAGGCCGTGCGGTGGCCGTCCGGGTTGACGGGGTTGCCCTTGCCGCCGTGGTCGCCCTTGTTGAACGGCAGGAAGAAGGTGCCCCGCCCCTGCAGCCTGGTGGTCATGGCCACCTCGCCGTTGCTGACGGCGAAGTGCACCAGCGCCCCGCCGGGGAAGCTAAGCAGCGGCTCCGTCATCTGTCCCTTGGGCCGGGGGTTTCGGTCGAAGCGGTATTGGTCGATGGCGTCCTGCAGGCTCTGGGTGAAGTCGGTCTTCAGCTCTACGGTCGCGACCGGCACGCCGTTCAGATAGAGCACCAGGTCAAAACAGTTCTCGTTGGTGGTCGAGTATCGCACCTGCCGCGCCACGCGCAGACGGTTGGCCTGATAGCGACGGGTGATCTCGGGATTCATGCCCATGGCCGGCTTGAATTGCGCCAGGTCCAGGCGTCGGCGCAGTCCCACCATGTCGAGCCCGCCGCGAAGCACGTCCAGCACGCCCCGATCGTCGAGCGACTTGCGCACCCGGTCAGCCAGCACCTCAGCGGCGGCCGCACCGTGAGTCTTGCTCAGGGCCTCCCAGGCATCGGGCTGGCTGTCCTGCACCCAGGCGACCAGATCCTCCACGAACAGCGCCCGCGAGCGGTCATGCCGCCCCCCCGCGCCGGGCTCGTAGATCCAGCCGTGCGCACCGAGGTGATCGACAACGTCGTCCTCGAGGCGGATTTCCTTGTGCAGGGACATGGGCGCTCCTAGGCGTCGACGCCGGCCACCGGGGCCCAGATCTGCTTGAGGGGGATCTCGGCGCGGGTCTCGTCGGACAGCTGACTGTAGCTGGCGAACAGGGCGGTCAGCAGTTCGGGCATCTGCCACAGGCGCACCGAGAAGAACTCGTTGTCGATCAGCTTTTGGGCTGCGCCGTTGACGCCGGCGATACTGACCAAGAGACCGGTGCGCGCCTTGGCCGCCTGAACCGAGCCCATCAACTTCAACACCACCTCCTGATTGGCCGGAGCATCGCCCGACTTCACCTGGACGCAGATGCGATCCTCGCCCAGGCCCAGCCGGCCGCCGGCCGCCAGAATGTCTACCCCACCGTCAGGGCCGGGCGGCGAGACCTTTGTGACATAGCCTTCAATGCGCAGGATCTCGGCCACCAGATTGGCCAGGTCATGGCCGGCAAACGCCGACTTGATCAGGGCGATGATCTGCTGGCGGGCGATGTCTTCGACGTCCAGCTCAACATCTTCGGCCTCGGCGTCCTCGACCGGCGCCTTGACCGAAACCACGCCCTGCTTGCCCAGTAGTGGGCCGGGGTCCTTGCCGGTCTTGATTACGGCCTCGACGCGGGCCAGGGCCTCGTTCCGCTTGACCTCGCAAATGGTCATGAAGGCCCCGAAGGAGTGACGCAGGTCCTGGGCGAAGGCCTCACGTGGCACGGCCTCGTTCAGCCAATCGACGGCGCGGGTGTGCGGGCAGACGCCGCCCGACTGGTAGGCGTAGGGCCCGGTTACACGGCCGATGGCGACGCCGCTGGTAACCTTGCGGGGAAGCACCACCAGGTCGCCGACCGCAATGGTGTTCACGAATTGATTTAGCTGAGCGGCGAAATTTCGCTGGGTGTTCTTGCCGCCCTGTGGATCGGCAGCCGCCAGGGCGCCGCTGATGGCGTCCCTGTCCTTCAGGCCCGACAGGTCGCCCAGCTCGTTGAAGCCGGGCAGCAACCGTCCCTGGGTGATGGCGTCAAGCTCCCGCTCGCCATGACGGCCGGCGCGGACGATCCAGAGCCTCGTCATGCCGCCTCCGTCATCTGGACTAGGCCGCGCACGTCGATCTTACCCGTGACAGCGGCCGAGATCAGGGCAGCGCGGCGTTCTTGGAGGACTGCGGAAGCTGCCTCAGCTACTTCGCAAAGAGTGTCGAGTTTTGCCGTCTCTCGGGCAATGTGGGCGGCGATGGCTGACTGCTCAGCCTCTGGCGGGCGCGGTAGCAATAGATCGCCAAAATCCGGGAATCGGATACGCGGAGCACGCTCTCGCACTGACGGACAGACCGCCAAGATGAAGCCTCGCAAGGCCATCAAGCGAAGCAGAAGGCCATAATAAGCAGCACTCGTTTGCTCGTTGAGGGGATCACAGACGAGATATTCAGGTGAGCACTTTCCAGCCGAGTCGGAGACCCCGATCGCACCTGCAAACGCATCCATCGAGTGCAACACTAGCTGCCCCGGCTGGATGCCTTGATAGCCAACTTCAAGCACGGCGAAAGTGAAACCGTCTTCCCGCCGGTTGCGTCTGAGCGTGACCTGTCCATCCCTGAAACAGGTAACGACTTCTGCGTCTTCTGGCGGAGGAAGATCCGACCTGGAGAAAATGAACTTCGCCCGTTCAAGGTCCCAATGCGCCGGCACTTGGCCGAGCCACTCGACGCTCGAATCCTTCATCGGGGCGGAGGGATCGAGGCCCTTGGTCACAGCGTGGGAGATGACAGCCTGCCGCTTCTCCTTCAGCAGTTCGATCAGTCGCCGCTGCGCCTCCACCAGCGCGTCGATCTTGGCGGTCTCCCGGTCGAGGAAGGCGGCGATGGCACGCTGCTCGTGACGGCTCGGCAACGGCACTTTGATGCTGGTCAAACGGCCTTTGGTCACATGCACCATGCCAATGATGCCATGCGCCTCTTGCTCAACGTATTCGGTTACTCCCTTCAGACACCAGTAGAGCCACTGCTTGTCGCAGCGGATGCTCTCCACCTTGAAGATGTGCTGATTGAGATAGTGCAGGCCCGCTCCGCTCCATCGAAAGGGCCCGAAGGAAGTGCCTCGATTTCCGGACCATCCGAAAAGGAGATCGCCAGCCACCACATGGTGTCGCGGATCCACCTCTCCAGCGTAAAAGTTGAAATCATTGCCACCGTTTAGGTTTTGGATGCGGATAATTGGCGTTCCGACTTCATCCCACTCGTCAGGCTTGAACGCGGCTCCATTGACGAAATCCGCTATGTACTTGAGCGGTGTCATCGCCCAACCGGCCGGGGTCTGCCCGACCCAGTCCTCTCCGCCCGCCTCGCAGAGCTCGTAAGCCGGAAAGCTCACGCCGCCAGCCCTTCGATCATCGCCTTGATCCGGTCGGTCACCTCGCGCAGGTCGGCGTCGATTTCCGCGAGATCACGCGGCGGCTCGAAAACGTAGAAGTGGCGATTGAAGGGGATCTCGTAGCCAGTCTTGGTCTTGTCCTCGTCGATCCAGGCGTCGGGGGCGTGCGGCAGCACCTCACGGGCGAAGTAGGCGTCGACGTCCTCGGTCAGCGGCACGTTCTCGGTGTCGCGGCGGGCGCTGTCGGCGACGGGCTTGCCCTTGTTCTTGCCCTTCTGGCCGACCATCGGCGCGCCGGCCTGGTCGAGCAGGGGGCGCTCGACGGTGATGGTGCGGTAGCCGAAGATCTCGTTGCGGAAGATCCGCGACAGGGGCGCGAGCTTGACCTTGCCGCCTTCGGGCGCGGGGGGCGGGGCCTCGCCGGCCCGCACCACAACCTTACCGGTCTCCTTGCCGCCCGCGTCGAACACCGTGGCGATCTGGGCCTCAACGAAATCGCCGAACAGCTTAGTGATCAGAGCGATGTCGTCCTCGCCCATCTCCTTGCGCTTGGAGCCCAGGGACTTGCGCATCTTCTGCCAGAAGCCGCTGGCGTCGATCAGCTGCAGCTGGCCCCTGCGCGCCGCCGGTTTGCGGTTGGAGACGATCCAGACATAGGTGGCGATGCCGGTGTTGTAGAACATGTCGGTCGGCAGGGCGACGATCGCCTCGACCAGGTCGTTCTCTAGCAGATAGCGGCGGATCTCGCTCTCGCCGCTGCCAGCCCCGCCCGTGAACAGAGGCGAACCGTTGAGCACGATGCCGAACCGGCTGCCGCCGTCCTGGGCCGGCCGCATCTTGGACAACAGGTGCAGCAGAAAAAGCAGCGAGCCATCCGAGACGCGCGGCAGGCCGGGGCCGAAGCGGCCTGCGAAGCCCTGCTGCTCATGCTCGGCGCGGACGATCTTCTCGACCTTCTTCCACTCCACGCCGAACGGTGGGTTGGACAGCATGTAGTCGAACTTCCGACCCATGTGGCCGTCTTCGGACAGGGTGTTGCCGGCAACGATGTTTCCGACGTCCTGACCCTTGATCAACATGTCGGCCTTACAGATGGCGTAGGACTCGTCGTTCAGCTCCTGGCCGAACATGGTCAGACGCGCGCCGGGATTGTGCCCGGACAGGCGCTCTTCGGCGACCGACAGCATGCCGCCGGTGCCCGCCGTCGGGTCGTAGATGGTGCGGACCACGCCGGGCTTGGACAGGGCGTCGTCGTCCTCGACGAACAGCAGGCTGACCATCAGCCCGATGACCTCGCGGGGCGTGAAGTGCTCCCCGGCGGTCTCGTTGGACAGCTCGGCGAACTTGCGGATCAGCTCCTCGAAGGCCAAACCCATCTGGTGATTGTCGACCGCCTCCGGGTGCAGGTCGATGCGGGCGAACTTCTCGGTGACCTGGTAGAGCAGGCCCGCCTTGGCCAGCTTGTCGACCTGAGTGAAGAACTCGAAGCGCTCGAAGATGTCGCGCACGGCTGGAGAGAAAGCCTGGATGTAGGCGTAGAGGTTGGCGGCGATGTGGTCGGGGTCGCCAACCAGCCGGCCCATGTCCAGTTTAGACGTGTTGTAGAAGCTTTGCTTGGCGGCCCGCAGCAGGAACGGCTCGGGATTGACACCCGCCGCCTCGCGCTTGGCCAGCTCTTCCAGGACCGCCGGTTTGGTGGCTTCCAGCACGCAGTCCAGCCGCCGCAGCACCGTGAACGGCAGGATGACCTTGCCATAGTCCGACTGCTTGTAGTCCCCGCGAAGCAGGTCCGCGACCGACCAGATGAAAGCCGACAACGATTGATGGTTCATACGCACGTCCCCCGAACTAGGCGGGATAGCACATCAGCGTGCCCGCACAGGCAAGCCGATCGTACGCGCTAGCGCCCACGATTGGGCGCGGGCGCTTTCATCCACCACCCAGGGCTGCCGGAGAAGTGGCGAGGCGATGAGCATCCAGCCACGTCTCCAGAAGACGGGTGAGACAAGTGAAAATAAGTGAGCACGAGTGAGAATAAGCGGAAATAAGCGGAAATAAGCGGAAACACCTCGGCAGCCGCTTCGATTTCCGCTCAATTTCACTTAAAATCACAAAACGAGAGGCAAGATATGTAATGTAGGCCCACAAGTGGTCCCACATTACAGCCCTTACTCGCCCCCTGCGGGCGCTCTACGGCCATGTCCTCTGCGAGGCGCACGGCGGCTTCCGCCGCAAATCAATCCCCCGTCCGACGTTGCACTAGGCTTCATAGATGGCGGACAGCGTTGCCGTACTCGGCCAACGCATCACCCTCCGCCTGGCGCCGGGCGAGCCCTCGGGAGCGCGCGATCATCCGCTTCCCGTCGCCACCTCGTTCAGGGCAGCCGCACACAAAGCGCGAGACCGCGTATAGTGGAGGGATCGAGCTTGAAGGCATCCCAATGACCATGATTGAGCTTGCAAAGAACTTCGCCCTCGTCCTGAGCGTCGCGTCAGTTCCCATCGCCCTGTACTATGGGCTGTCAGAATTTGCTCGGCGAGATGAGGAACGACGAGCAGCGCGAACGCGGGCCCCTTCCCCGCCTTCCCAGTAGCGATGCACGCTCAGCTCCGCCACCTGCCCCCACAACGATGCCTTTCGCCTAAGCGGACTGGCTGGAGCCACACACTTCCAACCTGGGAGGCGTCCGTGCGAACCTGGGCTCGTTCACCGAGTGCGACGGGGCTTTTCTCGCTTCTCTATCTCGCGCGCGACGTAGGATCTTCCTTCGCCCAGCCACCAGGCTGAAACAGCGCGAGCGGGAAAACGCCAGACGTCAGCGCGTACGGGATCGCCGAGGTCTAAATTCTCCTCGCAGAACATCCTCAGTCTCCGGGCCACATTGCTGTAGACGGTACCCTGGATCCCAGCATAACCCGCCGCACGCACGATCTCGGTCGATGTGATGAGCGCGGCCGCGGGATAGTCAACGATCGCCGCGGCCGGCCGGGACACCAACACTCCAGGAATGTCACGAACTACGCCACTTAGGCTGACGACAGCTCCGAGCCCCACAAAGGGCCTCAACGAGTCAATATGGCGACCAATGTCTTCGTAGGTCTCAGGTCGGAACGTCTCTGTCCACTCCGGCCCCCTCTGCAATCTGTGAGCAGAGAATCTCCTCTTGATGGAGGCCTCGACCTTTCTCGCCTCGAATTTGTCGAGGCCTTTCACGATGTAACTCTTCGAAAAATCTCGAATGAACCCGATACCAGGCCTGCGAGATCTCGTATCTTGGCTCGTTCCAATCTTTACCAACCCGCTCACCTGGTCGACGACTACGTAAAGATCCACGGTCAACTCTCTCCCCTCAAGGCTATCTCCGCAGGCCGCCCCTGCAAAGAAGCAGGCCTCCGCCGCCGGGCTCCCATTTGGAATATTTGCGGATGGCGTTGCGCGATCCATTTGCACTTGTTACGAATGGAAATGGCTTGGCTCTCCACCCTGATTAGGACCGTCGCAGAGACCTCCGGCGAACCGGAGGCAAGCGTGACGGTGATCGCTCGCAGCCTTCGCGAGGGCGGATTTATTACAACAGGTGGCCGCGGCCGCAGCGCGGCATCGATGACGAATTTCGATGCCGCCAGTCTCCTTCTTGGCGTGGGCGCCCCAGGCGACAACACCAAGGCTGCAGCGACCGTAGCTCGCTTGTCAGCCGCCGCCCTGGAGAAGTCGCTTACTTGGAAGCGAGGCGCCCCCGATGGGCGCCAGAAGGCCGCCACAGTCCCGAGCAACCTCAACATCAACGCGGGCGATGAACTGATCCACGTCATCGCCAGGCTGCTCAACGAATTTGAGCTACCCAAAATTGGCGCCACCGGGCTTCGGAGAATTCGCCCGAAGCCTCGAGTTCAAAACGAAGACGGGGCCGAGATCTGGCTTCCGCAGTCGATTCAACTTGAGACCACCTTCGATCAGCGTGGCTGGTCGGCGGACCTAGAGGTCACCACCTCCGATGGACGGCTGGTTCGTTTCGTGTTCGCCGAGACGCAGCAAGCCCTGCGGCACACGACGACCGAGCTTAGATGGAAGCGATCCTCGGTTACCCTTCTGCCCCCGATCTTTGAAGCTGTTGTTCGCTGCCTGCGCGACGAACCGAGCCCCGTGTACGCGTTTCCGAGGCCCGTGGATTGAAGAGATCGCCACTCCCACAGGGCCTCACCCCCAGAGGCCTTACAGTGTCACAGGCCGCGGCGCTTGCAGGCCTAAGCGAGGGTACGTTCGCCACAGCACGGGCGCGCGGAGACTACCCCAATCCAACACTGCCGGGCGGTCGCATTGACCGCGTACTCTTGGAACAGGCCATGGATCGCCTTAGCGGGCTGCTCACCGAACGGGAAGTCAACGACCCGCTGACTATGTGGGAGAGCAAGCGCAATGCGCGTCGCGCTTAGGGGTATCAATACCGTCAAGAAGCGGCTCAGCAACGGCCGCGTCGCTCGCTACTACTATCACCGCGAAACCGGCGCGCGCCTCGAGGGCGAACCTGGCTCGCCGGAGTTCGTCGCGTCCTATGCCCGCGCCGAGCAGCTCGTCCGAGAGCGTCACTCCACCGGGGTGTTTGCCAGCCTTATCCGCGACTACACGATGTCGCCCGAGTTCAAGACTCAGCTCGCCGACAGCACACGCAAGGAGTACCTGCGCAAACTCACCTTCGCCGAGATCGAGTTCGGCGACCTTCCGATCGCGGCGTTGAACAATCCGAAGGTGAAGGCCCCGCTGCTGGCCTGGCGCGCCGCCGTGGCCACGGCTTCCGGCGCCCGTGAGGCCGACTATAGGCTGTCGGTGATCTCCGCGATGCTCAGCTGGGCGGTGGACAATGGCCGGATCGACACCAACCACCTGAAGGGCTTCAAGCGTCTCTATCGATCGGACAGATCAGATATCATCTGGCTACCGGCCGACATCGAGGCGTTCATGGGCGCAGCGCCGCTGGCGATGCAGCGCGCGCTGATCCTGGCTCTTCATACTGGCCTACGGCAGGGCGACATCCGGAAGCTCTGCTGGAGCAACTACGACGGCGCTAACCTCACCCTGCGCATCGGCAAGAACCAACGCGGCGGCCAGAAGGCTCCGCTGGTCACCATCCCCTGCACGAAGGCCCTCCGCGCGATGCTGGACGGCATGGAGCGGCATTCGGCGGTCATCTTGACCACGAAGGAAGGAAGGCCGTTCACGGCCCGCTATTTCGGCCACCAGTGGGACGGCGCCATGACGCTCGCCGGCCTTGAGGGCTCGCCGCTCCATTTTCATGATCTGCGAGGCACCGCGGTGACCATGCTCGCAGAGGCGGGCTGCAGCGTGGCTCAGATCGTGGCGATCACCCAGCACTCACTGGCGACGGCGACTCGGATCCTGGAGGTCTACCTGTCGCCGACTCGGCATCTGGCGAACCAAGCGATCGCTCAGTTCGAGAACGCCAAGGCAACAGAATTTGCAAACCAGCTGCAAACCGGCGCTCAAAAGGCGCAGGTCCGCACCAACCAAAAAGGCTGAAACCCCAATGTATACAAGGGGAAAAAGTGGCGCGCCCGGAACGATTCGAACGTCCGACCCTCAGATTCGTAGTCTGATGCTCTATCCAGCTGAGCTACGGGCGCGCTGTTGCCTTACGGCGAGGGCGCGGAACCTAGTCGGGGCCGCGCAGGTTGGCAAGCCGGGGCGAGACAAAAATTTCGCCCCGGCCGATTTTCTTTTTCAGAGGCCCGGAAGCCGGCCTCCCAGACCCTTGAGAATAGCCCCGCCGAGGCCCGGAACGCCCAGTGGAGACCTGGGCTGCGGGCCGCGCTGGCCCGGCGCCCCACGGGGGGCCTCGTCCGCCTCGCCCATCGCCCCCATGCCCATAGACCGTGCGTCCATGCCAAGAATCCCGCCGGTCTGGGACCGGTAGCGGACCTTCAACGTCCAATCGATGTTCCAGGCCACCTTCGGGTCGGCAGGTCGCGGCGGATAGGAGATGTTTGTCTCCGCGCCGTAGGCGGCGAGCTGGACCATGGCGTTCGGCGCGACCTTCACCACTTCCTGCGGGATCGTGCAGCTGGTGGTCGCAGGAGCCATGAGCGCCCGCGAGGCGACCAGCCGCGTCAGGTCGGCGTTGCTGAGATAATCCGGCAGGGCGAAGGCGGAGGCCTGCACCTCGCTCGATGACCAGAGCACCACGGTTCCGTCCTCGGCCGCACCGACGGCGGTGGCGAGATAGCCCTTGGCGTTGGCGACCGGGTTCCAGCCGATCAGGCCGGAGCCGCCCGGCGAGACCTGGTTCTTCGTCAGGTTCAGCGGCCCCAGGAAATCCTGCTCGGCGGCCAGGGCGAACCTGATGTCGGGGCTGTAGTTGCCGCGGATCAGGTGATCGCCGACCAGCGAGCCGGCGGCGGGCACGCTGGTCCTGGTCTTCTCGTTGGGCCATTCGCCGTAGGTCGCGCTTCGGCCGGCGGAAGGCGGCTGCATCGGGGTTCCGAACTGGCCGGCCAGCGCCGCCATGCCCGGCGGGACCTGGCCCGCCGCCACCTTTGCGAAGTCGATCACCACCGGCTGGCCGGCCTTGGCGTGTTCGCCGCAGCCCCAGTAGATCAGCATCTTGCCCTTGGGCTTGTAGGCGCCGGGCACGGCCGAGTAGTCGGTCGGGCGCTCGCCGCCCTCCACCTTCCTGGGTGTCAGCAGCGGCAGGCTCTGGCCCGCGCGCAGGGCCGCCGGCGGGAGGTGCTCGGCGGCGGGCTCGCCGTTCGCCTTTCGCGTCGACCCGAGCTGAAGGGTGAGGCTCTTCGACAGGTTTTGCCCACCGCCTCCCATCATCATGCCCATCATGGCGCCGGCGCTGGGCTCGCCCCCGCCGCCCATCGCGCCGAAGCCGGTCGCGGTCTGGGCGCTCATCCAGTAGGTCGCGACCGGGCCGGTCACCTGCTGCTTGGTCTGCGCATCCGCGCCATGGGCCATCAGACCCGCGCCGGCCGCAAGCGCAGCCGCTCGAACCCATTGCATGGGTTTCTCCCTTCAGAGATCGTCGTTCGCGCGGGTCCCTAGACCCTAGGCGAAGGCGAAGGTCCGGCAAATCGCCGAAATGCTCCGAAGGCGCGACCAAACCGGTCAGCCGAAGGTCGAACGCCAGTCCTCGGCGCCGACCCAGGCCCGCGCCTCATACACCCCGCGCGCGACCGCCCGCGCCAGAACGTCGGCCGCCAGGGCCCCGATCCGCGCCACGGCGAAATCGGCCGCCTCCGGCAGCGGCCGGCGCGCGGTCGAGAGGGCGAAGACGACGTCGCCGTCGAACGGCGCATGCACGGGCCGGATGGCGCGGGCCAGGCCGTCCTGGGCCATGATGGCCACGCGGCGGGCCTGGGCGGGCGTCAGGGCGATGTCGGTGGCGACGCAGGCGATGGTGGTGTTCATCCGCGCCTTGGGATCGGACTTGGCCAGGCCCCAGTCGTCCCCCGCCGCGGCCAGGCCGCCCGCGCCCCGGCCGCCGAACTCGGCGCCCATCTCGTAGGGGGCGGACCAGAACGTTCCGCTGTTCGGCGCGACCACCGACCCGAACGAATTGACCAGCACCAGCGCCCCGACCGTGATCCCGTCGGCGGTGACCGCCGAGGCCGAGCCGGCGCCGCCCTTCAGCTTCCCGGCCATGGCGCCGTAGCCGCCGCCCGCCGTGCCGAGCGCGAAGTCGGTCGAGGCCGCCTCCACCGCCTCTCGTCCCAGCCGCCGGTAGGGCGGCTCCTCGCCCCAGCGCTTGTCGCCGCCATTGGCCAGGTCGTAGAGGATCGCGCCCGGCACGACCGGCGAGCGCGGAACGCCGTCGCTGGTCACCAGACCATAGCCGCGGCCGCGCGCGCCCAGCCAGGCCACCACGCCGTCGGCGGCGGCCAGGCCGTAGACCGATCCGCCAGACAGCACGACGGCGTCCACCGCATCGACCAGGTTCTCGGGCGCCAGGGCGTCGGTCTCGCGCGTGCCCGGCCCCCCACCGCGCACGTCGCAGCCGGCTACGGCCCTGTCGTCCGGCAAGATCACCGTGACGCCGGTACGGGCGGCCTCGTCATGGGCCTGGCCGACCTGCAGGCCGGGTACGTCGGTGATCAGGTTTCGCGGTCCGGGGGCGGCGTTCTGGGTCATGGGCGGCATCGAAAGCAGCCTGCGCATTTGTTGTCCACGCGCGGATCGCTATGGTGGCGTTTTCCTCCCCTGCCGCTCGCGTGGTCGCCCGTGTTTCATTTCAAGCGTTTTGTCGCCGTTCCGCTCGCCTTGACCCTCGCCGCCTGCGCCACGCCCCAGACGCAGCCCCCCTCCACCTCCTCCGCATCCTCCGCCGCCCCGTCCGGTACGGCGGCCTCCGGCCAGGTGATGGTCGCAGCCGCCAACCCGCTGGCGGTCGAGGCGGGCCTGGCCGTGCTGCGCAAGGGCGGCTCGGCGGTCGATGCGGCGGTGGCGGTCCAGGCGGTGCTCGGCCTGGTCGAGCCCCAGAGCTCTGGCCTCGGCGGCGGCGCCTTCCTCACCTACTACGACGCGAAGACCAAGAAGGTGATCGCCTATAACGGCCGCGAGACCGCACCGGCCGGGGCGACCCCTGACATGTTCCTCGAGAACGGCAAGCCGCTCGGCTATCCCGCCGCGGTGACCAGCGGCAAGGCGACGGGCGTGCCCGGCGCGGTGGCGATGCTGGCCATGGCCCAGGCCCAGCACGGCAAGATCGCCTGGAAGGACCTGTTCGGCGACGCCGAGCGTCTGGCCGCCGACGGCTTTGTGGTCAGCCCTCGCCTCGCCGGGATGATCGCCGGCCCGTTCCCGCAGGGCCAGACCGACGACGCCAAGGCCTATTTCACCAAGCCCGACGGCCAGCGCTATCAGGCCGGCGACGTGCTGAAAAACCCGGCCTACGCCGCCACCGTGCGCAAGATCGCGGCCGAGGGCCCCAAGGCGATCCTGGAAGGCTCGCTGGCGCAGGCCATCGTCGCCAAGATCGCCGAGGGCCCGCGCCCCGGGACCATGACCCTGACCGATCTGAAGGCCTACAAGCCCAAGGTCGGCGACGCGGTCTGCCGGCCCTATCGCATCTATGTGGTCTGCGTGCCCAATGCGCCGTCCAGCGGGGCGGCGCTGCTGGAAGCGCTGGGCATCCTCGCCAACACCGACATCGCCGAACGCGGCCCGGCCGACGCCCAGTCCTGGTTCCTGTTCACTCAGGCCAGCCGCCTGATGTACGCCGACCGCGACCGCTATTTCGGCGACCCCGACTTCACCCCGGTGCCGATCGAGGGCCTGCTGGATCCGGCCTATGTCGCCGAACGCGCCAAGCTGATCGGCGAGGTCGCCGGCCCCGCCCCGGCGCCCGGCAAGCCACGCGGGGCCGGCGCCCTGGCGCCCGACGCGACCAACGAGCCCGGCGGCACCTCGCACTTCGTGGTGGTCGATGCGGCGGGCGACGTGGTCTCGATGACCACCACCGTCGAGAGCATCTTCGGCACCGGCCGCATGGTCGGCGGCTTCTTCCTGAACAACCAGCTGACCGACTTCTCGTGGTCGCCGAAGAACGCCGACGGGACGCAGGCGGCCAACGCGGTGGCTCCCGGCAAGCGGCCGCGCTCGTCCATGGCCCCGGCCATCGTGCTGGACCGCCAGGGCCGGTTCGTCGCCGCCGTCGGCTCGCCGGGCGGCAACTCGATCCTAGCCTATAACCTCAAGGCCCTGGTCGCGATCCTGGACTGGAAGATGAGCGTCGACGACGCCTTCAGGCTGCCCAACCTGGTGGCGCGCGGCGACAGCTTCGCCTCCGAGCCGGCCCGCTATGCGCCGGGCGTCGTCGACGCCCTGGCCGCCAAGGGCGTGGTCTTCAGGGGCAGCGGCGGCGAGGGTTCCGGCCTGCACGGGGTCAAGGTGACGCCGCAAGGCCTGCAAGGCGGCGCCGACGACCGCCGCGAGGGCGTCGCGAAAGGGTTCTAGGCTTCCGAGGTCTTGGTGCGCCGCCGCTTCGGCGGCGGCGCCAGCGGCGGCGGGGTTCCTGGCAGACGCAGCTCGAAGACCGAGCCCTGCGGCCCCGTCTCCGCCAGCAGCAAATCCCCGCCATGGCCCTGGGCCAGCTCGCGGGCGATAGCCAGGCCAAGGCCCGCGCCGCCCGGCCGGGTCGATCCGGCGAAGGGCTGGAACAGCCGCTCGCGCGCGCGCTCCGAAACGCCCGGTCCGTTGTCGGCCAAGCGGATAATGCTGACGCCGTCGGCCTGGGACAGCGTCACCTCGATCCTTCCCGGCCGATCGCGGTCGGCCTGCAGCTCCACCGCCTCGCGCGCGTTGCGCATCAGGTTGACGAGGATACGGTGCAGCTGGTCGGGGTCGGCGTTCACCTGCTCATCCTCGGCCACCAGCGAGACCAGCTGCATGCCATCGGGGGACAGCCGCGCTTCTTCCGAGGCCGCCTCCAGTGCAGGCGACAGCGGGGTCGCGCGCGCATCGGGCGCGGCCTCCTCGGTCTTGCCGTAGGTCAGCACGTCGGTGGCCAGCTTCACCGCCCGGTCCAGCGCTCGTTCCAGGCGTGGCAGGGCCTGGGTCACCTTGGGGTCCTTCAGCGCCGCCAGCCGCTCGGACGCGATCTGGGCGCTGGTCAGCATGTTGCGCAGGTCGTGATTGATCTTGGCCACCGCCTCGCCCAGTGCTGCCAGGCGGGCCCGCGAGTTCAGGGCGGCGCGCAGCTCCTCCTGCATTCGGTCGAGCTGCACCTCGGCGCGGCCGATCTCGTCGCGACGGCCGGAGGGGTCGATATGCGCGTCCAGATCCTCGGGATCGGCCGCGAACCGCTCCATCGAGCGGGTGATCCGCTGCATCGGCCGGACCAGGAAGTAGTTGAGCGACAGATAGACCAGGCCGCCGGCCAGCACCGAGACGAAGCCCATGATCGCCAGCAGCCGCCAGAGATAGTCGCGCAGTTCGGCCTTCAGTTCGGTGTCCGGCGCCACCACCTCGATAAACTGGGCCTTGTAGAAGCGCGGCTCGGCCACCACCCGCACCATGCGGCCGTCGCCCCCGAACAGGGTCTGGAAAGGCGCCGACAGCCAGGAGGCCGGCGCCTGGTCACGCAGGTCGACCAGATAGGGCGGCTCTTCCAGCCGCGGGCCAGGCACCTTCAGGAAGCGGTTGCCGTCGTTGTCGAGGATGGCGACCGTCTGCACGCCGGCGGTGTCGCGCAGCTGCGAGGCCAGGTTCTCGCTCAGCACCTGGTCAGGGGCGACCTCGGTGGCCATGGAGGCGAGTTCGGCCGCGCGCACGCGGTCGAGCAGCCACTGCTCCTCGAACGAGGCCAGGGCGGCCGGCAAGGCGAAGGCGCTGGCGCCGGCGACGAACAGGATGGTCAGAATCAGCAGACGCGCGGACAGACCGCCCGGCCAGAAGAAGCGGCGCGCGGGCGGCTTGGGCGCCGGGGGAGAGGGGGCGTCCGCCATCACAACTCCCCGTTACTTCACCGGGAACGGTTCGGCAACGCGGGGTTTGGCCGCAAGCTCGACAATGGACGGGCTGACCGTCAACGGGCGCCCACGGCCTGGGCGACGCTGGCGAAGCCGTCCGCACGCAGCCGAGCGGCCAGGTCGCGCTTGACGCGGGTGACCACGCCTGGCCCCTCGTAGACCATCGCCGAATAGAGTTGGACGGCCTCGGCGCCGGCCCGGATCTTGGCGTAGGCGTCAGCCCCCGAGGCGATCCCGCCAGCACCGAGCAGCGCCACCCGACCGGCCGCAGCCTGCGCGAAGGCGGCCAGCATCCGCGTCGAGAGCGCCATCAGCGGCGGGCCGGAGAGGCCGCCGGTCTCGCTCGCGTTCGCCGAGGCGAGCCCCTCGCGCGAGACCGTGGTGTTCGAGACGATGATCCCTGAAAGGCCCGCCCCCACCACGGTTTCGACGATGGCCTCGACCTCGCCGTCCTCCAGGTCGGGCGCGACCTTCAGGAAGATCGGGACCAGGCCCTCGCGCGGCAGCGCGTCCCGCGCCTCGGCCACGCGGCCCAGCAGCTCCTCCAGCGCGGCCTTGGTCTGCAATGCGCGCAGGCCCGGCGTGTTGGGCGAGGAGATGTTGACCGTGAAGTAGGAGGCCAGGCCCCACAGCCGCTTCAGGCCGGTGACATAGTCGGCGATGCGGTCTTCGGCGTCCTTGTTGGCGCCGATATTGGCCCCGACCACGCCGGGGCCGCGCCGCGCGAGCCGCGCGGCGAACGCCTCCAGCCCCTCGTTGTTGAATCCCATGCGGTTGATCACTGCGCGGTCTTCCGGCAGCCGAAACAGGCGCGGTCGCGGATTGCCGGCCTGGGGCAGCGGCGTGACCGTGCCGCATTCGACGAACCCGAAGCCGGCGCGCAGCATGGGGCCGAACACCTCCGCGTTCTTGTCGAAGCCCGGCGCCAGGCCCACGCAGTTGGGCAAGGCGAGGCCCGCCACCGTGGTCGCCAGGATCGGATCGTCCGCCCCGCCGTGCGGTCCCAGTCCGGCGGCCAGGGCGCGGATGGTGAATCGGTGCGCGTCCTCGGGATCGAGGACATGCAGGGCGCGGGCGGCGATGTCGTGCAGGCTCATGCCAGGTTCCCCAGTTGCGGAACGCCGTCGTCGCCGAGCGGCGCCTCGGTCACCGCGCGCACCTTGTCGGTCGCCAACGCCCCGTAGAGATGCGGGAAGAGGTCGCCGCCGCGCGAGGGCTCCCACTTCAGCGCCTCGCCGAGGTCGTCGGCCTCGATCTCCAGCACCACCAGATCGGCCTGGCCGGCGAAGTGGCGGCGCGCCGTCTCGGCGGCCTGGGCCGCGGTCGAGAAATGGATGAAGCCGTCGGCGAGGTCGACCGCCGCCCCGGCGAAGACGCCGGCGCCGCGGGCCGCGTCCCATTCGGCCCGCGACAGGATCTTGTAGATGCGCCCCACCTCAGCCCCGCGGGAAGAAGAGGCCGTCATAGGCAGGACGGCCGGCGGCGTCGAAGAGGAAGACCGCGGCGGCGGCGGTGGGAAAAGCCGCATGCGCGCGGGCGATCAGGGTCGAGGGGGCCGAGCCTTCCGCCAGCAGCCGGATCGCCAGCTCCTGCAAGCCAGGATTGTGGCCGACCACCATTACGGTGCGCGAGGTCTCGCCCGCCGATTCGGCCAGGTCGCGGATCACCCGCTCCTCGGCCAGATAGAGCGAGCGTTCGAACCGCGCCGCGCAATCGGGAAACGCGGCGCTCGCCGCGGCCCAGGTCTCACGCGTGCGCACCGCAGAGGACACCAGGGCGACATCCGGCGTCAGGCCCAGATCGGCCAGATTCGCCGCCATGGCGCCGGCTTCGCGCACGCCGCGGTCCGTCAGTTTGCGGTCGAAGTCCTCGCCGCTCGCGGAATCCCGTTCCGCCTTGCCGTGCCGCAAAAGAATAAGCCGGTCCATCGACGCTCCGCCGCGCTCCTCATGTCACTCGCCGCGCCCCCAAGCGCCAGACCCTCATAGCGGGCCAGACGCCATCCGCGAAGCTGTTGACAGAGATTGAGCTTGGCGGTCCAAGCGAAAGCATGACCGCATTCGCGCGCGAGGCCGCCGAAACGGGCGGCGGCGTCCATCGCTTCCCCGCCGACCAGCCGCTGCGTCTGGACTCCGGCGCGCTGCTCGCGCCCCTGGAGATTGCGTACAAGACCTATGGCGTGCTGAACGCCGACCGGTCGAACGCTGTCCTGGTCTGTCACGCCCTTACGGGCGACCAGCATGCGGCGTCGATACATCCGGTGACCGGCAAGCCGGGATGGTGGAACCGGGTCATCGGACCAGGCCTGCCGCTCGATCCGGCGCGGCACTTCATCATCTGCACCAACGTCATCGGCGGCTGCATGGGCTCGACGGGCCCGGCGGCGCTCGATCCGGCGACGGGCGCGCCTTACGCCCTCTCCTTCCCGGTGATCACCATCGCCGACATGGTGCGGGCCCAGGCCATGCTGGTCGAGGCCCTGGGGATCGAGACCCTGTTCGCCGTGGTCGGCGGCTCCATGGGCGGGATGCAGGTGCTGCAATGGGCGGCCGACTATCCGCAGAAGCTGTTCTCCGCGATCTGCATCGCCGCGGCCGCCCGCCACTCGGCCCAGAACATCGCCTTCCACGAGGTGGGCCGTCAGGCGATCATGGCCGACCCCGACTGGCGCGGCGGCGACTACGAGCGCCAGGGCGTGCGGCCGGAAAAGGGGCTGGCCGTGGCGCGGATGGCCGCCCATATCACCTATCTCTCCGAGCAGGCCCTGCAGCGGAAGTTCGGCCGCGAGTTGCAGCGGGACGGCCTGTCCTGGGGCTTCGACGCCGACTTCCAGGTCGAGAGCTACCTGCGCCACCAGGGCGCCAGCTTCGTCGACCGCTTCGACGCCAATTCCTACCTCTACATCACCCGCGCCCTCGACTATTTCGACCTCGCCGCCCGGCATGACGGGGTGCTGGCCGCAGCGTTCCAGCAGGCGCGGCACGTCCGGTTCTGCGTGCTGTCGTTCTCGTCCGACTGGCTCTACTCCACGGCAGAAAGTCGTGACATCGTCCGCGCGCTCAACGCTGCAGGCTGTCGCGCCAGCTTCGCCGAGATCGAGACCGACAAGGGCCACGACGCCTTCTTCCTCGACGAACCGGCGCTCGATTCGGCCCTGCGCGGCTTCCTGGCGGCGGGCGCGGAGAAGCGGGGCATCGCCCATGCGTGACGACTTCGCGGAGATCCTGCGCCTGGTGCGGCCACGGGCCCGCGTGCTCGACGTCGGTTGCGGCGAGGGCGAGCTGCTGGAGTTGCTGACCGAGCAGAAGCAGATCGACGGCCAGGGGCTGGAGCTGTCGGGCGCGGGCGTCGCCGCCTGCCTGGCGCGCGGCTTGGCCGTGGTCCAGGGCGACGCCGACCGCGACCTCGATCATTTCCCCGGCAAGGCGTTCGACTACGCGATCCTGTCCAAGACCTTGCAGCAGGTGCGCGACCCGCGGCACGTGCTGAGCGAACTGTTGCGGATCGCCGACCGGGCGGTGGTGTCCCTGCCGAACTTCGGCCACTGGCGGGTGCGCTGGGCGCTGCTGACCACCGGGCGCATGCCCGAGACCAAGGCGCTGCCCGAACCCTGGTGGTCGACGCCGAACATCCATTTGTGCACGCTGCGCGACTTCATCGCGCTATGCGCCGATCTCGAGCTGCGGATCGAGGCCTGCGCCTCGCTCATCCCCGGCAAGCCGGCGCGTCAGATCGACCCAACGCGGCCGATCGAGAACTGGCGGTCCGAGAACGCCCTGTTCCTCCTGAGCCGAAAGGCGGAGCCGGCGCCTCCAAGCACGCCGGCTCCGCCCCCGGGCAGCCTCTTCGAATAGCGGCAGGTGGTGGGGGGACTTACCACCCGGGGGAAAGCGCCGCTTTAGGAGAGCCATTTGGGCTGCGGGCGTCCTGCCGCAGCCATCAGGCTGAGGAGCGCCAGGCTCCCCTCGAAGAGGCAGAAGCCGGCCACGAAAATGACCGGCGTCTCCACCAACGCCTTCGGCTCGACGACGACCAGGCCGGCGCCGAGACAAAGGCATAGAGCCGCTCCGCCCAGGGCCGCCCACGAGCGCCAAAGCGGCGGTCGTCCGTAGGTACGGCGGGCCAGGCTGACCAACACCGCGCCTATCGTCAGAAGGGCCCCAGCCAGAAGCGTCATCACACCAAACTCCATCAGAACACGAAGCGGACCACCACCCGGCCGTCATAGGCCTCGTAGTCGTCGCGGATTTCCCCGCCGCCCTCGACGGCGAAGTCGAAGTATTCGCCCTGGCCCCGCAGGGCGAGGCGCAGCACCGGCCCGCCGCCCGACAGGTCCGGCGCGGCCATGCTGAAGGCAGGACCTCCGGCGACGAAGCGGGCGGTCGTGACGTCCACTCCGTCGCCGGCTGCCTGACGCCATCCGGCGGTCAGCTCGGGAACCCAGACAAAGGCGCTCTCCTCGCCGAAGCGGGCTCCAACGGTGACACCTGCGAAGGCGCTGAGCTGATTGCTCGAACGCTTGTCGATCGAAAGATCCATGGCCGCGCCGCCGCCCGACTCGGTGCGACCGTCTTCCCTGAGCAGGAAGTAGTCGGCCGACGCCTGGGGCTTGGCGAAGAAGCGGCCGAACTGGGCAAGATAGGAAAGGCCGGCATGGGCGGCGAAGGTCACACCGCTCCAATCGGACTTGGCGGACTTGTTCAGCCCCGCCTCGGGATCCGAGAGCGTGCGGGTGCTCTTGAGCGAGGCGTAGCCGCCGTTCAGGCCGAGATTGGCCGTCAGGCCGCCGGCCGTATCGCGCCAGTAGACCCCGGCCGAGAACACCTGGCCGCCCAGCGACTCGGCGGCCGAGGAGAAGGCGTCGTCGACATTGACGTTCACGAAACTGGTCGACAGGCCCAACGTGCCGATCCCGTCGAACGGCGCCTCGACCCCGCCCGCAATGCCGAAGCCGTCGGCGTCGTAATTGGTCGTGCGATCGACGTCGCGCTTGACCAGGAACGCGATCTCCTGGGTCCAGACCCGCAGGCCCTCGCCCGAGAGCTGACCGTCAGTCTCGTCGATCGCCCGGTTCGTGGCGCTCGAAGCCGCCGACAGCGTGTGGAACAGGCTGCCGGTGAAGTCAGGCAGGAACTGGTCGTACAGTTTGGCGAAGCCGGCCTGGTCGGTCTTCCCCAGCAGGGCGTCGCGGACCGTGGCGTCGCGGTCGAAATTGGCGAACACGGCGTCGTAGGCGGCGGTCTCGGCCGCGTTCAGCCCGGCTTCCGAGGCGGTCCGCCGGCGCACGTCGGCCAGCACCGAGTTGTTGGCGCCGTCCACGCGCAGCTCGGCCTTGTAGAGCCAGGGCGTGGAGCCCAGCAGGCTCTGGTCCAGCGTGCCCGCCGTCAGGCTTCCCGCCTTGATCAGGGTGAAGGTCGTCGGCGCGTTCAGCTTCGAGGTGAAGCGCAGGCCGAGCTTCGATCCGGTGGCCAGGTTGGCCGCGCCCGCCACGTTGAGCTGGGTAGACTTGCCGGCCGTCGGATCGGCGGTCAGCACCATCTCGCCGGTCGCGCCGAGGGTCAGCGAGCTCAGGTTGATGACGTCGGCGTTGGTCGCCGTCAGCCGGCCCTTGGCGATGTTGACGGTCAGGCCGCCGCCCGCGTCGGTCAGGGCCCCGGTCATCTTGGCGCCGCCGTCGATCGTCAGGGTGTCGGCCCCCGACCCGAAGGCCACTGCGCCGTTGAGCACGCCGGCCAGCAGTTCCAGCCGCGCCGGGCCGGAGCCGAACAGGACATCGCCGGTGATGGTCGGAGTGATGGTCGAGGCGCTGTTGGGGCCCTGGCGCACGGTCACGCCCGAGGTGTTGGCCCGCAGGTCCATAGCCACAGCCTTGCCGGCGACCGCCTGGGTCGCGTCGGCGGGGGTGATGGTCGCGGAGATCTTGTTGACGTTCTCGATGAGGCTGAGAGAGCCTGCAGCGTCGAGGATCGCCGTCGCCGAGCCCTTGGTCCCGGTGATCGCCGCGGAGATCTCGCCCGAATTGCCCAACGTGCCGACGGACGCCCCGGCGTCGATCTGGATCGCCCGCACGTCGACCGCATCGGTTGCGGCGGCCGTCGCCTTGATCGCCCCGCCATCGACCTTGATCGTCGGGGTCGACGCGCCCGCGCCGAACTTCATGGCCGTGGCCGAGCCCTTGGCCGCGGTCGCCGCGACCGTACCGCCGACGCGGACGCCGCCGTCGATCGTCACCCTGCCGCCCAATCCGCCGAACTGGACCGCCGTCGCGTTGATCCCGTCATAGATCCCCGCCGCCTGGACCGTGCCCTTGATGTTGGCGCCGTAGGCGTTGACCCCGGTCCCGCCGACGCCGAGCCGCACGTCGCGGCTGTCCGAGCCGACCAGGATCGCCGGAGCCGACCCGAAGGACGACACCGAGCCGGTGGTCTCCTGGGCGTCGGGAACGCCGTCCTTGTCCTCGTCTGGATCGTTCTTGTCGAGGTCCGGCGGCGGAGCGTCCACCAGCAGTCCGCCATAGACGTCGCCGCGCACGCGCACCGCAGGGCCGCCGATCAGCAGGTCGTCGGCGTCGAGCTTGGCCACCGCCGCGTCGGACGGGCGGGTGGTGTAGCGGAAGCCGGTGGCGGTCACCGTGTTGCCGATGACCAGCTTGCCGCCGACATTGTCGTCCGTCGCGACGCCGACGCTGCCCTGGCCCACGGTCGCGACCGACGACAGGATCGCCACGTCGCCGCCGACCGTGCCGGCCGTATGGACGCCGTACGAGCGGTCGCCGACAACCGAGATCGTGCCGGCGGTTCGAACCGAACCGTCGATACCGGTCTCGACCGAAATCGCAGCCGAATCGTTGCCCTCGACCACGATGGAGCCGGCCGACTGCACGACCGAGCCGTGAAAGGCGCCTGGGCCGGCGACCCGGATGCCGAAGCGGCGCGATCCGGTCGCGAACGGACCGTCGTTGTCGCCATCGCCGTCGGCGTCCTTGATCTCGGTGCTCTCGTCGATCGTGATCGAGCCGGCGTTCTTGATCTCGCCGGTCATGCCGCCCAGGGCCAGGATGCCGGTCGCGTCGTTCGCGTTCTGGATCGCGATCGCGCCTTCGTTGGTCACGCTGTTGTTGCTGTTCAGCGTCACCGCCACGCCGCCGGTCGGCTTCACCGAGCCCGCCGACGTGATCTTGATGTCGTCGCGCGCGCCGTTGGCGGCGGTCGCGGTGGCCACCGGATTGGTGACGGCGGTCGAGATGGCGGTTTCGGCCTGCGCCGCGCCCGCCATCAGACAGATGGGCGATGCGGCGGCAAGCAGGACATGGCGAAGGCGCATGATCACTCCAGACGGGCCTCACGACGTGGCGGCTGCCACAGACCCATGATATGAAGACGACGAGGCGTTACACGTCTCGTATGAATACGTTTCGTAAATACTGTACATTTGCCGGTCAAGTGCGCAATGATGGGTCCGCGGCCAGTTTCGCCGCGCGAGCCGAAGGAGTTGAGACATGCCAAGAGCCGCGGTTGATCCTGCGCGCGCGGCGGCGACCAAGAGTCTGCGCCAGGAAGCCGGACGCTGGCTGAAGGCCGGCCGCGAAGCTGCGGGCCTGACCCAGGCCGAACTGGCCGAGAAGGTCGGCTTGCGCTATTACACCTTCGTCTCGCAGGTGGAGAGCGGCCTCGGCCGGGTTCCGATCGAGACGCAAGGCGCCTGGGCGCAGGCGATCGGCCTCGATCCTGCCGAATTTGCGCGTACCTTGCTTCGCTACTACGAGCCTGAGTTGTACAGGCTGCTGTTCGGGGACGCCGCCGAGGACGCGCCTAAGGCGCGGCTGGCCGGCAGGGGCTGAGGACCACAGTCGCAATGTCGAACGTCATCGCGTTTGAGCCGCGGCCGAACGCCGGGGGAGGATGGACCGCCGCCGAGCGCGCGCGGCTGTCCGAACTCGCCGACCGCCTGGGCGCGGACGGGGCGAAGGTCGAGGTCGTGTACGGCATGACCGACGAGGGCGACCCCTGGTGCGTGATCAAGGACGACCAGGAGGAAGTCCTGATCCACGTCGCCCGCATCAACGGCCAGTTCGTGATCCACGACGCCTCGGCCGACGCGATCCAGGAGGGCGAGACCCTCTGGTCGGCGTGCGATCGCCTGCTGGGCGGCGACTGGCGTGAACATCGCGACGATGTGGTGGTCTCGCTCAGCGCCCGCCAGGTGCAGACCTTCATCGCCCTCGTGGTCGCCGCGAGCTTCATCTACGACGTCAACGACGCCGACGCGGCGGTCGAGCCGCCGCATGCGACCCCGATGGCGGGCGGCGAGATGGTGGTGGCGGTGGCGGCGGTCGCCGCCTCGACCAGCGAGGATCAGCGTTCGGACATCGCCGCCCCCGAGGCGCGCGCCGAGGAGCGCAACACGGCCGTGACTGCGGCCGACCATTCCGAGCCCGTGAGCGCGCCTGAGACCGCGCCGGAGGAAAAGGCCGTCGAGATCCGGTCCGAGACCGAGACGCCGACACAGGAAGCGCCGGCCGCTTCGGTCGCCCCGGAAGTCGAGCGCGCGGTCGCTCATGGCGTCCAGCAGAACGAAACCCTGCACGGCGGCGATGGCGACGACACCATCCACGGCGGTGCGGGGAACGACAGCATTCAAGGCGGCGGCGGCGCCGATCATCTCTATGGCGGAGCGGGCGACGACACCCTGGATGGCGGGACCGCCCCCCAGGGCGCCTTCGACGTGCTGGACGGCGGCGACGGGAACGACCAGCTGATGCTGTCGGGTTCGACCATCGCCATTGGCGGCAAGGGCGCGGACACCTTCGTGATCAAGGGATCGCCGGCGCCCGACGGCCTGCTCGGCGTGGTCATGGATTTCTCCATGGCCGACGGCGACAAGGTGATCTTCCGCAACAAGGAGGTCGTCGTCACGTCCCGCACCGACGAGGCGAACATCTTCGGCGGAACGCACGGCTACAACGAAAACTCCACCCTGACGGCGACGCCCACGCCGGGCGAGCGGGTCGGCGTCGACCTCGACGGAGACGGCAAGGAGGACGGCTACCTGCTGTTCGGCGGCCAGGGCTACGGCCGGGCCACGCCCGAGCACACCGCTCATGCGGCTTCGGACGTCGATCCGGCGGTCATCGACACCAACCTCGCCCACGCCGGGGCGAGCGGGGAATTCCTGCTGTCCTAGCCGGCGATGGCCGCGGCGTCGCGGTCGCCGGTGCGGATGCGCAGCGCCTGTTCGAGGTCGAGCACGAACACCTTGCCGTCGCCGATCTTTCCGGTGTTGGCGGTGCGCGTCACCGCCTCGATCACCGCTTCGGCGATGTCGGACGGCACGGCGATTTCCAGCTTCACCTTGGGCAGCAGCTTCACCTCGTACTCGGCGCCGCGATAGACCTCGGTCTTGCCGCGCTGGCGGCCGTAGCCGCGCACTTCGGTGACGGTCAGGCCCGAAGCGCCCGCTTCCGTCACGGCTTCCAGCACCGCGTCCAGCCGGCTTGGCTTGATCACCGCGACGATCATCTTCATGGCGCTACTCCCAAGACTCGCCACGAACCTAGGGCCTGACGGCGCCGCCTCCAAGGGTCTGCCTAGCCATGACGTCGCGGCGCCCGCGAAACAGGCGCCCGGCTGGCCGGCAATGGCGACAGGGCCGGACGCGCCACGACCGCGCGCGCGCGCGCCGGACGCGCCTTGATCGCGAAGCTCTCCTTCACCGCCTCGGTCAGCACCAGTCCGGCGAAACCCGGCCACAGGCGCGAGCCGGCCTGCTCGAAACCCTCGGCCCAGCCGGCCAGCCAGCTTACCGGCGGCACGTAGAGCGCGCGGGTCCAGCCGGTCGGCTCCAGCTCGGCCTCGCGCAGCAGGTCGGCCAGCTGGCTGCGCGTGTAGGGTCGGCCATGGCCGAAAGGCGTCTTTTCCGCATTGGCCCACAGGCCGTTGCGCGCGGCGGTGACCACGACCACCCGGCCGGTCGGCGAAAGCACGCGCCAGACCTCGCGCAGCAGCGCCACCGGATCGGGACTCTCCTCGAGGGCGTGGACGGCCAGGATCCGGTCGAAGAAGGCGTTCTGGAACGGCAGGGCGTCCTCCTCGGCCAGGCATGCGAGGTTGCGGCCCTCGAGCGGCCACAGCTCGACCCCCTGCTGGGCGGGCATGGCGGCCACCACACGCCGCGCCGCCGGCGCGATCGCGCTGAGGACCGGGGTGGCGTAGCCCAGGCCGAGGACGTCGAGGTCGCGGGCGTCGCCCCAGGTCTCGAGCACCTTTCGCGACACCATCTCGCGCGCCGCACGGCCCAGCGGGGTGGCGTAGAACTGGCGGAGTTCGAGGACGTCGCGGCGCATAACAGGCTTATTCTCGACTTGCGGCGTCGGCGACCCTAAATCGCCTTGAGCGCCAGGAGATAGCCATGTCGATCACCGTCCACCAGTTTCCTTGCCTTTCCGACAACTACGGCTTCCTGGTGCGCGACGACGCCACCGGCCTCGCCGCCTGCATCGACACGCCCGACGCCAAGGTGATCCTGGCCGAGCTGGACAAGCTGGGCTGGAAGCTCGACCTGATACTTAACACCCATTGGCATCCCGACCATGCCGGCGGCAACGCCGACATCGCCGCCGCCACCGGCGCGACCGTGGTCGGCCCGCAGGAGGTCGAGCGGATCGGCCAGGCCCCCGATCGCGTGGTCGCCGGCGGTGACGTCGTGATGCTGGGCCAGACCCGCTTCGAGGTGATCGAGAGCGGCGGCCACACCCTGGGTCACGTCGCCTATTTCGACGCCGCCGACCGCGCCGCCTTCGTCGGCGACACCTTGTTCGCGCTGGGCTGCGGGCGACTGTTCGAAGGCACGCCCCAGCAGATGTGGGCCAGCCTCCAGCGCCTGGCGGACCTTCCCGACGACACCCAGGTCTACTGCGCCCACGAATACACCGCCTCCAACGCGCGCTTCGCCCTGTCGGTGGACGACGACACGGCGCTGAAGGCTCGGGCCGAGGCGATCTTCGCGGCGCGCGAACGCGGCGAGTGGACGGTGCCGACCACCATCGGCCTGGAGAAGGCGACCAACCCCTTCCTGCGCGCGCCGCAGCTGGCCGGACGGCTTGGCCTGTCCGCCCCCGCCGATCATGAGGCCTTCGCCGCGGTCCGCGCCGCCAAGGACAGCTTCAAGGGCTAGGGCCCGCGGACTGCAGTCGTGAGTAGGGGACGTCCTTGACCACCATAACCACCGTCCTCTTCCTGCTGCTCGCGGTCGTTCTGAGCGGCACGCTGGCCAAGGCGATCCGCCTGCCGCTGCCGCTCGTGCAGATCGGACTAGGGGCGATCATCGCCCTATCGGTCGTCCCGACGGTCGACCTCAAGCCGTCGATCTTCTTCCTGCTGTTCCTGCCGCCGCTGCTGTTCCTCGACGGCTGGCGCATTCCCAAGGACGACCTCTTCCGCGACCGCGCCATCGTGCTGGAGCTGGCCCTGGGCCTGGTGGTGTTCACCGTGGTCGGTGTTGGGCTGCTGATTCACTGGCTGATCCCGGCCATGCCGTTGGCGGTCGCCTTCGCGCTGGCGGCCGTGCTCTCGCCGACCGACCCGATCGCGGTCTCGGCCATCGCCTCGCGCGCGCCGATCCCCAAGCGGATGATGCACATCCTGGAGGGGGAATCGCTGCTGAATGACGCTTCGGGCCTCGTCTGCATGCGCTTCGCTGTGGCGGCCGCCGTGACCGGCGCCTTTTCGCTGAAGGACGCGGTCGGCGCGTTCCTGTGGGTGGCGATCGGCGGCGTCGCCATCGGGGTCGGCGTCACCTGGACGATCAACCGGGCCAAGACCCTGATCAGCCGCAGGTTCGGCGAGGACGTCAGCGCCCAGATCCTGATCAGCGTGCTGATCCCGTTCGGCGCCTACCTGCTGGCCGAAGAGCTGCACTGCTCGGGCATCCTCGCCGCCGTCGCCGCCGGCGTCACCATGAGCTTCACCGAGCAGACCGGCCAGGCCATGGCCCTGACCCGGGTGCGTCGGTCCGCCGTCTGGGACACCATCCAGTTCGTCCTCAACGGGGTGATCTTCGTCCTGCTGGGCGAGCAGATGCCCAGCATCCTGGCCAGGGCCGCCGAGAACGTGCGCCTGACCGGCCACGAGGAGCCCTGGTGGCTGATCGTCTACGTCCTGGCCATCAGCGCCGCCCTCGCCTTCCTGCGCTTCCTCTGGGTGCTGGCCTCGCTGCGCCTGACCCTGTTCCGCGCCGGCCGCAAGGGCCAGACCCCGCCGCCGATGAGCTGGCCGCTGGTGGCGGCCATGTCGTTCGCCGGCGTGCGCGGCGCCATCACCCTGGCCGGGGTGCTGACCTTTCCCTTCGTGCTGGCCGACGGCAGCGCCTTCCCGGCCCGCAACCTCGCCATCTTCCTGGCCGCGGGGGTGATCATCGTTTCGCTGGTCGTCGCCAGCATCGCCCTGCCGCGCCTGCTGAAAGGGCTGGAACTGCCGCCCGAACCGTCGAAGCAGAACGCCGTCGACAAGGCCCGTGTCGCCGCCGCCCACGCCGCCATCCAGGCCATCGAGCAGACCCAGCACGATCTGGCCGAGGGCCGCTCCGACGCCGACCTCTACACCGAGGCCTCGGCCCGGGTGATGGAGCTCTATCGGCTGCGCATCGACCGCCGCGAGCAGGGGCCCGAGGCCCAGGCCCTGGGGCAGAAGCTCGACCAGATCGAGCGCCGCCTGCGCCTCGCCGGCCTGCGCGCCGAACGCGACGCGGTCTTCCGCCTGGCCCGCACGCGCCAGCTCGACGACGAGTCTGCCCGCAAGCTGATCCGCGAGATCGACCTGATGGAAGCGCGCTACGCGGGCTAGTCCAGCACCACCACCGAATCCGACAGCTCGTTCGGATTGTCGCCCTCGCGCGGCGGGAAGTGCTCGGCCAGGATCGCACCGCACAGGCTGATGGCGTCCTCGAAGCCCTCGGCCGCGCGCTCGGCGCGGACCCCGTCGACCAGGCGGGCCATGGCGCCTTCCCAGGCGGCGTTCTGCACCTTGGCCGCGATCCCCTCGTCGGCGATCAGCTCGGCCATGTGCTCCTTGGCCGAGACGTAGATCAGCACCCCGGTCCGATCGCGCGTCGCCTGCAGGTTCTTGGCCAGGAACTGCTCCTGCGCACGGCGGCGCACCCGCTCGCGCTTCAGGCCGCGCGGGGTCATGAACCGGCGGATCGGCGGAATCGCCACGACGATCGCCACCACCGCGAACAGCAGGCACTGCAGCAGGATCGCCCCGCTCAGCGCCGCTCGCGCCGCGCCCTCGGCCGCCGTGGTCATCTGGGCTGCGGTCCAGCCGCCGCCGAAGTCGTCCGGCGCGGTGACGTGGATTCCCGCCGCCAGCAACACCGCGGGCGCGCCGAGCGCAGCGATCGCGCCCCAGGCCAGCGGCACCTCGCGGTAGTCGGACGACTCGCCGGCCACCACGCAATAGATCTCGCCGGTCGTGCCGGCCTCGGCCGCCTTTATGGCGGCCTCGATGCGCGCCCTGTCCGATTGCGTCAGCATCTCACCAGCTCCCCGAGGCCCCGCCGCCGCCGCCGGAGCCCCCGCCCCCGCTGAACCCGCCGCCGCCGAAGCCGCCCCCTCCGAAGCCGCCGCCCCCGCCGCCGCTCCAGCCGCCTCCGCCGCGGCTGCTGCTGTTCAGGATCAGCGGCAGCAGCCACCAGAGGCCCCCGCGCCGCCGGCGGCCGAAACCGCCCAGCACGCCGCTGAGCAGCCAGAATACGATGAAGATGACCAGGATCGTGGCGGGGCCGATCTCGCCGCCGCTGCTGCGCGCCTTCTGGGTCTGGGTCGCGGCGGCCGCCTTGGCCTCGTCGTCGGGCAGGGAGAGCTGCTTGATGATCGCGCGCGTCCCGTCGACCACCCCCTGCTCCATGTCGCCCTGCTTGAAGGCCGGAATGATCGCCCGGTTGATGATCAGGCTGGAAAGCGCGTCGGTCAGCACCGGCTCCAGGCCGTAGCCGACCTCGATTCGCACCTTCCGCTCGCTGGGCGCCACGATCAGGACGACGCCGTCGTCGCGGTCCTTGTCGCCGATCCCCCAGGTGCGCAGCAGCTGGTAGCCGTAATCCTCGATCTCGTAGCCCTGCAGGTCGGGCAGGGTCGCCACCACCAATTGGCGTCCGGTCTGGGTCTCCAGCGTCGCCAGTTCCTGCGTCAGCTCGGCCTCGGTCTGCGGCGACAGGATATTGGCGTCGTCGACCACCCGGCCGGTCAGGGGCGGGAATTTCGGTGCGGCCATGGCCACGCCGAAACTGCAGAGAAGGATCAGGACCGCGAGGACGCCCCGCGGTCCTGCGCGCTTGATCATTGGGCGTTGGCCGCCTTCGGCGCCGGCGCTGCGGCCGGGGCCATCGATACCGACGGCGCGGCCGGCGCCCCGAAGTTCACGCTGGGGGCGCTCTGGGCGGCGGCGCTGGCCTGGAAGGTCTGCATCGGCTTGGCCCAGCGGTGCACGGTCCCGGCCCACAGGGCGCCTGGGAAGGTGCGGATCTCGGTGTTGTAGTCCTGGACGGCGGCGTTGTAGTCGCGCCGGGCGATGGAGATGCGGTTCTCGGTCCCCTCGAGCTGGCTTTGCAAGGCCATGAAGTTCTCGTTCGACTTCAGTTCGGGGTAGCGCTCCTGGATTACCATCAGCCGGCCGAGCACGCCCGACAACTGGTCCTGGGCGGCGGCGTACTTCTCGAACGCGGCCGGGTCGGTGATGGTCGAGGCGTCGACCTTGACCTGGGTCGCCGAGGCCCGCGCCTGGGTGACCTCGGTCAGCACCTGCCGCTCCTGGGCCGCATAGCCCTTCACCGTCTCGACCAGGTTCGGAATCAGGTCCGAACGGCGCTGGTACTGGTTCTGCACCTCGGCCCAGGCGGCCTTGGCCTTCTCGTCCTTGGTCGGGATCGTGTTGATCCCGCAGCCGGCGATCAGCATGGGCGCCAGCACGATCAGGGCCGCGCGCGCGAAACGATTGCGAAGAGTGGTGGTCACGTCAGGGTGCTCCCGAAGGCCGCCAGTCCGAGCCTGGCCGTCGCCATCATTGGCCTGAGGCGTGGCCCCGCGCAATCTCCGCGCGATTACGGATCTCGGTCTGCTCCCGCTGCGGCTTCAGTCCGAACAGCGGCCGCAGGATCGCGACGCGGCGGACGATCTCGTAGGTGAGGAAGCACGTCGCGAAGGTCCCGGCGACCAGGATCGCGGCCTCCAGTCCCTGTGGCAGGCCCAGCCGGGCCAGGTGATGCCCCGCCACGACGATGAAGGTCTGGTGGATGATGTAGAAGGGGAAGACGCCGAGGGTCAGGTAGGTCAGGACCGGCCCGCCTCGCGTCAGATGCCTGGCCCCGAAGCCGAGGATGGCGACGATGGCGCACCATTGGTCCGCCGCATAGACGACCGGGCCGAGGAGCCCGCCGCCCGGCGCCCGGCCGCCCAGCACATAGGCGAGGTAACTGGCGACAGCGATGGCCAGAGCCGGCCAGCGCAGGCGGATCAGGTCCGCCTTCACCGCCGCCGACTTGGCGGTCAGGAACCCCAGCAGGAAGGCGCTCAGCGACAGGGCGTGATTGTACCAGTCGTCGATGAGGGCGTGGGTGATCGGGAAGGCCGGCAGCAGCAGGATGCGGATCGCCGCCAGGACGGCGAAGGGCAGAAGCAGAAGCCGCCAGCCGGACAGCGCCCTCTCCACGCCGCGCTCCATCATTCCCAGCCGCCCCCGCAGGAGCGGCAGCAGCGCGGCCAGCAGCAGGGTGTAGACGAAGAGATAGGCGACGAACCACATGTGGTTGTAGGTCGGCGTGATCAGCGGCGCGCCATCGACCCGCCAGTGGCCCGAGGCGGTGACGTACTTCAGATAGAAGTCGGCGACCGACCCTGAATAGCCGAGCTTCTCGACGATCTCGTAGTAGGTCTGCGGCGGAACGATCACCAGCACCGCGAAGACCAGCGGCGGCAGCAGCCGCGCGGTGCGCGCCCTGGCCAGCGCCCCGGCGCTCGCCTTGTCGGCCATGAACCGCGTCGCGGCCCCCGAGACGAAGAACAGCAGGGTCAGCCGCCAGGGATTGGTGATCAGCATCAGCGGCTCCAGCGCCGCCACCGGATGCGGCGACTTCACGTGGAAGTCCCACGGCACGTAGAACATGCCGACGTGATAAAGGATCAGCAGGAAGAAGGCGCCGACGCGGATCCAGTCGAGGTCGGGGCGACGGTCGGAAGCGGGAGAGGCTGACACGGTGACGGTCCTCGTTGCGAGCGATGCGCGGACTTGGCCAGAAGCCTCGAAGCGGTGAAAAGTCCGCGGGTCCGCGCGGCGCCGCCGCTGGGACGAGCGGGGGAGCGACTGTGACGAGCGGCGACGCAAAAGGGACGAACGGCGTCTTCTGGCGCGCGGCCCCGCTCTACGCCGCCGGCATCGTCGCGCTGAACACGGTGAATGCGTTCACCGCCTTCCAGGACCGCCCGCTCGAGCCCCGCATCGTCCCGATCGTCGAAGAGGCGACGAGCGCCATATGCGCCATCGCCCTGATGTGGATCGGCTGGGTCGCCTTCCGGATCGCTCCGCCGGGCAGCCGTCCGCACTGGCGCATGCTGGCTGTCCAGGGGCTGGGTCTGCTGATCTTCTCAGCCGCGCATATCACCAGCTTCTACCTGTTGCGGGGGCTCGTCTTCGGCCTTCTGCACGTCCCCTTCGACTTCGACCTCGCGTGCCGCTTCGTCTACGAACTGCGCAAGGACGCGCTGGGCTACTGCATCGGCGCGGCGGGGTTCTGGGCGCTGGCCAAGGCGTATGCGCCGCAATCGAGCGCCCAGGCTGCGACGCCGGCGGTGACTTTCGACATCCGGGACGGGGCGCGCGTCATCCGCGTCCCCGTCGCCGAAATCCTCGCCGCCCGCTCGGCCGGCAACTATGTCGAGTTCGTGCTGGCCGACGGCCGCAAGCCGCTGATGCGCTCGGCGCTCTCGGCTCTGGAGGCGGATCTGGCTGCGCTCGGCTTCGTGCGCACGCATCGCTCCTGGCTGGTCAACGCCGCCCGCGTCACCGAACTGCGGCCGCAGAAGTCGGGCGACTACGCCGTCATGCTCGGCGAGGTCGAGGCGCCGCTCTCGCGTCGCTTCCCCCAGGCCCTGGCGCGGCTGCGCGGCGGGTAGCTGTCGTTGTGTCGGGCCGACGCCGCCCCGCGTGTCATCCCGGTTTGCGAAGCAAGACCGGGACCCATTGTCGCCTGATCGTAGGGAATGAGGCGCGGCGGAGCCACGTCCTGCCCCAACCGGTGTTCATGGGTCCCGTTGCCCACGCTCATCCGCCCTTGGCCCAGACCCTTGCGGCCTCCAGGTCCTTGATGTCGAAGGTGCGCAGCTCCACCGACAGGAAAGCGGCGAAGAACCGCGCCATCGGCCCGATCCAGCCGTTGTCGGTGACGACCGCGCAGCGGCCGAAGGCGTCCAGGCGCGAGAAGCTGTAGTTCAGGTCGCGCCACCACAGGCTGGGCTCCATGCCGCCGAAGCTGCGCACGATCTCGACCGCATTGATCTTCTTGTGGGTCTTCAGCAGCGTCTCGATGGCCTGGACGGCGGCCTCGTATCCCGCCCTGTCGACCATGCCGTCCACGGTCAGTTCGATATATCCGGCGTCTGCGTCGGTCTTGATGTCCAGCATGGCGACCTCCCTGGCTTACGAGACGTTGCGCTCGCGACCACGTGAACGCCTTGACCGCGATCAAGGCTGCCTTCTCCAGAACAATCCTGTATATGCCGGATTTATGGACCTGCCTCAGGACATGGCCGGACAGTGTTTCGGACACCGCAGCCGCAAGGCCGCGCGCGCCGTCACCCGGGCCTTCAACCAGCGCCTGAAGCCGTTCGGCCTCAACATCAACCAGTACGTCCTGCTCGGCGTCATCGCCCGCGGCGAGCACCGCTCGGTCGCGGCCATGGCCGAGGAGGTCGGGGTCGAGCCCTCGGCCCTGCTGCGCAATCTGCGCCTTCTGGAAGACCGCGGTCTGATCGCCGGCGAAGGGGGCCGCGGCCGCGCCGGGCGGCGGTTGGCGGTGACGGAAGCCGGCGTGGCCCTGATCTGGGAGTCCGTACCGGCCTGGCGGCAGAGCCAGACCGACCTTGCGGCGCTGCTGGACGGCCGCGCCGACGAAACCCGCGAGGCCCTCGTGCGCTTGGAGCGTGCGGCCCTCGCTCTGGAAAAAGCTGAAAGGTGAGTTCCATGCGTAGAATCGTCGTCACCGGCCAGGGCGTGGTCAGCCCGCTCGGAGCCGGAACCGAAGCGGCCTGGGCGCGGCTGATCGCGGGCCGCTCGGGCCTGCGCCGCCTGCCGCCCGACCTCGCCCCCGACGTCCCGGCTCAGGTCGCCGGGACCGTCCAGTCCAAGGAGGACGACCCCGAGGCCGGCTTCGACCTCGACGCCGTCGTCTCGGGCAAGGATCAGAAGAAGATGGACCGCTTCATCCAGTTCGCCCTGGCGGCGGCGGACGAAGCCATCGCTCAGTCGGGCTGGGCGCCGCAGAGCGAGGCGGAAAAGCACCGCACCGCTACGGTGATCGCCACCGGCATCGGCGGTTTCCCGGCCATCGCCGAGGCGGTGCGCATCACCGACGAGAAGGGCGTGCGGCGGCTCTCACCCTTCACCGTGCCGTCGTTCCTGGCCAACCTGGCCGCGGGCTGGGTCTCGATCCGCCATGGCTATAAAGGTCCGATCGGCGCGCCCGTGACCGCCTGCGCCGCCGGCGTCCAGGCTATTGGCGACGCCGCACGCATGATCCGGGCCGGCGAGGCCGACATCGCCGTCGCCGGCGGGGCGGAGGCGACCATCGACCGCGTCAGCCTGGGCGGCTTCGCCGCCGCCCGCGCGCTGGGTGCGGCCTTCAACGACCAGCCCGAAAAGGCCTCGCGGCCGTTCGACGCCGCGCGCGACGGCTTCGTCATGGGCGAGGGCGCGGGGATCATGGTGATCGAAGCCCTCGACCATGCCCTGGCCCGGGGCGCAAAGCCGATCGCCGAACTGGTCGGCTACGGCACCAGCGCCGACGCCTATCACCTGACCGCCGGGCCCGAGGACGGCGACGGCGCGGCCCGCGCCATGCGCGCGGCCCTGGCCCAGGCGGGACTGGAGCCTTCGGCCATCGGCCACCTCAACGCCCACGCCACCTCGACCCCGGTGGGCGACAAGGGCGAACTGGCGGCCATCAAGTCGGTGTTCCACGGTCACTCGCCGGCGATCAGTTCGACCAAGTCGGCGACCGGGCACCTGTTGGGCGCGGCCGGCGGACTGGAGGCGATCTTCACGGTCCTGGCGCTGCGCGACCAGGTGATCCCGCCGACCCTCAACCTGGAAAACCCCGATGAGGACGCCGCGGGCCTGGATCTCGTCGCCCTGGCCGCGCGCAAGGCCAGCTTCGACTACGCCCTCTCCAACGGCTTCGGCTTCGGCGGGGTGAACGCCAGCGTGGTGTTCAAGCGCTGGGAAGGCTGAGAAGAAGAGGGCCGGAACCTGCCGGTCCGGCCCTCCTGTCGTCCTACTTCTTGGCGGCGATGACGCTGGTCTCGAACTTCAGCGCCGGCCCGGCAAGACCCTCGACCACGATCAGCGTCTCCGCCGGCGGCTTGCCCTTCAGCGACGGGGCCAGCTTCGCGGCGGTCTCGTTGAACCGCGCCCGCACCTTCTCGGGGTCCGCGCCCTTCACGACATAGAGCTTGGCCTTGACCACGTCGCCGATCGAAAGGCCCGCGGCCTTCAGCGAAGCGTCGATCTTCTTCACCGCCACGTCGACCTGTTCGTAGACGTCGGGGGACACGCTGCCCTTCTTCTCGAAGTCCACGCCCTCCATGCCGGCCACGAAGACGAGCTTGCCGGTGTCGACGGTCTTGGCGATGTCCATCGGCATCTCGGTGAACGGCACGCGCTTGTAGTCGGCCGGATTTCCCTTCACCGCCACGGCGTCCATTTCCAGCAGAAAGCCGGGCACCGCCATGCCGTCGACCACCACCAGGGTGCCGACGCTGGGATGTTGGGCCAGGCCCGGCGCGTACTTGCGCGCTTCCTCGTGGAACTTGGTGATGACCGTCATCGGGTCCGTGCCCTTGGTCACATAGAGGTTGTGCGAGACCATGTTGCCGACGTCGAGGCCATGCTTCTTCAGCGCGGTCTGCAGCTTGGCGACGATGACCGGGATCTGCTCCTCGATGGTCGGGACCAGCTTGCCGTTCTCGAAGTCCATCGCCTCGAGGCCCGAGGTGAAGATCAGGGTGTCGTCGTCGATGGTCTCGACGATCTCCTTGGGGCCGAAGGTGAAGGGCTTGCGGCCGAAGGGCTTGGGCCCGCCCGCGGTCAGGTCCACGGCGACCAGGGTGTTCGGGTCGGCGAAAGCCGGCACCCGCACGATGGTGCCAACGCTCGGCTGGTCCTTCAGGCTGGGCGCCAGGGCGGTGGCCGTGGCGTGGAAGCGACCCAGCACCTCCAACGGCGAGGCGCCTCCGTCCTTCAGGTAGATGGTGTGCTGGAGCATCGCGCCGATCCCCGACAGCCCCTTGGCCTTTAGTGTTGCATCCATCTTTTTGACGATCTCGTCGACCTGGGCCTGGATGTCGCCCTGGGTGCCATAGGCCGCCGAGGGGAAGGCGTAGTTGTCGACGACGACCAGCTTGGAGACGCCCTTGGCGCCCTCGCCGGCCTTGTAGGGGACGCGGGCGATGTCCGCGGCCTGCGCAGACGCCGAACCCATGAGCAGCATGGCGGCGAGCGCGCCGGAGGCGATCAGGCGGTGTTTCATTGTCATCTCCCCATCTTATCTGTCCGGGTTCGCCGGATCGCGCCGTTCAAGCTCGGCCGCGGCGTCCTGACGCTCCCCCATCGCCGTCGCCTCCCCACGAGCCGACTTGACGATCATAGTTTTATATCAAACTTTTTTAGATGGGTTGCAACCGCCATTCGCGGGACCGGCCCGAAAGCGGCGCCACGCTCGGATAGGTCAATTCCGCGCCTCCTGTCGTCAAGTGAGCCCACATGGGCGCGCCTAGGCTGACAGATGCGGACAGGCCCGGCGAGGGCGCGTCGCGCGCAACATGAACGAGAGGCCTGACAATGCCCGCCCCAGCCCCCGCCAGCGCCGCGCCCGGCGCCTCCGAAGCCTCCTTCGCCACTGTCGCCAGCGCCGTCGTCATCGGCTCGCTCGCTCCGCTCATGCTGGGGGTCGCCCCCGTCGTGGTCGGGGCCCTGGTCGAGCGGCTTGGCTTCACCCCCGCCCAGGCCGGGCTGGTCATCTCGGCCCACCTTGGCGGCATCGGCGTGGCCGGCGTGCCCATGACCTTCCTGGTCAGGAAGCCGATCTGGCGAAAGCTGCTGCTCGCCGCCCTGCCCGTGCTGGTCGGGCTCTTCGCCCTGGCCGCCTTCGTCAAGGATCCCGGCTTGCTGGCCCTGAGCCTGTTCGGGGCGGGACTGGCCGGCGGCGTAGCGGTCTCGATCACCCTGCCGATCATGTCCCGCAGCAAGAGCCCGACCACCGCCTTCGCCTGGTGGGTGGTGCTGCAGCTGGCGGTCGGGTCGGCCGGCGTCGCCTTGATGCCGACTCTGCTGGCCTCGGTGGGCATCGGCGGCCTCTTCCTGGCGCTCGCCGGGATCATGGCCCTGATGGGTCCGTTGCTGGTCTTCGTGCCGGCCGGCCCCGATCCGTCGGAAGCCGTCGCCGGGGCCCCCGCCGCGGCGATCAGTCCGATCGGAATCGTCGGCCTGGCCGGCCTCTTTCTCTTCTATGTCGCCGTCGGCGCGTCCTGGGCCTATTTCGAGCGGATCGGCGACGCCGCCGGCATAGCCGCCGGCCCGATCGCCCGCACCCTCTCCATCGCCACCCTCTGCGGCGTGGTCGGCGCGCTGCTGGCCGCCTTCACCCCGCCAAAGCTGGGCCAGCTCGGCCCGCTGTGGTCTGCGCCCCAGGAAGTGATCCATCCCTTATGTTGGTCCGAGGACCATTTGGATGGAACGAGAGATGGCAAGGAAGCGTCACAAGCCGGAAGAGATCGTCGCGA
>NZ_JAYRSU010000026.1:0-54070 GCF_041919955.1 Phenylobacterium sp. | reverse complement strand
TGGCCGGCGATCCGATGGAAGGCGACACCTACCGTCGCGGCCAGACCGTCACCGTCACGGTGACCGAGGTCACGACCGGCGGCATCGAGGTCAAGTTCGGCGACGACGACGCCCCGATGACGGCCTTCATCCGCAAGTCCGACCTGTCGCGCGACCGCGCCGACCAGCGTCCGGAACGCTTCGCCGTGGGCGACCGCGTCGATGCGCAGGTGACCCAGATCGACAAGGCGGCGCGTCGCGTCTCGCTGTCGATCAAGTCGCTGGAGATGGCCGAAGAGAAGGAAGCCATCGAGCAGTTCGGCTCGTCGGACTCCGGCGCTTCGCTGGGCGACATCCTCGGCGCGGCCCTTCGCGAGAAGGCCGGCAAGGACTAAGCCTCACGACCTGCTGAAGGTCTGAAGCTGACGGCGGATCGGGAAACCGGTCCGCCGTTTTCTTTTGGGGCGATAGTCTTTTCGCCCATGCCGGGTATCGTGCGCGGCCCGTTGCTGGAGGTTCGCGCTTGCCGTTTCGTTCCCTGCTCGCCGCCGTGGCGCTCGCGCCGCTGGTCTGCGCCCTTCCGGCCGCCGCCGCCGACAAGCCGAACTACGGCGCGCCCGCCCCCTGGGTGCAGGTCGCAGAGGTCCCGCCAGCCCCGGCCGAGGACGGGGCGGCCGCCGTGCAGGTGGTGCTGGACGACAACCAGACCCGGTTCTCGCCGCAGGGCGACGCCTATTACAACCGCCGCATCTACAAGGTCGCCCGGACCGAGGGCCTGGCGGGCTTCCAGTCGCGCAGCGTGACCTGGGATCCGTCGATCGAGGAGGTCCGCTGGCACGCCCTGCGCATCATCCGCGGCGGCAAGACCATCGACCTGCTGGACGGCGGCAGGAACGTGCTGGTGCTGCGGCGCGAGCAGAACCTGGAACGCTCGATGCTCGACGGCCGTCTGACCGCCACGCGCCAGATCGAGGGCCTGCAGGTCGGCGACCTGGTCGATATGGCCTGGACCACTGTTCGCCGCGACCCGATCGTCCAGGGCCGGTCCTTCGACTTCGAGAAGCTGGCCTATCCAGGCCTGGCGGGCCGCTACCGCATCCGGGTGTCGTGGCCGCAGAACCAGCCGGTGAAATGGCGGGCGAGCGAGGGGTTCGGCGAGCCGACCGTGACCACCAAGGATGGCTGGACCGTGCTTGAGCGCGACGCGACGATGGTCGCGGCGCCCAAGCCGCCGCTGGGCGCGCCGCTGCGCTTCCAGCGCGTGGGCGAACTGGAGACCTCCAGCTACCAGACGTGGGGCGAGGTTTCGCAGCTTATGTGGCCGCTTTTCGACAAGGCCCAGGCGCTGAAGCCGGGCTCGGACGTCAAGGCGCAGGCCGCCGCGATCGCTGCGGCGAACAAGAGCCAGAAGGAGCGCGCCTTCGCGGCGCTGAAGCTGGTCGAGGACCAGACACGCTACCTGTTCCTGGGCATGGGCGAGGGCGGCTATGTGCCGGCGGCCGCCGACGAGACCTGGGAGCGCCGGTTCGGCGACTGCAAGGGCAAGACCGTGCTGCTGCTGGCGCTGCTGAAGGAGTTGGGCGTGCAGGCCGAACCGGCTCTGGTCTCGCTGGGCGGCGGCGATGGGATGAACGAGCGCCTGCCCTCGCTGTCGGCCTTCAACCATGTGCTGGTGCGCGCCACGGTGGACGGCAAGGTCTATTGGCTGGACGGCACTCGCAGCGGCGACCGCAGCGGGCTGGACGCCCTGCGCCCGCCATCCTGGCGCTGGGCGTTGCCGCTGCGCCAGGATGGCGCCGAGCTGGAGCGGGTGGACGAGCCGCCGCTCGACGAGCCGCAAATGATCGCCATCGCCCGGCTGGACGCCTCCAAGGGGCTCGACTCCGCCGCGCCGGCGCGCATCGAGGTGCAGGTGCGCGGCGACGCGGCCACCGCCCTGCGCCAGATGGCGGCCCGCGCCCCGCGCGCGGACCTGGAGCGGACGCTCCGCCAGGCCTTCTCCTCGCAGTTCAGCTGGATCGACCTGGAGGGGCTGAGCTGGGACAGCGATCCGGACACCGACGTCTTCCGGCTGGTGATGACCGGCAAGGCCGAGGTCGACTGGCGCGACAATCCAGACCTGGGGGTCAAGGAGTTCAGGTTGCCGGGATCGGGCGCCGGCGTCGCCAAGGTGTTTCCGCGCCGCGAGCCGGGCCCTAACCGCGACGCGCCCTACGGGCTGGCCTATCCGCTGTACAACCGCTCGATCACCGAGGTGGTGCTGCCCGATGGCGGGCGGGGCTTCACGATTCGCGGGCCGAACAGCGCGCAGACGGTCGGCGGCCATGAGATCAAGCAGGTGTCGACCCTCGCCGGCGGCGTCGCCCGCTTCGAGGCGGATGTGCGCTCCATCGCGCCGGAAATCCCCGCCAGCGAGATCGACGCAGCCAATCGCGCCCTGCGGGCCATGGCCGCCCAGGAGTCGTTCGTGCGCGCCCCCAAGGCGGCGGGGAAGCCAGCCGGCTGACAACCCTGGCGGGCGAGCGGCGATGAGAAAAAAGCCGGCGACGGCGCGCGCGGCGGTGGCGTCAACCCTCTTTGCGCCTTGAACATCCTGCCGGACTCGACCATGGTCCCGCTCGCTTCCAGCGAATTAAGCGGGGCGCGCTTGTTCGGCGAAGTTGTTGCTCCTAGTTGAACGCCTATGGGCCGTCTCCCCACGGCTCGGGGACACGGAAATAGGCATGATCAAGTCGGAACTTATCGCCCGTCTGGCGGAAGAGAACCCGCATCTGACCCAGCGCGACATCGAACGCGTGGTCGGCGTGATTCTCGAGCGCATGATCCAGGCTCTGGAGAATGAAGGCCGGGTGGAGCTTCGCGGCTTTGGCGCGCTGTCGGTCCGTTCGCGCGACGCCCGCGCCGGCCGCAACCCCCGCACCGGCGAGGCGGTCGACGTGCGCGCAAAGCACGTGCCGTTCTTCAAGAGCGGCAAGGAACTGCGCGAGCGGCTCAACGCCGACTAGCAGTCCTTCGGGCTTTCCAGTTGACCGATAGGAACGGCTAGGTCGATCCTGGCCGCCCTTAAGCTGTTCGACGGTGAGCCATGAGCATCTTCTCTGAATTCCGCGAGTTCATCGCCCGCGGCAACGTGATCGACCTCGCGGTCGGCGTGATCATCGGGGCGTCCTTCGGCAAGATCGTCGACAGTCTGGTCAATCAGGTGGTGATGCCGCCGATCGGCCTGGCGCTGGGCGGGATCGACTTCTCGAAGCTGCAGTTCGTGCTGAAGCCGGACGATCCGGCCACGGCCGCCAGCGAACTGGTGGCGATTCAGTACGGCGCCTTCATCAACACCCTGATCCAGTTCCTGATCGTGGCCTGGGTGATCTTCATCCTGGTCAAGGGCGTCAACAGCCTGCGCCGCGCCCAGCCGGCCGAGGCCGCGCCCGCCGCCCCCACCCCGAGCGAGGCGCTGCTGACCGAGATCCGCGATCTTCTGAAGACCAAGGCCTGACGGGGCTTGGCTTGGCGCGTGCGAGGGCCTAACTCGGCCCTATGAGCGTGCGCGCCAAGATCTGCGGACTATCGACGCCCGAGGCGGTGAAGGCGGCCTTGGACGGGGACGCGGCCTTCCTGGGCTTCGTTTTCTTTCCCAAGAGCCCACGCAACATCGCGCCGGAAGCGGCTGCGCGCCTGGCGCCGCCGGCCCGGGCGCGGAACGTCAAGATCGTGGCCCTGGCGGTCGATCCGACCGACGCCGAGGTCGACGCCATCGTCGCGGGCCTGTCGCCGGACCTGATCCAGCTGCACGGCAAGGAGAGCCCGGCCCGCGTGCGCGAGGTGGCCCAGCGCTCGGGCCGCGGGATCATCAAGGTGTTGCCGGTCTCGGAGAGCGCGGACATCGCTGCGGCCGGCGCCTACGAGCCGCTGGTCGAGCATCTGATGTTCGACGCCAAGCCGCCCAAGGACGCCGACCGGCCGGGCGGGCTGGGCGAGCCCTTCGACTGGACCCTGCTGGAAGGGCGGCGCTTCCAGCGGCCCTGGCTGCTGGCCGGAGGGCTCGATCCGTGGAACGTAAGCGAGGCCGTGCGACGGTCCGGCGCGCCGCTGGTGGACGTTTCCTCTGGCGTGGAACGCGGTCCCGGACTAAAGGACCCGGCCTTGATCACGGCGTTTCTCGACGCTGTCCGCCGCGCTTGAAGTTGCAGAATCCGTGAACGCGCCAGCCAAACCGAACGACTACACCGCCTATCCGGACGCCTCCGGGCGCTTCGGCGACTATGGCGGCCGCTATGTGCCCGAGACGCTGATGCCGCTGGTCCATGACCTGGACGCAGCCTACACGGCGGCCAAGAACGATCCGGCGTTCCAGGCGGAACTTCGCAGCTTCATGACCCACTATGTGGGCCGCCCGAGCCCGCTGTATTTCGCCGAGCGGCTGACCGCCCATTACGGCGGCGCGAAGATCTATCTGAAGCGCGAGGAGCTGAACCACACCGGCTCGCACAAGATCAACAACTGCATGGGCCAGATCCTGCTGGCCATGCGGATGGGCAAGACCCGGATCATCGCTGAGACCGGCGCCGGCCAGCACGGGGTGGCGACGGCGACGGTCTGCGCCCGTTTCGGCCTGCCCTGCGTGGTCTATATGGGCGCGGTGGACGTCGAGCGGCAGAAGCCGAACGTCTTCCGGATGAACCTGCTGGGCGCCCGGGTGGAGGCGGTGACCGCCGGATCCGCGACTCTGAAGGACGCGATGAACGAGGCCCTGCGCGACTGGGTCACCAACGTTCACGACACCTACTACCTGATCGGCACGGCGGCGGGCATGCACCCCTATCCGGCCATGGTCCGCGACTTCCAGGCCGTGATCGGTCAGGAAACCAAGCAGCAGATCCTGGAGGCCGAAGGCCGGCTGCCGGACGCGATCGTCGCCTGCGTCGGCGGCGGCTCGAACGCCATCGGCCTGTTCCACCCGTTCCTCAACGACGAGGGCGTGCGGATCTACGGCGTCGAGGCGGCGGGCGAGGGCATGTCGACCGGCCGCCACGCCGCGGCGATCAACGGCGGGCGCCCCGGCGTCCTGCACGGCAACATGACCTATCTGCTGCAGGACGACGAAGGCCAGATCACCGAGGCGCACTCGATCTCGGCGGGCCTCGACTATCCGGGCATCGGGCCGGAGCATTCGTGGCTGCACGATGTGGGGCGCGCCACCTATCTGACCTGCACCGACCAGGAGGCGCTGGAGGCCTTCTCGCTGCTGGCCGAGCTGGAAGGCATCCTGCCGGCGATCGAGTCCTGCCACGCCCTGGCCCGCCTGCCGGACGTCGTGAAGGAGGTCGGCAAGGACGGGATCGTAGTGCTGAACCTGTCGGGCCGCGGCGACAAGGACGTGGCGACCGTCGCCGCCCACCTGGGACGTACGATTTGAACGGGCCGGCCCCCATGTCGCGCATGAAGTACGCGCTGCAGCTGATCGCGGCGGTGGCGCTGCTGATCGGCGCGGGCCTGGCGACGGGCCTCGTCAAGGTGAAGGTCGAGGCGGACGCGACCCCGACGGTGCACAGGGTTTCGCAATGACCAAAGCTCGTATCGACGCCCGCTTCGCCGCACTGAAGGCGGAGGGCCGGGCCGCGTTCGTCGCCTATGTCATGGCCGGCGATCCTGACTATGCGACCGGCCTGGAGATCCTGAAGGGCCTGCCGGCGGCCGGCGCCGACCTGATCGAGGTCGGCTTCCCGTTCTCGGACCCGATGGCCGAGGGGCCGCCGATCCAGCGCGCCGCCCAGCGGGCCCTGGCCCATGGCATGACCTTGAACAAGACCCTGGCGGCGGTGGCCGAGTTCCGCAAAGGCGACCAGACGACGCCGATCATCATGATGGGCTACGCCAACCCCCTGGTGCACCACGGCTACGAGGCCTTCGCGCGCGACGCCGCCGCGGCGGGCGTGGACGGGCTGATCTGCGTCGATATCCCGCCGGAAGAGGCAGGGCCGCTGGCCGACGCCCTGGACGCGAGCGAGCTGTCGCTGATCCGGCTGGCGACCCCCACGACGGACGATGCGCGCCTGTCGGTGGTGGTCGCTCGCACCTCGGGCTTCGTCTATTACGTCTCGGTCGCCGGGGTGACCGGCGTGAAGGAGGCTGACGCCGAAGCGGTGGCGCCGAACGTCGCGCGCGTGCGAGCGGCCTCGGGCCTGCCGGTGGCGGTCGGCTTCGGCATCAAGACCCCCGAGCGGGCCGCCGCGATCGCCCGGGTGGCCGACGCCGCCGTGGTCGGTTCGGCCCTGGTCGAAGAGGTCGCATCAGGCTTGGCAATGAACGAATCTGTGACCGCCCGGGTTCTTTCCAAAGTCGAATCCTTGGCTAAGGCTGTGCGCTCCGCGCGAGTCGAAAGCCTCACGGTGTAGAAACCCATGGCGATGGCTGAACAGCGAAACGACAAACCGGGCAAAGGCCCCCAAGGGCCGAAGGAGCGGCGCGGCTGGCTGTCGCGCATCGCCCCCGGCGTGCGAAATCTCGTCGCCAAGCGCGAGACGCCCGAGAACCTGTGGGTCAAGTGCCCGGACACGGGCGAGATGATCTATCGCTCGGACCTGGAGGCGGCCCTATGGGTCACCCCGTCCGGCCACCACATGCGGATCGGCGCCGAGCAGCGCCTGCGCTACACCTTCGACGAGGGCCAGTACGAGAAGCTGGAACCCCCGAAGGGCGTGGTCGACGACCCGCTGAAATTCCCCGACACCAAGCCCTACATGGAGCGCCTGAAGGGCGCGCGGAAGGCCAGCGGCGCGCAGGATGCGCTGAGCTCCGGCTACGGGACCATTGAGGGCCAGCCGGCCGTCGTGTCCGTGCAGGACTTCTCGTTCATGGGCGGCTCGCTGAGCGTCGGCGTCGGCGAGGCCTTCATCAAGGCCGCGCAGGAAGCCATCAAGCGCGACTGCCCGTTCGTGATCTTCACCGCCGCCGGCGGGGCGCGGATGCAGGAAGGGGCCCTGGCCCTGATGCAGATGGCCCGCACCACCCTGGCCCTGAACGAGGTGAAGGCCGCGGGCCTGCCCTATATCGTCGTGCTGACCGATCCGACCACGGGCGGGGTGACGGCGTCTTACGCCATGCTGGGCGACATCCACCTGGCCGAGCCGAACGCCATGGTCGCCTTCGCCGGTCGCCGGGTGATCGAGCAGACCATCCGCGAGGTGCTGCCTCCGGGTTTCCAGCGCGCCGAGTTCCTGGTCGAACGCGGCCAGATCGACCGGGTGGTCAGCCGCACCGAGATGCGCCCCGTGCTCGCCTCGATCCTCAAGACCCTGATGGCGGGACGCGACCGTTCGAAAGCCGCCTAAGCGCCCCTAAACCGCTCATCCCGGCAAAGGCCGGGACCCAGCTTCATCCGCTGCACTCGAGGCTTTGCGCGCCAGCGCCGGGCCCTATGACCTGGGTCCCGGCCTTCGCCGGGTCGACCGGGGAAGGCGGCGGACCCCAATGCGAGCCCGCCGCCCATGTATGATCCCATCCGCGCATCGGACGAGGCGATCCTGCGGCTGCGGGCGCACCATCCGTCTCTGATCGACCTGACCACCGGGCGCGTGGAGCGGCTGCTGGCGGCTCTCGGCCATCCGGAACGGCGGCTGCCGCCGGTGATCCACGTGGCCGGCACCAACGGCAAGGGCTCGACCGTCGCCTATCTGCGCGCCATCGCCGAAGCGGCGGGCCTGCGCGTTCACGTCATCACCTCGCCGCATCTGGTGCGCTTCGCCGAGCGGATCCGGGTGGCCGGGGCGCTGATCACCGATGAGCGGATGAGCGAGCTGATCGACAAGATCGAGGCGGCCAACGCCGGCCAGCCGATAAGCTTCTTCGAGATCACGACGGTCCTGGCCATCCAGGCCTTCGCCGAGACGCCGGCCGACCTCTGCATCGTCGAGGTGGGACTGGGCGGGCGGTTCGATGCGACCAACATCTTCGACGCCCCGGCGGTCAGCGTGATCACGCCGGTCGACTACGACCACCTGGAGATGCTCGGCCCGGAGCTTTCCAAGATCGCCTGGGAGAAGGCCGGCATCATCAAGCAGGGCCGCCCGGTGGTGGTCGCCCGCCAGATGGAGGAGGGCGAGGCCGTCATCCTCGACGAGGCTGAAAAGCTGGCCGCGCCCGTGACCCTGATGGGCCGCGACTTCGACGCCTGGGAGGAGCGCGGCCGGCTGCTGGTGCAGATGGAAGACCGGCTCTACGACCTGCCCGCCCCCAGCCTGCTCGGCGGCTACCAGTTCGCCAACGCCGGCCTGGCCGTGGCTGCGGCCCTGGCCTTGGGCGACCCGCGCATCGACGAGGCGGCGCTGGCCAAGGGGGTTTCCAGCGCAGTCTGGCCCGCGCGGTTCCAGCGCCTCACCGAGGGGCCGATGGCGCGGCTGGCGGCGGAGCGGGGATCGGACCTCTGGCTGGACGGCGGGCACAATCCCCATGCGGGCCGCGCGCTGGCCGAGGCGGCGGGGCGGCTGACAGCCCGCGACCCGCGGCCGCTGGTGCTGGTGGCGGCGATGTTCGCGCGCAAGGACGCGCTGGGCTTCTTCCAGCCTTTCGAGGAGCTGGCCCCGCAGGTCTTCGCGACCACCTTCGACTCGCCCAACGCCGCGCCCGCCGACGAGCTGGCCCAGGCCGCGGCGCAGGCCGGGCTGGCGGTGGAGATCGTGGCGAACGTGGAGGAGGGGGTGCGACGGGCCCTCGCCCTGCCGGGCCCCGCGCCGCACATCCTGATCTGTGGCGGCCTGCACTTCGCCGGCGAGGTGCTGGCCATGAGCCCCGAGACCTGGCCGACATGATCCCCTGGGTTCATCTCGACACCGCCGCCGTGCCCGACGGCGGCGGCGAACTGCGGCTGATGCAGCGCGGCGCGGAGTTCTCGATCATGTCGGGGGCCATCGAGCTGATGAGCAGCCGGGTCAGCGGTTCGGAGAAGGCGCTGGCGACCCTGGCCTGCGAGCGCCTGCGCGCCCGGCCGCAGGCCCATGTGCTGATCGGCGGCTACGGCATGGGCTTCACCCTGCGTGCGGCGCTGGAGAGCCTGCCCCCGACCGCGCGGGTGACGGTGGGCGAACTGGTTCCGGCGGTGATCGCCTGGGCGCGCGGGCCGATGGCGCACCTGTCGGACGGATGCCTGGAGGACCCGCGCCTGACTCTGGTCGAGGGCGATGTGAGCGACCTGATCCGGTCGGGCCGGGAAAGCTACGATGCGATCCTGCTGGACGTCGACAACGGCCCGGAGAGTCTCAGCCGGCCCGCGAACGACGGGCTCTATAGCGGCGAGGGCCTTGCCGCGGCCCGTCGCGCCCTGCGTCCGGGCGGCGTGCTGGCGGTCTGGTCGGCGATCCGCGACGACCAGTTCACCCGGCGGCTGCGCCGGGCCGGTTACGATGTTGAGGAACTCGGCGTCCGCGCCACCGGCGGCAAGCGCGGGGCGCGGCACGTGATCTGGCTGGCGACAAAGCCCGCCTAGCGGACGGCCGGCCCTCCTGCGAGGACCAGCCGCCCAGCATTTAGATGCCGGCTTCGTTAAGCCATTCGACGATCTTCTGCTTGGGCATGGCGCCGACCTTCATGGAGGCCATCTGGCCGCCCTTGAACAGCATCATCGTCGGGATGCCCCGCACGCCGTAGCGCGACGGCGTCGTGGGGCTGTCCTCGATGTTCAGCTTGGCCACGGTGACCTGCTCGCCGAGTTCCGAAGCGATCTGCTCCAGGGCGGGCGCAATCTGCTTACAGGGGCCGCACCACTCGGCCCAGAAGTCCACCAGCACAGGCTTGGAGGCCTGCAGAACGTCCTTGTCGAAGGACTCGTCGGTGACCGTCACGGTGCTCATGAAAAGCTCCTTATAGCCCGGCCTGAAAAACGCTTGGCCGCGGCTCTCGATCCGCCGATGTAGGCGGGGCTGGCTCCGGTATCAACCTTCCCGGTGCAGGTCGGCAAGCGCCTGACGCCACAAGTTTTCTGGAACCGCCATCAGCTTCGGGCCATCCGTCCACACCAGGGCGGCCTCGATCCGGCGGCCTTGGAAGACGTCTTCCAGCACCGCCGCATAGATCGCCATCTGGCGCAGATAGGCGCGGTCGGCGTCCTCGATCCGGTCGGGCGAAGGGCGGTTGGTCTTGAAATCGGCCACCAGGACGCGGTCTTCCAGAACCACCAGCCGGTCGATCCGGCCGGAAATGGCCAGGCCGGGGGGCAAGCCGCGAGCCGTGCCGGCGATGGAGACCTCGGCCCGGCTGCCCGGCCCGAACACCTCGGAGAAGCGCGGATCGTTCAGCACGCCGAGGGCCGCGGCGGTCATCTCGGCGCGCTGGGCCTCGGTGAGATCACGTTCGCGCGAGAGCACCCGGCGCGCGGCGTCCGGCCGCTCGGGAGGCGGCAGGTCGGGCAGGACCTGCAGCAGGCGGTGAATCAGGTCGCCGCGCCGGAACCGGCCCAGGCCCTCGACCCTCACCAGCGGGGAGGTGGCGGGGGCGGCGACGTCCTCGCCGAGCTGGGAAGGCGAGGCGTAGCGCGCGAAGGCTTCGGGGGGCGGAGCGACCTGGGCCCAGGTCGGCAGGGCTGCGACGTCCGTCCCGACGGCCTGCGCGGCTCCGAGGACTTGCGGGTCGGGGCCGTAGCGCACGAACTCGCGGCCGCCTTCGCGGACGATCCGCCGCTCGTCAGCCAGGCTGGAATGGTCGAAGGCCGCGACGACCGCGCCCCACCAGCCCCTGATGTTCTCTTCCTTGGCGGTGGCGGAGACGCGGCCGCAGATCACCAGCCGGTCGCGGGCGCGGGTGAGGGCGACATAGAGCAGGCGGGCGGCCTCGTCCTCCTCCTTCTTGGCGCGCCACTCGCGGGCCTCCAACGAGGCGACGCAGTCGGTGGCCTTCGACGTGCTCCAGAGGAAGCCGCCGGCCGGCGTCGGCATCAGGGGCGAGCCGCGGGCCGTGCGACCGAGCGTGGTCTCGGGCAGGAACACGATCGGCGCCTCCAGGCCCTTGGCGCCGTGGGCGGTCATCACCCGCACCTCGTCACGGCCGGCCTCCATCTCGCGCTTGACGGTGATGTCCAGGCTGGAGAGCGCGGCGGCCAGGCTCTCCAGGTCCTGGACCCCGCGGCCCTCGGCGGCCAGCACCTGGGCCAGGAACTCGTCCAGGGCGTCCTCGGCCTCGGCGCCCAGCCGCTCCATCAGCCGGCGGCGCACGGAGGCGCCTGAGCCGTCGCGCAGGGCCAGCAGGCGCGAATAGAACTCGAACGGCCGCATTCCGCGGCTCGCCAGCACCCAATCGGCGAAGGACGCCGCCGCCTCCCAACGCTCCGACTCGCCGCGGCGACCCTGCAGCAGGTCGGCCAGGTTGGCGCGGCCGCGTCCATGCGCCAGGGCGTACAGGTCCTCGTCCGACATGTCGCAGAACGGACTGCGCAACAGGGCGGCCAGGGTCAGCTCGTCGGTCGGGAACTGGGCGAAGCGGGCCACCGCCAGCAGGTCGTCGAAGACGATGTGCTCGCTGAGCGCCAGCCGGTCGGCGCCGGCCACCGGCACCTTGCGGTGCTTGAGCGCGCGCAGGATCTCCTCGAACAGCGCCTTGCGGCGGCGGACCAGGATCAGCACGTCGCCCGCCGTGGCGGGACGCAGGGCGCGGGTCTCCTTGTCGAGCACGCCGTCCCCGCGGGCGATCAGGGCGGCGATCTCGTCGGCGATCTTGCCGGCCAGCCGCTTGTTGGCGCTGGCCTCGCCTTCCTCGTCGAGCGGCGCGTCCCAGGCGTCGCGAAGGTCGCCCTTCTCCTCGCGCTCCAGCGGCCAGAGGTCGACGCAGCCGGGATCTGTGCGCACAGCCTCGTGGACCACCGCCTCGGCCTCGGCGCGGGGCAGGATGGCGGCGGCGAGCTCGGGCGGCGCGAAAGCGGCGTCGACGAAATGAAGGACCTGGGGCGTCGAGCGCCAGGAGGTCAGCAGGTCGACCCGTTCGAACCGGAAGCCGGCGCCGGTGGCGCGGTCGCGGTGGAATTCGAACTCCTGGATCAGCAGTTCGGGCCGGGCGCCCTGGAAGGAATAGATCGACTGCTTCTCGTCGCCGACCACGAACATGTTGCGCTCCAGCGCCCGCTCGCTGGGCTTGCCCGAGCCGGCGAAGAACTCCTCGGTCAGGGCGCGGACGATCTCCCACTGCTCGGGCGCGGTGTCCTGGGCCTCGTCGACCAGGATGTGATCCACGCCGCCGTCCAGCTTGTAGAGCACCCAGGCGGCCATGGGACGCGAGGCGACCAAGTCGCGGGTTTTCTCGATCAGGTCGGTGAAGTCGAGCGCGCCGGAGGCGCCCTTCTCGATGGCGTAGGCCGACAGATAGGCGCTGGCCAGGATCAGCGCGCCCTGGGTGTCGTGCGCCACCCGCGCGGCGCGGCGGCGCTCGCGGGCGATCTCCAGCCGATCCTGTTCGTCCAGCAGGAAAAAGCGCAGGTCCTCGCGGATCTTCAGCCCCGAGGTCTTGGCCACCCAGGCGACGGGCGTGCTCTCGCCCTTCTCGGTGAAGAGGGCCGCCAGGCATTCGTCCAGGCCCGCGCCGGGGGCCAGGGCCGCGGCCAGCTTGGCCGAGTTGGTGACGTCCGCCTTGCCGCCCTGGGCCAGGATTTCGACGCAGTCCTTCCAGGCCGAGCGGTTCATCTCCGCCAGGGCGGCCGCCTCGATGGCCTCGGGGTCCTCCGGATGCTCGAACCCGCAGACGCGCCAGACGTCGGCGACCGCGCCCTCCAGGCCGCCGTGACGGGCGAGATAGGCGCCGAGCTGGCCGCGCTGGCTCTCGAAGCCGGCGAACATCCCCTGGAAGCTCTGGAAATCGAGGGCGACCGAGAAGCGGGCATAGGCGTCGGCCACCAGGCTCTCGCCGCGCAGGGCGAAGCGGGCGACGGCCTTGCGGGCGGCGTCGGCCACGGCGGCGCTGGCCGAATCGTCCATCACCCGGAAGCCGGGCGAGACGCCGGCCTCCAGCGGGAAGCGCCGCAGCAGCTTTTCGCAGAAGGCGTGGATGGTCTGGATCTTCAGCCCGCCGGGCGTCTCCAGGGCGCTGGCGAAGAGGGCCCGGGCCTTGGAGAGGCCGAGCCGGTCGTAGTGGGCGGTCTCGCGCCCCTCCAGGCGGCCGAGCTCTTCGGCCAGGGCCGGGTCGTCATGCACCGACCACTTGCCCAGGAGCTCATAGAGCCGCCGCTGCATCTCGGCGGCGGCGGCCTTGGTGTAGGTCACGCAGAGGATGGTTTCGGGCCGCGCGCCGGCCAGCAGCAGGCGCGCGACTCGATCGATCAGGGTCTTGGTCTTGCCCGATCCGGCGTTGGCGGTGACGAAGGCCGAGAGGCGCGGATCGGCGGCCAGGCGCTGGGGCAGACCGGCGGCGGCGATGGCGTTCATTCGCCCTCCTCCTCGCCGCTGGTCGACCATTCGAAGACGCGGGCCAGATGATCGTAGTCGCTCATGTGCAGCTTCACGAACTGCGGGGCGATGCGCGAGACGTAGGGGCGGCCGCCGTCGAACTGGGCGATCAGGGTCGCCAGACCCGCCACGGCGCGGGCGGCGGCGTCGGCGCTCTCCTCGCCGGCCGCAGCGCGGACCTCTTCGCGGCCCGCGGGCTTGCGGCCGGTGACCTCCAGATAGGTCAGATCGCCGGCCTCGGCGCGGCCGATGGTGGAGAAGCCGCCGCCGGCCAGGATGGCGGCGGTCAGGGTGAGCTGAGGCGAGAAGCCCGTCTCGACCATCTTCTTCGACGGCGCCTTGCCGGTCTTGTAATCGAGGATGTGACCGAAGCCGGCGGGATCGACCTCGATGCGGTCGGCCTTGGCGGTGACGGTGAAGGCGCCGCCGGGCGCGTCGATGGACAGCGCGCCTTCCTGCTCGACATGAATGGCGCGGCCGTCGGCGCGGCGGCGGGCCTCGAGCTCGGCGACCCAGAGGGCGGCCTCGCGGGCCAGGGCGCTCTCGCGGGCCAGGGCCTCGTGCGGCATGCCTGCGGCCTCCAGCTCGTGGAGATAGAGGCGCTCGAAGATCGCCGCGGCGTCCGGCGGCAGCTCGCCGGGATGGTCCAGGGCGAAGCGCTCGAAGGCGGCGTGGATGGCGGTGCCGCGGGCGCGCGCCTCGACCGCCTCGTCGGGCCGGTCGAGCGGATAGAGCTTCAGGATGTCGCGGGCCCAAACGGCGTAGGGATCGCGGGTCAGGGCCTCGATGCGCGTCACCGCCATCTTGCGCGGCCGATCCCCCAGCGGCGGCGAGGGGGCCGGGCGCCTGGCGGGCCGGTAGTCCTGGGCTGCGTCCAGGGCGCGGGCCCAGTCCAGCACCTCGGGACGGTCGGGCAGGGCGACGCCGGCGCCGCGGGCGAGGGTCTCCAGCCGCCACAGCCAGCGGGATTTGACCGCCGGCGCGCCTTCGCGCCGCTCGCAGTGCAGGAGCACGACCTCGGGGGCGCAGGCGGCCTGGGCGAAGTCATGGGCGGCGAGGCCCACGCGGCGCTCGGGCGGCGGCAGGCCCAGGCGCTCGCGCATCGGGCGCGAGAGGAACGGGTCGAGCGGCGCGCCCTGCGGCCAGACGCCCTCCTCCAGACCCGCGACCACCAGCCGGTCGGCGCGGGTCAGGCGCGCCTCGATGGCGCCGAGGATGCGCAGGCGCGGATGGGTGGCCCCGCCGGTGCGTACGCTTTCGGCGGACATCAGCTTGGCCAGCAGGTCGGAAAAGCCGCGGGCGGTGACCGGCGGCAGGCCGTCCGACTCCTCGATCAGCCCGGCCAGTAGGCGGCCCAGCGCCTCGCCGCCGTGTCCGGCCCAGAGCTCGCCGGTGTCGCCATGGCCGTCGGCGGCCAGGGTCTCGAGCACCCCGGCGAGGCGGCGCGCGACCTCCCCCGGCGGCTCGGCCTCGTCGGTGAACGCGAGAGCGGCGAGCGCGGCGCGCAGGCGAGCGGCGAGGTCCAGGGCAGCGTCGGTCGACTTCGCAGAAAGCCGGCGGTCCAGCACCGCCCAACTCGCGGGCCGCGGGCCGCGCAGGCCGTGGAGCTCCAGCTCGGCGGCGGCGCCGGCCAGGGCGTCGGGCGCCAGGCCAAGGCGGACCAGCGGATGCTTCAGGATCGCCAGCAGCACGACCGGGTCGAGCGGATCGACCGCTGCGCGGGCCAGCAGGCCGGCCAGCACCCCGCCCGGGCAGCCCGACAGCGAGAGCCCGGCCGAGGAGTCGGCGGCCACGCCCCAGCGGGCGAGCTTGGCCGCCACGCGGCGGGCCAGAGCCTGGTCCGGGGCCACCAGGGCGGCGGTGCGACCCGGCTGGTCCAGGGCCTCGCGCAGCAGCAGGGCGGCGACAGTCGCGGCCTCCTCCTCGGCGCGGGCGCTGATCACCGACAGGCCCGACAGCCCCTCGGCGATGGCGTCGACGCCGTCGGCCTGGCCCTCGTGGCGCAGGTTGTCGATTACCGACAACCAGTCGGCGGTGCGCTCGGCCGGGCGCAAGGCCTCGTTGATGATCCGCCGCCGCCAGCGCCCGCGCGAGTCGAGGGTGAAGGAGGCGGGCCAGTCCATGACGTCGCGCCGCTCGACCCCCGCCCGGTGCAGCAGGCGGCGCATAGCGCCCTGGGGGTGCTGCTCGCCGACCTCGATCCAGGCGCTCTCGGCCAGGCTGTCGTCGAGGCCGGGCAGGACTACGCAGCCGCGTGGGGCGGCCGCGACCACGGCCAGCAGATCGGCCGTGGCCGGAGCCGTACCGGTCGAGCCGGCGGCGATCAGCACGCCTTGAGGCGGACGTTCGGTCCAGGCCTGGCCGAGCTTGCGAAGCAGGGCCACACGCCGTTGCGAGACATCGACGAAGCCGAGCTCGGCCAGGCGTTTCGGCCATTCGACCAGGGCCATTTCCAGGAACTCGCGGCTGATCCGCCAGTGCTCGGCCAGGTCCGCATCCACCAGTTCGGCCAGGCCCTCGCCCGAGACCTCCTCGATCTGCAGGCTGTCGAGGAAGCCGCCCAGCGCCTCGGCCAGTTCGAGCGCGCCGGCCGCGTCGAGCTCGCGGCCCAGCTCGCGCTCGTGCGACTTGACCAGCCGCGCCAGCTCGAAGCGGCGGCGCAGGGAGCCGATGGCGGCGGGCAGATCGACCGCCAGGTCGCCGGGCTCGAACGGCGGCTCGCCCTCATCCAGGTCGCCCAGCGGGCGGATCTGCGGCGGCAGCACGGCCTTGGCGCCGCCGGCGGCGATGAACGCGTCGGCCAAGGCGCGCGCGCCGCGGCGGGTCGGGGTGAGGATGATCGCTTGCGAGAGGGCGTCGGGCCCCAGCGGCGCCAGAGCGTCGTAGATCCCCGCCGCCAGGTCCTGCACGAACGGCCGATGCGCCGGAATGCTGAACCAGCGCGGGCCGGGCCGGGCGAAGAGGTCGCTCACCGGAGCTTCGCCTCGGTCGCCTCCCGGGCCGCGGGGTCGCCGACGTGCATCCAGAAGCCGTCCATCACCGCGCCGAACAGGCGGCCCTGTTCCGAGAGCCGCCACCAGACCGGCACGATGGAGAAGGCGCCGTCCGGCTCCTGATCGAGGATCTGCGGCTTGAGGATCTGGAACCCGACATTGGCGTAGGGTGTCGGCGGCTCGGGCTTGGCCGAATGGACCAGGCGGCCGGCGTCGTCGCGGAAGAAGCCCTGCGGCCCCTCGAAGCCGATGCCGTGGCCACGGCGGACCAACAGCAGGCAGAGGTCCATCTGCTCGGGATCCCAGGCGGCCTTGAGGCTCTCGAGAGCCGGGGTTTCGCCCTCGATCCACAGGGAATCGATATTGGCGATCATGACCGGGGCGTCGCCCAGCAGCGGGCGGGCGTGCTTGATACCGCCACCGGAGTCGAGCAGGGCGGCGCGCTCGTCGGAGATGCGGATCTGGATATCCTTCCGCGTCGCCAGGTGCGCCTCCATCTGGTCGGCGAAGTGGTGGACGTTGACCACGGCGGTCTCGATCCCGGCCGCAACCAGCCGGTCCAGCACGTGGTCGATCAGCGGCTTGCCGGCGACCGTGACCAGGGCCTTTGGCGTCGCGTCGGTCAGCGGGCGCATGCGGGTGCCGAGGCCCGCGGCCAGGACCATCGCCGTCTTGATGCTGCTCATCGGCGCGCCTCCGCCGGGACGTGACGGTCGAACCAGGCCTTTAGGCCGGTCATCGACGGGTCGCTCAGGTTGCGCTCCAGGTAGCGCCAGGTGCGCGGCATGAAGGCTTCATACTGGCGGCGGCCCAGCAGGGCCTGGCGGGCGAAGACCCGGCCGAGGATGCGGGCGGCGTTGGAGGCGGCCAGCGCGCGGTAGTCGTGGACGAACGCCTCGCGGTCGAGGACCGGGCGCGCGGTCAGGAAGCGGTCCAGCATGGCCGCTTCCAGCTCCGGGGCGATGTCGCGGCGGGCGTCCTGCAGCAGGTGCGTCAGGTCCCAGGCCGGATGCGCGCGCAGGGCGTCCTGGAAGTCGAGCAGGCCCACCCGCGCCGCGCCCGATCGCTGCGGCAGCCAAAGCAGGTTCTGGGCGTGGTAGTCGCGGTGGGTGAAGACGCTGGCGCCCGCCTCGCCGCGGCGAAACACCGGCGCCCAGAGCGCGTCCCATTCCGCCGTCGCCTCCGCGCCGAAGGGGGCGATCCCGGCGAACTGCGGCCACCATTCCAGGAAGGTGTCGGTGGCGACCTTGAGCGCCAGGAAGTCGTAGGAGAGCAACGGCCAGCGCGCCTCGCCCGCGACCAGCACGTCCGGCGGCGCGCATTCCTGAAGCTGAAGCTGCACGTCGACGGCCGCTTCGTAGAGCGGGGTCTCGGGCTCGCCGTCCGCGATCAGCGTGGCGAAGAGACCATCGCCCAGGTCTTCCAGCACCGCCAGGCCCGCCTCGATGTCGTGGGCGATCACCCTGGGCGCCGACAGGCCGTGGTCGCGCAGCCAGGCGGCGGTGGCGACGAAGGCGGCGACCGAGCCGGCGGCCAGGCGCGCGGCGGCGTTGTAGCCGAGAGCCATACGCTCTGCGTCGGTGGCGTCCGGCGGGCACACCGCGCTCTCGGCGGCCGGCGGCTGGTCCATGAAGATCAGCGACGTTCCGTCGGGGGCGGCCAGCCGCTCGTAGCGGCGCGTGGAGGCGTCGCCGGCCAGCAGCGTGCGCTGCGCGCCGGCCAGGCCCGCGTCCTTCAGGAATTGCGCCTTGCGGCTCTCACGATCGGAACTCAAGTCCACGTCCTTCCCACGCGCCGGCGGGAATCAGCCTCGCGCGGCGCGCTTCCCCGCCGTCCGGCGACTCATCGACCACGATCTCTACATCAAGTCGATCCGGGGGCAGATGGCCCTCCAGCCGCTCGGGCCATTCGATCACCGCGGCGCCGTCGTCGAGGGCTTCGTCCAGGCCGATCTCATAGGCCTCGTCGGCCGAGGAGAGGCGGTAGAGGTCGAAGTGCGCGACCTTCAGACGCGGGCCTTCGTAGAACTGGACGATGGTGAAGGTCGGGCTCGGCACGTCCTCTCCCGGCGTGGTCAGGGCTCGGACCAGGGCGCGGGCCAGGGTCGACTTGCCGGCGCCGAGCGGCCCGGTCAGGCAGACCGCCTCGTGAGGTTTGAGCTGGGCGGCGATGGCCGCGCCCAGGCGGGCGGTGGCGGCCTCGTCGTCCAGGCGGAATTCGCCGTCGGCGGGCGTGATCATGCGAAGGCCTCGTCCGGGCGCTGGGGAAGGGTGCGCTCGACATAGGCTTTCAGCGCCTCGGTGGCGACGGCCGCGTCAGCGTCGAGCGCCTCCGGGGCGACCGGCGGCCCGACGGTCAGGGAAAAGCTGCGCCCACGCTTGTTGAGCAGCTCGTGGAACAGGGTGATGTCCCGCAGTTCCTGCGAGAAGCGGTTGAGCAGGTGGAACAGGGTCGACCACGGCCCCGACAGGTGCATCGGCACGACCGGAGCCTCGTACTTGCGGGCCAACGAGATCGCGCTGGCCATCCAGTCGGGGTCGCGCAGCACCCCGTCCGCCCCGCGGCGCGCCAGACGCCCGGCGGGGAAGATCATCAGCGGACGCTCTTCCTCCATGGCCTGACGGGTGAGCTGCAGGGTCAGGCGGGTCCGCTCGCGCGTGCGTTTCTCCTCGACCCACTCGACGGGGATCAGCACCTCGTCGAAGCGGGGCGTGACGCGATGGGCGTCGGAGTTTGCGTAGAAGCAGATGTCGGGCCGCACCGGGCGGAGGGCGTCGTAAACCGCGATCCCGTCGGCGATGCCGGTCGGGTGGTTGCAGATGAGCACGCAGCGGCCGGCGGCCGGCACGTGCTCCAGGCCGCGGGCCTGCACCCTTACCGCCAGCAGCTCGGAGACGTAGTCGAGGGCGGCGCGTCCGGGCAGCGGGGCGATGGCGTCGGCCATGGCGCGGGCCTTGCCGTAGTCGAGCATCCGGTAGAGCGCAGGGCGGACCAGCGGCCACAGCGGGCCGCCCGACAGCCGCGGCGCGCGCTCGGCGATCAGCACGTCGATGATGTGGTCGTGATAGGCGGCTTTCGCGGTCGCGTCGGCGGCTGTGGGGGCGAGGCTCGTCATCGTCGCGTCAGAATGCGACGGCCCGCGCAGGCTGGGCAAGCGGGGTGCGGAGAACCTTGTTCGGCTGACACGGCGTGAGGGCTACACAGGTCTGCGGCCAGGGCCTACAAGGGCGCCATGCGCGACATCCAGCATTTCATCTCCGGCAAGGCTCAACCTGGCGCTTCTGGCCGGTTCGGCGAGGTTTTCGACCCCAATACGGGCGAAGTGCAGGCAAAAGTCGCCCTGGCGACGCCGGCCGAGCTTGACGCTGCGGTAGCGGCGGCGGTGAAGGCGCAAGGTCCCTGGGGCGCGACCAACCCGCAGCGCCGCGCGCGGGTGATGTTCGAGTTCAAGCGCCTGGTCGAGGCGCACATGGACGAACTGGCCGTGCTGCTGTCGTCCGAGCACGGCAAGGTGGTCGCCGATTCCAAGGGCGACATCCAGCGTGGCCTGGAGGTGATCGAGTTCGCCTGCGGCATCCCGCATGCGCTGAAGGGCGAGTACACCGAGGGCGCGGGTCCGGGCATCGACGTCTATTCGATGCGCCAGCCGCTGGGCGTGGCGGCGGGGATCACCCCGTTCAACTTCCCGGCCATGATCCCGATGTGGATGTTCGGCATCGCCATTGCGGTCGGCAACACCTTCATCCTGAAGCCCTCGGAAAAGGACCCCAGCGTCCCGGTGCGGCTGGCCGAGCTGTTCATGGAAGCCGGCGCCAACCTGGGCATGGACCTCTCCGGCGTGCTCAACGTCGTGCACGGCGACAAGGTCGCGGTCGATGCGATCCTGGAACACCCGGCCATCGCCGCGGTCAGCTTCGTCGGCTCGTCCGACATCGCCCACTACGTCTATCGGACCGGCACGGCCAACGGGAAGCGCGTCCAGGCCATGGGCGGCGCCAAGAACCACGGCATCGTCATGCCCGACGCGGACCTCGATCAGACGGTCAAGGATCTGGTCGGGGCCGCCTACGGCTCGGCCGGCGAGCGCTGCATGGCCCTGCCGGTGACGGTTCCGGTCGGCCAGAAGACCGCCGACGCCCTTCGCGAGCGACTGCTGGGCGAACTGGAGACCCTGAAGGTCGGCGTCTCGACCGACGCGGCCGCACAATACGGCCCGGTAGTCAGCGCCGCGCACCGGAACAAGATCGCCGACTACATCCAGATCGGGGTCGACGAGGGCGCCGAGCTGGTGGTCGACGGCCGCGGGTTCTCGCTGCAGGGCTACGAGAAGGGCTTCTTCATCGGCCCCAGCCTGTTCGACCAGGTGAAGCCGACCATGAAGACCTACCAGGAGGAGATCTTCGGCCCGGTGCTGCAGATCGTCCGCGCCGAGAGCTTCGAGGAGGCGCTGGCCCTGCCGTCCAACCACCAGTACGGCAACGGGGTGGCCATCTTCACCCGCAACGGCCGCGCCGCGCGCGAGTTCGCCCAGCGCGTCAATGTCGGCATGGTCGGGATCAATGTGCCGATCCCGGTGCCGGTCGCCTATCACACTTTCGGCGGCTGGAAGCGCAGCGCCTTCGGCGACGTGAACCAGCACGGCATGGAAGGCGTGAAGTTCTACACCAAGGTGAAGACCGTCACCGCCCGCTGGCCGGAGGGCGAGGCGCATGCCGACTCCGCCTTCGTGATTCCCACCATGCGGTGATGCTTCTACTCTGCCGCGAAAACGCGGTGGAGGTTCGATGAAGCGGTTCGGGACTTGGGCGATCCTGTTGCTGGTGGTCGCCCTGGCGGGCGTCGGCGGTTGGGCGTGGTGGAATTACGACCTGCGCTGGCGGCCGAAGACCATCACCAAGGACCAGGCGCAGATCGCCAGGATCCTCGAGACGTCGGGCTGGGTCTCGCCGGGCAAGACCGGGCCGAAGCTCTACATGGTCTCGTTCCGCACCTGCCCCGACTGCGTGCGCTACATGGCCGAAGAGTTTCCGCTGCTGCATGCGGCGGGCGTCGACACCCGGGTGATCGAGATCGCGCGGCGCGACTACAACGGCGTGCCGAAGTCGACTCCAGCGGAACGGGCCACCGTGGCCGAGCTTTGGCTGAACCGATCCTGGACCCTGCTGGAACGCTGGGAGGCCACGCCCGCCGAGGCGTGGACCGCGCCAGGGATCGCACCCGCCGACGGCGACATGGCCCGCACCGCGGTGGTGGAGGCCGGCCGCAAGATGGTCGACGACCTGCAGCCGCTCCTGAAGAAGAACGGGATCAACTTCGCCTATCCAACCCTGATCTGGTGGACCAAGGACGGGAAGATGCGCGGCTGCGCCTGCGAGAAGCGCGAGACCTACCGCTATGTGCGCCAGGAGTTGGGCCTGGAGGGCTAGCCTGCGAACGGGCGGCCGCTGACGATCTGCTTGCTGCGCGCCTTCGTCTTGGCGCCGTGTTCGCGGTCGGCGGGGTGCGGCTCGGCGTGGCGGCCGGCGCCCTTGCGCCCGCCCTCGGCCTCGAACTCGAGGCTGTCGAGCTCGTCGGGAGCGAGGTCGGCTTCCGACTGGAAGGAAGCGTCTTCCTCGGGGCGGGTGTCTTTCGCGGCCATGGCGGTCTCCGTTACGCTGGGTACGGAGAGACCAACCCGCGGGCCGTGCGCGGCGTTCCCTGCTTGAGGCGAGCGCCGGCCCAGGCTAGGCGGAGGGCGATGAGTTCGCCCCTGCAAGTCGCCTACGACGCCCGCCTGGCGCAGGGCGAGATCCGACCCGACCCGGCCCAGGCCGCCGCCCTGGCGGTGCTGGTGCGGCTTGAGCGCGACCTGGCCGCCGCCGAGCCGAGCGGCTTCGCCTCGTTCTTCAGGAAGCCCGAGAGCCAGCGCGGGGTCTATCTGGTCGGGCCCGTGGGCCGCGGGAAGTCCATGTTGATGGACCTTTTCTTCGCCACCGCCCCGGTCGAGAAGAAGCGCCGCACCCACTTTCACGTCTTCATGGGCGAGATCCACCGGCTGATCGACGCCTGGCGCAAGGGCGACGCGGCCGCGCGCAAGGCCAGGTTCGGCCAGCACAAGGGCGATGATCCCATCCCGCCGATCGCCGACGTGGTGGCCGGCCAGGCGCGGCTGCTGTGCTTCGACGAGTTCCAGGTCACCGACATCGCCGACGCCATGATCCTGGGCCGGCTGTTCGAGGCGCTGTTCGCGCGCGGCGTGACCCTGGTCGCGACCTCGAACCGGCTGCCGGACCAGCTCTACAAGGACGGCATCAATCGCCAGCTCTTCCTGCCTTTCATCGAGCTGCTGAAGAGCCGCGTCGAGGTGGTCAGCGTGGCCGGGCCGCACGACTACCGGCTGGATCGCCTGCGCGCGGCCGGGACCTGGTTCTCGCCGAACGATCCCGACAACGCCCGCAGCTTCATGGCGCTCTGGCGCGACATGCTGGGCGGGGAGGACGAGATGGGTGAGACGCTCGAAGTGCTCGGCCGCAAGATCCACCTGCCGCACGCTCAGGGCGGCCAGGTGCGGGCGAGTTTCGCCAGCCTCTGCGCGGTCGCGCTCGGACCCAATGATTACCTGGCCATCGCAGAGCGCTTCCACACTGTCTTCCTGGAAGATGTGCCCAAGCTGACCCCCGCCAAGCGCGAGGAAGCACGGCGGTTCGTGATCCTGATCGACGCGCTCTACGAGGCCCGGGCCAAGCTGATCGTGCTGGCGCAGGCCGAGCCGATCGCCCTCTATCCCGAAGGCGACGGGGCCTTCGAGTTCGAGCGCACCGCCTCGCGCCTGCAGGAGATGCGTTCGGCCGACTGGCTGGAAGAGAACGGGTAGAGCGTCGACGCCTGCCTTTGTGTCATCCCCGTTTCGGCGCGGCCTCGCCTATCTTTTTGCTATCAGGCGCGGATGGGTCCTGGTCTTGCTTCGCAAACCGGGATGACACGTGGGGCGGGTCTATCCCCGCAGGCTCTCGACCAGGTCGCGCGCATAGGGGGCCAGGCCCGCCAGGCTGCGCACGCAGATGGTCAGTTCGCGCTGGGCCCAGTCGTCGGTGAGGTCGACGATGCCGAGCGCCATGGTCCGGCCGGCCCGGCGGGCGGTGGTTTCGGGCACGATGCCGATGCCGACCCCGCACTCCACCAGCCGGCAGACGGCGTCGAAGCTGCGGAGCTGCACCCGCAACCGCAGCGGCTTGCCCTCGCGCACCGCCTTGGCCGACAGGAACCGCTGCAGCGAGCTGGCGCGGTCGAGGCCGACCAGGTCATAGGCCAGCACGTCCGCGAAGGTCATGGCGCTGCGCTGCGCCAGCGGGTTGGTCGCCCCGGTGACCACCACGAACCGGTCCGAGCGGAAGGGGAAGGTCTCCAGGCTGCCCATGTCGACCGTGCCGGCCACGATGCCGACGTCGCCGACGCCCTCGGCCACCAGACCGACGATCTCGTCCGACAGCCGCTCCTCCAGATTGACGCTGACGTGCGGGTGCTCGGCCAGGAAGCGGCTGAGCGCCTCGGGCAGGAACTCGGTCAGGGCGTTGGTGTTCGCCAGTAGCCGCACCTCGCCCGACAGGCCGCCGGCATAGGCGCCCAGGTCCTCGCGCAGGCGCGCGGTCTGGGACAGGATGGTGCGCGCGTGCTTCAGCAGGGTGCGGCCGGCGGGGGTCGGGGTCACGCCCTGGCGCGAACGCTCGAGCAGCGGCGCGCCCAGCGCGTCCTCCATGTTGCGGATACGGGTGGAGGCCGCGGCCAGCGCCAGGGCGCAGCGTTCGGCTCCGCGGGTGATGGAACCGGCGTCCGTCACCTCGCAAAACAGCCTCAGATCGACCAGATCGAACCGCATCCTTCGTCTCCCGCGAAGGATGATTACGGGAAAGACGCATTGCATCAAAAGAAAAAGGGCTGGAACTTCGGCCCCGACGAAGGGGACGTCATGGCTCAGGCTGGGCCTGGAGTGCGCTTTCGTTGACACCCGAAGGCGGCGGCTTAAAAGCGGAGCCGCTCCTCCAGCTTGGAACGCCCATGACCTACGCCCCACGCGAACGGCCGCTTTCGCCGCACACGACGATCTGGCGCTGGCACGTGACCATGGCCACGTCGATCCTGCACCGCGCCACTGGCTGCGCCCTCTATGGCGGCGGCCTGCTGATGGCGCTCTGGGCGCTGTCGCTCGCCGCCGGACCCGAGGCCTATGGGACGTTCAAGGCGATCCTCGGCTCGTTCCCGGGCAAGATCGTGATGTTCCTGCTGACCCTGTCGGCCTTCTATCATCTGGCCAAGGGCATCCAGCACCTGATCTGGGACCTGGGCTACGGCTACAAGGTCCAGACCGCCAGCCTGGGCGCGATGATCTGCCTGGCCTTCTCGGGCGCCGCCACCGTGGTCGTCTGGATCATCGCCGCCATGACGGGAGCGCTCTGATGTCGGGTTTCCGCACCCCCCTCGGCCGCGCGCGCGGCCGCGGCGCGGCCCCGCAAGGCGTGGGCCCCTGGGTTTCCGAGCGCGGCGCGGCCGCCGCCCCGATCCAGATCGGGCGGGCGGGCGTGTTCGCCGCGCTGCAGCTCGCCCGCCTCGACTATTACGGCGCGGTCGCCTGGCTGCAGTCCTCGCCGTTGAATCCGACCCTGCTCGTGCTGTTGGTGGTCGTCTCGTACCTGCACATGAGCGCGGGACTGCGGGTGGTCATCGAGGACTACATCGAAAAGCACCTCAGCCGCGCCGGCCTGCTGGTCCTCAACGTCTTCGTCTGCGTGCTGTTCGGCGCGCTGGCGGTGTTCTCCATCCTCAAGGTCGCGCTGGGAGGCGCTGTCTGATCCCATGGCGAGCTACGAGTTCATCGATCATAAGTTCGACGTCGTGGTGGTCGGGGCCGGCGGCTCCGGCCTGCGCGCGGCGCTGGGCTGCGCCCAGGCCGGCCTGAAGACGGCCTGCATCACCAAGGTCTTCCCGACCCGCTCGCACACCGTGGCCGCCCAGGGCGGCATCTCGGCTTCGCTGGGCAACATGGGCCAGGACGACTGGCGCTGGCACATGTACGACACCGTCAAGGGGTCGGACTGGCTGGGCGACCAGGACGCCATCGAATACCTGTGCCGCAACGCGCCGGCCGCGGTCTACGAGCTGGAGCACTGGGGCGTGCCGTTCTCGCGCACGGCCGAGGGCAAGATCTATCAGCGCGCCTTCGGCGGCATGACCAAGAACTTCGGCGAGGCTCCGATCCAGCGCACCTGCGCGGCGGCCGACCGCACCGGCCACGCCATGCTGCACACGATGTACGGCCAGAGCCTGGCCCACGACACCGAGTTCTTCATCGAGTACTTCGCCCTCGACCTGATCATGGACGAAGGCGTCTGCCGCGGCGTGACGGCGTGGAAGCTCGACGACGGCACCCTGCACCGCTTTCAGGCCCAGCAGGTCATTCTCGCCACCGGCGGCTACGGCCGCGCCTACTTCTCGGCCACCAGCGCCCACACCTGCACCGGCGACGGCGGCGGGATGGCCCTGCGCGCCGGCCTGCCGCTGCAGGACATGGAATTCGTGCAGTTCCACCCGACCGGCATCTACGGCGCCGGCTGCCTGATCACCGAGGGCGCTCGCGGCGAGGGCGGCTACCTGACCAATTCCGAGGGCGAGCGCTTCATGGAGCGCTATGCGCCGTCCGTGAAGGACCTGGCCCCGCGCGACATGGTCAGCCGGGCCATGACCATCGAGATCCGCGAAGGCCGCGGGGTGGGTCCGAAGAAGGACCACATCTTCCTGCACCTCGACCACCTGGATCCCAAGATGCTGGCAGAGCGCCTGCCGGGCATCTCGGAAAGCGCCAAGATCTTCGCCGGCGTCGACGTGACCAAGGAGCCGATCCCGGTCCTGCCGACCGTGCACTACAACATGGGCGGCATCCCTACGAACTTCTTCTCGGAAGTCGTCACCCGCGAGGGCGACAACCCCGACAAGGTGGTTCCGGGCCTGATGGCCGTGGGCGAGGCGGCGTGCGTCTCGGTGCACGGCGCCAACCGCCTGGGCTCCAATTCGCTGATCGACCTGGTGGTTTTTGGCCGCTCGGCCGCCCTGCGCTGCGCCGACACCATCAAGGCCGGTGCGACCCAGCCCGAGCTGAAGCCGGCCATGACCGACGGCCACCTGGCGCGCTTCGACAAGTTCCGGAACGCGAACGGCTCCATCCCGACCGCGCATCTGCGGCTCGAGATGCAGCAGGCCATGCAGGAGGACGCGGCGGTGTTCCGCACCACCGAGGCCCTGGCCTCGGGCGTCAAGCGCCTGGAAGCGGTCCACGCCAAGCGTCCGGACCTGAAGGTCAGCGACCGCGGCATGATCTGGAACACCGACCTGGTCGAGACGCTCGAACTGGACAACCTGATCGGCCAGGCGACGGTCACCGTGGTCGGCGCGCACAACCGCACCGAAAGCCGCGGCGCCCACGCGCACGAGGACTATCCGGAGCGCAACGACGAACAGTGGATGAAGCACACCCTGACCTGGTTCGACGACGCCACCGGCAAGGTGCGCATCGATGACCGTCCGGTGCACAGCTACACCATGACCAACGACATCGCCTACATCCCGCCTAAGGCGCGGGTCTACTAGGACCGTCCGATGCTTCGTTCCCCCTCCCTGCTCAACGCCTCCGCGCTGAAGGAAAGCGTCTGATGGTCCAGCTCGCCCTGCCGAAGAACTCCCGCGTCCAGAAGGGCCGCCATTTCCCGGCCCCCGCCGGCGCCAAGAACGTCAAGACGTTCCGGATCTATCGCTACGATCCGGAAGGCGCCGAGAACCCGCGCTGGGACACGTACGACGTCGACGTCGACGCCTGCGGCCCGATGGTCCTGGACGTCCTGATCCACATCAAGAACGACATCGACCCGACCTTGGCCTTCCGCCGCTCGTGCCGCGAAGGCGTCTGCGGTTCGTGCGCCATGAACATCGGCGGCCGCAATACGCTGGCCTGCACCCACGGCCACGACGAGGTCCCGGGTTCGGCCTGCCAGATCAGTCCGCTGCCGCACATGCCGGTGGTCAAGGACCTGATCCCGGACCTGACGCTGTTCTACGCGCAGTACGCCTCGATCGAACCGTGGCTGCACACCACCACGCCCGAGCCGCAGAAGGAGTGGCGCCAGACGCCGGAGGACCGCGAGAAGCTGGACGGCCTCTACGAGTGCATCCTCTGCGCCTGCTGCTCGACCTCGTGCCCCAGCTACTGGTGGAACGGCGAGAAGTATCTCGGCCCGGCCGCCCTGCTGCACGCCTATCGCTGGCTGATCGACAGCCGCGATGAGGCCACCGGCGAGCGCCTGGACGAGCTGGAGGATCCCTTCAAGCTCTATCGCTGCCACACCATCATGAACTGCGCCCAGGTCTGCCCGAAGGGTCTCAACCCCGCCAAGGCGATCGGCGAGATCAAGAAGATGCTGGTGGATCGCGTCGTCTGACGCTCTTTTAGAGAGGGCGAACGATCCGAACTGTGTTTGGAAAGTTGACGCCGCCGTCACTTTTCTGCATGGGGCTTATATGAGCCAGACGGACGCGCATGTTGTGATCCTGGGGGCAGGCCATGCCGGCGGCACGGCCGCGGCCCTGCTCCGCCAATATGGGCACACCGGCCCAATCACCATGATCGGCGACGAGCCGATCCCGCCCTATCAGCGTCCGCCGCTCTCCAAGGCCTGGCTCAAGGGCGAGGCGGACGCCGACTCCCTGGCGCTCAAGCCGCTGGAATTCTATCCCGAGCAGAACATCGACTTCCGGCCGAACCTGAAGGCCGTGAAGCTGGCGCGTTCGGACAAGACCGTCACCCTGTCGGACGGCTCGACCCTCACCTACGACATCCTGATCATCGCCACCGGCATGCGGCCGATCCGCCTGCCGATCGAGGGCGCGGATCTGGCCGGCGTGCTGACCTTGCGCTCGGCCGCCGACGCCGAGGCGATCAAGGCGGCCCTCGGCCCCGGCAAGCGCCTGGCCATCGTCGGCGGCGGCTATATCGGGCTCGAGGTCGCCGCCTCCGCCCGCGCCCTGGGCGCCGATGCGGTGGTGATCGAGCGCGAGGCGCGCATCCTGGCCCGCAGCGCCTGCGAGCCGCTGTCCAATTTCTTCCGCGACTATCATCTCGGCCGCGGGGTCGAGTTCGTGCTGGGCGCGGGCGTGGCCGGCTTCGTCGGCCATGACGGCAAGGTCGCCGGCGTGCGCCTGGCCGACGGCCGGGTGATCGACTGCGACGTGGTGCTGATGGGCGTGGGGGCCACCCCCAACGACGAGATCGCCCGCGACGCCGGCCTGGAATGCGCCCGGGGCGTGGTGGTCGATATGGAGGCCCGCACCGCCGATCCGTCGGTGTTCGCCATCGGCGACGTCACCCACCGGCCGATGCCGCACTACGACCGCATGTTCGGCCCCGAGAGCGTGCCCAGCGCCCTGGAGCAGGCCAAGCAGGCGGCCAGCGCCATCACCGGCCGCGCGCCGCCTTCGCCAGAGGTGCCGTGGAACTGGTCGGACCAATACGACATCAAGCTGCAGATCGCCGGCCTGCCGTTCGACGCCGACCGCGTGCTGCTGCGCGGCGACCCGGCCAGCGGCAAGTTCGCCGTCTTCCATCTGAAGGGCGACCAGGTGCAATCGGTGGAGGCGATCAACTCGCCCCCCGAGTTCATGATGGGCAAGCAGCTCATCGCCAACCGCAAGCCGGTCGATCCGGCCAAGCTTGCCGATCCGTCGGTTTCCATGAAAGAGGTCGCCGCCTGAAGGGCGACGAAGGGGAGTGAATGGCCAAGATTACCTATATCGAGCATGACGGCACCGAACACGTCGTCGATGTGAAGAACGGCCTGACGGTCATGGAAGGCGCGGTGAAGAACAACGTGCCGGGTATCGACGCCGACTGCGGCGGCGCCTGCGCCTGCGCCACCTGCCACGTCTATGTGGACGAGGCTTGGCAGGGCAAGACCGGCTCGACCTCGGCCATGGAGGACTCGATGCTCGACTTCGCCGAGAACGTCGAGCCGAACAGCCGCCTGTCCTGCCAGATCAAGGTCACCGACGAGCTGGACGGCCTGGTCGTGCGGATGCCGGAAAGCCAGCACTAAGGCCTTTCGGCCGGCGCGCCTGGGCGTGCTATAGCCCGGTCCGGCTGCGTGGGGCGCGCCGGACCGGAGACCTTTGCCAGTGGATGCCAGCGTGACCGCGCCTGATCTGTCGTTCGATCAGGTGGAGCCCGTCATCTCGGGGTTCATCGACGACTACCTGCATTTGCACGGCCTCGATCCCCAGCGCTTCCGCGCCCGGCCGCTGCCCGGCTGCGACGAGATGTTCTTCAAGGCGATCCTGCCGAACTACGAGTTCGACGCCTCCATCTCGGCCTTCAAGTTCGTCGAATCCACGATCCGCCTGGGCGAGGCCTATCGCCAGCTCGTGGAGGGCGTGTTCGGAAGCTTCGACGCGGTCGGGCCGGTGCTCGACTTCGCCTCCGGCTGGGGCCGCCTGACCCGCTATCTGGAACAGCGCCTGCCGGTCGACAAGATCAGCGTGGCCGACATCTATCACGACGCCATCGACTGGCAGGTTTCGACCTTCGGGGTCGCAGGACTCCACTCGACCAAGGATCCGGCGTTGCTGGCCTATGCCGGGCGGCATGACATCGTGCTCGCCGGCTCGATGTTCTCGCACCTGCCGGAGGGGCTGTTCCACGCCTGGCTGGCCAAGCTCTACAGCCTGGTCTCCGAGCGCGGCGTGCTGGCCTTCAGCGTCCACGACGAGGCGATCCTGCCGGCGGGCGAGACCATGGGGCCGGACGGTTTCCATTTCCTGCGCTTTTCCGAGAGCGGCTCGCTGGAGCTCGACATCTACGGCATGTCCTACGTGACCGACGCCTTCGTCGGCCGTGCGGTCGAGCGGCTCGGCGGCGGACTATCCTGGCGCCGCTTCCCGAAGGGGCTCTACGAGAACCAGGATCTCTACGTGATCGGCGCCCCGGGCGTGGACCTGAGCGCCCTGAAGCTCGGTTCGACGCCGATGGGCGGCTTCGAGACGGTCGCGACCCTGTCGACCGGCGAGGTCGAGTTCGCCGGCTGGGCGGTCGAGCGCACGCCCGGAGCGGACATCGTGGCGGCGCGGGTGTTCGTTGATGAGGTGGAGACCCTGGCGCTCAGCCCGATAACCCCGCGGCCGGACGTCCAGAAGCACTTCCCAGGCTCGGCCCGAGCGCCGGTCGGCTGGAGCTTCCGCCTCTCGCCGCAGCAGGCGACGCCCGGCGCGACCGTGCGCGTGCGCCTCGAGAGCGCGACGGGGCTGATGGGCTACTGCTATGCGCAGATGCCCGCGCCCGCGACCTTCACCTATTCAGGCTGGTCGCGGCGCGGGCTTCGCTAGCTCAGGCGACGGCGCGCAGGCCGTCGAGCTGGGCGATGATGTTGGCCATGGCGGCCGAAGGCAGAACCTCGTCCTGGCCGTAGTCGCCGGACTCGATGATCGCGGCCAGGCGGTCGCGGGCGCGGCTCACGCGGCTCTTGATGGTGCCGATGGCGCAGCCGCAAATCTCGGACACTTCCTCGTAGGACAGGCCGCCAGCGCCGATCAGGATCAACGCCTCGCGCTGGTCGTCGGGCAGGCAGGCCAGGGCGCGGCGCACCTCGTCCAGCTCCAGGCTGGCGATCGGGTTCGAAGCGGCCTCCAAGGTGCGCTCGGCGACTTCCGGGTCGAGCTGGCTGGAGCGCCACGAGCGGCGCTTGTCGGAATAGAATTGATTGCGGAGGATCATGAAGGTCCAGGCCTTCATGTTTGTGCCGGGCTGATAGCTCGCCCGATTGTTCCAAGCCTTCAGCAGCGCGTCTTGCGCCAGGTCGTCGGCGGCTGCGGCGTCGCGGCAGAGCGACCGGGCGAAGGCCCGCATCTGCGGGATCAGGCCGGTCAATTCGCTCTTGAAGTCGTAGTCGGCTCGCGCCTGGTCGGTCATGGGTCGCCTCCGTTCAAGCCAGGACCTTACTCGTCCCTCGTGACCTAAACGCGGCGGGAGCAGGAAGGCTCCGCTTGTTTACAAGACTGTGACCATAAAGGGGTTCTGCGGCAGCGCCGGCGCCGTGTCGCCGCAATTCGCGCCGGCTCAGAATTTCAGTTCGGGGTGGCCCGCCGCGCCCTGGGCGGCTTCGGGAAGGTGGCAGGTGAAGGTCGCGCCGGCGCCGGGCTCGCTCTCCAGAGCCACCCAGCCGCCGTGCAACTCGACCAGGGCCTTGACCAGCGCCAGGCCCAGGCCCGGCCCGCCACGCTCGCGGCCGACGAAGCGGTCGAAGATGTGCGCCTGCACGTGGAAGGGAATGCCGCGGCCGGTGTCGGTGACCTGCAGCTGGACCTCGCCCAGGCCACGGCGGGCGGCCAGGGTGACGGTTCCGCCGGGCGGGGTCTGGCGCACGGCGTTCTCGGTCAAGTGGTCCAGGGTCTGGGTCAGGCGGCGCAGGTCGCCGCGCAGCAGGCCGATATCGTCGGGGTGCTCGATCTTGATGGTGACGCCGGCGGCCTCGGCCTCCTTGGCCCAGCGCTCGGCCGCCTCGTTCAGGAGATCGGCGACGCGCACGTCGGCAAGGTCCAGCGCCATCTCGTCGGCGTCGATCTGGGCCATGTCGAGCACGTCGTCGATCGAGCGGGCCAGTTGGGTGGCGGCGGTGCGCACCGCCGCCGCGTGCCCACGGCCTCGCTCGGACAGGTTCTCGCCCGAGCGTTCCAGCAGCTCTGAATAGCCGATGATGGTGGTGAGCGGGGTCCGCAGCTCGTAGGAGACGTTGCCCACGAAGTCGCGCTTCAACCGCTCGGCCTCGGCCAGGGCGGCGGAGCGGTCGGCCAGCGCGCTCTCCAGCTTGCGCGCGTCGGTGACGTCGGCGAAGGCGATCAGCGTCGCCCCGTCGGGCAGCGGACGGCTCTGATAGACGACGATGCGCGAATCCGAGGTCTTCACCTCGCCCGAGATCGGGGCGCGGGCCTGGGGATCTGGATCGGCGACGCGGCCTTTCAGCTCGCGCCAGAAGTTCATGTCGTGCAGGCGGCGTACGCACAGCTCGACGACGCCCTCGAAGTCGTGAGCCATCTCGAGCTGGTCGCCGCTGACGTTCCAGAACAGCTCGAAGGCCTCGTTGTGCAGGCGCAGCCGCCCGTCCGAGCCGAACACCGCGACGGCGTCGTTGAGCTTGTCGAGCGTGGCCTGCTGGACCTGGATCTGAGCGTTGTACTGGGCCTTCAGCCGCAGCTCGCCGGTGATGTCGGAGAACAGCAGCACCACCCCGCCCATCGGGTGCGGCTGACGGCCGACCTTCAGGGTTCGGCCGTCAGGCAGGCTCCAGAGGTCGTCGGGCCCGCTGGAGGTGTCCTCGTAGCGGTCGAGCTCCGCGGCCTTCCACTTCCCGTAGTCTGCGGTCTCGGGCAGGCGGCGGCGCTGGCGCAGTCGGTCCAGCACCTCGCCGTGGGTCGGGCGCTCGGCCAGCCAGGCCGGCTCCAGGCCCCACAGCTCGGCGAAGGCGGTGTTGTGGAAGATGAGCCGCTTGCCCTCGCCGAAGATGGCGACCGCGTCGGCGATGTGGTTCAGGGTCTCGTCATGCGCCTCGACGTGGCGTTTCAGCGCCTCGCGGAGCTCTTCGGTCTCGGTGACGTCGTCGCTCCAGACACCCACCCCGCCGCCGTCCAGTGGCTGGGCGGTGACCTGCAGGGCGCGGCGGCGGCCGTCCAGGGTGGTCCAGCGCAGGCTCTGGCGGCGCGAACCCAGATTGGCCGCCTCGCTGGCCAAACTCTCAGCGCCCTTGTCGAAGGACAGGCCCTTGTCGGCGGCCTCGTCCAGGGTGGCGGCGCCGGTCGCGGCCAGCCAGGCTGCGTTGACCCAGACCGGGCTGCCGTCGGCGGCCGAGATCCAGGCCGGGGTCGTCCGCGCGTCCAGGAAGGCGGCGAAGCGGGGGGCCGTGGGCAGGCCGGCGTCCTGGCCGACCACGGCCGACAGTCGCAGCCAGGCCAGGGCCCCGGCGGCGCGGCCCTCGACGGCGACGGCGCCGCCCGGGCCCTGGACTTCGAAGGCGCAGGCCTCGCCGCGTTCGAACAGGGCGCGCAGGCGCCGCGCATGGTCGGGGTCGGCGCGCATCAGCGCCGCGACCACGGCCTGCGGATCGGCGGCCGGCGGCAGGCCGAGGGCCGCGGCGCAGGCGGTCAGGCTTTCCTGACCCGAGGTGAGGCTTGCATGGCCGTCCTCGACGGCCAGCAGGACGGAATCGAAGGCCTCGACCGAGGCCTGGGCCGCCTCGGCGCCGGCTTCCAGTTCGCGCACCCGCTCACGCAGGGCTTCGACGCGGGCCTCGTTGCGGCGGCGCTGGTCGACCAGCCAGAACATCGCGCACAGGGCGAGCAGCACCGCGCCGGCCGCGGCTCCAAGGATCAGGTCTTGCTCGCTCATCGGCGCTCCGTCGCCCCTCCGAGACGGCGAATCATCTCAAGGGACCATAGTTTGGTCCGCGCAATTCGGCGATGATCGGAAGGTTATGACCGCCATCCTTTACCCGGTGGCCGCCGATGCGGGCCAGGCTTTCTCCGCGCCCAAGGGCCGTGCGGCGCGCGAACGCGAGGCCGAACGCCTGGCGGGCGAGGGCGTGGCGTTCCTCACCGAGCCGGTCGGACCGCCCTATGCGACGCGGCAGGCCGCGCTGGACGCCCTGGCGGGGCGGGTCGAGGACGACCGGCCGGGCCGGTTGTTCGCCGTGCCGGCCGAGGATCGCTTCATCAGTCTGGTCGAGCAGGCCGTCCCGCGCGGCGGGCGCCAACGTGCGCCGCCGCCCATCATGCCCAGTTTCCAGGACGGCCGCCGCTGGCCTGCGCCGCCGCCGGCCCCGGCGACGATCTGGCGGGCGATGATCTCCTACTGGCGGATCGGGGGCGCGCCGCTGCGCCATGCGGGCGACACCCAGGCCCGTCACGCCCGGCGCAAGGGCGGCGAGGAGATGGACGCGGAGTCGGTCCGCGCCCTGACCCGCCAGCCGCTGCGGGCGGTCAAACCCCAGCAGCCGCTGGACATCGGGCTTTTTGAGGCAAGGCTGCCGGAGGCTCCCCATATAGTCGTGCCTGATGAGTAAGCCCTACGCCGGAACCGCTCCGTCCCTCGACGACCTCGCCGCCCTCGCCGAGGCCGCGTTCGCAGCCTTGCCCGAGGGATTTCGCCGGATGACGGGGGACGTCGTCTTCCGCGTCGACGACTTCGCCAGCGACGAGGTGCTGGACGAGCTGGGCATCGAGGACCCGTTCGAACTGACCGGCCTCTACAGCGGCGTGCACATCGGCCACCGCTCGGTGTTCGACCCCTCGCCGGGGCCGAGCCGGATCTTCCTCTATCGCCGGGCCATCCTCGACGAGTGGTCCGCGCGCGGAGACGTCAGTCTCGCCGATCTCGTCAGCCACGTGCTGGTCCACGAGATCGGCCACCACTTCGGCCTCTCCGACGACGACATCCACGCCATCGAGGACGCAGCGGGCTGACCGACGCTGCTCAGGGGCGGCTGTAGAGCGGTCCGGTCGACATCGAGCGGGCGAAGTTCATGACCAGCATCGCCTCGCCGCCGGCGGCGAGGGCCGCGGGGCCGACGTCGCGGAACAGGTGATCGCGGACCGCGTCCGGGATTGAGCCCTCCGGGGCGACCGGGTTCTGGACGATCAGTTCGGCGAAGAGGGCGTCGTCGGCCTCGATGTCCTCGGAGAGGTCGTGCAGACGCTCCATAAGGCAGGCCCCGGCCACGGGCGAGCCGCCGGCGTCGCGCAAACACGACAGGGTCAGGCCGTCCAGTGTGACCGCCTTCTGCCGCGCCACGCCGTTGAAGATCGAGAAGATCAGCGTGCCGCTGGAAGCCTCGGTGGCGATGGAGAACAGCTGGTTCTGCAGCGGGAAGGACCAGCCTTCGAAGCGCATGTCGCCGACCCCGACCCGATAGCTGAGCAGGCCGTTTGGGGCGCGACGGATCAGGACGTGGTCGTGCAGGAACCGCCCGGGCAGTTCGGCCGACGGGCGAGTGGTCTTCCAGATTCCTTCATAGGCTGCGCCGCGGTTGCGGGCGGTCATGGCCGCCTCGGTCATCAGGGTCAGCGGCAGCCAGCCGCCCAGGGTCGAACCGGCCTCGCGCGCCTCCTCGGCGGCCAGGCCCAGCCGCGCGCGGAAGGCGGCGGGCTCCAGGCTCCAGTCGCGCGTCGAAAAGCCGGGACGCGATAGGGCGATGTAGGCGCTCAGCCGGTCGAGGTTGGCGCTGGAAGGCGTGACCGCCCCCGACGCCCAGCGCCCGACCAGGGACTTGTCGACGCCCAGCTCGGCGGCGACGCGGGCGCGGGTGACGGCGAGGGCCTGCAGGGCCAGCTCCAGGCGGGCGGGGAAGGCGAGAGCCTCCATGGCCCGACTGTCCACGGCTCCGCTTGTCGATGCAACCAGGATGCAACCGCCGTGCAATCGGTGGCGCAACCAGAGGCGCCGGTCGGCGAACGCCGTTGCAACTCAGCGCAGGGTGCGGGCGCCGCCATAAGCCCGCTCCACGAACGGCGGCCCGCAGCGGTCGCCGGCGACGCCATCACAGAGAAAAGGAAACGACCATGAACAAGACCCTCTTCGCCGCCACCGCCGCCCTCGCCCTCGTGACCGCCACCGCCGCCTCGGCGGGCGGCCCGGGCGGGATGGTCGGCTCCAACGGCATGAGCCTCAACGGCATCGCCCTGAACGGCGCCGAGGCCGGGGGAAAGGCCGGCATGCAGGTACTGTCGGTGAAGCTGCCGGCCGAGGCTCAGCGTGCGGGCGGCCCGAGCGGGTCGACGGGGTCGAACGGTGCGGCCGCGACGGGCCTGAACCGCGCGCCGGGCGGCTTCAGCGGCTCGACCGGCGCCAACGGGATCGCCGCCAGCGGGGTCGCCCGCATTCCCGGCTCGTGGGGTCCGACCGGGGCCAACGGCGTGGAGGCCACGGGCCTGGCCCGCGCGCCGGGCGCTTGGGGTCCGGTCGGCGCGAACGGCGTCGAACTGAACGGACTTGGCCTCAACGGCGTCGCCGCCCGCTCCATCGACGTCTGCGAGACGCAGAAGCCTTCGGTCTGCTCGACCAAGCCCGGCATGAGCGTCCTGTCGGTCAAGCTGCCGGCCGAGGCTAAGCGTGCGGGCGGTCCTAGCGGGTCGATGGGCTCGAACGGCGTCGCGACGACAGGCCTTGATCGAGTGCTCGGCTCGTGGGGCGGTCCGAGCGGCTCGAACGGCGTGTCGCTGAACGGCCTCGCCCGCTGACGCGCCGGTGGCGCGGCGCCTCTGGGGTTGCGCCGCGCCACACTTCTTTCCGATCGGAAGCTTTCGCCATGCGCCTTCGTCTCGCCTTCGCCGTCTTCGCCGCGCTCATGTTCGCCGCCCCCGCCGCCTCGGCCGCGGTCCAGGTGCGCGAGACCCGCTTCGAACTCACCTTGCCGGACGGCCGCACGCTCGGCTCCGAGGATCTGGTCGGCGCCGAGATGGAAATCCGCGACGAGCGTGGCGAGGTCTTCACCGCCCGCCTCGATGCGATCGAGCCGGCGGCGGAGGATCCGGCCGTCCTGCTGCATCGCTTCAGCATGTTGGACGCCAGGAGCGGCCAGTGGCGGCCGCTGTGTAACGCCGACGCCTATGGCCGCCGGGCCGGGTTTCCGGTCGCCGGACGCTGGGACGCCAAGGGGCGCTACGTGAAGGATCCGCAGAGCTGGTTTCTCACCTGCACCTCCGGCTCGCAGGGCAAGTGCGTGCTGTGGGGCTACAACCCCTTCCGCAAGGCCCCGAGCGGCGCCGACCTCGCGCCCTTCTACCAGGCGTGCCAGCACATGGTGCGGGCCGACTACGACGGTCGTGGCGCGCCGCACACCCGCAACGGAACTCTGATCCTGTGGGGCGACGTCGCCGGGGTCAGCGACGATGCTTCGGATGATCCGAGTTGGAAGTTCGAGGCCGGCTGGGGACCGGACGGGGCGGTCTGCGTCGCCCGCACCCGCTGGGAGAACCTGCTGCCGACGGCGGTGCTGCTGGAGTCTCAGCCGCGCCTGGCGGCTGCGCCCTGCGACAAGGCCGAGGCGCGGCGGCGCGGGGCGCTGCTGTTCAATCACTCGAAATAGGCCGTCCCGGACGAACCTGCGACGCTGGTGTCCCAAAAGGTGACGCTGGCGTCATTTTTCTTGACTGATCGGTGTTCTGTTGAGAGGGTTTCGCCAGCGAGGAAACCCGAGGCGCCGGCGTGCGCCCGCATGTCAGGAGGAAGAGCCGATGGCCGCCGACGGCAACATCACCAAGGACGTCATCTACGACGCGGTCGCGCCCGACGACTTCGAGTCGATGCTGGAGCTGGACCGCTACAACGCCCGCTCGACCGCCTTCGACAAGATCATCTCGGCCACGCACGACCACTTCTGGGATCCGCTCGACAAGAAGTACATCGACTTCGACGAGCCCTTCGACATGGAGAACGAGCCTCTCCTGCCCGAGGATATGATCATCTCGCTGTCGACCGATTACGTGTCGAACCACCTGTCGGATCCGAAGACCCGCACGCGGTTCATCAACCAGTCGACCCTGCGCTCGTTCTCCTCGATCCTGCATGGCGAACAGGGGGCGCTGAACCTCTCGGCCAGCCTGTGTCACGTGCTGAAGGACCAGGGCGCGCAGGAATACGCCGCCAACCAGACCCGCGAAGAGGCGCGCCACGTCACCGCATTCGCCAAGTACATCAAGGCCCGCTGGGGCCGGCCGGTGGAATGCGGCCCGACCCTGAAGGCCCTGCTGGTCGACATCATCGGCTCGCCGGAGGTCTACAAGAAGATCATCGGCATGCAGATGCTGGTCGAGGGGCTGGCCATGGGCGCCTTCGCCACCTTCTTCAACAACATCCGCGACCCGATGGGCAAGAAGCTGCTCCAGCTGGTGATGACCGACGAGGCCTTCCACCACAAGTTCGGGAAGATCTGGGCCGACCGCACCATCCCGCACCTGACCGAGGCCGAGCACGAGATCATCGAGACCTGGGCGGCGCACTGCTTCCAGACCCTGCTGTTCAACCTCGTCTCGCCCAGCCAGCAGCGCGACCTCTATGAGGAGTTCGGCCTGGATCCCGACCGGGTGATCGCCGAGATGGCCCAGATGGTCACCGTCGAGACCCGCCGCGAGAACATGAAGGAGCAGACCAACATCTTCCGGGTGCTGGTGAAGACCCTGCTCAACGCCGGCATCATCACCGACCGCACCAAGGCCTTCTACGCCATGTACGTCGATCTCGAAGAGCTGAAGGGCGAGGGCGACCGCATGGTCGGCGACGACATCGCCGAGGAGGGGATCAAGTACCTCCAGGAGATCAACTTCAAGGACCGCCTGGCGAGCAGCATCTCGATCGCGGCGGAATAGTCAGCGACCCGCACAATCACGCGTAGGAACGGCGCTTCGGCCTCGGCTGGAGCGCCGTTTTCGTTTCCGTGACAAGTCAGCTTAGGCCCGGGCTTCGCGGGGGTGAGCCGATGTGACTCAGCGAGTGTCATCCCGGTTTGCGAAGCAAGACCGGACCCATTCGCATCTGAGTTCGAGTGAATGGCGCGGCCGAGCCGCATCGTGCGCCATCCGGTGTTCATGGGTCCCGGTCTTCGGCTGCGCCGAAACCGGGATGACGCCGGTTGTGCTTGGCGAGGCGATGCGGCCATGTGGCCCCATGACCGCGCTCATCTACGTCGCCGCCGCGCTCGCCGAGATCGCCGGGTGTTTTTCGTTCTGGATGTGGCTGCGCCAGGACAAGCCGGTCTGGTGGCTGGTTCCCGGGATCGCCAGCCTCTGCCTGTTCGCCTGGCTGCTGACCCTGGTCGACAGCGCGGCGGCAGGGCGCGCCTATGCAGCCTATGGCGGGGTCTACATCGCCGCATCTCTTGTCTGGCTGCTGGCGGTGGAAGGCGTGCGGCCCGACCGCTGGGACCTGATCGGCGCCGGGGTGTGCCTGGCCGGCGCCGCGATCATCCTGCTGGGGCCACGAACCGCCTAGGTGATCACTGATCATTACAAATCTGACGGGTGCGTCATTTTCTTTTGACGTGACGGAACATCGGTGTTGCAGTCCGCCCCAACGACATAGGGAGCAGAGCCATGGCCGCCGACGGCAATATCACCAAGGACCTGATCTACGACGCCGTCGCGCCCGACGACTTCGAGTCGATGCTGGACCTCGACCGCTACAACAACCGCTCGACGGCCTTCGACAAGATCATCTCGGCCACCCACGACCATTTCTGGGACCCGCTCGATCCCAAGTACATCGACTTCTCCGCGCCTTGGGACATGTCCAGCCAGCCGCTGGTCAGCGAGGACCTGAACGTCGCCCTGCACACCGATTACGTGAAGGCCAAGCTGAACACGCCGGAACTGCGGGCCCAGTTCGTCAACAAGTCGCTGCTCTATTCGTTCTCCTCGATCCTGCACGGCGAGCAGGGGGCGCTGAATCTCTCGGCCAGCCTGTGCCATGTGCTGCTGGATCAGGGCGCGCAGGAATACGCCGCCAACCAGACCCGCGAGGAAGCCCGCCACGTCACCGCCTTCGCCAAGTACATCAAGGCGCGCTGGGGCCGGCCGATCGAATGCAGCAAGGTGCTGCAGGACCTGCTGGTCGACATCATCGGCAGCCCTGAGGTCTACAAGAAGATCATCGGCATGCAGATGCTGGTCGAGGGCCTGGCCATGGGCGCCTTCGCCACCTTCTATCAGAAGCTCAACGACCCGCTTGGCCGCCAGCTGATGCAGCTGGTGATGACCGACGAGGCCTTCCACCACAAGTTCGGGAAGATCTGGGCCGACCGGACGATCCCGAAGCTTACGACCGAAGAGCACAACATCGTCGAGGACTGGGCCGCGCACTGTTTCCAGATCCTGCTGTTCAATCTGGTCTCGCCGAGCGAGCAGACTGCGCTCTACGAGGAGTTCGGCCTCGACCCGGCCAAGGTGCTGGAGGAAATCCAGGTCATCGCCACCGACGAGGTGCGCCGCGAGGACATGAAGGAGAGCACCAACATCTTCCGGGTGCTTATCAAGACTCTGCTGAACGCCGGCATCATCACCGACCGCACCCGCGCCTTCTATGGCATGTATGTCGACATGGAGGAGCTGAAGGGCGAAGGCGACCGCATGGTCGGCGACGACATCGCCGAGGAGGGGATCAAGTACCTCCAGAAGATCAACTTCAAGGACCGCATCGCCGCCAACGTCACCCTTGCGGCGGAGTAACCCGCGCGCTTAAGGCTAAGCTGCCGTCGAAGCGACAAAATTTGCGTTGAAATTGTGTGGACGCCCGCAGAGAGATTCTGCGGGCGTTTTCAATTCCATCGAACTTCCATAATTCCTGCCTCATGCGCGCACTCGCTTTCTCGATCCTCGCCGCCGCCCTGTTCGCCGGGCCCGCGCTCGCCGGCCCGTCGGCGCCGACCGAAAAGGTCGAACTGACCAAGATGATGGGCCGCTGGTACGAGGTCGCCCGTCTGCCCAACAAGATCCAGACGGGCTGCCAGGGCGGCACCTCGGACTGGCAGCGGGTGGCCGACGGCTTCGCCGTGGTTCAGGCCTGCCACAAGGGTTCGCTCACCGCGCCGGTGACCGAATGGAAGGCCAAGGCCAAGGTGCTGGACCCCTCGACCAACGCCAAGCTGCAGATGACGTTCTTCAACGGCTTGGTGAAGCAGGAGTACTGGGTGCTCGAGCATCGCCCCGACCAGGGCTGGCTGATCTCGGCACGCCGGGTGGGCGCGCGGTGTGGCTGATGTCGCAGCGTCCGACCCTGCCGGGCGCCGTGAAGACCCAGGCGGTCGCGCGACTGAAGCAGCTGGGCTACGACGTCGGGCGTCTCGAATTCCCGCTGCCAGCCAAGAACTGACGCATCGTTCGCGCCTCTTGCGCCTCGAACGAAACCGGAACATGGTTTCGGCATGGACGTCACCATCGTCACGCTCGGCCGGCCTGAGATTACGGCCAACGTCACCCGCGGGGCCGCACGGCTGCTGGTCGACCTCGGCTATGCGCCCCTGACCGAGGTGACCCTGCCCAACGGCCGGCGCGCGGACCTGATGGCCTTGTCCGCCAAGGGCGAGCTGGTGATCTTCGAGGTGAAGTCGGGGATCGAGGACTATCGGGTCGATCGCAAGTGGCATGAGTACCTGCCCTATTGCGACCGCTTCGCCTTCGCCGTGGCGCCGGAATTTCCGCGCGAGATCCTGCCGGAGGAACCGGGCCTGATCGTCTGCGACGGCTTCGGCGGGGCGGTGCTGCGCGAGGCGCCGGTCAGTCCCCTGGCGCCTGCCCGCCGCAAGGCCCTCACCATCGCGTTCGCCCGCCTGGCGGCGATGCGCGCGGCTGGCGTTGCGGCGAGCGAACTCGCCGTCTGAGCTACCGGGGCGCGCGCTTGGCCAGAATCCGCTGCAGGGTGCGGCGGTGCATGTTCAGCCGGCGGGCCGTCTCCGAGACGTTGTGGCCGCAGAGCTCGTAGACCCGCTGGATGTGCTCCCAGCGCACTCGGTCGGCGCTCATCGGGTTCTCGGGCGGCGCGGGCGCTTCGTCCTTGCGGGCCAGCAGGGCGCGGGCCACGTCGTCGGCGTCGGCCGGCTTCGACAGATAGTCGATCGCACCCGACTTCACCGCCGCCACGGCGGTGGCGATGTTGCCATAGCCGGTCAGCATGATGACCTTGGCGTCGGGCCGCGCCTCGCGCACCGCCTCGACCACCTTCAGGCCGCTGCCGTCCTCGAGCCGCATGTCCAGCACCGCATAGGCCGGAGGGTGGGTCTTCACCGAGGCCAGGGCCTCGGCGACGCTTCCTACCAACGTCGTCTCGAAGCCGCGCTGCTCCAGCGCGCGGCCCAACCGGGTGCGCAGGGGCGCGTCATCGTCGAGCACGAGCAGAGTCCGGTCGGGCAGGGCGGCGATGTCGGCGGAGAGATCGGTCATGCGCAACCTCCGATAGGGGCGTTCTGGTTCCACGCCTCCTGCGGCATCATGTCGCTGCTTGGCGCTGATCCGCAAGGGGCTTCAAGCATGTGGCGAGGCCCCCTTCACCTCAATGCGGGCGCGAGGCCAGCGCGCCGCCACCACGGCGCCGCGCGGCCTGCCGTTCTGAAAAGTCACAACGGCCCCGGTCCGTTCCAGTAAAGTCTTGGCGATGAAGAAGCCCAGGCCCATGCCGACATGCCCCGTTCGCCCGCTGGCGACGCCCGGCCGGCTGGTGACGTAGGGCTCGCCCAGCTTCGCCAGCACCTCGGGCGCGAAGCCCGGGCCATCGTCGCGAACCTCGACCGCGACCTGTTCGCCGTCGAATCGCACCGTCACCAGCACCTCGGATTCGGCGAAGTCGACGGCGTTCTCGACGAACGAGGTCATGGCGTGCAGCACCTCGGGCATCCGCCAGATGTCGGGGGCGACGACGCCGGGCGCGCCGGAGACGATCGCCTCGACCCGCACGCCCTTTACGTCGGTGTGGGGCTCGATCACCTCATGCACCAGCTGAAGCAGGCTCATCCGCTCGTGCACCTCGTCGGAGGCGGCGTCGGGCGCGTCGGTCAGGCGGCGCAGGATTTCACGGCAGCGTTCGGCCTGGGCGATCAGCAGCTCGGCGTCGTCCTTGACGCTGGGCGTCGGCGCCTCCCGCGCCAGTTCCTTGGAGACGATCGAGATGGTGGCGAGCGGGGTGCCCAGCTCGTGCGCGGCGGCTGCGGCCAGGGCGCCGAGCGCCGAGAGCCGCTGCTCGCGGGCCAGCACCGCCTGGGTGAGGTCGAGCGCCAGGGCCATCCGCGCCGATTCCTCGGCCGCCTGACGCACGGTGCCGGCGATGATCACCACGCCGGTGACCGCCGCGACTGAATAGGCCAGGTGCATGACCAGCGGCGGCTCCAGCGTCACGTGACGCCAAGAGGGCAGCGGCATGTGGACGAAGGCCAGCAGGATCGCCAGGGCCGTGGCGATGGCCGCCAGCGCCGCGACCGAGCGCGACGCCAGGGTCGCCGCGCCCAAGGTCACCGGCGCCAGCATCATCAGCATGAAAGGGTTGGCGCTGCCGCCAGTCAGGAACAGCAGCGCCGCCATGCGCCCGAGGTCGAAGCTGAGCTGGGCCGTCGCCTCCCAACCGCCCATCAGCCGCTGGCCGGGCGAGGCGACGCTGGTCAGCAGGTTGACCCACGCGCCGGCCCCGATCACGGCGAAGCAGAGGATGAAGGGCGCCTGGAGCCCGGCCACCAGGGCGGTCAGGAAGACCATCACCTCGCCCGAGATCAGCATCCAGCGCAGGGTGACCAGGGTGCGCAGGCGCAGGCGGTCGCCGCGCGCGTCGGCCAGCTTCCAGCCTTCCACGCCCCAGCCGGCCACGCCGAGGTCGTCCACGCCTTGCGCGGGCTCGGGCCTTTGCCTATCGAAGCCTTGCGCCGGCTGCGACGGCCGAGGGTTCCGCATGGACGCCTTCATGTCGCGAGCATTGCGCCGAAAATCGCGCCTGACGAGCCCCAAAAGGTTGTCTTCATGTCCCGCCGCAACATCATCCTTATCGCCGCTTGCGTGATCGGCCTGGCTTTCCTGGGCGCGGTCGCCTGGAAAGCCGGCGTGTTCTCCAATGACGGCAAGGGGACGGCGCTGGTCGGCGGCCCGTTCCAGTTGGTCGACCAGGACGGCAAGCCGGTCGACGAGAAGATCCTGAAGGGCAAATGGACGGCCGTCTTCTTCGGCTTCACCTACTGCCCGGACGTCTGCCCGACCACCATGCAGGCCCTGGGCGCGGCGCAGGCGCAACTCGGTCCCAAGGCCGACAAGCTGCAGGTGGTGTTCATCTCGGTGGACCCCGAACGGGACACCCCCGCCCAGTTGAAGTCCTACCTTTCCAACGAGGTCTTTCCCAAGGGGACGATCGGCCTGACCGGCACGCCCGAGCAGGTCGCCGCCGCCGCCAAGGCCTATCGCGTCTATTACAAGAAGAACGGCGAGGGCGACGCCTACCTGGTCGATCACTCGACCGCCGCCTACCTGATGAACCCCAAGGGCCAGTTCGACCGGGTCCTGCCCTACGGCATCGGTCCGGAAGAGATCGCGCGCCAGATTTCGGACGCGATGCGCTGAGCCGCGGCGGCGCATCGCCCGCGTTTCAGCCTTCGCCAGCTTCACCTTGCCGCACTAAGGCGACGGTTCCCTCTGGACTCTCTTAACATACCGCGTGCTATGCTGCGCCGCAGCAAGAGGATGTGGCGATGCTCTACACGCTCTACGAGGCCGGCTACTACGCCTCCACCCCGCTGCGCTGGGCCGCGCGGGCGACGCGGGACTTCTGGTCCTCGCCCCTGAACCCGGCCAAGGATTCCGAGCTCGGGCGGCGGCTGTTCGCCGGCTCCGACCTGTTCGCCAACCTCACGCGGCGCTACGGCCGCCCGGCCTGGAACATCGACTCGGTGCAGATCGACGGCCACGCCGTACGCGTGCGCCCGACCGAGGTCTGGTCCTCGCCCTGGGTGAAGCTGGTCCACTTCGACCGCGACATGGCCGACATGCGCCGCGCCGGTCGGCGCGAGCTGGAGCCGGCCGTGCTGATCGTCGCCCCGCTGTCGGGTCACTACGCCACCCTGCTGCGCGGAACGGCCGAAGCCTTCCTGCAGGACCACGAGGTGTTCATCACCGACTGGTCGAACGCCCGCGACGTGCCGGTGATGGAAGGCCGCTTCGATTTCCACGACTATGTCGACCACGTCCGCGACATGCTGCGCCAGCTCGGGCCGCGCCCGCATGTGGTCGCCGTCTGCCAGCCCGGCCCGGCCGTGCTGGCCGCCGCTGCGCTGATGGCCGAGGACGGCGAGGAATGCCGCCCAGGCACCATGACCATCATGGGCTCGCCGATCGACGCGCGCATGTCGCCGACCGTCACCAACAAGCTGGCCGAGGAAAAGCCCTTCGCCTGGTTCAAGTCGAACATGATCGACACCGTGCCCGCGCCCTATCCGGGCATGGGCCGCCGCGTCTATCCGGGGTTCGTCCAGCTCTATTCCTTCATGTCGATGAACATCGAGAAGCACCAGGACGCGCACCTGCGCTACCTGGAGGACCTGATGAAGGGCGACGGCGACGCGGCCGAAAAGCACCTGGAATTCTACGACGAGTACCTGTCGGTTCTGGACCTGACCGAGGAGTTCTATCTCCAGACGGTCGACTATGTGTTCCAGCAGTATCTGCTGCCGCGCGGCGAGCTGAACCATCGCGGCCGCCCGGTGCAGCCGGGCTCGATCCGCGACATCGGCCTGCTGACCGTCGAGGGTGAGAACGACGACATCTCCGGCATCGGCCAGACCCAGGCCGCGCACACGCTTTGCACGGGCCTGTCGGACGACTTCAAGGAAGACTACGTCCAGCCGCACGTCGGCCACTACGGCGTATTCAACGGCCGCCGCTTCCGCGAGGAGATCTATCCGCGGGTGCGGGCGTTCATCCGTCGCATGGAAGGCGCCCTCGAAAAGGCCCGCGACGCAGCCTAGATTTCGAGCCGATGAGTCTGTTCGGCCGCTCGCTCGCGGACGGCGACCGGCTGGAGGTGGCCGGCGCCACGGTCCGCCTCAAGGTTCATAGCCGTGCGCGGCGCGTGTCGCTGCGGCTCGACCGCACCAAGCGCGAGATCATCGCCACCGCCCCCTCCCTGCGCCGCCTGCCCGAGGCGGCCGCGTTCGCCCGCGACCGCGCCGCCTGGATCGCCGAGCGCCTGGCCGAGCTGCCGGACGTGGAGGCGGCGGCGCCGGGCGTCACCATCACCCTGTTCGGCGAGCCCTGCCGCCTTGAGGCCAGCGACAAGCCGGCCCGCCTGCATCCGGCGACCGAGCACGAACCCGCCCGCATCACCGCCCGTGGCGAGGGCGCGGTCTTTGCCGCCGCGGTGATCCGCATCATCCGGCGCGAGGCCCTTCGCGTCTTCACCGAGCGCACCGCCTTTCACGCCGCCCGACTGGGCGCGCGGTTGCCCAGCGTGACGATCATGGACGCCCGCGCCCGCTGGGGCTCATGCCGCCCAGGCCTGCCCGGCAAGCCGCCGGCGATCCGCTATTCCTGGCGCCTGGCGCTCGCGCCCTTCGAGGTGGCCGACTACGTCGCCGCCCACGAATGCGCGCACCTGCTGGAGCTGAACCACGGCCCGCGCTTCTGGGCCCATGTGAAGGCTCTGGTCGGCGACGAACGCCCCCACCGCGCCTGGCTTCGCGCCGAGGGCGCGCGCCTGCACGCCTTCGGGCGGTAGGCGTCCAACCGAATATGGTCGCGGACAAGCGCTGCGGGCTTTCCGGGATGACGCCCCTGGATCGACGCGCCTCTTCATTACCGCGAATTATCTTGGTTCCGCCGCAAAGCGGGGACATTAGGCGCGAGCGGCCGTGCTTGCCGGCCGCCCCGGAGCCTTGAGCCTTGATCTCCCTCGCCGTCGCCGCGTCGCTCTCGCTGACCGCGCCTGAACTTCCGCCGCTGCCGCCGATCAAGCGAGAGGCCCAGGTCGTCTATATCGACCGCGCCGGCGCGGTGCTCGGCGTGCGTGGCGGCCGCTACGGCCCGCCGGTCGACATCGCCAAGCTGCCCGCGCACGTCCCGGCCGCCTTCGTGTCGATCGAGGACCGGCGCTTCTACGACCACAACGGCATCGATCCGCTGGGCATCGCGCGCGCCATCGTCGCCAACACCGAGCAGGGTCGCGCGGTCCAGGGCGCTTCGACCATCACCCAGCAACTGGCGCGCAACCTGTTCCTTAGCGCCGACCAGACCATGGAGCGCAAAGCCCGCGAGGCGATGTACGCGCTCCAGCTCGAGCGGGCCTATACGAAGAAGCAGATCCTCGGCCTCTATCTCAGCCGGGTCTATTTCGGTTCCGGCGCCTACGGGATCGAGCAGGCCTCGCGCCGCTACTTCGGCAAGCCGGCCGCCAGGCTGACCCTGCGCGAGGCTGCGACCCTGGCCGGGGTGCTGAAGTCGCCGACCAAGTACAATCCGATCGAAGAGCCGCAGAACGCCGCCCAGCGGGCCGACGTCGTGCTCGCCACCATGGTCGAGACCGGCGCCATCACGCCGGCCCAGCGCAAGCAGGCCATGGCCCAGCCCCTGAAACTGTCGGGCGGGGCCTACAGCAGCGCCTCGAACTACTTCCTCGACTGGATCGACGGCCAGCGCCGCGCCCTGGTGGGCGCGCCCCGCCAGGACATCATCGTGGAGACCACGCTCGACGCGGGCCTGGAAGCCATGGCCGCGAGCACGGCCCGCTCGGTGGTGACGCGCCACCAGGCCCAGAACGTCACCCAGGCCGCGCTGATCGCCCTGGACGGGCAGGGACGGGTGCGGGCCATGGTCGGCGGACTCGACTATGCGAGCGCGCCCTACAACCGTGCGGTCACCGCAAAGCGCCAGGCCGGCTCGGCCTGGAAGCCCTTCGTCTACCTGACCGCGCTCGAGGCCGGCCGCACGCCGGACATGACCGTGGTCGATGAGCCGCTGGCGATCGGGACCTGGTCGCCGCAGAATTACAGCAACACCTATGCGGGGATCCTGACCCTGGAGCAGGCTGTGGCCCAGTCGACCAATACGGTCGCCGCCCGCCTCGCCGACGAGGTCGGCCGCGCCAATGTGGCGGCCACCGCCAAGCGGCTGGGGATCGTCTCGCCGATCAACACCGATCCGGCCATGGCGCTGGGCACCAGTCTGGTCTCGCCGCTGGAGATGGCCCAGGCCTATGCGGCCTTCGGCAACGGCGGCAATCGCGCCCAGGCCTATGGCGTCGAGCGCATCCGCACCGTGTCCGGCCAGGTGCTCTACCAGCGCAAGCCCACGCCCCAGCCGGCGGTCATCGCCAATCCGGCGCTCAGCGACCTGAACCGCATGCTGCGCGGGGTGGTGCGGTCGGGCACCGGCGCCAAGGCGGCGATCGCCGGATACGATCTGGCCGGCAAGACCGGCACCACCAGCGACTACAAGGACGCCTGGTTCGCCGGCTACACGGGCGGCCTGACCACGGTGGTCTGGATGGGCAACGACAACGGCGCGCCGATGAAGCGGGTGACCGGCGGCGGCGCCCCGGCCGAGCTGTGGCGCGGCTTCATGACCGGCGCCCTGAAGCGGGTCCCGGTCCAGGCGATTCCGGTCGGCCCGCCGCCGGTCGCCCTGCCGCCGCCGCCGCCGGTGGAGACCATCGACACCTTACTGGACGCCAGCCCTGAAAACCTGCCGCCCGCCGAGGTGGTCGACGACCCGCCGACCTAGTACGGCACGTCGTCGGCCGGCGCTTTCGGGGCCGGCCCGGTCGCAGGCGCAGGCGTAGGCTGGCCGCCGCCGGTCACCGCGTCGGCGATGCCGTCGACCAGATCGCCGATCGGGTCGGCCGAGGGCGGCGGCGTATAGGTTCCGCCCGGAATGGCCTGGACCTTCAGCCGCGGCAGCGCCTGGCCCATGAAGTCGCGCCACATGCCGGCCGGGGCGCCGCCGCCGGTCACCCGCTTCATCGGCTTGTTGTCGTCCTTACCGACCCAGACCGCAGTGACGAAGCCGCCGGTGTAGCCGACGAACCAGGCGTCGCGGTAATCGCTGGTGGTGCCGGTCTTGCCGGCCAGGTCATAGCCGGGGACACGGGCGCGGGTTCCGGTGCCGGCGGCGACCACCTGGCGCATCATCTGGTTCATGTACTGCAGCGACGGCGAGCCGATCACCTGCGGGCGCGCGGCCTTCTCGACGCTATGGTCATAGAGGATCTTGCCGCTGGCGGTGCGGATGCGCGAGATCCCGTAGCCCTTGGCTAGGAAGCCGCCGTTGGCGAACGGAGCATAGGCCTGGGCCATTTCCAGCGGGCTGACTTCCACGGCCCCCAGCGCCATCGAGGGGTCGAGCTGGATGTGCGAATTGATGCCCAGGCGCCGGGCCGCGGCGGCGACGTTGCCGGTGCCGACCTCGCTGGCCAGACGGGCTGCGACGGTGTTGATCGACTGGGCCAGCGCCGTCTCCAGCGTCATCGGCCCGCGGAAGTCGCCGGTGTAGTTGCGCGGCGACCAGTTCCCGATCTTGATCGGCTCGTCGACCACCATGTCGCCCGGCGTTCGTCCGGCGTCCATCGCCGCCAGATAGACGAACGGCTTGAAGGCCGAGCCGGCCTGGCGCTTGGCCATGGTCGCGCGGTCGAACTGGCTGGCGTTGTAGTCGACCCCGCCGACATAGGCGCGGATGCGGCCCTCGCCGTCGATGGCCACCAGAGCCGCCTGCTCGACGCCCTGGCCCTTGCCGGCCTCGACCCCGCGGCGGATCGCCTGCTCGGCGGCGGTCTGGATCGGCAGGTCCAGTGTCGTCTCGACCACCAGGTCCTCGGTCGGCTCGCCCACCAGGCTGCGCACCTGGTCGTCGACCCAGTCGGTGAAGTACTGCGCGCGCTGGTTGGCGAGCGTCGGGTTGACGCGCACCGGGGTCTTGAAGGCGGCGTCGCGCTCGGCCGCGGTGATCGCGCCGGTTCGCACCATCTCGTCCAGCACGATCGTCGCCCGCCGCTCGGCCCGGTCGGTCTGCGAGACGGGCGAATAGCGGTTGGGCCCCTTCATCATGCCGGCGAGCAGGGCGCTCTCGCCCAGGGTCAGCTGGCTGGCGGGCTTGCCGAAGTAGCGCTGGGCCGCGGCCTCGATGCCGTAGGCGCCGCCGCCGAAATAGACCCGGTTAAGATAGAGGGCGAGAATCTCCTTCTTGGAGAACTTCGCCTCCAGCCATAGGGCGAGCACCAGCTCCTGGGCCTTGCGCCGATAATTCTGGGCCGGCGTCAGGAAGAGGTTGCGGGCCAACTGCTGGGTGATGGTCGAGCCGCCACGCAGCGGACCGCCCTCGCCGCGATGGGTCCAGTTGTAGATCTGCGAGCGGACGATGCCCCAGGGGTTGAAGCCGGGGTGCCAGTAGAACCAGCGGTCCTCGATGGCGACGAACGCCTTCGGCACGTAGGGCGGCAGCTTGTCGAGGTCGACGGGCGGCGCGTACTGGCTGCCGCGCACGGCCACGAGCGCGCCCGACTGGTCGAGATAGGAGATCGAGGGCTGTCGCTCGACGTCATAGAGCGTCGAGGTGTCCGGCAGGTCGGTCGCGAACACCGCCAGGAAGGCCACGACGAAGATCGCGCCCCAGACGCCGAGCACGGCTGTCCAGTAGAGCAGCGCCTGCAGCGGGGTGCGCCGGGCCGGCTTGGGGCCCGGTCCTTGTTTGGCCATGTGTCGTCCTAAAACGTTCGCCGTCACCCGCCCCGGGGCGGAGACATATCCCAGGCGAACCAAATGCGCGACATGATTGACGGGACGTGAACAAGCGGGGCTTTAGAGGGTTTCGTGGAGGGTCTTGACCCGGCCCCTGGGGCCGCTCCCATCGATATGGCGGTCAGCCACAGCGAGGTGAGTCGTGAACGTTTCCGCCCAGTATCTGAACCCGTCCGAGGCCGCCCGCCGGCTCGGCGTTTCCGCCAAGGCCCTGCGACTCTACGAGCAGCGCGGGCTCGTCGCCCCGTTGCGCACGGCCGCCGGCTGGCGCGCCTATGGGCCGCTCGAATTGGCGCGGGCCGGAGAGATCGCGTCCCTGCGCGCCCTCGGCCTCAGCCTCGCCCAGGTCGAGCGTGTGCTGGCCGGCGATCCGCAGGATTTGGGACCGGCTCTCGCCGCCCATCAGGCGCGGCTCGAAGCCGAGGGCGCGCGGCTCTCTGGTCTGGTCCAGCAGGTGCGCGAGCTTCGCGCCAGCCTGGCCGCGGGGCGGTCGCCGCAGATCGCCGACCTCGTGAAGCTGGGCGCGCCCGAGCCGGCGATCGCCCTCGACCTGCCCTGGCCCTGGGGCGGCGAACGGTTCGAGCTGCGCGACATGGCCCCGATCACCTACATCGTCGGCTCGCTGGGCAGCGGCAAGACGCGGCTGGCGATGGCCCTGGCGCAAGCCTCGCCAGGCGGCCGGTTCCTGGCGCTGGACCGCAACGATTCAGGCCCGATGCCGGCGACGCCGGCGACGGAGGCCGCGCTCGCCTGGCTGGAAGGGGAGGGGGCGAGCCGTTCCGACGCGCTTTCGATCCTGATCGCCGCGGTCGAGGACCCCGAGCGCGGAGCCCTTGTGGTCGACATGGTCGAGGAGGGACTGGACGAGGCGACACAGGCCGCGCTCGTCGCCTACCTGCGAAGGACAGCCTCGGCCCAGCGGCCGCTGTTCCTGATGACCCGGTCCTGCGCGATCCTCGACCTGGCGGCGGTCGGGCCGGACGAGGCCCTGCTGCTCTGCCCGGCCAACCACGCGCCGCCGATGCGGGTCGCGCCTTATCCGGGCGCGCGCGGTTATGAAGCCCTCGCCACCTGCCTGGCGCCGCCCGATGTTCGGGCCCGGACCCACGGCATGATCGCGATGCGTCATCCGAGTTGACGGGCGCACCGTCCGTGCGCGCGGCTCACGGACCATGCGGTGAAGTCATCGTTTGATCGGAGGGGCCGGCCGCGCGAATCCTTGGCGCGAAAGGAGGCGAATGCGGCGACCCGCGTACATGGGGAGGCCCCCATCCGTCCGCACCCCCACATTTTCGCATAACCGCGTTGCGAAAAAACTGGTTGCCGACGATCTTAACACTGTTATCTTAGCGATGCTTAGTTCAACTCGCGCAGTCGGTGGGGATACCGGCTGCGAATCCCCGGATTGCGCCGAGCCGTGTCTCGCAAGGACTCGCTTTTCTCCCCGAACGCTGGAGGGCTTTCGATGAAGCTCCGTACCCTCGCGGCCGCCTGCGCCGCCGTTGTCACCGTCTCCTTCGCCGCCGGCGCGGCCATGGCCGACGATCCGATCACCGCCAAGCTGCAGACTCCGGTCGCCGAGAAGACCAAGTTCATCGCCGGCGGCGCGGTGTTCCTCTGTGAAGGCGACACCTGCCTGGCGGCGGCCCCGTCGTCGCAGACCTACGCGGCCTCGACCTGCAAGGACGTGGCCAAGAAGGTCGGCGCCGTCGTCTCGTTCGGCGGCGCGCGCAAGCAGCTGGAAGGCGCCAAGCTTGAGCAGTGCAACACTGCGGCCCTGCCGGCCCAGCAAGTCGCGAACCGCTAGGCTCCGAAGGATCCAGGTTCGCGCAACATCTAGGCGCGCCTCCCAGCCGCTAGCTTAGTCGAGCCTGTAACTCGGGCGCCGGGCCCTCCGGCGCCCGTCTTTCTGATTCTATATGTCAGGGCCGCTTTTCCGCGCCGCCGTCTTGGCCGCGCACCGCCGCCGCCCTAAACAGCCGCCCGACATGACCGACGACATCATCCGCCGACAAACCATCCTGCCCGACGGCCCCGCGGCGGCCGCCCGGCTGCTCGAACCGATCCTGGCCGAAGCGGCAGGCGAGGGCGCAGCGCCAGTCTCCCTCACCCTCGATTACGCAGCGTCCGCAAGGGCTGGCGAGGGGGTGTGCGTCGAAGCGGGCCTGGACCGCGCGACCCGCACCCTGGCCTTCGTCTATGGCCGCTTGCTCACGAAGGGCGGCGATGTGATCGCCACCGGGTCGGCCGTGTTCCGTAGGGTCACGGACATCACCAAGGCGGCATAATACAAGGTGTCGCGGCCGGTTTGGTTGCGACGCCGAAAATCGCGTGCTATCAGGCGCGCGGCTTCGGGCCAGGGGCTAAACCAGTCTCGATGGCCAATGTGCTTTTCCAAGCGCTTTCAAGCCTTTAGGGTCGCAGTGGAGTTTTCTTCGCCGCGGCCTTTTGCGCGCACCGGGCGGACAAAATAAGTGGCGGACGATTCCAAGGCTTCGAATGTGGGCGGCAGATATGCCCAAGCCCTGTTCGATCTCGCGAACGATGAGAAGAAACTGTCGGCCGTCGAGGCCGACCTCAAGGCGCTGAAAAGCATGAGCGCCGACAGCAAGGATCTGCGGACCTTGCTGGCCTCGCCGGCGTTCAGCGCCGACGACAAGGGCAAGGCGCTGGCCGCCCTTGGCGTGAAGGCGAAGTTCAACCCCACCACCCGGAAGTTCCTGGGCTTGCTGGCCGCCAACGGCCGCGCCTCGGCCCTGCCGGCGGTGATCACGGCCTTCGAGGGCCTGGCGGCGGACGCGCGCGGCGCGGTCTCGGCCCAGGTCACCACGGCCGTGCCGCTGACTGCGGCTCAGTCCAAGGGCGTCGCGGCCGCGCTGCGCACCGCCCTCGGCAAGGACCCAGAAATCGAGACCCGCGTCGATCCGGCCCTCCTGGGCGGGATCAAGGTGCAGGTCGGTTCCCGTCTGTTCGATGCTTCGCTGCGTTCGAAGCTCGACTCCCTCAAGTTCGCCCTGAAGAGAGCGTAAGCCCATGGATATCCGCGCCGCCGAAATTTCGGCCATCCTCAAGTCGCAGATCGCGAATTTCGGTGAAGAAGCCGATGTCTCGGACGTCGGTTCGGTTCTGTCCGTCGGCGACGGCATCGCCCGCGTCTTCGGCCTCGACAACGTCCAGGCCGGCGAAATGGTCGAGTTCCCCTCGGCCGGCGTGAAGGGCATGGCCCTGAACCTGGAAAAGGACAACGTCGGCGTCGTTATCTTCGGCGAAGACCGCGCCATCAAGGAAGGCGACGAAGTCCGCCGCCTGTCGGAAATCGTGGACGTGCCGGTCGGCAAGGGCCTGCTGGGCCGCGTCGTCAACCCGCTGGGCGAGCCGATCGACG
>NZ_JAYRSU010000025.1:0-54477 GCF_041919955.1 Phenylobacterium sp. | reverse complement strand
CTCGGCCAGCAGGGTCTGCGTCACCCGCTCGAGTTCGCGCTGCTGCAGGGCCGGAAGATGATCGAGGTCAGTTCTCATTCCGTTCGAGTCTCGCCAATCGCCCACCCTCTTGGCAAGTCCTATCGACGGTTGCGCGACAGCCGGGCGTTGAGAACATGCTTGAGGCACGCGCCTGCGCCTTTGGCCCGAAGGCTTGGACATCCGCGCCGGCCGCCCGACCAGGAGCCAGGTTGCGGTCCGTTAGAATGGCCGCGTCCGAGCATCAAGGCGGGCCGCCGCCGGCAATGACCGGGTTGGGCTCACACGAGACATTCGAAAGGTCGGCTAGCCGGCGCCCCGCCTTGCGGACCGTCCAGCTCGCAGATTTGACACGGACGACCGCAGGCGACCAACAAGCGCTGCTATTGCAAACGCCGGCGACGCGCGGGATGGTGGAGCATGCCGTCCAAGAGCCGAAAAACCTTCGAGAAGCACCTCCTCAAGGACGTCGAACAGTTGCGTGCGCGCCAACGCAAAGCCCATCCGGGTCCAGGCCGGCCGTCGTCCGACCTCACTCGCAGCGGCGTGTTTCTGCTGTGTGCAGCCTGGGAACTCTACGCCGAAGAGGTCATACTGGAAGCCTGCCGACACGTCGTCGCCGCAGCCGCCTCGCCCGAAGCGTTGCCGGCGCCGGTCAAGAAGGCCCTGTCCGACGCCGCCAAGAGCGACAAGCACGACTTCGGTGTTCTCCGGCTGGCCGGAGAGGGATGGAGGCTCTATCTGCTCGAGCTGGCGGAGACTGCAGTGAAAGCTCTGAACACGCCGAAGGCTCAGAACCTGGTCCCCCTGTTTCTGAACTACGTGGGGATCGACACCACGGCCTTCTTTGAGTCGCGGAAGGCGAGGATTTCGGAGTTCGTCGCCAAACGCGGCGCCATCGCTCATCGCGGCGCCGCGGCCGGTCACGTCAGCATCACAGACCTCGACGACGACTACGAATACATCTGCACTCTGGTGCGGGAGCTCGACAACTTCCTGATCGAGCCGGTGAAGGCGCTGGGGGGGAAGCGGCCGTGGAACAACGGCGCGGTGGTCTAGCGGAGGCCGTCGCCGCGCCCGAGGGTGTGCTGTCGCGGCCGCGTCATGGCTCTGGGATCCCGCCCGTGACTTCTGCCGCCGAATGTGTAGAACGCAACCGGAACTCAAGTGGCCGCGTCGGCTTCCCTCAGGGAGCGTTCTTGAGCACGCTTGGCCGAGCGATTCGTCGTCTGGAGGCGCACAGGTGAAGACCGCGGGACTGTTCGCGGGGATCGGGGGGCTCGAACGAGGCCTGGCCGCCGCCGGCCACGAGTCCGTCCTGCTGTGCGACATCTGGGCGCCGGCGAAGGCCGTGCTCGCGGACCGCTTTCCGGGTACTCGTCTCGCGGACGACGTCACCACGCTGGAAGCGCTGCCGTCCGAGACGGAACTGCTCGTCGCGGGGTTTCCCTGTCAGGACCTGAGCCAGGCCGGCATGACGGCCGGTATCGGCGGCCGACGCTCCGGGCTGGTGGACCATATCTTTCGGCTACTGGATCGCCGACCCGTCCCATGGGTCGTGCTTGAGAACGTGTCCTTCATGTTGAGCCTGGATCGCGGACGAGCCATGGACTTCCTGACGGGTGAGTTCGAGGCGCGCGGCTATCGGTGGGCGTATCGCGTCGTGAACAGCCTGGCCTTCCTCCCCCAGCGGCGCGAGCGGGTTTTGTTCGTCGCGACGACCAGCGACGTCGACCCCGCCTCGGTCGTGCTCGTCGACGAGGTGGATCCTCCGAAGTCGGAGACGCGGCTGGATCGCCATGCCCACGGCTTCTATTGGACCGAGGGAGTGCGCGGCCTCGGCTGGGCGCCCGAGGCGATTCCGACCCTGAAAAACGGATCCACCATCGGCATTCCCTCGCCACCGGCGATCCTGCTGCCGGACGGGACGGTGGTGACGCCGGACATCCGCGACGCCGAACGCCTGCAGGGCTTTCCAGTCGATTGGACCCTGCCCGCCACGACGGTGGCCCGAGCGTCGAGTCGTTGGAGCCTGGTGGGAAATGCGGTGACCGCGCCGGTTGCGGAGTGGCTCGGGGGTCGGCTCGCTGCGCCCGGGGCCTTCAACGTCGCGCGGGACCGGGTCTTCGCGGGAGGAGGCCGCTGGCCGCGGGCCGCACGTTTCGACGGGACGCGCCGTCTCGCCGTCGAGATCGGTGCGTTCCCGGTGTGGCGTGCGCGGCCAGCCCTGACCGAGTTTCTCCAGTATCCGGGCAAGCCGCTCTCGGTGCGCGCCACGCGGGGCTTCCTGGCGCGGACGGAGCGCAGTTCGCTGCGGTTCGTGGACGGGTTCCAGGACCGACTCCGAGCGCATCTGCGGAACATGGACGCGGGCGCCGGTTCCGCCATCGCGGCCGAGTGAGGCCGACGCCGCAGAGCGCCGAAGGGAGTCGCCTGCTCGCGCGTGTGCGGCAGAAGGACACCGCCGCCGAACGCGTCGTCGGCGCGGCGTTGCGCCGCCTCGGCCTCTCGTATCGCAAGAACGTCCACGGCCTGCCCGGGTCTCCCGACTTCGCAAACCGCAAGCGAAGCTGGGCTGTCTTCGTCCAGGGGTGTTTCTGGCACCATCACAAGGGGTGTCGCCGCGCCACGGTCCCGAAGTCCAACCGAGCATTCTGGGCGGCGAAGTTCGTGCGCAACCGCATCCGGGACGCGGCGGCGATCCGCGCGCTTCGGGCGCAGGGTTTCAAGGTCGTGCTGGTCTGGGAGTGCGAATTGGCCGGAGCAGAGGCGAGGCTCTCAGAGATCCTTGAACCGCGTCGAGTAGATGTGCCCGAGCCGATCGATCATTGAGCCGTAGTTGTAGATGTCGCCCGGCTGAGGCGCGGGCGGGCGGGTCACCAGCTCCACCGGACGGCCGTCGTTGACGAAGTCGACTACGACGATCGCCAAGGCGTCGTAGCCGGTGTCGCCCGTCTTCGAACGCTTCGGAAGCTGGCGCACCTTGTCCACCGCGATCTGAGCGTCCTTGGGCTGGGTGTGCCGGCTCCACTCCGGGTCGCCGGCCCGGTTCTTCTTGTTGAGGTCGGGACTGAGGTAGGTCTCCGACATGTTGATCATGGCGAAGCCGGCTGCGATCGCCTGGTCGGAAGCGCCGTGGACGGTCAGGTGCGAGGAGTTGAGCTCGTCGTAGAAGCGCGGTAGCGCCCGTTGGTGGGCGGTCATGCATGCCTTGGCCTCCAACGCCATGAGCACCGACCCCACAGGAGCGCGGTCCAGGGTCGGCAGTGCGGCGAGCTCGGCGGCTTCTGAGGGCGTCAGGTCGATGCCGTAGGTCTGCACGAGGTCGGCGAGCGTCGCGGACTTGCCGGCCGGCCGGCCGGATCCCGGCGTGCACAGGACCAGATCGAGGTCCTTCTGACGGTCGTGGACGAAGTCGCGCATCTCGTGGTTGATGCCGAAGCCGACCGCGCCCGCCGCCACGTGCCGGCGCAGAAGCGGGCAGGTTCGCAGCAGGTCGAAGACGATGCCCCAACACGCCACCTTCGAATGGTGGTCGCTGCGGGAATGGTACTGCCACGCGTTCCCGAACTTGTCCGTCCGGGACAGTCTCGACAGCGTCCGCACCAGGATTTCCGGACCGTGCATCCGCGCGCCTTTCCCCCTCGCCCTCGTCGTCGGCCCTAGCGCGTCGACCGCCGGGAGTCGAGATCCCGGGGGCGATCGCCCATTCCGAGTCAGGCCTGGCTTGCCATTCCAGGCTCCACTGTAGAGAGTATCCGGGGGATCTACTACGGGGCGGCTAGGACGCCGCCCGTCGGGGGAATTGGAGTGCCGACACCGCGAGCGAGCGGGGCGGATCTGGCGTTGAGTCCGTCTGAATGGGAGCGCCGGCTCACGGCGCACTATCTTCGCGAGGACGGGCCCTTCGGCGGCGCGCCTCTCGATTGGATCGACGCGACGCCCGCGGAACTCGCCTCGGCTGCCGGCATGCCCGGTGCGCGCGACGAGGACGTTCAAACGGCGTTTCTCCGACAGTTTAGCTATTGGGACGCGGCGGGTTGGCTCGACGGGCGATACGCCCTGCCGCCGCGAGACCAGGACGTTCCCGGCTACTTCCGCTACTTGGTGCTCACGGCCCTCGTGCTGTCCACCGACCACGGCGCGGGCCAAACCCGAGACTTCCGCAAGCGGCTCGGGGAACTGCTCGGCCACATGGGCGCGATGCAGGCCGTCGGCGGCGTCAACCGGTTATGGGGCGAGCTCGCCGCCTGGTCGGAGGCCCGGCGCGCCGCCGGCCACCCGATTCGGCGCGTGATCTTGCCCGATCCCGGCGGGATGACCCGCATCGGGGTGGCGGTGCGGATCGCCTTTCCGTCTTGGAAGGACCGCCAGATCCTGACGGGCATTCTGGCGCGTCTCACGCCGCCCATGCGGCGCTCGCCGCACCGCTTGGTGGCGGAGCTGTCGCGACCACAATACAACGGGGTCTGCTCGCCCAACGTGGCGGCCACCTTCGACGACTTCGCCGCGGGGCTAGCGGCCGGACGCGCCGATCTTGCCGACCATCGGTTCTGGCGGCTCGTCGAGAGCGTCTCCCAGCGGCTGCAGGACGGCCGTCGCGGCGCGGAGATCGACCGCTGGCGGTTCGAAGTCGTGTTCAGTGGGATCGAGCGTGACGCCGTCGACGTCCGGGTCGTTCGGCGCGAGGCGCGGGTCCAAGCCGCCGAGCCGATCTGGACGGGCGCCTTCGACGACTTCGTCGCCGCGGAGTCCCGCGCGCTTCCCGGACGCCTGATTCGCCTGCGGGAGGGCGGCGTCATTCTTCTGAGCGAGATTGCCGGAGGCGCCTGGGCCATCGACGATCTCGGCGCGTCCGCGAGCTGGTCGTCGGTGGTGCTCTCCCTCGCCGATGGTCCGGCCACTAGGGCCGGGCTCGCGACCTCCTGGGTCGCCGTCGGCGGCGGATGGCAGGCCTCCGAACCCGTGGCGACGCCGGCTGCCCTGGCCGCACTCGCAGGCCTCGGCGTCAGACCGCCGTCGAGCGACCGCCTCGTGGATCTCGGGCTCGAAGGCGGCGTTTCGACCGCACGTGGCAGCTGGCTGGGCCGGCCCGGCTATCTGCCGCGAGTGCGTGCGCCGAGCGGCGCGACTCTGACGGTCGAACAGATCGCCGGCGACACCACGAGCCTGGGGATCGACGACAGAGGCGGACTGTCGGCCGAAGCGCCGCTCACGGGGGCTTGGAAGCTCACCGCGCACTTCCCCGGCGGTGATGCACAGCGCCGGTTCTTCTTGGAGGCCGACGCCTCCGAACGCGATGCGTGGCGCGCCATGGGGTCGGGTTTCGAGGTCGTCGACGAAGCCCAGGTGGCGGGCGAAGCCCCGCGCGCCCCGGCGGTCGTCCCCGCCCTGAGGTCGCCGACGCCCCCACTGCTTCTCGATCTGATGGAGACCGTCTACGCCCGAGGCGCGGCCTCCTGGGGCGAAGCCGAGTTCGTGGAGCTGCTTGACCCCGTGTTGCCGGATCGACGGGGCGCCTGGGACGTCATGCGGGCGTTCGCGGAGGCTGGATGGGCCGAAGCGGGCATCTCGCGCGGCTGGCGCGCCCGGCGCTGGCGGCTGCTGCCACCGAGGCTCGTACCGATCGGAGCCCGTACCGCGCTGGTCGAAGGCGCGATCTGCGCGGCCGCGCGGCGGCGTCTCTCCGAAGCCGCGCGAACGCAGGGCGGTGAGGTGTCGGCGTCGGCGGACCTCGTGTGGTCGCCCGACGTGGTGATCGCGCGGGACATCGACATCGACGTCATGGCCGGCGCCATGGGATGGCCGGTGGAGGTGGACACCCGGCCCGTTCTCGCCGCAGCGCCAGCCTGTTGGACGCCCGAGACGCGGACGCCGGACGGCCGCGAACTCGCCGGGGTCTGGTCGTTCGAAGCGGGCGGGTTTCGTCAGGCCGTGGCGTCGGACGACGCCTGGCGGCTTGAGCGTTGGACGCGGTCGCGCGGGGACGATCGGGACCTCTTTCGGCTCTGCGGACCCGATACCACCTGGTGCACGAGCGTGCGCACGGCCGCGATCGTTGAGGCGCATCGCCGCGCTCGGCGACCGCTCTTCAGCTGGGACGCGGGAGCTCTCATCAGCGTCCTGCCAGGGGGTCATCTGCCGATGCCGCTTGCGCGAGCGCTCCGGCGCGCAGCGCTGCGCCAGACCGGGCCGATCGAGGCGGGGGGTGGGCGCGCCTATCGCTATCCGGCCGACCGGGAGGCCGCGGCCTGGGTGGCCGGTGCGATGGGACCGGCGGTCTCCATTCCCGCAACCGACGCGGCACGCGATCTGCTCGGCCTCGTCGTAGGAGCCCGCCGACGCGGCCGGCCGGCCGTGTGGCCGCCTGGCGCGCTGACGGAGGCGCTGCGATGAGCGATCTCCTCTACTTGGGCTTCTGCGTCTTCGAGCCCAGGCGCCCCAGCTACTTTTCGAAGGTCGCCGCGCTGGCAGCGGCGCAGGACGGCGCTTGGCGGCTGTACCACGACTGGCGAGCCGCGCTGCCGCCTGAAGGGAGGGCCTTCGCGCCGCAGCTCGCCGGATGGCACGAGGACGAGCTGCTAACCTTCCGCATCGAGCCGAATACGCGCGACGAGCCCAACCGAGACGAGTTCATCGTCGCCGCGCCGCAGCGTCCAATGGAGATTCTGGACTTCCGCACGGTGGATCCCGAAGTGGCGCGGCGAACGCTGGTGGAGGAGGGGCTCGCCGAACGTCGCTTGGAGGGGCGATCCGTGGCGGTCGCCCTGCGCGGCGACGTCTGCGTGGTGGTCCGGCTCGAACGCCACCCGGACGAACGACGTGCGGTGGCTTCCACCGGGGGCTTGGAAGAGCTTCCGCTGCACGCCCTCGACAGCCGGACGTTCGAGGGCGATCGGATTCGTGAGCGCTTTTATGCCGTTCCCGGGGTCACGGTCGGACCGCAGGTCGGGGTCGTCAACTGGTGCCTCGACGCCGATTTCCTGAAGTCCGTCGTCGCCCGCCTCCGCCGCGCCGGCGGCGACAACCTCCCGTCCCGCAGTCAGGTGGAGAAACTCGTCCAGTTCCTGGCGCACGCCAAGCTGGCGCCGTCGAACGGCGAAGACCTCAGCGCCGTGCGGGCGAGATTGAGCGTCCTGGCCGGTCAGCTCGGCGAAGGGGTTCCCGCGCTCTACGCACTCGTCGACGCCGTGGCGGAGTTGCAGCCCGTGGCCGAGGGGCTCGACGCCCGCCGCCGGCAGCTCGAGACCGAGCTTCGGGCGGAGATCGCGCCTCGGATCCGCTCGGAGCTGGAAGCGGCTCAGTCTGAACTGACCGGGGTTCGGGACGGCCTGCTCGCGGAAACGCGCGCGCTCGCACAGCAGGCCGAGGCCGCGCGCGACGACGTCTCAACGGCTCAGGCGGACCTCGACGCCTTGAGAGCCGCCATCGGCGAAGAACTGCTCGCCGCGCAGCGGACGCTCGCGGACAGTGCGCCCGGCGATGGATCGGCGCGCGAAGCGGCGGAGTCGCTCTCGGGGCGCCTGTCGAGCACCCCGGAGATCTGGCCGCGCGCTGCGCCGCCTTGGGGGCGAGTGGACCCGGGCGACGCCGAGACGCTCGGCGGCTCGCGATACGCCGAGCGGCTAAAGGAGAACGCCGAGCAGTTCGGGTTCGTCGCGCGCGATGCGCTGGTCGCCGACGTGTCGGTGCGCGCAGGTCGCCTGACCCTGCTACCGGAGGCGGAGGCCGACGCCTTCGTGCGGTGCTTGGCGGGCGTGTGCGCGGGGGAGGCCTACGTCCGTCACACGCTGGATCCGTCGGTCCTGTCGCTCGACGATCTGTGGCGCCATCCCGCGACGGGGGCGCCGACGCCGTTCGCCTTTGCGTGGACAGCGGCGAAGCTGGACCCTCGCCGCTATCGCGTGGTGCTGCTCGAGGGTGTGCATCGCACACCGCTGGATCTCTGGGCGGGCGGCTTGGTGCGGATCCTGGAACGCGCGGACCGGCCTGCGAACCTCCTCGTGTTCGCCAGCTATGGCGACGCGCTCCTCGATCCGGCGCGAGGGTGGGCCGCCGTCACCGAGGACGCGGTCGGGCTCGCGCCGACCCCGCGGGTCGGGGCCAACGCCGAGGTCCTCGGCGCAGCCGTCGGCCGACCGTCTCTCAAGAGCCGCTTCGATCCGACACAGGCCGAAGCTCCGACCCCGTCCGACCTCCTCGGCCGTCTCCCCGACATTCCGGCCACGGCCTCGGCGCGCGCGACGGCGCGAACCTTGGCGGCCCTCACCGCCGCTTGGCCGCTGCGCGCCGCGCTGGACCTGTGGCCCGTCGCCGCGGCGATCGGCGGCCTCGGCGAGCTTCCCGACGACCTGCGACGCGGCGCCGATATGGCGCGCGCACGTCTGACCCCACCCTGAACCTGAACGGGCGACCTATTCATGCTGGATCCGATCGGCGGCTTCGAGCGCATTCGCGATCTCTACCTGTCGTACCTCGATACGGCGTTTCGAGTCCGACGGCCAGCCCTGGCGGAACGGCGGCGCGAGCTGCTGACCACCGCGGGGACGCTCGCCACCGAGCCGTTCCTCGAGGCGGTGCCGCGGTATGAAGCCGACGCGCGGGCGCTGGAGGATCTCGTCGACGACACGTCTCCCGACAATCCGCTGAACGGATTCTCCCCCGACGCTCGGCGCGCCTTCGCCGAGCTCGCCTTGTCCGGCCTCTTCCCCGGCCGGCGAGCCGAAGGGCCCCTGATGCGGCGAAGCCGCTTCAAGCCCTATCGCCATCAGATGCAGATGCTGGGGCGCGGCGTCCGCCCCGGCGCGCCCGGCATCGTCACCTCGGGCACGGGGTCCGGGAAGACCGAGTCCTTCATGCTGCCGATCTTGGCGTCGATCTGCCGGGAGGCCGTGCGCTGGCCCGCGCCGTCGTCCGGCTATCTCGAAGACACCTGGTGGGAGGCAGCCTCGCCGGTGTTTCGTCCGCATCGCGCCGACGAGCATCCCGATCGCCCGAAGGCCGTCCGGGCCGTCGTGCTCTATCCGATGAACGCGCTGGTTGAGGACCAGCTCACGCGCCTTCGGCGTAGCCTCGACTCCCCGGAGGCGCACGAAGTGATGGACAGCCGGTTGAACGGCAACCGCATCTTCTTCGGCCGCTACACCGGCGCGAGCCCGATTCCGGGTCACCGCGTACATCCACGGCTTCGCGAGTCGGCCGGCAAGATCCGCCATCGCCTGCGCAAGATGGCCGATGCGCTCTCGACCAGCGCCTCCGACCAGGACAAGGCCAGGCGCCACGATCTGGCGCATCCGGACGACGACCCGACGCGATACCTCTTCCCATCGGTGGACGGGGGAGAGCTGGTGTCACGCTGGGACATGCAGGTTACCCCGCCGGATCTCCTCGTCACCAACGTCTCGATGCTCGGCGCGATGCTGTCGCGGGAGGTCGATCAGCCCATCTTCGATCAGACGCGCCGATGGCTCGAGGAAGACGACGAGGCCTATTTTTTCCTTGTTCTGGACGAGCTACACCTCGTGCGGGGATCGGCGGGGACGGAGATCGCGGGCCTCATTCGCGCGCTCATAAACCGCCTGGGCCTCGATCGGCACGAGCTGCGTCACAAGCTGCGGATCTTGGCGTCCAGCGCCTCGCTGCCTCTCGAGGGTGCTGAAGGCGAGAAGAGTCTACACTACCTGCACGACTTCTTCGGGCCGTTCGGGACTTTCGCCTCCGAGACGGCTGCGGGCGCGGCCGGGCCCGAAGGTTGGGGGAGCACGATCGTACCCGGAACGCCGGTGCTGGCGCCGTTCACCACCCCGCTCCCGCTGGACCGGGCGCCGTTCGAGGCGTTGTTGGACGAGTTGTCGCCAGACGGCGAGTTCGTGGCGACCGTGCGGCCGTCGCCCGACCTTGAGCAGGCGATTGCAGCCTGTGGGCGGGCGCTGGCGCCGGCGTCGCCCGAGCCGGCGGGGCCCGCCGCCTTCACCGAAGCGGTCGCGTCCGCCGCAGCCGCGCTCGCGCACGCCTGCGCGCCGCCCGGGACCGCGGCCCCGCGAGCGACCGCGGCGGACGTCCTCGCTCGGCGCATCTTCGGCGGCGACGACGGTCCGTCACGACGGGCGCTGCGAGGGCTGACGCTGCTGCGCGGCCTCGGCGAGAAGCTCGATCTCTTCGGATCGCCGCCGCTGGCGGACACGACGACCAGCTTTCGGGAACACGTCTTCATCCGCAGCATCGAAGGTCTGTTCGCGACTCCCCGGTCCGAGGGCGGCGCCACGGTGTTCGACGGGGTGACCGTGGACCGCGGCGTGACCTACGCCGATGGCGGCGGCACCGACGTGCGACGGCTCTTCGAGCTGGTCTATTGCGAATGCTGCGGCGAAGAGTTCATCGGCGGTCGGCGCGGCGCCTTCGGCGGCGCGACCGGCGACGTGGAGCTCCTGCCGGCCTCGCCCGAGCTTGAGCTGCTCCCGGAACAGGGCGGAGAGGGCAACTACGAAGAACTGAGCTACGACGAGTTCGCGATCTTCTGGCCGTCACGGGCGACGCCCAAGACCGCCGACGACGGTCCGGCACCGTGGGCCGACAAGTTCTTGGACGTGCGCAACGGGGTCGTTAGCGGCGGCGGACCGGCCGGCGAGCGGATCGCGGGGCGCCTCTTCAAGCTGCCGGGCGCAGGGCTCGACCCTGACCTTTCACGGGCAGGGTCGGCCGGGCCCGCATGTTGTCCGGCCTGCGGCTCGGACTACTCGGGCCGAGGACCCGCCTTCCGCGGCTCGCCCCTGCGGAGCTTCCGCACCGGTTTCGCCAAGAGCTCGCAGCTTGTCGCGACCGAGGTGTTCGAACTCCTGCATGCCGCCGGTGACGCCCCCAAGGCGGTGGTGTTCTCCGACAGCCGCCAGGACGCTTCGCGCGCCGCCCTCGACATCGAACGGCGCCACCACCAGGATTCACGACGCCAGCTCCTGCTTGAGGCGCTCGAGGAGATCGCGGCGCAGCCGCGCGTGTCGCTCGACGATCTTCGTGCCCAGCTCGATGAGGCCCTGGCAGCCGGAAATTTCGCCGCTGTGACCCAGCTCGGCGCTCAGATGAGCGCCGCACAGCATACGACCGACCCCGATCGCATCCCGCTGGCCGCGGTGATGGAGACCGCGCCGACCACCGGAGCCCCCTCGCGTGTGCGCGCGGCGCCGCTTCTCGAACGGCTCGTCGATCTCGGTATGCACCCGACGGACGAGGTCGGGATCGCCACGATCCCGCAGCGGAACGACGACGACAACCGGCCGACCTACGATTGGCAGAGCCTGTTCACGCGCGCCGGTGAGGCAGTGAACTGGCTGTCGCAGGGCGATCCGGTCGCCGATGTCGAGGTACGCCTCGCCGTCGTGAACGACCAGCGGCCGCTCGTCGACGACGTCCTTTTCGCCAAGACCTACTTCGCGCTTGAGGAGACGGGCCTCGGCTATCCGACCCTGTTCGCCCGCCACGGGGCCGATTCCGACCGCATGGACGCCTATCTGCGGGTCTTTGCCGACAGCTATCGGATCCGCGGAAACAAGTGGGTCGAGCGCAATGCGCGCCGAAAGGAATGGCCGAACGCCCACCAGGCCACGGCGAAGCGGGTACGCGAGTTCGCCGAGGCCAACGCGCCGGGCAATGCGACCGCCGAGATCGACGCCGTCCTGCAACGCCTGACCGAGCTCGGACACGACCTGGGGTTCGTCCGGCAGGAGACCCTGTACGTCCGCCTCGTCCGTCCGGACGCGCCCTATTGGGCCTGCCCGAACTGCTCGCGCACGCACCTGCACCGCGGGACGGGCGTCTGCACGCGCTGCCAGACTCCGCTGCCGGAGGCCCCCGCCGGCCGGGCTGCCGAGGTGACCGCCCGCAATGTGCTCGGTCGGCGCATTCAGCGCAGTCTGGGCGAAGGGGTCCGGGCGTTTCGCCTGCGGTGCGAGGAGCTGACGGGTCAGACCCGATCGCCGGCCGAGCGACTGCGTCGATTCCGCGGAATATTCGTGGACGAGGCCGGAAACTACGATGTCGAGCTCGATCGGAAGGCCAAGGAGATCGACATGCTGTCGGTGACCACCACGATGGAGGTCGGCATCGACATCGGCTCATTGCAGGCCGTGTACCAGGCGAACATGCCGCCCCAGCGGTTCAACTATCAGCAGCGGGTGGGCCGTGCGGGCCGCCGCGGGCAGGCCTACTCTCTCGTCGCCACCCTCTGCCGGAGCCGAAGCCATGACCTGCATTACTTCAGCCACCCGGAGGCGATAACCGGAGATGCGCCCCCGCCGCCGTTCCTGACGACGGACCACCTCGACATTCCGCTCCGACTTCTGCGTAAGGTCTGGCTGACCGCCGCCTTCGCGCGCATCCGCGACGACCTCAGTCCCAACTATCCGGGGGACGGCGGAAAGCCGGACATCCATGGCGAGTTCGTGCCCTGCGGGGTGTTCTACGAGGTGGGTCAGACCGACGCCTGGGCAGGGCGTCTCCGCGCCGCGCTCGCGCAGACAGATGCTGTGCGGCTGAGCTTCGCCGCGGCGCTCGGTGCCGGGCGGCCAGGTCGCGCGGAGGATCTCCTGGCCGGAGCGACGCTCGACCAGCTCATGCAGGATCTGGCCGATCGGGCGGAGCTCGCTCGGGCGACCGGCGGTGATCTCGCCCACTTCCTGGCCGAGACCGGACTCCTGCCGATGTACGGCATGCCGACCCGCGTGCGGAACCTCTATGTCGGGATCGAGGAGAACGACGTCGGTGAACCCGACTGGGACGTGATCGACCGCGAGATGGATCTGGCGATCTACGAGTTCGCGCCGGGGCGCTCTCTCGTCCGCGACAAGCGCAAGCATACCTCGATCGGTTTCACTTCGGCGCTCGGGACGCTCAGCGTGAAGGCCAACGGCTACGGGGCCCTTTGGCCACGACCGACTCCGGAGTGGTGGACGGAGACGGGCTGGATCGCGATCTGTTCGCACTGTGGGGCTACCGACCTCTCCGAGTCGGAGCCGTCGACGGCGCGGATCTGCGGGGACTGCGAGGACGAGATCGCACCCGACGGCTACCGCAAGCACCATCTCCCGGCGGCGTTTCGGACCTCGCTTCGGCCGACGCCGGTCGATCAGGAGGAAGAACTGGTCCGGACGGTGCGGCGCGAGACGTCCTCCACCATCGAAGCGGTCCAGGCTCAGCCCGTCCCGGGCGCCAACATGTCCGTCGCCACGGGCTCGGACGCCTCGATTATCAGGCGCAACAGCGGACCGCTCGACGACACCGGCGCGCCGCAGGGATATGCGGTGGCGCCGGCCAGCCAGAAGTTCGTCACCGTCCGCAAGTCGCCGTCGGCAAAGCTCTTCCGCCTCGACGAGCAGCATGTGCTCACCGAGGTGGCCGAGGATCGTTACAACTGGGAGCGTCCCCTCGATGCCCAGAACGTCCCGCTCGGTCCCGAGACGGTGATGTTGATGTCGAAGAAGAAGACGGATTCCCTCTATCTGTTGATGGACGCGGTCCCCGCCGGCCTGGCGTTCGACCGGATCGGCGGGCGCGATCTCCATGCGACCAGCGTCCGGGCGGCCGCGGTGTCCGCCACCCAGCTCCTGGTCCAGCGCGCCGCTTTGGAGCTGGACGTCGGGCCGGAGGAGTTCGAGGCCCTCGAACCGCGCCTGCGCGGACGCCGGCCGCTGCTGCAGCTGGCGGACTATCTCGTGAACGGGGCAGGGTTCTGTCGCAGGCTCGCGGACATCGAGGCGGGGCGCCCGCTGGTGTCGCGCCTGATCACCTCCATGCTCGACGATCCGGACGACGTCCTCGTCCGAAGGTTTTTCGACGCGGACCATACGGCGGCCTGCGCACGCAGCTGCTACCGATGCCTGCAGCGCTACAACAATCGGGGTTATCACGGCCTCCTGGACTGGCGGCTCGGGCTCGGTTTCCTGCGGGCGATGACCGATCGGGCCTGGCGCGCCGGCCTCGACGGTCGCTGGGACGCCGATCGAGCCACCACCGACTGGCGACGATTGGCGGGGCTCGCCGCGGAGGACCTCCGCCGGCTCGATCCCGACAACCGCCGCGTCGAGACCTTGGGACCGCTCGGGCTCCCGACCGTGTTCGTGCCGCGCAACGGCCGAGACGAGGCCTTCGTCGTGGTGCACCCCTTCTGGCGACTGGACGAGGCCGGCCGCACCGGAGGCGTCTTGGGTGAAACCGCGCGGGAAGCGGGTGTCGACGACGTCTTCTGGCTGGACACCTTCGAGGTGGCGCGCCGACCGGTCCGGGCCCTCGGCAATGCGCGGGCTCGTCCGCCGGAACGGTTCTAGAGCCTGCGATGCCGTTCCAGATGATCGCCGACGACGGCTCGCCCCTCGACGCCCATTTGGACGTCGAGGGTCCGGATCTGGTGTTCCACAGCCGCGGCGGCGTGCGTGGCAGGCCGGGCGCCCGCAACCTCGACTATGGACCCGGGCTTCGTCTGCTGCTGCGCCGCGTCCGAGCGGCCGGAGCGCGGCTGGACGGCGCCTGGTTGGACAGCGACGACGTGCGTGGTCTTCCGATCGAGGCGCGTCGCCTCATGGAGGGGTCCGAACTCGCCGCGTCGCCGGACGAGCAGTTCAGCATCCTATCCGGTCGCATGCAGGCCTTCGGCCGTCCGGCCGACGCGCCGTACGGCGGCAGCCACGTCAAGAGGATCCGCCTCCGCGTGACGGGCGCCGGCGTTGACAAGGCCCTCGCCGTCGTCGTCGGGGCGGCGTGGGCGGAGCCGGTCTCGAAGGTGCGGCGGCTGCCCGCCGCGGCGCTGCAGCAGGTCACGGCGGAGCACCTCTGGGAGGCGGTTCAGCGGCTGAGGCGAGACCCGGACGGCCACGCTTTCGGAGAGGCCCGCGAGTTCGACGTCGTCCTGGAGGATGGACGACGGCTCGCGCCCAAGGCGGTCTTCGGCGTCGCCGCCTCCGCTGCCCTCGAGATGGACGTGGGCCCATCGCATTTCACAGGGGGCGTCGACAGCCCCTGTCATCGCGCCTTGAAGGACGCCGGCTTTTCGATCGTCGCCCGCGGCGGCCAGGTCGCAGATCCCGAAGCGCCCGTCTCGGAGGAGGATCGCGTCTGGGTCGAAGGCCGCCCGACGCTGGTCCTTCATCTGCGGCGCGAACGCGCGGCGGGTCTCGCCAAGGCGAAGAAGCAACGCTTCCTCTGCGAACATGGCGCGCTGCGCTGTGAGCGCTGTGGCCTCGATCCCGTTGAGGCCTTCGGGGCGGCCGTCGGTGAGGCCTGTATCGAGGTTCACCACAGCCGGACCGGCGTGGGGGACATGGCCGAGGATCATCATACCCGCCTCGACGATCTGCAGTGCCTCTGTGCGAACTGCCATCGCATCGTCCATGCCCTCATCAGGCTTCGAGGGGCTTGAATTCGGCGCCGCAGGACGCTCGCGTCGGCCGGGGGGGGTTCTGTATTTGTTCTGTTCCGAGTCAGCGGACATCGCGGCGGTCTCGGTCTTGACGGAATCGGCGCGTAGAGAACTCTAGGACTTTGAGAGCTATCGGGATCATGCAGGCCAAACTCTGGAGCGCGAATTCGGATCTGGGCCCGATCGCCCAGCCGATCGATGCGGCGTTGGAGATCGGCGCCTACGAGACCCTGTGGTCGCAGACCAACGCCAGCTTCAAGTCCATCGCCGAACGCTTCGCCAGACAACCCGGTGCGCGTCCGTCTGATCTCGTCCCGGAGGATGAGGCGCGGGAAGCGGGTGCGCGGGTTCTCGCGCGCCTGCGTGGCCGAACGGACAAGCGCTTCGACGTCCGCGTACACGGTGAGGTGGACTACCCGGAGCGGCTGCGTGACGCGACGCACCCGGTCGAGCTCCTGTATTTCCAGGGTGCCTGGGAGCTAATCACCACGCGGTCCGTCGCCGTGGTGGGAACCCGCAGGCCGACCGACGGCGGCGTCCGCCGTACCCGGCAGCTCGTCCAGAAGCTGGTGGCGGACTCATTCACGATCGTCTCCGGGTTGGCGGAAGGCGTCGACACGGCCGCACATGGCGCCGCGATCGACGCCGGTGGCCAGACCATCGCCGTCATTGGAACCCCGTTGGGGCACGTCTATCCGAAGGCGAACGCCGAGCTGCAGGATCGGATCGCGCGGGACTACCTGCTCATCAGCCAGGTGCCGGTCGAGCGCTACGAGGCGCAGAACTCCCGAGTGAACCGGTTCTTCTTCCCGGAACGCAACAAGACCATGTCGGCGATCACAGAGGCGACGATCATCGTGGAGGCCGGAGAGACGTCGGGCACGCTGATCCAGGCTCGCGAGGCGCTCAAGCAGAAGCGCAAACTCTTCATTCTCAACAGCTGCTTCGAGCGGGCCGACCTCACGTGGCCGCATCGGTTCGAACAGGACGGCGCGATCCGGGTCCGCGACTATGACGACATTCGACGAGAGCTGGTCCGGACATCTTCGGAAGGTCGGTGACCTTGAGCGTCCCGATCACTTGGTATCTGACCGCCGATGACAGCTGCGTCTTCTTCGGCGAGTACACGGCGCGTGCTGGCTACGGCCACAGCTCGACCAACCAGTTGATCCACAATCTCAAGAAGAAGCCCGAGCTGGACGGAACACCGCAGTATGTCTGGAAGGCGCGCGCGATCCGGACGGTGGCCGACGCGATCCGCGCCAATCTCAGACCCGACTCACTTCCCGGCCTTACGATCGTACCCGTCCCTCCCTCCACGGCCCCCGGAGAGGCGGGATATGACGACCGTATGGTCCAGGTGGCGCGGGCCATCGCACCCGGAGTGGACGTGCGGGAGGTCCTGGTCACCGTGCAGGGGCGGGAGGCGGCCCATGCCCAGCAGAACCACCGCGATCCGGCGGAGCTTCGCGCCAGCCTCGGCTTCGTGCAGGCGCGCGTCGGCGCGCCCCCGCCGGTCGCCGTGATCCTGGACGACGTGCTGACGACCGGGTGCAGCTTCATGGTCTGCAAGGCCATGCTCGCCGAGCTGTGGCCCGAGACGCGGTTCCTGGGGCTCTTCGTGGCCCGGCGGGTCATCGACAGTGCGGCGGACTTCGACGTCATCGCGCCTGAGGCGTAGGTCCCCCTCGCCGGCCGAGTCGGCCCCCGGTGCGTGGTCACGGGGGCTCGTCAAGCGGACGCAAAGTCGACGCCTTGAGAGGACCTCAGGTCTCCTGCCTCCGTCGTCGTGAAGGTCGCGCAAAGCGGACGCTCCGCGATCCACAACGAATGTCTCGTTCCTGGCGGCAAGCCAAGGTCCGATAGTGGCGCCATGCAGACGGCTGAGAGGCCGCCGGCATGTCGGCATCGCTGCTGCTAGCGGACGAACGCCACCACGCGCGCTGGGGCGGCGCTGCATCGGGCGAGCTTGATCGGGAAAAAGCCGACCATGAAGCCGCTGAGCGGCAGGGCCGCAAGGTTGGTCATCTGCTGCACGATGAAGGCCTCCTGCTGGACGATGGCCTTGTGGCCATCCCAGAGCAGGCTCTTGTCGCCGGTCTCGCGAAACCGTCCGCCCATGACCCCGAACGGCAGGTCCCAGCCGACGGCGTCGGTGCCCAGGATGGTGGCCCCCTGGCCGGTCAGGTGGAGCGTGCTGGCCCGGCTCATGCCGGGCTGGTTGAAGAACTCCGGATCATCGAGCGTGTAGCGTTCCTGGCCGGTCCGGATGAGGACCGCGTCGCCGGGGTTGATCACGCACCCGGTCGCCTTCAGGGCCTCATCGAGCATGGCTATGGTGATCTCCTCGCCGAGCCTGGCCCAGGGGCGGACGTCGAGGACGATGCCTGGCCGATAGAGTTCCTCCAGCGCGATGTCGGTGATGGTGCGAGCCGGCTTGCCGCCGCTGCGCGATCCGCTGTGCAGCGGCGCATCCACATGGGTGCCGCAGTGCGAGGAGAGATCCCCCAAACGCTCAGCGCCCCAGCCCTCGCCGTCCGGGAGATCTTGGTGGCTGCACCCCAGGGACAGGCAGAACTGGTGCTGTCCCTCAGGTTTGGCGGGATGGAAGTAGTCGATAGTGGGCGCGATAATTCCGGCCGCGCTGGCCAGGTGGGGCGGCAGTTTCTCGCGGTTGGCGGGATCGAGGGTGCAGGTCAGGTCAATGAGGCGCATGGGCGTCGCTTTCGTGGGGCGTTGAGACATCGTCGGGGCGAGACAGCATCGATCTGAGCTCGGATTTGAGGACCTTGCCGTAGCTGCTCTTCGGGAGCGCGGGCACGAAGCGGTACGCCTTCGGGCGCTTGTAGCGAGCGAGCTGGGTCAGGCAGTGGCGATCGAGTTCGTCGCTCCCCAATCCGTCGGCGGCGACCACAAAGGCCACGGGGATTTCGCCCCACTCCTCGTCCGGTTGACCGACGATGGCCGCTTCGGCGACCAGCGGATGGGTGAGAAGCACCTCCTCGATCTCGCGGGGATAGATGTTCGACCCGCCGGAGATCAGCATGTCCTTTGAGCGGTCCACCAGGGTCAGCAGGCCCGCCTCGCTCAGTCGTCCGAGATCGCCGGTGCGCAGCCAGCCGTCCTTTAGCGCCGCGGCGCTCGCTTCGGGATTGCTCCAATAGCCGGTCATCAGGACATCGCCGCGAACCAGGACCTCGCCGATCTGGTCGGGCGCGAGCGCCAGGCCGTCGTCGCCCGCGACCGCGATCTCGACGCCGCTCCGCGCGACGCCGACGCTGGCCAGCACCTGATCGCGATCGGGGCGGGCGGTGTCGCCCAGCAGGCGCGAGGGGAGGTGGGCGATGGTGCAGGGCGCCTCGCCCTGGCCATATCCGCCCCAGAGGCGTTCGGCTCCGAAATGGTTGATCGCCGCGCGCAGATCCTCCGCGTACATCGGCGCGCCCCCGAACATCAGCCGTTGGATGTGGGGGATCAGGTCGGCGCGCAGGAGCGCCGGGTCCATCAGGCGGCGAACCAGGGTCGGGACGGCGAAGAACGACGCGCGGCCGGCGAGGGCGAGCGCCTGGTCGAGCTGGTCGGCGCTCAAAGCGCCCTGGGGCAGGATCACTTGCGGGAGCGCCTGGCGGACATAGGCCAGACCGAGCAGGCCCCCGGCGTGGGAGAGCGGCGCCAGGTGAAGCATGGCGTCGTCCCGCGCCGCGCCGCTATCGATCAGGAAGCTGTCGATCATGGCGTTCAGCGATCGATGCGTGAGGATCGCGCCCTTGGGGCGGCCGGTCGTTCCGCTGGTGTAGAACAGCCAGGCCGGCGTCAGGGGCTCGACGTCCTGCGAGGCGATGGGAAGATCGGCGTCGCGCAGGGCGAGATGCTCCGCCGATCCGACCGCGATGACGCGGCAGCGCGCCTCGTCGCGCAGGGCCGGCTCGACATCGGGCGTGGCGAAGCAGACCCCGGCGTCGCAGTCTTCCAGCAGGAAGGCGAACTCGCGCGGATGCAGGCGCGGGTTCATCGGGGCCACGCAGAGACCGGCGTGCCAGGCCCCGAACAGAAGCTCGAAGAAGGCCGGGTCATTGCTCATGGCCAGACCTATGCGCTCGCCGGGCCGCAGGCTCAGACGGCCGGACAGGTTGGCGGCGACCGCTCGGGCGCGCCGTTCGAGAGCGGCGTAGGTCAGGACCGCCCCATCCAGGGTGAGGAGGGCCGGCGAGGCGCCATAGGTCGCCGCAGCGTTGGTCAGGGATGCGGCGATGTTCATCGGATCGGGCTCGCTTCCAGCACCACGACCGAGGCGACCGCCTCCTCGCCGCCGATGAAGCCCCCGCCGTTCTCCACTAGCCCGATCCGCGCCTTCGGCGTCTGCCGCGGTCCGGCCTCGCCGCGGAGCTGGGTGACGACCTCGTGCACCTGGGCCAGGCCCGTGGCGCCGATGGGGTGGCCGTTGCATTCCAGTCCTCCGGAGAGATTGACGGGGATGCGGCCGCCCAGGCTCGTCTCGCCGGCCAGCGCCGAGACGCCGCCCCGGCCTTCGGCCACAAGGCCCAGATATTCGGTCTGAAGGATCTCGCCCGCGGCGGTGGCGTCATGCACCTCCGCCAGATCGACGTCCCGCGGCCCGAGCCCCGCGCGCTCGTAAGCCAGGTTCGCCAGGCGCCGCGTGATCGGCGGTTCCTGGCTCGCGACGCCCTGCCGACGCCCCGAGCCCACGACCGCGGCGGCGATCCGCACCGCGCGCCGGGCCGAGAGGCGCTTCAGCGCCCCCGCCGAGCCGACGACGGCCGCGGCCGCGCCGTTGCCGATCGGTGCGCACATCGGCAAGGTCAGCGGCCAGACGACGGCGCGCGCGGCCAGGATCTCCTCCATCGTGAGCGGCTCGCGCAGCTGGGCGTGCGGATTGAGCGCCGCGTGACGCCGGTTTTTCGCCGCGACCGCGGCCAGGTGCTGTTGGGTCGTGCCGAAGCGGCGCATGTGCTCGCGGGCCAGGCCCGCATAGACGTCCATGAAGATCGAGCGCTCGCCCTGGCCTTCGGCGGCGGCGCCCAGCAGGTCGGCCAATCCCTCGTCTTCGCCCGAAACGTCCAGGGCGCCCTGGAAAAAGGCCTTGCTGGCGGCGCTGTCGCCCACGGCAAGCCGCTCGGCTCCTACCGCTAAGACGATCTCGGCCTCGCCGGCCTGGACCGCGGTCATCGCCAACCTCAACGCCGTGCTGGCGCTGGCGCAGGCGTTCTCGACATTGACGATGGGCAGGGCTTCGAAGCCCAGGGGGCGTAGCGCCACCTGGCCGCGGATCATGTGCTGCCCGCCGAGCGCGCCCTGGCCGGCATTGGCGAAATACACGGCCTCGACGTCCGAAACGGAGAGCTCAGCGTCCCGCAGGCAGGCGTCCACCGCCTGTTGCGTCAAGGATTTCAGCGAGAGGTCGCCGACCCGAGTGAAGGGCGTGCGGCCGACGCCGAGGATGTAGACGTCGTTGGTCATATCAGGCTTCCCGTTGAGGATGGGCGTTCGGCGCCGGCGCCAGGAACAGGGCGGCTGCGAGGAGGTAGCTGGCGATCGCCACGCCAAGCGCGATGCTCAGGGCCGCGGCGCTCCCTAGGTCCTGTAGGCTGTCGCTCAGGACGCCGATGAGGAACGGCCCGCCGCCCAGCCCGACGATGTTCATGACCAGCAGGAGGCTGGCGGACGACAAGGCGCGGCTTTCGGGGCCGGCCAGTTGCTGGACCCCGGTCATCACCGGCGCGAGGATCAGGCTGTGGAAGAAGACCCCTGCGGCCGCCGCGGCGACGAAGGGGCCCGGCGTCGCGGCGGCGCAGGCCGTCCAGAGGAGGGGCGCTGCGGCCAAGACGGAGGCCGAGCACACGATCCGCACCGAATCTCCGCCGCGACGGGCGACGAAGCCGGCGATGACGCCGCCGAGAAGCACCCCGCCGAGGTTGGCCGCGCCGATCGCCTGGCTGAGCGCTTGGTCGAGCCCGTCCGCCCCGCCCGCGAAGCGTCGGTGGAGCAGCGCCGGCAGCCAGGCGAGCGCCCCAAAGCCCGCCACGGCGGCCAGGCTCATCGCCATGGACAAGCGGCGCAGGCCGGCGTTGCGCGCAACGCCGAGCAGATCGGGCCAGAACGGCCGCCTCGCCGCCTGCGCGCGCCGCAACCCTGTTCGCGCCGGCTCGCGGAGGGTCAGCCAGATGACCGCGGCCAGGATCAGGCCAGGGGCGCCAAGGATCACCAGGGCTTGGCGCCAGCCATAGGTTTCGGCCAGAGCGGCCCCCAGGCCCAGGCCGAGCGCCAGGCCGACGGCCGAGCCGCTCGAATAGACGCCGATGGCCGCCGGCAGGCTCCGGGGCGAAAACAGGTCGGCCAGCAGGGCGTGCGCCGGCGGCACGCCGCCGGCCTCGCCGACCCCGACGCCCATGCGGCAGGCCGCCAGAGCGACGAAGGACCCTGCGCGCGCCCCCAGCATGGTCATCAGGCTCCAGACCGCGATCGAGGCGGCGAGCACCCGCTTGCGGCTCGTCCGGTCCGCGAGCAACGCCAGCGGGATCCCGCAGACCGAATAGACCAGCGAAAACGCGAACCCGATCAGAAGGCCCACCTGCGTGTCGGTGAGCTTGAGGTCGGCCTTGATCGCCTCGGCCATCGCCGCCAAGGCGTAGCGGTCCATGAAATTGAGCGCGTAGCTCAGCGTCAGCAGGACCAGGGCGTAGATCGCGGCCGGCCGTGAGGGCCGCGCGTGACCTTGAGCGGGGAGGGGCGGGGCCATGAGCGACGCGCCTAGAAGGCGTATTTCAGGTCGAGGCCGTAGGTGCGCCCGCGGTTGATGCTGCCGACATAGGCGAGGTCCCCGGCGAGCGGGATGACCGCGCCGACATAACGATCGTCGGTCAGGTTCTTGCCCCAGATCTCCAGGCTGAGACGCCGGTCGGAGAAGGGCGAGACGCCGAGCCGGGCGTCCACCGTCTCGTAACCGGGATTGCCGTTCAGCGGATCGTTCTCGGCCCGGTAGAACTCGCGCGCCTGCCAGGCATAGGCGGCCTGGGCGCGGACCTCGCCGCCGTTCGGGAGCTCGCGCGCATAGTTCAACGCCGCCCGCAGCGACCACTTCGGCGCCTGGTTCAGGCGATGGCCGCTGAAGTCCTTGGCGCCGAACAGGAACTGGTCGTAGCGCGCATCCAGGTAAGCCAGGTTGAAGCTCGCCAGCAGGCCCGGCGTCAGCTTCGCGGAGGTTTCAAGTTCGGCTCCATCGATCTTCGCCTTGGCCGCGTTGCGGATGATGATCTGGCCGAGGCCCGCCACGAAGCGGACCTGCAGGTCGTCATAATCCATGTGGAAGACCGACAGGTTGATCCGGGCCCGGTGGTCGAAAAGGGCAGTTTTCACGCCGGCTTCGTAGGACACGACGTTCTCGGGGCCGAAGCTCGGCGATTTCGGCTGGGTGTTGTTGAAGCCGCCGCTCTTGAAGCCCTGGGCCGCCGTCAGATAGACGAACACGTCCTCGGTCGGCTTGAAGTTGAGGCTGACGTCGCCGGTCACCTGCGACCAGCTGTCCTCTAGGTTCTCGATGACGCGCGAACCGCCCCCGGCGGCGGCGAACACGTCGCGATCGATCTCCTTGCGCTCATAGCTGTAACGAAGGCCCGCCTCGATCTCGACGCGGTCGGTGAGCGCGTAGTTGAGGTGGGTGAAGGCCGCGTAGGACGTCGCGGTGTTGGCCGAGCGCGTGCGGCTGGAGGCGACATTGGCGCTCTGGGCCAGGAAGTTCACATCGAACGCGAAGTCGCTCGTCTCGTGATAACCGTAGAGGCCGACCATCCAGTCGAGTCGACCGGTCTTGCCCGAGAGACGCAGCTCCTGGCTGAACTGGTCCGAGGCGATCGCCTGGAAGGAGCGGCTGTCGCGCAGGATCGCCGCGCTGGCGGGGACCAGGCCCCTGGCGATGGCGGCTTGGAACGCGGCGATATTGCTGGCGTCGGCGTCATAGACGACATCGAAATCGAGCTTGCGATAACCGGTCACCGACACCAGTTCGAGGTCGCCGAGGGCTTGGGTGATCGTCAGACCGAAGCCGCCGGCCTCGCGGTTGTATCCCCGCACCGGCAGGTCGAGGGCGACCGTCTCCGGATCCCCATAGTTTCCGCCCTCGACCGACATGTTCTTGAGCGCCGTGGCGCCCTCGGCCCTGGCGTAGTCGACCGAGAGGTCGACGGTGGGTCGGTCGTCCGCTTCGTAGCGGAGCACGCCACGGACGAAGCCGTCCTGCGCTTGGCGTTCGTGGGCGCCGGTCAAGGTGTTGCGCAGGTCGCCGCCGAAATCGGCGTAGTTGAACGACAGCCTGCCGGAGAGCGTTGGCGTCAGACCGCCCTCAATCGAGCCCTTGACCTGATAGGTGTCGAAGTTCGCGACGCTTCCGAAGGCCATACCTTCGGTGGTCTGGCCGGGCTTGCGGGTAATGATGTTGATCGCCCCGGCCGTGGAGTTGCGGCCATAGAGCGTGCCTTGCGGACCTTTCAGGACTTCGATCCGCTCGATGTCGACCAGGGCGAAGAAGTGGCTCTGCGGGCGGCTGAGATAGACCCCGTCCAGATAGATGCCGACCGGTTCGTCCTGCCCACCGTCCTGGCCGCTGATCCCGCGGATGGCGACGATGTTGTTGGCGGCCAGGCGCGCCTCGCCGATCGAGACGTTGGGTACGACCGACTTCAGGTCGGCGATGCTGCGCACGCCTTGCTTCTCGAGCGCCTCGGCGCCGAGGGCGCTGATCGCGCCGGAGGTGGTCTGGAGAGCCGTCTCGCGCTTCTTGGCGACGACGATGACTTCTTCGAGCTCAGCGCCGCCGCCGACCTGGGCGAGGGCCGGCGCCGCGAGCAATGTGGCCAATGCAGTTCCGACCCATAGGGCGTGCGTGATCCTGGGCATGTTCTTCCCCCGTTTGTAGATTCGATTTTCTTGAGCTCAGTCGCGCCGAGAGCGCTTGCCTCAGGCCTGGATCGGCGTTCTCAGCGCGCCGATCGCCGCGGCTCGCAGTTCGACCACCTGGCCCGGCTCGAGCCGCTTGCCCTGTTCGCTCGCCGAGCCATAGGCGGGCGTTCCCGAACCGATCACCTCGCCCGGCACCAGGGGCGAGATCCAGCTGAACTGGGACAGGGCCTCGGCGAAGCTGTGTTGCATGTTGCGTGTGGACCCGCGGGACCAGAGTTCGCCGTCGACGAAGGCCTCCAGCTCCAGCGCCTGGGGATCGCCGATCTCATCGGCGGTGACGATGCAGGGACCCAGGCTGGTGCCGAAGTCCTTGCCCATGCAGGGGCCGGCTCCGGAGGGCTTGACGTCCATCTGGAGGTCGCGCGCCGACCAGTCGTTCATCAGGGTGTAGCCGAAGATGTGGGACCGCGCCTCGTCCGGGCTGAGGTCAGATCCGGCGCGGCCGACGACGACGGCGAGCTCCAGCTCGTAGTCCACCACGCTCACTCGCGAGGGCCAGCGCAAGGGCTCGTCCGGGCCAAGGATCGCATGGTGGTTGCCGTTGTAGTAGCAGGCGCGTCGATAGAGCACCTCGGGGACCTCGAAGGGCGCAGGCGCAGCGCCCGAACCGGCGCCCTGTTCGACGGCCATCTGCGCCATCGCCTTGGCGACAATTTCCAAGTGCTCGATGAACATTCCCGCATCGCGCAACCGCGCCGGTACCGGCAGCGGCGCCTGAAGCTGGACCTCGTTGAGCGCGATGATCGCGCGCTCGGGCGCGACCGCTGCGAGGGCCCGCGCCTGGTCGAGGCCCGCTTCCCCCGCCGCGATGAGGTCCATCATCGACCCGAACGGACCTGCGCCCGTTTGGTCCGCCAAGGTCAGGTCCAGGACATGGGTGTCCGAGACCATCGCGCCGAGCCGCGAGGCGCCCTCCTTGGAGCGGAAGGTGACGAGCTTCATGACCGTTTCCTATTGTGAGTTATGATTCAACTGATTGATGACTCAGTTCTTGTCATAGGGCTCGACACTCGTCAATCTGGTCGTCGATGAGGGTCGGCTAACCAGGCGCGCCGTGCGGCTGCGCTCGCCGCCCTGACGCTGCTGAAAGAGACCTCGATGCCCGCTTCCCCCAAGGCCGCGAAACGTGTGCGCGGCGTCTCCAAGGACCCGGAGATGGCGCGGCGCAAGATCCTCAACTCGGCGATCGACCTGTTCTCGCGGCAGGGCTATCGCGCGACCTCGACCGAGCAGGTCGCCGAGGACGCCGGTTACGGCCAGGCGACCGTGTTCTTCCACTTCAAGACCAAGGAGGGCCTGCTCAAGGCCTGCCTGGACGAGGTGCTTGCAAGAGCCAAGGCCATCGGCGCGCCGGCGGGCGCCTCGGACGGCCCGCTAGGACTGCTGCGCCAGATCGACGATAGTTTTGCGGAAGACCCCACCGCGAATTTCTTCGCGCGGATGGTGGCCGAGGACAGCCAGCAGTTGGAGGTCCGCCCGATCTATGCGGCCTTCCACGATCATATCCGCAGCGGCCTTCGCGACGATCTGGCAAAGCTGTCGGGCCGTGACGGCAAGGACTTGGACCTCATCGCCGGCGCGATGCTCTGCATGTCGATCGGCGTCCACGCTGGGTACAGGATCGATCCGGAAGCGTTTTCCCGCGAGGACTACACGGCCATGCTGATGCTGGTCGGCGACCTCCTCACTCAGCGGGCCCTGAAGCCGGCGACTTGAACCTTGACCGTGGGCGGCCTGAGGCATGTAAAAGGGCTGGCTGGAACGGTCGCCAGCGTCGGGCCGTCACACTGTGGCGTGGGGCGCCAGGTCGTCTTCGGCTTCGCCAAGCTCTGAGCCGCTTCGGCGCCATCCGGGTCTGTTTGCCTCAGTGGACGGCGGGCGATCCTCTTCGATTTGCGCTGGTCGCCACGTCCTTGACGAAGGGCGCTTGGCGCGCCGCACCTCTGCGTCTATGTTCCGCGCCCCAGCCGCCCCCAGGGCGGCCGAGCGCGGGCGTAGCTCAGGGGTAGAGCGTCAGCTTCCCAAGCTGAATGTCGTGGGTTCGAATCCCATCGCCCGCTCCAATTTCTTCAGCACTAGTCCGGCTGATCGCGGCTCATCGCCCGGCGCCGTCCTGCAGGCAGGCGAGGGCCAAGGCTTCGGTGGCGCTGCGGGGTCATCGACGGCGCCCCGTTGATCCACGCCGCGTAAGGTGGGGCGGCGATCCGGCATCAAACCTCGAGAACCGCGCGCGTCCTTGCGCGCCTGCGCCTCTGCAGAAGGCTAGCCCGCGGCGCGGTCCGCTCCAGATGACCATCCGGCTGTGCGAGTCGCGGCCGATCTGGCGGGGTTGGCCTACGGCGTCGAGCTCAAGGTCGATCTCCGAGGCGGCCTGGCCTATCCCTGAGGCGACGCGCCGTCGAGCATGGCCAGGCGCTGGATGCGTGCGGTCTCGGCGAAGATGGCGTCGCGGCGGCTCTCGGGGCTGGAGCTGACCATCTCGGTGGCGACATAGCCGAACTCCACCGCCACCCGCATCCGCAGCCACACCTCGTCGCGGGTGAGGTGCGGCAGCAGCGGCGCGAAGGCCTCGGTCAGCTTGCCGGTGACGTATTCGTGCGAGGCGATGCGCACATGGGTCAGGTTCGGCGTGGCGTGCAGCGAGCGCTCGATCCAGACGCCGCCCGGCTGGGCGCGGGTGATCGCCGCCGTCTCGTGCAGCAGCTCGGCAAGGTGGCCGGCGTAGCCCTCCAGGCCGCGGCCGGCGTGGCGCGCGATCCAGGCGACCAGGGCGTCGTTCTGGCGGTCCATCAGCCGCGTGCCCAGCGCTTCCAGCACTGCGTACTTGTCGGAGAAGTAGTGATAGAGCGTCGGCGGCGTCACGCCCGCCTGGCGGCAGATCAGGTTGGTCGAGATCCGCTCGATGCCGACGTCGGCCAGCAGTTCGCCGGCCACGTCCAGCAGCATCTCCCGCGTCGGCTTCCCGGCCTGGCCGGCCGTCTCCGCCGCTTTCCGTCTCGCCACTGAGGCTCCCTTCATTCACCGCGCCAGGTCATGCGTGACCACCGCGCCGGCCTTCGTCAACCCTGCCGGCGCGCTCGATCACGCGGCTGTTGACGATTATAGCGATGACTATAATATAGCGATAGCTATAGCTCAATAACCGAGGGGAATCGGATGCGGGGGAAGCAAGCGGGCCTGCTGGCCGGGGTGTCGGCGATGGCGCTGTTCTGCGCGGGCGCGGCCTACGCGCAGGCGGGCGATGACGTGACGACGGTCGAGGACATCGTGGTCACCGCCCAGAAGCGGGAGCAGAGCCTTCAGAGCGTGCCGGTGGCGGTGACCGCCTATACCGGCGAGACGATGCAGAACCTCGGTGTGAAGTCGAGTTCGGACATCGCCAGCGTTGTGCCCAACGTCGAGATCGGCCTGCCGGGCGGCGAGGGCAACCAGCCCCTGATCTACATCCGCGGCGTCGGCCTTTCCGACACCAGCTCCAACAACGCCGGTCCGAACGGCGTCTATGTCGACGAGGTCTATGTCAGCTCGCCCGGCGCCCAGACCTTCCAGATCTTCGACCTCGAGCGCGTCGAGGTGCTGAAGGGGCCGCAGGGCACGCTCTACGGCCGCAACGCCACCGGCGGGGCGATCAACTTCATCTCGGCCAAGCCGACCGAAGAGTTCACGGCCAAGGCCATGCTCTCCTACGGCTCGTTCGACACCGTGACCGGCGAGGCGGCGGTCGGCGGGGCGGTCAATGACGCGGTCCGCGTGCGCCTGGCGGCGAGCGGCGCGCGCTCGGACGGCTATATCCGCAACGACCTGACCGGCGGCCGCGAGAACGGCAAGGGCTACTTCGCGCTGCGCGGCCTGATGGCGGTGGACTTCAGCGAGAACCTCGACGCCCTGTTCAGCCTGCATGGCGGGAAGGTCGACGTGCGTGCGCCGCAGTACCGGAGTCTGGGCGTCCTCGATCCGGCGACCGGCGCGCCCTGCGCGATCACCGCCATTCAGGCCGGCGCCTGCGGCAACGTCCTGGGCTATGTCAGCCCCAGCAGCTTCTACCGCGGCGCCTACGACCGCCGCGAGAAGCTGGAGGTCGAGAACTGGGGCGCCTCGGCGCGCTTCAACTGGAACCTGGGCGAGGTCACCCTCACCTCGATCACCGCCTACGACTACAACGACAAGATTCACCGAGAGGACACCGACGCCAGTCCCCTGGCCCTGATGGCCATCGACTACGGCGTGCGTTCGCACACCTTCACCCAGGAGGTGCGGCTGTCGGGCAAGGGCGAGCGGACCGACTGGGTGGCCGGCGCCTATTACCTCAGCGAGACCCTCAAGCAGAACCAGACCGTGGACCTGTTCCGCGAGTTGCGGGTCCTGACGCCGGGCGGCGGCGCCGACCCGGCCGGCGACTCCACCGGCGGCGCGCCAGTGCTGTTCGCCCGCGCCCTCAACACCCAGAAGACCGAGGCCGCGGCGCTGTTCGGCCAGATCGAGTACGCCATCACGCCGCAGCTGCGGGCGACGGTGGGCGCGCGATACAACTACGAGGAAAAGCAGTTCAGCGCGGCCGGCCGGTTCGAGGACGCGCTGATCGGCGGGACGCCGATCCCTGGCGGCGTCCTGCCGCTCTACGCCTTCGACCAGAGCGCCAAGTTCGAGAACGCCTCGTTCAAGATCGGCCTGGACTACGATCTCGCCGAGCGGGTGATGGTCTATGGCAGCGTTTCGACCGGCTTCAAGAGCGGCGGCTTCAACGGCGGCTTCCTCTCCTTCGATCCCATCGAGGCGGCCCGCCAGGCCCAGCCCTTCGACGAAGAGACCCTGACCGCCTACGAGGCCGGCCTGAAGTCGACCCTGCTGGAAGGGCGCGTGCGCCTCAATGCGGCGGCGTTCTATTACGACTACAAGGACCTGCAGCTCTACACTCTGGTCAATACCGGCGCCCTGCCGTTGCAACTGCTCGACAACGCCGCCGACGCCACGATCTACGGCGCCGAGGTCGAGCTGGTCGCCAAGCCGGTCCAGCACCTGGACGTGACCATGAACCTCGGCCTGCTCGACACCAAGATCGAAGACTTCGTCAGCGCCGGCGCCGACTTCTCGGGCAACCAGCTGGCGCTGTCGCCGAAGGTCACCTTCAGCGGCGTGGCCAGCTACGAAATCCCGCTCGAGGCCATGAGCGCGGCGGTGGTGCTGCAGTCTTCGGTGTCCTACCGCAGCAGTCAGTTCTTCTCGGCCGACAACGCCCCGCTGCTGTCCCAGGACGGCTACTGGCTGGTCGGCGGCCGCATCGCCCTGCGCTCGGACGACGGCCGCTGGGAGGCGGCGATCTTCGGACGCAACCTGACGGCCGAGCGCTATGTGAACTACGCCGTGGACCTGTCGGACTTCGGCTTCATCGAGCAGAATATCGGCGAGCCGCGGTCGTTCGGCGTCGAATTCAAGGTGGCGTACTGATCCATGAGAGTGCTGGCCGTACTGTCGTCGGCGCTGGTCCTGGCCGCATGCCAGGGCCAGCCGCCGGCCAAGCCCCTGACGCCGGCGGAGAGCGCCGCCCTGAAGCCGGCCGACGCGCGGCTGGCCGGGCTCTACGAGCAGTCGTGCAAGTCCTGCCATACAGTCGCCGATACCGGCGCGCCGCTGACCGGCGACCGCACGCAGTGGGACGTCCGCTGGAAGAAGGGCGAGGCGGCCCTGCTGGCGAGCGCCGTCAACGGGCTGAACGGGATGCCGGCGGGGGGGCAGTGCTTCTCGTGCACGCCTGACGACTTCAAGGCGCTGATCGCCTTCATGGCTGGGAGGGAATGATGTCCAAGGTCTCGAGACGCGTCCTGCTGGCCGGCGCAGGCGTGACGGGCCTCGCCGCCGTCGGCGCGGGCTCTCTGGTCGGCCGGCGCATGTGGCTCGACCGCGAGGCGGCCGCTTTGCCGGCCCAGGACGCGCAAGGCCGCCTGCTCTGGAGCAACTGGTCGGGCGTCGCCCATTCCTATCCGGCCCGCCGCGCCGCGCCGAAAAGCGAGGACGAGCTGCTGGACGTGCTCAAGACCTCGCCGGGGCCGGTCCGGCCGGTCGGAGCCGGTCACTCCTTCACCGCGCTCGCCCCCACCGACGGCACTCTGCTGACCCTCGACGGCATGACGGGCCTCGTCTCGCACGACGCGACGACCCACCGCGCGGTGGTGCGGGCCGGCACGCGCCTGGCCGATCTCGGCCCCGCGCTCGCCGCCGTCGGACAGGAAATGATCAACCTGCCGGACATCAACAAGCAGTCCGTCGGCGGCGCCATCGGCACCGGCACCCACGGCACCGGCAAGGGCATCCAGGCGATCCACGGCTCGGTCGTGGCGCTGCAGATCGCCACCCCGACCGGCGAGCTGATCGACTGCGACGCCCAGACAAGGCCCGAGGTGTTCAACGCCGCGCGCGTCGGTCTGGGCGCCTTCGGCGTCGTCACCCAGGTCACCCTGCAGAACCAGCCGCTCGGCCGGGTGGTCAAGCGCACCCAGGTGCGGCCGCTGGACGAGGTGATCGAGGACTGGCCGACCTTGACCCGCCGCCATCGCAACGTCGAGTTCTACGCCGTGCCGTTCACCGGCTACGCCGCGGTGATCACCAACGACGTGACCGACATGCCGGTGAAGCCGCGCGGGCCGGACCAGGACACAGACACCCTGATGGCGCTGAAGCAGCTGCGCGACCTCTTCGAGTTCACGCCCTCGCTCCGCCGCAGCATCGCTCAGAAGGAGTTCGCGAAGATTCCGCCGGAAGAGGTGGTGGACGAAGGCTGGAAGCTGCTCTCCAACGAGCGGCCGGTCCGCTTCAACGAGATGGAGTACCATCTTCCGATCGAGGCCCAGGTCCCGGCCCTGCGCGAGGTGCTGAAGGCCATCGAGACTCAGCGCGGCGACGTCTTCTTCCCGATTGAGGTGCGGATCATCGCCCCCGACGACGCCTGGCTCTCGCCGTTCTATGGGCGCGAGTGCGGCTCGGTCGCGGTCCACGCCTACTACAAGGACGACTACGACTTCTTCTTCAGCATCATCGAACCGATCTTCCGCCGCCATGGCGGGCGGCCTCACTGGGGAAAGCTGCATTCGCTGAAGGCCCGCGACCTGGCTGGGATCTATCCCCGCTGGCGCGAGGCCGGCGAGGTCCGGCGCGCCCTCGACCCCCAGGGCCGGATGCTGAACGATTATCTGAAGGGGATCTTCCTCGATGGCTGACGACACCCGCAGCCGCCGCTGGACCCGGCGGGCGGCGTTCATCGGCGGCGGTGCGGCGGTCCTCGGTGCGGGCGCCGTGCTGGCCTCGCGCAAGGGCGACGCCGGCGGCGGCCACGACGCCTACTTCGTCACGCTGTCCCAGGCGTTGCGGAAGGCTGGCCTCGCCCATCCCGTCCTGGTCATCGACCAGCGCCGCCTGGACCAGAACATCGCCACGGCGCGCGAGGCGCTGGCGCCGAAGAAGCTGCCCCTGCGCATCGTCGTGAAGTCGCTGCCCGCCCAGGGCCTGATCGACCATGTGGCGCGCGGCATGGCGACCGAGCGTTTCATGGTCTTCAACGGCTCCATGCTCCAGACCATGGCTGCGCGTCCCGGCGCCGACCTGCTGCTGGGCAAGCCGCTGCCGGCGGCCGAGTTCGCCGAAATCCTGGCCAGGATCGGCCCCGAGCCGATGGGCCGCATCCAGTGGCTGATCGACACGCCCCAGCGCCTCAAGGCCTATGCCGAGATCGCCAAGACCGCCGGCGTCCCACTGCGGACCAGCTTCGAGATCGACGTCGGTCTTCACCGCGGCGGCTTCCCGGACGTGCAGGCCCTGGCCCAGGCGCTGGCCCAGGCGCGCGAGCTGCCGGGCGTCTCGGTCGAGGGGCTGATGGGCTACGATCCGCACGTCCCGGCGATGAGCGACCCCGACGCGGCCTACGCCCAGTCTCAGGATCGCTATCGCGCCGCCATCGCGGCGCTGCGCAAGAGCGTCGGCGACAAGCCGCTGACCCTGAACGGCGCCGGCAGCCCGACCTACGCCTTCCACGCCAAGGGCACGGTCGCCAACGAAGTCTCGGTCGGCTCGGCCTTCGTCAAGCCGGGGCATTTCGACGTCCCGGGCCTGGCGCGCCACATCCCGGCGGCCTTCATCGCCACCCCGGTGATCAAGGCGCTGGACCGGATGCGGCTGCCGGGGAACGAGTGGCTGTCGGGACCGCTGAACTTCATGGACCCGAACACCAAGCGGGCGTTCTTCATCTACGGCGGTAACTGGCTGGCCACGCCGCTGTCGCCCCCGGGACTGGAGTTCAGCACCCTGTTCGGCCGCTCCAGCAACCAGGAACTCCTGACCGGCTCCGACAAGGTCACGCTGAAGCCCGACGACTACGTTTTCCTGCGGCCGACTCAGAGCGAGGCGCTGTTCCTGCAGTTCGGCGACATCGCCCTGTTCGACGGCGAGAAGATCACCGGCTTCTGGCCGACCTTCGCGGTCTCGGCCTGACGTCTTCGGCGCAGGTGCGTTTCACAGCACTTTGTTGGTCGAACGCTGTTGCGCCGGGGGCGTCGATATGGTGTACCAGAGGTTAACGTAGGCGGGGGTCGCCTGCGACAAGCTCGGAATTTCATCATGAAGCTCAAGTCGATCGCCGCGGCCGTCACGCTGCTCGCGGCCGGCGCGGCTGCGCACGGCGCCTCCGCCTCGGTCCTGCTGTTCGAAGATTTCAACTCCGCGACCCAGGGCCTGAACTGGGGCGGCAACGCCAACTTCAACGTCGGCAGCCCGCCCGGATCGGTCGACCTGATCGGCACGGGCTTCTTCGATCTCTATCCCGGACACGGCAACTACGTCGATCTCGACGGCTCGACGGGCAACGGCAACAACCCCGCCGGCCAGCTGATCTCGACTCAGGTGTTCGGCGCGGGCACCTACACGCTCGAGTTCCTGCTCGGCGGCAACAACCGCGGCGCCGGCGCGCGCACCACCACCTTCTCGATCGGCAACTGGTCGACCGTGGTTGGTCCGCTGGCCTCGAATTCGGGTCTGAACGCTTATTCGTTCACCTTCACCACCACGGGCGGGGCGCTGAACATCACCCAGACCGGCCCCTCGAACCAGCAGGGCAACGTCATCGACGACATCAAGGTCTCGGCGGTTCCGGAACCGACGACCTGGGCGATGATGATCGTGGGCTTCGGCGTCGCCGGCGCCATGGTCCGCAGCCGCCGCAAGCTCGCGCTCGCCGCCTAAGGCGACTGCTTCGAGAGATTAAGGGCCCGTCCTCCTCGCGGAGGGCGGGCCTTTTCCGCTGGTCGGTTAGGGGCGAAAGGCGAGGATTGCGCTCATCCCATCTGACCGTCGATCGAGCGTGAGCTCGCCGCGAAGGTTCGAGGCCATGGCCCTCACGACCTTGCTGCCCAGGCCGCTGCCTCTCGGCGCTGCTCCTGGGTCGAAGCCGGGGCCGTCGTCCTGGACTTCCAAGCGCACTGCGCCGTCGGCCGTATCGGAGATAAGAATCCTGACCTCTCCGGGCGCGTCCGGTGCATAGGCGTACTTGCAAGCGTTGGTGACCAGCTCCGCCACGATCACACCCAGGGACACCGCAGCATCAGTCCGCACCAGCGCGCAGGCGCCGGACAGCGTCACCGTGCGGGGAGCCTGCGGCGAAGAACTTGTTTCGGTCAGATCGCGCGCGAGGCCTTCGAGATAGTCGACTAGGTCCACAGTCGCGACATCGTCGGAGGTGTAGAGGCGGCGATGCACTTGTCCGATGGCGTGAATGCGGCTTTGGGTATCGACCAGAGCTGCACGGGCGTTGTGGTCCTGCAGAGCCGACGCCTGCATCCTGACCAGCGCCGAGACCATTTGCAGGCTGTTGGCGACGCGATGGTTCACCTCGGCGAGCATCGCGCTTTGACGGGCGACCAGCGCTTCCAGGCGCCGGTTGGTTTCCTGAAGCGCCTCTTCGGCTCGCCGCTTGGCGGTCTGCAGTCGCAGCTGCGCCAGCGCCTGGTCGAAACTGCTGCCGAGCAGGTCGAAGAAGTGCTCGTCGGTGGACTTGACCACATAGTCCGATGCTCCGGCTTTGAGCGCGGCCACCGCGACGCGGCTTTCCTCCGAGCCGGTCACGTAGATGACCGGCGTCTGGGGAGCGATCTGGCGAATCTGCTCGAGCGTGCTCAAGCCGTCAAGGCCAGGCATATAGTGGTCGATCGCGATCACGTCGAAACCACGGGATTCGGCCAAGCTCACGCCCTCGTGGCCATCCGCTGCAGGCGTGATCTCGAAGCCGAGCGGCTTCAGGCGGCGCGAAACCAGACGGCGCAACCCATCGTCGTCGTCGATATACAGAACCTGCGCCATAGACTGCATCAGGCGCCGACCTGGATTTCCGGCACCTGGATCACCGATAGGAACAGACCGAGCTGGCGGATCGCCTGCGCGAAGTTCTCATAATCGACGGGCTTGGTGATGTAGACGTTGCAGCCCAGGTCATAGCATCGCTGGATTTCGACCTTGTCGTCGGTCGTGGTCAGCACGACGACGGGCGTGCGCTTCAGCCGCTCATCGCTCTTGATGTTGGCCAAGATGTCCGTCCCGCTCATGTCCGGCAGGTTGAGGTCCAGCAGGATCAGCGCGGGGCCGTTCAACATCGGACCTTCCTCGGCATGATAAAGGAATTGCAGCGCTGTGCCGCCATCGGTGAAATGCCTGATTTCATTGGAGATGCCGGCGCGACGGATGTTCTTCTCAATGAGGCGCGCATGGCCTTCGTCGTCTTCGATCATGACGATGGTCACGGGTTGCTGTTGGCTCATGCGCTCGGTCCTTTAAGCCCCGCCGTTGAGGGGAGGGAAATGCGAAATGTCGCGCCGCGGCCCAAGTCCGAGCTGCAGGTGATTATGCCGCCCAGGCGGTAAACAAGCGCCCTAACGTGGGCCAGCCCAAGACCTTCTCCCGGCTGGTCTTGGGTTCCGGCGCGGCGAAAGAGTTCGAAAATCCGTTCGTGGTCCTTGGCGGCCACGCCGCGACCGTTGTCTTCGACCTCATAGACCACGCGCCCATGTTCCTGCCAGCCGCGCAGCACGATCCGCCCGGGCCGCTCGGGGCTCAGATACTTGACGGCGTTGTCGAGCAGGTTGCTGAAAACCTGTTCGATTGCGAGGCGATCGGAAACGATGTCGGGAAGTACGCCCTCGATCTGGATTTCGGCGTGCTTCTCATTCAGGCGATGGCGCACGGTTTCGGCGACGCCGCCCAGCAAGGCCGACATGTTCAACGGCTCTGGGGTGATGATCCGCTGCCCTTCGCGCGAGAGCTTCAGAATGGCGTTAATCAGTCGATCCATCTTCTGGGTCGAGCCCCGGATGAAGTCGATTGCCTCGGGAAGATCCTCGCGAACCGCGGCCCGCGCCTCATTGCTGACCAGGGTCGGAGCCTCTGCTTCAGTGCGCTCCAGCAGGTCGCGCAGCGGCGGCAAGCTGGCGCTGAGTTCGCTCGTGAATCCCAGCACGTTGACCAGGGGCGAGCGCAGGTCGTGGCTGACGATGTAGGCGAAGCGCTGGATTTCGTCGTTGGCGCGCTGCAGGTCGGACGTCCGCTCCCTAACCGCGTCCTCCAGGCCTGCGTTCAGCTTGGCCAGCTCAATGTGGGACCGGGTAAGCTGGAACATGATCCGGCTGACGATCGATACAGCCGTGACTGCGACGATGATCAACAGGACTGCTGCCCCGATGAGCGCCGCGACGAGGCGCGTTCCAATGGCCTGTTGCCGATCCGCACGCGCGCCGAGGAGCCGCGTCTCGTCCTCGACCATCGCGCGCGTCAAGGTCCGCAACTCGAACACGGCTTCGGCGCTGCCGTCCTGCTCGAATTCGGCCAGGGCTCGCGCCCGCTGACCGCTTTGCACCAGCGTGATGGAGCGTTCCATCATCTGAATGCGGCTCGTGTTGAGCGTGGAGATGCGAGCTAGTCGGGCCTGTTGTCGCGGGTTGTCCGCAGTCAGGGTCTGCAGTCGCCCAATACGCTGCGGCAGTTCGGTCGTCGCGGCGCGGAAGGCTTCTTCGAAGCGCCTGTCCGCTTTGAGCAGATATCCGCGCCGCGCGGTTTCGGCGCGTTCACTGGCGACGCCCAGGTCGGAAATTTCACGCACCACGAGGTGAGTGTGGCTAACGAGGGCGCCATAGGTCTTGTACTGGCCGACCGTCCAGGCGGCGAGGCCGACGACGGCGCCGAGCGCCAAAAAACCCAAAACCAGACCGATCAAGGCGAGCCGATTGAAGGCGATCTGCGTCCGCCCGCGTGCGCTGTCTCCCGTCCGCGTCATGCAAACCCTTTCAACCGATCGCGGCAGTAGCAGAGGCCACGGATGTTTATAGTCAGGTATCCGACATTGCTGCGCCGCTTCGGACTTCAGCCCTTCAGCACCAGCGGCAGGCCGGCGGCGACCAGAACGGCGCGGCTGGCGGCTGCGGCCATGGCCTGGTTCATCCAGCCGGCCTCGTCACGAAACCGTCGGGCCAGGGCGTTGTCGGGCACGATCCCCTGGCCGACCTCGTTGCTGACCACGAAGATCTCCGCCGCACTGGCGGCGAGGGCCTGGCTCAGCTCGCGCGTCGCCGCGCCGACGTCGAGGTCGCCCAGCATCAGATTGCTGAGCCACAGGGTCAGGCAGTCGACCACCGCGACCTCGCCGGCGGCGAGGCCTCGCACTGCGGCGGCCAGATTGAGCGGCTCTTCGACCGTGGCCCAATCTTCGCCCCGCTCGGCCCGGTGGCGCGCGATCCGCTGCGTCATTTCCTCATCCAGGGCCTGGGCCGTCACGATCATCACGCGGCGGGAGCCAGGACGCGCAAGCGCTTGCTCCAGCGCGTATCGCGTCTTCCCCGAGCGCGCGCCGCCGATCACGAAGGTGAAGCTCATCTGTTGACGCTCCGCTTGCGGCGGCCTAGTCCACGCCCCGCATCAGGTTCCCCGCAAGGGGAATAATAGGGAACTCAGGTGGAAGACCTGGGCTGCCCCCGCAACTGTGAGCGGCGAGCCCGCGCGTCATAGGCCACTGGACGGAAGTCTGGGAAGGCGGCGCGCACCGGCTGTGACCCGTGAGCCAGGAGACCTGCCTGACGCGGTCGTCCTTCGTATGCTCGGTGGGAGCGTGCGGACGGGGAAGTTTCCCGAGAGACGACGTCCGTCGAACCTGTGCGCAAGCCCGGGTTCATGTCGTCATGCGTCAGGGGGAACCACCCTTATGAAGTCTGCTCTGCTCTCCACCACCGCGCTCCTGTGCGGTCTCTCCACCGCCGCGGTCGCCCAGACCGCTTCGCCGGCGACGGTCGCCAGCGTCAGCGAACTGGTCGTCACCGCCAACCGCTCGCCCCAGGCGGCCGACACCGTCGGCCAGTCGATCAGCGTCGTCACCGCCGAAGACATCAAGGCGGCCCAGACGGTCGACGTCTCGACCCTCCTGGCCACGACCCCGGGCGTCTCCTTTTCTCGCAACGGCGGGGTCGGCGGCTCCACCTCGGTGCGCATCCGCGGCGCCGAGACCGACCAGACCGTGGTCGTGATCGACGGGGTGAAGCTCAACGATCCGTCCTCGACCGGCGGCGGCTTCAACTTCTCCAACCTGCTGGCCGGGGACATCGCCCGCATCGAGATCCTGCGCGGCGCCCAGTCGACGCTGTGGGGCAGCCAGGCCATCGGCGGTGTGGTCAACGTGATCACGGCTGAGGCCGAGACGCCTTTCGAGGGTCAGGTGTCGGCCGAAGGCGGCTCGATGGGCACGAGCTATTTCCGCGCCGGCGTGGGCGGCAAGACCGAGCGCCTGGCCTGGCGCCTGGCCGCCGGCCGCTATGAAACCGACGGCGTCTCTTCCTATCGTCTCGGCAAGGAAAAGGACGGTTACGAGAACACCGGCGTCAGCGGCCGGGCGCTGTTTGCCTTCAACGACGCCCTCTCGTTCGACGCGCGCGGCGTCTATTCCAAGGGCCGCAACGACTTCGACGGCTTCCAGACCGACAGCCGCGACGTCGGCGAGACCGAGGAGTTCGTCGGCTATGTCGGGATCAATCTCGATCTCTTCGACGGCGCCCTGAAGAACCGCCTCGCCTACGGCTACACCCGCACGGACCGCCAGAACACCAATCCCGACCAGGCGGTGACCAACATCACCTTCGACGCCCGCGGCGAGAACAAGCGCTGGGAGTATCAGGGCGTGTGGGCGATCAACGAAGCCTGGACGGCGACCTTCGGCGGCGAGATGGAAGACGCGTCCATGCGCTCGGCCTCGCCCAGCGGGTTCAACCCCAGGCCGCCGGTCACCCGCGGCAAGGCCGGCCTCGACGGCGTCTACGCCCAGGTGCAGGGGCAGGTGATCCCCGGCCTGACCCTCACCGCCGGCCTGCGCCGTGACAGCCACGACACCTTCGGGGACAAGACCCTCGGCCAACTCGCCGCGGCCTGGTCGCTCAACGACGGGAACACCGTGCTGCGCGCCAGCTTCGGCCAGGGTTTCAAGGCCCCGACCCTCTACCAGCTCTATTCGGAGTACGGGAACAAGACGCTGGAGGCCGAGGAGGCCGACGCCTGGGATCTCGGGGTCGAACAGCGGCTCATGGACCGGTTCGTCCTGCGCGCCACCTGGTTCCAGCGCGAGACGACAAACCAGATCGACTACGTCTCCTGCAGCTCGACCGCCGACCCGATGTGCGTCGTGAACGGCGCCATGCGCTGGGGCTATTACGCCAACACCGCCCGCACCAAGGCCGAGGGCGTCGAGCTCGAGGGGGCGGCCGACCTCGGCCGGCTGCAGGTGGCGGCCAACTACACCTGGACCGACGCCGAAAACGACGTGGCCGGCAGCGTCAACCGCGGCAAGGCCCTGCCGCGCCGGCCCGAGCACCAGGCCAACATCCAGGCGACCTACACCTGGGCGGGCGGCGCCAGCTTCGGCGGGGCGATCCGCTATGTCGGCAAGAGCTTCGACAACGCGGCAAACAGCTACACCCTCCAGCCCTACACCCTGCTGGACCTGCGCGCGTCGTATCCGGTGAACGAGACCTTCGAACTCTACGGCCGTGTCGAAAACGCCTTCGACGACGACTACGAGACCACCCGCAACTACGGCTCGCCGGGCCGGGGGCTCTATGCTGGTGTCCGTGCAAAGTTCTGATCCGGAACTGGCGGAGTTCCTCCGCCACGGCGGCCGGCTGGCCGCGGCCCGGGCGGCGTTCCCGAACGCCCCCGGGCCCTGGATCGATCTCTCGACCGGAATCAATCCGCGGCCCTATCCGGCGCGGCGGGCCAGCCCCGCCGCGCTGCGCCGCCTGCCCGACCCGCAGGAGACGGCGGCCCTCGAAGCCGCCGCCGCCCGTGCGTTCGGCGTCTCGCCTGATCGGGTGGTGGCCACGCCTGGGACCGAGGCGGCTTTGCGTGCTCTGCCGCGCGTGCTGGGCGCACGTTCGGTGGCCATCGCCGCCCCGGCCTATGGCGGTCACGCCGAGGCCTGGCGGCTGGCCGGCGCCAAGGTCGTCTGCGTCCCGCGCGAGCGTCTGATGCAGACGGCGGCCGAGGCCATGGTCCTGGTTAACCCGAACAACCCCGACGGCGCGACCGGCGGGATTCCCGATCCGGGCGACCGCTGGCTGATCGTCGATGAAGCCTTTGTCGAGACCGCTCCGGAGCTGAGCATCGCTGCGGCGGCCACGCCGCGCACCATCGTCCTGCGCTCGTTCGGCAAGTTCTACGGCCTTGCGGGCGTGCGGCTCGGCTTCGCCATCGCCGAGCCGGGTCTCGCCGCCCGCATCGGCGCTCAGTTCGGCGACTGGCCGGTCAGCGCCGAGGCCATCGCCGCAGGCGTGGCCGCCTACGGCGATTTGGCCTGGGCCGAGCGAACGCGCGCGCGTCTGGCGCGCGAGGCGCAGCGCCTGGACCACCTGCTGGTCCGGACTGGTTTCGAGATCGTCGGCGGGACCGCGCTGTTCCGCCTCGCCGCCGCGTCCGACGCGCCGCGCCGGTTCGTGGCCCTGGCGCGGCTGGGCGTGCTGGCGCGCCCCTTTTCCGATCAGCCGACCTGGCTCAGGTTCGGTCTTCCCAAACCCAAGGACTGGCCGCGTCTGGCGGCCGCGCTGGAGGCGAGCGCGCGATGAGCGACGAAGAGCAGAAGAACGCCGAGCACAAGGCGGCCATGCAGGCCCTGAAGGCCGAGCGCGACGCCATGATGGCCGAGAAGGTCGACGCCCCCGGTCTGCTGCTGGTGCACACCGGCGATGGCAAGGGCAAGTCCACCGCCGCCTTCGGCATGGTCGCCCGCGCCCTCGGCTGGAACCAGAAGGTCGGGATCGTTCAATACATCAAGGGCAAGTGGATTACCGGCGAGCGCCAGTTCTTCAAGCGCTTCCCCGAGAGCGTCCGCTACGAGGTGATGGGCCAGGGCTTCACCTGGGACACCCAGGACCGCGCCCGCGACATCGAGGCCGCCGAGGCCGCCTGGAAGACCTCGGTCGAGATGCTGCACGATCCGGACCTGGACCTCGTGCTGCTGGACGAGCTGAACATCGCCCTGCGTTACGACTATCTCGACATCGACAAGGTGGTCGCCGACCTCAAGGCCCGTCCGCGCGACAAGCACGTCGTGATCACCGGCCGCAACGCCAAGCCGCAGCTGATCGAGATCGCCGACCTCGTCACCGAGATGACCCTGGTCAAGCATCCGTTCGAGCAGGGGATCAAGGCCCAGCGCGGGATCGACTTTTGAGCTGGATGCTGACCCGGCGCTCGGCCCTCGCCGCGGGGGCCGTCATCGGTCTCGGCGGCGCTGCGCCTGTCCGCCGACCCCGGCGCATCGTCTCGCTCAATCCTTGTCTCGACGTGATCCTGGTGGCGGTCGCCGACCGCGCCCAGATCGCCGCCATCAGTCACTATTCGCACGAGCCGTCCTCCTCCAGCATCGGACCGGAAGGCGCGACCTATCCCTTCACCTATGAGAGCGCCGAGGAGGTGCTGGCCCTGCGGCCCGACCTGGTGCTGACCGGCCGCCATTCCTCGCCGGCCACCCGCGCGGCCCTCGACCGCCTGGCCGTGCGCACCGAACTCTTCGCCGTGCCCGACACGGTCGCCGACAGTCTGGCTCAGGTTCGCCAGATCGCCGCCGCCGTCGGCCATCCCGAGCGCGGCGAGGCCATGGTTGCGCAGATCGAGGCCGCGCTGGCCGCCGCCGCCCCGCCGCCCGGCGCTCCGCGCCTGAGCGCCATCACCTACCAGGCCGGTGGCTTCGCGACCGGCCCCGACACCATGATGGACGAGATGATGCGCCGCTGCGGCCTCGACAACGCCGTCACCCGCTATGGCCTGAGGCGGACCGGCAACGTGCCGCTCGAACTGTTGGTCGCCAATCCGCCGGACATGCTGCTTGCCGGCCAGGCCAAGCCCGGCGCGCCGACCTGGGCCGATCGCGTCTCGCGCCATCCGGCGCTGGTCCGCGTCGCCACGCGCATGCACCGCGCGACCTTTCCTCAGCAGCTCACCTTCTGCGGCGGGCCGGTGCTGATTCAGACGGCCGCCATGCTCGCCCTGGCCCGCGACCAAGCCCTGGCCAAGAGGAGGCGCGCGCGCCCATGACCCGCCGCCATGCAACGCTCGCCGTCCTCGGCGTCCTGGCCGTGCTGCTGGCGGCCGTCAGCATGGCCGCCGGCCGGGTCTGGGTGCCGCTGAGCGATTGGCTGGATCCGTCGGATCCACGCTGGGCGATCATCTTCGAGCTGCGCCTGCCTCGGACCATCCTCGGCGTCGCCGTCGGCGCGGCGCTCGGCATGGCGGGCGCCGCCATGCAGGGCTACACGCGCAACCCCCTGGCCGATCCGGGCGCCCTGGGGGTCTCGTCCATGGGCGCCCTGGGCGCCGTGCTTACCCTCTATCTGGGCGCCGGGGCCTCCGCCCCCTGGGTGATCGCCACCGCCTCGATGCTGGGCGCGCTGGTCGCGGTCTTTCTGCTGCTGGCCCTCTCGGGCCAGGCCTCCAGCATCGTCACCTTCATCCTCGCCGGAGTGATCCTGCAGACCATGGCCGGGGCGGGCGTCGCGCTCGCCCTCAGCCTGGCCCCCAATCCCTGGGCGGTGAACGAGATCGTCAACTGGCTGATGGGCTCGCTCGCCGACCGCAGCCTGCCCGAGGTGCAGATGGCGTTCCCGCTCATCGCGGTCGGCCTGTTGCTGCTGTCACTCACGGGCCGCAGCCTCGACGCCCTGACCCTGGGCGAGACCGGGGCCCGCTCGCTCGGCGTCGACATGACGCGCGTGCGCTGGATGCTCGCCGTCGGGGTGGCGTTCACCGCCGGCGCCAGCGTCGCCGTCACCGGGGTCATCGGTTTCGTCGGCCTGATCGTGCCTCACCTCCTGCGGCCGCTGGTGGGCGCGCGGCCCGGCGGCCTGCTGTGGCCCAGCGCGCTCGGCGGCGCGGTCCTGGTGCTGGCCGCCGACATCGCCGTGCGGCTGACTCCGGCGGCGGGCGAGGTGAAGCTGGGCGTCGCCATGGCGGTGCTGGGCGGCCCATTCTTCTTCGCCCTTCTCCTCTCGATGCGCCGGAGGATCGCATGAGCCGGCTTTCCGCCCACGACATCCGGGTGCGCCTGGGCGCACGTCTCGCCGTCGACGGCGTCAGCGCCGACTTCCAGGCCGGGAGCGTCACCGCCATCCTCGGCCCCAACGGCGCCGGCAAGTCGACCCTGCTGGCCTGCCTGGCCGGCTTGCGCCGACCGCAGGGCGGCCGTGTCCTGCTTGACGAGGCCGATCTCCTGGCCATGGCTCCGCGCGCCCGCGCGCGCCGCATCGGCTTCATCCCCCAGACGCCCGAGGTCGCCTGGGCGGTGGAGGCGCGCATCCTGGTCGGTCTCGGCCGCACGCCGTTCATCGGCTCCAACGGGCTGTCGCTGGAGGACGGGGCGGCCATCGAGCGGGCCATGACCGCGGCCGGCGTCACCGAGCTCGCCGACCGCGACGTCACCACCCTCTCGGGCGGCGAGCGGGGGCGCGTACTGATCGCGCGCGCGTTGGCCGGCGACCCGGAATGGCTGCTGGCGGACGAGCCCCTGACCGGCCTCGATCCCGGCCACCAGCTCGACGCCGGCGACCTGTTCCGCAAGATGGCGCACGACCAGGGCAGGGGCGTCGTCGTCACCCTGCACGACCTTTCCCTCGCAGCCCGGATTGCTGACCGCATCATCGTCATGGCCGCCGGCCAGGTGCTGGCCGACGGGCCGCCCGGCCAAGCCCTGTCCCCGGCCGTCATGGAGGCGGCCTACGGCGTCCGCGCTCAGGTCACGGCCGGCGCCGGCGGGGCGCTGATCGAGATCGTCGGGCGTGCCGGCTGATCCCTGGATCGTGCTGGCCGCGGCGGGCCTCGAGGGCGTGCTCGGCTATCCGGCGCGCCTGCACCGGCTCGTCCCCCATCCGGTCGCCTGGATCGGCGCGGCCCTGCGCCGGCTGGAGGCGCTGAATCGAGGCGGCGATATCCCCCGCCGCCTCGCCGGGGTCTTCGTCCTGCTGCTGGTCGCCGGAACCGCCGCCCTGGCCGGCTGGCTGATCGGCAGGTTGGTGGACGGCTGGGCGCTAATCCTGACGATAGCGGCCGGTTCCCTGGGCCTGGCCGCCCGCAGCCTCTACGCCCACGTCGCGGCGGTGTCGCGGGCCCTGAACACGCCCATCAACCTGCCCGCCGCCCGCGCCGCCGTCGGCATGATCGTCGGGCGCGACACCGCCGACCTCGACGAGGCCGGCGTCTCCGCCGCGGCCCTCGAAAGCCTGGCGGAGAGCTTCAACGACGGCGTGGTCGCCCCGCTGTTCTGGTTCCTGCTAGGCGGTCTGGCCGGGCTCTTCGCCTACAAGGCGGTCAACACCGCCGACAGCCTGATCGGACACCGCGAGGAGCCCTGGCGCTGTTTCGGCTGGGCGGCGGCGCGCGCCGACGACCTGATGAACCTGATCCCGGCCCGCATCGCCGGTGCCCTTATCGCCCTGGTCGCCGGCCGTGGCTGGCGCACGATGCTGCGCGATGCTGGCAGGCATGCGTCGCCCAACTCCGGCTGGCCGGAGGCGGCCATGGCCGGGGCGCTCGGCGTCCAGCTGGGCGGGCCGGCCAGCTACGACGGCGCGCCCCATGCGCGGCCGACCTTCGGCGAGGGGCCGCGTCCGTCGCCTCTGGACCTGCGCCGCGGGCTTGGGCTCTATCTGCGCGCCTGCGCGGTCCTCGCCGCCGCCCTGGCCGTGGGAGGACTCGCTTGGCCGCGTTGATGATCCAGGGATGCGGCTCGGACGTCGGCAAGTCGGTGCTGGTCGCCGGCCTCTGCCGGGCGTTCGCCAACCGTGGTCTGACCGTGCGGCCTTTCAAGCCGCAGAACATGTCGAACAACGCCGCCGTCACTGCCGACGGGGGCGAGATCGGCCGCGCCCAGGCGCTCCAGGCCATCGCCTGCCGCACCGCCCCGACCGTCGATATGAACCCGGTCCTGCTCAAGCCCCAGAGCGACGTCGGCGCTCAACTGGTGGTGCGCGGCCAGATGGCCGGAACGTGGAAGGCCGCTGCCTATCAGAACCGCAAGGCGGCCTTGCTGGACGTGGTGCTCGAAAGCTACCGCCGCCTGGAGTCCCAGGCCGACCTCGTGATCGTGGAGGGCGCGGGCAGCCCCGCCGAGATCAATCTGCGGGCCGGCGACATCGCCAATATGGGCTTCGCCCGGGCCGCCCAGGTTCCCGTCGTGCTGGTCGGCGACATCGACCGCGGCCACGTGATCGCCGCCCTGGTCGGCGCCCATGCGGTGCTGGACCCGCAGGACCGGGCGATGATCGCCGGCTTCCTGATCAACAAGTTCCGGGGCGATCCCTCGCTGTTCGACGCCGGCCGCGCCGAGATCGAGCGTCGCACCGGCTGGAGCGACCTCGGCATGGCGCCCTGGCTCGCCGCCGCCCGCCGCCTGCCGGCGGAGGACGCGGTGGTGCTGGACAAGGCGCGGGCGGGCCAGGCGCGCAAGGTCCGCATTGTCGTCCCCATGCTCTCGCGCATCGCCAATTTCGATGACTTCGATCCGCTGCGCGCCGAGCCTGACGTCGAGTTCGGCTTCATCCGGCCCGGTTCGCCCCTGCCGGGCGACGCCGATCTGGTGATCCTGCCGGGGACAAAGGCGACCCTCGCCGATCTCGCCTTCCTGCGCGCCCAAGGGTGGGACATCGACCTCCTGGCGCATGTCCGCCGCGGCGGGCGGGTGCTGGGCGTCTGCGGCGGCTACCAGATGCTGGGCCGCTGGGTCGCCGACCCGGACGGGATCGAGGGGCCGCCAGGTCGCGCCGAAGGCCTTGGCCTGCTCGACGTCGAGACCGTGCTGACCGGCGACAAGGTGCTGCGCCCGGCGCGGGGAACCCTGGCCTCGGGCGCGCGGTTCGAGGGTTACGAGATCCATGTCGGCCACACGGCCGGCCCCGCGACCGCGCGTCCCTTCCTGGTCCGCGAAGACGGGACGGGCGAGGGCGCAGTCTCCTCGGACGGCCGCGTCGCCGGCGCCTATGTCCACGGGCTCTTCGATCTTGCGCCCGCCCGCAATGCGCTGCTGAGCGAGCTCGGCGCAGCGTCGGACGGCCTCGACCAGCACGTCCGCGTCGACGCGGCCCTGGACGAGATCGCCGCCGTGCTGGAAACCCATTTCGCCATCGATCGCCTGGCCGCGCTCGCCGGGCTGGAGCTGCATCCATGACACCCATCGCCCCGCTCGACCGCAGCCAGGAGGCGGCGTTGCGCGCCCTGGTCGACGGCAAGGCCAAGCCGCTGGGCGCGCTCGGCCGGGTCGAGGACCTCGCCGTGCGGCTGGCCCTGATCGCCGGACGGCCCAATCCCCAGCTGAACCGCGCCTTGCTGCTGGTCTTCGCTGGCGACCACGGCCTCAACGAGTCCGGCGTCTCGGCCTATCCCTCGGAGGTCACGACGGCGATGGTCGCCACTCTGCTGGCCGGGCGGGCCAGCGCCAACGCTTTCGCCCGCGTCGTCGGGGCGGACGTCCGCGTGGTCGACGCCGGGGTCGCGGCCGACCTGGCGCCGCATCCCGCCCTGATCGAGGCCAAGGTGCGCAAGGGAACCCGCAACGCCGCCGCCGTCCCGGCGCTGACCGCCGAGGAGGCCGATCTCGCCCTGGAGCGCGGCGCCTCGATCGCTCGGGAGACCCTGCAGGACTTCGAGATCCTGGCGGTGGGCGAGATGGGCATAGGCAATAGCGCCAGCGCGGCCCTGGTCCTGCACCGTCTGGCGCCGGCGCCGCTCGACGACTGCATCGGCCTGGGGGCCGGTCACGACGCCGAGGGCTTGGCTCGCAAGCAGGCCGTGTTGCGCAAGGCCGCGGCTCGCAGCGACGCGTCCGCACCCCGCGATGTCCTCGCTCAGTTCGGCGGACTGGAGATCGTGATGATGGCCGGCGCGATCCTGGGCGCGGCGGGCGCCGGCAAGCCTGTTCTGATCGACGGCTTCATCGCCTCCGTCGCCGCTCTGGCGGCCATCCGCCTCGACCCGGCCTGCGCCGACTACTGCATCTTCGCCCATCTCTCGGCCGAGAAGGGGCACGCGATCGCCGTGGACGCCGTCGGAGCCGAGCCGCTGCTCGACCTCTCCATGCGGCTGGGGGAAGGGACCGGCGCCTTGCTGGCCTTGCCGGTGGCGCGCGCCGCCGCGGCCCTGCTGAGCGATGTCGCCAGTCTCGATGACGTGCTGTCAGGCGCGCTGTGAGCGTCCTGCGCCGCCAGTTGCAGCTCTTCCTCTGCGCGACGCAGTTTCTGACGCGCGTTCCGACACCGGCCTTGAAGGATTTCGAGCCGGACTGGATTTCGCGTAGCGCCCGCTATTTCCCCTTGGTCGGCCTGCTGGTCGGCCTCGTCTGCGCCGCGGCCTTCGCCGGCGCGTCGCAGCTCTGGAGCGGCTGGTTGGCGGCGCTGCTCGCCATGGCGGCCGGCGTGCTCCTCACCGGCGCCTTCCATGAGGACGGCCTGGCCGACACCTTCGACGGGCTGGGCGGCGGCGGCACGCCCGAGCGCCGCCTGGAGATCATGAAGGACAGCCGCATCGGGACCTACGGCGCGCTCGCCCTCGGTCTCGTCCTGTCGCTGAAGGCGGCGGCGCTGGCGGGCCTTTCCCCTTCGCTTGGCGCCTGGGCGCTGGCCTGCGCCAACGCTGGCGGCCGGGGCGCGGCGGTCCTGGCGATGCGGGTCCTGCCCTATGTCGGCTATCTGGAGCGCGGCAAGTGGAAGCCCGCGCCCTCCGGCCTCTCCACGCCGGAGATGCTGTTCGCACTGGTCTTCGCCGGCCTGCCGCTGCTGCTGGCGCCGAGCCCGGCCTGGGCGATGGGCCTGCTCCTCGGCGGCGGCCTGGCGCTCACCCTGGCGCTTTCGGCTCGGCGGCTGCTGGGCGGCTACACCGGCGACGTCCTGGGCGCGATCGAGCAGATGTTCGAACTCGGCTTCTTGCTGGCGGTCGCCGCCTCTCCATCGATCCTCGGCCTCCTCGCGCGGCCCTGAGTATCCCCAGGTTTCTACCATGGCGAGAAATGTTCAGCTTTTGCGCCCGGGTGCTCGCGCCTAGTCTCGGGGTCTGCAGCGACTTATGTCGCCGATCCGACAGTCACGCCCGGATTGACGACTAGACTGCGGGCGCAAGGGGTCGTGGGCGAATGACGGACGAGCGTGGAGAGGATGCGCGCGCAGCCGAACTGCGCCATCGCACCGCCAACACCTTTCAGCTGATCTCGGCCCTGGCGCGGATGCGGGGTCAGCGCACGGGCGAGCCGGAGGCGCGCAGACAGCTGCTCTGGATCGCCGAGGCCATCGGCTCCCTCGGCGCGCTGGAGCGTCACCGCTGCGAGGGCGGCGTCGATTTCCACGCCTACCTCCACGACATGGCCGCGATCTGGCGGCGTCGCCAGGGCGGGCAGCCCGCCGAGATCGCGATCCTGGCCGCGCCGATGGTCGCCCCCGACCAGGTCGCTTCGACCCTGGCCCTGATCGCCCACGAACTGGTCGCCAACGCCGTCGCCCACGCCTGCGGCGGCCGCGGCGGGCGCATCGAGGTGCGGTTGGCCGATCTCGGCGACGGGCGGCGCGAGTTCTCGGTCGCCGACGACGGACCCGGCTTCGATCCGGCCGCTCCGGGCGGCGGCGAGCGGTTCGGCCTGTGGTTCGTCCGCAGCCTGGCGCTGCAGGTGCGCGGCGAGCTCGAGCTGTTGGCCGGGTCCGGCGTCCGGGCCCGGCTGGTGTTTCCCGTCTAGGCCGCCGGCAGCAGCCGGTCGTAGTGCCGGCGGATCACGTCGTAGCACTCGCAGGCCAGAGCCTGCAGGCCGTCCCGGTCGACGATGTCGACCACTCCGCGGCGGTAGCGGATCAGGCCCTTGCCTTGCAGGGCGCGCGCCACCGCCGTGACCGTCGTGCGCTGCACGCCCAACATGTCGGCGACCACCTCCTGGGTCAGGGCCACCGTATTGGTGGAGATCCGGTCGTGACAGGTGAGCAGCCAGCGGCAGAAGCGCGCCTCCACCGAATGCAGCGCGTTGCAGGCCGCCGCCTGGGTCGCGTGGCCCAGCAGGGCCTCGGAGTGGCGGTCGATCATCTCGCGGATGCGCGGGCTCTTCACCCACGCCTCGTGCAGCTGGTTGGCCCCGATGCGCGAGCAGCGGCAGTGGGTCTGCACGACGGCGCGCGACAGCGACTGGCGCGGCGCGACCGCGGCGGTCAGCCCGACCGCGCCTTCGCGCCCGATGGCGGCGCTCTCTATGGCCGCTCCGTTTTCCATCAAGGTCATCAGCGAGATGACGCCGTCGTGGGGAAAGTAGACCACGTCCATACGGTCGCCCGGCTCGTACAACAGCCGACCCCGTTCAAGATCCATGTGGGTCAGGTGCGGGGCCACCAGTCCGTAGTCCTCAGGCGGCAACGCGGCGAGCAAGCGATTTTGCACCGAACTCGGGGACCTTTGCATCGGCGAATCAAACATCGCCTTACGGCTTCGGTTTCAACCTAACGGTGCTGTCGCCCAAAAACTGTCGAGAACACGACACAACTTCGCGAGGCGCCGCTAAAAACAAAATTGGAACTCAGCACGTCCTGCAGAATTGGCGCAAAGCGACCAACGTTCTGCGTTGCGGCAAAAGCACGCAAGTATAGTGCAGTCGAAGCGAGGAGCGCCGCCGACCGCCCTAATGGAAGCGCAGGTTTGCTTTCCCGCCGAGATGCGGCTCGTGTTTTCGCGCATTGGCGACCGCGATCTCCCACGCGAACTTCATGGGACCGGCGTCGGAAATCCAAAGTTCGGCGTCCTGGCAGTCGAGCCGCATCATGGTCAGGCGCGGGTCGTCCTTGCCTTGGGGATACCAGGCGGCGACTACGGCGTTCCAATACTTGGCGATGCGGGCTTCGTCGTGACTCAAGATCAGTTCGCCGGTCAGGCAGGCGTATAAGTCCTTGCCTTGGAAGACGAAGATCGCCTGGTGCCCTTCCCCGATGCGCTGGGCCAGTTCGGTGTCCGTGCGGGTGAAGAACCACAGCGTACGGCCGTCCACGAAGGCGGTCATGGGTTGGGTGTGATGCTCGGCTGCTCCGACAACGCCGAGCATGCCGATCTGATGGCGCTCGATCTCGTCCCACAGCATTCGTTCGACGGCGACCCGGTCGTTCATGTCGATGGTCATACGGCCCTCCGGTTGAGGTGACGCCGATTCAACCCCAAAGCGGTCGAGCGGTTCCTGTCACGCTTTCCCTTGGGTCATGCTTCCCTCCCGGGCGGCGGCTGGCCATGATGGCCGAATTCTTTCGACTGCCGATTCAAACTTGAGAATTTCAATGAGCGAGATCGTGGTCCCCCGCCAGTTCCGGGGTCCTCCCTTCACGGCCAATGGCGGCTATATCTGCGGCGTGCTCTCCAACGCGGTCGGGGGCCGCGGCGTGGCGATGCTGCGTGCGGGCGTGCCGCTGGATGTCGCCGTCAGCCTGCAGCCGGGCGAAGACGGGGCTATGCTGCTGACCAACGCCGAGGGCGCGGTTCTCGGCTCGGCCCGCCGGGCTGATGACAGCCAGATCCCCCATCCGCCGCCGGCGCCGCCCAGTGTGGAAGAGGCGCGCGCCTTCGCGGCCGGCTCGCAGTTCGCCCAGCGCTCGCTGCATCGCGGCTGCTTCTCCTGCTGCATCGAGCGCGAGGCTGGCGAGGGGCTGGGCGTCCATGTCGGCCAGATCGACGGCGCCCCGGCCGGGCAGTGCGCGGGCGTCTGGACCCCGCACGCCAATTTCGCCGACGCCGACGGGACCATTCCCGACGAGATCACCTGGGGCGCGCTCGATTGCCCGGGTTCGATGGCCTGGTGGATCAAGACCGGCGCGCCGGTCGGCCTGCTTGGCACCATGGCCGGCGAGGTCCTGAAGAAGCCGAGGGCCGGGGAAACCTATGTCGTCGTCGCCTGGGCGCGCGAGGTCGAGGGCCGCAAGCATTTCGCAGGCGTGGCTCTATTCAACGACGGGGGCGAGCTGATGGCCCGCGCCGGTCAGATCTGGATCGGCCGCCCGCCCGGCGCTCCGATGCCCGCGCCGGCGGGCGCCGGCGCCCAGCCGGCCTAAGTCTGCTGAGCCTGTTCGACGAAGGCGGCGCGGCCTCTCGGGGGCCGCGCACAAGCCCTTGAATCGCCGTCGGAACGTTGGGAGGCATGTGCTTTTCGGGTGACTCGACGAATGCTCATCGAACAAAGTTCGCGGAACATCCGTAGATTTCACGTTTTGCTAACCATGCAGGCGCAAGCCTGAGCGGGCGTCGCGATGGAAAGGCGTCCGATGTTCAAGGTCGAGTTCCATTACCAGGGAGAAGGGCTGTGGAGCCGCGGCGCCCCGCCCATGACCCAGCTGGGTGCGGCGCATCTCGCCAAGGCTCTCAAGCAGCTTGGGTTCGCGGACGAGGCGCGGGTGGTCCCCACGCATCCACCGGCCGGCTCGACGCCCGGCTCTGACCACGCGGTGGACATCAAGGTCTAATTCGGTCCCGATTTCGCCGCAGTGGACCCAGAAACGGCGGCAATGTCGGGTTTATGCTTGTTGATTGTCGCGGCGCGCCCCTATTAGCGAAGCTGTCGCCGATGCCTGTCGGGGAGTTTGAAGTGGCGCGTGATCGGTCCTACCGCAGCCTTGATTACCTGAAGAAGAGCGCGGCGACCTCCCGAGTGCTCAATCTCTGGCAGATCGCCCAGAGCGAGGCCGGCAAGGCCGAGTATGAAGAGAGCCCGTTTTTCCGCAATTCGCTGCTGAACCGCAGCATCCTGCTCAAACACCGCATCCGCGGCGGCGAGGCCGATCTCTTCGACTATCCGATGCAGACGGCGACCAAGATTCTGCTGCCGATCGCCGAGCGCGAGCTGCGCTACGGCGCGCGCTTCCTGTTCGTCGGTCAGCGCAATTTCGAGGAGGTCGCCGCCGAGTCCTTCGGCGAGGATCTGCAGGTCGGCGCGCGCGACCGCCAGGTGCTGGACATTGTTGCGGCCCTGCCGTCGCTCGATCCGTTCCTAATGCGCGAGAGCCTGAAGACCAACGGCTTCACGCCCGCGCCCTGCTACTTCAACCTGTCCGAGGGCGACCTGGAGCGGATGTTCACCTCGGCCCGCAAGGAGCTGGAGCCGCTGATCCGCATCTCGTTCGGCGACGGCCATGCCTTCGGGGTGAAGGCCGCGGCGCTGCTCTCGAAGATCCTCTCCGACGCCGGCAGCGCCGAGCTCGAGCCGCTGCGCCGGGTCATGAACATGGACCCGCCGCAGTTTCGCGAGGGTGTGTTCTGCTGGAAGGCCTTCCTCTATTACAAATGGCAGCTCCAGGACCTGTTGCCGCGCATCCGCCAGGTTCTGGAGGAGATCGCCGTCGTCCGCCCGCTGGGTAATCTCGACCACGAGGACAAGGCCTATATCGCCCGGGTGAAGGCCGACCTGCGTAGCTGGATCTTCTCGGCCATGGGTGCGGTGACCGACGCCCTGGCGGTCTACGACAACGCCTATGGGGCCTTGACCAGGCAAAGCGACCCGGCGTTCTTCCGCGACTTCCTGCTGCGCGCTCCGGCCATGTTCCTCAGCCTCGGCGAGCGCCTGAGCGGCGTCGAACATGTGGCCAGCTTCTGGCGCTTCCGCTTCCCGAACCGCCAGATGCAGCGGATCAACGTCGACGAGCTGGTCGACATCTTCATGGACTTCGAAGTCAGCCTGAACACGGTCAGTCTCGAACCGGCCTGACGACGCCATGCGAAAGGGCGCCCCGGGCCTTGAGCCCAGGGCGCCCCCTGCGTCCGTCCCGTTGGGGAGGGTTTTAGTAGGCGCCGACCGCGGCGATCACGCCTTGGCCGATGTCGCCGCCGAACAGGTTCGAGGTCGAACCCAGCGAGGCGCCGGCCTGATCGCGGTCACGCAGCGTGCCGCCAAAGGTGTAGCGCAGGCCGATCTTGAAGGTGTCGGCCTTCAGGTCGGCGTCGTCGAGTTCGCCGTGCTCATAGGCGCCGACCACGCTCCAGGGCGTATTGGCGAACTGATACTCGGCCTCGGCGCCCACGTTCCACATGTCGAGGTCGCCGCCGCGCGCGTCGGCCTTGGTGAAGCCGACATTGCCCGCGACCTTGAAGGTGTCGGTCACGAAGTAGCGCAGCTCGGCGCGGCCGGCCCAGAAGTCGACGTCGTTCAGGTCTTCGGCCTGGCCGTAGCCGACCTGGCCGTAGAGGGTGGTCTTCGGGGCGATGTTGTACTGACCCTCAACGCCCACGGCCCACAGGGTCACGTCGTCGCTCTTGCTGACGCCGACGAAGCCACCGGCCAGGCCGCCGTCGAAGGCCTTGTTCAGGTGGCCGGTCGCCGACCACAGGGTGGCGTCGCCGCCGTCGGCGTCGAAGTTGGTCACCGAGCCGTCGACCGCCGCGCGTAGCGATCCGACGTCGAAGGCGACGGCGCCTTCACCCTGGATCACGTTGGCGTCGGTGTCGCCCAGGCGGCCGGCGTCGATTTCGGCGCGGCTGTAGTTCACGCCCGCATGACCCACGGTCTGAGCTTGGGCGGCGCCGGCGGTCAGCGCGAAAAAGGCGGCCGCGGCGGCCGTCGCGAACAGTTGGTTTCTCACTTTCTTGATCCCCTTTTGGGTTTGAACACTGAGGCCCAGCTATGTCCGTCATCGCGCCGTCACAATGGTTCGGGGGTTCGTATGACGCCGGTCTGCGAAGAGTGTGACCGGTCAGTCACACTTGCATTTCGCGGCCTTGATTTTGTCGGCGCGCCGCCTATTGCGCGCGGGCGTTCGGCTCAGGCGTCCGAGTTGGGGGCCAGGAACCGCCCCGCCAGCAGCGCCGCTTCCGTGCGGTTGCGGGCGCCCGTCAGGCGCAGGATCGCGTGGATGTGCAGTTTCACCGTCCCCGGCGTGATGCCGAGGAGTTCGGCGATCTCGCGGTTGCGCCGGCCGACCGCCATCTGCTTGAGCACGTCCATCTGCCGGGGCGAGAGCGTCCTGTTGCGGCCTGCGGCGCGCGGCGGCCGGGCCGGAAAATAGCTGCCGCCTCCGAACACCGCGCCGATCGCGTGCCGGAACTGGGTGAGCGGGAAGTCCTTGGAGATATAGCCGCGTGCGCCGGCGTCCTGGGCGATCTGCACGAAGGCGGGGTTGACGCGGTCGTCGATCACGATCGCCGGCGTCTCCGGCGCGGCGGCCAGCAGCCGCTCAAGGCCGCGGAAGTCGTAGTTGATGCTGAACAGATCGATGAGCATCAGCGCCGGCGGCTGGTCGGCCGCCAGGGCCGCCGCTTCGATAAGCGAGCCGGTCGTGCGGGTCGCGGCCAGGTCTACGGCCTCCTCCAGCACCTGCGCGATGGCCAGCCGGCAGATCGGCTTCTCCTCGATCACCAACGCATAGCCGGCGGCGGCCGGGTCGGGCCGGTGTCCGGTCCGCTCGGCGGCCGCCTCGGACGACACGGCTAGGCTCAGGACTCATAGCCAGAAGAGCACGGTAGCGGCGAGGGCGATGGCGGACAGGAAGACGGTCGGGCATCGATCGTAGCGGGTGGCGACGCGACGCCAGTCCTTGAGCCGGCCGAACATG
>NZ_JAYRSU010000024.1:0-66056 GCF_041919955.1 Phenylobacterium sp. | reverse complement strand
GTGATAGGAGAGAGACCTCTGGTTCAGATTTTCGTCCGCGACAACAACGTCGATCAGGCCCTCAAGGCGCTGAAGAAGAAGATGCAGCGCGAGGGCTCGTTCCGCGAAATGAAGCGGCACGTCCACTATGAGAAGCCGAGCGAGAAGCGCGCTCGCCAGAAGGCCGAAGCCGTGCGCCGTGCGCGCAAGCTGGCCCGCAAGCGCGCGCAACGCGAAGGCCTGATCGCTGCGCCGAAGCCGAAGAAGACCGGCCGGTAAATATTAAGGCCTTGAGCCTAGTGTCGGGGCCGCGCAGCACTGCTGCGCGGCCTTTTGCATGTGTGGCTCAGCTTGTTCACCGAACCGCGGTATTCGGTCGCGCGGCACGAGGCTTGCTAGTTCTTAAGGGCGGCCCCACCTAAAGTGGGCTTTGAGACACACTTTTTTCGAAGGCGCGTCATGAACCTGCGTAATCTCGCCATCTGGGGCGTCATCGTCGTCGTTCTCATCGGGCTGTACAGCATGATGACCGGCGGCAGCCAGGCGGCCGGCGCCTCTGGCCAGATCTCCTACTCGCAGCTGCTCGGCAAGGTGAACGCCGGCGAGGTGAAGGCCGCGGTGTTCCGCGGCACGGCCATCGAGGTGAAGGACAACAGCGGCAAGTCGTACACCGCCCTGACCCCGAACAATCAGGACGACCTGATCAAGCGCCTCGAGGCGCAAGGAGCCGACATCAACGTGAAGTCGGCCGGCGGCGGCCTGATGGGCCTGTTCCTGAACAGCCTGCCGATCCTGCTGCTGATCGGGGTCTGGATCTTCTTCATGCGTCAGATGCAGGGCGGGGCCCGCGGCGCCATGGGCTTCGGGAAGTCCAAGGCCAAGATGCTGACCGAAAACAAGAACCGCATCACCTTCGAGGACGTCGCCGGCGTCGACGAGGCCAAGGAAGAGCTGTTCGAGATCGTCGACTTCCTGAAGGACCCGCAGAAGTTCCAGCGCCTGGGCGGCAAGATCCCCAAGGGGGCCCTGATGGTCGGCCCGCCCGGCACCGGCAAGACCCTGCTCGGCCGCGCGGTCGCGGGTGAAGCGGGCGTGCCGTTCTTCTACATCTCCGGTTCCGACTTCGTGGAAATGTTCGTCGGCGTCGGCGCCAGCCGCGTGCGCGACATGTTCGAGCAGGCGAAGAAGAACAGCCCCTGCATCATCTTCATCGACGAAATCGACGCCGTCGGCCGCCATCGCGGGGCCGGCCTGGGCGGCGGCAACGACGAGCGCGAGCAGACCCTCAACCAGCTGCTGGTCGAGATGGACGGCTTCGACCCGTCGGAAGCGATCATCGTCATCGCCTCGACCAACCGCCCGGACGTCCTGGACCCGGCCCTGCTGCGTCCCGGCCGTTTCGACCGCCAGGTCGTCGTCCCGAATCCGGACATCGGCGGGCGCGAGCGCATCCTGCGCGTCCATATGAAGAACGTGCCCCTGGCCGCCGACGTGGACGTGAAGACCATCGCCCGCGGCACCCCCGGCTTCTCGGGCGCGGACCTCGCTAACCTGGTCAACGAAGCGGCCCTGATGGCCGCGCGCAAGAACCGCCGCATGGTCACCCAGCGCGACTTCGAGGACGCCAAGGACAAGGTCATGATGGGCGCCGAGCGCAAGTCCATGGCCATGACCGAGGACGAAAAGCGCCTGACCGCCTATCACGAGGGCGGCCACGCCCTGATCGCGCTGAACGTCCCGGCCACCGATCCGGTGCACAAGGCCACGATCATCCCGCGCGGCCGCGCGCTGGGCATGGTCATGCAGCTGCCGGAACGCGACCAGCTCTCGATGTCCTACGAGCAGATGACCTCGCGCCTGGCCATCCTGATGGGCGGCCGCATGGCCGAGGAGCTGATCTTCGGCAAGGAGAAGATCACCTCGGGCGCATCGTCCGACATCGATCAGGCGACCAAGCTGGCCCGGGCCATGGTCACCAAGTGGGGCTTCTCGGACAAGCTGGGCGTGGTGTCCTATGGCGAGAACCAGGATGAGGTCTTCCTCGGCCATTCGGTGTCGCGCACCCAATCGGTTTCGGAAGAGACAGCCAACCTCATCGACGCCGAGGTGAAGCGCCTGGTTCAGGGCGGTTTCGACGAAGCCCGCCGGATCCTGACCGAGAAGATGGACGACCTGCACACCCTGGCCAAGGCGCTGCTCGAATACGAGACCCTGACCGGCGAAGAGATCGTCAACGCGCTGAAGGGCGTCCCGCCCGTCCGCGACGACGCCGACTCCAAGCGCTCGTCCGGCCCCTCAGTCGCCGTGCCGATCTCGCCGCGTCCCGAACCGGCCTGAGGCGGCCGCTAGACCGCTGAACTTGACGCCCTCCCGGCCCCGCGCCAGGAGGGCGTCTTGCTGTCTGAGCCAAGGAAAGAACTCGCCATGTCCGCCGCCGTGAAGGTCATGGGGATACTGAATGTGACCCCGGACAGTTTTTCCGATGGCGGCCGCTACCTCGATCCGCTCGACGCCCTGATCCACGCCCGCCGGCTGATCGCCGAGGGGGCCGACATCCTCGATATCGGCGCCGAATCCACGCGCCCCGGCGCCGAGCCTGTGGACGAGGCCGAAGAAATCGCCCGCGCCGTGCCGCTGATCGCCGCGATCCGCGCCGAGAGCGACGTGGCCATATCCATCGACACCATGAAGCCGGGCGTCGCCCGGGCGGCGGTCGCGGCCGGCGCGACCCTCTGGAACGACGTCGCGGCCCTGCGGTTTTCGCCCGAGGCTTCGGCGGTCGCCGCCGACCTGGGCTGCGGGGTGGTGCTGATGCATATGCAGGGCGAGCCGCGGACCATGCAGTCGGCTCCGCAGTACGGCGACGTGGTCGCCGAGGTCTGCGATTTCCTCGGCGGACGCGCTCAAGCGGCCATGGCGGCCGGCGTCGCGCGCGAGAAGATCTGGCTCGACCCCGGCATCGGCTTCGGCAAGCGGCTGGAGCATAACCTCGCCCTGCTGGCCCACATGGACGCGGTGGTCGCGCTCGGCTTCCCGGTCCTCCTTGGCGTCAGCCGCAAGAGCTTCATCACCGCTCTGGATCCCGTCGGCGGGGCGGTGCTGGACGGACGCCTGGCCGGATCCCTGGCGGCGGCGCTCAGGGGTGTGGATGCTGGCGTGGCGGCTCTTCGCGTCCATGATGTCGCCGAGACCGTCCAGGCGCTGAAGGTCTGGGGCGCCGTCGCCCAGGCGCGCTAGGCATTCCGGCTGGCGGAACGTATGGGTGGCGCAGCACCGCTTCGCCTGGAGTTCCCATGAAGACCTGGATCGCCGGGGCGCTGGCCGCCCTCAGCCTGACGGCGCCCGCCGCCGCGTTCGCCGCTTCGCCCTATGACGCCGCCGTCGCCCAGGGCGACTTCACGATCAAGGACTTCAGGTTTCGCAGCGGCGAAAGCCTGCCTGAGCTGAAGATGCACTATCGCACGCTGGGCAAGCCGGCGCGCGACGCCCAGGGGCGGGTGACCAACGCCGTGATGGTGCTGCACGGCACCGGCGGAACCGGCGCCCAGTTCCTCAACCCGATCTTCGCCAACGAGCTCTACGGTCCCGGCCAGCCGCTCGACATCACCCGCTACTACGTGATCCTGCCCGACAACGTCGGCCACGGCGGCTCGTCCAAGCCCAGCGACGGCTTGCGCGCGAAGTTCCCGCACTACGACTACGACGACATGGTCGAGGCCCAGCGCCGCCTGCTGGTCGATGGCCTGAAGGTCGACCGCTTGCGGTTGCTGATGGGCACGTCGATGGGCTGCATGCACGGCTTCGTCTGGGGCGAAACCCACCCCGACTTCGTGCAGGCGATCATGCCTATGGCCTGCCTGCCCGTGCAGATCGCCGGCATGAACCGCTATTGGCGCACGGCCGCGATCGAGACGATCAAGGCCGATCCGGCCTGGAACGGGGGCGACTACCGCGCCCAGCCGATCATCGGCCTGCGTGGGGCGACGAACCTCGTGCTGCTGATGGGCGCCGCGCCCCAGGCCTGGCAGGCCCAGGCGCCGACCCGCGAACAGGCGGAGGCGATGTACCAGGCCAGGATCGCCGCCGACCTGCCGAGCCGCGACGCCAACGACCTCATCTATCAGCTCGACTCATCTCGGAACTATGACCCCTCGAAGGACCTGGAGAAGATCACCGCGCCGGTGACCTGGGTGAACTCGACCGACGACCTGATCAATCCGCCGGATTTTGGAATCGCCGAGCCCGCGGCCAAGCGGCTGAAGGCCGGAAAATTCGTGCTGATCCAAGCAACGAAGGAGACTCGCGGCCACGGCACCCACACCGCAGCGCGGTTCTGGAAGCAGGATCTGGTCGAGCTGCTGGGGCGCTCGGAGGGGCGCTAGCCCCTCCCGATAAACGGCATCTTGGTCGCCATGACGGTCATGAACTGGACGTTGGCGGCCAGCGGCAGGCCGGCCATGTATACCACGGCGTCGGCCACCGCCTTTACGTCCATCAGCGGTTCGGGCGCGAACGAGCCGTCGGCCTGGGGCACGCCGCGAGCCATGGCGGCGGTCATCTCCGTCTGGGCGTTGCCGATGTCGATCTGGCCACAGGCGATGTCGTAGGCGCGGCCCTCCAGCGAGGTGGAGCGCGTCAGGCCGGTGATCGCGTGCTTGGTGGCGGTGTAGGCGACCGAGAACGGCCGCGGCGCGTGGGCCGAGATCGAGCCGTTGTTGACGATCCGCCCGCCTTGGGGCGACTGGTCCTTCATCAGGCGGAACGCGCCGCGGGCGCAGAGGAAGGCGCCGGTGAGGTTGACGTCCACCACCCGCCGCCAGGCCTCCAGGCTGAGGTCCTCCAGTCGCCCCCCGGCTCCGGCGCCGGCGTTGTTGAACAACAGGTCGAGCCGGCCGCAGCGGGCCCGCACCGTCTCGAACAACGCCTCCACCTGGACCTCGTCGGCGATGTCGGTGGGGACGGCGAGGGCGCGATCGGGCGCATGGGCGGCGGTGGCGTCCAGTTCCTCCGTGCGGCGGCCGGCGAGGACGACGATCCATCCGGCGTCCATCAGGGCCTTGGCGCAGGCGCGGCCGATGCCGGAGCCGGCGCCCGTGACGAGGGCGATCTTCGAGGTCATGGCGCGAGCTTAGCAGGAAGAACGCCCCGCGGTGGATAGGCCGGCGATTTGCGATGCATTCGCCGCCGCGGCGCGCTACCTCGACGTCATGAGCCAGACCAAGGGACGCGTGCTGATCATCGCCGGATCGGATTCCGGAGGCGGGGCGGGGATTCAGGCCGACATCAAGACCGTGACCATGCTGGGCGGCTATGCGGCCACGGCGATCACGGCGATCACGGTCCAGAACACCCTGGGCGTCTTGGGCGTGCATCCGATCCCCCTGGAGGTGGTCGAGGCCCAGGCGCGCGCGGTGCTGGATGACATCGGCGCGGACGCGATCAAGACCGGCATGCTGGGCGACATCGGGATGGTGGAAACCGTAGCGCGTATCCTCGATTCGTCGTCGGCGCCGGCGGTGGTGGACCCGGTGATGGTGGCCAAGGGCGGCTCCAACCTCCTGGCGCTGGAGGCGGTGGAAGCGGTGCAGACGCTGATGATCCCGCGCGCGGGCCTGCTGACGCCCAATGCGCCCGAGGCACAGGTCCTGACCGGGATCACTGTCGAGAGCGTCGATGATCAGCGCCGCGCCGGCGAGGCCCTGCTGAAGCTCGGCGCGCGCGCGGTGCTGATGAAGGGCGGCCACGTGCCCGGCGAGACCGTCGTCGACGTACTGCTGACGGCCGACGGCGAGACGACGTTCGAGGGCGAGCGGCTGGATACCCGCCACACCCACGGAACCGGCTGCACCCTGGCTTCGGCTTGCGCGACCGGCCTGGCGCTGGGCTTGCCGCTGGCGGAGGCTGTCGCCGAGGCCTGGGCGTATGTCCACGAGGCCATGCGCCAGGCGCCGGGCCTGGGGGCGGGACATGGGCCATTGGCGCACAACTGGCCGCTGAGGAGAGCGCGATGAGCCAGGATCTTACCGCGCGGCTAGAGAGCATCGTCCGGGCGACGCCGAACCTGATGCATGTGCTTACCACGGTCAGAGCGCTCGATCCGCCCGACTGGCTGATCTTCTCGGGCGCGATCTACCAGCCGGTGCTGAACCACCTGACCGGCCGGCCGGCGGACTATGGCATCAAGGATTACGACGTCGGCTATTTCGACGCCTCCGACACCTCGTACGAGGCCGAGGACGTGGTGATCAGAAGGACCGCAGCGGCCTTCGAGCCGCCGTTCCGCGAGATGGTGGAGGTGCGCAATCAGGCGCGCGTACATCTCTGGTTCGAGCAGAGGTTCGGCGAACCCTACGAGCCCCTGGGGTCGAGCGCCGAAGCGCTGGCCCGGTTCACATCCACGGTGTTCGCGGTCGGCGTGCGACTCGAGCACGACGATCAACTGACGATCCGGGCGCCGTTCGGGCTGGAGGATCTGTTCGCCATGCGGCTGCGGCCGAACCCGGTGCGGCGGGCGGGAGGCTTCCAGCGGACCGCGGAGGCGGCGCAGCGGCGTTGGCCCGAGCTGGTCATCGAGGGCGCGTAGCAAAAGGGGCGGCTTTCGCCGCCCCTTCGCTGACCGGGACCAATTAGCGGGGGCCGTAGCCCCAGCTGTAGCGGTCGCCGTCGTGGCGCTCCCACCGGATGCGGTCCGAGAGCGCGTCGAAGCGACGGTTCAGGTCGGCGCGTTCCCAGCGGTTCAGGCCGTCCATCCGGTAGCGGTTCTCAAGGCGGACAAGCATGCGGAACTCGCCGCGCAGGCGGTAGGCTTCGCTGCGGGTGATCTGGCCGCTGCGCACCCCGCGGTCGATCCGGCGGTCAAGCTGGGCCACGCGCTGGTCGATGCTGACCCAGCCGCGGTCATAGCGGTCACTGCGGTCGTAACGATCGCCGCGACCGTAGCCGTCATAGGACTGGGCCAGCGCGGGCGCAGCGGTGGCGGCCAGCGCCGAGGCCGCGGTCAGGGCGAGAAAGATCTTCTTCATGGCGGTCTCCTTGGACTTCGGCTGTCGCTGTCGGGCGACGATGGCCCAAGGAAACCATCCGCGATCTGAAGCGAGCCTGAGACCGCCGTTGTGGAGCGTTCAGCTTTGTGGAGGGCCTCTCAGGCCGCCGCGGAGGCGGCTCCGGCCCCCACGGTCGCCGCCTCGGTGAGGGCGCGGCTGATGGCGTCGTAGAGCTTGGCGATCTCGATCGGCTTGGCCACGTGGCCGTCCATGCCGGCGGCCAGATATTCCTCGACCTGGTGCGACAGGGCGTTGGCGGTGAGGGCCACGATCGGGGTGCGGACACGGCCGGTGTCGCGCTCGGCGGCGCGGATCGCGCGGGCCGAGTCGATGCCGTCCATCACCGGCATCTGGATATCCATGAGGATCAGGTCGTAGGCGCCGTCGCGCCAGGCCTCGAAGGCCAGCTTGCCGTTGGTGACGATGTCGATCTCGATGCCGAGCGAGCCCATGACCGCGGCCAGCACCTGCTGGTTGGTCGGGTTGTCCTCGGCCGCCAGCAGGCGCAGGGCGCCTTCCTCGGCTTCTTCGGTCGCCTGGGGCTGAGCGACTTCGCGGGTCACGATCTCGCCGCGCTCCAGCGGCAGTTCGACCGAGAAGGTGGAGCCTTGGCCCTCGCGGCTCTCGACGCTGATCACGCCGCCCATCATCTGGGTCAGCTCGCGGCAGATGGCCAGGCCCAGGCCCGTGCCGCCGAAGCGGCGGGTGGCGGAGTTGTCGGCCTGGGTGAACTTTTCGAACAGCGCCGCCTGCTTCTCCACCGCGATGCCGACGCCGGTGTCGCGCACGGTCAGGCGCAGGGCGCCGGTGTCGGGCGCGACGTCGAAGCTGGCCGTCACCTCGCCCTGCAGGGTGAACTTGACGGCGTTGGAAAGCAGGTTGCCGACGATCTGGCGGATGCGGTCGGCGTCGCCGCGCCACGCGCCGCGGGCGGCCTCGGCGACCTCGACACGCAGCCCCAGGCCCTTGCCCTGGGCGATGACGTTGAAGGAGTCGCGGGTCGGCGCGATCGCGGTCTCCAGGTCGAAGTCGTCGACCAGTAGGGTGAGCTTGCCGGCCTCGATCTTCGACAGGTCCAGCACGTCGTTGAGCACGGCCAGCAGCAGGCCGCCGGACTGGCGGATGACGTCGAGGCGTTCACGCTGGACGGGGGCCAGCTCGCCCATCGACATGACCTCGGCCATGGCCAGCACGCCGTTCAGCGGCGTGCGGATCTCGTGGCTCATATTGGCCAGGAACTGGGATTTGAGCACATTGGCGGCGTTGGCGGCGTCGCGCGCCTCGACCAGCTCGCGCAGGGTGCGCTGCAGGTCCTGCTCGCGAAGGTCGAGCTTCGCCAATAGGTGGTTGAAGCTGTCTGTGAGGCTGCGGAACAGGGCGTCGTCGGCTTCAACCTCGACGGGCGCGAAACTGCCGCTGGCGGCCACGTCGTGCATGGCTTCGGACAGCTTGAGCACCGGCGCAATCACCCGAGAGGCGAGTCCGCGGGCCAGGAACAGGGCCACGCCCACACCGCCGAAGAACAGCGCGCCGGTCAGGGCGATGAACTGCGGGAGCAGGGCGGTGAGCGACGGCGTCTCGAAGGTCATGACCAGTTCGCCGACCTGAGCGTTGTCGATCTTCACCGGCGTGCGGATGGTTTCGAGCTCGGTCGCCGGCGGTTCTGCGCGCACATAGGCGGCCAGGGAGCGCCCGTCGGGCGCCTTGAGCTCGGCCTTGGTGACGCTGGCGTCGTTCTGCAGGGTTGCGATCGCCACCCGGGCCTTGCGCGGGTCCTTCGCAGCCAAGGCGTCGGCCGAGGCGCCGGCGGTGATCTCGGCCAGGGCCATATGGGCGTGATGGTTCTGCTCGCGGGCCACGGCCCATTGCTGGAGCATGAAGGTCAGGCATGCGGCGACCAGCACCACGACCGTGGTGATCAGGGCCACGCCCGCCACGCGCGCGTGGAAGGTGATCTGTGGCCGCGGTCCGGTCGTGCGAGGCTGGTCTGTCATCTGGCCCGAGCTTCCGTCGAGCCTTCGATCTAGGCCAATTCTCCTAACGGTTCGCTTCCGCCAGCTTCGCCTGAGACGCGAAGTGTTGCCTATCCGACACGATTTCTACCGTCGAGCGATAAAATCGTGGTTAACGGAATATGAATCTCCTAGGTAGAATTTAACCTCTGGTTTATCTTAACGGGGTTAGGGTTAATTTCCTCGGAGGGGTTCCCCATGGAAAAGGCGTTTGTCGCACAACGTGTCGCGACCAAGTTGTTTTCGACGGAAGCGGCCGTTGACCAAGCCATGGTCGAGGCTACCGAGCTGCTTGCGGACCTGCTGAAGGCCCGCACGGAGGTTAACGCCTCGCTCGTCTTCGCTGACGACGTTCAGGTGAAGATGGTCGAAGCCATCAAGGCTCTGGGAGAAGCCCGGACCGCGATGGTCGGCGTGCACGGCGAGCTGGCGGAAGCCCAGCTGCGTCTCGGCATCCGCACCAAGCTCGGCTACCACGACAAGCCGGCCGTGATGCGCAAGAGCGACATCACCACCATGCGCGAAGTCGGCTGATCGCAGCCAAGGTTGCAATAGTTTAACTGGTTCTGCGCCCCTATTCAGCGATAGGGGCGCAGGATCATGCCAACTTCACCGATCGTAATCGCGCTGACGGTCCTCACCTTGGGGATTTGCGTCTTCGCCCTCTGGAAGGGCGGACAGGCCGAACGCGTCGGTGCGGGCCTGATTCTCGCCAATGCGGTGCTGAGCACGGCAGGCGACCTTCTCTTCCCTCATTCCGATCTCGCCGTCGTCTGGCTTGTGGGCGACGGGCTGACCGCCGTGGGCCTGCTGGTCGTGGCGATCGTCTATGCGAGCTTCTGGCTGGGCGGGGTGATGCTGCTCTATGCGATCCTTTTCACCCTGCACTCGTTCTATTTCGTCACCGGGCGCGAGGTGGATCTGTTCCATGCGCGGGTGAACAACGCCGATTTCCTCGGCATCAGCGTTTGCCTGGCCATCGGCACGATCATCGCCTGGCGCAAGCGGGTGGTCGCGCGCCGCAAGGCGGCGAAGGCCGAAGAGCTGGCGCTCCAAAAAACGTAATCCGAAAAACTTTCGCTTGCGCCTCGGCGCGAGCCGGTGTTTCTCCGCCGCGGGCCACGCCCCCCCAACGGGGCGCTGCTCATCTGTAAGGATGGGAGACATCGCTATGACGACCCTCGCCAAGCCGGCCATGCGCCCGGCTCGCCCCGAGTTTTCTTCCGGCCCGTGCGCCAAGCGCCCCGGCTGGACCCCCCAAAATCTCCAGAACGCGGTTCTTGGCCGTTCGCATCGCTCCAAGCTGGGCAAGACGCGCCTGCAGGAAGCGATCGACCGCACGCGCCAGGTGCTCGAGGTTCCGGACGATTTCCTGATCGGCATCGTGCCCGGTTCGGACACCGGCGCCGTGGAAATGGCGATGTGGTCGATGCTGGGCCCCAAGCCGGTTCAGTTGCTGGCCTTCGAGAGCTTCGGCAAGGACTGGGTCACCGACGTGACCAAGCAGCTGAAACTGCCGGCCGAGGTGCTGGACGCGCCGTATGGCGAGCTGCCCGACCTGGCCAAGGTGCGCAAGGACGCCGACCTGGTCTTCACCTGGAACGGCACGACCTCGGGCGTGCGTGTCCCGAACGCCGACTTCATCGCCGCCGACCGTGAGGGGATCACGATCTGCGACGCCACCAGCGCCGCCTTCGCGCAGGACCTCGACTGGGCCAAGCTCGATGTCGTGACCTTCTCCTGGCAGAAGGCGCTGGGCGGCGAGGGCGCGCACGGGATCCTCATCCTGTCGCCGCGCGCGGTCGAGCGGCTGGAAAGCTACACCCCGGCCTGGCCGATGCCGAAGCTGTTCCGCATGACCAAGGCCGGCAAGCTGGCCAAGGACATCTTCGAAGGCGCGACCATCAACACGCCGTCCATGCTCTGCGTGGAGGACGCGATCGACGCCCTGAAGTGGGGCGCGCAGATCGGCGGCCTGGCCGAGATGCAACGCCGCGCCGACGCCAACCTGGCGGCGCTGGCCGACTGGGTCGAGAAGACCGCCTGGGTCGACTTCCTGGCCGCCGATCCGGCCAGCCGGTCGAACACCTCGGTCTGCCTGAAGGTGGTCGACCCGCGCGTCACGGCTCTCGCCGACGACGTCCAGGCCGACTTCGCCAAGAAGCTGGCCGGCGTCCTCGAAAAGGAAGGCGCCGCGCTCGATATCGGCGGTTATCGCGACGCTCCCGCGGGCCTGCGCATCTGGTGCGGCGCCACGGTCGAGACCTCGGACATCGAGGCCCTGACCCCGTGGCTCGACTGGGCGTTCGCCACGACCCTCGAGCAGCTGCAAACCGCCTAAGGCCTTCCTGCGTCCCCGCGACACCACGCCCGAAGTGCGCGTGGCCGGGGACGCCTATCCCCTTATCCGCAAGGAAACTCCCATGCCCCGCGTACTCATCGCCGACAAGCTGAGCCCGGCCGCCATCGACATCTTCAAGCAGCGCGGCGTCGACGCCGACGTGAAGACCGGCCTGTCCAAGGAAGACCTGCTGAAGATCATCGGCGACTATGACGGCCTGGCCGTCCGTTCGGCCACCAAGGCCGACAAGGACGTGCTCGCCGCCGGCGTCAACCTGAAGGTCATCGGCCGCGCCGGCATCGGCGTGGACAATGTCGACATCCCCGCCGCCACGGCCAAGGGGATCGTGGTGATGAACACCCCGTTCGGCAACTCGATCACCACCGCCGAGCACGCCATCGCCATGATGTTCGCACTGGCCCGCCAGCTCCCCGCCGCCGACGTCTCCACCCAGGCCGGCAAGTGGGAGAAGAACCGCTTCATGGGCGTCGAGCTCTACGCCAAGACCCTGGGCCTGATCGGCGCCGGCAACATCGGCGGCATCGTCGCCGACCGCGCCAACGGCCTGAAGATGAAGGTGGTGGCCTACGATCCCTTCCTGTCGGCCGAACGGGCCGTCGAGATGGGCGTCGAGAAGGTCGAGCTGGAAGACCTGCTGGCCCGCGCCGACGTCATCACCCTGCACACTCCGCTGACCGACAAGACCCGCAACATCCTGTCGGCCGAGAACCTGGCCAAGACCAAGAAGGGCGTGCTGATCGTCAACTGCGCCCGCGGCGGCCTGGTCGACGAGGCGGCGCTGCGCAAGGGTCTGGACGACGGCCACATCGGCGGCGCGGCCTTTGACGTGTTCGTCGAGGAGCCGGCCAAGGAGAACGTGCTGTTCGGGGCCGAAAACTTCATCGCCACCCCGCACCTGGGCGCCTCGACCCTGGAAGCCCAGGAGAACGTCGCCCTGCAGGTCGCCGAGCAGATGAGCGACTACCTGCTGACCGGCGCGGTCACCAACGCCCTCAACAGCCCCTCGGTCACCGCCGAGGAAGCCCCGAAGCTGAAGCCGTTCGTGGCCCTGGCCGAGAAGCTGGGCGCCTTCGCCGGCCGGATGGTCGACGTCGAGGTCAAGGCCATCGACATCGCCTATGAGGGCGAAGTCGCCCTGCTCAACACCCGTCCGCTGACCGCCGCCGCCCTGGCCGGCGCCATGCGCCCGATGCTGGCCGAGGTGAACATGGTCTCGGCCCCGGCCGTGGCCAAAGAGCGCGGCATCACCGTCTCGGAAAGCAAGCAGGACGACAGCCCCGTCTATGACAGCCTGGTGCGGATCACCGTCACCACGGCGCTCGGCAAGCGCTCGTTCGCCGGCACCGTGATGGCCGGCGCGCCGCGCGTGGTCGAGGTCAAGGGCATGGACCTGGACGCCCCGTTCGCCCCGGTCATGCTGTACGTCAACAACCTCGACAAGCCGGGCTTCATCGGCGCGCTCGGGGCGCTGCTGGCCGAGGCCCAGATCAACATCGCGACCTTCAACCTTGGCCGCGTCTCGGCCGGCGAGGACGCGATCGCCCTGGTCGGCGTCGATCAGGATCCGGGCGATGCGCTGATCGAGAAGATCCGCGCCCTGCCGCACGTCAAGGAAGCGCGCACCCTGCGCTTCTGATTTTTCAGGCCCCCTCGTCGGCGTCGGCCGGCGAGGGCGTCTTGCCCGCGAAGCCTTCGCGCGCACACTCTGCCTCCAGACGGAGGCGCCATGACTTCCCACGAACAAGCCGAGGTCGAACTGACGGCCTATGGCGCAAGCCTGCCGGAGGCCATGGCCGGCCCGGGCTGGCAGCTGACCCGCGCTCTCTATGTGAACAAGAAGATGTTCGCGATCTTCGGCGCGAAGGCCGAGCCGCGCGACGAACTGACCATCACGGTGAAGTTGCCGATCTCCGCGGAGATGGTCGGCGATCTCTATTTCGTCCGCGAGAGCCGCGGCTGGTACAAGCAGCACGACTGGGTCATCGCCCATTTCGGGCCTGACGACGACGTGCTGGCCGAGCTCGAGACCTTGAAGGCCTGGCTGCGGCAGAGTTACGTCGCCATCGCCCCCAAGAAGCTCAGCAAGCTGCTGGACGCGCCCGCGGACTAGGCGGCGCGGGCGGTCGCCCTGGCGGGGCCCCGCTCGGCGGCCGGCGCGCCGGTGCGGAAGGCGCCGATCATCCGGGCCAGTTCGCCGGTCTCTCCGGCCAGGCTCTGGGCGGCGGCGGTGGCCTCCTCGACCATGGCGGCGTTCTGCTGGGTGACCTGGTCCATCTGGTTCACCGCCACATTGACCTCGGCCAGGCCGATCGCCTGTTCCTTGGCGCTGGCGGCGATGGTGGCGATCACGCGGTTCACCTCGGTGACCTGGGCCACGATGCGCTTCAGGGCCTCGCCGGTCTCGGCCACCAGCTCTACGCCGCGGCCCACCTGCTGGCTGGAAGCACCGATCAGGATCTTGATCTCCTTGGCGGCCTCGGCCGAGCGCTGGGCGAGCGCGCGGACTTCCGAGGCGACGACCGCGAAGCCCTTGCCGGCGTCGCCGGCGCGGGCGGCCTCGACCCCCGCGTTCAGGGCCAAGAGGTTGGTCTGGAAGGCGATCTCGTCGATGACCCCGATGATCTGGTTGATCTGGCCTGAGCTCTGCTCGATCTCGCCCATGGCCGCGACGGCCTGGCCGACCACGGTCCCGCCGCGCTCGGCGTCGGTCTGGGTGGCGGCCATCGACTTGCGCGCGCTCTCGGCGCCGTCGGCGGTCTGGCGCACGGTGGCGGTGATCTGGTCGAGAGCTGCGGCGGTCTCCTCCAGGCTCGCCGCCTGCTGCTCGGTGCGGCGGGCCAGGTCGTTGGAGGCCTGGCTGATCTCGCGGGTGCCTGAGCGGATGCCGTTCGACGCGCCGACGATGCCGGTCATGGTCGACTGAAGCTGGCCGACGGCGGCGTTGAAGTCGCCGCGCAGCTTCTCGTACTCGGCCGCGAAGCCGGTGTTCAGGCGGAAGGTCAGGTCGCCGGCCGAGAGGCTGGAAAGACCCTGTGCCAGGGCCTGAACCACCGCCTGCTGCTCGGCGGCGATCTTCAGGTCGGCCTCGCGCTTGGCTTCGGCGGCGCGCGCGCGCTCGTCGGCGGCGGCCTGTTGTTCCTGGGCGAGCTTGTCGGCCATCTCCTGCTGGGTTTGGCGCTGGCGCTCCTGTTCGCGCTGGGCGAGGTCGAGGTTGCGCCGCCAGGTAAGCAGGGTGCGGATCAGGATGAACCAGCCGCCAGCCAGAACCACGAAGCCGCCGATGGTGATCATCAGGGCCCGGCGCTGCGCCGCGCCCGCCGCGGCGACGGCGGCCGAGGTCTCGGCCTGCAGGCCCTTGGCGAAAGCCTGGACGCCGGCCGCGTAGGTCGACTTGGCCTCAGTGTAGGTCGAGCCATCCAGGATCGCCTGAGCTTCGGCCGGGGTCGCCGCGGCGAAGGCCTCGCCTTCCAGCTTCAGCAGGGTGTCGTTGGCCGCGCCTGTGGCGGCCTTGAACTGTTCGCGCAGGGCGGGACTGGCCAAGGCCTGGGCGTCGGCCATGGCCTTGTCGTTCTGCGGGGCGGTCTGGTCGTAGCGGGCCTTCCACTGCGGGGCGCCCGTGGCGGAAGCCATGCGGGCCGAGCCGGTCAAGACCTCGTCCAGGCGGCCGATCTCGCCCAGCACTTTCTCGCCGGCGGTGGCCCGCTCATAGGCGCTGGTCAGCCGTTTGCCCGTGCTTTCCCCCGTCCAGATCAGCCAGGCGATCAGGCAGGTGGAAACCGCCAGGACCAAGGCGATGGTGCGGGTGGGGAAGCGAACTTGGGCGCTCATGACGACTCTTACAGGGGTCGCTGCGGAAATCGCGGACCGACATCCGAGCCCATGCACCGCTGCGGCTAATCAGGAGTGAACGCGGGCGGCCGGGGTCATTTGGTCGCAGGCTGTTTCAACCGCCGGAAAGGAGCCTCCCGCGCGTGCCTAAACGCGGATCTCGCCCAGCGAACGAAATCCCGTCGCGGTCTCCAGCCGCAACCTGTAGCGGCCGGGATGCAGATGGAAGACCAGGCGTCGGGCGCCCTCGACCACGGGGTGTTGATCAGCGGGGATCGCCGGAGCGGTGTCCGCGGCATGGATCGCCTGCGCCAGGGCTGGCCCGGCAGCGGGTTCATTCAGTGCGATCACCTTGCGCCTCCGGGCAGGGTCGGCCGCCAGCCAGCCGGGCCTCCCGCCGCGATCCTCGAGACGGGGATGATAGATCGCCATGTCGATCCCATGGGACGCCCGTTCCAGCGGCGCGCCGGCCGCCGTCCAGACCGCGATGGGGGTCTTGGGACGAAATCGCGCCAGGACGGCCGCGCAGGTGTTGTCGTCGATGGCGTGCGGGCCGAACGAACCGGCCCAGCCCTGGCCGATTGTCAGCGGATCGATCCCGGTCCTGGCCCTCAGGCGCTCGGCGAACATCGGGCCGAGCGTTCCGCCGTTTGTCTCGGAGATATGGCCGGCGCCCGCATGAACCACGAAACGCGCCTTCGGCCAGCGCTCCAACGCCATCGCGAGATTGTCGGCCTGGGCCTGTTCGCGCAGCGGGACGCGTAGCTGCGGATTGATGGACACGCCTTGCTGGTCCCGCCGCGCCTCATAGGAGACCAGCTGGTACTCCAGCGCCATCGCTTCGCGCACGGCTTCTGCCAGCACCGGATCCCAGAGGTAGAAGCCATGTGCGGGTCTCAGTTGCGCTCTGGACGTCAACGCTCCGACGGGCGGTTCGTCCGGCTCGTTGGAGAACGTCTCCGCCGCCAGATGTGTGAAGCCGTGCGGCCGAAGGGCTCGCAGCACGACGCCCAGGAAGAGGCGGTGACGGGAGGCGTTGTGCATTTCGTTCAGTATGACGACGCGCCGGCCACGCGCAGCGGCGACGATCGCCGCTATAGCGTTCTGGCTGGTCGCACCGATCATATCCGGAGGTGTGTCCGTGGGGAGAGGCCGGCCCGCGAGGGCCAGCGGCTCGTCGCCCGCAATGGCGGCCCATTGGCCGATCAGGTCGCGCGAAGTGTTGCGATCACCTTCTTTGGCGAGGGTGTAGAGCGGAAGGTAGCGTCCCTCGCGGACGACAGCGTCCAGCGCCGGCTTGATGTTCTCGCGCCAGGGCGTCGGTGCGGCGATCGCCGATGTCGCGCTGGCGGCCGCCCCCAGTACGATCATCCTGCGCGTCGGCATCGTCCCCCCTCCTTGGGCCCGCACGGCAAGGTCGCAGGCCTTCAGCCACCCGACAACGCTCCGAAGATCAGCACCTCGTCGGCCTCGGTCACCGGAAGGCCGATGTGCTGGGCCCGCTCGCCGTTGCGGAAGATGCGCATGTGGCGGCGAATACGGTCCTGCTCGTCCACCACCCGGAACTTCAGGCCCGGGAAGCGGGCGTCGAGGTTGTTCAGCACCTGTTCGATGCTGGCGCCGTCCGCCGCCAGCCGGCTGGCCCCGTCGGTGTAGGAGGTCAGCTGCGAGGGGATGAAGACCTGAACCATCGGACCCAAATCCCTTACAGCGGCGCGGCGACCACGGAGTAGATCTCAGGCAGATGCCGGGCGATCGGTCGCCAGCCCGCGCCCTCGTCGTCGCTCATCCAGACCTCGCCGTTGGTGGCCCCCAGATAAAGGCCGACCGGATCATTGGCGTCGGCGCAGAAGGCTTGGCGCTTGACGGTGAACCAGCCTTGCTCGACGGGAAAACCCCGGTCCTGGCGCTCCCAGCTCGCGCCGGCGTCGCGGGTGCGATAGGCGGCGGGTCGGCCCCCGGGGCTGGTGCGGGGCCAGACCTCCGTGCCGTCCATCGGAAACACCCAGGCGGTGTCGGCGTCGCGCGGATGCGGCACGATGGTGAAACCGATGTCGCCGATCTCCTGGGGCATGGCGGTCCCGATCCGGTCCCAGCGGGTCGCCGGCCGGTCCAGGCGGTAGACGCCGCAGTGGTTCTGCTGCCAGATCCGGTCGGGATTGGTTGGGGCGAGCGCAATGTAGTGCGCGTCCTGGCCGTACTCCGGATAGGGATCAGGGAAGAAGTTGGCTTCCACCCCCTGGTTCAGCGGGGCCCAGCTCGCCCCTTGGTCCAGGCTCTCGAAGACGCCGCCGGTCGACGTGGCGATGTACATGTGGGCCGCATCGCGGGGGTCGATCTGGATCTGGTTCAGCAGCGCCCCGTCCGGCGTGCCGCCGTCGGCCGGGCACCAGTTCCAGTACATGGGATGGTCGTTGAAGCCGGCCACGCTGTCCCACGTCGCCCCGCCGTCGCCGCTGCGGAACAGGCCGGGCGGCGAGGTTCCCGCCCACCAGACGCCGGGCTCGTCGGTGTGGCCGGGCTCCAGCCAGAACGAATGGTCGACCGAGCGCGCCGGACCCTGGCCCTCGACTTTCGGAAAGGCTGGCGGCCGGGCCGCCTCGACCCAGGACCGGCCGCCGTCGATGGAGCGGAAGATGGTCGGGCCGAGATGGCCTGTGGAGGCGGCCATCAGCAGGGTCTTCCCGTCGCGCGGATCGAGCACCAGGTGGTTGACGATGTGGCCCAGGAACAGCGGTCCCTGCACCGACCAGTCGCGGCGGGCCGCGTCGCTGCGGTAGATCCACGCCCCCTTGCGGGTGCCGATCAGAAGCTGGACAGCGGTGGACATGGTTTCCTCCCTGTTCCGCTGATTTTCCCGGACCATAACACCAGAGCCTGTCCCGATTGGCCAATCGGAAGGGACAGGCTCGTTTTTTGGATTTGGAGCCCTTCGGGAAGGGCTTCAGCCGGCGCCACCGGCAGGTGCTTGACTCCTGCGTCGCCAAAACTAGAACAAAAGTAGAACTTGGAGTTCGGTATGTCCGGTTTTCGCGACGGGCGCCTCGCAGCCCTGAAGGCGAGGATCGCGGCCATGGAGGCCGGCGGGCGCACCGGGTTCGGCGTGCTGCCGTTCGAAGCGGGCGAGATCGACGCCTGCCTGCCGGGGGGCGGCCTGCCGCTCGGCCAATGGCACGAGTTCGTCGGCGTCGGGATGGAGGTGGAGACCGGAGCCTGCCCGGCCGCCTTCGCCGCCCTGGCCGCCGCGCCCCTGGCCCGGCGCGGGGAGGCGGTGTGGATCCTGCGGCGGGACGATCTTTTCGCACCCGGCCTGGCGGGCCTGGGCTTCCCGGCTGAACGGCTGATCCAGGTCTGCGCCCGCGACGAGGACGAAGCCCTGGCCGTGGCCGAGGACGCGCTCTCGACTGTCGGGGTCTGCGCGGTCTTCGCCGAGGTCGAGACGGTGGACCTGACCGCGGGCCGGCGTCTGCAACTGGCTTGCGAGAAACGGGGCGCCACCGGCTTCGTCATCCGCAGGCGGCCCTATGGCGGGACAGGCGTACGTGAGGCTGGCTCGGCCGCGGCCACCCGCTGGAAGATCACGCCCGCCCCCAGCCAGCCTGGGGCGGGAGAATTCGGCCTCGGCCCGCCGCGCTGGCGGGCGGAACTGGAGCGCTGCCGGGGCGGGCGGACCGGCGCCTGGCTTCTGGAGGCCGCCGACGCATACACCTGGGAGGCCGAGCATGGCCCGCATCCTCTGCGCCTGGTCGCCGAACTGGGCGATCGCCAACTGGCGCCGGCGCAACCCTTCCGACTGTCCGCCTGAAGCCTTCGCCCTGGTCGAGACCGTCAAGGGCGCGCGGCGGCTGGCGGCGGTGGACAAGGCGGCGCGCATGCTCGGCCTGTTCGCCGGCCAGAAGGCGGCCGACGCCATGGCCCTGACGCCGAACCTCGTCACCGCCGACGCCGAGCCGGAGGCGGACGCGCAGGCCCTGACCGCCCTGGTCGACTGGTCGGTGCGCTTTTCGCCCGCAGTGGCCGCCGATCCGCCGGACGGACTGTTCCTCGACATCAGCGGCGTCGCGCATCTGTGGGGCGGGGAGGCGCAGCTGGTCGCCGACTATCGCGCGCGGCTGGCCGCAAACGGGATCCATGTGCGCTGCGCGGTGGCCGACACGCCCGGCGCGGCCTGGGCTCTCGCCCATCACGGCAAGGGGGCGGAGATCATCGCCCCGCCCAACGGCCAGGCCGACCTGCTGGCCTATCTGCCGCCCGCCGCCCTGCGGCTGGAGCCGGAGGCGGCCGCCCAGATGGAGCGGTTGGGCCTGCGCCTTCTGTTTCAGATCCTCGGCCTGCCGCGCGCGCCCCTGGCCCGGCGCTTCGGCCAGCAGACCCTGACGCGGATCGACCAGGCTATGGGCCGAGCCGAGGAGGCCCTGACCTTCCGCCGCCCGCCGCATCCCTGGTTTGCGCGTCTGGCCTTCTTCGAGCCGATCAGCGCCCTGGAGGATCTGCAGAGAGTGAGCTTCGACGTGGCCGCCAAGCTGTGCGAGCGGCTGGAGCGCGAGGGCCAGGGGGCGCGGCGGTTCCGCATCGTCTTCCACCGGGTCGACGGTCTGGCCTTGCCGCTTGAGGTGGGGCTGTCGCTGGCCGCCCGCGATCCGGCGCGGATCGCGGCGCTTACCAAGCCCAAGCTGGAGACCGTCGACCCTGGTTTCGGGATCGAGGTCGTCACCCTGGAGGCCGATGGGGTGGAGCCGATCTCCGGCCGCCAGGTCCGGCTGGACGCCGGCGCCGAGGCCGCCATGGAGGACGGGCTGGCCCCGCTGGTCGATCGCCTGACCAATCGCCTGGGCGAGGGCCGCGTCTGGAAGGCCGCCCCGGTCGAAAGCCATGTGCCCGAGTTGTCGGCCAAGCCTGCGGCCCCGCTGGCCCCGTCGGCTCCGCATGGCTGGAATCCGGAAGCCCCGCGGCCTCTGCGCCTGTTCCGCAAGCCCGAGCCGCTGGAGCTGGTCATGGCGCTGACCCCCGACGACCCGCCCCGCCAGTTCCAGTGGCGCAAGCGCACGCACCGGGTGGCCCGCGCCGAGGGCCCCGAACGCATCGCCGAGGAATGGTGGCGCGGCGATATCGACAGGACGAGCACGGCCCACGTCCGCGACTACTATCGGGTCGAAGACCAGGACGGCGCGCGGTTCTGGGTGTTCCGAGAAGGGCTCTATCAGGACGGCGCTGCGGCCCGCTGGTGGCTGCACGGGGTGTTCGGATGACCCGCTACGCCGAGCTTCAGGTCACGACCAATTTCTCTTTCCTGCGCGGCGCCTCGCACCCGGACGAACTGGTCAGTGCGGCGGCGATACTGGGACTGGAAGCCCTCGGGGTCTGCGACCGCAACTCTCTGGCCGGCGTGGTGCGGGCCTGGTCGCAGATGGAGCAGCTGCGGAAGGCCGGCGTGCCGATCCGGGCCCTGACCGGCTGCCGGCTCGACTTCGCCGACGGCACGCCCTCGCTGCTCTGCTACCCCTCGGACCGCGAGGCCTATGGCCGCCTGACCCGGTTGCTGACAGTGGGTCAGTTGCGCTCGGAAAAGGGCGAGTGCGAGCTGCACTGGGCGGACTTCGCCGATCATTGCGAGGGGCAGTTGGCGCTGGTCGTCCCCCCCGACCGTCTCGATGAGGTCTTTGAGCGCCGGCTGGCGCAGATCGCCGGCGATCTGCGGGGGAACGTCTGGCTGGCCGCCTCGCGGCCCTACGGCCCGCGCGACCTCCAACGGCTGTCGAAGCTGGCGGCCCTCGCGCAGGACGCAGGCGCGCCGATGGTCGCCACCAACGACGTGCTCTATCACGTCCCCGACCGGCGGAACCTGCAGGACGTGCTGACCTGCATCCGTGAAACCTGCACGATCCAAGAGGCGGGGCTGCGGCTCGCGGCCAACGCCGAGCGCCACCTGAAGGCGCCGGCCGAGATGGACAGGCTGTTCGCCCGCTTTCCCGGCGCGGTCGAGCGCAGCGTCGAGATCGCCGAGCGGATCGAGTTCGATCTCTCGCAGCTCAAGTACGAATACCCCGACGAGCCCGTGCCGCCCGGCAAAACGGCGATCCAGCATCTGCGCGACCTGACCTGGGAAGGCGCCAAGACGCGTTTCGACAAGGGCATGGGCGAGAAGGAACGCAAGACCCTCGAGCACGAGTTGGACCTGATCGAGGAGCTCGGCTTCGCCAACTACTTCCTGACCGTCCACGACATCGTCCGCTGGGCGCGCGATGAAGGCATTCTCTGCCAGGGGCGCGGGTCGGCGGCCAATTCCTGCGTCTGTTTCTGCCTGGGGGTGACGGCGGTCGATCCGACCAAGGACGATCAGGACCTGCTGTTCTCGCGCTTCATCTCGAAACGACGAGGCGAGCCGCCCGACATCGATGTGGATTTCGAGCACGCCCGCCGTGAGGAGGTGATGCAGTACGTCTATCGCCGATATGGCCGCCACCGCGCGGCCATCGTGGCGACGGTGATCCACTACCGCCCCCGCATGGCGATCCGCCAGGTCGGCAAGGCGCTGGGCCTGACCGAGGACGTCACCGCCGCCCTGGCCGGCACCATCTGGGGCAGTTGGGGCGAAGAGGTGCCCGACAGCTACATCATCCAGGCAGGCCTCGATCCGACCAATCCGCAGATCCGCCGGGCGGTGCGGCTGGCGACCGAACTGCTGAAGTTCCCGCGCCACCTGTCCCAACACGTCGGCGGCTATGTGCTGACCCAGCGGCGGCTGGACGAGACTGTGCCGATCGGCAATGCGGCGATGAAGGACCGCACCTTCATCGAGTGGGACAAGGACGACATTGATGCGCTCGGCCTGATGAAGGTCGACGTGCTGGCGCTGGGCATGCTGACTGCGCTGAAGAAGAGCTTCGACATGATCCCGGAGGCGGCGGCGGGGCGGAAGATCACCGACATCGCCCACATCCCGCAGGAGGACCCGGCGGTCTACGACATGCTCTGCAAGGCGGATTCCATCGGCGTCTTCCAGGTGGAAAGCCGGGCGCAGATGTCGATGCTGCCGCGACTGAAGCCGAGGAAGTTCTACGACCTGGTGGTTGAGGTGGCGATCGTCCGCCCCGGCCCGATCCAGGGAGACATGGTCCACCCCTACCTGAAGCGGCGCAACGGCATAGAGCCGATCGACTACCCGCGTCCCGGCCCGGGTTTCCCGCGAGACGAACTGGTCAGCATCCTCGGCAAGACCTTTGGCGTGCCGTTGTTCCAGGAGCAGGCGATGCGCATCGCCATTGAGGCCGCGCAGTTCTCGGAAGACGACGCAGACGGCCTGCGCCGCTCCATGGCCACCTTCCGCCACCATGGCAATGTCGGGGAGTACGAAAAGCAGTTCCTCGAAGGCATGAAGGCGCGGGGCTACGATCCGGCCTTTGTCGAACGTTGTTTCAAACAGATCGAGGGCTTCGGATCCTATGGTTTTCCGGAAAGCCACGCGATCAGCTTCGCCTTGCTGGTCTACGCCTCGGCCTGGGTGAAATGTCATTGGCCGGACGCCTTCCTGGCCTCGTTGCTGAACAGCCAGCCGATGGGCTTCTACCAGCCGGCCCAGCTGGTCCGCGACGCGCGCGAGCATGGGGTGGAGGTGCGCGGCCCCGACGTGCTGGCCAGCGACTGGGACTGCACCCTGGAGACGGCGACCAAGCCTGGACATCTGCGCGCGGTGCGGCTCGGCCTGCGCCAGATCAAGGGGTTCAGTGAGGAAGAGGCGAAACGTTTGATGAAGGCCCGAACCGCGGGCGTTCGCAGCATCGAGGATTTCGCCGTGCGGGCGCAGCTCTCGCGCCGCTCGCTGGAGCTTCTGGCCGAGGCCGACGCCTTCGCCAGCCTGGGTCTTACCCGCCGCCAAGCCCTTTGGGCGGTGAAGGGACTGGCGGACGAAGCCAGCAGCCTCAAGGACGCGCCGCTGCTGGCGGCCATGGGAGTCAAGGAGCACCAGGTCGAACTGCCCCTGATGACTCTCCCGCATGAGGTGGAGGAGGATTACCGCACCACCAGCCTGTCGCTTCGCGCCCACCCGGTCAGCTTCTTCCGCAGCAGCCTCGATAGCCTGGGCGCGGTGAAAGCCAGGGACTTGGCGAACCTGCGCGACCGGCGGCTGGTCACGGTCGGGGGGCTGGTGCTGGTGCGCCAGCGGCCGGGCACCGCCAAGGGCGTCACCTTCATGACCCTGGAGGACGAGACGGGGGTCGCCAATATCGTCGTCTGGCAGGACGCCTTCACCTCCAACCGGCGGCTGGTCATGACCTCGTCCTTCCTGGTCGTGCACGGCCAGGTCCAGAGCGAGAGCAACGTCGTGCACGTGGTCGCGCGCCGCTTCACCGACCTCTCCCATCGTCTGGCCGAGATGAAGGCCGAGGACGGCCCGGCCCCACGCATCCACAACCGGGTGACCGGCGGCCTGATCCGCAGCCGTGACTTCCACTGAGCCTTGACCGGCCCGGCTTTGCGCCGAATCCTCCCTCGCCGCGAACCGGGGGGAAACGCCATGCTGCGCTGGAGTGCGATCGTCCTGGGAGCCCTGGCCCTGGCCGGCGCGGCGCAGGCCGCAGAGGCGCCGAAGGTCAGGGTCGAGAGCGGCGTGCTGGTCGGGACCCGGACCGAGCGCGCCCGCATCTTCCGCAACGTGCCCTATGCCGCCCCGCCGGTCGGCCCCCTGCGCTGGGCGCCGCCGAAGCGGCCGCCGGCCTGGAAGGGCGAGCGCGACGCGACCGCCAACGGCCCGTCCTGCCCGCAAAAGATGAACCCCGACGGATCGCCGAACGAGGGCAGCGCCAATGGACGGGTGAGCGAGGACTGCCTGCAGCTCAATCTCTTCGCGCCGCTGGCCACGAAGAAGGCGCCGGTGATGGTCTGGCTGCACGGCGGCGGCCACAAGACCGGAGCGGGCTGGATCTATGACGGCCAGAACTTCGCCCGCGACGGCGTGGTGCTGGTGGCGATCAACTACCGGCTCGGACCGCTGGGCTATTTCGCCCATCCGGCGCTGGGCAAGGGCCAGGGCGGCAATTACGGTCTGATGGACCAGATCGCCGCCCTGCAATGGGTCCGGCGCAATATCGCCGCCTTTGGCGGCGACCCGGCCAATGTCACGGTGTTCGGAGAGAGCGCGGGCGGCGGCGGCACGCTCGCTTTGCTCGCCACCCCATCGGCCAGCGGCCTTTTCCAGAAGGCGGCGGTGCAGTCGGGCGGCGGTTGGAGCCGGCCTTCGACCCTCGCCGATCACGAGAAGGCCGGCGCCGCGCTCGCCACGCGGCTCGGTCTTTCCGCGCCCAGCGCCGCCGATCTGCGCGCCCTGCCTGCCGACAAGCTGGCCGAGGCGGGCGCTGGGGCCGACTACGGGCCGTTCCCGGACGGGCGCCTGCTGAAGGAGACCCCTGCCCAGGCCTTCGCCGCCGGCCGGGCGATCGACGTGCCGCTGATCATCGGCGCCAATTCCGGCGAGGACTCGCTGATGGGCCGCAGCCTGCCCAATGCGGCGGCCCTGGCCGCCAGGATTCCGGCATCGGTGAAGGCGATTTACGCCGAGGAGGCGGCCAAGGGCGACGAGGCCCTGGTGCGGGCGGCCTTTGGCGACCACTACATGGTCGCGCCGGCCCGTTGGATCGCCGCGCGCGCGGCGGGCGGCAAGCCGGCCTTTCTCTACCATTTCTCCTATATCGGATCGCGCTTCCGGCCGATGGGGGTGACCACCGCGGCCCATGCGGCCGAGATCCAGTATGTGTTCGAATACTGGGGGCGGCGCACGCCGCTCAGCATGGTCGCCGAGGATGACAAGGCCATGACGGGCCTGATGCACGGCTGCTGGGTCGCTTTCGCCAGGATCGGGGCCCCAAAGTGCGGGATCGACTGGCCGGCCTATGATCTGACGCGCGACGAACTGGTGGAATTCGGCGCCCAAAGCGGCGTGCGCGCCCGTTTTCACAAGGACCGGCTGGACGCTCAGGAGCAGCTCGTCCTGCCGAGCTTGGCCTTGCCGGAGAACTGAATCGCCAAGCTTTGCGTTTCCTGACTCTGGTTATCGGGGAGTCGGAGCAACATGGCCGCGCGTCCCACCTGGCAGGGCTATCTGCGTCTGTCGCTCGTCAGCTGTCCGGTCGCGCTTTACACCGCCACCTCGCGCAGCGCCGACGTCTCCTTCAATATGCTGCACAAGGAGACGCACAACCGCATCCGCATGATCCCCACAGATCCGGAAACCGGTCCGGTCGATCGAGCCGACATCGTCAAGGGCTACGAGATCGAGAAGGGGCGGTACGTGGTCGTCACCGACGAGGAGATCAAGAACGTACGGCTGGAGACGACGCGGACCATCGACATCGAGCGGTTCGTCGACGCCGAGGGCATCGACCGGCTCTATTGGAACGATCCCTACTATCTGACGCCCGATGGCGAGATGGCGGTCGAGGCGTTCAGCGTTATCCGTGAGGCGATGGAGGGCGCGCGCAAGCTGGCCCTGGCGCGTGTGGTGATGCACCAGCGCGAGCGGGTCATGGCGCTGGAGCCGCGCGACAACGGCCTGCTGGCCTACACTCTGCGAAACAACAAGGAAGTGCGCGATCCGGCCGAGTTCTTCGACCGCGTTCCCGACGTCAAGGCCGACCCGAAGATGGTGGCCATCGCCGAAAAGATCATCGAGCAACTCGAAGGCGACTTCGACCCGAGCGAGTTCAACGACCGCTACGAGGACGCCCTGCGCAAGCTGATCGCCGACAAGGAAGCCCACCACGGCGTGGTCTCGAAGCTCGAGGAGCCGAAGGAGGCGGAGGTCATCGACCTGATGGAGGCCCTGCGCCGAAGCCTGGGCGAGGGCTCCGGCTCCCGCCGGCGGAGCGAACCCCGCAGCGGGGCCAAGAAGGCGAGCGCCAGAAAGACGCCCGCTCGAAAGCGGGCGTCCTGACGGTTCCTACTGGAACATGTTCACGATCACCGAGGCGATCAGGCCGGTGGCCGCGGCCGTCAGCACCACGTCGTTGTCGACGCGGGTGTAGTAGTAGCCGCGGGGCGGCGGGGGCAGGCGGTAGTAGCTGTAGTTGTAGATGCGGTAGCGCTCGGCCCGATAGGACGGGGGCAGGCGGTCGCCGCGGTTCCAATGGCGATAGGCGTAGCCCGGCGGCCGGTGATAGGCGGCGGCGCGGTAACGGCGCTCGGCCTTGCGCACGTCGCGGTCATATTTGCGCTCGGCGCGGTCCATTTGCCGGTCGTAGTGACGCTCGGCCTTGTCGCGGTGGTGATCGCCATAGGGCTGGGCGAACGCTGTGCCGACACCGGCGGTGGCGGCCATGCTCAGGGCCATGGCGGCGGTCAGAAACTTTTTCATGGCGTGGTCTCTCCGTATCGAACAACGCCATCCTGAAGGATCGCGCTTGAGCACAGCCTGAACCGCCATGTTCGGGTTAGGTTCATCAAAGGGGCGCTCGGATGGCCGGATATTTCAGCCCAGACGCTTGATTGCGGTCTCCAGAGACCGTTCGCTGTCGACGTAGTCGGCCCAGGCGGTGGTCTTGGCCAGCAGGCCCGGCGCGGTGCGGATCGTGTAGCGGGCAGGGTCCAGGCCGGCGCGCACCTGGCTCCAGGTCAGGGGGAACGAGACGGTCGCCCCCTCGCGCGCCCGCGGCGACAGCGGCGCGACAGCGGTGGAGAGCCGGTCGTTGCGCAGGTAGTCGAGGAAAATCCGGCCGCCCCGCAGCTTCTTGGACATGTTGGCGACGTAGCGGTCCGGCTCCTCGGCGGCCATACGTTCGCACAGGGTCTTGGCGAAAGCCTTGGCCGCCGGCCAGTCAAGCTCGCTCTTTGGCGGGGAGAGCGGGGTCACCACGTGCAGTCCCTTGCCGCCGGTGGTCTTGCAGAAGGCGATCAGCCCCAGTTCCTCCAACCGGTCGCGCACGTCGCGCGCCGCCGCCACCACATCCGCGAAATCGACATCCGGACCGGGATCGAGGTCGAAGATCAGCCGGCCGGGGATCTCCGGCGCGTGCGGCCGGCAGTTCCACGGATGGTATTCGGCCGCCCCGCTCTGGGCCAGGGCGGCCAGCGCCTCGGGCCGGTCGACCTGCTGGTAGGGGGCGTGGTCGCCGGACACTTCGACCTGCGAGATCAGCGGAGAAGCGCCCTTGCCGGCGTGACGCTGGAAGAACTGCTCGCCCTCTATGCCGTCGGGAATGCGGATGACCGAGCAAGGGCGGCCTTCGATGTGCGGCATCATCCAGTCGGCTATAGCCTCGAGATATTGCGCCAGTTCCAGCTTGGTCACGGGCTCGGGGCTGTCGGCGGACCGAGGCCAGAGCGGCTTGTCGGGATTGCTGATCGTCACGCCCAGGACGCTTGGCGGACCGGCGCGACGCTTGGGCTGGGCGACAGGCTTGGTCAATTGCGCCTCCTCCGCGGGGATCGGATCTTCAGCCTGCACCTCCGCGGCCGGCTTGTCCTCGCGCAGACCTTTGAAGGCGCCCTGCCGGACATTGCCGTCGGCGGTGAAGCCGGCGAACTCGATTTCGGCGACGAGGTCCGGCCGCGCCCAGTTGACGTCGCCTTCCTTGGCCGGCGCGTTGGGGCCGGTGAAGGGGCTCTTGCTGGCGGCCACGGCCTCCAGTTTGGGCAACAACCGCCGGACTGTCTCGCTGCCGAAGCCGGTCCCTACGCGGCCGACATAGACGAGCTTGCCGCCCCTGTTCTTGCCTACCAGCAGCGAGCGCAGACGTCCCTTGGCGCCGGTCCAGCCGCCGACCACAACCTCTTCACCGGCCCGGCACTTGGCCTTGATCCAGACGTCGGAGCGGCCAGAGCGGTAGGGGGCGTCGAGGCGCTTGGAGACGATGCCTTCCAGGTCGAGCCGGCAGGCCGAGCGCCAGACCGCCTCGCCCGAGGTCTCGAAGTGCTCGACATAGCGCAGGTGCGGCGCGTCCTCGCCCAGCAGATCCTTCAGCGCGGCTTTGCGTTCGCGCAGCGGCATACCACGCAGGTCGCGGCCCTCCGCAAACAACAGGTCGAACGCATAGTAGATCAGCTCGTCGCCGCGGCGGTCCGACAGCGCCGCCTGCAGGGCTGCGAAGCTGGGCTCTCCATTGCCATCGAGGGCGACGGCCTCTCCGTCCAGCACGCAGTCGGGCAGCGCGGCCGCGGCCTTTGCGATGGAGCTGAACCGCTCGGTCCAGTCCAGGCCCTTGCGGGTGCGGATCACGGCCTTGCCGCCCTCAACCCGGATTTGCAGCCGGTAGCCGTCGAACTTCACCTCGTGGCCCCAGCCTGAGGTCGCCGGCGGCTTGGCGGCGGACTTGCAGAGCTGGGGTTCGACGAATTCCGGCATCGCGACAGCCTTGCCAGCTTTGCCAGCCTTGCCTGCGGTCGGCTTCGAAGGCGGCGCCTGCTTGGCCTGGCCGCGGGGTTTGCTCTGCCAGACGCCGTCGGCCTTGCCCGGGCGCGCGGTCATGAAGGGGCTCGGCGCCTTCCCCTTGCCCGCGGCGATCTCCTCCATCGCCCGCCCCGAGGCGACCGAGGTCGCATTGTCCTCGAGCAGCGCGTCGTCGTCACCCTCGCGAGCGAACTGGTCCTTGTGCTTGATCAGCAGCCAGTTGTTGCGCTTCCCGCCGTTGCGGTCGTGTTTCATCCGTACAAGGACGAATCCGCCGTGCAGGCGCTCGCCTTCCAGAACGATCTTCAGGTCGCCCTTCTTCAGGCCCTCGTGCACGTCGGTCCCGGGCTCCGGCGCCCAGTAGCCGCGATCCCACAGCATGACGGCGCCGCCGCCGTACTGACCCTTGGGAATGACGCCTTCGAAGTCGCCGTAGTCGAGCGGATGGTCCTCGACCTCGACGGCAAGCCTACGCTCGTGGGGGTCGAGAGACGGCCCCTTGGTCACGGCCCATGACCGGAACACCCCGTCCAGTTCCAGCCGGAAGTCGTAGTGCAGGCGGGTCGCGGCGTGCTTCTGGATCACGTAGCGCAGGTGTTTCGCCGGCTTCACCTTCGCCCGTCCCGAAGGTTCGGACGTCTGGTTGAAGTCCCGCATGGACTGATAGCGGGCGAGCTTGTTCGCCATAGAACGGTCCCTCGGCGGTCCGGGCCTGATCGCCGCCGCGCGTGGCGGCCAAGGCGCCGACAAAGGCGTCGCGCCATGCCGTCACGTCTTCACGCCGGACGTTGTCGAAGAGAGCGCGCCAGCGCTCGATTCGCTCCATAAGCTCCATGGAGAGCGCGCGGTGCAGGGCCTCGGCGATCTCTTCGGGGCTGTTGGGATTGACCAGCAGGGCGGCGTCCAGCTGGCCGGCCGCCCCGGCGAACCGCGACAGCACCAGCACGCCCGGATCCTGTGGATCCTGGGCGGCGACGAATTCCTTGGCCACAAGGTTCATACCGTCGCGCAGCGGGGTGACGAGGCCGACCTTGGCCGCACGATAGACGCCCGCCAGCTCGTCGCGGCGATAGTTGCGGTTCACGTAGCGGACGGGGTTCCAGTCGATGTCGGCGTACTCGCCGTTAATGCGCCCGGACAGCGCGTCGAGCCGTGCGCGGATCTCCTGATAGGCGCCGACGCCCTCGCGACTGAGCGGTGCGATCTGCAGGAACAGCACTTCGCGGCGCAGCTCCGGGTGCTCGGCCAGCAGCCGCTCGAAGCCCAGGAACCGTTCCTCCATGCCCTTGGAGTAGTCGAGCCGATCGACGCCCACGATCATCTTCCGGAACGCCGTATGGGCGGCCATCACGTCGTGGGTGCGCTGGGCGCGCGGGCTGGCGGCCATCTGTGCGAACTCGGCCGCATCGATGCCGATGGGAAAGCTGTCGATGGCGAGGGTGCGTCCGAAAGCCCGCAGGCTGCGCTCGCCCGTCGCTACGCCGGCCGCCTCGTTGACCACGTACTCCTCGAAGGCCTGGCGATACTCCGGCGTCTGGAAGCCGACCAGGTCATAGGCGAACAAGGCCTCGGCCAGGGCGCGGTGGCGGGGCAGGGTGATCAGCAGCTGGTGTGCAGGCCATGGGATATGGAGGAAGAAGCCGATCCGGTTGGTGACCCCAAGCTTGCGCAGTTCCCGCGCCAGCGGGATCAGGTGATAGTCATGCACCCAGATCAGGTCGCCCTCTTCGATCAGCGGGCGGAGGGTCTCGGCGAAGCGGCGATTGACGCGCTGGTAGCCTTCGTCGAACGAGCGGTCGTAGGCGGTGAGATCCTGCCGGTAGTGGAACAGCGGCCACAGGGTCTTGTTGGCGTAGCCGTTGTAGTACTCCGAGACATCGGCCTCCTCGAGGTCGACGGTCGCTATGGTCACCTCGTCGACACGCTGGAGGTTCAGGCGGCCGTTGAACTCGGCGGTGGTCTGGCCGCTCCAGCCGAACCAGAGCCCGGAGGATTCGCGAAGCGCCGCCGCAAGCGCCATGGCCAGTCCGCCCACGCTCTCGCCGCCGCGGCCAGTCGGCGGATTTACCCGGTTGGAGACGACGATCAGGCGGCTCATCTCGCCTGCTCCAGCCAGGCCAGGGTGGCCTCGACCCCCTCCATCCGATAGCGGGCGGCGGTGCGCCGGGGCGGTCCAACCAGCACGCCGTAGCCGCCCAGCTGCTGGGCGGCGAAGAAGCCGTGCTCGTCGGTCATGTCGTCGCCCAGGAACACCGGGCGCGCGCCCCTGAAGGGCGTTTCGGCCATGAAGGCGCGGATCGCGTCACCCTTGCTGGCGCCGGGCGTGCGCAGCTCGACCACCATGTCGCCGGGCTGGAGGGCTAGGCCCGTGACCGTCGCGAGCCGCTCCGCCAGATCGACCGCTTCCTGGGCGCGGTCCGGCGCCAGGCGGTAGTGCAGGGTCAGGCTGAGGGACTTGTCCTCCATCAGCAGGCGTGGATCGGCGGCGACGAAGTCGATGAGCGCGGCCCGCGCCGCGGCCAGGCCGGGATGCTGCGGCGCCTCGCCCACCACGCCGTGCGCGTCGCGGCGGACCAGTCCATGGATGGCGGCGACGCAGGCGATCCGCCCCTCCAGGATGCGGTCGATGTCGTCCAGCGAGCGGCCGCTGACCACGGCCAGCCGACCGTGCAGCCGTTGGGCCAGCTTCGTCAGCAGGGTGTTGCGCCGCGGGTCGGGACGCACGTCCTCTGGCCGCGCGGCGATAGGCGCCAGGGTGCCGTCGAGATCCAGGAACAGCGCCGCGCCGTCCAGGATCAATTGGTTCGGGGGCTGGTCCAGCCCAATGCTCAGTTCGTCGATACTCATGTGCGCGCTTCGCCCCGCCAGCTCAACCGGAACGCCCAGGGACGCGGTTCGATCCGAGGCCGGACACGTGGGGACTTGACGTTGCACCCCAGAACGCCGCTATGCGCGCATCAAGCAGGATTCTCGCGAAAAGGTGACCCCGATGGCAGAGCAGCCTCTCGCCGATGTAATCGTTTTGTTCGGCGGCACGGGCGACCTCGCCCAGAAGATGCTCTTCCCATCCCTGTACTTCCTCGACGCCGACGGCTTCCTCGCCGAGGGCTTCGCGATTGTCGCCACCGCCCGGGCCGAAATGACCCGCGAGGCCTTCGTGGAGCAGACCAAGGCGGCGGTCTCGGCGCGCACAGGCGCAGAGGGCCTCGACCCCAAGGTCTGGGCGCGGTTCGAAAAGCGCCTCAGCTATGTCGGCGCCGACGGCACGACCGCCCAAGGCGCTGAGCAGCTCAAGGCCGCCATGGGCGCCGCCAAGGCTCCGATGTACTTTCTCGCCCTGTCGCCCAGCATCTATGGCCGCGTCTGCGCGGCCCTGGCGGCGGCCGGCATGACCGGTCCCGGCGCGCGCATCGTGCTGGAGAAGCCGATCGGCCGCGATCTCGAAAGCTCGAAGGTGATCAACGCCGCCGTGGCCGAGGCCTTCCCCGAGGAGTCGATCTTCCGCATCGACCACTATCTCGGCAAGGAGACGGTCCAGAACCTGCTGGCCCTGCGTTTCGCCAACACTTTGTTCGAGCCGCTCTGGAACAACCTGACCATCGACCACGTGCAGATCACCGTGGCCGAGACCGAGGGCGTGGGCGAGCGCTGGCCGTACTACGACGAGTACGGCGCCCTGCGCGACATGGTGCAGAACCACATGCTGCAGCTTCTCTGCCTGGTGGCCATGGAGCCGCCGTCGGACATGGAGCCCGACAGCGTGCGCAACGAGAAGGTCAAGGTGCTGCGCTCGCTGCGCCCGGTCACCCGCGCCGATGTCCAGACCGTCAGCGTGCGAGGCCAGTACACGCCCGGCGTCGTGGCGGGCAAGGCGGCCGACGGCTATGAGGCCGAGCGCGGCCAGCCGACGGACACCGACACCTTCGTCGCCCTACGCGCGGATATCGACAACTGGCGCTGGGCGGGGGTGCCGTTCTTCCTGCGCACCGGCAAGCGCCTGCCCGAGCGGCGCACGCAGATCGCCATCCAGTTCAAGCCGGTGCCGCACTCGATTTTCGAGGGCGCGGCCGAGGCCGACCTCGTCGCCAATCGCCTTGTCATCGACCTGCAGCCCGACGAGGACATCGAACTGTTGCTGATGAACAAGGCGCCGGGCCTCGCCGAGCGCGGCATGCGCCTGCAGTCGCTGCCGCTGTCGCTGTCGCTGGCCAAGGCCTATTCGGGGCCGAATTCGCGCCGGCGGATCGCCTACGAGCGGCTGATCCTCGATGTGATCCAGAACAACAGCACCCTGTTCGTGCGCCGTGACGAAGTCGAGCGCGCCTGGGAATGGATCGACGGCGTTGCGGCGGCCTGGCGTGAATCGTCCATGGCGCCCAAGCCCTATGCCGCGGGCAGCTGGGGGCCGGCCGGGGCCTTCGCCCTGATCGAGCGCTCAGGCCGCGCCTGGTACGACTAAGAGGGATCCAGAAGCCGCGCGCCGGGGCCGAGGCCGGACATCGCATCCCCTGGGTTGCGCAGCGGGCAGGCGGTCAGAGACAGGCAGCCGCAGCCGATGCACTCGGTGAGCGCGTCGCGCAGCCGCGTCAGCGTCAGGATGCGCGCGTCCAGCTCGGCCCGCCAGGCCGAGGACATCGCCCGCCAGTCCGCGGCGCTCGGCGCATGGTCCTCGGGCAGCTTGGCCATCGCCTCGGCGATCACCGCCAGCGGGATGCCTGTGCGCTGGGCGGCCTTGATCACCGCCACCCGCCGCAGCATGCCGCGGGGATAGCGCCGCTGGTTGCCGGCGGTCCGCCAGCCGCGGATCAGGCCTTTGGTCTCGTAGAAATGAATGGTGGAGACCGCGACCCCGCTGCGGCGGGCCAGGTCGCCGACGGTCAGCTCGCGCGGCGGCAGGCTCATCTTCGTCACCCTATTGACCTCAACTTAAGTTGAGGTTGTAGCGAGGCGTCCTTCCCCTGGCAAAGAGAAGGATTCCCCATGTTCGTCGCCCCCTCCGTCCTGCCGCCGTCGTGGCGAGCCGAACCCGCGCCGCAGGTCGCAGATCCGCAGGTCGGCGAGGTGCAGATCGCCCGCTGGCAGGCCCTTGCCTCGGGTCTCGCCCGGGCCGCCGCCGACATCGCGATGTCGTCGTGGGAAGGCGCTTGGCCGAAAGACCTCGTCGCCCATGCCTGCCTGATCGGCGAAGACGGCATGGGTCTGCTGCACTACCTGCAATGGGAGGGCGCGGCGGCGGCGGGCGTCGCCGGTCTCGACGCCGTGGTGCCGGGCGTGATGCGCCAGGACGCGATGATTTGCCGTCTGCACCGCAGCCGCATCGCCAAGCCCGGTCGCGCGCCCGGCGCGGTGGCCGTGATCGAGTTCGAGACCGACGGCCAGGCGCAGGCCGAGAGCCTGATCGCGGCCATGACCGATCCGGCGCTTGGCGCGCCCGCAGGTCTGATCGCAGGCCATTATCACATCGTCGCGGGCGGGCGGCGGGTGGTGAACTATGCCGAATGGGAAAGCGTGGAGGCCAATCGCGCCTTCCTGGGTTCGCCGGCCCAGGCGGCGTTCAACGCCGCCGCCGCTGCGCCGGGGGTGCGGCCGGCGGGCGGGAAGATCTACCGCCCGGCCGTCAGGCGACGTCGAGGCTGAAGCAGCGGCGTTCGCCGGTCTCGCAGTCGGTCAGCTCCACCGCGCTCTGGTGGAACAGGTCGGCGAACTCCAGCGCCGCGTCCTCGAAGCTCGCCCCGATAATTTCGTAGACGGCGTCGTCGAAGGTGCGCGCTTCGTAGCGGTGCAGGGTCTCGGTGGCGTGCAGCATGGGGTCGCCCTTTCAGCGTCACCCCATGAGCCTGCGCTGATTCGGCTAGCGAACCGACGCCCAGGGCCTGGACAACATGGTCGCACAGTTGATCAGCCCGACCAGCGAATAGGTCTGCGGATAGTTGCCCCACAGCTCGGCGCCGTCGAAGGCGATATCCTCGGACAGCAGGCCCGCGGCGGTGCGGCGGTTCAGCATCTCCTCGAACAGCTGGCGCGCTTCGTCGGTCCGGCCCGACAGGTGCAGCGCCTCGATGAGCCAGAAGGTGCAGATGTTGAAGGCGGTCTTCGGTTCTCCGAAGTCGTCGGGGATGGCGTAGCGCAGCATGTAGGGTCCGCGGCGCAGACCCTTCTCGACCGCGGCGATGGTCGCGGCCATGCGTGGGTCGTCGGGCGCGACGAACCGGACGTCGACCAGTTGCAGCAGGCTGGCGTCCAGCTCCTCGCCGCCGAAGGTGGCGGCGAAGCGGCCGAGCTTGGCGTTCCAGGCCCGCTCCTCGATGGCGGCGCGGACGGTGGCGGCCCTGGCGTTCCAGTAGTCGGCCCGCTCCGTCAGGCCGAGCTTGGCGGCCGCATTGCCCAGGCGGTCGCAGGCGGCCCAGCACATCACCGCCGAATAGGTATGTATGTTCTCGCGGCCGCGGAACTCCCACAGGCTGGCGTCGGGTTTGTCGTGCAGCTGGAACGCGCGCTCGCCGACCGGCTCCAGGGCGCGGAAATCCTCGATGGTGGCGGGCCTGAACAGCCGCTCGTCGAAGAAAGCCTGCACCGTCGACAGAATGATTTGTCCGTACACGTCATGTTGAAGGTGTTCGTGGGCCTGGTTGCCGACCCGCACCGGGCCCATGCCGCGATAGCCGGGCAGGTGGGCGGCGAAATGCTCGGTCAGAGACGGCTCCATCCCCACGCCATAGAGGGGTTGAATGTGCCCGCCGCGCGTGCGGTCGACGAGGTTGCGCAGATAGCCGAGATAGTTCTCCAGCATGTCGGCGGCGCCGAGCCGGTTCAGCGCCTGGACCACATAATAGGCGTCCCGCAGCCAGCAGTAGCGGTAGTCCCAGTTGCGGCCGCTGCCCTCGTGTTCAGGGATCGAGGTGGTCAGGGCTGCGACAATGGCGCCGGTTTCCTCATGTGCGCAGAGCTTCAGGGTGATCGCCGCGCGGATCACCGCCTCCTGCCATTCCAGCGGCACCGACAGCGTGCGCACCCACCTGCGCCAGTAGTCTGTGGTCTCCTTCAGCATTCGCTCGCAGGTGCTGGCGAGGTCGGCGTCGAAGCCTTCGTCGGGGCCCAGGAACATGGCCACCGGCTCCTCCAGCCGGAACGTCCGCTCGTCGAGGATGTGCGACACCGGCGCGTCGGTGGTCAGCCGAAGGGTGGTCTCGCCGCCCACGAAGCGGATGTGGTTGGAGCCGCTGGTGCGGCCAGCCGGCCGCTCGCCCCAGTTCACGGTCGGGCGCAGGCGGATGCGCACTTTTGGCGTGCCGCTCAAGGGACGGACGAGGCGGATGAAGGCGAGCGGGCGATAGATCCTGCCGAACTGCCGATAGCGCGGGCAGAAGTCGATCACCTGCAGGCTCGCGCCCGAGCGGTCGGACATCTGCGTCACCAGGATCGGAGTATTGCGCAGATAGGTCTGGGAGACGTCGGCCAGATCCTCCACCTCGACGCCCCAATGGCCGTGGGATTCTGGCTCTGCGTCGGGATCGGCGCCGAGCAGGCTCGAAAACATCGGGTCGCCGTCCACCCTGGGGGCGCAGGCCCAGACGAGCCGGCCGGCTCGGTCGATCAGGCCGCTGGCCGCGCAGTTGCCGATGGGAAAGAGGTCGAGGGACTGGGTCATTCGTCAGGAAATTCGCGAGCCGGCTTCAGGTTCTTGCCGATCGAACCCTAGGGCCGCGTAGGGGCGCAAGCGTGGCCTGCGGGAAACACTCGTCACATCGTCCCGATAAGGCATAGTGCGGGCGCCGGGCGCGCCGCGATGCGGCCGCGCGCCTGTCCAAAGCCAATGGAGATCAGATGATCCGCGCCCGCCGCGCCCGAATCGTTGCGACCCTGGGACCTGCCAGCCGCGAGGCTGGGAAGGTCGTGCAGCTGGCCAGCGCAGGCGCCGACGTGTTTCGGGTGAACTTCAGCCACGGGACGCACGAGGATCACGCGCGCACCATCGCCAATGTCCGCGCCGCCGAGGCGGCGGTGGGCCGGCCGCTCGCCGTGCTTGCCGACCTGCAGGGGCCGAAGATCCGGCTGGGCGAGTTCGCCGACCGGACGGTGCGGCTGAAGGTCGGCCAGGACTTCCGCCTCGACGTCTCGGACGAGCCGGGCGACGCCAGCCGGGTGGGCGTGCCGCTGGCCGAGGTTTTCAGCGTGCTGCGGCCGGGCTCGGACATTCTGCTGGATGACGGCAAGGTGCGGCTGCGGGTTCGGCGTAACGGTCCCGGCTTCGCCGAGACCGAGGTGCTGTCGGGCGACCAGCTCTCGAACCACAAGGGTCTGAACCTGCCTGGCCATGCGATCCCGATTCCGGCGCTGACCGCCAAGGACCGCGAAGACCTGGCCTTCGCGCTGCAGCAGAACGTCGATTGGGTGGCGCTCTCCTTCGTACAGCGCGCTTCCGACATGGCCGAACTGCGCCAGATCGTGCAGGGCCGCGCCGCGGTGCTCGCCAAGATCGAGAAGCCGGCGGCGATCGAGGCGCTCGACGAGATCCTCGACCTCTGTGACGGGGTGATGGTGGCCCGGGGCGACCTGGGCGTGGAGCTCAATCCCGAGGACGTGCCGGTGGTGCAGAAGGCGCTGGTCCGCGCGGCCCGCACCCGCGGCATCCCGGTGATCGTCGCCACCCAGATGCTGGAATCGATGATCCACGCCCCGACGCCGACACGCGCCGAGGCCTCGGACGTCGCCGGGGCGGTCTATGAGGGCGCCGATGCGGTGATGCTGTCGGCCGAGACCGCGGCGGGGGAGTATCCGCTCGAGGCTGTGACGATCATGAACCGCATCCTGACCCGGGTGGAGCAGGATCCGCGCTGGCCTGAGCTGATGCGCGCCGAGTATCCGATCGAGGACGCCGACGCCGACGCTTTGGTGGCCGCGGCCAGCCGCGCGGCCGAAAGCGCCTCGACCGCCTGCATCGCCGCCTTCACGACGACCGGCCGCACCTCGCTGCGCCTGGCGCGCGAGCGGCCCTTGCAGCCGACCCTCGCCCTGACGCCCAACATCAAGGCCGCCCGCAAGCTCTGCCTGGTCTGGGGCGTGGAGCCGCGCGTGGTGATCCAGCCGAACGACCCCGAGGAACTGGCCCGAGTGGCGGTGGACGAAGCGGTCTGCGCCGAACTGGCCGAGCCCAACCAGCGGGTGATCATCCTGGCCGGCTTCCCGATGGGCTCGCCGGGCGCGGCCAACATCCTGCGCATCGCCCACGCGCCTCGGCGTTAGCCGGGCATATCGGGGAAGGCCGGCAGGCCCTCTCGGACCACGTGGAAGCCCTGCTTCTGGGCGGTGAAGATCGCCACCCGCGGCGCGCCGAACTCGGCCGGATCGTCCAGTGTGCCGATGCGCAGGATCACCGCCTCCAGCCCGGGCCGCCGGGTGGCCACCGCGGTTCCGCAATGGGGGCAGAACTCGCGGGTTACAGCGCCCTCCAGGTCCGGCTTGGTGAAGCGCGCCGGCTCTCCGTCCGTCCAGGAAAAGCCCGCGGCGGGCATGATCATGAAGAGGTGCGGACCGCCGCCGCTGATGTGCTGGCAGGCTCTGCAGTAGCACTCGCCCTTCAGGATGGGCTGGCCCTCGGCGCGATAGCGCAGCCCCCCGCAATAACATCCGCCGACAAAGCTCATCTGCGCCTCCCGTGTCCGTCGGCCAAGGCTGGCGGCGAGGACATGCGGCCGCTAGTGTCGAAAATGACATTAGACAGGCAATTTAGGACAATGATCGAGATCGAGGTGCTGATCCTGGCCGGATCCTCCCCGTCCAGCGTCGCCCTGACCCTGGAGCTGCTGGCCACCGCCAATCAGCTTGCCGCGCGCCGGGCGGGCGGCGGGCCTTTCCGAGTCTGGGCCAGCGGCTCGGGCGCTGAGGCCTGGTCGGCCGTGATGGGCGCCGCGGCCCCGGGCGCGCGGCCTGACCTGGTGATCGTGCCTGGTCTGGCTCTGACCGACGCCGAAGCGATCGAGCGCCGACTGCAAGACCCCGATATGCAGTCGGCCGCCGCACGTCTGGCCTGGGCGCGAGACGAGGGAATAGAGGTTGCGACGTCCTGCTCGGGCGCCTTCCTGCTCGCCCGGGCCGGGCTGCTCGACGGGCGGCGGGCCACAACCTCCTGGTGGCTGGCGCCGCTGCTGGCGCGCATGCATCCCGACATCGAGCTGGTGATGGACGAGCTGATCGTCCGCGACGGCGGCGTGACCACGGCCGGCGCCGCCATGGCGCAGATGGACCTGATGCTGAGTCTGGTGGCGCGGCTCGGCGGCGCCTCACTGGCGGCCCGCTGCTCGCGCTACCTGCTGATGGACGAGCGGCGCTCGCAGTCGCGCTACATGGCGCTCAGCTATCTGGCGGCGGCCGACGATCATGTGGCCAGGGCCGAGGCCTGGGCGCGCGGACGGCTGGACCAGGACCTGAAGGTCGCCGACCTGGCCGCCGCGGCGGGCCTGGCGCCGCGGACATTCGCCCGTAGGGTGGAGCGGGCGACCGCCCTCTCGCCGATCCGCTTCCTTCAGCGGATGCGCATCGAGGCCGCCACCGATCTGATCGAGACCACGCGGTTGCCGGTCGAGGAGATCGCCCGACGAGTCGGCTACGCCGACCCCTCGGCCCTGCGGCGCATCATGCAGCGGGACGGCGGCCTGCGGCCCAGCCACATGCGGCGGGCGACGGCCTAGCCCTCGCGGGCGTCGAGCGGACTGGTCCCGGTCCAGCGCTTGAGGGCGCGGGAGAAGGCGGCGGGGTCGGAGAAGCCCGGGCCCGCGCCTAGCGCACCTTGACCTGTACGCCGGTGCGGCTGCGGCCCTGGACGTCGATGCGCCGGCCGGTGCGCTCGAACAGCAGGTCGACCTTTTCGTCACCCATGCGCAGACCGTCGATCTCCAGGCGATCGATGCCGATCGGCAGGCGCGGGTCGGCGACGCGGACCTCGCGATTCCAGCCGTCGACGGTCAGGCCCAGGCACGCCTGCAGCATCATGAACACCGAGCCTGCGGCCCAGGCCTGCGGCAGGCAGGCGACGGGGTAGGCGACGGGCGGCTCGCCGGCCATGCGCGGGAAACCGCAGAACAGCTCGGGCAGGCGCATCTCGAAGGTGTTGGCGGTCTCGAACAGGTTGGCGGTCATGCTGACCACGCCCTCGCGCTCGCCGTAGCGTGACAGGCCCATGGCGCAGATCGCCGTGTCGTGCGGCCAGATCGAGCCGTTATGGTAGCTCATCGGGTTGAAACGAGCCTCGCCGGTCGCCAGCGTACGCACGCCCCAGCCGGAGTCGAAGGCGGCCGACATCAGCCGGTCGGCCACCTTGCGCGCCCGGTCCGGAGCCGGCAGGCCCGAGAACAGCAGGTGGCCGGGATTGCTGGTCAGCACGCGGCAGAGCTCGCCCGCACCGTCGATGGCGATGCCGTAGAAGTCGTGTTCGGGCATCCAGAACCGTCGCTCGACCGCCTCGCGGATCTGTTCGGCCCGCGCCGCCCAACGGGCGGCGTTGTCCTGGTCGCCGCGCTGGTGGGCGAGATTGGCCATCGCCCGGTAGGCCGAGAAGGCGTAGCCCTGAACCTCGACGAGGGCGATCGGGCCGTTGGGAAAACGGCCGTCGGCGTGGAAGACGCTGTCTTCGCTGTCCTTCCAGCCCTGGTTTGCGAGGCCGGAGTCCTTGCCGCGCTGATAGTCGATCAGGCCGTCGCCGTCCGAGTCGCCGAACTGGTCGATCCAGCGGATGGCGCGCGTCAGGGCTGGCCACAGGTCGTCGATCAGGCCCATGTCGCGTGTGCGCTCGACATAGGCGCCGGCCAGGGCGACGAACAGCGGCGTGGTGTCGACGCCGCCGTAGTAGCGGGCGAAGGGAACCTCGCCCAAGGCGGCCATCTCGCCCTTGCGGGTCTCATGCATGATCTTGCCCGGCGCCGAGTCGCGGAAGGCTGAGCGTTCCTCGGCCTGGTGGGCGGCCAGATAGGTCAGAACGCCGCGGGCCAGAGACGGTTCGAACCAGAGGATCTGCCAGGCCGTGATGATGGCGTCGCGCCCGAAGGCGGTGGAGAACCAGGGAATGCCCGCATAGGGATAGGGGCCCGTCTCCATGCGCGTGGTCAGCAAGGCCAGGTCCGAGCGCGACTTTTCAAGCCATTCGTTGAACAGCCGGCCCGATGTCTTCATTCGGGCCCCGTGCCGGCGGCGGGCGCGCATGTCCCAGCGGGCGCGGGCCGCGGCGGCGCGGAACCGCTCGCGGCTGGGAACGACGCCGTCGTGCTCGCCGACTTCGATATATAGTTCCAGCCGGCCCTCGGGCTGGAGCGAATACATGTAGTCGGCGCGTGAGCCGCCCATGCGCCCCGGCGGGTCCGAGAACGAGATGACGCTCGAGCGCTCGACCTCGTCGAGTCCTTGATAGGCGAGCCGCACGCCGCGCTCGCCGATCTGCGGCGGATAGACTAGGCCGCGCCGCTCGCGGTGCATGCCGCGCACCTCAAACATGTCGCGGAAGTCGGCGCCGAACTCGACCGAGAGCGGGATCAGCACCACGTCGCGGCTGTAGTTCACGCAGGCGATGCGCTCGTAGAGCCGCTCCTCCCACAGGAACCGCTTGCGCTCGACGTGCAGCACGCCGGGCGGGCCGACCGGGCCGCCGGGATAGGGCAGGGCCTGGTTGGCGCCGTGCGAGGTAAAGAACACGTTGTCCTGGGCGATGGCCGCCGACAGCAGCGAGGGCGGGCGGCCGCCCAACAGCACACGGAAACGCGACAGGATGCGGGTGTCGTTGTGGAACAGGCCGTCGCCCACGCCCAGGATGTCGCCGAAGGCGTCGGCCACCACGAAGGTGTCCTTGTCCTTCAGGGCGAACAGCCGGTGGGGGACCCTCGGTTCACCCGTCTCGCCCGTTTCGACCGGCGCGTCGGGGGCCGGCGCGAGATCGTCCATCGCCTCGTTCCTCAGGCGCTGGCGGCCAGAGACACGCCACGCTCCGCGCGGCCCGGCGCCAGGCCGGCATAGAGGTCGAGATAGCTCTGCGCCATCACTTGCGCCGAGAACCGCTGTTCGAATCTGCGCCGAACCTCCCGCCGGTTCAAGTCGCCCACGCGCCCCAGGGCGGCGACGGCCTCGTCCTCGTCATGGACCACGAAGCCGGTGAGGCCGTCCTCGACCACCTCGGGCGCCGAGCCGCAGCCATAGGCGATCACCGGCGTGCCGCAGGCCATGGCCTCGATCATCACCAGGCCGAACGGTTCGGGCCAGTCGATGGGGAAGAGCAGGGCGCTGGCGCCGCCCAGGAAATCGGACTTGGCGTCATCGCCGATCTCACCGACGAACTCGATCAGCTTCTGTCCGATGATCAGCGGCTCGATCTTCTCCTGGAAGTAGCGGACATCGGCCGGATCGACCTTGGCGGCGATCTTAAGCGGCGCGCCCAGCCGCTTGGCGATGGCGATGGCGCGGTCGGGGCGCTTCTCCGGCGAGATGCGGCCGAGGAAGGCGAGATAGCCGCCGGGCTGGTAGCTGGGACGATAGAGCTCGGCCTGCATGCCATGGTGCACGGTGCCGGCCCAGTTGGCGAACGCCAGCGGCCGGCGCTGGGAGTCGGAAATCGAGACCAGCGGGAATTGCTTCCAGCGCCAGTAGACGCCTGGCAGGTCCTTGAGGTCCAGGCGGCCGTGCAGCGTCGTCAGGGTGCGGCTGGCCATGTCCTCGAAAAACGGGAAATGGATCATGTCGGTGTGGAAGTGGATGACGTCGAACTCGTGCGCGCGGCGGCGCACGTCCCACAGCATCGACATGTGGGCGGCCAGGTCCGACTTCAGCGGCGCGGGGTCGAGGCGAATGGCCTGATCACGCACCTTGACCAGTTCGGCCTTGGTCCCGGCCTCTGCGCTGGCGAACAGGGTTACGTCGTGGCCAAGCTCGACCAGGGCGTCGGTCAGGTGCGAGACGACCCGTTCGGTTCCTCCATAGAAGCGCGGCGGCACGGCCTCATAGAGCGGCGGAACCTGGGCGATCCTCATGGCGCGACCTCCGTGTTGTCTGGCGTGCTGCGGCCCGGCTCCTGCGACCCGGAGGCGCGGCCGTTGGAGAAGCACCCGAGCGGCGGTTCGGGTTCCGCGAACGTGAGTCTTTTCCGGCGCCTGCCGGTCAAAGAGGACGCGCGTTCGTCGCGCGGGTGGGCTATGGGCGTGGCATGATCGAAACCTACGCCACGTCCGCAGACCTCGCTCAGGCCGCCGCCCAGGCGGTGATCGCCGCCCTGAAGTCGGCCCTTGCAGAACGCGGCGCGGCGAGCCTGGTCGGTACGGGCGGCCGCTCGCCAGCCCCCGTCTACGACCTGCTGGCCCAGGCCCGGGACGTCGATTGGGCCAGGGTCGGTGTGACGCTGTCGGACGATCGGTTCGTGCCTATCTCATCGCCCGACTCGAACGAGCGGCTGGTGCGCGAGCGGCTGCTGACGGACGCCGCGGCAAAGGCCGTCTTCACCCCGATCAGCACGGCCGCGGAGAACGTCGAGGCGGCGGCCGAAAAGGTGGAGGTTGGGGTTCGGGCCCTGGCGCCCTATGACGTCATGCTGCTGGGCATGGGGGAGGACGGACACGTCGCTTCGCTCATCCCCGGCAGTCCGGTTCTGGATCTGGGCATGGATCCGGCCGGGACTCGATTCTGCCTCGGGATACCCGCAGGCGTCGGTTCGCCGCCGATCGCCCGGGTGACGATGACCATGCCCGCTCTCCTGCAAGCGCGGCTGATCCTCGTCCTGATCTCGGGGGAGAAGAAGAAACACATCGTCGAAGGGGGGAGCGGCCTGCCCGTGCACGCGTTGCTGGATCAGGCCAAAGCCCCCGTGCGGATTCTCTGGACCCCGTAGTCGGAGTTGGAACATGCCCTTGCACCCCGTCACAGCCGCGGTCACCGCGCGTATCGTCGAGCGTAGCCGCGAGAGCCGCGCCGACTACCTGGCCCGGATGGACGCCGCCCGCCACGACGGGCCGGGGCGCGCCAAGCTGTCCTGCGCCAACTGGGCCCATGCCTTCGCCGCGGAGTCCGACGGGACCAAGCAGCGCATGCGCAATCCCAGCGCCCCGAACGTGGCCATCGTCTCGGCCTATAACGACATGCTCTCGGCCCACCAGCCGTTGGAGCGCTTTCCGGCCATCATCAAGGCCGCGGCGGAAGAGGTAGGCGCCACCGCCCAGTACGCAGGCGGCGTGCCGGCCATGTGCGACGGCGTCACGCAAGGCCGCCCGGGCATGGAGCTGTCGCTGTTCTCGCGCGACGTGATCGCCATGGCCACGGCCGTGGCCCTGACTCACGACGCCTTCGACGCCGCCCTGATGCTGGGCATCTGCGACAAGATCGTCCCGGGCCTGACCATCGGCGCGCTGTCGTTCGGCCATCTGCCGGTGATCTTCGTGCCCGGCGGGCCGATGACCTCGGGCCTGTCGAACGCCGAGAAGGCCCGCGTGCGCGGCCTGTTCGCCGAGGGCAAGGCCACCCGCGACGAGCTGCTCGACAGCGAGATGAAGTCCTATCACGGCCCGGGCACCTGCACCTTCTACGGCACCGCCAACTCCAACCAGATGATGATGGAGATGATGGGCCTGCACCTGCCGGGCTCGGCCTTCGTGCATCCGAACACGCCGCTGCGCGACGCCCTGGTGGCGGCGGCCCCCAAGCGTGCGGTCGAGATCGGCCACCAGGGCAACGACTACACGCCGATGGCCCGGGTGGTGGACGAGAAGGCTATCGTCAACGCCATCGCCGGCCTGTTGGCCACGGGCGGATCGACCAACCACACCCTGCACCTGGTCGCCATGGCGCGGGCGGCGGGGATTGTCATCGACTGGCAGGACTTCGACGAGCTGTCGAAGGTCACGCCGCTGCTGGCGCGGGTCTATCCGAACGGATCGGAGGACGTGAACGCCTTCCATGCCGCCGGCGGCATGGCCTTCGTCGTGCGCCAACTGTTGGACGCGGGCCTGGCGCACGAGGACGTCACGACGGTGGCCGGTGGCGGGCTGCGCCGCTACCAGCAGGAACCGTTCCTGCAGGACGGCAAGCTGGTCTGGCGCGAAGGGACGGCGGAGTCGCTGAACCGCGACATCCTGCGGCCCGCCGACGATCCCTTCCAGCCGGAGGGCGGCATGCGATTGCTGACCGGAGCCCTGGGCCGCGCGGTCATCAAGACCTCGGCGGTCAAGGAGGCGAACCTGGTGGTCGAAGCGCCCGCCCTGGTGTTCGAGGACCAGGACGAGCTGCTGGAGGCCCACAAGCGCGGGGAACTGAACCGCGACTTCGTGGCCGTGGTCCGCTTCCAGGGCCCGAGCGCCAACGGCATGCCCGAGCTGCACAGCCTGACCCCCGTGCTGGGCGTGCTGCAGGACAAGGGCTTCAAGGTCGCCCTGGTCACCGACGGGCGAATGAGCGGCGCGTCCGGCAAGGTGCCTGCGGCCATCCACGTCAGCCCCGAGGCCGCGCACGGCGGTCCGCTGTCGCAGGTGCGCGACGGCGACATGATCCGGCTGGACGCCCATGCCGGTTCGCTGCAAATCCTCGCCGACGCGGGGGAGTTCGCGGGACGGGAGAAGGCGCGGGTCGTGCAGCCCGGCTTCGGCTATGGGCGCGAACTGTTCGGCTGGATGCGCCGGGCGGCGGCGCCGGCCGAGCAGGGCGGCGGCGCGCTATTCGGAGATGCTGCGTGAAGACGGTCTATACCGGCCTGGTAGGCGATGTCGGGGGCACCAACGCCCGTCTGGCGGTGGTCGATTCCACCGGCCGCATCCGCAATCCTAAGACCTATCCCGCCGCAGAGTTCGGCTCGCTGACCGAGGTGATCGGCGAATATCTCGAGACTACGGTCGGCCGCCAGCGGCTGCAGTCGGCGGCGATCGCGGTCGCCGGCCCCGTGGTCGACGGCGAGATCGAGTTCACCAATCTCGACTGGCGCATCTCCGAGGCCGAGCTGATCGGCGCGTTCGAGTTCCACGGCGCGCGGCTGATCAACGACTTCGCGGCCCAGGCCCTGGCCGCGCCGGTGCTGGACGCCGACGACCTGCGGGTGATCGGCCCGCAGATCCGCGGCGCCCAAGGCGCGCCGATCCTTGTGCTGGGCGCGGGAACCGGCTTCGGCGTCTCGATGGTGGTGCGCACCGACCGCGGCGACATCACAGTGCCGAGCGAGGGCGGCCATGCGGGCTTCGCGCCCTATGACGGCGTCGAAGCGGCGATCTGGGCCTCGCTGCGCCGCACCCACGGCCGGGTCTCCATCGAGCGCCTGCTGTCGGGACCGGGCCTCTATGCGCTCTATCGGGGCCTGGCCGACGTGCGCGGGGTGGCGGCGGACCTGAAGGACGAAAAGGAGGTGCTGGCGGCCGGCCAGCAGGGCGGCGACCTGCTCGCCGACGAGACCCTGGAACGGTTCTGCGAGATCCTCGGCTCGACCGCCGGCGACATCGCCCTGATCTGCGGCGCCCGCGGTGGGGTCTATGTCTCCGGGGGCATCGCCCCGCGCATGGCCGATCGCCTCGCCTCCGGCGGCTTCCGCCGCCGCTTCGAGGACAAGGGCCGACTCTCGGACTACACGCGCGAGATCCCGACCTCGCTGATCGTGCATCCCTATGCGGCCCTGGTGGGCGCGGCGCGGGTGCTGGAGCAAATGGAAGGAAGCCTGCTGTGACCCTCGCCGAGATCCTGAAGCTCGCCCCCGTCGTCCCGGTGCTGATCATCGAGGACGAGGCGCACGCCGTGCCGCTGGCCCGCGCCCTGGTCGCCGGCGGGCTTTACGCCCTGGAGGTGACCCTGCGCACCCCGGTCGCGCTGGACTGCATCCGCCGCATCGCCGGCGAGGTCGAGGGCGCGGTGGTCGGCGCCGGGACCGTCATCACCGCCTCGGCCCGCCAGGCGGTCGCCGACGCCGGCGCGAAGTTCGCGGTCAGCCCTGGCCTGATCGAGGGTGAGGGCGTGGACGGTCCTACCCCGCTGTTGCCGGGCGTGGCCACCGCCACCGAGCTGATGCGCGGCCTGCGGGCCGGCTTCACGCACTTCAAGCTGTTCCCGGCCAACGTGGTCGGCGGCGTCGGCGCTCTGAAGGCGTTTTCGAGCCCGTTCCCCCAGGCGACCTTCTGCCCGACCGGCGGCGTCGACGTGAAGAACGCCCCCGACTACCTGGCCCTGCCGAACGTGATCTGCGTGGGTGGCAGTTGGGTCGCGCCGGCCGATGCGATCCGCGCCGGAGAGTGGGACCGGATCACCGACTTGGCGCGAGCCGCGTCGCAGTTGGGCAAGGCGGCCTAGAGGGCGCCCTCCAGGCCCTCCACGATCATCGTCCAACCGCCCTTGGTGCGTTCGGCGTAGTCCGACGGCACGCCCTCGTGCGTGAGAACCAGCTCACACCCGCTCCCGTGAGGCGTGATCTCGATCGTCACCCGGGTGGTTTCCTTCATGTGCTGGTCGACCGCGAAATCGAAGACCAGCCGCCGCGGCCGGTCGATCTCGACATAGCGGCCGTAGTGCTCGGCCTCGCCGACGTCGGGCCGCCGGTCGACGATCAGGAAACGACCGCCGACCCGCGCGTCGATCTCGACGCGGACGATCTGGCCGGTCGGGGTCGCGAACAGGAACCTCGCGACGCGCTCCGAATCCAGCCAGGCGTCGAAGACGCGCTCGGGCGAGGCGGCGAAGCGCCGGCGGACGACGACGACGGCGGGGGCGCTCATGAGCGGGCCGCCAGCACGCCGGCGGGGGCGCTGGTGACGTGCCCCTGGCGGGTGTGGAAGGCAAAGGCTCCGCCCTGGCGCGGATCGACCTCCGCGGCCTTGAGACCCAGCGCCGGCATGGTCTGCGGCGCGAACCAGGCCTCGACGGCGGCCTGCGGCGGAAGCGGCAGGGCTTGGCGGTTGAGCGTCTTCATCGCATGCGATCCTCTTCCAGTAGAAGGGCGTCCAGGGCGGCGAGGCTGCGGTTCCACAGCGCCCGCTGCTGTTCCATCCACGCCCAGGCGGCGTCCATGGCCTGGGGATTGAACGACAGCAGGTGCTCGCGCCCGGCCCTGCGGCGGCGCACGAGGTCGGCCCGCTCCAGTACGCGGATGTGCTTGGAGACCGAGTTCAGCGAGATGTCGAACGGCGCGGCCAGGTCCGTGACGCGCGCCTCGCCCAGGGCCAGCCGCGCCAGGATCGCGCGGCGGGTCGGATCGGCCATGGCCTGAAGTGCGTCGTCGATCTGCATTATTCACCCATTTGGATGAATATAAGCGCAGAAAAAAGGCGGGGCGTCAAACCCCGCCTTTCAGATGGTGATCCGCGTTAGCGCCCCTTGAACACTCCGGCGCGGCGTTCCTGCACCGCGCGGACGCCCTCCGCGAAGTCTTCGGTGGCGCGCAGGATGGTCTGCTGGGCGTGCTCGTGATTGGTTTGCGCGCGAACCGCAGCGGCAAGGTCGCCGCGCAGGGTCTTGCGGGTCGCGACCACGGCCAGCGGGGCGTTCTCGGCGATCTCGGCGGCCAGGGCCTGGGCGGTGGGCGTCAGGCGGTCGAGCGGGACAAGTTCGTCTGCCAGGCCCCATGCCAACGCTTCCTCGCCCTTGATGCGCCTGCCGGTGAGGAACATCAGGTTGGCGCGCTGTTCGCCCACCAGCCGCGGCAGGGTGTGGGTCAGGCCGAAGCCCGGATGGAAGCCGAGCTTGACGAAATTGGCGCTGAACCGCGCCTCGGGTGCGACGACGCGGAAGTCGGCGACGAGGGCGAGGCCAAGGCCCGCCCCGACCGCCGCGCCTTGCACCGCCGCCACGATCGGCGTCTCGACGGAGAACAGGCGGACGGCCTGGTCGTAAAGGCTGTCGATGCCGCTCATGCCTGTGCCGCCGATCCCGGTCGGCGAGACCAGGTCGGCGCCGGCGCAGAACGCCTTGCCGGCCGAGGCCAGGACGACGGCGCGGATGTTGTTGTCGCGATCGATCGTTTCCAGGGCGTCGGCCAGGTCGCGCATCAGGTCGACCGAGACGTGGTTGTTCGGCGGGCGGTCGATGGTCACCGTGGCTACATGGCCCTCGGTGCTCACGGTCAGGTGGTCGCCATAAGCCGTCTTCATCGTCTCGATCCCATCAGGTTGCGGGCCACCACCCATTTGTGGACTTCGGTGGGGCCGTCGTAGATTCGCATGGTGCGCAGGCGACTGGCCATGAGCTGCAGGGGCAGCTCCTTGGTCATGCCCATGGCGCCGAAGGTCTGCATGGCGCGGTCGACAACCTCCCAGGCCATCTCGGTGGCGTAGGCCTTGATCATCGATATCTCAACCCGCACGTCACGACCCTGGTCCAGCTTCCAGGCGCAGTCATAGGTCATAAGCCGCGCGGCGTGGATGCGGGTGGCGGCGTCCGCCACCCACCACTGGATCGCCTGGCGTTCTGAAAGCGGCAGGCCAAAGGTCTTACGCTGGGGCGCGTACTCGCAGATCATGTCCAGCGCCCGCTGGGCCATGCCGATCGACCAGGAGGCCATCTCGATCCGCCGCGTTCCGAGGCGCAGCTGCATGGGCCCGAAGCCGTTCCCCTCCTGACCCAGCAGCTTCCAGCCCTCGACCCGGCAACCCTCCAGCGCCACCTCATAGGTCGCCTGGCCTCCGATCATCGGAATGCGGCGCAGGACGTTGAAGCCGGGCGTTCCCTTGTCGACCAGAAAGGCCGAGATGCCGCCGCGCGAACCCTTCTCCTTGTCGGTCACCGCCATCAGAATGGTGAAGTCGGCTTCCTCGGCCCGGCTGATCCAGATCTTCCGGCCGTCGATGACCCAGTCCTCGCCGTCGCGCACCGCCCGGGTGATCATTCCGGCGGGATCGGCGCCCGCCCCCGGCTCGGAGATGCCGATGGCGCTTACCGTCTCGCCGCGGACATAGGGGGCGAGGTACGCCTCGCGCTGCCGCTCGTTCACCGTCGCCGCCAGCATCCGCAGGTTCGGCGAGTCCGGCGGCAGGGTGTAGGGGGTGATGGTCTTGCCCAGCTCCTCGTTGACCCCGACCATCGCCACCGCCGGCAGGTCGACGCCGCCGACGTCCTCGGGCGCGTCCAGCCCCCAGAGGCCGAGCGACTTGGAGACCTCGTCCAGGCGCTGGTTCTCTTTCGGGCCGATGGTCAGGCCCCCGCCGGCCGCCTCGCGGGCCAGCACTCCGGCCTCGAGCGGCATCAGCTCGTCCTGCACGAAGCGGGCGACCAGCTCCTTCAGCATCCGGTGCTCGTCTGAGAGCGCGAAGTCCATGGCTCGTTTCCCCTCGTTGGGCCTACTTCAGGCCATGGTTTCCGTGGCGGCGCGCAAGCGCCGAAGATGATCATCCAGCTCCCGGTCCAGCCGATCGACGGAACCGGCCAGGCCCAGCGCGAAGCGGCGTCCGAACGGCGCCTGGGGCAGCAGCATCGCCACCATCCCGACTCCCTGCGTGAACAGGCTGCGCGAGAAGACGAAGCCCTGGCGGCGGATCTGGGCGAGGTCCTGCCCCAGGCTGTCGATGTCGATCCGGTGCTCCGGGTCGGCGATGTTGATCCGCCGGACCAGCAGCTCGACATCGCGCCGCGGCAGGCCGCTCAGCAGCAGCTGACCGATCCCGCTGCGCGCCAGCGGCCGGATGGTCCCGGGCGAGGGCGCGTAGTGCAGCGGCTCCTGGGCGTGCACGACGTGGACGTAGTGGGCGTAGAGGTCGCTCTGGGCGCCCAGCACGATGGTCTCGCCGGTCTCATCCCGCAGCGCCTCCATGATTGGCAGGATGTTCATCTCGCCGAACAGGGTCTTGGGCACCCAGTTTCCAAGCACCGCGATGCGCATCGTCGGAAGATAGGTGCGGGTGCGTCGGTCGTACTGAAGATAGCCCAGGACGACGAGGCTTTTCAGCACCATCGCGCCGCTGGATACCGGATATGAAAGGTGTTCGCAGATGTCCTTTAGTGAAAGAGGCCGTCGAGCCCTGTCGAAATACTCGAGTATCTCGAAGACCCGTTGAGCCGATTTCACTGCAGAGGCCGTCATGTGTCGAGCGCTCGCTGAGTTTTCCGCATATGCGGAAATCTAGCTGACGTGAGGGCGCCATTGCCAGGGCTCGTGCGCGCCGCTTAGGTCGCGGGAAAGGCATAGGACGCAAGGGAGCCCAGGGTGTCGGAAACCAAGCAGCTCGCCGCCGAGGCGACCGGTCCGCTCAAGGGCGTGCGGATCCTCGACCTGACCAGTGTCGTATTCGGCGCCTACGCCACCCAGATGCTGGCCGACCAGGGCGCCGACGTGATCAAGATCGAGGATCCGGGCTCGGGGCGCGGCGCGGGCGGCGACATCATGCGCTGGCCGGGCCACACGCCCCAGGGCTGGCCGCGCGACCTCGGCCCCATTTTTCTCGCCATCAATCGCAACAAGCGCTCGGTGGTCCTGGACATGAAGGACGCCAAGGCGCGCCAGGCGCTGGAAGCGCTGATCAAGGAGAGCGACGTCTTCGCCACCTCGATCCGCTACGACGGGCTGAAACGTCTGGGCCTGGCCTACGAGGACGTGAAGGCCCTTAAGCCCGACATCGTCTATGTCCACGCCGCCGGCTACGGCTCGGAAGGCCCCTATGCGGGCGAGCCGGCCTATGACGACCTGATCCAGTCGGCATCGGGCCTGGCCGACGTGCTGCCGCGCACCGACGGAAACCCGACGCCGCGCATTCTACCCAGCCTGGTGGCCGACAAAGTCTCGGGCCTCTTCATGTGTCAGGCGATCACCGCGGGCCTGCTCAGCCGCGAGCGGACAGGGGAGGGCCAGTTCATCGAGGTGCCGATGCTGGAATGCGTGACCAGCTTCAACCTGGTCGAGCACCTCTACGACCACAGCTTCGATCCGCCGACCGGCCAATGGGGCTATCAGCGGGTTGTCAATCCGCACCGCAAGCCCTTCCCGACCAAGGACGGCTACATCGGCCTGCTGCCCTATACCGACAAGCAGTGGGACGTTTTCTTCGATGTCGCCGGCTGGGGCGAGACCTTCGGCAAGGATCCGCGGTTCCAGGGCCTGGAGCGCGGCCGCCACATCCATGAGCTCTACGCCCTGGTCGAGACGGTGACCGTGACCAAGACCACGGACGAATGGCTGGAGCTGCTGAAGCCGCTGTCGATCCCGGTGACCCGGACCAACCGGCTGGACGACCTGCCGGACGATCCGCATCTGAAGGCGGTGGAGTTCTTCCAGCGCTTCGAGATCCCGGACGCCGGGACCTATTTGGCGATGAAGCCGCCGGTGAAGTTCACCGGCACGCCGTCGAACATCCGCAGGCATCCGCCGCGGCTGGGCGAGCACACGGACGAGGTGCTGGCGGAGGTATCGCAGGAGGCCTGATGCGGATCGCGGTGGTCGGAAGTTCGGGATCTGGCAAGTCGACCCTGGCCCGGCGGCTGGCGACGAGCCTTGGCCTGCCGCATGTCGAACTCGATGCGATCAACTGGCAAGCCGGCTGGAAGGACCTCAACTCCCACGATCCTGACGAGTTCGTCAGCCGGGTGAAGGCGGCGCTGAACCAGGACGCCTGGGTCAGCGACGGCAATTACGGCAAGGTCCGCGACCTGGTCTGGCGCCGGGCCACCCACCTCGTCTGGCTGGACTATGAGCGCAGCGTGATCATGCCGCGTGTGATCCGCCGCTCGATCGTCGGCGCTTTCGACCGCACCGAACTGTGGCCCGGCACCGGCAACCGCGAGGACTGGCGCATGTGGCTCAGCAAGGAGCACCCGATCCGCTGGGCCTGGGACACCTGGGCCCGGCGGCGGGCCGAGTACGCGGGCCGTGTGGCCGACCCGCGGTTCGGGCATCTGGAGGTGCATCGCCTGCGCCACCCGCGCGAGGCGGAGGGGGTGGCGGGGCGGCTCGGCTGAAGACTTTTCCCTCCCCTTTATGGGGAGGGACGGGTCGCGAAGCGGTCAGGGTGGGGGCTGTTGAGTCAGAAAACCCTACCCGTCTCGCCGCTCTGCGGCGATTCACCCTCCCCACGAGGGGGAGGGTGGGGCAAGCCCCCTAGACCGGCGCGAACGCCGGGACCGGCGGGCCGCCTTCGGTGGGCTGGAAGCGCACCTTGACCCGCTGGCCGATGGAGAGCGCCTCGGGCGCCACGCCGAGGAAGTTGGTGAACACCGCCGGACCTTCGTCGAGGGTGACATAGCCGATGCCATAGGGGCCGGTCGGCGAGCGGCGCATGATGCTGTAGCTGTAGATCACCCCTTCGCCGGGGCTCTCTTCCCAGACGGTTTTGTCCGAGAAGCAGAAGGGGCACAGCGCGCGCGGATACCAGTGCGCCTGGCCGCAGCCGGTGCAGCGCTTGATGAGGAACCGGCCCTCGGCGGCCGCGTCCCAGAACGGTTTGGTCTCGACGGTGACGGCCGGGACGGGGATGTCGCGGGTCATGACCTCGGCTTGAACGTCGCTCATGATTTAGGCCTCCCGTTCCATGATCAGGGTCGCCGCGCCATGGCGCGTGCCCAGCGAGCCGCCGGTGCCGTGGGCGAGCGCGATGTCGCAGTTTTGCACCTGCACCTTCGGATGCGCTTCGCCGCGAAGCTGGCGCACCGCCTCGATCACCTTGGTGATGCCGCCGCGGTTGGTCGGATGGTTGTTGCACAGGCCGCCGCCGTCCGTGTTGAAAGGCAGCTTGCCGACGCCCGAGATCAGGTTGCCGTCGGCGACGAACTTGCCGCCCTCGCCCTTCTTGCAGAAGCCCAGGTCCTCGAGCTGCATGAGCACTGTGATGGTGAAGCTGTCGTAGATCGAGGCGTACTTGATGTCGGCCGGGGTGACGCCGGCCTCGCCGAAGGCGATCGGGCCGGACCAGACCGCGCCCGAATGGGTGAGGTCGAGGCTCTTGCCGCCTTGGGGGCCCTTGGGCGACTCGCCCGCGCCCATGATCTTCACCTTGGGGCGCTTCAGGCTCTTGGCGACCTCCGGACTGGTGACGATCAGCGCGCCGCCGCCGTCGGTGACCACGCAGCAGTCCAGCAGGTGCAGCGGGTCGGCGATCATCTTGGAGTTCACCACCTGCTCGACGGTCACCACGTCCTTCAGGAAGGCGTGTTCGTTGTACTGGGCGTGGTGGCTGGCGGCGACCTTGATCCAGGCCAGCTGTTCGCTGGTGGTGCCGTATTCGTACATGTGGCGCATGGCGCACATGCCGTAGGTGTTGTGGGTGGTGCCGCCGTAGATGTTCTCGAAGCCGGCCTCGGGCGGGCCGTCGCTGAGCTGGCCGGGACGGGCTCCGCCGCCGCCGCCGAACTTGGTCTGGCGCGGACGCCCGGCCAGGGTGACCAGGGCGATCTTGCACTTGCCCTCGGCGATCGCCTGGGCGGCGTGGCCGACGTGCAGCAGGTAGGACGAGCCGCCGGTCTCGGTGGAGTCCATGTGGCGGACGTTGCGCAGTCCCATGTAGTCGATCATCGACATGGCGCCGAAGCCGGGGGCGTCGCCGGCGCAGAAATAGCCGTCGATGTCGTCCTTGGAGAGGCCCGCATCCTCCAGAGCGCCCTTGGCGCATTCGGCGTGGAGCTGGGCCGTGGTCTTGTCGGGCGCGTCGCGGAGCGGATGCTCGTACGCCCCCATGATGTAGGCCTTGCCTTTTATACTCATGCGTTTCCCCGGAAATTATCTTTGAACAATGCGTCTGGCTTATCGCGGTGCAGCATGTGCGGCAACCGTTGATCCCGCAAGGTGTCCTCCCGGTTTGCGAAGCAAGACCGGGACCCATTCGCGCCGCGTTGCAGGGTGGGATGAGGCAGCGCCCCTGGCTACACGATCGGGTGTTCCTGGATCCCGGACAGCCGCTGCGCGGCTTCCGGGAGGACACTCAGGAGCGCCCCTAGGCCGGCTGTTTCATCGCCGCGATCCGCTCGTCGCGCAGGGCGGTGCGGCGGACCTTGCCAGCGTCGTCGCGCAGGGGCTCGTCGACGAACTCGTAGGTCCGCGGCTGCTTGTAGGTGACGAGCTGGCCGGCCAGGTGCGCGCGCAGCGAGGCCTCGTCGCGCGAGCCCTTGGTCTGGACGATGGCGTGGATGCGATTGCCCAGGTCGTCGTCGGGGATGCCGATTACCGCGCAGGACTGCACGTCCGGATGCTCCTCCAGCGCCGCCTCGATCTCGGCCGGATAGACGTTGGAGCCGCCGACCAGGATCATGTCGGTGCGCCGGTCGGCCAGGTAGAGATAACCGTCCTCGTCGAACCAGCCGATGTCGCCCAGGCTCTCCCAACCGCCGGGCAGCACCTTGGCCGTGGCCCCGACGTACTTGTAGGAGGGCGGCGCGCCTTCGGGACGGCGCATGTAGATCTCGCCCACTTCGCGCGGGGCCAGGAACGATCCGTCGTCCCCGACCGCGACCATCTCGCCGACTGTGACCTTGCCGACCGAGCCGCGGTGCTCCAGCCATTCCGCGCCGGAAATGGTGGTGACCGCCTGGGCCTCGGTGCCGGCGTAGAGCTCCATCACCGTCTCGGGGCCGACCCAGTGGATGAAGGCCTCCTTCAGCCAGGCCGGGCAGGGCGCGGCCAGGTGCCAGAGGGTCTCCAGCGACGAGAGGTCGTATTTGGCGCGGACCTCCTGCGGCAGATGCCAGATGCGGTTCATCATGGTCGGGACCAGGTAGACCCAGGTGGCGCGGTTGCGCTCGATCTCGGCGAGGACGGCCTCGGCGTCGAAGCGCGGCATCAGCACCATGTGACAGCCGACGCTGAAGGCCGACATCATCATGCCGAAGCCGGCGTTGTGATAGAGCGGGGCCGGCAGCAGGGCGACGCTGCCCGGCTTCAGCCGCCAGCCGCCGACCTCGGGCGTTTCCCTGGCCGTCTCGCCCGGCTGGCCCGACAGGATCAGCTTGGGGCGTCCGGTCGAGCCGCCGCTGGTCGGGGCCTTGGAGACCGGGGCGGTGAGGTCGGGCAGGTCACTGTCGTCGTCCGACAGGGCCAACAGGTCGGGAACCGACAGCAGCGGCCGATCGATCTCGTGCTCGAACTGGGCGATCACCACCGGCGTATTCGCCAGCTCCATGATCGCCTCCAACTCGCCCTTGGGCAGGCGGAAGGACACCGGCTGAGGCGTTGCGCCCAGCTTCCAGATCGCCCAGCAGGCCACGGCGAAATCGGTGGAGTTGGGCAGGCCCAGCGTGACCAGGTCGCCGAACTTCACCCCCTTGGCCGCCAGGCCGCGCGCAGCGCGGTTCGAGAGGCGGTGGAACTGCTCGTAGGTCAGGGTCGTCGCGCCGCAGGTCACGGCGGGGGCGTGGGGCTTCAACTCGGCGAGCTGTTTGAGCTTCGCGCCGAGCGAGATCATCTCTTCGGACATGGGTTTCCGGTCCCTGGGAAATGGCGTGAGCTCTGACGGCCCTTCGATGAATGGACGCCGCGCCGAAAATGCGGTGGCGGGCGCGGGCAGTTTCCCTTTGGGAAGCCGCAGATGGCAAGCGGCGATTGCGGCCGGCGCGGTTTCGGGCTTTAGGGTTCGTACAAGTGTTTGAGAGGGAGAAGGCCATGTCCGCGGAAGAACTGCTCACCCAGGAATTCGGAACCCTGGCCGACGTGATCCGCGAACAGGCCAAGGACCTGCGGGACAAGCCGGCGCTCATCGACGCCAAGCGAACCATCTCCTATGCCGAGCTCGACGAACTGATGGACCGCATCGCCGTGGCGCTGCAGCGCGACGGGGTCGGCAAGGCCGAGGTGGCCGCGGTCTGCGCCACCAGCAGCGTCGAATACGGGGCGACCTTCTTCGGCGTCCTGCGGGCGGGGGCGATCGTCGCGCCGCTCGCGCCGTCCTCGACCCCGGAAAGCCTGGTGATGATGCTGAACGACTCCGGGGCGAAGGTTTTCTTCCTTGACGCCGGCGTCTCGAAGCAGCTCGAGGGTGTCGCCTCGCAGATCACCGCCAAGCGGGTCTCGCTCGACGGCTCGGACGCCGGGGTTCCGTTCGAGGACTGGCTGGCGCCCAAGGGCGTGAAGCCCGAACCGGTCGAGGTCGATCCCGACCAGGGCTTCAACATCATCTATTCGTCCGGCACGACCGGCGCGCCGAAGGGCATCGTCCAGCCGCACCGCATGCGCTGGGGCCAGATCCGCCGCGGCGTCTATCCGGCCGACGCGGTGACCATGCTGTCGACGCCGCTCTATTCGAACACCACGCTGGTCTCCTACCTGCCGACCATCTCGAACGGCGGCACGGTGGTGATGATGCCGAAGTTCGACGCCGAGCAGTTCCTGAAGCTGTCGGAAAAGCACCGTGTGACCCACGCCATGCTGGTGCCGGTGCAGTATCGCCGGATCATGGAGCGGCCCGACTTCGACAGCTACGACCTGTCGAGCTTCAAGATGAAGTTCTCGACCAGCGCGCCGTTCTCGCCCGAGATCAAGGCCGACGTGCTGAAGCGCTGGCCGGGCGGGCTGATCGAATACTATGGAATGACCGAGGGCGGCGGCTCCTGCGGCCTTGTGGCCCATGAGCATCCGGACAAGCTGCACACAGTCGGCAAGCCGCTGCCCGGCCACGACATCCGCCTGATCGGCGAGGACGGGGTCGAGGTGCCGCAGGGCGAGATCGGCGAGGTGGTCGGCCGCTCGGGCGCGATGATGGTCGGCTACCACAACCAGCCGGGCAAGACCTCAGAAGCCGAGTGGTACAGCCCCGAGGGCCTGCGCTACATCCGCACCGGCGACGTCGGCCGCTTCGACGAGGACGGCTTCCTGACGCTCATGGACCGCAAGAAGGACATGATCATCTCGGGCGGCTTCAACATCTATCCGTCCGACCTGGAGGCCGAGATCGTCACCCATCCCGCGGTGCTGGAGGCCGCGGTCGTGGGCGTGCCCTCCGACAAGTGGGGCGAGACGCCGGTCGCCTTCGTGGCGCTGAAGCCGGGCCAGGACGTCGAGGCCGAAGCCCTGCGCGGCTGGGTCAACGACAAGCTCGGCAAGACCCAGCGGCTGGCCGACCTGCTGATGGTCGACCATCTGCCGCGCAGCCACATCGGCAAGGTGCTGAAGCGCGACCTGCGCGACGGCTACAAAGGAAAGGCGACCGCATGAGCCAGATCTCCGTCGCCGACCTCTGCGACGAACATGAGGGGGCCATCGAGGTCTGCGAGACCCAGTTCCGCGACTTCGGCGGCAAGACCGCCTTCGCCGGCCCGATCCGCACCGTGCGCTGCCACGAGGACAATTCGCTGGTGAAGGCGACCCTGGCCGAGCCCGGCGAGGGCTGCGTGCTGGTGGTCGACGGCGGCGGCTCGCTGCACCGGGCGCTGGTCGGCGACATGCTGGCCGCCGACGGGGTGAGGAACGGCTGGGCCGGAATCGTCGTGTTCGGCGCTGTGCGCGACGCCGTCGTGCTGGGCACGCTCGACATCGGGATCAAGGCGGTGGGGACCAACCCGATGCGCAGCGTCAAGCGCGGCGAGGGCGTGGTCGACACGCCGGTCGCGTTCGGCGGTGTCGTCTTCGTGCCGGGCGACCTGCTTTTCGCCGACGAGGACGGGGTTGCGGTCCTCCCCGCCGACGAGTGAGCTGAACTCACGCGGAGCGCCGCGATATCGGCGCCGCCGTTGATTTCCCCGACGGCGCCGCCGCATCTGCGGCGGACGCAGTGAAGGAGCCTTCCCATGGCCGACATCTTTCCCGATCCCGCCGACGCGACCCCGGCCGGCCTCAACGCCATGCAGCAGGGCTTCCTGCCGGGCGAACTGGAGCTTGAGGTGCTCGAGGCGCGCGAGGGCTATCTGCGCAGCCAGGTGACGGTGTCCCAGAAGCACATGGCGCCCAACGGCTTCATGCACGCAGCCAGCGTCATCGCCCTGCTGGACTCGGCCGCCGGCTACGGTTGTCGGATCTCGTTGCCACAGGGCGCGGCCGGCTTCACCACCATCGAGCTGAAGAGCAATTTCCTCGGCACCGCCAGGATCGGCGAGACGGTGCTGTGCGAAGCGAAACTCGTCCACGGCGGGCGCATGACCCAGGTCTGGGACGCCACGGCGACCCATGCGGCGACCGGAAAGGCGATCGCCCTGTTCCGCTGCACGCAGATGGTCCTCTACCCGCGTTGAAAGATCGCAAAACACCCGCTTGATCTAACGTGGCCGGATGAGTAGGTTCCGCGCCTCGCGCTCAGCGGGCTCCTTCTTCGGGAGACCCGAAAGACGTCTCCGGAGAGGTGGCTGAGTGGTCGAAAGCACCGCACTCGAAATGCGGCGTACCTTGACGGGTACCGTGGGTTCGAATCCCACCCTCTCCGCCACTTCAGTCCCTGAGTGGGCACTGAGTTTACGCCACTTCCCGCCACAAGCGTCTGTAGCAGCCGGGACTTCGATCCCATGATGCGAACCTCGCCCTCGGCGACCTCGACACGCTGGGCGAGCGCGCGAAGATGGTCGCGGCGGTAGCCGCCACCTTCCAGCCGGATACGGTCGCGGGCGGTCGTCGCGAACTTGCGCAGCATCTGCGGTGTGACGGCCTTCTGCCGCGAGTTTTGAAGCATAGCCTGCGCGCGGTCAGCATCGACCTTGGCCTGATCGCGGATCACCTTGAGGCCGTCGATGCGGTCCTTGAGCGCCGGGTCGTCCAGATCGGCCACACCTGCCTCGATGGCGTCGTAGAGCCGCTTGAGGCGCAGTTCGGATTCGGTGGCGCGCTTGTTCAACTCGGCGATATGCTCGCGGCGGCGCTCTGAATGTTCCTCCCTGCGGTCGAGCGCGGCGGCAAGGACGGTTTCCAGCCGCTCGGGTTGGAGTAGCTGGCCCTCAAGGTGGTCGGCGACCAGATCGTCCAGCTTTTCCATCGGCACGGCCATGCCCTCGCAGGCGGTCGGCCCCTGCCGCGCTTTCATCGAGCAGGCGTAGTAGCGATAGCGCCCGCCCTTGCCTGTGCGGATGGTCATGGCCCCACCGCACTTGGCGCAATGGATCAGGCCGGTGAGCATGGTCGGGCCGCTGATGACGCGGGCGGGAATGACCTTGGGATTGCGGGCCTTGAGCAGCTTCTGAACCGCATCGAACGTCTCTTTGTCAATGATCGGCGGGACCGGAACCGTCACGATCTCGCTGACCGGCTTCAATTCCTTGGTCTTGCTGCGCTTGTTGAACTCGTGTTCGCCCATGTAGGTGCGGCGGGTAAGGATGCGGTGAACCTGACCGATGCCCCAGCGTCCGCCGTCGCGGGTGAAGATGCGACGGCTGTTGAGGTAGGAGACAATGTTCTTGACGCCCATCTGGCCGGTGGTGCCGTCGCCTTCGAGCGCAAGACGATAGATCAGCCGCACGGTGTCAGCGTGGAGGGGGTCGATCTCCAGCTTCTTCTTGGTCTTGGCTCCGCGCTGCTCGGCGGCGACGGTGCGATAGCCGATAGGAGGAAGCGAGCCATTCCAGAAGCCTTGCCGGGCGTTCTCTTTCAAAGCCCGCATGACGTGCTTGGCGTTTTCCTTCGACTGGTATTCATCGAACAGCGCCATGATCTGCCGCATCATGACGTGCATGGGGTCATCCCCCATTTCCTGTGTGATCGAAACCAGCTTCACGCCATTCTTCGCCAGCTTGCGGACATAGAACTCAAGCTCGAAGTGGTCGCGGAAGAACCGACTGAACGAGTGGACCACCACCACGTCGAACGGCGCGGGCTTGCTGGTGCCCGCTTCGATCATGCGCTGGAACTCGGGGCGGCGGTCGTTGGTGGCCGATGCACCGGGTTCGATGAAGGTCTCGACCAGTTGCAGGTTGCGCGCCTCGCAATAGGCTTCGCCCTGCCGTTTCTGGTCGGGAATGGAAACGTCATGCTCGGCCTGCCGCGCCGTCGAGACGCGCAGGTAAAGGGCGGCGCGCTGCATCACCCGATGCTGAGATTCGCCATTGCTCGAAGTTGTCATGGGGCTTCTCCCGACAAAAGGCGCTGTGCGGTCGCAACAGGCAGATACAGGGTATTGGGCCGGTCAGTCAGCGGCGTGAAGCCGAAGGCCGCGTAGAAGGCTGCGGCCTTCCCGTCGATGGCGTCGGCGAATATAGCGTGAGCGCCTATCGGCGCTTCGGCCACGGTCTTGATCGCGTCGAACAGAAGCGCCTCGCCGAGTCCAAGCCCGGCATAGGACTGATCGCGGCCAAGCCAACCGATCAACACGGCCGGAACGGTCGGATAGCGAGGCAACCGACTCGCCAGCGGCTCGGGCACGGCGGTCAGCGGCACGTTGCTCGATGACAGCGTGTAGAAACCCGCTATCCGGTCTGTCTCAAGATCACGGGCGACAAAGCAGGTCGCGTATCGGCGCTTTACGTCCTGCGTGACCGTCTCGCGGAAATAGCGGTCTATCCGCTCGTTGCCGCACGAGAACGTCTTGCGCTGGTGGGCCTTGGTCAGCGCCTCTATCGCGAACCTTGCACTCACCGGGGCGCGATCAGGTCGGCATGACGCTTGGCGGCGCGGGCGAGACGGGCGTTGGGCGCGGGCGGATCAATCAGCGCCTTCGCAAAGCGCACCTGATCCTCGGTCGCCAGACGCAGCACGTCGGCGTCCTCGACCGTGCGGCGGGCATCCTCGCCTGCCGTGGCGATGAGATAGCCGGTCAGCGTCATGCCGCGCAGCTTGGCCGCGCGTTGCATCTGCTCATAGACATGGACGGGAACGCGCGCCTCAAGGCGGGCGGTTTCCACTTCGCTTGCGGGTCTGGGCATGGCTGAACTCCTTTCCTTGGTTATATACGGCATATTGCCGGGTTTATCAAGGATCGGATGAGCCAAACAGTTCATCGAACAGATCGCCGAACCATCGCTCAAACACCTCGATCTCGGCTTCCGTAACCGGAACCGGGTCGGGCCAATCGTCGGTGACGGTCCATGTGCGGAGGTCATGCTTGGGCGGCCTGCCGGGAATCGGCCAAGGGTAGCCCAGCAATTCCTCAAGCTGCTCCGACGCGGTAGGCGGTCGTTTGGTGCGCCGGGAACGGGATGCCGTCTCCGGCTTCTTGTCGTCCCTGCGGTCAATAGTCATTGAGGAAGTCAAATTCGTTGTATTGCCTCCACCCGGCAGGGTTTGCGATCCAACGATTGATGTCGGATTCCTTCCATCCCGCCCCGTTGGTGCTGATCTTGATCTGGGCCGGAAAGGTGCCTTCGGCGATCTTGCGATAGATGGTGGACCGGGACAGGCCGGTGCGGGCAAGGACGGTCTTCAGGCGAACGATACGATCTGGTTGACGCATGGCTGCGTTGCTTCCTGCTGGTCGTTTCTGACGATTGCAGAGACCAGACAGAGCAACGATTTATCGTTGTGCAAGAGATATTTACCAGTAGTAGTGTGGCGTATAAACGGCGGTAAATAGGATGGTTCTAGATTTTACCTTCCCGCCCTCGTGACGATTCTTAACGTAGGTAAAGGCGAGTCTGCGACCGATTCGGGAGGACACGAGCGAGACCCACAGAAACATGTGGTTTTCTAAACGCAGTGCCTATTTTCCCCGCCTACCCATAATCTCCATGAGTGGCGTCTGCATAATCCCACATTCATTCGATGTTTCGCCCTCACGGGTGATGAACTGCGCCATCTCCTCTTCCGTCCTCTCGCCTACAGGCACGGGCTCGCCAGCCCATCCACACTCCGAGCACACCGGCCGCTCGAAGATCACCTCGGGGTGCTCTGGATTCATACCCTCTTCGGGAAAGAGACGGTGGGACTCGCAGGCTGGGCATTGGTCCGGCACACCGCGCAGATGCCGCACACAGATCGACGTCGCTATACCGATTGCGTGAGATACCGCGTTTGTCGCAATCTCGGCATCCATCCACTTTCCTGACTGAGAATGCGTCAGCCAGTTCACATAGTCCCACGCCTCTTTCATTGTCGTCTTGATGAGCCGCCGCCGCTCACGATTGTCTGCACCGCCAAGAAACGTGTCGAATATCCAATCGACCCAAGCCTTGAAGTTTGAGCGTTGGGGCCTGTCTTGTTCCGGCCACTCGCAAGCATCCTGTGTAGCGTGAACGAAAGCGAGGAGGTTTTCACGGCATCGGACGCCGATGGCCCTGAACGCTCCGGCATCGTTCGCCTGACCTAGCGCCGCCTCACAATCCGCAATGGATTGAAGGACATCGGTGAAAGGGCGCACGCTCTCCACATCTGTTTGCTTAATGTCGTTGCGGGGTATCCGCAGACAGAGCCCCATGTGAAACGTGATCGCCAAGTCCATATTCGGGAACTGGTCCTGCGAATACAAATTGGTTGGATTCGTTATGACCCACCATCGGCCGTCGCTCGCGTGAACGTCCCAGACTGCGTGCGTATGCCCAATCACTGATTCTGCGTAAACCTTCTGTGCAAACTTTACCTCGGTTCCTTCAGGCGACTGACCAAGGTAATAGTCGATAACCGCTTGCCTTTCTTCCTCAGTATATTTGAGCATCCACCCTCTCCGAGATCGTCACTTCATGTTGCATGTCTTCATCGCAAGCAGCAACCAAGATGGTTCTACAGCCCGAGACCCCGGCCCCTGCCGAGGTCGATGCCGTGGGTGAAGGCAAGTTCCCGGCCAAGGCTGCGGCCTGAGTCGAACGAGATGCCGAGTTCGCGTTTGCGGTTGGCGAGCAGGGATTCCAATTGCGGATCGCGTTCGAGGCTCTTTGCCATGTCGCCCATGACGGATTTGGTGGCCTTGTAACCGGAGACGTTGCCCGCCTCATACTGGCGCTCGCCGGAATCCTTGAGTTCCTGCCAGCGTTCCACAAAGCGATCCGCGCGGCGCTGCGGATCGGTGCGCATTTCGGTTTCCAGTTGCAGGGCGCGCCTTGCGGGCAAGGCGCGGTCACGATCCCCCGAAGCAACCTCGGCGGCAAATTCGGGATTCCGTTTATAGACGGCCTCAGCGTCGCGCGAACCGTGAGGGCGGAGATCGTCAAATCCGGCACGGGCTTCATGCAGTTCCTGCACCATCTGCGGGCTGGCCTTGCCACCCTGTTCCTGCGCCTTGAAGACCGTATCCACGGCGCGGGCATGGCGCACGAAGGCGCGGCCACGGGCGCGGCGCAACGCCGCCTCCGGATCGTCCTCCACCTGCCGCTCCGGCGCGGGCTTCCCGGCCTTCTCCCGTCCCGGCTGGCTCGCCGCGTCGGGGCCAGGCGCACCGTCGCCGGACTGGCGCGCCCTGTCGAGCATCCCGTCAACGGCATCGCGCACCCGTTCGGGCACGAGCTTGCGCATGATCTCGGCGACGCGGGCGCGGAACGTGATGCCGCGCCGTTCGGCGTAGTCCTGCGCCGGGTCGATCTGCTCGTAGTCGGTCGCCATGTCCTTGGCCCGGTCGCGCGACAGGGTGTTAGCACCCTAACGACCTACGTTTATCCGATCATAGGCGCATTACCCGTCGCGGCTATCGATACGGGCTTAGTAATTCAGGTGCTCGAACAGAACGTCGGCGAGCCTAATAACCCTGCCCGTTTATGGGTCGCGAAAAACGAAACTGCGAGCCGTTTAAGGGGGCGGATAGAATCCATTCTAGGTTGGGCGGCAGCTAGAAAACTAAGGTCGGAGGATAACCCGGCTCGTTGGCAAGGCGTGCTATCGCACCATCTGCCGCCACGCTCGCGGATAGCCAAGGTAAAGCACCATGCGGCTTTGCCTTATCAGGACATACCGGCGTTTATGACCAAGCTCCGTTTGGAGCCAGGGATTGCAGCGAAGGCGCTGGAATTTACGATATTAAATACCATTCGAAGCGGCGAAACATTAGGCGCCAAATGGAGCGAATTCGATCTTACTAATCGGCTGTGGGAAATCCCTGCAGAAAGAATGAAGGCTAAACGGCCTCACCGCGTTCCCTTATCCGAACCGGCTATCGCAATCTTAGAATTAGTAAGTTCTAGCTATAAGCTAACTAACGAAAGCCCTTATGTTTTTCCCGGTGTTAAACCGGGTAAGCCGCTTTCAAACATGGCTATGTTAGCCACCCTGAAACGAATGAAACGCGCCGATCTAACGACGCATGGCTTTCGATCTACGTTTCGCGATTGGGCGTCGGAATGCACCAATCATAACCCCGAGATAGCCGAAATGGCTTTGGCGCATTCGGTTAGTAACAAGGTCGAAGCCGCTTATCGCCGGGGCGACCTATTGGAAAAACGGATTAGCCTGATGGCTGATTGGGCAGCCTATTGCACCTCCCCTCCCAAGGCTAATGAGCCTCAGGAAGGGGAACAATGTAATATAACACCTATAGAATAGATAAGGGATAGGGGGTGTAAGTATGTATATATATAATATAAGATAATACACCCCCTAGACTCATACCCCACCCCTCGTATATTTAAAACCACTCTTAGTTGGTCTTACTCCTATAAGCGTAATAACATCGCTTATCGTTTTATCGTTAAAATAGCTCCACATCGCTACTAGCATATCATCTTTCATGTAATGCTTTTTCCTGGCGCGAATGGTTTTCCCGTTTTTACCAGGAAGGGATATGGCTTTGGCCTTAATCTCAGTTTTTGTGCAGTATCCAAAAACACTGGCTATTTCCGCTGCGCTTTTGCCGGTCAAAACCTTAGATTTTCCGTGGCTTTTTATCGTATCGCAGTTATCGCGGCTTTTCGCGAGAAGTTCTTTTAAGTAAGCTTTGGTAACATCTAATACATCATCCGACGCGACGATGTGTGAATGAAATTGGGATTGCATCCTATTGGGCTCGCCTTCGGATTCCCAGAATGCAAATAGGAATCCACGCCAATTTGGTATTCGGCTTAGGCGTTTTATGATCGCCTTTTGAAAGCGTTTATTCGCTTTCCTTATATCGAACTTATGAATCTCTTCGATTGGAACGATTAGTTTGTAATCCAAACTGGTTAGAAATCGTAAGCGTTCGTAAGGTGTTTTATCCACAAAGGCGGTGGTATTGCTAATAATAACACGCCTTATCTCGCGCTTCTGCACCCATGACGAAAGCGGCATATTTGCCAAATCTAGCAAATATCGCTCATTGTCTATGTTATTAGATAGATTTTGGCGGAACCTATATAGCGTTTCATATGGAAGTAAGTTGCTACCTTTTCTAATAACTCTATCAATAGCTAGCGCTAACTCCTTTTCCTTTCTTTCCGTATAGGCGTGGGTTTCAAACTTTGGGCATAAAACCTCGGGATCGTATTCGGGGATAATGCGCATCTTTGAAAGCTGAGAGCCGGTCATGCCTTGCCTCCAATGCGCGGGAGGTTGGCGATCCAAGCGTCCAGTTCGCTTTTAACAACGAAGGTGCGACGCCCGATCTTTACCGGGCTTATGTCGCCGGATTTTACTATTTCATAGAATAGAGTTCTACCAACGCCCATATAGGAAAGGGCATTGCAAACGCTTATTAGCTTAGGATCATGGTGGTCTGCGCCCCAGGAAGTGATCCATCCCTTATGTTGGTCCGAGGACCATTTGGATGGAACGAGAGATGGCAAGGAAGCGTCACAAGCCGGAAGAGATCGTCGCG
>NZ_JAYRSU010000023.1:0-73764 GCF_041919955.1 Phenylobacterium sp. | reverse complement strand
TAGGCGCCGACCTTCTCGATGAAGCGGCCGTCGCGCGGCGAGTGCGAGTCGGCGACGACGATGTTGTAGTAGGGGCGCTTCTTGGCGCCGCCACGGGCGAGACGAATCTTGAGCATGGGTTAGTCCTTTGTAAGCTCTAGGATTTCTTGAAGGGGTTGAAGCCCGGCGGGAGATTGCCGAGGCCAGGAAGCTTCGGGCCGCCGGGACCGCCCAGGCCGGGCAGACCGCCCCCCTGGCTAGCCAGCTTGCCGAGTTCTTCCAGTTGCTTGGGATCGGGCGGGGGCAGCTTGCCGCCGCCCAGGGCCTTGAGGCGGTCCATGCCGCCGCCGCCCATCATGCCGGCCATGCGGGCGAAGCCCTTGCCGCCGTCGCGGCTCATCATCTTGAAGGCGTCGGCCATCTGCCGGTGCTGCTTAAGGAGCCGGTTGATCTCGGCCACGTCGACGCCGGCGCCGGCGGCGATACGGCGCTTGCGCGAGGCCTGCAGGATGTCGGGCTTCTTGCGCTCGGCCTTGGTCATGGACGAGATGATCGCCATCTGGCGGTCGATCATCTTGTCCGAGACATTGGCCTCGGCCATCTGCTTCTTGACCTTCTGGACGCCTGGCAGCAGGCCCATCAGGCCTTCCATGCCGCCCATGCGCTTCATCTGGCCGAACTGCTCGGCCATCATGTCGAGGTCGAACTGGCCCTTGGCCAGCTTCTTGGCCATGGCCTCGGTGCGGGCCACGTCCAGGTCCTGGGCGGCCTTCTCGACCAGGGCGACGACGTCGCCCTGACCGAGGATGCGGCCAGCCACGCGGCGGGCGTCGAAGACATCGAGGCCCTCGATCTTTTCCGAGACGCCGAGGAACTTGATCGGCAGTCCGGTGACCGCGCGCATCGAGAGCGCAGCGCCCCCGCGGCCGTCGCCGTCGGCTCGCGTCAGCACCAGGCCGGTGAGCGGCAGGCGCTCGTGGAAGGCGGTGGCGGTGCGCACCGCGTCCTGACCGGTCAGGCTGTCGGCGACCAGCAGGGTCTCGGTCGGGCTGGCGATCTTCGCGATCTCGGCCGCCTCGGCCATCATCGCTTCGTCGATGGTGGTGCGGCCGGCGGTGTCGAGGATGACGACGTCGAAGCCCTGGAGCTTGGCGGCCGACATGGCGCGGCGGGCGATGTCCGGAGCCGACTGGCCCGGCACGATCGGCAGGCTCTCGACCTGCGCCTGCTTGGCCAGCAGCGCCAGCTGCTCCATGGCGGCCGGGCGGCGGGTGTCGAGCGAGGCCAGCAGGACCTTCTTGCGGTCCTTGGCCAGTTTCAGCGCCAGCTTGCCGGCTGTGGTGGTCTTGCCCGAGCCCTGGAGGCCGGCCATGAGGATCACGGTCGGCGGGTTGAGGGCGAGGTTCAGGCCCTCGGCGGTCTCGCCTCCCAGCATCTCGACCAGGCCGTCATAGGTGATCTTCACCACCTGGTCGGCGGGGCGGATCGAGCGGATCACCTCCTCGCCGGCGGCCCGTTCCTTGGCCTTGGAGATGAATTCGCGCACCACCGGCAGGGCGACGTCGGCCTCGAGCAGGGCGACGCGCACCTCGCGCAGAGCTTCGTCGATGTCCTTTTCGGACAGCACGCCGCGGCCCGAGAGCCGGTCGAATACGCCCGAAAGCCGATCTGTCAGTGCGTCGAACACGCAAATCTCCTAATGGCCCAAACGCAATCGACCCCCGTGGACGATCACGTCGACGGGGGGCCTCGCCGCCCTCGTCCTGCATCCGTCGCAGGGGTCGTGGCGGTGGAGGGCGCGAATGCTATGCGCCGGAAGGGGGCGCTTATGCGCCTGTGGATGCTTTAGGTCAAGGATTTGGAGGCGAGGGCGACTTTGCGCCCCGATCGGTGCCATCCCGGTCTTCGGGCTTGCAGCCGAAACCGGGATGACACCTGGAGGGATGCCTGGGACGTCAGCTCTGCACGACCCATTGGCCGTCCGAGCCCTTGCAGGCGGTGTAGCGCTCGGTCTGCGGGCCGCCGTTGGCGGTGCGGATGGTCTGGTCGAAGGTGCGGCAGACCGGGACATTGGCGCTGGCGCTTCCCACCGAGCGGACGACCGAGCCGGAGACGTAGCCGATCGCCTCGCCGCCGCGGCCGGCCAGGATCCAGTCCGTGCCCGCGACGCGGGCCAGGGCCTCGACGCTTTCGCCGGCCTTCAGCTTGCCGACGACCGGGCCGGAGGTGGAGGGCTGGCCGCGCAGGTTGACGGTCGAGCGCGGGGCGTAGCGGCCGCCATCGCTCTCGTAGCCCGAGGCCGGCTCCACGCCGTTGGTGAAGCGCAGGCCGCCCAGCGACACCGGTTGGCCGTAGGGCTGGGTGGAGACCACGCGCACGTCGCCCGAGGCGCCGGTCTCCGGGTTGCTCCACGAGCGATTGCCGCCCCGGTCGAGGGCGTATTGGGCCGCGGCCTGCGCCTTGGCCTGGTCGCTGCGTTGCATGCGGCAGCCGATATAGGAGCCGGCCGCGGCGCCCACCGCCGCGCCCAGGGCGGTGCCGAGGGTGCGTTCGTTCTTGGCGAGGTTGCTGCCGACCACGCCGCCGACCAGGCCGCCGATCACGGCGCCTCCGGCCTGTTTGTTGCCGGCCGCGTCGCAGCCGAAGATCGAGGAGAGCGGATTGCCCTGCCGCATGGTCGGCTGGGCGCTCGCCGTCATCGGGACGGCCAGCGAGACAGCCAGCAGGGCGGCGGTGAATTGCGAAGCGCGCATGGTTCGTTTTCCTGACGCAGGTTGAGCCGTCCCAGGAGACGGGGCGAACAAGCTTTGCTGGAAATGCGCGCAAGGGTGATCGCGTTCGATAGGCGAAGTCCAGGAACGCCATCACCAATTGTATCGGCTAGGCCGCGGCCAGTTCGCCCGACAGCGCCTTTTCGATCAGGGCGATGGTCCGCTCCAGACCGAAGATGGCGGCGAAGGAGCCGAAGCGCGGGCCCTGGCTCTGGCCGAGCAGGACCTCGTAAAGCGCCTGGAACCAGGCGCGCAGCGGCTCGAAGCCGGCGCTCTTGCCGACGTCGAACACCTCGTTCTGGATCGTCTCGGCGTCGGCGTCGGACGGCAGGGCCTTGAAGCGGGCCAGGAGCTCGCTCATCGCCGCGCGCTCCTTCTCGTCGGGGGCGCGGAACTTCTTCGAGGGCTTCACGAAGTCCTCGTAGTAGTTGATCGCATAGCCGACCAGACGGTCGAGCATCGGCTCGGTTTCAGGTGTCGCGCCCGGCATGTAACGGCTGATGAAGCCCCAGAGGATGTCCTTGGTCGAGGCGTCGGCAGCCGAGACCAGGTTCAGCAGCAGCGAGAACGACAGCGGCGAGCCCTTCTCCGGCGGCGCGCCGCGGTGGACGTGCCAGGCCGGGTTGTCGATGGGCGTCGCGTTGCCGGTCGCCCGGGCCTTGTTGAAGGCATCGAGCTGCTGAAGGTACTCGTCCGTCGCCTTCGGGATGACGTCGAAATAGAGCCGCTTGGCCGACTTCGGCGACTGGTACATGTAGTAGGCGAGGCTCTCGGGGGCGCCGTAGCGCAGCCACTCCTCCATGGTCAGGCCGTTGCCCTTGGACTTGGAGATCTTCTGGTTGTTCTCGTCCATGAAGAGCTCGAAGTGGAAGGCTTCGGGCGGCGTGCCGCCCAGCACCTTCACCAGCTTGTTCGAGACCCGCACGGAATCGACCAGGTCCTTGCCCGAGGCCTCGAAGTCGACGCCCAGCGCATACCAGCGGGCGGCCCAGTCGGGGCGCCATTGCAGCTTCACGTGGCCGCCGGTGACCGGGACCTCGGTCAGGGTTCCGTCCTCGTCGGGGAAGGTGATCGTGCCCTTCTCGACATCGCGGCCGACGGTGGGCGCCTGCAGCACACGGCCCGACTTCGGGCTGATCGGCAGGAACGGCGAATAGGTCGCGCGGCGCTCTTCGCCCAGGGTCGGCAGCATGACGCCCTGGACCGCGTCGAAGCGCGCCAGGATCTTCAGCAGCACCTCGTCGAAGCGGCCGGACTTGTAGGTGTCGGTCGACGACATGAACTCGTAGTCGAAGCCGAAGCCGTCGAGGAACGCGCGCAGGCGGGCGTTGTTGTGATGGGCGAAGCTCTCGTACTCGCCGAACGGGTCGCGGACCTGGCTGACCGGCTTGTCGCGGTCCTCCTCCAGCATCTCACGGTTGGGCACGTTGTCCGGGATCTTCCGCAGGCCGTCCATGTCGTCGGAGAAGACGATCAGCTTGGTCGGGACCGCGTCTTCGGTCAGGGCGCGGAAGGCGTTGCGCACCATGGTCGGGCGGGCCGCCTCGCCGAAGGTGCCCATGTGCGGCAGGCCCGAAGCGCCGAAGCCGCATTGGAAGACCACCGGTTGGTTCAGGGCCGGGAAGGTGGCGACCGCCTCGGCCGCCTTGCCCTCGCCGATCAGGCTGGCGGCCAGGTCGCGCTCGGCGTCGGTCAGGCGAAGTTTGAGGATCCGATCCAGCAGCAGGCGGGCCTGTTCGAAGGGCCAGCTTTTCGCTTCGCGCGCCTGGGCAGAGAGGCCGCGCAGGGAGGGGTTCTGGATCGTGGTGTCGGACATGGGCGCGGCCTAGCGCCCCTGGGGCCTCGCCTCAAGCAGACTTTTGCGCTCATGCTTGTCGCTCAGGCGTCACGGAAGAGGCGGAAAAGCCGCCGAGGTCGACGTTCTCTGGGGGAAACCGCATGTCCACGCGCCGCGCGCTGATCGCCGCCGCCGCCGTCCTGGCCCTTTGCGCTTGCACGAAGAAAGAGGACGCGGCCAAGCCCGCCGCCCCGCAGGCCGTCAACTTCTCGATCATGTCGACCGAGGGCCGCCAGACCCAGATGGATGAATGGGGTCCCTTCCTGGCCGACATGGAAAGTGCCCTGGGCGTGCCGGTGAAGCCGTTCTTCGGCACGAACTACACCGCCCTGATCGAGGCCATGCGCTTCAAGCAGACCGACGTGGGCTGGTTCACCAACCAGTCGGGGCTGGAGGCGGTGCGCCGGGCGAACGGCGAGGTCTTCGCCCGCACGGTCAATCCGAACGGGACCGACGGCTACCAGGCGGTGATCCTGGTCAAGAAGGGCTCGGGGATCACCCTTGAGCGGCTTCTGAAGTGCGACCGGACGCTGAACTTCGGCATGGGCGACGCCAAGTCGACGTCGGGCACGCTGGCGCCGATGACCTATCTGTTCGCGCCGCGCGGCATCGACCCGAACACCTGCTTCAAGACCGTGCGCTCGGCCAATCACGAGACCAACCTGTTCTCAGTCGCCTCGGGCCTGCTCGACGCCTCGACCAACAACACCGCGTCCATGGAACGGATGGCGATGATGAACACCGACATGGCCCGGAAGACCCTGGCCTCGGTCGAGACGATCTGGACGTCCCCCAGGATCCCCGAGGACCCCATGATCCGCCGCAAGGACCTGGATCCGGCGCTGAAAGCCAAGATCGACGCCTTCATCTTCTCGTACGGCGTCGGCGACGGGCCGGAAGCCGCACGCCAGCGCAAGGTGCTGGAGCGCATCCAGACCCTGCCGTTCAAGCATGCCGACAATTCGCACCTGCTGCCGGTGCGCGAGATGGAGGCTGCCGGCCAGCTGATCGCCGCGCGGACCAAGGGCGATGCAGCCGCCATGGCCGCCGCGAAGGCCGAGCTCGACCGCATCGCCGCCGAGAAGCACGCCGCGGGGCAGCCCTGAAGGGAACCAGCGGGCGGGTTCGGCGTCCTTTGCTGAGCCTATGAATGGAGCCGCCATGGACCTGCTCGCCGTCAAACGCGTCCTCGGACTGCTGTCGATCGCCGCCGGAGTGGTGGCCGTGGCCTCGCCGCGGCGCGTAAGCCGCGCCCTGGGTCTGAGCTTCGACGACCAGGCGATGAGCGCCTTCGGAGCGCGGGAGATCGCCGCCGGCGCGGGTCTGCTGGCGCCGGTGAAGCCGGGGCCGTGGTTCTGGATGCGTGCCGGCGGCGACGTCATGGACCTGGTGGCGCTGAGCCGGGCGATCAGCCGCGAGGCGCCGCGCAAGAAGGCGGCCTACATCGCCCTGGGCGCAGTGGCGGCGATCGCGGTGTTCGACATCGTCGTGGCCGCGCGCGCGAGCCGCAATCCCCGCGAAGAGGCCGAGGCGGCGGCCTAGCCTCCGCTCAGAAGGAAATGCCCACGCAGGGCGGCGACCGGTTTCTCTCGATGATCCTGCCAGGCCTCGACATGGACGTTTGCGATCTGGCGGCCCACCTTTCGCACATCGGCGCGGGCATAGATCACCTGGGCCTTGCCGGGGCGCAGATACTCGATGGTGACGTCGATGGTCTTGTGGACCTTGGGGCTGGGCGCGATGACCGACAGCTGGGCCAGGGCCGTCATCTCCATGAAAGCCCCGATCACCCCGCCATGCAGGGCCGGCAGCATGACGTTGCCGATCAGGTGCGGGGCGAAGGGCAGGACCGCGGTCATCTCGTCGCCCGCCAGTTCGGCGCGCATGCCGAGGAAGCGCACATAAGGAACGCGGCCGAGGAAGGTCTCGAGCCTCTGGGCGGCGGCCTGGCTCATGTCTCGGCTCGCTTCAGCACGAAGGCGCCCTGGGCCGTGGCGATCGGATCGTCAGGGTCGGCGTCGAAGGCGTGGGCGCGGACGAAGGCGATGCTGCGGGTCAGCTTGTAGCAATGGGCGCTGGCGGTGATGTCGGCGCGGGGGGCCGCGGCGCGCATGTAGTCAATGCGCAGGTCCAGCGTGGCGGTGGCGAAGAAGCCGAGCTCCGAAGCTCGCGACGTGATCGCCAGGCCGCAGCAATGGTCGAGGAGGGCGGTGATCACCCCGCCTGCGATGACGCCGGTGTCGGGATCGCCGACGAGGTCTTCGCGCCAGGGGGTGAGGATGGAGCCCTTTCCGGGCTCGACGGAGAGCAGTTTGAAGCCGAGGGCGGAGGCTTGGGGCACGGTTTCCACCATGTGCCGAGCCGTCTCGCGAAGGGCCTCCGGGGACATCGTCATCCCCTGTCTTTGAGGCGCCTCCGCCTATCGGTCAACGTGACGGCTGGTCAACTCGGGACCCGCCTTAAGCGACGCCGGCGGTCTTGGTCAGGATGGCGACCGCGACGGCCAGCAGCGGGGTGACGGCGAGAGCGAAGTTGGCGAAGCCGTTCAGGGCGAAGGTGTTGCGCATGGTGTTGTCCCTCTGGTTTGTCCGGGGCGCGACAACCGCGTCCCGATGAGGAGGGTGTAGATGATTGCATCTGCGAATACTCGTTAAGTCTTGGTCATGACGCCGATTTCACATTATGAATACTGTGTAATGTTCCTTAAGCGGCCGCGCTCCCCATATCGATCGGCATGATCCGTCCCGAAACCCTGCTGTGTCCCAAGTCCCAGGGGCTCTACTGCGCGCCCGGCGACTTCTTCGTCGATCCGGTGGTCCCGGTGGCGCGCGCGGTGATTACCCACGGTCATGCCGATCATGCCCGCGCCGGCCATGGGACGGTGATCGCGACACCGCAGACGCTGGCGATCATGGCCGAGCGCTACGGGAAGGATTTCGCCGGCTCGGTGCAGCCGCTGGCCTACGGCGAGAGCGTCTCGCGCGACGGAGTCGAGGTGACCCTGGTTCCGGCCGGCCACGTGCTGGGGTCAGCCCAGGCGGTGGTGCGCTGGAAGGGACTGACCATGGTGGTGTCGGGCGACTACAAGCGTCGGCGCGATCCCACCTGCCCGCCTTTCGAACCCGTGCCCTGCGACGTCTTCATCTCGGAGGCGACCTTCGGCCTGCCGGTGTTCCGCCACCCCGACGACCGGCATGAGATCGCCAGGCTGCTGCGCTCGGTCGAACAGTTTCCGGAGCGGGCTCACATGGTCGGCGCCTATGCGCTGGGCAAGGCGCAGCGGATCATCGCCCTGCTGCGCGAGGCCGGGTGGGAGCGGCCGATCTATGTCCACGGCGCGCTGGAGCGGCTGAACCGGCTCTACGAGGCGCACGGTGTGGCGCTGGGGCCGCTGGCGCCGGCGACCTCGGACAAGAAGCAGGACTTCGCCGGCCAGATCATCGTCGCCCCGCCTTCGGCCCTGGCCGACCGCTGGTCGCGCCGGTTTCCCGATCCGGTTTCGGCCTTCGCCTCGGGCTGGATGCAGGTGCGGGCGCGGGCGCGGCAACGGGGCGTCGAGCTGCCGCTGGTGATCTCCGACCATGCCGACTGGGACGAGCTGACCGCCACCGTCGACGAGTTGGCGCCCGGCGAGCTGTGGATCACCCACGGCCGCGAGGAGGCGCTGCTGCGCTGGGCCGAACTTCACGGCGTGAAGGCCCGCGCCCTGGCTCTCGTCGGCTACGAAGACGAGACCGAGGACTGATCACGGAAAGTTGAAAATCGGGATTGCGGGCGATCACGAACCTGTTACCGTCCTCTTCGGCGGGGGCGCTGACGGGAGAGAAACCGATGCGTCGTCTGCTGGCCTCCCGCCTTGTCCTGACCCTTGCGCTCGCCGCCTGTTCGCGGCCCGCCGAAGTCGACTCCACCGCCTCCGAGCCCGAGCGGGCGGTCGCCGAGAGCACGGCGGCCGACGCCGCCGGGGCCAAGGCTGCGTCAGAGGCGCCGTCCCAGTCCGGGGCCGAACGGGCGGCGATGGTCCTGCCGCAGGTGGCCTATAGCTACGCCTATTCCATCGCCGCCCCGGCCAGGGAGATCCGCGACCTGGTCGGCCGCCACGAGGCCGCCTGCCTGCGGGCCGGGCCGACGATCTGCCAGGTGGTCGGCTCCTCGGTGCATGAGGCCGGCGACGACCGCATCGCCGGCGAGCTGACCCTGCGGGCGACGCCGCAATGGCTGACGGGCTTCCGTAGCGGCCTGGCCAAGGAGGCCGAAGGCGCCGGCGGGCGCATCGCCGCGGCCAATGTCACGTCTGAGGACCTGTCGCGGCAGATGGTCGACACCGAGGCCTCCATCCGCGCCATGACCACTCTGCGCGATCGGCTGCAGCAGCACCTGGCGAGCCGGCCCGGCAAGCTCTCCGAATTGCTGGAACTGGAGCGCGAGCTTGCTGAAGTGCAGGGCCGGCTCGACGCCACCCGCTCGGAGCTGGCGGTGATGCGTGGGCGGGTGGCGATGTCGCAGGTTAAGCTCAGCTATCAATCGGCCGGGGTGCTGGCGCCCCAGGGCGTGTTCGCGCCGCTGGCCGAGGCGGTGTCGGGCGTGCTGGGCGCTGTGGTCTCGACCTTGGCGGCGATGGTGGTGGTGCTGGCCTGGGGCCTGCCCTGGGCGCTGCTGGTGGGAGCGGTCGCCTGGGCCTGGCGCCGGCGGCAGGGCAAGCTGCGCAAGACCTCGGCGGCGTGAGCCAAGTGGGCGAAGGCGCGTTAAGCTGATCCCATGCGCGCCTTCGCCGAGCTCCTGGACCGTCTGTCGCTGACCGGCTCGCGCAACGCCAAGCTGACCCTGCTGCGCGACCACTTCGCCAATGCGCCCGACCCGGACCGGGGCTGGGCGCTGGCGGCCCTGACCGGCGACCTGGTGTTCGATGCGGCCAAGCCGGCCTTCATCCGCAAGGCGGTCGAGGCGCGGATGGACCCGGTGCTGTTCGGCTGGTCCTACGACTATGTCGGCGATCTGGCCGAGACGGTCGCCCTCGTCTGGCCCGCGCGCCCCGGCGCCAACCGCGAGCCGGAGCTGTCGGAAGTGGTCGACGCTCTGCGCAGCGCCTCGCGCGCCGAGGTGCAGCGGTTGATCGAAGGCTGGCTCGACGCGCTCGACCCGACCGGCCGCTGGGCGCTGTTGAAGCTGATGACCGGCGGCCTGCGCATCGGCGTGTCGTCCAAGCTGGCCAAGACCGCCGTGGCGGAGCTCGGACCCGTACCGGCCTCGGAGGTCGAGGAGATCTGGCACGCCCTGCGGCCACCTTACGGGGATCTGTTCGCCTGGCTGGAGGGGCGCTCGGAGCGGCCCACTTCGGACGCGCCCGGCCGGTTCCGCCCGGTCATGCTGGCGCAGGGGATCGACGAGGCGATCGACTTCGCCAAGCTCGACGCGGCCGACTACGCCGCCGAATGGAAATGGGACGGCATCCGCATCCAGGCGGTCAGCGAGGGCGGGGTGCGCAGGCTCTACGCTCGCAGCGGCGACGATATCTCGCGCGCCTTTCCCGACGTGCTGGAGGCGCTGGACTTCGAGGGCGCGCTGGACGGCGAACTGCTGGTGCTGCGCGAGGGGGCGATCGCCGCCTTCGGCGACCTGCAGCAGCGGCTGAACCGCAAGACCGTCACCAACGCGATGCTGGCCGACTATCCGGCCGGGATCCGCGCCTACGACCTGCTGTCCGAGGGGAGCGAGGACCTGCGGCCCCTGCCCTTCGTCGAGCGGCGGGCGCGGCTGGAGGCGTTTGTTGCGGGGTTGAAGACCACGCGCATCGACCTCTCGCCGCTGCAGCCGTTCGAGACGTGGGAAGACCTGGCCGCTCTGCGGCGCGAGCCGCCGCCCGGCGATCCGCAGGTCGCCGAGGGGGTGATGCTGAAGCGCTGGGATTCGACCTACGAGGCCGGGCGGCCGAAGGGGCCGTGGTTCAAGTGGAAGCGCGACCCGTTCCTGATCGACGCGGTGCTGATGTACGCCCAGCGCGGGCACGGCAAGCGCTCGAGCTTCTATTCCGACTACACCTTCGGCGTCTGGACGGAGGGGATCGACGGAGCGCGGATGCTGACCCCAGTCGGCAAGGCCTATTTCGGCTTCACCGACGAGGAGCTGAAGCAGATCGACAAGTACGTCCGCGACAACACCGTCGACCGCTACGGCCCCGTGCGGGCGGTTCGCGCCGATATCCGCCAGGGATTGGTGTTCGAAGTGGCGTTCGAGGGGCTGCAAAGGTCGAGCCGGCACAAGTCGGGCGTCGCCATGCGCTTTCCGCGCATCAGCCGCATCCGCTGGGATAAGCCGGCCGGCGAGGCCGACGAGCTGTCGACACTCGAGCGGATGCTGGACCAGATCGAAGGGCGCTAGGCGGCGACCTTGCCGATCCGGCGCGCCGCCAGAGTCCAGGCGATCGCCGCCTGGACGAGGCCCGAGACCAGGCTGAGCAGGGGCGCCGATCCGAGCGGGGCGAACAGCGCTCCGCCCTGGTCGCTGCCGGCCGACCAGCCGACGACGCCGCCGACGCCGTAGAGCACGGCCAGGGCGACGACCGCGGCGAAGTCGCCACGCTCGGGTCGCTGGCCCATGCGGCAGAAGGCGATGACGCCGAGGTCGCGCAGCAGGAAGGCGATCAGGGCGCCGGCCTGGCCGAGCCCGCTGGACGGGCCGGCGCCGAGCGCGAAGGCCGTTATGACCAGCACCGCGGCGATGAGCAGCGGCGCGAGCGGGGCCGGTGCGAACTGGCCGGCGCGCGGCAGGTCGCGGGCCTTGGCGGCGGTCAGGAACTGGCGCGCCCGCACGCGGTCAGCGGGTTCTGCGAAGGCGGCGGCGTAGGCGCAGAGGGCTACGGCCAGCGACGCGACCACCAGGCCGGCGCCGAGACCCGAGGTGCGGAGCGGGAAGCCCGCGGCGAAAATGGCGACGAACAGCAGGAAGGCCGGCCAGACGAAGGGGCTGCCCCGCATCTGCAGTTCCAGCCGCATCAGCCGCCAGGCGCCGACTACGGCCCATGCCGCGAAGAGCGCGACTCCGACCGCGCGGAACACGTCCGCCGGCCAGATGCGCCCGCCCCAGTCGACGAAGCCGCGGGCGCCAAGCAAGGCCTGGAGACCTTCTGTGCCCGCGCCGCGCTGGAAGCCGGCCGAACCGGCCACCCACGAGAGCAGGATCAGTCCGACGATCAGCCCGCCCAAGACGCCGCCGGCCCGCGCGGTGCGCCCCTCCGCCCTGGCCTTGCGCACGCCGATCAGGGCCGCGCTCATCGAGACGGCCTGCAGCAGCACGGCCAGGGCGATCATGAAGAGGACCGAGACCACGAGGCCGGGCGAGCCGCGCGACAGCCCGGCGACGACGGACAGCAGCAGTCCGGTCAGGCCGCAGAGCCAGGCCAGGCTGGCCGAGCCTGCCAGCTTGCCCCAGGTCATGGCCCACGGATCGAGCGCCGAGAGCCGTTGGAAGTCCCAGGTACGATCGGCGATCTCGGAGAGCACCGAGGTGGCGGCCGCGCGCGAGGCCCAGATCATCGCGCAGGCGACGAACACCGCCGCGCCAACCCCGCCCAGCACCGGCAGCGGTCCGTAGGGATTGGTCCGCGTGGCCATGACCGTCGCGCCGTAGATCAGCAGCAGGACGACGCCCGCCCAGGCCAGGCGCCGCGGCGAGGCCTCGAGCCAGAGGTTGCGTTGGAACTCGGGGTTCATTGCGCGACCTCGGCGAGATAGGCGTCCTCTAGAGTGCGGCGCACCGGCTGGAAGGCGCGGACTTTCAGGCCCGCCCCGATGAGCTTGGCCAGCAGGGTCGAGTCGTCCTCGCCCTCGGGCGCCGCCAGCACCGCTGTGTCGCCGTCGAGACTCTCCACAGTCAGGCCCAGGGCGGCGAGGCGGCTCGCGAGGTCGGCCGGCGGATCGGTGAAGCTCGCCTCGACTCGCAGGCCGTCCCGGGTTCCGGCCCCGGCCGCGACCACCCCGCCGCCGGCCACCTGACCGCCGCGGATCATCAGCATGCGGGTGGAGTAGTCCTCCAGCTCGGCCAGGATGTGGGAGGAGACCACGATGGTCATGCCGTCGCGCGACAGCCGCAGGATCAGGTCCGACAGAGCGCGCCGCGCTTCGGGGTCGAGGCCGGCCGCCGGCTCGTCGAGCAGCAGCACCTTGGGCCGGTGGACGATGGTCTGGCCGATGGCCAGCCGCTGGCGCAGGCCGCGCGACAGTTCGCCGGCGCGAGCCTCCATGCGGTCGGAGAGCTGGACGCGGGCGGCGGCCTCCTCGACCGCGGCCGGGGCGGCGGCTTCGGTCACCCCGCGCGAGCGCGCTGCATAGGTCAGGGCGCGGCGGACGGTCAGGTCGTCGTACAGGCCGAAGAAGTCGGGCAGGTAGCCGATGGCGGCGTGGACGCCGCGCGGGTCGTCCTGAGTGTCGAGGCCGGCGATGCGGATCGTCCCCTCCGTCGGGTCGTCCAACGCCGCCATGCAGCGCAGCAAGGTGGTCTTGCCCGCGCCGTTGGGGCCGACCATGGCCAGGACCGAGCCCGCTTCGACGGAGAAGCTGACGCCATGCAGGGCGCGGGCGGTGGGATAGTCGTAGACGACGCCGGCGACCTCGATCATGGGCGATCCGCTCATGCGGCTACGACCTCCGCTTCCAGGAATTCGGCGAGGTTTCCGCCGGTGAAGTGCAGGCCGCGGACCCCTGCGCGGCGCGCCGCCTCCAGGTCCGACCCCTTGTCGCCCACCATGATCGAGCGCGACAGGTCCACCGGCCATTCGGCGAGGGCGCGCAGGATCATGCCGGGGTTCGGCTTGCGGTCGGGCGGATCGGGGTGGCGATAAGCCTCGACCTGGGCGTCCGGGTGATGCGGGCAGTAGTAGAAGGCGTCGATATGCGCGTCCGCCTGGGCCAGGCTCTCGCTCATCTTGGCGTGCAGGGCCACAACGTCGTCCTCGGCGTAGTAGCCGCGGCCGACCCCCGACTGGTTGGTCACCACGAACACCCACCAGCCGGCGCGGTTGAAGGCGGCCACCGCCTCCCGCGCGCCGGGAATCCAGTGGAAATCCTCCCAGCGGTGCACATAGCCCGGGTCCTCGTTGAGGACGCCGTCGCGGTCGAGGAACAGGGCGGGTCGGGAAGCGCTCATGACGGCGCAACCTATACCCCGGCTTGCCGCGCGCTGCTCGCGCTTTCGCGTCGGCGCCGGGCAAGGCTATGGTCGCTGCGAGGTTTCTCCGTATCGAGGTCGAGTTGGGCAAGATCATCCCGGTGCTGATGTCGGGCGGCGCGGGCACGCGGCTGTGGCCGCTGTCGCGCAGCCGGCGGCCCAAGCAGTTCCATCGCCTGGGCGGGGCGCACAGCCTGATCCAGGACACCGCTCTGCGGCTGATGGGCGAGATGTTCGCCGCTCCCGTGGTGATCTGTGCGGCGGCTCATGCGGACCTCGCCCGCGCGCAGCTGGCGGAGGTGGGCGTCGCGCCCGCAGCGATCCTGGCCGAGCCGGCGCCGCGCAACACCGCTGCGGCCTCCATCGCCGCGGCCGCCTATGGGGCGAGCCTCGATTCCGACGCCCTGATGGTGCTGATGCACGCCGACAACCTGGTGCGTGATGTGGCCGCTTTGCATGCGGCGATCGCCGCGGGGCAGGGGGCGGCGCAGACCGGCGAGATCGTGTTGCTGGGCCTGAAGCCGACCTGGCCGGCGACGATCTACGGCTACATCCGTGGGCAGGGCGAAGGGCCGGTGCGCAAGGTGGCGAGCTTCGTGGAGAAGCCGGACCTCGTCACCGCCGAGCGGTTCGTCGCCGATCCCGACTACAGCTGGAACGGCGGCATGTTCCTGTTCCGGGCCGGCGCCTTCCTGGACGAGGCGCGGCGGCTGGCGCCGGAGGCGGCGCGGGCCGCCGAGGCGGCGGTGGCGGGCGGGGCGCGGGAGGGCGATCTCCTGACCCTCGGCGCCGCCTTCCTCGACGCGCCGGATGTGGCGGTGGACGTGGCGATCATGGAGCGGACGGACCGGGCCAGCGTGGTCGAGGCCGATATCGGATGGGCCGACGTCGGCAACTGGAGCGCGCTGTGGGAGCTGTCCGACAGGGATGGCGAGGGCAACGCCCTGGAGGGCCAGGCGCTGGCCGTGCAGAGCGCCGGCTGTCTGGCGCGCACCGACGGGCCGCGGGTGGTTCTGGCCGGGGTCGAGGATCTGGTGGTGGTGGTCGAGAATGGCGTGGTGCTGGTCACCCGCAGGGACGATCCGGGCGCGGTGCGCGCGGCGGTGGATGCGGTCAAGGCGCGCGGGTGGACCGACCTCCTCTAGCCATGGTTGCGGCAACCTCCGGGAAAGAGTTGACTGATAGGGTTCGCCGCGAATTGGGCGCGGGATGCGCCAGGGGATAGCGCTCGTGGATTTCGAGGTCGTTCGGCCGCAGGATCTGACCCCCGCCAGCATCGAACGCTGGGCGGCGTTGCAGAGCGCGGACATCGCGCTGGATTCGCCGTTTCTCTCACCCCAATGGGCGCGGGCGGTCGAGCGCGTGCAGGGCGAGGGCGCCCGCAACGTGCGCGTCGCCATCCTGAAGGAGGCTGGGCGCGAGGTCGGCTTCTTCCCCGCGCGCGTCGGGTCGTTCACCGCCATGCCGGTCGGGGCGCCGATGTGCGACTACCAGGGGCTGGTGGCCGAGCCCGGCCTGCGGGTCGAGGCCAAGGACCTGATCGGCGCCTTGGGCGTCGACCGGCTGGACTTCACCTTCATGCTGGAAGAGCAGGCGGTCTTCGCCAAGCACGCCCGCGGCCGCGACCTGTCCTATGTCGTGGACGTGGCGGGCGGCTACGAGGCCTATGAAGCCGAGCGCCGGGCGGCCGGCGCCTCGGTGCTGAAGGACAGCGACAAGAAGCGCCGCAAGGTCGAGCGCGAGGTGGGGCCGGTCGAGTTCCAGGCCTTCTCCCGCTCGACCACCGACTTCGATCAGCTGCTGGCCTGGAAGAGCGCCCAGTGCCGCGCCACCGGCCAGACCGACGTCTTCCAGGTCGCGTGGACCCGCAGCCTGCTCAAGCGCCTGTTCGAAAGCCGTGAGCCAGACTTCGGCGCGGTGCTGTTCACCCTCCATTTCGGCGGCGAGCTGGCGGCGGTGCACCTGCACCTGCATGGCCGCCGCACGGTCCACGGCTGGATCATCGCCCACGATCCGCGTTTCGAGCGCTATTCGCCGGGCATCCTGCTGTTCCAGGACATCCTGCGCTGGATGGACGGCGCGCCCTATTCGCGGCTCGACCTCGGCCCCGGCGACTACCGCTTCAAGCGCGAGCTCTCCAACGCCGGCCAGTGGGTGACCCACGGCTTCGTCGGCCTGCCCTCGCCTGCGGCCCTGGCGCGTCGGGCGGCCTACGGCGTGCGTCAGGCGGCCGAGGCCCTGCCGCTCGGCCGCGTCTCGGAACTGCCGGGCAAGGCCATGCGGCGCATGGACGTTTGGCGCGGGCTCAGCTGAGCGGCAATTTATTGCCCCAAGCGCCCCTCAATGCGGCGCTTGGCGCAGCAATCGACCCGCTTCCATTGCGGTAAGGGATTTGCGCCGCTAGACGTGGCGCACCTCCCACATCGGCACTCCCATGACGCTTTCCATCGACGACATCCGCGCCGCAGCTGAGCGGCTGAAGGGGCACATCGAACGCACGCCCTGCCGGCATTCGCGGACCCTGTCGGAGATTACCGGGGCCGAGGTGTGGGTGAAGTTCGAGAACCTGCAGTTCACAGCGGCCTACAAGGAACGCGGAGCGCTCAATACCCTGCTGCAGCTGTCGGACAACGAGCGCGGGCGCGGCGTGATCGCCGCCTCGGCCGGCAACCACAGCCAGGGCTTGGCCTATCACGCCGCGCGGCTGGGCATTCCGGTGACCATCGTCATGCCCCGCTCGACTCCCTTCGTGAAGGTGCAGCAGACGCGCGCCCACGGCGCCCAGGTGGTGCTGGAAGGCGAGAACTACGACGAGGCCTCGGGCGTCGCCATGAAGCTCTGCGAGGAGAAAGACCTCGCCTTCGTCCATCCCTTCAACGACCTGAAGGTGATGGCCGGCCAGGGCACGGTGGCGCTCGAGATGTTCGAGGACGTGCCGGACCTCGAGGCCCTGCCGATCCCGATCGGCGGGGGCGGACTGATCGCCGGCTGCGCCACGGTGGCCAAGTCGCTCAACCCGCGGGTCGAGATCGTCGGGGTCGAGCCGGCCATGTATCCGTCCTTCACCGCCAAGATGCGCGGCGTGAACGGGACCAGCGGCGGGGCGACCATCGCCGAAGGCATCGCGGTCAAGCAGGTGGGCGAACTCTCCTACGCCATCGCCCGCCCACTGATCGACGAGGTGCTGCTGATCGAGGAGCCGCACTTCGAGCGGGCTGTGGCGCTCTACTGCAACGTCGAGAAGACCGTCGTCGAGGGCGCCGGCGCGGCCTCGCTCGCCGCCCTGCTGGCCTATCCGACCAAGTTCAAGGGCAAGAAGGTCGGTCTGATCGTCACCGGCGGCAATATCGACACCCGGCTGCTGGCCTCGGTCCTGACCCGCGAACTGGTGCGCGACCAGCGCCTGGTCAGTCTGAGGATCATCGGCGACGACCGCCCCGGCCTGCTGGCCACCGTCTCGGCGGTGATCGGCCAGATGGGGGCCAACATCATCGAGGTGGCCCATAACCGCCTGGCCCTCGACGTGCCTGCCAAGGGCGCGGAGTTCGACATCATGATCGAGACCCGCGACGCCCAGCACACGCAGGAAATCATGGACGCCCTGCGCGAGCGGGGCTATCCGCCGCGCGCCGTCTAGAGGATCACCACATGAAGCGCGTTCTTTCCGCCGTGGCCGTCGCCCTGCTGCTCGCCGCCTGCAACCGCGGCGCGGCCACCGCCGATCCGGCCCAGCTGGCCAAGGCCGCCGCCGACGCCAAGGCCTATATGGACACCAACGCCAAGGCGCCGGGCGTCCAGACCCTGCCTTCGGGCGTGCAGTACAAGATCGTCCGCTCGGGCCCTGCAACCGGCCTCAAGCCCGGCCCCAACGACGAGGTGAAGGTCCACTACGAGGGCAAGCTGGTCGACGGCACGGTCTTCGATTCCTCGTACGAGCGCGGCCAGCCCGCGGCCATGCCGCTGCCGGCCCTGATTCCCGCCTGGAAGGAAGCCCTGCAGCTGATGCGGCCGGGCGACGAATGGACGCTCTACGTCCCGCCGGCGCAGGGCTATGGCGAAGAAGGGGCCGGCGAGATCCCGCCCAACAGCGTGCTGATCTTCCGCATCGAACTGATCGACGTGCTCCCGGCGCCGGGCCGTATCGGGCAGGGGTGAGCCGATGTCGCCGCCCGACCTCGTCGATCTTGAGGCATTCTTCGAGTGCGAAGCGATATTGGCCGACCCGGCCGTCGGATGGCGCAACAACGCCCTGACCTTTGAGACCGAGCGAAACGGCTATCGAATCTGGTGCGAACTGCGCCCGGTATTTGCGACCCTCAGCGTCGTGTTGAGCGCGGGGGACTTGGAAGTAGCGAGGGCCGATCTCGGCGCGTTCACGTCTCTGGAAATCATATCTGAAGGCGCGCGTGAGCTGCTGGTCGCGCGCTTTGGCGACACGGACACCGCCAGCCTTTGGTTGACGCTGCGCCCCCAGGCCAGTCTGCGGCTGGTCGCCTAGCGGGTGGAAGGCGACGCCCCGAGGGGCGTCGCGTGATCGTCGATCTCAGCCCATCTTCATCCGCAGCGCGCCCATGTAGTCGCGCTTGCCGATCGGCACGCCGCGGGCGCGCAGCAGGTCGTAGGCGGTGGTGGCGTGGAAGTGCAGGTTCGGGGTCGAGAACGACATCAGGAAGTTCTCGGCCGTGAACGGGATCTTGGTGCCGCGGAACTCGAAGAACACGTCCTTGCCTTCCAAGGCGTTCACCTCTTCCCGGCTCAGGGCCGAGAGCTTGGCGTGCGTGTCCTTGATGAGCGCCACCAGCGCCGGATAATCCTGGGCGGTCTGGTCGCCGCCGGGCGAGAACACGCCGGCCTTGGCGCCTTCGATGGCGCCCAGCGAGTGGTGGGCGACCGAGATCACCTGGAAGCGGAAGTCGAACATGTCCTCGCACATCTTCGAGGTCACGATCTCCTGCGGGTCGATCCCATTGTCCTGGCAGTGGGCCAGGCCCCGCTCCAGGAAGCCGGCCACGCCGCCCACCGTCTGGAGAAACGCCGCCACGCTGACGTCGTAGAGAGAGATCGCCATTTTCCGCCCCTTATGTGATTTGGGCGGGCAATCTCCTCCGTCGGGCGCGCTGACGCCAGCGGTTTTCGGCGCTACGTGTACATGCCCTCGCGCAGGTTGATCCCGTGCTCGAGCCAAGCCTTCATCGCGCACTGCATCTGGCTCCAGCCCTGGCAGTTGCCGTACGAGGCCTTGAGGCCGGCGGGGGTCTGCTTCCAGCCGCGTTCTTCGATCGCGACCAGGGTGCGGCCGTCATCCAGCGGCTCGAAAGTCATGGTCACGATGGTGTTGTAGCCGACGGCCGTGACGGGCGCGCCGTCCTCCGGCTGGCCTTCGCTGGCCTCCCACTCGAAGACGATCTTCTTCTGCGGGATCACCTCCTTGACCCAGACAGGGAAGGCGCCCGGGAAGTCGGCGAAGTCCCAGTAGACGGTCGCGCCGGTCTCGAGCCGGCCCTTGGCGCCTCCGGTGGTGAAGTAGCGTGACAGCTCGGCCGGATTGACGACGGCCTCGAACACCTCGGCCACCGGCTTGGCGATGCGGGCGCTCACTCGGAATGTCAGATCCATGATCTAGCTCCTTGTCTTGCGCCCAATTATGTTATAAATTTATAACATGTCAAGCGAGTCGGAAAACGACCTGATTTTCAAGGCCTTGGCCTCACCCACGCGGCGCAGGATCCTGGATGAAATCAAGGACGCGCCGCTGACCACGGGCGACCTGTGCGAACGGTTCCCCGAGCTCGACCGCTGCACGGTCATGCAGCACCTTAAGGTCCTGGAGGGCGCCGACCTGGTGATCGCCCGGCGCGAGGGGCGCGAGCGCTGGAACCACCTCAACTCCATGCCGATCAAGCAGATCCACGACCGTTGGATCGGGCCCTATGCAGAGCGGGCGGTGACGGTGCTGGAACGGCTGAAGGGTGATCTCGAGGCCTGAGCGCCATACCGGCGCCTCGAAAGCTTGCGCGGTCCGCGCGGGCAGGCTTTGCTGCGGGCCAAACCAGACAGAAAACAATCTACGGGAAACGCCCTATGCGCCTCGCCAAGCCCCGGATCGCGCCGGTCCAGGACGCCGACCTCTCGGACGAGCAGAAGGAGATCCTCGCCCCGATGGGCGATCGGGTGCTGAACATCTTCCGCACCATGGTCCAGGCCCCGAAGGCGGCGAAGGGCTTCCTGGCCTGGGGCAACTATGTACTCTCCAAGAAGAACGACCTGCCGGCGCGCGAGCGGGAGATCGTGATCCTGCGCATCGGCTATCTCTGCCGCTCGGGCTACGAGTGGACCCAGCACCTGCCGATCGGCCAGCGCGCGGGCCTGACCGACGAGGAGGTGGTCCGCATCAAGGCCGGCGCCGACGCCGCCGGCTGGAGCGCGGCCGACCAGGCGCTGCTGCGCGCGGCCGACGAACTGCACCACGACCAGTTCATCACCGAGCCGACCTGGACCGCGCTGAAGACCCATTTCAGCGACAAGCAGTGCATGGACGTGGTGTTCACCGCCGGCCAGTACACCCAGGTCTCGATGATCCTGAATTCGTTCGGGGTGCAGCTCGACGCCGGCCAGACCCTCGATCCCGACCTGAAGGGCTTCTAGCCGTGCGGCTCGCCGGGAAGACCGCCATCGTCGTCGGCGCAGGCCAGACGCCGGGGGAAACCGTCGGCAACGGCCGGGCCATCGCCCTGCTGTTCGCGCGCGAAGCCGCCGACGTGCTGTGCGTCGACCGCGTGCTGGAGCGCGCGCAGGAGACGGTGGCGATGATCGAGGCCGAGGGCGGACGCGCCGCGGCTTTCGCCGCGAACATCGTGCGGGCGGAGGACTGCGCGGCCATGGTCGACGCGGCCAAGGCCCGGTTCGGCGCAGTCGACATCGTGGTCAACAACGTGGGGATCGGCGGGGGCGGCGACGGTCCGGCCCACAAGCTGACCGAGGACGCCTTCGACCGGATCCTGTCGGTCAATCTCAAGGGCGCCTGGCAGGTCGCCAAGGCGGTGCTGCCGACCCTGCGAGAGCAGGGCGCGGGATCGATCGTCAACATCTCGTCCCTGGCCTCGATCGCCGGCGGAAACCAGGCCGCCTACGAAATTTCCAAGGCGGCGGTGAACCGCCTCACGACCAGCATCGCCCAGGCCAATGCAGGCAAGGGCGTGCGCTGCAACGCCGTGGCCATGGGCCTGCTGGACACCCCTATGGCCGTGGCCGGCATCGCCGCGGCCAGCGGTCAGGAGCAACAGGCCGTTCGCGAAGCCCGCAACGCCCGCGTACCGCTGGGCGGCAAGATGGGCACGGCCTGGGACACCGCCTATGCCGCCCTGTTCCTGGCCAGCGACGAGGCGCGGTTCATCACCGGCACGGTGCTGTTCGTCGACGGCGGCATGTCGACCCGGATCGGGTAGTCGCATGTTCCCTGATCCCACCATCGTCTGGCGGCCCTTGCCCAGCGAAATTGACGGCGTCTTGTCGCCGTTCGTGCTTGACGGCGGCGTCTGGCGTGGAGAGCGCCGTCTGGCCGTTGTGGAGCCGCCGCCCGGGCGCCGGGCGTATGGGGTCGCCGCCATGTGCATCGCCTACGCCGCCTACGACGAGATGCTCTACTCGGTCGCTTCGCACGGCGAAGGGCTGCGCTACGATGGCGGTGTCTATCTGAAGGAAGCTCAGGGCTCGCTTTGGCTCAAGGCCCATGCCGAGATCGACCCGCTGGAGCGTCGCCTAAGGCACTTCTGTCTGGTCGGCGGAGAGATTTGTTATGAATTTCTCAGCATCCAGCCGCCCGAGATCGTCGTCTTTGCCGATGAGGTCGACGCCTATCGTTGGGCGAAGGCGCCGGACTGACGCGACCTACTGCCCGAACCCGCGCACCATCATGGCGGCGAAGATTGGGATCAATGCGAAGACGGCGACCTCGGCGAGCATGAACGGCCGCACGGCGGCGACGTCGGCGACCGAGAGGGCGAAGTCGGGCTCGCTGCGCGCCCGCTTGCGCCATTGCAGGATGCGGAGGGTCGGCGGCGCCGACAGCAGGCCGACCACGGCGAAGGCGGCGATCTTGCTCCAGAACGCCCAGTTGCCCAGGAATGCCTCCGGTCCCTTGGCGCCCCAGTAGACCCGCGCGAACCCGACCGCCAGGACCGCCGTGGCGATGGCCCCGTAATGCAGGTCGAGAACCCCCACGCGCTTCAGGCCTGCGCCTGACAGGCCCGGCCGGATCATGGCCAGCTCGGCCGCCAGGATCGCGGCGAGGCTGAAGACCAGCAGGTGGTGGGCGATGGTCAGGACAAGGTCGGTCACGGCGGGCCTCTCATTGGATTGCTCCGTCAGAGTGGCGCGATTAATTTACGATGTAAATAGTAATTCGAGCCGCCTCATGCCAACCGCAGAACGGCCGCGCCTGCGGCGATGATTACGCAGGCGAGGATGCGGACAGGGGTCATGCGCTCGCGCAGGAAAACCGCGGCGATGGCGGCGGCGAACAGGATCGAGGTCTCGCGCAGGGCCGCAACTGCAGCCACTGGCGCCTTGGTCATGGCCCACAGCGCCAGGCCGTAAGCGGCCAGCGTGCCGAATCCGCCGACCGCGCCGTAGAACGCGTTGGCTCGTGCATAGGCGAGGAACTCCGCCCGGCGCCTCGCCAGCGCCCAGGCCAGCAGCGGTGCGCCGGTCAGCAGGCAGAGCCAGAGATTGTAGGCGATCGCCGCCTGCGACAGCCGCACGCCCACCCCGTCGATCAGGGTGTAGGCGGCGATGACCAGGGCGCTGGGCAGGGCCAGCCGCACGCCGGCCATGCCCGTCTCGCGCGCCCCCAGCGCCAGGCTGAGCACCCCAGCGCAGATCAGCACGACCCCGATCCAGGCGATCGGCGGCAGGTGGTCGCCCAGCGCGAAGGTCCCGGCCAGGGCGACGAGGATCGGCGCGGTCCCGCGCATCAACGGATAGATCTGGCTCATGTCCGCGCCGCGATAGGCGCGGGCCAGCAGCAGGTAGGCGCCGAGCTGCAGGATGGCCGAGACGCCCAAGTAGGGCCAGCTCTCCAGAGTCGGCTGCGGCAGGAACGGCAGGGCGGCGATCGCGATCACCGCCGAGCCGGCGGCGACCAGCACGGTGGTCAGCAGCTTGTCGCTCGCGCCCTTGACGATGGCGTTCCAGCTGGCGTGCAGCAGGGCCGCGAGCAGGACGACCGCAAAGACGTCGAGGGACATGGGGCGGTCAACCTCCGTTCGTCATAGCCGGGCTTGTCCCGGCCACCCATACACGCCGAGCTTGGCTTTGCGAGCGCCGAGTCCATGGGTCCTCATTATTGCGCTGCGCTCCGGCCCGGGATGACGAGCGTGTGGGTCAGTCGGTGAACACCACGGTCTTGGCGCCGTTCAGCAGCACCCGGTCTTCCAGCCGCCAGCGGACGGCTCTCGCCAGCACCCGGCGCTCGATGTCTCGGCCCTTGCGGATCAGGGCGGCGGGGGTGTCGCGATGGCTGATGCGCTCGACGTCCTGCTCGATGATCGGGCCTTCGTCGAGGTCGGCGGTGACGTAGTGGGCGGTGGCGCCGATCACCTTCACCCCGCGCTCGTGCGCCTGATGATAGGGCCGCGCGCCCTTGAAGCCCGGCAGGAACGAGTGGTGGATGTTGATGCACCGCTCCTCCAGCTTGGCGGCCAGGCCGTCGGACAGCACCTGCATGTAGCGGGCGAGGACCACCAGCTCGGTGTCGGTCTCCTGGATCAGCTTCCAGATCGCCGCCTCCTGCTCCAGCTTGGTGGCGCGGGTCACCGGCAGGTGGTGGAACGGCACGTCCGAGAGGTCGAGATTGGCATAGGTCTCGATCGGGTGGTTGGAGACCACGGCGGCGATCTCCATCGGCAGTTCGCCGCGTCGCCAGCGATAGAGCAGGTCGGCCAGGCAGTGGTCCTGCTGGCTGGCCAGGATCATGACCTTGCGCTTGACCTTCGGGTCGCGCAGCGCCCAGCGCATCGAGAAGCCCTTGGCCAGGGCCTCGAAGTCCTCGCGCAGGGCCGCGACGTCGGCGCTCTTGGCGTCGAACACGACGCGCATGAAGAACTTGCCGGTCTCCTGGTCGTCGTACTGCTGGGCGTCGAGGATGTTGGCGCCGCGTTCGAACAGGAAGGCCGAGACGCGCGCGACGATGCCCGGCTGGTCGGGACAGGAGAGGGTCAGGATCATGATGGCGCTGTAGGGCGCATTCCTGATCAATCCGTCAAGCTTTTGGCGATGCGGCTTGGAGGCCGGGTGCGCCCGGGGCTAGGCTCGGGCCCATGTCCTCGTCTGAAATCCTGACGCCGCGCGCCCTGGACGTCCTCGCCCAACTGGTGGCGTTCGACACCACCTCGCGCAACTCCAACCTCGCCTTGATCGAGTGGGTGGAGCGCTACCTCGACGCTCACGGCGTGGCGCACCGGCGCGTGCCGAATGCGGACGGGACCAAGTCGAACCTGATCGCCACCGTCGGACCGGCCGCGCCCGGCGGGGTGGTGCTGTCGGGCCACACCGACGTGGTGCCGGTCGACGGCCAGGCCTGGGTCACCGACCCGTTCGTGCTGACGCCGAAGGACGACGGGCGCATCTATGGCCGCGGGACCTGCGACATGAAGGGCTTCCTGGCCCTGGCCCTTGCCGCCGTGCCCGAGCTGGCGGCGACAGAGCCGAAGAAGCCGGTGCACCTGGCGTTCTCGTACGACGAGGAGATCGGCTGCCTGGGCGCGCCGGACATGATCGCGGTGATCGCTCGCGAGCTGCCGCGCCCGGCGCTGGTGGTGGTCGGCGAGCCGACCATGATGGAGGCGGTCAGCGGCCATAAGGGCATCTCGACCTTCACCGTCACGGTGAACGGCAAGGAGGCCCATTCCAGCCAGACCTATCTGGGCGTCTCGGCGATCATGGAGGCGATCCCGCTGCTGGCCTCGCTGAAGGCCCTGGCGCGGCGGCTGGAGGAGGAGGCCGACCCCGCCTCCCCGTTCCTCCCCCGCCACGCGACCCTGACGGTCGGCCTGCTGAACGGCGGCACCGCCGGGAACATCCTGGCGCGCGAGTGCAGCTTCCAGTTCGACCTGCGCTGTCCGCCGGGCCAGGACCCGCGTGCGGTGATCGCCCCGTTCGTCGCACAGGTGCATGAGCTGGACGGGCGGCTGAAGGCGCAGTTTCCGGAGGCGGGCGCGAAGATCGTCCAGCGCTCCAACACCCCGCCGCTGGCGCCCGAGCAGGACGGGGCGGCCGAGGCGTTCGCCCGGCGACTGGCCGGCGACAACGGCCCGGCCCGGGTGGTGCCCTATGCGGCTGAGGCCGGGCAGTTCCAGGAGGCCGGCTTCTCGACCGTGATCTGCGGTCCCGGCTCCATCGACCAGGCCCACCAGGCCAACGAATATGTCGACCAGGTTCAGCTGGAGCGGGGCGCGGCCTTCATGGCCCGGCTCATCGAGTGGGCCGCAGCGGGCGAATGACCGGGCGACGATGGAAGAGGTCGCGCGGGTTCCAGGTCATGGCCCGGGCGATGTCGAGGCTGGAGGCGCGCCGCCGAGCTTGAACCCGCCGCCGGCTCCTCAGGATGGTTGGCAGGCCCTTCAGCGACTCCTTGAACGCCTTCCAGACCAGCGGCGCGTGGTGGTGGTTGTCGCGGCGGCTGGAGATGTAGGCCACCGAGGCCAGGTGCAGCGGCACGACCAGCGGCAGCAGCGGCCAGGGCGTGTCCTTGTAGACGACGTAGAAGCGGTTGCGGGTGCCGTGGAACACCGCGAACTCCGACTTGCGCCCGCCGCTGGAGGCCGAGCCGACATGCTCGATGACCGCGGCCGGGACCAGCAGGGTCGGCTCCCCGGCCAACTGCAGCCGGTAGCCCAGGTCGACGTCCTCGGAATAGCAGAAGAAGAACTCGTCGAAGCCGCCCAGTTCCAGGAACAGCGCCCGGTCGATCATCATCGCCGCGCCGCAGGGCGAGAACACCTCGCCCTCGGCGGTGTCGCCCGGATCCGGCGAGAGATAGCCGCCGCGATAGGGGATGCCGTAGATCGACATGATGTCGCCCAGGCCGTCGAGCAGGGCGGGGTCCTCGGCCATCACCTGGCGGGAGGTGAAGGACCGGACGGCGGGGTGTCTCGCCGCGGCGTCGATCAGCGTCTGCAGCCAGTCGGGGCGGGCGTAGGCGTCGGGGTTCAGCAGTACATACCAATCGCCGCGCGCCAGTCGCGCGCCCTGGTTGCCGGCGCCGGCGAAACCCAGGTTCTCGCTGTTCTCGATCAGGCGCACGAACGGGAACTCGCGCGCGATCTGGCGGTCGCCGGGATCAGGCGAGGCGTTGTCGATCACCAGCGTCTCGAAGTCGGTGAAGGTCTGCGCCGCCAGGTGCCGGAGGCAGGTGCGCAGGGTAGGCCCCGAATTGTAGGCGATGACGCAGACGGTGATCTTCGGCGCTGGCGGCTTGTGTTCCGGCGCGGGGTCGTTCATGCGGTGGCGGTTTCCAAACTCGGGGCAGTCATGACGTCGATCACGCCGCTTTCCATTCCTGAGGTCCTGCTTATCACGCCCAAGCGCCATGGCGATGCGCGCGGCTGGTTCGCCGAGACCTGGAGCCGCCGGACCCTGGCGGAAGGGGGCGTCGACCACGACTTCGTGCAGGACAACCAGGCCTTCAACGCCAAGGCCGGCACGGTGCGCGGCCTGCACTTCCAGCAGTCGCCGCATCCGCAGGCCAAGCTGGTGCGGGTGCTGCGCGGCGAGATCTTCGACGTGGCCGTCGACGTGCGGGCCGGATCGGCGACCTACGGCCAGTGGGTCGGCGCCAGGCTGACGGCGGCCGGCGGCGAACAGCTGCTGGTGCCGCGCGGCTTTGCGCACGGCTATGTGACCCTCGTCGACGATTGCGAGCTTTTCTACAAGGTCGACGGGCTCTATGCGCCGCAGACCGAAGGCTCGCTGATCTGGAACGATCCGGACGTGGGTATCGAGTGGCCGTGGGACGGCGAGGTCATCCTGTCCGACAAGGACAGGATCGCGCCGCGGCTGAAGGACATGCCGGTTCCGGCGTTTTAGGTAGGGGCTCTGGCGGACGTGGCTGACAAGAGCGAGCTGGTCGACATCCTGAACATCGAGGCCATCGACCTCGACATGTTCCGCGGGCGCACGCCCGAGGGCGAGACCCGGCGCATCTATGGCGGCCAGGTGGTGGCCCAGTCGCTGGCCGCCGCCTACCGCACGGTCGAGGGCCGTGTCTGCCACTCGCTGCACTGCTACTTCATTCGCGGCGGCGACCCCAAGATCCCGATCCTGCTCAAGGTCGAGCGGGTGCGCGACGGCGGGAGCTTCACCATGCGCCGGGTCACCGCCCTGCAGCACGGCCAGCAGATCTTCAACCTTTCGGCCTCGTTCCAGGCCCCCGAGCAGGGCCTGGAGCACCAGATCGGGATGCCGTCCGTCCCCGGCCCCGACGGGCTGCTGGACGAGGACGAGCTGCGCAAGGCCGGCGGCGAGACCGAACAGCGCCGGACATGGCCGATCGAGGTCCGCCCGGTCGACCCCCCGCCCTATGGCACGGCGCCGGTGATGGATCCCGAGCACGCGGTCTGGTTCCGCGCCCGCGCCCCGCTGGGCGACGATCCGATGATCCACCAGTGCGCCCTGGCCTACGCCACCGACATGACCCTGCTGGACACCTCGCTTCGGCCGCACGGCATCCCGTGGAGCGAAGGGCGGCTGCAGGTGGCCAGCCTCGACCACGCCCTCTGGTTCCACCACCCCAGCGACTTCACCACCTGGCATCTCTATGTCCAGGACAGCCCCTCGGCCTCGGGTGGGCGCGGCTTCAACCGCGGCTCGATCTTCGATTCCACCGGCAAGCTGGTCGCCTCGGCGACCCAGGAAGCCCTGATCCGGTATCGGTAGGGGGATGACGCTCGGCGTCAGCGAGGCTCGGCCTCGTGACAGCAGAAGCAGAGCTTCGCGCCGGCGGGGTCGCGGACATAGGCCCCGTAGTAGTTCGCATGGTACTGCGGGCGCAGGCCGGGCGGGCCCTCGTCGGTCCCGCCGTTCGCCAGCGCCAGGGCGTAGGCTGCGTCGACCGCGGCGCGGGCCGGCGCCAGCAGCGCGGTCATGTGGCCGTTGCCGGGGGCGGCCTCCCCGTCGAACGGCCGGCCGACCAGGATAAAGGGCCGGCCGCCGCCAGGCGCGGTCCAGACGGCCCAGCCGCGATCGCGGTCGACGAACTTCAGCGGATTGCCGAGCGTCTCCATCACCGGGCCGTAGAAGGCCAGCGCCGCGTCGAGGTCGTCGGTGCCGATGAAGACGTGCGAGATCATCCCTGGACCGCTTCTTCCTGCACCACGAAGCCCTTCCAGGTGTTCATGTACTCCACGAAGGCGGGCCCCAGTCGCTCGTTCCGGAGATGCTCGCGGGTCACCGGCAGGGCGATCGGAACGAAATCCGGATCGGCCGCGACCCTCTGCGGATAGTCGTGGTGCAGGATCGCCCCGCGGCCGATCAGCACGTAGTCCGCGCCGTTTTCCAGGCACGCGCGCGCCGTGGCCGCCGACATGATCTTGCCGGCGACGCCCAGGCGGACGTTCCCGCGGTCGAGCTCGGTGAAGTAGGACATCAGGGTGCGGCCCTGGAACGCCGCCTCGACCGGCTCCTTGGCGACGTCCCACAGCGACATGTCGAGATAGTCGATCTTGCCCTCGGCCATCAGGCCCTGGGCCAGGTCGCGGATCTCGGCCAGCTCCACCCCGAAGCGCTCGGGCGAGAGGCGGATTCCGAGATGGAAGTCGGGGCGGCAGGCGCTGCGGATCCCGTCGATGATCTCGCGCACGATGCGGGCGCGGTTCTCGGGCGAGCCGCCATAGCGGTCCTCGCGCCGGTTGATGGTCGGCGACAGGAACTGGCACAGCACGTAGCCGTGGGCGCCGTGAATCTCGACGCCGTCGAAGCCGGCGGTCTCCGCGCGGACGGCGGCGGCGATGAAGTCGTCGCGAAGCTGCTCGACCTCGGGGAGGGTCAGGGCCCGCGCGCCGGTCTCGGCGTCCTCCGAGGGGCAGAGGGGCGCCTGGCCGATCAGCTCCTTGGGCGAGCGCATGCCCGCGTGATGGAGCTGGACCGAGGCGATGGAGCCGTGCGCCTTGATGGCGGCGGCCAGGCGCGAGAGGCCCGGCAGGTGCTGGTCGCCGAAGACGCCGAGCTGGCCGGGGAAGCCCTGGCCGGCGGCCTGGACGTGGGCGGCGCAGGTCATGGTGAGGCCGAACCCGCCTTCGGCGCGGTAGGTCAGCCAGGCGAACTCGTCGTCCGACAGCGTGCCGTCCGGATGGCTCTGCAGATTGGTCAGTGGCGCCAGCATGAAGCGGTTCTTCATGGCCGGCCCGTGGGCGAACGTCAGGGGCGAGAAGAGGTCGGTCATGCTTCCACCTCGAAGGAGAGGCCGGCGTTCTTCTGCAGGCGCTCGATCAGCCGGTTCCCAAGGGCGGCGCCGGGAACCCAGATCCCGCCGGGAACGTCGGGAGCGTTCACCAGGCAGATCGCGGTCTCGGCGATGATCTTCGAGGTCGAGCCGTAGCCAGGGTCCTTATCGCCCTTCACCGCCACGCGGACCTTGCGGCCGTCGGCGGCCAGCCCGACGAAGACGGCGTCGTAGAAGCCGCTCTCGCGCTCTTCCTTGCTCGGGCCTTCGCCGGGCTTGGGCGAATTGGCGGGGTCGAGGGCGAAGCTGGCGGGGGCCTTGGGGTCGACCACCGCCATCTCGTCATAGACGAAGTCCTTCCCATAGGCGTGGCCCTGCAGGAAGTTCGAGCGGTGGACATTCTTGGTGTTGATGGCCGCCATCATGAACGGGCCGACGTCGGCCCCCAGGTCCTCGTCGTGCTCGACGGCGTCGCCGCGCGGCTGCTCGGGGCCCCTGAAGCCCGGCGTGAGGGCGAAGGGGTCGATCATCAGCATGAGTTGGCTGGGATCCTTCTGGATCGCCTCCATGGTGGCCCGGCCGCTGGCGGCGGTGCCGCCCGAAAGGCCGCCCTTCAGCTGGCGCATGCGGCCCTTCACGCGCGGGACCACCCCGCCGAGCTTGGCTTTGGCGGTCTCCTGGGCGAAGAACACGCCCAGCTCGAAGGGGATGGAGTCGAAGCCGCAGGAGAACAGGATGCGCGCGCCGCTGGCCTTCGCCGCGGCCTCGTGCTCGACGATCATCCGCGCCATCCAGTTCGGCTCGCCCGACAGGTCCAGATAGTCGGTCCCGGCCGCGGCGCAGGCGGCGACCAGGTCCGAGCCGTAGAGCTGGTAGGGGCCGACGGTGGTGAGGATGGCCTTGGCTCGCCCGACCATCGCCTTCAGCGACTCCGGGTCGGCGGCGTCGGCGACCACCAGCGGGGTGTCCGTGGGCGCGCCGATCTCGTCGCGCACGGCTTCCAGCTTCTCCAGGCTGCGCCCGGCCATGGCCCACTTGACCTCGCCGCCGACGCCGTAGCGCGCGGCCAGGTGCTCGGCGACCAGGCGGCCGGTGAAGCCGGTGGCCCCATAGACGATGATGTCGAACTCGGCGGCGTCCTTCATGGCGCACGTTCCTCCCTGCAGCGGCGCGACCTTGCCGGAACTTCGCGGGCTTGCAAACGCGCGTTTGAATATCTTTTCGTGTCGAACGGCGTTCGGGATGATTTTCTGGTCGTCCGACGGGGACCGACTCTTGCGCTGCGCCGGCCGCTCGCCATCAATCAAGAACAGCGCCGCGGCCAGCGCGGCGCGAAGGGAGCCCGTCCGTGACCCAAGCCGCGCCGGCCGCAAGGCCGCTCGCCACCCCGACCGCGCTCGCCTTCTCGACCATCGCCCTGCCGCTCGGCGCGCTCGCCGTGGCCGTGGCGGTCTACCTTCCGCCGCACTTCTCGGCTCACCTGGGGGTGCCCCTTGCGACCGTGGGTCTGGCGTTCGCGACGGTGCGGATGCTCGATCTCGGGGTCGACCCGGTGCTCGGCCTGGTCATGGACCGCACCCGGACTCGCATCGGCCGCTACCGGGTCTGGATCATGCTCGGCGGGCCGATCCTGATGGCCGCGGTCTATGCGCTGTTCCAGGCCTCGTCAGGAATCGGGGCGGCCTATCTGATCGTGTGGCTGCTGATCTTCTATCTCGGCAACTCGATCCTCTCGCTCGGCCACTCGGCCTGGGCCGCGACGCTGGCCACCGAGTACCACCAGCGCTCGCGCATGTTCGGCATCCTGGCGGCCGCCGGCGTGGTCGGGGCGGTGATCCTGCTGGTCATCCCGATCGCCACCGCCCACGTCGGCATGGATCCGGCCCAGGGCGTGCGGACCCAGGGCTGGTTCATCTTTGCGATCACGCCGCTCGTTGTGGGGCTCGCCTGCCTGGTCACGCCCGAGCAGGTGGTGCGCACCGCACCCGAGCACTTCGCCCTGCGCGACTATCTCTCGCTGATCACCAAGCCCGACCTGCTGCGCCTGTTCCTCGCCCAGATGGCCCTGACCCTCGGCCCCGGCTGGATGAGCGCGCTCTACATGTTCTTCTTTACCGACTCGCGCGGGTTCAGCGCCGAGCAGGCCTCGATTCTGCTGCTGGTCTATGTGGTGGCCGGGATCGTCGGGGCGCCGTTCACGGCGCGCATGGCCATGCGGTTCTCCAAGCACCGCACGCTGATGGTCACCACCACGGCCTATTCGCTGGGCCTCTGCACGGTGATGCTGCTGCCCAAGGCCAGCGTCGCCTGGGCGATCCCGATGATGTTCTGGCAGGGCTTCATGGCCGCCGGCTTCGACCTGATGATCCGCGCCATGCTGGCCGATGTCGCCGACGAGGTGCGGCTGGAGCAGGGCCAGGAGCGGCTGAGCCTGATCTATGCGCTCAACGCGCTCGCCTACAAGATCGCTGCGGCCTTCGCGATCGGCCTGACCTTCCCGCTGCTCGACGCCATCGGCTACGTCGCCAAGGACGGGGCGGTGAACACGCCGCAGGCGATCACCGGACTGGAGATGGCGTTCATCATCGGGCCGATCGTCTTCGTCATGCTGGGCGGCGCCTGCGTGCTGGGCTGGAAGCTCGACGCCAAGAAGCACGCCGAGATCCGCCGACAGCTGGAGGAGCGCGACGCGCTCTACGCCGAGGCGCCGATCCTGGAGACCTTTGGGACCGAGCCGGCGATCGCCGTGCCGCCCGAGGGCCGCGGCTGACGCGAGGTCACGGTGGGCGGCGCGCCAGATCCGTGACAGCGTAAGGCCAAAGAGCCGAGAGAGGACCGCGCCATGACCGATCGCATTACCGTCGAACTCAAGGACGGGGTCGCCGACGTGCGCCTGGTCCGCACCGACAAGATGAACGCCCTGGACGACGCCATGTTCGCCGCCCTGGTCGAAACCGGCGAGCGGCTGAAGACTCAGAAGGGCGTGCGCGCCATCGTGCTGTCGGGCGAGGGCCGCGCCTTCTGCGCCGGGCTGGACATGGGCAATTTCGGCAAGATGGCCTCGGGCGAGCGCGATGGCGGCAAGTCCTCGACCGGGTCTTCGCTGGTCACAGACAACCGCACGCCCGGCGGGTCGAACCGCGCCCAGCACGCGGTGATGGTCTGGCGCGAGCAACCGGTTCCGGTGATCGCCGCGGTGCACGGCGTGGCCTTCGGCGGCGGCTTCCAGCTGGCGCTCGCCGCCGACATGCGCTTCGTGGCGCCGGACGCGAAGATGTCGGTCATGGAGATCAAGTGGGGCCTGGTGCCCGATATGGCGGGCATGGTGCTGACGCGGGGCCTGGTGCGCGACGACGTGCTGCGCGAGCTGACCTATACGGGCCGCATCTTCGAGGGCGAGGAGGCGCAGCGGCTGGGCCTGGCGACCCGGGTCTGCGCCGATCCGCGGGCCGACGCCCTGGCCGTCGCCGCCGAGATCGCCGGCAAGAGCCCGAGCGCGATCCGCGCGGCCAAGCGGCTGCTGGAGCTGGTGCAGGACGGCGACCAGCACGCCATCCTCAAGGCCGAGAGCGCCGAGCAGGCGGCCCTGATCGGCTCGCCCAACCAGATCGAGGCGGTGCTGTCGAACATGCAGAAGCGGCCCGCCGCCTACGCCGACTGATGGTCACGCTCTATCACTGCGCCGACGCCCGGTCGTTCCGCGTCCTCTGGGCGCTGGAGGAGCTGGGCCTGCCTTATGAATTGAAATTGCTGCCGTTTCCGCCGCGGGTGCGGGCGCCGGAATACCTGGAGGTCAACCCGCTGGGGACCATCCCGTTCTTCGTGGACGGAGAGACGAGGATGACCGAATCCTCGGCCATCCTCCAGTACCTCGCCAATCGGCAGGGCGGGACGCTGAACCTGCCGATTGACGATAGCGAGTACGGCGCGTGGCTGAACTGGCTCTATCTCGGCGAGGCGACCCTGACCTTCCCGCAGACCCTGGTGCTGCGATATTCGCGGCTGGAGCCGAAGGAGCGGCGCAATCCGCAGGTGGCCGAGGACTACGCCAAATGGTTCATGGCGCGGCTGCGATCGGTCGATAAGGCGCTGGAAACACGGGATTATCTGGTGGGGGGCCGGTTCACGGCCGCCGACATCTCGGTGGGCTATGCGCTGCTGCTCGCGCAGACGCTGGGGCTTTCCGAGCGCTTCAGTCCGGCGGTCGCCGCCTATTGGGCCCGGCTCCAGGACCGCGACGGCTATCGGCAGGCCAAGGCCGCCCAGGCCGCCGATGGACCCCCTGATTGGCAGGTTTAGCGGCCGGGCTCGCAGGAACCTGACGAAGCCAAAAAGGGCCCCATTCGCGCCGCGTCGGCAGGATGAATCGCGATTGGGCGACCTGTCGGTCGCTCCGGTGTTCATGGGTCCCGGTCTTGCTTCGCAAACCGGGATGACACCTTTGGACTAGCCAGCCCACTCGGCCAGGACGTCGGGATCGGTCTCGGGGGTGGCGGCTCGCAGGCGTGCGAACGCCGCGGCGTCGAGCAGCCGCGACAGCGCCCAGACCGCGGCGCCGCGCACAAGGGGCGAGGGATCGGAGAGCAGGCGCTCGGCGTGCGGCGTCAGGGCGGGATCGCCGCTGTTGCCGATCGCATAGAGCACGTTGCGGACGAAGCGGTCGCGGCCGATGCGCTTGACCGGGCTCTTGGCGAAGAGGGCGCGGAAGGCGGCGTCGTCGAGGGCGGCGAGCGCGGCCAGGGCCGGCTCGCGCAGCGCCTCTCGCGGCTGCAGCCGCAGCTCATGCGCGGCGCTGGCGAACTTGTTCCACGGGCAGACCGCCAGGCAGTCGTCGCAGCCATAGATGCGGTTGCCGAGCAGCGGGCGCAGATCGCGCGGTATGGGATCCTTCAGCTCGATGGTCAGGTACGAGATGCAGCGGCGCGCATCGAGCTGGTAGGGCGCGGGGAAGGCGTTCGTCGGGCAGATGTCGAGGCAGGCGCGGCACTGGCCGCAGGAGCCGCCCGCGCCGTCGTCGGCCGGCAGCTCCAGCTCGGTGAGGATGGAGCCGAGGAACAGCCAGGAGCCGAACTCGCGGCTGACCAGATTGGTGTGCTTGCCCTGCCAGCCGAGGCCGGCGCGCTCGGCCAGCGGCTTCTCCATCAGGGGCGCGGTGTCGACGAAGACCTTCAGCTCGCCGCCGAAGCGGGAGGCGACGAAGGAGGCGAGTTGCTTCAGCCGGCCCTTGATCAGCTCATGATAGTCGTCGCCCTGGGCGTAGACCGAAATGACGCCGCGGTCCTTCGCGTTCAGGGCCTCCAGCGGGTCACGATCAGGACCGTAGTTGACGCCCAGCATGATCGCCGAGCGTGCGCCGGCCCACATCGCGGTCGGATGGCGGCGGCGGCCTTCCGTCTCTGCGATCCAGCCCATCTCGCCGTGTCGGCCGGCCTCGACGAAGGCGCGCAGGCGGGCCTCGGCCTCCCAGGCGCCCCGGGCGTCGGCGAAACGGCAGACGTCGAAGCCGAGTTCGGCGGCGCGCCTTCGGATCAGCTCTGTGGTGCGGGGGTCAGAAGTCGAGGTCGTCATAGTGCTGCGCCGGCGCGAGGCCGGGCCAGCGGTCGGCCAGCAGCGGCCGGAAGCACGGCCTCGATTTCAGCTTCATGTACCAGGTCTTCACGGCCGGGAAGTCCTTCCACGGCACGTCGCCGAAATAGTCGATGACCGAGAGGTGCGCGGCGGCGGCGAAGTCGGCCAGGGACAGGCGGCGGCCGGCCAGCCATTCGCGCCCGGCCAGCAGGGTCTCGACATAGACCAGGTGCGCGCGCAGCGCCTCGCGCCCGGCCCGCATGGCGGCCAGGTCCGGAGCGCCGAGGCCGAGCAGGCGCTTTTCCATCTTCTCGTGCAGCAGGAAGCCGCCGACCTCGTAGTCGAACTTGCGGTCGAACCATTGCAGCAGGCGCCGCGCCTCGGCGCGCTCGGCGGCGTCGCGGCCCAGCAGCGGCGGTTCGGGATAGGTCTCCTCGAGGTGGTCGAGGATGGCGCGGGCCTCGCAGAGCACGAGGTTGTCGCGGCCATTGGCGGCGACCAGCACCGGCGTCAGGCCGGACGGGTTCATCTTCACCAGGCTGGCCGGTCGCTCCCAGTAGCGGACCTGCTCCTCGGCGAAGGGCAGGCGCTTTTCGCCCAGGGCGAGACGGACCTGGCGCGAAGCCGGGTCGAGCGGGAAGTGGTGAAGGGTGAGGTCGAGACTCATCAGGCGACTTAGTCTCTCAGGTCCTCGTTAAGGCCACGTTTACCGAGCGGCGTCTCCGCAAAGGCTCCACCATGCGGCTCGGCCGCGCCGCGCGGGTCGGGGTGGATGATGATGTCGGCGCTGGGGAACTCGGCGAGGATGCGTTTCTCGGCCGCGACGACGGCGGCGTGGGCCTGCTGGAGCGAGAGGGCGGGGTCGAGGTCGACGTGCATCTGCATGTGAACGTACGGACCCGAGGCTCGGGTCCGCAGCTGGTGCACATCGGTGAGCGACGGATCGGCGGTCACCAGCTCGACGATGCGGGCGCGCTCGGCCGGCGGCAGTTCGCGGTCCATCAGCTGGCTCGCCGCCTCGCGGAACACGCTGACCGCGCCCCACAGCAGCAGGGCCGTGACGACCAGGGCGGCCAGGGCGTCGAGGCCGTTCCAGCCCATCAGGGCCGTTGCGCCGATGCCGAGCAGGGCGACGGCGTTGGAGGCGAGGTCGGTCGCATAGTGGGCGCGGTCGCCGGCCACCGCGACCGAGCTGGTGCGCTTCAGCACATAGCCCTGGGCGGCGATCAGGCCGGCGGTCATGACGGTGGAGACCAGCATGACTGCGACGGCCAGTCCTTCCTGGCGGACCTCGTGCGGCTCCAGAAGATTGTGGATCGCCTCGCGTCCGACCAGGGCGGCCGAGGCGAAGACCAGGCCCGCCTGCATCAGGCTGGCGAAGGCCTCGGCCTTGCCGTGGCCGAAGCGGTGCTCGGCGTCGGGCGGCGCGGCGGCGTAGCGCACGGCGAAGAAGGTCAGCAGCGAGGCCAGCAGGTCGAGCCCGGAATCGGCGGCCGAGGCCAGCAGGGCGACCGAGCCGCTGATCGCCCAGACCGCGGCCTTGATCGCGACCAGCAGTCCGGCCACGCAGGTCGAGGCGAGCGTGATGCGGCGGGTCAGGGCGGCGGCCTCGGCGGGCGCGAGGCGGGGCTGGACGGCGGCGGCCATGCCAGGGTTCTAGCCGCGTGCGCGCGCCAACCCCAGCGCGAACGACTCGCGGCTGCCTTGATCGTCGCGCCGGCCCCGTCCTAGCCTCGGCGCCATGAATCTGAAGCACCTCGAACAGATCGTGGCGATCAGCCGGTTCGGCGGCTTCAGCGGCGCGGCGCGGCGGCTGGGGATCGCCCAGTCGACCTTGAGCAAGAACATCGCCCGGCTGGAGGCGCAGCTCGGGGTGGAGCTTTTCACGCGCGAGGGCGGGGCGGCGCAGCCGACGCCCTATGGCCGGTTCCTCGCCAGCCGCGGCGAGGCGGTGCTGGGCGAGGTCGAGACCCTGAACCGCGACTTCGAGCGGCTGCTGCACGGCGAGCGCGGGCGGCTGCGGATCGGGGTCGGGCCGGCGCCGCGGCACGGCCTGCTCTCGCCGATCATCGCCGCCATGGCCGAGCGCTATCCGGAGCTTTCGATCCGCACCGCCCAGGACAACGCCCCGCGACTGGTCAGCGACCTGGCCGCCGGGGTCTATGACGCGGTGTTCGTGCACCAGGAGGCGGCCGCGCCGTTCAAGGACCTGATGCGCATCCGGGTGCTGCTAAGCCCCCACGTCGCCGTCGCGCGGCCCGGCCATCCGATGCTGGCGAGCGGGCCGGTGACGCCGCAGCGGCTATTGGCGCACCGCATGGCCGCCTGTCCGCCGAGCGCGGCCTTCCTCGACTGGATCGGGCCGGTGCAGGAGACGGCGGCCGACAACCTGGCGGGGTTCCGCACCGACTCCTACGACCTGATTCGCGACCGGCTGCTGACCGGGGACTTCGTGACGGTCGCGCCGGCCTTCGTGTTCAGCGAGGACGTCGCCCGCGGCGTGCTGGAGGCCGCGCCGCTGGCCTGGGACGGGCTCTACGAGTGCTGGATGCTGGTCTCGCGCGAGCGCTGGCGGGCGCCGGAGATGAAGGCGATGGCCGAGGTGGCGAAGGCGGCGGGGGCGCGGCTGGGAGCGGCTTAGGTCCGGGTCGCGAAAACCGTGCGTCATCCCGGTTTCGGCGTAGCGGAAGACCGGGACCCATTGCCGCCTGATCGTTGAGGACGAGGCGCGACCGCGCCTCATTCCGCCCCATCTGGTGTTCATGGTTCCCGATCTTGCTTCGCAAACTGGGATGACATCGGTTGGGGCGGAGAGGAGATCACCCATGCATCCAGTCTATGGCTTCGCGCTGTTCCGCAGCGTGGCCGCTGCAGCGCCGCATCCTTAGGATCGCCGAAAACCAGGGAGGAGGCGGCGATGGCCAAGGCGAAGGGCGTGCTGATGGGCGAGCTGGCGGGGGAAACGGTCGGCGAGGGGCTGTTCGTGCTGCCGGGCCAGGGCAATTCGCTGGCGATCGAGACCGGCGACGGGGTGGTGCTGCTGGACGCCAGCGGCCACGCCCATGCGCCCGGCATGATCGCCGAGCTGCGCGACCGGACGAACGCCCCGGTCCACGCCATCGTCTATTCGCACGGCCACAACGGCTACAACGCTGCGGTCGACGTCTGGGACGCGCACAACGCCGAGCGCGGCGAGCCGCCGGCGCGGCGGATCGCGCACCGGCTGCTGCCGGCCCGCTACGCCCGCTATCGCGAGACGGCCGAGCTGCAGGCGCGGATGGCGGCCATGCAGTTCCCGGCCCGGCGCACGGTGGCGGAGATCGGCGCGACCTTCGGCCTGCACGACCCGACCGAGACTTTCGAAGATACGATGGTGGTCACCACGGCTGGGCGGCGGGTGGAGCTGATTCACGCCCCGTCCGAGGTCGACGACGCCCTCGCCCTGTGGCTGCCCGACAACGGGCTGCTGGCGGCGGGCGCGGCCGCGCCGGGCACGACCATTCCCAACATCGGCACGCCGCTGCGCACCCAGCGCTACACGATCCGCTGGGCGCAGACCCTGGAGCGGCTGGCGGCCCTGGAGGCCGAGCGGCTGCTGACCGAGTTCGGGCCGCTGATCGAGGGCCGCGCGGCGGTGCGCGAATGGCTGATCTCGACGGCCGACGCCCTGCGCTGGCTGCGGGAGGAGGTGGTGCGGCGGCTGAACGCCGGGATGAACGAGCGCGAGATCCTGGCCGACATGAGCTATCCGCCGGCGATCTTCGACAAGCCGTGGATGGCCCCGACCTATGGCGCGCCGGAGTACATCGTGCGCGACCTCTATCGCGAGGAGAACGGCTGGTGGGACCGCAATCCCACCACCCTGCATCCGGCCAGCGAGGCGGCGGCCGCTGCGGCGGTCTGGTCGGCGATCGATCCGGCCAGGGTGCTGGGGCGGGCGCAGGAACTGGCGCAGGCGGGCGAGGCGCAACTGGCCCTGCATGTGATCGACCTGATCGCCGGCGGGCCGGCGGGCGAGCCGCTGGCGGTCGAGGCGCGGCGGCTGAAGGCCGAGCTCTGCCGCACCCTGGCGCAGACCACGAGCGCGTTCGTGTCGCGCTCGCTCTATAGGACCAGCGCGAACCTGCTGGACCAGGACGCGACGAGCTGGACGGCGCTGGGGTAGGGGGAGGGCTCCTCTTGGAGCGTCATCCCGGTTTCGCCGCAGGTGAAGACCGGGACCCATTCGCGTGTGAGTGTGAGAATGGGGCGCGGCCGAACCCTATCCTGATCCATCCTGTGTTCATGGGTCCCGGTCTTGCTTCGCAAACCGGGATGATACTTCCGTTTGCAGGCGCGCTCTGCCTCGCCGCCGCTGCCCTTCTCCCGCAAGGGGAGAAGGAAACCGCCCCAACCATGTGCGATCAGCCCTCCCCCAGCGGGGAAGGAACTTGTAACGCGGCCTACGCCGCCTTGAGCGGGGCGGGGCCGATGTAGACCGACTGCGGGCGGATCAGGCGCCCGCCGGCGACCTGTTCGCGGGCGTGGGCGATCCAGCCGGCGACCCGGCCCATGGCGAAGACGCAGGTGAAGGCGCTGGGCGGGAAGTCGAGCGCCTCCAGCAGCAGCGCGGTGTAGAACTCGACATTGGTGTCCAGCGCCCGGTCCGGCTTGTGCGCCTTGAGGATGGCGAGGGCCGCGGCCTCGACCGCCTCGGCGAAGGCGATGCGGCCGGGACGGACGTTTGAGCCGTCGTCGAGGCGGCGGACGGCGGCCTTCAGCGCGTCCGCCCGCGGGTCTCTGACCCGGTAGATCCGGTGGCCGAAGCCCATGAGGCGATCGCCACGGGCCAGCGCCTGCTCGATCCAGGCGCGCGCGTTCGAGGGCTCGCCGATCTCGTCCAGCATCTCGATCACCGGGCCGGGCGCGCCGCCGTGCAGTGGGCCCTTCAAGGCGCTGATCCCACCCAGCACGGCCGAGGTCAGGCCGGCCCGGGTCGAGGCGATGACCCGGGCTGCAAAGGTCGAGGCGTTGAGGCCGTGGTCGCTGACCGTGACCAGATAGGTGTCGAGCGCGTCGGCCTGGGCCTTGGCGGGAGCATGGCCGTGCAGCATGCGCAGGGTGTCGGCGGCGTGGCCCAGGGCGGGGTCCGGGGCGACGGGGGCCAGGCCCTTCTGGGCGCGGATCACCGCGGCGGTGAAGACGGCGGGAGCGGCCAGCAGTCGCAGGGCGGTCGGCAGGTCGTCGCCGTCGGCCAGGCGCGCGGTCAGGGCGCGCATCGCCTCGACCGGGCCAAGGTCGAGCAGGCCGGTGTCGAGGGCGGCGACCTCGCCGAACACCTCGGCGCGAGCCGCGCCCAGGGCCGGGGCGAGATCGGCGGGCAGATCGTCGAAGAAGCCGGCGAACAGCATTCCCGCGAGGTCCTCGAAGCGGGTCTGGCCGGCCAGTTCGTCCAGCGAATGGCCGCGGATGATCAGCAGGCCGCGCTGACCGTCGACCTCGGACATCACGGTGTTGGCGGCGACGACGCCTTCAAGGCCATCGGACATGGCGGAAACTCCTCTTGCTCACCGCGATATTTGCCCGCAAGCTTGAGGCGTCAATCTTGATCAATATAATCAATATATGAGCCCGCAGGCCGTCGCCCGAACGCCGGAATGGATCGCCGCCGAGGAGGCGCGCGAGCGGCTGGGGGTGCGCTCCCAGACCCTCTACGCCTATGTCAGCCGCGGCCGTTTGCAGGTGCGGCCCGATCCGCAGGACCCGCGGCGCAGCCTCTACCGAGCCGCCGACATCGCCGCCCTGAGCGACCGCAAGCGCCGCAGCCGCAAGGTGGCCGAGGTGGCGGCAGGCGCCATCGCCTGGGGCGAGCCAGTGCTGGCTTCGGCGATCACCACGGTCTCGGGCGGGCGATTGTTCTATCGCGGGCGGGACGCGGTGGAGCTGGCGGACACCGAGACCCTGGAGGCGGTGGCGCGGCTGCTGCGCGGCGGACACGGGGCGGCGCTGAAGCGCACCGACCGGCCGGCTCCGCCGCAGGGGGCCGACATGCGCTCGCGCGCGTTCCTGGCGCTGGCGGCGCGCGCGGGCGAGGAGCCGCCAGCGCGGGGCCGCAACCCGCTGGCCCTGGCGGTGGAGGCCGCCACCCTGCTGGACGTGCTGACCGATGCGGTGGCCGGTCAGGTCGGCGGCGGGGCGATCGCCAACCGGCTGGCCCTGGCCTGGGGCCAGGGGCCGGGCGGCCCCGGGGCGGACCTGATCCGGCGGGCCCTGGTGCTGTTGGCCGACCACGAGCTGAACGCCTCGACCTTCGCCGCGCGGGTGGCGGCCTCGACGGGGGCCTCGCTGGCGGCCTCGGCGCTCGCGGGCCTGTCGGCGCTGTCGGGGCCGCGGCACGGCGGGGCGGCCGCGGCGGTCCAGAGCCTGGCGCGGGAGGCCGCGCAGATCGGCCCACGGGCGGCGGTGCAGGCGCGGCTGGCCGAGGACCGGGCGATTCCGGGATTCGGCCACAACCTCTATCCGGACGGCGATCCGCGCGCGACGGCGCTGCTGGAGCGGTTCGAGCCGCCGGCCGAGCTGTCGCGGCTGCAGGGGGCGGTGGGCGCCATGACCGGCCTGGCGCCCAATGTCGACTTCGCCCTGGTCGCGATGTCGCGAGCGATGCGGCTGCCGGACGACGCGCCGTTCGCCCTGTTCGCCGTCGCCCGCTGCGCCGGCTGGATCGCCCACGCCATCGAACAGGGTCAGACCGGAGCGCTGATCCGACCGCGAGCGCGGTATGTGGGCGTGGAGGCGGGGTAGGCCAATGTGTCATCCCGGATGGAGCGGCGAAGCCGCGGAAGCCGGGATGACACTCATGAATGGGGAGAGGGGAAGTCAGGCCCGGTGATGCACGGCTTCTTCCTCGGCGAGGGGCTGGTCGAGGCGGTGGACCATTTCCTTGGGGACCACCTGCCAGAACTTCGGCAGATGGCGGTCCCAGTCACGGAGAATTCCTTCGGCGAAGGCCGAGCCGGTCTCGCGGGCGTGCTCCTCGACCATGGCCTTGAGCTCGGCTTCCCAGTGGCGGGTTCCGATCCGCTCGACCACGACGCTGTCCGTGTTCAGCATGGTCAGGAAGCGGTCATGCAGGTCGAGGACGTAGGCCATGCCGCCGGTCATGCCGGCCGCGAAGTTGAAGCCCACCGGACCCAGGATCACGGCGGTCCCGCCGGTCATGTATTCCAGGCCGTTGGCGCCGCAGCCCTCGACGACGGTGAGCGCGCCGGAGTTGCGGACCCCGAACCGCTCGCCGGCCAGGCCCGCGGCGAACAGCCGCCCGCTGGTCGCGCCATAGAGCACGGTGTTGCCGAGGATGGCGTTGGACTCGGCCGCCGCCAGGCCCGGCGAGGGGCGGATGACCAGGGTCGCGCCCGACAGACCCTTGCCGACATAGTCGTTGGCCTCGCCGGTCAGCTCGATGCGCAGGCCCTGCACGGCGAAGGCGCCGAGGCTCTGCCCGGCCGAGCCCTTGAGCTGGACGGTCAGGTGGCCGGGCGGCAGGCCGTCCATGCCGAACTTGCGCACGATGTGGGAGGAGGTGCGCGCACCGATCGCCCGGGCGGTGTTCCGCACGGTGTAGGTCAGCTGCATCTTCTCGCCGCGCTCGAGCAGCGGGGCGGCGTCGCGGACGATCTGGGCATCGAGGGTGTCGGGCACCTCGTTGCGGCCCTCGACCGTACAGAACGGGGCGTGCAGGCCGGGGTCGGCGCGCACCAGCAGCGGGTTGAGGTCGAGGTCGTCGAGGTGCTCGCCGCCGCGGCTGACCTGCTGCAAGAGGTCGGTGCGGCCGACGATCTCGGTCAGGCTGCGGAAGCCAAGGCTCGCCAGGATCTCGCGCACCTCCTCGGCGATGAAGGTGAAGAGGTTGATGACCTTCTCCGGGCTGCCGGAGAACTTCGCGCGCAGGGCCTCGTCCTGGGTGCAGACCCCCACCGGGCAGGTGTTGGAATGGCACTGGCGGACCATGATGCAGCCCATGGCGATCAGGCTGGCCGTGCCGATTCCGAACTCCTCGGCGCCCAGCATGGCGGCGATGACCACGTCGCGGCCGGTGCGCATGCCGCCGTCCGCCCGCAGGCGCACCGAGTGGCGCAGGTTGTTCAGAGTCAGAACCTGGTTGGCCTCCGACAGGCCCATCTCCCAGGGCCCGCCGGCGTACTTGATCGAGGTCTGGGGCGAGGCGCCGGTGCCGCCGACATTGCCCGAGATCAGGATCACGTCGGCCTTGGCCTTGGCGACGCCCGCGGCGATGGCGCCGATGCCGGTCATGGCCACCAGCTTCACGCAGACGCGGGCTTCGGGGTTGATCTGCTTGAGGTCGTAGATGAGCTGGGCCAGGTCCTCGATCGAATAGATGTCGTGGTGCGGCGGCGGCGAGATCAGCATCACGCCGGGGGTGGAGTGGCGCAGCTTGGCGATCAGCTCGGTGACCTTGAAGCCGGGCAGCTGGCCGCCCTCGCCGGGCTTGGCGCCCTGGCTCACCTTGATCTCGATCTCGCGGCACTCGTTGAGATACTGCGCGGTGACGCCGAAGCGGCCCGAGGCGATCTGCTTGACCGCCGAGTTCGGGTTGTCGCCGTTGGGCAGGGGCTTGTAGCGGGCCGGATCCTCGCCGCCCTCGCCCGACACGCTCTTCGCGCCGATGCGGTTCATGGCGATGTTGAGCACGCCGTGCGCCTCAGGTGAGAGCGCGCCCATGCTCATGCCGGGGGTGAGGAAGCGCTTGCGGATCTCGTTGACGCTTTCGACCTCGTCCAGGCTGACCGGGCGCTCGGACGAGCGCAGGTCGAGCAGGTCGCGCAGCTGGATAGTCGGCATCCGGCGCATGCCGTCCGAGAACGCCTTGTAGGCGGCGTAGCTGCCGGTGTCGCAGGCGCGCTGCAGCGTGTGGATCATCCGCGCCTCGAAGGCGTGGGCCTCGCCCGAGCGGCGCGCCTTGTAGAAGCCGCCGACCGGCAGGGCGAGCGCGCCGCCCCAGGCCTTGCGGTGCAGCTCGACGGCCTTCGCTTCCAGGCCGGCCAGGCCGATGCCGGAGATGCGCGAGGGCATGCCCGGGAAGAACTCGGCGACCAGGGCCCGCGAGAGGCCGAGCGCTTCGAAGTTGTAGCCGCCGCGATAGGACGAGATCACCGCGATGCCCATCTTGGCGATGATCTTGAGCAGGCCGCCCTCGATGGCGTGCTTGAAGTTCAGGCACACCTGGCGCAGCGCCAGGTCGCCGGTCAGGCCGCGCTCCATGCGGTCCTGGAAGCTTTCCTGGGCCAGGTAGGCGTTCACCGCCGTCGCCCCGACCCCGACCAGCACCGCGAAATAATGGGTGTCGAGGCACTCGGCGGAGCGGACGATGAGCGAGACGTACGAGCGCAGGCCCTTGGCGACCAGCGAGGAGTGCACCCCGCCGGTGGCCAGAATCATCGGCAGGGCGACCCGATCCGGACCCGCGCCCTCGTCGGTCAGGACGATGGTGGCGCAGCCGCGCAGGGCGGCGTCCTCGGCCTCGGCGCGGATGCGGTCGAGATTGGCGCGCAGCGCATCGCCCGGGCGGCTCTCGGCCGCCGGGATCGGCATGGTGCAGTCGATGGTCGCGACGTTCTTCTCGCCGATCACCCCGATGACGCGCTGGTACATGCCGGTGGTGAGCACCGGGCTCTCCAGCACGAACACGTCGGTCTGGGCCTCGTCCTGGGCCAGGATGTTGCCGAGGTTCTTGAACCTCGTCTTCAGGCTCATCACCGAGGTCTCGCGCAGCGAGTCGATCGGCGGGTTGGTCACCTGGCTGAAGTTCTGGCGGAAGAAATGCGACAGCGGCCGGTACTCTTCCGAGAGCACGGCGAGCGGGGTGTCGTCGCCCATCGAGCCGACGGCTTCCTTGCCGTCCTCGATCATGGGGGCGAGGATCAGCTCGAGATCTTCCAGGCTGAGGCCGGCGGCGACCTGGCGGCGGACCAGCTCCTCGCGGGAATAGGCGCGCGGCTCGGGGCCTTCGCCGATCTCGCGCTCGAGATCGACCATGTTGCCGAGCCACTGGTCGTAGGGGTGGCGCTGGGCGAGGTGGTCGATGATCTCGTCCTCGCCATAGAGCCGGCCTTCGGCGAGGTCGACGGCCAGCATGCGGCCGGGCGCGATGTGGCTCTTCTTGACGATCCGGGCCTCGTCGACGCGACACATGCCGGCTTCCGAGCCCATGATCAGAAGGCCGTCGTCGGTATAGGCCACGCGCAGCGGGCGCAGGCCGTTGCGGTCCTTGCCGGCCACCACCCAGCGCCCGTCGCTGGCGCAGACGGCGGCCGGGCCGTCCCACGGCTCCATCACCGCGTTGCAATAGGCGTAGAGCGCCTTGTGCGCCGGCTTGATCTGCTCGTCCGAGCGGGCGTTCCAGGCCTCGGGGATCAAGAGGGCCTTGGCCATGGGCGCGTCGCGGCCGGCGCGGACCAGCACCTCGAAGGTGTTGTCGAGGGCCATGGAGTCCGAGCCGTGCGGGTCCTGGATGACCGGCTTCACGTCGTCGCCCATCTCGCCGAAGGCGTCGGCCGCCATCCGGATCTCGTGCGACTTCATCCAGTTGACGTTGCCCTTCTTGGTGTTGATCTCGCCGTTGTGGGCGAGCATCCGGAAGGGCTGGGCCAGGCGCCATTCCGGGAAGGTGTTGGTCGAATAGCGCTGGTGGAAGATCGCCACGGCGGCGGCGAAGCGCTCGTCCCGCAGGTCGGGATAGAACTCGTCGATGTGCTGGGCCAGGAACATGCCCTTGTAGATCAGCTGCCGGGCCGAGAACGAGCACAGGTAGAAGTGCTGGATGCCGGCGGCGGCGACGCGCTTTTCTATCCGCTTGCGGCAGAGGAAGAGCGCGCGCTCCAGCGCCTCGCCGGTCAGGCCGGCGGGCGGGGAGAGCATGATCTGCTCGATCTCGGGGCGGGTGGCGTTGGCCTTCTCGCCGATCACAGAGGTGTCGACCGGCACCTGGCGCCAGCCGTAGATGTAGAAGCCGAAGCGGAGGGCCTCGGCCTCGACGATGGTGCGGGCCGCTTCCTGGTTCCCGAGGTCGTTGCGCGGCAGGAACACCTGGCCGACGGCGATCGGGCCGGGACGCAGGGTGTGGCCGATCCGGGCCACCTGATCGGCGAAGAAGTCCTGGGGCACGCTCAGCAGCACGCCGGCCCCGTCGCCGGTCTTGCCGTCGGCGTCGACCGCGCCGCGATGCCAGACGCTCTTGAGCGCGGTGATGGCGAGCTCGACCACCTCGCGGCGCGGCTTGCCGTCGACCGCGCAGACCAGCCCCACGCCGCAGGCGTCGCGCTCGTCGGCCGGGGAATAGGCGTGGGCGGCGGTGAGGGCGGCGCGATTGGCCGCATAGCGGTCCAACTCGTCGCTCACCCCGGCGAAAGCCGGGGCCCAAGCCGAGGTCTGGGTCGGCATGGCGTGCGTGGTTTCGAGGCCGTTTTGATCCCGGCTTGCGCCAGGATGAGCGGGAAAGTGTTGGTCGCTCATCGAGTTCACTCCGCGGCCAGCAGCGTGCGCTGCGAGAGGTATTGGTGGATGGCGTCGGCGGCGTCGCGGCCGTCGCGGATGGCCCAGACCACCAGCGAGGCGCCGCGGACGATGTCGCCGGCGGCGAAGACGCCTTCGAGGCTGGTCTGCTGGGTGCGGAAGTCGGCCTTCAGCGTGCCCCAGCGGGTGACGGCCAGATCCGGCGCGCCGAACAGGGTCGGCAGGTCTTCCGGGTCGAAGCCGAGGGCCTTGATGACCAGATCGGCGGGCAGGTCGAAGTCGCCGCCTTCGACCTCTTCGGGCGCCTGGCGGCCGGAGGCGTCGGCCGGGCCGAGCCGCATGCGGGCCGCGCGCAGGCCGTCAGCGGCCCCGGCCTCGCCCAGCACCGCGCGGGGCGCGGCCAGCCATTCGAACACCACGCCTTCTTCCTCGGCATGGGCGACCTCGCGCACCGAGCCCGGCATGTTGGCGCGGTCGCGGCGATAGAGGCAGGTGACGGACTTCGCGCCCTGGCGGACGGCGGTGCGCACGCAGTCCATGGCGGTGTCGCCGCCGCCGACCACCACGACGTCGCGGCCGGCGGCGTTCAGCTCGCCGCTGTCATAGGCCGGGACGCTGTCGCCCAGGCCGATGCGGTTGGAGGCGATCAGGTAGTCGAGCGCCGGCGTGACCCCGGCCGAGCCGGAGCCGGGGGCGACCAGCTCGCGCGCCGCATAGACGCCTGTGGCGATCAGCACGCTGTCGTGGCGGGCGCGCAGGTCGGCGAGGCTGGCGTCGCGGCCGACCTCGAAGCCGAGCTTGAACTCGACCCCGCCCTCGGCCAGGCGCGCGGTGCGGCGCTCGACGACGTCCTTTTCCAGCTTGAAGCCGGGGATGCCGTAGATCAGCAGGCCGCCGGCCCGGTCGTGGCGGTCGTAGACGGTGACGGCGTACCCCGCTTCGCGCAGGCGCTCGGCGGCGGCCAGGCCGGCCGGACCGGCGCCGACGATCCCCACCGAGGCGCCTAGGTCGGGGGCCGCGCGCAGCGGCTCCACCCAGCCTTCCTCCCAGGCCTTGTCGGTCAGGTAGCGCTCGACCGCGCCGATGGTGACGGTGCCGTGGCCCGACTGCTCGATGGTGCAGGATCCCTCGCACAGCCGGTCCTGCGGGCAGATGCGGCCGCAGATCTCGGGCATCGAGTTGGTCGCCTGGGAGAGGGCGTAGGCCTCCTGCAGCCGGCCCTCGGCGGTCATCCGCAGCCAGTCGGGGATGTTGTTGTGCAGCGGGCAATGGGTCTGACAGAACGGGATGCCGCATTGCGAGCAGCGCGAGGCCTGCTCGGCCGCCTTGGCGTCGATGAAGTCGGCGTAGATCTCGTGGAAGTCGCCGGAACGGGTCTCGGCCCCACGCTTCGCCGGCGTGGTCCGTTCGACCGTCGTGAACTTCAGCATCCGCTCGGCCATGGCCGCAAATCCTCCACACCCGAGTGTCAGGCGGGGACTCCTGTAGCGGCGAAAGCGAGAGGCTGAAAGTTGATGGTCAATTTATAAGACTAAATGAATCCGTCCCGTCTTTTTGCCGCGCCAGTTTGCGAAGCTATCGCAAAATATAGTCCTAAAAATGGATGAACTGGAAATTTACCCTGTTCATCGCCCTTGATCCCTCAATCTCATCCCATGGAGTCGCCCGTGTCGGACTGGATCGCAGCCGTCATCCTCGGCCTGATCGAAGGCTTGACGGAGTTCATTCCGGTCTCGTCGACAGGCCACCTGCTGCTGGCCAAGAAGCTGCTCGGCCTGCCCAGCGGCTTTTGGGACACCTTCAGCGTGATGATCCAGCTGGGCGCGATCCTGGCGGTGGTGGTGCTCTACTTCCAGCGGCTCTGGGGGATGTTCATCCGCCTGCCCAGCGATCCGAAGGCGCGGTGGTTCGCGGCCAGCGTGATCCTGTCGATCATCCCCTCGATGGGGATCGCCTTCCTGGCCCATGACTTCATCAAGACCGTGCTGTTCGAGAGCATCGGCCTGATCTGCGTGATGCTGATCCTGGGCGGGATCGTCCTGCTGGTCATCGACCGCTGGGCGCCGGCGCCGAAGGAGGACGACGCCATGCAGATGTCGTGGAAGCGCGCCCTGGGCATGGGGATATTCCAGTGCCTGGCCATGGTGCCGGGCGTCTCGCGCTCGGGCGCGACCATCGTCGGCGGGGTGCTGATCGGGGTGGACCGGCGGGCGGCGGCGGAGTTCTCGTTCTTCATGGCCATCCCGACCATGGTCGGCGCCTTCGTCCTCGATTTCTGGGAGAACAAGGACGTGCTGACCTCGGACAACCTGGGGATCATCGCGATCGGGTTCGTGGTCAGCTTCGTGTCGGGCCTGGTGGTCGTGAAGACCATGCTCGACTTCATCAACCGCTTCGGCCTGGCGCCCTACGGCTGGTGGCGCATCGCCGCCGGCCTGGTCGGGCTGGGCGTGCTGTACATGGGCCACTAGGGGCGCGAAACGCGAACGGGCCGGGGCCTCGTTCGCTGCGCCTCAGATGTCATCCCGGTTTGCGAAGCAAGACCGGGATCCACTAGCGCCGGATGGGGCGGACGCGGCTCGGCCCCATCTCATTCTTCAGACTCAAACGCGAATGGGTCCCGGTCTTCGGCTGCGCCGAAACCGGGACGACACGCGCAGGACCGGCGGCGCCTCAGGCCGCGGTGAGGGCCTGGTCGGCGAACTGGCCGCCCTTGCGGAAGCGGTAGAGGTAGGTCGGGCCGACCGCCTCCAGCGTCGTCGGGGCGGCGATCCCCAGGTCGGCCAGGCCGGGGAGTTCGGGATTGGCGACGTTGTCGCGCTTCAGCACCTCGACCTGACCCGGGGTGATCGGCGGGGCGATGGGCGTCAGCAGGCCGATGGGCGCACAGAGCTTGGCGATGAGGCCGGCCACCGGGAACGGCAGGGCGACCAGCGAACGGCGGCGGCCGGTCTGGGCGATCACGTATTCCAGGATCTCGCGCATGGTGTAGACGCCCGGCCCGCCCAGCTCGTAGGTGCGGCCGGCCGCTTCCGGATCGAGCACGGCGTTGGCCGCCGCGCGGCCGAGGTCGCCGACGAACACAGGCTGGAGCCTGGTCTCGGCGCCGATCAGCGGCAGGACCGGGCTGAACACCGCCATCTCGGCGAAGTTGTTGAGGATCTTGTCGCCCTGGCCGAAGACCACGGACGGGCGCAGGATGGTCGCGTCGGGGAAAGCCTCGCGCGTGACCCGCTCGGCGCGGCTCTTTGAGCCGACATAGCCGTCGGCGTCCGGCGCGTCGGCGCCGATGCCGGAGATCAGCACCAGCCGGGCGACGCCCAGCTCGCGCGCCACGCGGGCGACGTTGGCCGCGCCCTCGACATGGACGCCGACGAACTTCTGGCGGCCGGTCTCATGATGGATGCCGGCGGCGTTGACGCAGGCCTGGGCGCCCTTCAGGGCGCGGCGGACCGAGGCCTCGTCGCGGATATTGGCCTGGACCACCTCGACCTGGCCCACGTCGCCCATCAGGCGCATGGTGTGGGCCAGATGCGGCTGGCGGACCGCCACGCGGATGCGCAGGCCCTGCTTGGCCAGCGCCCGCACAATCTGGGTTCCGATGAAGCCCGATCCGCCGAAGACCGTGACCAGATCCTGCATGCCGTCCGCCCGTGAAGAAAAACAAAGGGTTTGCAGCCGCTCGGATAGACGAAGCCGCCCGCCGCCGCAACGTGACTCGAATATCTGTCATAGAGGGCGTTGACCGACGCATTTCGGCGCCCTAAAGAGCGCCCTCCCGATCCGAAGGGAACGGGCCCAGGTGGCGGAATTGGTAGACGCGCTGGCTTCAGGTGCCAGTGGCCGAAAGGTCGTGGAGGTTCGAGTCCTCTCCTGGGCACCATTCCTTCCCTCCGATATGGAGGCGTAAAAACGAGTTCGGAGCGCGAGGCCCTTGGCCAATTTCCTGCATATCGGCGATCTTCCCGACGGCCTCTTCGCGGACGCTGACGCGGTCGCGGTCGATTCGGAGACCATGGGCCTGGCCCTCGGGCGCGATCCGCTCTGCGTGGTGCAGCTCTCGGACGGCAAGGGCGATGCGCATCTGGTGCAGCTGGATCGCTCGACCTACGACGCGCCGAACCTGAAGCGCGTGCTGACCGATCCGAAGATCCTGAAGATTTTTCACTTCGGCCGCTTTGATATCGCCATGTTCCACCTCCATCTGGGGGTGATGACGGCTCCGGTCTACTGCACCAAGATCGCCTCCAAGCTGGCGCGGACCTATACGGACCGCCACGGCCTGAAGGACGTCAGCCGCGAACTGCTCGGCGTGGACATGTCCAAGGCCCAGCAGAGCTCGGACTGGGGCGCGGCCAAGCTGTCGGACGACCAGATCGCCTATGCGGCCTCGGACGTGCTGCATCTGCACGCCCTGCGCGCCAAGCTGGACGCCATGCTCGTGCGCGAGGGCCGTGACGGCCTGGCCCGCGCCTGTTTCGACTTCCTTCCGCACCGCGCCCTGCTGGACGTGCGGGGCTGGGAAGAGGTCGACATCTTCGCGCATTCCTGAGGCGGTCATGAGCCTGGCCGCCGTCGCCGCTCCAGCGCCACCGCACGGGCGGGACTTCGAGCGCTGGCGCCGCCGCTCGCGGATGATCCGCCGTCTGCGGGTGATCCTGCCGTCGCTGATCGGCCTGATTCTGGCGACCATGGCCGGCTTCATCCTGCACACCACCTTCCTGGGCCGCGACGCTGCGCCGCGGGAGGCCGACGCGCCGATCCAGCTGGTGAACCCTCGGTTCGTGGGCAAGGACGACAAGGGCCGCGCCTTCGTGCTGACCGCCGCCACGGCGGTGCGCGACGAGAACGACTATCAGCGCGTGCTGCTGGACAAGCCGGCGCTGATCCTGGACGCCGAGGGGATCAACCCGACCCGCGTCACCGCCAAGTCCGGCGTCTATCGCGAGGACCGGCGGGTGCTGAACCTGGACGGCGGCGTGACCATGAGCGGCCAGGACACGACCTTCGACACGCTCTCGTCGATCTTCAACACCGCCACCGGCGAACTGGAGGGCCAGGGCGAGATCTCCGGCTCGTCGTCGCTTGGCGAAATCACCGCGAAGTCCTATGGCGTGTACGACAAGGGCGAGCGGCTCGTCTTCAAGGGCGGGGTGCGCGGGCGCATTGATTCGAGGTAGAGCTTTCTACTTGGACTTTCGCACTCGACCTTTTCGACCGGGCTTCCCAGATGGGCTTCATGAGCATGAGCGGGCTTGAAATGACGAAGCTGGCGGCCGTCGCGGCCTTGACGCTGGCCCTGGCCGGACCGGCCGCGGCGCAGATCGCGGGCAGCTCCGACGCCCCGGTCGACATCACCGCCGACGCGCTGGAGGTGGTCAACAACCAGTGCATGTCGATCTGGAGCGGCTCGGCCGAGGCGCTGCAGGACCGTACGCGGCTGCGCGCCGACGTGATCAAGACCTTCTCGAAGAAGGGCGCGGGCAAGCCGGGCGGCCAGGCCGCCTGCGGCGCGCTGGACCGCATGGAGGCGATCGGCAACGTCTATTACGTGACGCCCCAGCAGAAGGTTCGCGGCGACAACGCGGTCTATGACGTCAGCGCCGAGCGCATCGTCATCACCGGCGACGTGGTCGCGGTGTCGGGCCAGAACGTGATCCGCGGCTCGCGCCTGGTGGTCAATTCCAACACCGGCGACGCGCAGATGGAATCGGGCGCCAAGGGCCCCGGCAAGGCGCGGCCGCGCGCGGTGATCTATCCGAACCAGCAGGCGGGCCAGACCGCCTCGCGGCGCTAGGGGTTCCCTTGAAGCCGGACCGTTCCGAGACGACCGAGACGTTGCCGCTCGACGGGCTGGTCGTCGACAATATCGGCAAGTCGTTCCGCAAGCGCCCGGTGGTGAAGGGCGTCTCCCTGCGCCTGGCGCGGGGCGAGGTCGCCGGCCTGCTCGGCCCCAACGGGGCGGGCAAGACCACCTGCTTCTACATGATCACCGGCCTGATCCCCGCCGACTACGGCTCGATCTACCTGGACGGCGAGAACATCACCCGCCAGCCGATGTACCAGCGCGCCCGCATGGGCGTCGGCTACCTGCCGCAGGAAACCTCGATCTTCCGCGCCATGACCGTGGAGGAGAACGTGATGGCGGTGGTCGAGCTGCGCGAGCGCAGCCAGGCCCGGGCCAAGCAGACCGTGACCGAGCTGCTGCAGGAACTGCGCATCGAGCATCTGCGCAACTCGCCGGCCATCTCGCTGTCGGGCGGCGAGCGGCGACGCGTCGAGATCGCGCGCGCCCTGGCCAGCGAGCCGTCGTTCATGCTGCTGGACGAACCCTTCGCGGGCATCGACCCGCTGGCCATCGCCGACATCCGCGAGGTGATCACCTACCTGAAGGGCCGCGGCATCGGCATCCTGATCACAGACCACAACGTCCGTGAGACCCTCGACATCATCGACCGCGCCTCGATCATCCATGCGGGCGAGGTGCTGTTCGAGGGCACGCCCGACCAGATCGTCGACGATCCCGAAGTGCGCCGCGTCTATCTGGGCGAACGCTTCGGCCAGGAATAGGGAGCGGCGCCGGAAGCTGCGTGTCATCCCGGTTTGCGAAGCAAGACCGGGACCCATGTACACCGGATGGATCGGCATGCGGCGGGGCCGCGCCCCATTCTTCAGACCCAAGCGCGAAGGGGTCCCGGTCTTCGGCTGCGCCGAAACCGGGATGACAGCCGTAGGGGCGGCCATGCCGACCGCCCCTTTGAGGTTTACGCCACGCCGGCGAACCGCAGCAGGTCGATCATGCTGAAGTCGTCGCCCTGTTTCGACGGGTCGACCGTCGGCAGGGTCGGCTGCCATTCCGGCTCCTGCGACAGGTACGAGCCGCGATCGCCCTCCAGCAGGCCGAGGAACACCTCGGTGACGATGCGCCCGCCGACCGGGCCCAGGCGCTCGCCGTTCTCGACCACCTGGGCTTCGCGCAGGATGTAGAACCAGAGCGGAGTGCGGTCGTCGAGGCCGTGCGGCTTCAGGTCGGAAAGGTCGCCCTTGGAGAGCGGCGTCAGTCCCATGGCCTTGGCCACCTTCTGCCCCGAGGGCAGCGAGAAGGTCAGGTGACGCAGCAGGTTGCGCTGGGCCAGGGACGAGGGGTTGGTTTGGGCGTCGGGGTTGGCGACCACCGAGCCCGGCAGCTTGAAGAGGGCGGTCGACAGGGTGGTGTCGATCTTCTTGTTTGGCCGCACCTGGCCGTCGCCGAAGTCGAAGAAGGTCGGCCAGTCGACGAACCGCCGCGCCGCCCGGCAGCCGCCCGAGAGATCGTCAGGGTCGAGCGGGTTCGAGGGCGTCGGCGTGAAGATCATGCCGAAGAACGGCTGGCTGCCCGGATTGCCGGTGAAGTTCGCCCGATAGGACGGTCGCACCTGGCTGTGGCCGAACCGGTAGGCCGCGACCGAGAACTCGACCGGGATGTAGGGCTCGTTGTTCCACTTGTAGTGCTTGCGGCCGCCGGTCAGCACGTCGTCGACGATCGCCGCCCCGCAGGTCTTCTTCAGGAACTCGTGCACGACGATCCACTGATAGTGCCAGCGCACGATCCGCTGTGCCTCGGCGAAGATGGCGTCCGGACGGGTGAGCCCGAGCTTGGCCTTCACATGGTCGACCACGGCGTTGTGGAACTTCAGGAAGGCGACCTGGAGCTGGCAGATGATCAGGTTCTCGTCGTCGCGCGGGTCGCCGATCAGGGCCACGCCCTGGCTGTTGCGCGGCACGTCGAACTTGCCGGGCGTGCCGGTCTGTTCCAGCAGGAACTTGATCCCCTGGCCGGCGGGGCTCTGGTCGTAGAGGTGCGGACTGCCGCCGGGACCGGCGCCATAGACGTTGTCGAGCCCAAGGCTGGGCGTGCGGAAATTGGAGATCTGCTCGGGATCGGCCTGCCGCTCCAGGCTGGAGGTCGGGTCCGAGGTGATGTCGTGGTCGATGAACTGGCCGAGGAAGGTGAAGCCTGCGGTCAGGGTCGGGTTGTTGGGGTTCTTAGCCGAGAGCGGCGGGTCGGTGATCAGCTTGATCGGACCTTCGGACAGCTTGTCCTTGGCGTCCATGACGCCGCCGACCTTGCCGATCTCCAGCAGGGCGGCGCGGATCTCCGGAGTGTCCGAGGCGAAGGGCGGCAGATCGCCGAACATGCGGCCGAAGCGGCCGGAGTCGAAGTATTTGGAGCGAGGTGGGACGATATCGTGCGGATAGACGCCGTGACGCGGCATTGGCTTTCTCCCATGCGGTCAGTCGGGGGCTCTGTCCGCCATTAGTATTAATAACGGCGTTCTCGGTGACGCCTGAATTCGCCTATATGGGGAAATTCGAATTCTGCAAACACGTGAATATGTACTTATTGTGTAATGGTATAGCTTGTTAAATATACTTCGATGCCTGTCTTGCGGGCCGATCCCGCGCAGAGGGTTTGCGCGATCGCCGCGCTGCTGAGGCGGATCCACCCTGACTGGACAAGAGCGGCGCAACTTCCTTCTATGGTTGCGCCGCGCTGGAGCGGTTTTTCGGGAACCGCTCTCGATGCGTTCGATTCGTCCGATTCTGGCGGCCTGCGCCGTGCTGTCCGCCGCTGCGGCTCCGCCCGCCTTCGCCCAGGTCGCCGAGGGGCCGTCGCGCACCTTGGTCCCGCGCGACCTGTTCGGCCTGGAATACGCCTCCGACCCGCAGTTTCGTCCGGATGGCGGCGCCATCGCCTATGTGCGGGTCGCCAACGACATCATGACCGACCGCGGGCGGCGCTCGATCTGGCTGGTCGATCCGAAGACCGGAGCGCAGAGCCCGCTGGTCGCCGACGAACGGTCGAACAGCCGCCCGCGCTGGTCGCCGGACGGCCAGCGACTGGCCTATGTGGTCTCGGGCCCAGACGGCGCACAGATCCATGTGCGCTGGATGGCCAGCGGCCGCTCGGCCCAGGTTGCGGTGCTGGAGCAGGCGCCGGGGGACCTGGCCTGGTCGCCGGACGGCAAGTCGCTGGCGATCCTGATGCTGACTCCGGACGAGCCGGCCCGGCTCGGCGCGCCGCTGGCTGCGCCCGAAGGCGCCAAGTGGGCCGCGCCGCTGAAGGTCGAGAGCCGCATGACCTGGCGCGCGGACGGCGACGGCGAGCTGAAGCCCGGCTTCTCGCAGGTGTTCGTGGTCTCGGCCGACGGCGGGACGCCGCGCCAGCTGACCTTCGGCAAGTTCGACGCCAACGGCCCGCTGGCCTGGACCCGCGATGGCCGCGCGGTGCTGTTCTCGGCCAACCGCAACGCCGACTGGGAGGCCAATCCCAACGAGAGCGAGATCTACAAGGTCTCGGCGACCGACGGCGCCCTGACCCAGCTGACCCGCCGGGTCGGGCCGGACGCCGCGCCCAAGGCCTCGCCGGACGGGCGGCTGATCGCCTATCTCGGCTATGACGACAAGCGCCGCAGCTACGAGAACGTGCAGCTCTATGTCATGGGGCCGGACGGGCAGGGCGCGCGCTCGCTGACCGCGAACCTGGACCGCAGCATCGACGCCGCCGAATGGACGCGCGACGGCAAGGCGCTGGTGGTGTCGTACGACGATCACGGCGCGACCAAGCTGGCGCGGGTGGGGCTGGACGGCGCGATCCGCCCGCTGGCCGAGGGCCTGGGAGCGGGGCAGCTCGACCGCCCCTACACCGGCGGATCCTTCTCGGTCGCGGGCGACGGCGCGGTGGCGTTCACGCAGGGCGCGCCCGACCGGCCGGTCGAGCTGGCCGTGACGAGCGGGGGCAAGGTGCGGCGGCTGACCTCGCTCAACGCCGACCTCTTCGCCGGCAAGACCATGGGCAGGGTCGAGAAGCTGGCGGTGACGTCGTCCTATGACCAGAAGCCGATCGACGCCTGGATCGTCACCCCGCCGAACTTCGACCCGTCGAAAAAGTATCCGCTGATCCTGGAGATCCACGGCGGCCCGTTCTCGGCCTACGGCCCGACCTTCTCGACCGACAACCAGCTCTATGCGGCGGCCGGCTATGTGGTGGTCTATTCCAATCCTCGCGGTTCGACCTCTTACGGGGCCGCGTTCGCCAACGAGATCGACAAGACCTATCCCAGCCACGATTACGACGACCTGATGAGCGTGGTCGACGCTGGGATCGCCAAGGGCTTCGTCGATCCAAAGCGGCTCTATGTGACCGGCGGTTCGGGCGGCGGGCTGCTGACCGCCTGGATCGTCGGCAAGACCGACCGCTTCCGCGCGGCGGCCACCCAAAAGCCGGTGATCAACTGGACCAGCCAGGTGCTGACCGTCGACGGCGCCAACTTCATGGCCGCCTACTGGTTCGGGAAGATGCCGTGGGAGGACCCGCAGGGCTATTGGGCGCGCTCGCCGCTGTCGCTGGTCGGCAATGTGAAGACCCCAACCCTGGTGGTGGTCGGCGACCAGGACCTGCGCACCCCGGTCAGCGAGTCCGAGCAGTACTACCAGGCCCTGCGCCTGCGCGGCGTGCCCACCGCCTTCGTCCGGGTGCCCGGCGCCTCGCACGGGGGCCTGGCCGCGCGGCCTTCGCAGTCGGCCGCCAAGGCGCAGGCGATCCTGGCCTGGTTCGACCGGTACAAGTAGGAGATCGGGCGGGTCGCTCGTTCGACCCGCCCGGCGCCCCGCTCTCGCTTCGGGCGCTCCTCACCCCTTCACGCACACGACCTGCCGCAGGGTGTGGACGATCTCGACGAGATCGGCCTGGGCCGCCATGACCGCGTCGATGTCCTTGTAAGCCATTGGCGTTTCGTCGATCACGTCGGCGTCCTTGCGGCACTCGACGCCCGCGGTGGCGGCGACGTGGTCGTCCACCGTGAAGCGACGCTTGGCCTCGGCCCGGCTCATCGCCCGGCCGGCCCCGTGCGAGCAGGTGCAGAAGGACTCCTCGTTGCCCTTGCCGCGCACGATGAACGAGCGCGCGCCCATCGAGCCCGGGATGATCCCGAGGTCGCCGAGGCCCGCCCGCACCGCGCCCTTGCGGGTCACGAAGACGTCCTTGCCGAAGTGACGTTCGCGGCTGACGTAGTTGTGGTGGCAGTTCACCGCCATCTCCGTCGTCGCGAGGTCCGGGAACGCCTGACGCAGCACGCCGAGCACCTGGTCCATCATCACTTCGCGGTTCGCCAGCGCGTACTTCTGCGCCCAGCTGACCGCCCGCACATAGTCGACGAAGCCGTCCGTCCCCTCCGGGAAGTAGGCCAGGTCCTGGTCGGGCAGGTTGACGAACCAGCGCCGCATCTCGTGCTTGGCCCGCTCGACGAAGAAGGTCCCGAACCGGTTCCCCACGCCGCGCGAGCCCGAGTGCAGCATCACCCAGAGCGCGCCGTCCTCGTCGAGGCAGAGCTCGACGAAGTGGTTGCCGGTCCCGAGCGTGCCCAGGTGGCCGAGGCCGCGCGGGTGCGCCGCCTTCGGGTTGCGGGCCACCACGTCGTCGTAGCCGTCTTTCAGCGCTGCCCACTTCGCCTGGGCGATGGCCGGCGGCTCGTCAGCCCATGCGCCCTTGTCGTTGCGCCCGCCGTTGTCGGTCCGCCCGTGCGGCACCGCCGCCTCGATCGCCGTCCGCAGGGCGAGCAGCGAGTCGGGCAGATGCTCGGCGCGGATGGAGGTCCGCACCGCCATCATGCCGCAGCCGATGTCGACGCCGACCGCAGCCGGGATGATCGCGCCCAGCGTCGGGATGACCGAGCCGACGGTGGCGCCCATGCCCCAGTGCACGTCGGGCATGACCGCGATGTGCTTGTGGATGAACGGCAGGCCGGCGACGTTCTGCAGTTGCTGGCGCGCGGACTCCTCGAGCGGAACGCCGCGGGTCCAGGCCTTGATCGGCTTGCCGGTGGTCTCGATGTATTCGAACCCGCTCATCGGGTTCTCCTTTCCTTGCCGCCCCTCCCGGCTTGCCGGCTGGAAACGGTCCCTGAAACGAGGAACCCCTCCCGGCCGGGCCGGGAGGGGTTCCTTCGTACAGTCCCAAGATCGATGGCGACCCTAGACCTGCCTCCCCTCCCAGACGCGCGCGCCCTTTTGCTCGACCAGTCGGTCGAACAGGCTGGGCAGCATCTGATGGGTCGGCCGCAGGGCCATGGTCGGTCTCCTCTTGGGAGGGCGGGCATTACAGTGTTCGTTGAGCGCGCGCCAGGGCGCCGAAGACTTAAGTCGCCGGTGTGTCCTGCACGTCACGGTTTAGCTCCGCCTCCCGCGCGGCCATGTGCCGGCGGTGCTCTTCCTCGCGTTCGGCGCGCCAGCGGGCGCGCAGGATGGAGGGGCGTTCGGGGTAGCGGTCGTCCAGGAATTCGCAGGCGGCGACGCGGTCGGTGCGGAAGTTGCGGAAGGCGGTGCGAAGCTCGCACCAGCCGACCAGGATGCGCACCGTCTCGTGATAGCCGACGGTGATCGGCCAGATCACCCGCTCGGTCTCGCGCTCCTGTTCGTCGCGGTAGCGCAGCGAGACCTTGCGCCCGGCGCGGATGGACGCGCGGAGCTGGGCCATGTCGAGCTGGTCTGGCGGCGCCGAGCGCCAGGCGGGCACGGCGCGGCCGGCCGGCTCGAGCACGTAGGGGCGCAGCCGCTCGGGCACCGAGGCGCCGATCTTGGCGATCAGGTCCTGGGCGGCGCGGGCGAGCGAAGGGTCGCCGCGGCTGGCGACCCACTGGGCGCCCAGCACTGCGGCTTCGATCTCGTCGGGCGTCAGCATCAGCGGCGGCAGGTCGAAACCCTGGTCGAGGACATAGCCCATGCCGGCCTCGCCGCGGATCGGCACCCGCTGGCCCATCAGGGTGGCGATGTCGCGATAGACGGTGCGCTTGGAGGTCTCGAGCTCCTCGGCGATGGCGTCGGCGGTGATCGGCGCGCGCGCCCGGCGCATGATCTGGATGATCTGGAACAGGCGGTCGGCGCGACGCATGGAGATCCGTTTCATGGGGCGACAGCATCGGCCGGCGATGCTGACAGCATGGTGGCAGCAGGAGGTTCCTACACCAATCCCAGACCTTCAGGGAGAGACATCATGATCACGCTCTACGGCGCCGGCGAGAAGTTCGGCCTGCCCGAGACCAGCCCCTATGTCATGAAGGCCGAGGTGTTCCTGCGCATGGCCGGCCTGTCCTACGCCAAGGAATTTTCCATGCCGCACCTGTCGCCGAAGGGCCAGCTGCCGTGGCTGGACGACGACGGTGAACTGGTCGCCGACAGTCACTTCATCCGCCTGCATCTGGAGCGGAAGTACGCCGTCGATTTCGACGAGGGCCTGTGCAGCGTCCAGCGCGCCCAGGCCTGGGCCATCGAACGGATGCTGGAGAACCACTTCAACTGGGCGATCGCCCATGTCCGCTGGCTGATCCCGGAAAACTACGCCAAGGGCCCGGCGCAGTTCTTCACGGCCATGCCGCCGGAAATGCAGGAGGACATGCGTCGCGACATCCAGGGGCGGGTTGCGCAGAACGTGAAGGCGAGCGGCGTGGGCCGTCATACCGATGCGGAGATCCTGGGCCTGGGCGTGCGCAGCCTGGCGGCGCTGTCGGCCCTGCTGGCCGACAAGCCGTTCGTAATGGGCGAGCGGCCGACCAGCGTCGACGCCATCGCCTTCGGCATGCTGGCCGGCCTGATGACGCCCTTCTTCGATGCGCCGATCCGCGACCGGGCGATGAGCTTTTCCAACCTGACCGCCTATGTCGACCGCATGATGGCCGGGGTCTATCCGGAGTTCGCCTGGACGCCGCTCGCGAGCCCGCGCGAGGCGGTGGCCGCCTGAGGCCCTGCTCATGGAAAATCGCTCCCGCGAAAGACTCTTCGCGGAAGTTAACTAATCGGTGGGGGAACCGGCCCTAGCCTGGAGCAAGATTCAGGCCAGGAGGCGGATTTGGCGCTGGGGGCGCGGTTAGAGCTTCGTCAGGGGCAGGGGCTGGTCATCACCCCGCAGCTGCAGCAGGCGATCAAGCTGTTGCAGTTGTCGAACCTTGAGCTCGAGGCCTTCGTCGAGGGCGAACTGGAGCGCAATCCGCTGCTCCAGCGCGACGAGCGCGAATCGGAGCCCGAGCGCGAGGAAACCCCGCGCGAGGCGGAAGATTTTTCCGCCGACTCCGTCTCCGACCATGCCGCCTCGGCAGAGATGGACATGGCTCATGACCAGGCCTCGCCCGGCGAGCACGCCACCGGCGACGCCCAGGAGGCCCAGCACGCTGGCGGCGCCGTCGACTGGTCGCGCGCCGGCAAGGGGGGGAGCTTCGAGGACACCGAGGACTTCGAAGGCCGCCTGACCCGCGAGAAGACGCTTTCCGAACACCTGCACGACCAGCTGGCCGTCGCCCGCCTGTCGCCCGCCCAGAACGCCATCGCCGCGGTGCTGATCGACGGGGTGGACGAGGGCGGCTATCTGCGCTGCGACCTGACCGAAACCGCCGAACGCCTGGGCTGCGAGCCGTCGGCCGTCGAAGACGTGCTGGCCGTGCTGCAGGGCTTCGAGCCGGTGGGGGTGTTCGCCCGCGACGTGCGCGAATGCCTGATGATCCAGCTCAAGGACCGCAACCGCTGCGATCCGGCCATGATGGCTATGCTGGACAATCTCGAGCTGCTGGCGCGCCGCGACATGAACGCTCTGCGCAAGGTCTGCGGCGTCGACGACGAAGACCTGCGCGACATGGTCGCCGAACTGCGCGGCCTGACCCCGCGTCCGGGCGCGGCCTTCGGTGGCGAGCCCAGCCAGCCGGTCGCGCCGGACGTCTATGTGCGCGAGGGCCTGGGCGGCCTCTGGCACGTGGAGCTGAACACCGACACCCTGCCCAAGCTGCTGATCGACCAGCGCTATCACGCGCGGGTCTCGGGCGGGGCGCGAACCGATCAGGAGAAGGTGTTCGTCGCCGACTGCATGGCCAGCGCCAATTGGCTGGTGAAGAGCCTGGACCAGCGCGCCAAGACCATCCTGAAGGTCGCCAGCGAGATCGTGCGACAGCAGGACGGGTTCCTGGCCTTCGGGGTCGAGCACCTGCGACCGCTGAACCTGAAGACCGTGGCCGACGCCATCGGCATGCACGAGAGCACCGTCAGCCGCGTGACCTCGAACAAGTACATCGCCACGCCGCGCGGGATGTTCGAGCTGAAGTTCTTCTTCACCTCCTCGATCGCCTCGAGTTCGGGCGGCGAGGCCCACTCGGCCGAGAGCGTGCGCCACAAGATCAAGCAGCTGATCGACGGCGAGCGCAGCGAAGCCGAGGTGCATTCCGACGACCGTATCGTCGAGATCCTCAAGGAGATCGGCGTCGACATCGCCCGGCGCACGGTGGCCAAGTACCGTGAAGCCATGCGCATCCCGTCCTCGGTCGAGCGGCGGCGGATGCTGAAGGAAGCGGTCTAGGGGCGATCCCCACGCGCGCATGGATCCCGGTCTTGCTTCGCAAACGGGGATGACACCTGGCGCGTGAACGACGTCGCGCTCGCCGCGTTGAATCGTCACGATCAACCGGAGCCGTTCCTCATGGAAACGATCAGGGAGCATCGCGTCGAGCGCCTGCCCGGGCGCAGCGCGGAGTATGCGGTGGCGATGGTGCTGCTGCTGGCCTTTTCAGGCCTGTTCTTCGGATTTTCGGTGGCGACCTTCGCCGGCGTGCTCAGCGGGACTGGCTAGGTAGCGCGACCAGGTAGGCCTCAAGCAGACGCACCAGCTCGTCTTCCAGTCGGGCGGGATCGAGGCCGAGTTCCGGCTCGGCGGCGGCCGCACGCAGAAGGCTGATCGGGGCGTGGGTGAGGATGAACGCCCGTTCGGGCGTCAGTTCGATGCCGCCGAGGTCGGTCTTGCCCTCGATCGCGGCGAGGAAAGCCTGATGGTGACGCTGCAGCGCGCCCTCGCCGCCGCGCTGCATGGCTTCGAGCAGGGCGCCGCGACCGCGCGGCAGGTCCTCGAAACTGCGGGTCAAAGCCTGGACGATGGCGCGCACGGCGTTGGCGCCAGGCGGGCTGATCACCAACTCGGCGATGCTGTCGCGCACCGCGCCTGCGCGGCGGTCGGCCAGCGCGGCCAGGAGATCGTTCTTGTCGCGGAAGTACTGGTAGATGGTGCCGACGCTGACCCCCGCCCGCGCGGCGATGTGATTGGTGGTCAGCTTTTCCGGCCCATGCGCCTCCAGAAGCTGAAGGGTCGCGTCGAGAATGACCTCCACGGTGGCTTCGGCCCGCGCCTGCCGGGGTGATCGGCGTTTTCGTTCAGTCACTTACGGCCTTTCGAGCGGGCGGCCGAGCCTGGCCGCGAACGCGAGTAGGAACATGAGCATTGCTTACATAACGTCCCGGGACGTCAAGGAACCGAAGGCTCGATCCGCTCATGACCCCCGCCGTCGACCGCGCCCGCCAGCGCATCGCCGCCCAGAAGACGCAGATGCCGCTGATGTATGGGGCCATCGACTTCGAGCGGCTGCCCGAGCGTTTCACCGAGGACCCGCAGTTCGCCGTCACCCGCGACCGCGCGCCCGGCGGGGTGGCGGTGACCGAGGAGGATCTGGCGCTGGTGCGGGCCTACACCCTGCTGGGGGACGCGGTGGCCGACGCCTATGCGGCGCTGATCCCGAAGTACGGGTTCCGCCGGCTGGTCGACATGCTGGTCGCCGCCTGCGAGCGCGGGGTCGAGGCGGTGGAGGACGCCCCGCCCGAACTGGTCGCCTTCATCCGCGCCATGGAGGCGACGCCGGACTGGGTCGACATGGAGCAGGTGGCCGAAGGGGCGCGGCAGGACCGGCGGGCGACCGCGATCCTCGCCCCGTTCGCGATCCGCGGCGCGTTCATCGCCACCTTCCTCAACAAGTACTCGGCCCTGCCGATGGCCCTGACCGGGACGCTCAGCAACGACACCGCCGCGCGCCGGGTCAACGAGACGGCGACCTTCTTTGCGACCACGGTTCTGCCCGGCGCGCTGGAACGCTACGGCGAGGGGTTCAAGGCCGCGGCCATGGTGCGGCTGATGCACTCCATGGTGCGGTTCAACGCCCTGCGCTCGGGCCGCTGGGACAGCGCCGTCTACGGCGTGCCGATCCCGCAGGTCGACCAGATGCCGGCCGGGTTGATCCCGATCTTCCTGATGGCCTTCCGGCTGATCGGCCAGGGCTGCACGACCTTCACCGCCGCCGAACGGGCGCAGGTGGAGCTGGCGCGCTATCGCTGCTTCCTGCTGGGCCTGCCCGAGGAGCTGCTGGCGACGACGCCCGAGGGGATCGTGCGGATCATGACCGCGCGCAACACCACCCTGCGCGCCGGCTTCGACGATGCGACCTGCGGCGCCCTGGTCCGCGCCACCCTGTCGGCCTACCTGCCCAACGACCGCACGCCGGGGGCGCGGCTGCACAATGCGCTGGAGAAGCGCTTCGCCAAGGCCTTCTTCCTGCGTCAGTTCCTGAAGGGCGACCGGGCGGCGGCCGAGCGGATGGGCGTGCCGATCAGCGGGCTGGACATGGCGGTGTTCTACCTGGTGGCGCTGGGCGTGGGCGTGCAGACGGCGCTGTTCCGCGCCGCCGGCCGCCTGCCCGGCCTGCGGGACCTGGCCGACGGCGTGCTGATCTCGCGCATAAAGGGCCTGCTGGCCCGCTATGGCCACGCCGAGTTCACCAGCGACGCGTCGAACTATCGTCCGGCGCAGACGGCGAAGGCGGCGTAGGGCGGCTAGGGCAAGAACCCGCCCCGATCTGCGGGCTTTGCGAGAAAAACTGTCTTGAGCATCCCCAGTCTACAGCTAGGGATGCGCCGTGATCAGCTTTCAATCCGTCGGCAAGACCTTTGCGCGCGCCCCGGCGCCGGCGCTGCGCGACGTCGTGCTGGACGTCGCGGCGGGCGAGGTGTTTGGCGTCATCGGCCAGTCGGGGGCGGGCAAGTCCACCCTGATCCGCCTGATCAACGGGCTGGAGCGGCCCAGCGCCGGACGCGTCGTCACCGACGGCGAGGACGTGGGGGCGCTCGATGCGGCGGGGCTGCGCAGCCTGCGCCGGCGCGTCGGGATGATCTTCCAGCACTTCAACCTGCTGTCGTCGAAGACCGTGGCGCAGAACGTCGCCTATCCGCTGAAGGTGGCCGGCGTTCCCGCCGCGCAGGTCGGGCCGCGGGTGGCCGAGCTGCTGGCGCGGGTCGGGCTGTCGGACCAGGCGCACAAGTATCCGGCCCAGCTTTCCGGCGGGCAGAAGCAGCGGGTGGGCGTCGCCCGGGCCCTGGCCAACGGGCCGAAGATCCTGCTGTGCGACGAGGCGACCAGCGCGCTGGACCCGCAGACCACCGAACAGATCCTGGACCTGCTGGCGGCGCTGAACCGCGAACTCGGCCTGACCATCGTGCTGATCACCCACGAGATGGAGGTGATCCGGCGGGTCTGCCATCGCGTCGCGGTGCTGGATGCTGGTTCGGTGGTGGAGAGCGGCGAGGTCGCCGACGTCTTCCTGCATCCGCAGCATGCGGTGACGCGGGCGCTGGTGGCCGACGCGGCGGGCCTGGGGGCGGCGGCCACGCCCGGCGCCCTGCGGCTGACCTTCCGCGGCGCTGCGACCTTCGAGCCGATCCTGGGCCGGATCGCCCGTGACACCGGCGTCGACTATTCGATCCTGGCCGGTCGCATCGACCGCATCCGCGAAGAGCCCTACGGCCAGCTGCTGGTCTCACTGGTCGGCGGCGACGTGGCCGCGGCGCGCGAGCGGCTGAGCGCCGCCGGCGTCCATGTCGAAGAGGCCTGAAGGCATGTTCGCCAACATCAACTGGGCCGATATCGGCCAGGCCAGCCTCGACACCCTGGTCATGCTGGGCGGGTCGCTGGCGTTCTCGGTGCTGCTGGGCCTGCCGCTGGGGGTGATCCTGTTCCTGACCGGCAAGGGAAAGTTGCTGGAGAACGGCGCGGCGCACGGGGCGCTGTCCTTCGCGGTCAACGTGCTGCGCTCGGTGCCGTTCGTGATCCTGCTGATCGTGATGATCCCGCTGACCATGTTGCTGGTCGGGACTTCGCTTGGGGTGGCGGGCGCGATCCCGCCGCTGGTGGTCGGCGCGGCGCCCTTCTACGCCCGGCTGGTCGAGACCGCCCTGCGCGAGGTCGACAAGGGCGTGATCGAGGCCGCCCAGGCCATGGGCGCGACGCCGCGCCAGATCGTTTTCGGCGCCCTGCTGCCGGAAGCCCTGCCCGGGATCGTGGCCGGCGCAACGGTCACGGCGATCGCGCTCGTCTCCTACACGGCCATGGCCGGCGTGGTCGGGGCGGGAGGGCTGGGGGACCTGGCCATCCGCTTCGGCTACCAGCGGTTCCAGACCGACGTCATGGTGGTCACGGTGCTGTTGCTGCTCGCCCTGGTCCAGGGTCTGCAATGGGCGGGCGACCGCCTGGTCATCAAGCTCAGCCGCCGCTGAGCCGAGAGGTTTTCCAGATGCTCAACAAGCGCAACCTGATCCTGGCCGCCGCCGCCCTGGCGCTGGCCGCCTGCGGCCAGAAGCCGGCCGCCACGGCGGCCTCCGACACCCTGGTGATCGCCGCCACGCCGGTGCCGCACGCCGAGATACTGGAGGTGGTGCGCCCGATCCTCGCCAAGGAAGGCGTGAAGCTGGAGGTGAAGGTCTTCAACGACTACGTGCAGCCCAACCTGCAGGTCGACCAGAAGCAGCTGGACGTGAACTACTTCCAGACCGCGCCCTATCTGGACGAGTTCAACAAGGCCCGCGGCACGCACCTGGTGAAGGTGGTTGGCGTGCACATCGAGCCGATCGGCGCCTATTCGCGCAAGGTGAAGTCGCTGGCCGACCTGCCGCAGGGCGCCAGCGTGGCCATCCCCAACGAGCCGAGCAACGGCGGCCGGGCGCTGCTGCTGCTGCAGAAAGGCGGGCTGATCACCCTGAAGGACCCGAAGAACCCGCTCTCGACCCTCGGCGACATCGTCGCCAACCCCAAGGGGCTGAAGTTCAAGGAGCTGGAGGCCGCCACCCTGCCGCGGGTGCTGGGCGAGCTGGACCTGGCGGTGATCAACACCAACTACGCCCTCGACGCCAAGCTGAACCCGGCCAAGGACGCGCTGATCCTGGAGGACGGGAACAGCCCCTATGTGAACCTGCTGGTGGCGCGCGAGGACAACAAGGACGACCCGCGCGTGCAGAAGCTGGCCAAGGCGCTGACCGGGCCCGAGGTGAAGGCCTTCATCGAGAAGACCTATTCGGGCGCGGTGCAGCCGGCGTTCTGACGGTTGGCGTCATCCCGGAAGCCGCTTGCGGCTGTCCGGGATCCATTCGTGCATGAAGGGGCCGCGGGCGGCGCGGTTCGAGCCGCGCTCCCCTCGATCCGGTGTTCATGGGTCCCGGTCTTCGGCTGCGCCGAAACCGGGATGACACCTGTTGAAGGCGCTACCGCGCCACGACCTCGGCGATCTGGACGGCGTTGAGGGCCGCGCCCTTCAGCAGCTGGTCGCCGACCACGAAGAGGCTGAGGGTGCGGCCGGTGGGGTCGGAGAGGTCGGCCCGGATGCGGCCGACCAGGACGTCGTCAGCGCCAGAGGCTTCGTTCGGCATCGGGAAGTGGTTGCGCAGGGCGTCGTTGACCAGCTTCACGCCCGGGGCGGCGGCCAGCCATTCCTCGGCTTCCTGCGGGGTGACCGGGTTCGCGAACTCGACCGTCAGGGCCATGGAGTGGGCGCGCAGCACCGGCACCCGCACGCAGGTGAAGGACAGGCGCAGGTCCGGCGTGGACATGATCTTGCGGATCTCCTCCATCGCCTTCAGCTCCTCGCCGTTATAGCCGGTGTCCGCGTCGACGCCGGCGTTGTGGCTGAACAGGTTGAAGGCGTAGGGGTGCGGCAGCACCTTCGGCTCAAAGGCCTCGCCGGCGAGATAGGCGGCGGTGGAGTCGCGCAGCTCGGCCATGGCCGCGGCGCCCGCGCCCGAGGCCGACTGGTAGGTGGCGCCGATCACCCGGGCGATCGGGTTGCGGGCGTTGAGCGGGGCCAGGGCCATGACCGCGATGGCCGCCACGCAGTTCGGATTGGCGACGATGCGCGGATGCTCGCCCATGGCCGCGCCGTTCACCTCCGGCACCACCAGGGGCACTTCGGGCTGCATGCGGAAGGCCGAGGAGTTGTCGACCACCACGCAGCCCTTGGCCGCGGCGATGGGGGCGAACTCGCGGCTGATCGTGGCGCCGGCCGAGAACAGGGCGATGTCGACGCCGGTGAACGACTCGGCGGTCAGGGCCTCGACCGCCACGGGGCGGCCCTGGAACTGGTAGGTGCGGCCGGCCGAGCGCGGCGAGGCCAGCAGCTTCAGCGAGCGGACCGGGAAGTTGCGGCGCTCGAGGCACTCCATCAGCTCGACGCCGACGGCGCCGGTGGCGCCGACGATGGCGACGTTGAACAGGCGCTGGCCGGCGGGGCGGGCGACTTCGGTGGAAAGCATGACTCTATCGTCTCCGGTGGGGTGAGGTCCGGAGGCCGAGGTCTTTCGCGTTTGGTGAGATGCGACCCCGGCCTTCCGGCGGGGTCCTTGGGGTCTACGCGGCGAGCGCGCGCGAACCCCCAAGCCCCGCGGGCATGGTGGTTTTAATCGCGCTTTTAATGGTCGAACGACGCATGGCGCTCCGATATGGCAAGACGGCCCCGCTTGTAAATGGCGTAATGCAGACCAGATCAATTTTCGGCGCCGCGCGTTGACGCGGGGCCATGGCGAGAGAGACGCATACGCGCGGAATGGAAGACGACAGCGACCACCCCTCCATTTCGCACATCATCCGCGACCTGACCGCCCGCGAGAGCGTGAGCATCGGCGAGATCGTGGACGTGTTCGGCACCCGCGCCTTCGGGGCGCTGCTGTTCATCTTCGCCCTGCCCAACCTGCTGCCGCTGCCGCCGGGCTCTTCGACCATACTGGGGGCGCCGCTGCTGCTGCTGACGCCGCAGGTGGCGTTCGGCGTCGATGCGCCCTGGTTGCCCAAGGCGGTGGACGCTCGGCGGATCAGCGGGGCCGACCTCGGCCGCGTGTTCGGGCGGCTGCTGCCCTGGGTCGAACGGTTCGAAAAAATCTCCCGGCCTCGCATAGCGCCGGTCTTCAATCCGCTCGGTCAGCGGATGATCGGGGCGATCTGTTCGGTGCTGGCCTTCGTGCTGATCCTGCCCATACCGCTGGGCAACCTGCTGCCGGCCCTGACCATTGGAATCTTTGGGTTTTCCCTGTTCCAGCGCGACGGTTTGTTCGCGGTCGCCGGCTATGTCCTGGCCGGGTTCAGCGCCTTCCTGCTGTACGTCGCGGCCGACGCCGTGATCGGGGGCGTTCGCCTTCTCGTGAATTGGCTAAGCGGTGCTTGACACCTCTCTCGCGGAGGCGCGTTGTTGCCTCATGCAAGTCTTAGTCTCTGGCAAGCATGTCGCCGTCGGGGAGGCCCTGCGGGAGCGGGTCACCGACGAAATCACCGGTTCCATCGGCAAGTATTTCGAACGCGGCGGAGACGCCGACGTCGTGGTCAGCCGTGAGGGCCATTCCTTCCGAGTCGACTGTGCGGTGAAGCTGGCCTCAGGCCAGTCGTTGCAGTCCCACGGCCTGGGCAGCGACGCCCACGGCGCGTTCGATGCGGCCCTGGCCAAGATCGAAACGCGCATCCGTCGCTACAAGCGCCGGCTGAAGAGCCATTCGGCCGCCGCCAACGCCAAGCAGGCCGAAACCGCGTCCTATTTCGTGATCCGCGCGCCTGAAGGCGACGAGGACGTCGACTGGGACGACGGCGAAACGTCGCACGCCGGCCATGCGCCGCCGTCCGGCATGGTGATCGCCGAGACGGAAAAGCCCGTCCGCGAGATGACCGTTTCCATGGCGGTCATGGAGTTGGACTTGACGGAATCTCAGACAATCGTGTTTAGGAACGCCGCTCACGGGGGCTTGTCCGTGGTGTACCGCCGGCCGGACGGAAATATCGGCTGGATCGATCCTGAACGTACGAAAACGCTCAATGGGCACGGCATGAACGGAACCAGCGTCTAGGCGCGGAGTTCCAGCCGTCCCCCGAGCCGGACGTGCCTCGGGCAGCAGTCGAGTTTGGGCGTCACGAGATTATGCAGATTGGCGACATACTGGATCGCGGCGCTATCGCCGCGCGGGCGAGCGCGCCGAACAAGCGGCAGGCCCTGACGGCCGTCGCCGAGATCGCCGCGCGCAATTTCGGACTGGACGCTGGGACTATTCTCGAGGCGCTCAGCGAGCGCGAGGCCGCTGGTTCGACCGGCGTCGGCTATGGCGTGGCCGTGCCGCATGCGCGGCTGGCGGGTCTCGACCGGATGCGTGGGGTGTTCGTGCGCCTGGACGTGCCGGTGGAGTTCGAGTCGGTCGACGAACAGCCGGTCGACCTGATCTTCGCGCTGTTCGCGCCGCCGAACGCCAGTTCCGAGCATCTGCGGGCCCTGGCCCGCGTCTCGCGCATGCTGCGTCAGGGCGATCTGCGCGAGCATCTGCGCCAGGCCCGCACGCCCGACGCCATACACGCGCTGCTGGTCCAGGAGCGGCCGTCCGCGGCCGCCTGAAACCGGCACGCCTGACGTGCCCAAAAGAAATGGCCGCCCCGAGGGGCGGCCATTTGCATTTCCAGGCTTCGCCGTGAATTTAGTGGACGGACACCGGCGCCAGTTCGTGGGCCAGGGCCGCGGCGACGGCCGAGTCCTTGTCGGTCAGCACCGCCAGGCGTTCGCCGTCGGCGCGGTGGACTGCGTAGAGGACCTGTTCGGGATCGAGCTCGAAGCTCTGGATCTGAGCCGCGGGCGTACTTGCGATGATCTCCGCCGCCTTGATCGGGCGCACATAGACGAGATCGGGGGCGCCGAGGGCGGCGAAAGCTTCAGTCGTAAGATTGGGCGTCATAAGGACCACCTCCGTAAACTCAACGCGTCGAACGGCCGCCGGTTCAGCCGGCCGTCCGGATGGGGATTTTCTGGACGAGGCGCTCCGGCTCGGGACGGTTCAGGTCGATGTGCAGCAAGCCGTGCGCCAGGGTGGCGCCCTCGACCCGCATGCCGTCGGCCAGGACGAACGTCCGCACGAAGCCCCGGGCCGCGATGCCGCGGTGCAGGTAGGCTTCGTCCGAGACGCCTTCGCGCTTGCCGGCCACGACCAGCTGACGGTCCTCGACAGTCACCTGGAGCTGGTCCGGCGTAAAGCCGGCCACGGCCAGGGTGATGCGAAGGGCGCCTTCGCCGCGGTCCTCGACATTATAGGGCGGGTAGCTCTCGGCGGCGGCCTTGGCGGCGCGCTCGATGAGGCTGCGGGTATGGTCGAAGCCCAGCAGGAAGGGGCTGTCGAAGACGAGCGAGCGGTTCATTCCAGAGTCCTCAGCTTCAAGCGACTCCCCGGAACACCGCCCGACATCGGCGCGGGACTCCGGTTGGATCACATGTGGGATGCGGCAGCGCGATTTCAACGGCGCTCGAACCAGCCGCCATGCTGCTGACATGTCTGGGCCTAGGATGGGTTAGTCAGGAGATCCCATCGCCCTTTCGGAGTCCCCCAATGCCCATGATCGCCTCCTGCCACTGCGGCGCCACGAAGATCGAGGCGCCGGTCCCCACCACCGCCAAGCAATGCAACTGCACCTACTGCGCGCGCACAGGCGCGGTCTGGGCCTATTACGCGCCGAGCGAACTGGTCGTGGTCTCGCAGGAGGACGACCGGGTCTATGCGCCGGGCGGCATGAACCAGCACCACTTCTGCGGCCGCTGCGGCATGCAGACCTGGGGCGACTCTCCGGACTGGGCCTCGGTCTACAACGCCGACGGAACCCCCAAGCCGGGCTTCGAGGCCGGCGCCTTCCCGAGCCAGCGGATTCTCGGCCTGAACCTTCGGCTGGTGGACGACCTCGACTGGTCGGCGATCGAGGTCGAGAAGGTGGACGGCCGCAACAAATGGTGAGGCGGGTCAGGTCCCGGGCGGCGCTGCGGCCAGCAGCGCCGCGGCCTCCTCGCGCCCGGCTTCGGTGATGTTCCGAGACGCGAGGGCCCGCATCAGGATGCGACGGGCCTGATCCGTGGAACGCCGCACGCCGTGGCCTTTGAGGCGGCGCTTGGCGACCTCGACCATGGCGTCGCCATCGCCGTGCTCCGCGGCCCGCGCGAACCAGCGGAAGGCCGCCGCGGCGCGACCTTGTTCGCGATAGAGGATGGCGATGTTGTTCGCCGCGGCGGTGGAGCGAGTCCGCCGCCAGACCCGTTGATAGGCGCGCATGGCGAAGGCCTTGTCGGGCGCCGCGCCCAGGCCGGTGTCATGCAGGAACGCCAGTCGTTCGAGGCAGGTCATGTCGCCCAGCGCCGCGCCCTGTTCGAACGCGCTACGCGCAGCGTGGTAGTCGCCAGCGTCCTGGGCGGCGTCGCCCAGCCTGAACAAGGCGTCCGTATCATTCATCGTGGAATGCCGGGCTGAGCCGGAAAAGGCGAAGGCCCGCAGCGCTAACTGCGGGCCTCCATGGTGGAGCTAAGGAGAGTCGAACTCCTGACCTCTTGAATGCCATGTGCCCCGGGGGGTGTTTTTCAGGCCTTTGCAGGCCTGTTCAATCTGTTCCTAAGTCATTGTGGGAGTTGAAGAAAGGGCGAGTTTTAGCGACAGTGTGAGCCCAGGCGAAAAGCGGCGGAAATCGCGCCGTTTGGTACCTGGGTGGTACCGCAAAATGAGCCCGCCGATGCCGAAACTGACTGAAAAATCCATCGAGGCGCTGCAGCCGCAGGACCGCGAATATGTGGTCTGGGACAGCGAGGTGATTGGCCTTGGGGTCCGCGTGCAGCGCACCGGCTCCAAGAGCTTCATCCTGATGTACCGGCGCGGCGGCAAGAAGCGCAAGCACACCATGGGCGCCCTGCGGGTGGGCTATGGCGTGAAGGAGGCGCGCGAGCGGGCGAAGGATCTCCTGAAGGGCCTGCGCGACGGCGTCGATCCGCAGGAGGCCAAGGCTGAGGAGCGCCAGGCCCTGAGCGTCGCCGAGCTCGCCGATCTCTACCTGGAACTGGGTCCGGCGCTGAAGCCGGAGAAGAAGCAGTCGAGCTGGGACACCGACCGCGGGCTCTTCAGGAACCACGTCAAGCCGCTGATCGGGCGCATGCTCGCGCGGGAGGTGACGAAGGTGGACGTCGCCACGATGCAGCTCGACATATCGAAGGGGAAGACGGCCCGCAACGAGAAGACCGGACCTCGCCGCCGCTCAATGGTGAAAGGCGGCAAGCGCATCGCCTCGATGGCCGTGGCGGTCCTCGGGGCCTGCTATCAGTGGGGGATCGAGACCGGCCGCGTGAGCCACAACCCGACGAAGACCGTGAAGGCCTTCAAGATCAACAGGCGGGAGCGCTACCTATCGGAGAAGGAAGTCGCCTGCTTCAGCGAGGCCATCGCGGAGTTCGAGCGAGAGGACCCGCGGATGGAGGTGATGGCCGACGCCGTGCGCCTGCTGATGCTCACCGGCTGCCGCAAGAGCGAGATCCTGACCCTGGAGTGGGCGTGGGTCGACTGGCGCAAGAGCTGCCTGCGGCTGCCGGACTCGAAGACCGGTGCCAAGGTCGTGCCGCTGGCCGATGCGGCGGTGGCGCTGCTGAAGCGGCGCTGGGAAGCCTTGAATCAGCCGCGCCCACTCCGTGATGAGGACTGGTTCGATCCAGGCGCCCAAGCGCTGCAAGGTGCGCCAGACAGGGCCGGGAACGCCGATGATCCCGAAGGCGCGAAGTGTCTCGGCGTCCATGGTGATCTCCCCTCTGAAGCGTGGGGCTCGCGCCGGGGCGGCGTCGAAGACGGCCTTCTGCGAATTCGGGTAGCGGGTGAAGTGCGCTGGCATGCGGCTGATGTTCGAGCGCGCATCCGCTACGGCTTGCGCCACCGCGTTGGCCCGCGCGCCAGTGAACTTGGCGCCGATCCGCAAATCCTGGCCGGACACCCTGTCCGCCAGCAGTTGGCGGAAAGCGTCTCCCGCAAAGCCCAGGCGATCGGCGCCGCGGTTGCCGGGGAGTTGCGGCAGCTCGGCGGCCGCGAGGGGCAAGTACATGCGCAGCCAGTTGAGGGCCACAGCGCCCAGCGGAAGATCGACAGCGTCTTCGTCGAATCGTTCGACTGCGAGGGCCGGCGCCGTATCGGCAATCCGGGCGATGGCCCGGAGGAGTCCCAGCTTGTAAGTCGCCGACTTGTCGTCGTTGAGGATGATGCCGCGGAGCAGCGGAAGGGCGCCCGCGCCATCGTCTGGAAGTTGCAGGGCGCAGGTCGTCCACTGCACCTCGGAGCGCTGCTGGAGGTCACGACCTGGGGCGATGTTCAGGATCATCAGGCCCTGAGAGCGTGCATACGCCTCGAGCTCGCCGGTCGAGACCGGCCACATCGGACGGTCCGCCGAGCCGGAGCCGTCGCGCACCGAAATGAGCAGCCGACCACCCGGCTTAGGCTCAGGACTCATAGCCAGAAGAGCACGGTAGCGGCGAGGGCGATGGCGGACAGGAAGACGGTCGGGCATCGATCGTAGCGGGTGGCGACGCGACGCCAGTCCTTGAGCC
>NZ_JAYRSU010000022.1:0-77302 GCF_041919955.1 Phenylobacterium sp. | reverse complement strand
CATGAGTGTCTGATCCACCGTCGTCTTGAGCCCCGCCTCCGACCCTGCGTATGGACTCCAACGAAAAGCGCCTGGCCCTCCGGCCGGGCGCTTACGGCTGCCTCATCGCTTGACAAATGGACATGAGTGAAGGGGGAGATGCGCATCGTCGTAGACTTCGCCCCGAAACACGGCGGCTGCGAGGTCACGATGAGCTTTGCGGACCTGCCGCCGGGGCTCAGCGCGCAGGACAACGAACTGGGCGCAAGGCTCAGCCTGCAGCAGCTGGCGCGGCGGTTTCAGGTGCGCAGATGAGCGTCTTTATTAGGGAGTTCTTTCCAAGGCGCTGATTTTACACAATTTTACAGCCGTAATATTTCCCATTTTGGGGAATTGAAGTGTTGAATGCGGCGCCTGTTGCGCTCATGACATGATGTGGGCGGACGCAAGCCCCCAGCTCTCGGCGGTTCCCAACAGCCGCCGTTGGCCCGCTCCAGGCGTCGCATCGCAGCCGATGCGGCGCCTGTACTGGCGTCGGCGCTCGCCCGGTGGCCCGAGAGCGCGCATCGGCCTATATCGGCCCCTTACGGAGGGCCGGCGTCTTGTTTGCGGATTTGGGACCTGAGGCGATCGCGCTGTTGTGCGCGGCGGCGCTGGCGGCCGGCTTCGTCGATGCGATCGCCGGCGGCGGCGGACTGATCACCGTGCCGGCGCTGCTGGCCGCGGGCCTGGATCCGGTCTCGGCCATCGCCACCAACAAGGTGCAGGGCAGCGTGGGCACCGCGTCGGCGACCTGGACGTTCTGGCGGGCGGGCAAGCTGGACCTGCACGCCATCCGGTTGTCCCTGCTGCTGACCCTGGTGGGGGCGGCGCTGGGCTCCGTGGCGGTGAGCCTGGTCGACACCCGCTGGCTGATGCTGCTGCTGCCGGCGCTGCTGATCGCCATCGCGCTCTATTTCCTGCTGGCGCCCAAGGTCGGCGAAGAGGACCGGCATGCCCGGCTGGGGCCGCTGGCCTACGGCCTGGTGGCGGGCGGCATCGGCTTCTACGACGGGTTCTTCGGTCCCGGGGCGGGGTCGTTCTACACGCTCAGCCTGGTGACCTTGCTGGGCATGGGGCTGATCCGGGCGACGGCGCACACCAAGGCGCTGAACCTGACCAGCAACCTGGTCTCGGTGGTCGTGCTGGGCCTGGGCGGGCATGTGGTCTGGGCGCTCGGCGGGGCCATGGCGGCGGGGCAGTTCATCGGCGGGCGGCTGGGCTCGCGCGCGGCGATGCGCTGGGGGCCGGCGCTGATCCGGCCGCTGCTGGTGGCGATCTCGCTGCTGATGACCGCCAAGCTGCTGTCGGACCCGGCCAACCCGCTGCGGATGATGGCCGCCGGGTTCGTCCGCTAGGTCGGGCTGAAGTCCCAGACGTCGGGCGCAGGGCCGTACCGGTTCGGCCCGGGCGTGCCGTCACGGGCCAGCATGACCAGCAGCCCGCCGAGCGTCGCCAGATAGACGAGGTTGTTGGCGAACAATCCCGCGACGAGCCAGGTGTCGGCCACGCCGAGCGCGTAGTTGGTCAGGGCGCGCGGAAAGCCGACGACGTCGATGGCGACGAACGGCAGGGGCATCAGGCCCCAGAGGCCGCTCTCGTCGCGGTCGTGCAGGCGGCGGGTCACGGCGGCGGCCAGCAGGGCGACGGCGACGGCGACCGCGACGCCCAGCCAGACGTCCAGACCGGCATAGGCCGGCCCGGCGCCCAACCGCGCGAACAGGGCCACGCAGGCGCCGAGGGCGAGCATGGCCAGGATCAGCACGATGAAGGCGTATGGCCAGAAGGCCTCCGGCGCGTCCCGTCCCGAAAACCGCGTCGTGCGCGCTATGCCGCTTTGAAACTCTGCAATCATCTCCGCCCCCGGGGCGCGGGAGATTGCGGCGATCGCCGTCGGAACGCAACGAGACGGTTAACGTCCGCGCCCGACGACGCAGGACGCCATTGCTTACGGGGGGTTAGCCGATGTGCGGGGCGGCCGGCGGCGGTCCAAGGCGAGCGAATCGGCCCGAACCGCCAGGGCCGACGGTGTGGCCGTGGGATCGAGGGGCGCGGCGCCGCGAGCCTGCGGACTGGCGGCTCAGGCGGGCGTCGGCGGGGGCGCCTCGCTGCGTTCGCCCAGCACGACGGCGAGGCTGCCGGCGATGATCATCGCCCCGCCGAAGCCGAGGGCCCAGGTCAGGTGGTCGCCGAACAGGGCGACGCCGATGATCGCGCCCATCAGCGGTTCGATGTTGATGAAGACGCCGGCGCTGGCCGCCCCGACCCTGGCCGAGCCGAACTGCCAGGCGGCGGTGGCCAGCAGGGTCGACAGCACGCCCTGACCAGCGATCCCGGCCCAGGCCGCCGGGCTGAGCGACAGGGGCGGGGCTCCGTGCATGACAAGGGCGATCGGCAGGATAGTCGCCCCGGCGATGACGATAGTGACGGCGGGCAGGGCCATGGGCGTGGGCGAGGCCGGGGCGCGGCGCAGGACCAGCAGCCAAGCCAGGAAGATCAGCAGCGAGACGAGGGACAGGGCCACGCCGAGCGGCGAGCCTGCACCTTCGGGCTTGCCGGCGATCAGGGCGGCGCCGAGGGTGGCTGCGGCCACGCCCGCCCAGGAGATGGCGGTGACGCGCTCGCCCAGCAGCCGGGCGGAAACGGCGATCAGGGCCGGCATGGCCCCGACCAGCAGCGCCGCCAGGGTGACGCTGACGTGCGAAAGGCCCTCGAACTGGACGATGAAGGCGACGCCGTAGAGCACGCCGGCGGCCACCACGACCGGCGAGCGGAAGAGCGCACGGGCTTCGGGCGTCTTCACGGCGAAGGGCAGGGCCGCCAGGGCGGCGACCATGAAGCGCAGCAGCACGGTGTGGGCGGCCGGGGCCTCCTGCATGGCGAACTTGCCGAGCGGGAAGCCGAGGCCCCAGAACACGCCGGCGGCGATCAGGGCGAGGAAGGCGATGCGCTGCATGGCCGCTTCCTGCCGCAGTTCGGCGGGCTTTTCGAGGGGCGCGGGTGCGGCTGCTGACACCCAGGTGGCGGCAGCGCGCGGGCGGGACTGGCGCAGGCTAGCTTTTCGCGCGAGGGTGGCGCCCGTGCAGACTGGGGAGGCCATGATGTTTGCAGAGCTGCTGATGTCGGCGGGCCTGGCGGCCGCCTGGCAGGCGCCCGCGCCGCCGCCGCCGGAACAGTTTACGGCCAACTGTCAGGAGTCGGCCTATGCGACCGATCACCTGGTCTGCGCCGACGCCGAACTGCGCGGGCTCGATCTGGAGCTGAAGGCGCTGATCAATACGCTGCCGCCCATGCGGATGGCGGGGTCGCCGCTGATGGAGGGACAGGGCGAGTGGTTCAAGCGCCGCAGCCTGTGCGCCAAGCAGGCCGACCACGCCGGTTGCGCCAGGGCGGCCTATCGCGAGCGGATCCGCGTGCTGGCCAGCCTGTCCGAAGCGGTCGATGCGAGCGCGCAGGCGACGCGCTGCGTGGGCCTGCCTGAGAAGGGATATCGCGCCCAGTACTTCAGCACCCGGCTGGTGCTCTACAGGCTGAACGGCGAGCCGATGGCCTCGGCCCTGCCAGCCAAGGCCGGGGAGGCCTGGACGCCGTTCACGACCTACACCGTCACCTCGAACGGCTTCCGCCTGGGCGGCGCCGGCGGATTGGACGCGCGCTGCACCCCGGGCCCGTAGGTTTCAGCGTCGGCTGGCCGTCACCGGTGCGCCGCGGAACGGCTTGGCGTCCTTCATCAGGATGTGCGAGGCGATCTTGTCGACGCCCAGGCCCTCCTGCAGCAGCCGGTCGGCAAGCTCGCCCCAGGCGCGGACGTCCGGGCAGACGGCCTTGATCAGATAGTCGAAGGGGCCGGAGACCTGCGCCGCCTCGACCACCTCGGGAATGTCGGCGAGCACGGCCTCGAACTGCAGCAGGTCGGCCGGGCGGTGGCTCTTCAGCGTCACCTCGCCATAGACGGTGACGGTGGGCCGGATGGCCTCGATGTCGAGCCGGGCGTGGTAGCCGAGGATCAGGCGTTCAGCCTCCAGGCGGCGCATGCGGGCCAGACAGGCGCTGGGCGAGAGCGCCACCTTGTCGGCCAGGGCCTGATTGGTGATGCGGCCGTCGGCCTGGAGAATCGAGAGGATCTTCAGGTCGATCCGGTCGAGTGAAGGATATCCGTCCAAGCCCAGGCCTCGCCGCAGGTTCTGCGGCCGACCAGTTGGTCTTCCGCCGCCCATTTCGCAGAATCCCTAGCACACTAACGGTCAAAGGCTGCGATCATTCTGCGGAGGCGCCATTGATCACCCCCGGCGTCGTCATCCGTCCCGCTGCTGCGAGCGACCTCGAAGCCCTGCACGCCCTTGCGCTCAGCGCCGGTCTCGGCATGACCAATCTGCCGCCTTGTCGCGAACGGCTGGGCGGGCTTCTGGCGAACAGCGCGGCGGCCCTGAACGGGGATCGCAAGGCCGGCAGCCAGATCCTGCTGGTGATGGAGGCGGCGGGCGAGGTGGTCGGCACCGGCTGCATCTTTCCCAGCGTCGGCGGCGACTGGCCGTTCTATTCCTATCGTATCGGGCGGCTGCGCCAGACCTCGCAGGCGCTGGGCAAGGTGGTGGAGAACACCATCCTGACCCCGGTCAACGACTATGACGGTTCGGCGGAGGTCGGCGGGCTGTTCGTACGGCCGGGGCTGCGCGGCCTGGCGGGCGGGCGGCTGATGGCGCGCTCGCGCTACCTGTTCATGGCCGAGCACCGCGACTGGTTCGGCGACCGGGTGGTCTCGGAGCTGCGCGGCTTCCAGGAGGACGACGGCCGCTGCCCGTTCTGGGAAGCGGTGGGGCGCAAGTTCTACGGCCTGGAGTTCAAGGAGGCCGACCGGATCAGCGTCGGCGCCGGCAAGCAGGTCATCGCCGATCTGGGGCCGAAATATCCGATCTATCTCAACCTGTTGCCGCCGGACGCCGTGCAGTCCGTGGGCAAGTTCCATCCGGACGGATCGCGGGCGCACGCGCTGCTGACCGAGGAAGGGTTCCGGTTCGAGGGCTGCATCGACATCTTCGACGCCGGCCCGACCATGGTGGCCGACATCGATAGCCTGCGGGCGGTGCGCGACAGCCGCATCACCAGGGTGGCTGAGGTCGGCCCCTGCGAGGACGGGCCCGAGGTGCTGGCCTGCCATGGCGCGGTCGAGAGCTTCCGCGCCTCGCGCGGGCAGGTGCAGTGGACAGGGGAAGAGCTGCGGGTCAGCCCGGAGCTGGCCCAGGCGCTCAAGGTTCAACCTGGAGACACGATCCGCCATGTCGAATTCTGAGATCATCTCCACCGATCCCTGCACGGGCGAGGTCGTCTGGCGCGGCGCGGCGAGCGCGCCGGCCGAACTGGACGGCGTTCTGGCGCGGGCGCGGGCGGGCTTTTCCGCCTGGGCGGCGCGGCCGCTGGAGGAGCGTCATGCGGTGGCGCGGGCCTTTGCAGAGCTCGCCAAGTCGCGGCGCGAGGAGATCGCCCGGCTGCTGAGCCGCGAGACCGGCAAGCCGTTCTGGGAGACGCTGACCGAGGCCGACACCGTCGCCGGCAAGGTCGAGGTCTCGATCAGAGCCCAGGCCGAGCGCACGGGGGAGAAGGCCAGCGAGGTCGCGGGCGGCCAGGCGCGGCTGGCGCATCGGCCGCACGGCGTGTTGGCGGTGATCGGCCCCTTCAATTTCCCTATGCACCTGCCGAACGGGCACATCGCGCCGGCGCTGATCGCCGGCAACGCGGTGGTGTTCAAGCCGAGCGAGAAGACCCCGGCGAGCGGCCTGCTGCTGGTCGAGCTGTGGCGGCAGGCCGGCGTACCGGACGAGGTGTTGCAGACGGTGATCGGCGAGGCGGAGATCGCCAAGGCGCTCGTCGTTCATCCGGAGATCGACGGGGTGCTGTTCACCGGCGGCGTCGCGGCCGGCCGGGCGATCCACATGGCCTTGGCCGACCAGCCGCAGAAGATCGTCGCGCTGGAGCTGGGCGGCAACAACCCGCTGATCGCCTGGGACGTGGATGACGCCGAGAGCGCGGCGCACCTGATCGTGCAGTCGGCCTTCGTCTCGGCCGGGCAGCGCTGTTCCTGCGCGCGGCGGCTGATCGTGCCCAAGGGCGCGGCAGGCGAGCGGATGGTCGAGGCCCTGACCGCGGTGATGGATCGCATCCTGGTCGGCGCGCCGTTCGACGAGCCGGCGCCGTTCATGGGGCCGGTGATCGACCTTGGCAGCGCGCAGAACCTGCTGGAGGCCCAGCGGCGGCTGGGCGGCACGGCGATCCGCCAGATGCGCCAGCCCGACGGCGAGCGGCCGTTCCTGACGCCGGGCCTTGTCGACGTGACGGGCGTGCAGATCCCCGACATCGAGCATTTCGGGCCGCTGCTGAAGGTGACCCGGGCCGCCGACTGGGACGAGGCGATCGCGGCGGCCAACGCCACGCGCTTCGGCCTGGCTGCGGGGCTGCTGTCTGACGACGAGGCGCGCTATCGCGATTTCTGGAACCGCGCGCGGGCCGGTATCGTCAACTGGAACCGGCCGACCACCGGGGCGGCGGCCACCGCGCCGTTCGGCGGGCCCGGCCTGTCGGGCAACCACCGGCCCAGCGCCTATTACGCCGCCGACTATTGCGCCTATCCGGTCGCCAGCATGGAGGCGGCCGAGGTGAAGTTCCGCATCGGCGCAGGACTGGCCGCGTGAGCGCTGTAGAGATCAATTTCGACGGCCTGCCGGGACCGACCCATAACTATGCCGGCCTGTCGGTCGGCAACGTCGCCAGCCAGACCAATTTCGGCGAGACCTCCTATCCGCGCGCGGCCGCCCTGCAGGGCCTCGCCAAGATGCGCAGGCTGATGGAGCTGGGCCTGACCCAGGGCTTCCTGCCGCCGCCGAAGCGGCCGGCGGCCCACGCGCTGCGGGCGTTCGGTTTCGCCGGGAGCGAGGACGAAGTTCTGGCCGCCGCCGCCGAGCAGGACCTTGGCCTCTTCCGCGCGGCCTGCTCGGCCTCGAGCATGTGGCGGGCCAATGCGGCGACCGTGCTGGCCGCCCCCGACACCGGGGACGGGCGGGTGCATCTGGTCACCGCCAATCTCGCCGGCATGTTGCACCGGAGCTTCGAGGCGGAGGAGACCTTCGCCCTGCTGAAACGCGTGTTCTCGAACGCGGACCGCTTCGCCGTGCACGGACCGCTGCCCAGCGCCCGGCACTTCGGCGACGAGGGCGCGGCCAACCACATGCGGCTGGCGGCCAGCCACGGGGCGCCGGGCCTGAACGTGTTCGCGCACGGCGAGGCCAGCCGCGGCGGGTCGTTTCCCGAACGCCAGAGCCTGCCGGCGAGCCAGGCGGTGGCGCGGCTGGCCGGCCTGGAGGGCGCGCGAACCTTCTACGCCCTGCAGAACCAGGGCGCGGTGCAAGCCGGAGCCTTCCACAACGACGTGGTGGCGGTGGCCAACGCCAATGTCCTGTTCGCCCACCCTGAGGCGTTCGCCGATCCAGCGCGGCTCTATCGCGACCTGCACGCCAGGCTGCCGAACCTGAAGGTGGTCGAGATCTTTGGGGTCAGCCTGGCGGACGCGGTGTCGTCCTATCTGTTCAACAGCCAGCTGGTCAGCCTGCCGGACGGCGGCATGGCGCTGATCCTGCCGTCGGACGCCAAGGAGAACGCGGCCGCCTGGGCGGCGGTCGAGGCGGTGCTGGCGGCCGACAACCCGATCACCCAGGCCGTCGTGGTCGATGTGCGCGAGAGCATGCGCAACGGCGGCGGGCCTGCCTGCCTGCGGCTGCGCGTCCCGGTGGACGGGGCGGCGCGGGCCGCCATCGACCCGCGCTTCATCCTGGACGCCGCGCGCTGGGAGAGCCTGGCGCGGGTGGTCGAGGCGCACTGGCCCGAGAAGATCGCGCCCGACGACCTCGTGAAGCCCGACCTGTGGGCGCAGGCGCGCGAGGCGCACGCGGCGCTGGAGGCTGCGATCGGTTAGCCCGGACGGGTGCGGGGGAGCTCCCGCCCGGGCGGACGCCGCGCGACAGGAGCTATCGCACGAGCGTCAGACTGACGGCGGCCGCGAGCAGGGCGATGACGCCGGTCGCAGTCGCGAGGGTCCAGGCCAGCTTCGGCTCGATCCGCATCAGGTCGCGTGGGGCGACCTGGGCAGAGATGGCGGCGACGCCGCCGAGCAGCAGCAGTTGCGAGATCGTGGCCAGGACCGGCAGCAGGGCGGCGGGGATCAGGCCGAAGCTGCGCGCCGCCATCAGGGCCGCGAAGGCCCAGACGAACAGCGGCGGAGCGGGGAAGCGGCGCTGGCCGGCGCTGGCGCCCATCGACAGCGCCACGGCGACCACCACCGGGCCGAGCCACAGGATGCGCGAGAGCTTGGAAAGGGCGGCCGAGGCCTCCGTCGTCGGCGAGACCGACGAGCCGGCGGCCACCACCTGGGCGACGTCGTGGATCGAGAGGCCGAGGAAGACGCCGGTCTGGCGCTCGCTGAAGCCGAGATGGCGGGCGATCAGCGGATAGGCGACCATGGCGATGGTCGAGAGCAGGTTGACCCCGACCACGACCAGGGCGGTCGTGCGGCGGCTGGCCTCGCTTTCGGGCAGGGCGCTGGAGGCGGCCATGGCGGCCGAGGCGCCGCAGATCGAGACGGCGCTGGCGGCGATCAGCGCCTCGACCAGCGGCAGGCCGAGCAGCAGGCCAAGGCCGGTCCCAGCCCCGAGGCTGGCCATCACCACCCCGCCGCTGGCCAGCGCCACCGGCAGGCCGAGGGCGGCAAGCTCGGCCCAGGCGATCTGGGCGCCCAGCAGGGCGACGCCGGTTCGCAGGCCGGGCCGGGCCCAGAGCGACAGGCCGGGGGCGAGAGCGCCCGACCAGCCGAGCAGGCCGACGCCCATGCCTGCGACGGCGGCCAGCACCGGGGCGGGAAAGCCGGTGGCGCGGCCGACCAGCAGGGCGCAGGCGGCGATCAGGCCGACCAGGGCCGCGCCCGCGGCCGGATGGCGCGAGGCCGAAACGCCGCCGGCGGCGAGATGAGTCACGCCTGGAGCGCCTTGCGAGAGGCGGTCTCGGCGGCGCGGCTGCGGGCCGACATCTGGGCGTGCAGGCGCTGGACGCACTGGCTGGCGGTCTTTTCGAACCAGAACGGGAAGATGGCGTGGACCAGGCAGGCGGCGCCGGCGGTGATCATGGTCGCCCCGAAGGTCCCGGCCTGAGCGAGGTGCTCGCCATAGGTCTCGCCGACCGATTCCGGGTGCCGGTTGAACGCGTCCAGCATAGGGCTCTCCATACTCGCCAGGAGACGCAAGGGTCGCGCCGTTCGCGGAGAAAGGCGTTGTCGATCTTTCGGCGATCTTGCAGAAAAGGAGAATTCAGTTCTCCGGAGGCGGTTTTGGGCGGATCATCTGTTTCCCTGGATGCGATAGATCGGCGAATCCTGCGCGAACTGCAGGGCGACGCGACCATTCCCGTCGCCGAGCTGGCCGAGCGGGTGGGGCTGTCGCAGACGCCGTGCTGGAAGCGGGTCAAGCGGCTGACGGACGAGGGGGTGATCGCGCGCAAGGTGGCCCTGCTGGATCGCGAGAAGCTGGACCTGGGACTGGTGGTGTTCGTGTCGCTGAAGACCAACCGCCACGACGAGGAATGGCTGGCCCAGTTCGCCAAGGGCGCGTCCGCCCTGCCGGAGGTCGTGGAGATCTACCGGCTGGCAGGCGAGACCGATTATCTGCTGAAGGTGATGGTCTCGGACATCGCCGCCTATGACCGCTTCTACAAGCGCCTGATCGCCACCGCGCCGCTGGACGACGTGAGCTCGGCGTTTGCGATGGAGCAGATCAAGTTCACGACGGCGCTGCCGTTGTAGGGGAGTCAATGTCCCCTTCAGTCGGCCATGCGGCCGACAGCTCCCCCAGAGGGGGAGCATCTTGAGCGCCTAGATCCTCCCCCTCTGGGGGAGGTGGATCGGTGCGAAGCACCGAGACGGAGGGGGACTTTAGTCCTGTAAGACTTGGCGGATCGTCGCGATCGCGTCGTCGACGTCGTCCAGCACCAGAGCAGCGGGTATCCGCAATGTTCTGACGCCTTGCTCCGCCAACCAGGCATCTCGCCGTTCGTCCCGCTCGGGCCGATTTCCAGTTCCATGCGTATGGCCATCGACCTCCACACACAGCTTGGCGGCGTCGCAGTAGAAGTCGAGGATGTAGGGACCGAGCGGGTGCTGGCGGCGAAAGTGAAGGCTGTCGACTTTGCGGCCCTTCAAGGCCCGCCAGAGCAGAACCTCAGGCAAGGTCATCCGGCGTCGTAGGGCAAGCGCAAGTCGCCGCGTCTGTTCCGGAGCTTCCATGCGGTGGTCTCCCAACAAGCTGAGCTTTGGTGGCGCCGGCCGAGTATGGAGTCAAAGTCCCCCTCAGTCGGCCGTTCGGCCGACAGCTCCCCCAGAGGGGGAGCATCTGGAGGGCGCGCTCTTCTCGCGTCGGGAAAGACCCGCTAGGCAGGGGCCATGAACCTCTATGACCTGCTCGCTTCGCGTTTTCCGGACGATCGTTCCAAGCCGGCGTTCCTGACGCCCGACGGGCGCGCGGTCAGCTATGGGGCGCTGGAGGAGGACGTGGCGCGGACCGCGGCGCTGCTGGTGGAGCATGAGGTCGAGCCCGGCGATCGGGTGGGCCTGCAATCGGCCAAGAGCATCGAGGCGGTGGTCGTCTACCTGGCGACCCTGAAGGTGGGAGCGGTCTTCCTGCCGCTGAACACCGCCTATACCGAAAGCGAGGTCGACTACTTCATCGAGGACGCCGAGCCGGCGCTGTTCGTCGAGGATGCGGTGGAGCTGGTGGCCGACGCGCGCACGCGCGAGCCGTTGTGGGAGACCACGCCGCGGGAGGAGGGCGACCTCGCCTCGATCATCTACACCTCGGGCACCACCGGGCGCTCGAAGGGGGCGATGCTGAGCCACGGGAACCTGGCGGCCAACGCGCTGGCGCTGCACGCCGCGTGGGGGTTCTCGAGCGACGACGTGCTGCTGCACGCCCTGCCGATCTTTCATGTCCACGGCCTGTTCGTGGCGCTGCACTGCGCGTTCCTGTCGGGCGCGCCCATGGTGTGGCTGGAGAAGTATGACGACGCGCAGGTGCTGGCGGCCCTGCCGAAGTCGACGGTGATGATGGGGGTGCCGACCTTCTACACGCGGCTGCTGGCCAATCCCGGATTCACGCGGGAGACGGCCGAGCACATGCGGGTGTTCATCAGCGGCTCGGCGCCGCTGCTGGAATCGACCTTCGCCGAGTTCGAGGCTCGGACAGGCAAGCGGATTCTGGAGCGCTACGGCATGAGCGAGGCGGTGATCATCACCTCGAACCCGCTGGACGGCGAGCGGATCGCCGGCAGCGTCGGCTATCCGCTGCCGGGCGTAGAGCTGCGCATCGGTGGAGGTGAAGAGACCGGGGTCATCGAGATCAGAGGGCCGAGCGTGTTCGGCGGCTACTGGCGGATGCCCGAGAAGACCGCCGAGGAGTTCACCGCCGACGGCTTCTTCAAAACGGGCGACGTTGGGCGGCGGGACCCTGACGGACGCGTCTGGATCTCCGGCAGGGCCAAGGACCTGATCATCTCGGGCGGCTTCAACGTCTATCCGAAGGAGATCGAGCTGATCCTCGACGAGATGGAGGGTGTGAGCGAGAGCGCCGTGATCGGCCTTCCGCACGCCGACTTCGGCGAGGCGGTGACGGCGGTGGTGATCGGGTCGGGCGACGAAGCCGCGATCATCGCGGCGCTGCGCGAGAAGCTGGCGGCGTTCAAGGCGCCCAAGAAGGTGTTCTTCGTCGACGAACTGCCGCGCAACGCCATGGGCAAGGTGCAGAAGAACGTGCTGCGCGAACGCTATGCGGGGACATACGACCGCTAGCCGTCACCCCAGATAGCGGCTCGGTGCGACGCCGAGCAGGCGTTTAAACATGGTAGCGAAAGCCGCGGGGCTCTCGTAGCCGAGGTCGAGGGCGATGGCGGTGACCGGCTCACCCGCCGCCAGCCGGGGCAGGGCGACCACCACGCAGGCCTGCTGGCGCCATTCGGCGAAGCTCATGCCGGTCTCGCGGCGGAAGGCGCGGGTGAAGGCGCGGCGGCCCATGCCGAGCTGAGCGCTCCAGGCGTCGATGGTGTCGTGTGGGCTGGGGGCTTCGAGAAAGGCGCGGCACTTGGCGGCGAGCGCCGGCGTGCTGGGGAAGGGCGTGGCCAGCGGGATCACCGGCGCGCGTTCGAGCTCGGTCAGCAGCAGGGCGATGACCAGGCCGTCGCGGCCGGCCTCGTCGTATTCGCGCGGCAGGTCGCTGGCCGCCAGCAGCAGGCTGCGCAGCAGGGGCGAGACCTCGATCACCTTGCTGCGCTCGCCCAGCGCCGGGCAGACCCCGGGCTCGATCAGCACGCCGCGGGTGGAGACCGAGCCTACCATCCGCACCGAATGGGGCACGGTCGGCGGCGTCCAGACCGCCCGCTCGGGCGGGGCGACCCAGGCGCCGTCGGGCGTGGAGACCGCAACCACGCCCCGGGCGGCATAGAGCAACTGGCCGCGGCGATGGCGGTGCCAGGCCAGCTCGAACGAGGGCGGATAGTCGTTGGCGATGGCCACGACGGGGCGGGGCGTGTCCTCGACGCTGTCAGGATTGAGCCAAACCGGCATGGTGTCCCACTCGCAAAACTATTCGACCCATACAGGAATGCGGGCGCTGCGCGAACGGCCTATGCGGAGCGTCCAGTTTGAGGAGGCTCGCATGAGCGGACAGAGCATCACGGCGGACAGCAAGGTTCAGGCGGCGGGAACGACGGCGTTCGGGGTCATCCTGGCGATCAGCTTCTGCCACCTGCTGAACGACATGATGCAGGCGCTGCTTCCGGCCATCTATCCGAACCTCAAGGCCGACCTCGGACTCACGTTCGGACAGATCGGGATCGTAACCCTGGCCTATCAGGTGACGGCCTCGATCCTGCAGCCGCTGATCGGGCTCTATGCGGACAAGCGGCCGACGCCGATGGCCCTGCCGGTCGGCACGCTGTTTTCGCTGGCGGGCCTGGCCGTGCTGTCGATCGCCCACACCTATGGGCTGGTCGTGGTCGGCGCCTGCCTGCTGGGCATGGGCTCGTCGGTCTTCCACCCGGAATCGAGCCGGGTGGCGCGGATGGCGGCAGGCGGGCGACATGGCCTGGCCCAGTCGCTGTTCCAGGTCGGCGGCAACGCCGGCTCGGCGCTCGGCCCGCTGGCCGCGGCGGTGGTGGTGGTGAAGTGGGGCCAGTCGAGCCTGATGTTCTTCGCCCTGTTGGCGCTGCTGTCGGGCGGTGTGCTGTGGAACGTGGCGAACTGGTACCGGACCCACGGGCTCTCGCGCCTGCAGGCCGCGGCTAAGAACGCCCAGATCGCTCCGCCGCCGGCCCGGCAGGTGGTGATCGGCATCTCGATCCTGCTGGCGCTGATCTTCTCGAAGTACGTCTATCTGGCCAGCCTGACCAACTACCTGACCTTCTACATGATCCATAAGTTCGGCAGCTCGGTTCAGGGGGCGCAGCTGCACCTCTTCCTGTTCCTGGGCGCGGTGGCGGCGGGCACCATCGCCGGCGGGCCGCTGGGCGACCGGTTCGGGCGCAAGTACGTGATCTGGTTCTCGATCCTGGGCGTGCTGCCGTTCAGCCTGCTGCTGCCGCTGGCGAGCGCCTTCTGGACCGGGCCGCTGATCGTGGTGATCGGGCTGATCCTGGCCTCGGCCTTCCCGGCGATCGTGGTCTACGCCCAGGAACTGGCGCCCGGGAAGGTGGGGATGATGTCGGGGATGCTGTTCGGCTTCTCGTTCGGCATGGGTGGGATCGGGGCTGCGGCCCTGGGCCTGCTGGCCGACGCGACGGACATCGAGACGGTCTACCGCGTCTGCGCCTTCCTGCCGGCCATCGGCCTGCTGGCGGCGTTCCTGCCGAAGATCGACAAGCACCCGCCGCTGTCCCAGACCCCTCCCGGGCTGGAGGCCGAGGCGGTTCCCTGACCGATCAGGGGCGTAGACTGCGGATATAATCGGAGACCAAGGCGACGCCTTCGTCGTGGACCACCGTGCGGCCGAGTTCGGGCATCATCACCCCGGGCTCGGTCGACTTCATCCGATGCAGCAGGATCGAATGGTCCGGATCGCCGGGAGCGATGGAGACCTCCAGCCCGCCCGAGCCGCGGCCGGCGGCGACCGGGCGCTTGCCGACGCCCATGGCGGCGGGACGCGTCTCCTCCAGGTCGAGGTTGAGCCCGGAGTTCGAGGCCATGCCGGCAGGGTTGTGGCAGTGGGCGCAATTGGCGTCGAGATAGGCGCGGGCGCGGTCGGCGACTGGGGCCGTGGCGTCGTCCCAGGCGGCCGCGCGAGGGGCGGCGGAGGGCGCTGGCGCGCCGGAGAGCAGGCCGGCGGCGCTCCAATGGGCGAGCTGGTTCCGCCGCCCGGCCGCGTAGGCGAAGTCGCCGTTGAGGTTGCGGGCCTTGGGGCCGATCGGGGCCAGTTCGCCGGAGAGCGAGTGGCATTCCTTGCACTGGTTGGCGTTGGGGACGGCGTAGTCGATCTGGCGCGCCTGGCCCTTGGCGTCGACGAAGGCGACGTCCAGGCGCGCGCCGGCGCGCTTGAGGCGGGCCTCGTCCTGGGCTTCGTTCCAGACATAGGTGAGGGCGGCCCAGCCGTCCGTCTGGCGGATCAGCAGGCGGGTTTCGACATAGCGGATGTTCTCGGAAGGTCGCCTGAAATCAGCAGGATAGGCGAAGGTCTTGACCAGGGTCGCCCCGACCGGGAAGTCGAAGGCGCCGACCGCGCGATAGGCGGCCTTGGTTCCCGGCGGCAGGTACACGAAGCGGAACTTCTCGGCGTAGTCGCTGAACAGCGGGGTGTTGAGCGCGTAGGGCGTCAGGCCCGCGTTCGGGGCGCGGGCGCGCGTGTCGGTGAAGAGGCGGTAGGCGCCGAGCGTCTGGGCTGGGCTCTCGGCCAGCAGGGCGGCGAGGTCGACCGGCGGCGGGGCCGGGGCGGCGCCGAGGCTGAGCGCGGCCGCGAGAATTGCGAATGCGCGATACCTGTCACCCCGGTTTCGGCCGCGAGGCCGAAGACCGGAACCCATGAACACTCGATGGGGTAGGAGATGGCGCGTTTTGTGTTTCACGGTCTGGGCTCAGGCGCGAATGGGTCCCGGCCTTCCGCTTCGCTCCAGCCGGGATGACACTTTTCCAATTTCACGGCGTCAGCTTCGCCTGGGCGGGCGGCAGGACCACCGGCTGGGGCTCGGCGATCGGGGCGGCCTCGCCCAGGGTCGGCTTCACCGAGGGTGCGGCCTTGTCGAGCGCGCCGGGGGCGGGAAGGTTCAGGTTCAGGACCGGGCCGTCCTTTAGCCAGACGCGGACCGGCTCTGGGCTGGCCGGGTGGGTGGTTACTCCGTCCCACATGATCGGCGGCAGGGCGCCGCCGAAGGCCTTGGCCAGCATTTCCCCGCCGTCGAAGCCGGGCTTGAAGCCGTTGCGGCCCATCTGGTTGTCGCGCACCACGATGTCGCGGGGCAGGGGGTTGTAGGACTTGTCGTCGAAGGCCTGGACATAGGCGACCAGCATGACCGCGGCGGTCTGGTTGCCGTCGATGCGGTTCTCGAAGACGTGGACGTTCTTGTTGGCCATCAGCATGACGCCGGTCCCGACGGGCACGTTGGCGACGATGTTGCCCTTGGGCGCGAAGTTCGGGGTGTCGTTGTCGACCACCTGGTTGCGGAAGACGCGGGTCGAGTGGCCGCCCATCTGCGGCAGGTTCGGCAGGTCGAACACCAGGATCCCGCCGGTGTTGCGGGTGGCGACGTTGTCGAACACGTCGGCGTTCATCGAGTTCTCGATCTCGATGCCGGCGACGTTGAACTCGGCGCGGCTGTTCCTGACCACGATGTTCTTCGACTGGCCGACATAGATGCCGGCGTCGGAGGCGCCGCGCACGGTGACCTTGTCGATCAGGACGTTGGTCGAGGAGACTGGATAGACGCCATAGGCGCCGTTGGTCTCCTTCGGGCCGCCGGTCCATTCGACGGTCAGGGAGAGGAAGCTGATCTGGTCCGACCCTTTGGACTTGATCCCGTCGCCCTTGGTGTCCTGGACGCTCAGGTCGCGGACCGTGACGCGGTCGGAGGTGACCAGCAGGCCCTCGCCGGCGCCCTTCTGACCCTTGAAGGAAAGGATAGTCTTGTCCTGGCCCGCGCCCTTCACCGTTACGTCATCGATGTCGAGCGACAGGCCGTCGGTGAACTCGAAGCGTCCAGCGCCCAGGGCGACCGTATCGCCAGGCCTGGCGTCGAGCAGGGCGGTCTGCACCCGCTCCTGCGCGTCGGGTCCGGGGGCGACGGAGATGGTCTTGGCATGAGCGAGGCTGGACGTGGCGCACAGGGCCAGGAGCAGAGCGGCGGTCTTCATCGGCGTCCTCCCGCGGGGCGTCTGATGCGCCCTCGATTCCGTGAGGAAGGTTGCCGCCGTTCCGTATGGGAACGGAAGCCCTTTCCTCCCCCGCGAACGGGGGAGGAAAGGCCATGGGGCTACGCGTTGACCAGGGTCATGCCGCGCTCGTCGTAGCGGGCGCCGGCGACCTTGGCGGCCAGGGTGTCGAGGCTGGCGGTCTCGTCGGCGCTGAGCGAGATGTCGGCGGCGGCGAGGTTGGACTTCAGGTTCGAAAGCCGCGTGGTGCCGGGGATGGTGACCACATTCGGCTTGGCGGCCAGCACCCAGGCGAGCGCGACCTGGGAAGCGTTCGCGCCGCGGGCGGCGGCGATCTTCTCGATCTCCTGCACCAGGGCGAGGTTGGCCTCGTAGGCCTCGCCCTGGAAGCGGGGCGAGACGACCGAGCGATAGTCGTCACCGCCCGGCTTGTGGTCGCGGGTGAAGGCGCCGGTCAGCATGCCGCGGCCGAGCGGCGAGTAGGCGACCACCGTCACGCCGGTTTCCCAGCAGAGCGGCAGGACCTCGGCCTCAATGTCGCGGGTGAAGATCGAATACTCCCACTGCACGGCGGCGATCGGATGGACCGCCTGGGCGCGGCGCAGGCTGTCGGCGTTGACTTCCGACAGGCCGAGCGCCTTGACCTTGCCCTCCTGCACCAGCTTGGCCATGGCGCCGACCGTCTCCTCGATGGGCAGGTTCGGGTCCTTGCGGTGCAGGTAGTAGAGATCGATGTAGTCGGTCTGCAGGTAGCGGAGCGACTGCTCGACGGCGCGGCGCATGTTGGCCTCCGAGCCGTCGACGCCGCGCACGGTGCGGGTGGCCAGGTCGCCGACCGGGCCGAACTTGGTGGCGATGAACGCCTTTTCGCGACGGTCGTGAAACGCCTGGCCCAGCAGGTGCTCGTTGGCGCCGAAGCCGTAGAGCTCGGCGGTGTCGAAGTGGTCGACGCCCAGGTCGAGGGCCTCGTGCAGCAGCTTGACGGCGTCGGCTTCGTTCATCGGCTCGCCATAGGCGATCGACATGCCCATGCAGCCCAGGCCGATAGCATTCACGTCACGGCCGGTGCGGCCGATTTGGCGACGGATCATGGGGGACTCCGCAGATATGAATTTTTGGGGATGTGAGCGCTCACTCACAAGCGGATAATTAGACCCTGGCCTGGAAAGCGTCAAGGGGAAGGCGCCGTTCCGCACGCCGTGAAATTTCGATTGGCGCGCGGCGCAGGTTGTGGATTGGAAGAGGGATGCCGCTGTTCGAAGCCGAATCCGCCGATCTGGCCGCCATCGCCGACCTGGTGAACTCCGCCTACCGCGGTGACGTCTCACGGCAGGGCTGGACCACCGAGGCCGACTATGTCGGCGGTCAGCGTACTGATCCGCAAGCGTTGGCCCGAGACCTGGCGGCCGATCCGCGTGCGCGGCTGCTGGTCCTGCGCGACGATGCGGATGCGCCGCTGTTGGGGTGCGTGATGTTGAGGCCAGCCAGCGACGGCGCCTGGTATCTCGGGATGCTGACCGTCCGCCCCGACATTCAGGACCGTCAGCTGGGGCGGGCCATGCTGGCGGGCGCAGAGGCCTATGCGAAGGGCCAGGGCGCGAGCCGCATCCGCATCAGCGTGGTGCAGGTGCGCGACACCCTGATCGCCTGGTACGAGCGGCGCGGATATGCGGCGACCGGCGCGACCCTGCCGTTCCCTTATGGCGACCCGGAGATCGGCGAGCCGACACGCGAGGACCTGCACTTCATCGTCATGGAGAAGGCGATCTAGGCAGCAGGAGCTGGAGGCGCCTCGATCAGGCTGCGCACCATCGGCGTCAGCAGGTCGGCGAGGGCGGCCGGATCGGCCGCGGTCAGGGGCGAGAGCTCCATCATCTGGCGCATGATCTGAACGCCGGCGACGAGCGACAGCGCGAGCGCGGCGCGTTCCGCCCGCAGCGGGCCCGACAGCGCTTCGGTCAGGGTCTTCAGGTGATGCTGCTCGATCTGCTCGCGGCCGATCTGGGCGGCGCTGTGGCTGGAGGTCGAGCGGAACATGATCTGGAAGCCCTCGAGCACGGGCGCGCCGGGATTGGTCAGGGCGACAAGGCCCTCGGCCATGGCGCGGGAGAGGTCGGCGGCGTCGAGGTTGCGGCGGCTGAGGATCACCGGCTGGGCCATGGCCGCGGCCGTCGCCTCTGCGAAGAGCTGCTCCTTGGAGCCGAAATAGCGGTTGATCAGCATGGCGGTGACGCCGGCGCCCTTGGCGATCTCGCGCACTCCGGCGCCGTCATAGCCGTGCTCGGCGAAGGCCCGGCGCGCCGAGGCGAGGATGGCCTCCCGCGTGGCTGCGGCGTTGCGGGTTCGGGGGGGAGCGGTCACGGCGGCCTCGTAATTATACAGGTGTAGACTTGTCGGTCTCGCGTATGTATACGACTGTAGACATGTGGCGGCAACTCGGATGCGCCGAGCTGCGAAAGGGAGGTTCCGATGGGCGAGACGGTGCTGGTGACCGGGGCGACGGGCTTGGTGGGCGGCTGGTGCGCCAAGTTGCTGCTGGAGCAGGGCTATGCGGTGCGCGCGACCCTGCGCAGCCGCGCCAAGGAAGGCGCCCTGCGCGCGGCGGTCGGGGCTGAGGACGAGGCTGGCGGACGGCTGAGCGTCCATGAGGCCGACCTGATGGACGACGCGGGGTGGGCGCAGGCCATGGCCGGGGTCGACTATGTGCTGCACGTCGCCTCGCCGCTGGGCGACGGTCGCCAGACGCTGGAAGAACTGATCGGCCCGGCGCGCGACGGGGCGCTGCGGGTGCTGAAGGCGGCGAGCGCGGCGGGCGTCAAGCGTGTTGTGATGACCTCGGCGGCGGCGACCGCGCGCCCGCCGCGGGCCAGCGGCCTGCCCAGCGACGAGAGCGTCTGGGCCGATCCGGCCGATCCGCAGTTCGACGGCTATCGGCGATCGAAGATCCTGGCGGAGCGCGCGGCGTGGGAGTTCATGGAAGCGCAGGGGGGAGCGACAGCCCTGACCACGGTGCTGCCGGGCGCGGTGTTCGGGCCGATCCTCAGCCGCGAGGCGGTCAGCTCTGTCGGCATCGTCCGAGGCCTGATGCATGGGCGGCCCGCGCGGCTGCCGCGGTTCGGGTTCTGGGTGGTGGACGTGCGCGACCTGGCCGACCTGCACATCCGGGCGATGACCGCGCCGCAGGCGGCCGGCCAGCGGTTCCTGGGCCTGTCGGAGTTCATGTGGATGGAGGACGTGGCGACAGCCCTGCGCGAGGGCCTGGGCGCGGCCGGCGCGAAGGTTCCGATCCAGCGGTTGCCGAACATCGCCTATCGCATCGGGGCGCTGTTCTCCCGTCAGATGCGCTACTTCCTGCCGGACCTGAACAGCCGCTACCCGGCCAATGTCGACAAGGCGCGCAAGCTGCTGGGCTGGGCGCCGCGTTCGGGGCGCGAGACGGTGATCGACTGCGGGCGCAGCCTCGCGGCCTAGACGGCCCGCCAGGAGTCCAGCACCGCCTCGGCGGTGGCGTCGAGTTCGGCGTCGGTCCAGCGGCGGCCCTTGAGTTCGGTCTTCAGCATGTAGCCGACCGGGGCGAAGAACAGGTTGCCGAGCAGTTCGCCGGGCAGGTCCTTGAACAGGCCGCGCTCGACCCCGGCCTGGCGCAGGCGCGCGACCGCGCCGGCGATCTGTTCGTAGGCCGCGCCGCCCTCGCGCTTGGACAGCGAGGATTCGGCGAACCTCTGGCCGAAGACGAAGGCCTCGGAGTCGCCGCGATAGGTCTCGTAGAGCTTGCGCCAGACGCGCTTCAGACGGGCGTCGGGCGCCTCGCCGCCGCTTTCGCCATCGCTGATCGCCTCGAAGATGCGGCGCTTGATGCCGCGATAGACCTCGATCAGCAGGTCGTCCTTCGACGGGAAGTGGCGATAGAGCGTGCCTTCGGCCACGCCGGCCTCGGTGGCGATGGCCGCGGTGGTGACCGCTTCCAGCCCGTCGCGCGCGCCGATGGTCAGCGCGGCGCGCAACAGCTTGTCCTTGGTCGATGTCGGCGCGGTGAGCATGGGCTCACAAATTGTCGTGTGGGGGCGCCTGTCAAGTCTGCGCAAGCGTCGCAGGGCGCGATAGAACCTGCGCCAACGAGAAAACGGGAGTGGAAAATGGACCTGGGTCTCAAGGGACGGAAGGCCGTCGTGACCGGCGCTACGCGCGGCATCGGGCGGGCGATCGCCGACCTCTTCGCCGACGAGGGCTGCGATGTCGCGGTCTGCGCGCGCAATCCCGAGCAGGTGGCCGAGGCGGTCAAGGCGCTGGAGGCCAAGGGCGTGAAGGCCTTCGGCCAAGCGGTCGACATCTCCGACGGGCCGGCGCTGCAAGGTTTCGTGAAGGCGGCGGGCGAGGCGCTGGGCGGCATCGACGTGATGGTCTCGAACGCCAGCGCCTTGGTCCAGGGCTCGGACGAGGCGGCCTGGCGCGGGATGTTCGAGATCGACATCCTGGGCGCCGTGCGCACCTTCGAGGCCGCACGGCCATTCCTGGAGGCGGCGGGCGAGGCCCACGGCGATGCGGCCTTCGTGATCACCTCGTCGGTGTCGGCGGCCGAGGCCAGCAACGCCTCGGCCTATGGCGCGATGAAGGCGGCGTTGATCCACTACGCCAAGGGCCTGGCGCGCGAGGGCGCGGCCAAGCGCGTCCGCGCCAACGTCGTCTCGCCGGGCACGGTGTTCTTCGAGGGCGGGGTCTGGGGCAATGTGAAGGCGGGCATGCCGGCCTTTTTCGATCAGATGATCAAGCGCAACCCGACCGGCCGCATGGCGACGCCGGAAGAGGTGGCGGCGGCCACGGTGTTCCTGGCGAGCCCCCGGTCGGCCTTCACTACCGGGATCAACATGATCGTCGACGGGGCGATCTCGACCCGCGTCAATTATTGAGGGCAAGTCATTGGAATATGACTATTTCCAATTGACCCTCGGGCGCGAGCGGACGGCGCAGCGCCTGCTGGCCGACCATGCTTACGGTACTGGCGGGGTGCGCGCGGTGTTCGCGCCCCTGCTAGGGTTCGCCTCCGATACGGCGATGGTGCTGGCGGCGGCGGGAACGGACCTGGCCGGCGCGCCGGTCGCGCTGGCCAGCCAGCGCGACCGCCTGGTTCCCACCCTGCGACCGACGGCCGACGTCCGCCCTCCCGAAGACGGGATCTACGTCCACAACTGGTTCACGATCGACGGCGCGGCGGTCGACGAGTTCGTAAAGCTGTCGGGCGAGGCCTGGCCGGATTTCGAAGCGCGGTTCGAGACGCAGATCTACGGCCTGTTCCTTGCCGAGGCGTCGGATGCGGACAGGCGCGATGGCGCGCGGCGATTGCTGCTGATGACCCGCTATCGCGATCTCGGCGAGTGGCAGGTGTCGCGCGACCCGACCAGCGAGGCGATGAAGGTGTTCCTGCGCCGACGAGAGCTGACGCGGGTCTCCCTGGCGCGGGCCTGTGTGTTGATGCCGATAGGAGCAAGCCGATGATCGAGCAGACGGTCGAGGTTCCGACCAAGGACGGGGCGACGACGACGTTTGTCGTACATCCAGACCGCGGCGGGCCGCATCCGGTGATCCTGTTTTTCATGGACGCCCCCGCGATCCGCGAGGAACTGCGCGACATGGCCCGGCGGCTGGCCACGGCCGGCTATTACGTCATGCTGCCCAATCTCTATTACCGAGCCGGGGTGCTGGAGCTGGTCCCGCCCAGCGGAGCGATGGACGAGCCGCTGCGGGCGCGGATGATGGAGCTGATGTACGGGCTGTCCATCCAGATGGTGATGGAGGATTCCGACGCCCTGCTGGCCTATGCCGACGGCCAGGCCGCAGCGGACGCGCAGCGGGTCGGATGCCTGGGCTACTGCATGAGCGGCCAGTTCTCGATCAACGCGGCGGCGCGCCACGCGGGGCGGGTCAAGGCGGCCGCCTCGATCTACGGGACCTTCCTGGTCACCGACAAGGACGACAGCCCGCACCTGGCCGCCCGCAAGGCGAAGGGTGAGCTCTACTTCGCCTGCGCCGAGACCGACCGCTGGGCGCCGATGGAGACGATCAACGCCCTGTCGTCTTCGCTGAAGGCCGACGGGATCCGGGCCGAGGTCGAGCTCTATCCCGGCGTCGAGCACGGCTTCGCCTTCCCACAGCGCGCGGCCTACGACAAGGCCGCGGCGGAGCGGCACTGGCTGCGGCTGAATACGCTGTTCGCGCGGAATTTGGGTTAGAACTGCATAGCATCAAGATAGACGTCGAAAGTGTCCGCGCGGCCGATGGCGCTGAACGCCGCCTGAACGTCAGGCCGTTTCTGCGCTTTTGCGAGGCGCTCGGCCAGAAGCTTGGCGCGCGGCGGGCGTGGCGGTGTCTCGATGCGCGACTTGCTGAACAGCACAAGCGCCTTCTCCGGGGTGTCGGAGGTCAATTGCGCGATCAGGCTGCGGGCGATCGCTTCTTCGTCGCCGATGCACGTGGCGGCGTCGCGGTGGGCCGAGCGGTTGGCTTCCGCATGCTGCTCGACGTAGGCCATCTCGGCCTTCGCCTGTGCGATCTGCCCCAGGCCGGCATGGGCGCAGACGCGATTGAAAGCGATCCACATCTGGCCATATGGGCTCACGCGGTCCTTGCGGCGGGAAAGGGGGGCAAGTGCGTCAAGCGCTTCCTGATACCGGCCGACCTCATTGAGTACGGAGGCGAGGTTGATCGTCTGGCTGACATTGACGCCGCCGCGTTCATTCTCGCCGCTGGCCTCGCTCATGGCTTTGACCGCCTCGTCGTAGCGGCCGAGATCGGCGAGCGCGTAGGCGCGCTCGTTGGCGACCCAATTCCGTCCGTCGTCGCCTCTGCTGTTCTTGAGAACTGGCGCCTTGAGGCCGGCGTCGAGAACGTCCAGCGCTTCGCCGAAGCGTCCCAGCATCCGCAGGTCGTAGGCGACGGCCTGGAGGGCTTCGGCGTCCGCCGGGTTCTTTTGCAGTTCCGCCTGGTTGGCGGCGAGGGTGGCTAAAGCTGCGAATTTCACGTCGAAGGCGTCGGGTTGAGCCTCGACGATGGTTTCAAAGCGTCGGTCGATGCGCACTTGCACCATCGACTCCGGATGGCTGAGCTTTCGCAGGAACCGCTCTGCGCCGGCCTTGTCGCCTGCGTCCAGGAGCGCGCGCGCCTGGGCGAGCCAGATCGGGTCGGGAATGAACGTCCGCCCGGCCGGCTGCCAATCGAGCCGGTCAAGAGCGCTCGCCATGCGCCGACGGGCGACCTTGTCGTCTTTCAGTCTGCGCCAGAAATCGAAGACGAGCTCATCGTTGTGGATTTCGGCGGTTTGGTCGCCGGACTTCTCGGCGGTGGTTTCCAGGGCCTGAAGCGCGTCGGCGCGCTGGTCGGTCGCCGCAGACTGCAGGAAGCGTATGCTCCACGCCAGGGCCGAAGCGTCCGGCTCTGCCGTCGCCGCGCCGATGAGGTCCGGGGTTCGCTTGCCGCCGACGCCGCAAAGCACCGGGATCAGGTAGGATGACGACCGGATCCGGCTGGGCAGCGCGCTGAAGCGGGGGTGAGCGATAATCCGCTCCCAGTCCGACATCTTGCACTCGCGCTTCTGGAAGTCGGACGTGGCCGCAAGCAGAAGGCGCGCCAAGTCCTTTTCGTCGTCGGCCCGAGCTGGCGCCGCGGTCGCCAGCAGAACTGCGGTGGCCGCCGCAAACGCCGCCAATCTGATCAATGCCGCCCCCGTGCGTGATTTGCGCGGCATGGTAGTGCATGGCGTCTCGAACCGCCAACGGTAGCGTTTGCTGCCGAGCCTAGCGCGCCACCGGCGCGACCCAGTCGTCGTCGAGGCTCTTGAGCGGGTGGGAGCCGGTGACCTGGCCCATGAAGGGCGGCCAGATGTTGTAGCCGAGCAGGTCTTGCAGCCTGGGCGACATGGCCTTTGCCCGCGTGCGCGGGACGCCGAGGTAGAAGTTCTCCTGGGTGCGGCCCCAGGGCTCGCAATACTGGTTGGTGAAGGCCAGGCGCGGAGCGTCGGAGCGGTTGGCGCCGCCACGGTGCAGGAGCGTGCCCTGGAAGACGATGGCTCCGCCGGCCGGCATGATCACCGGCTGTAGCAGGCTCTCGGCCTTTTTCGGCGTCAGGGCGGCGACCTCGGCGTCGCTCCAGCGATGGCTGCCCGGGATGATGTCGGTGGCGCCGTTGGTGTCGGTGAAGGCGTCGATCGCGCCGATCAGCGAGAGGCTGATGGCCGGCCGGGGCCGCGGCTGACGATAGAAGCCGTCGTCGAAATGCACCGCCTGGGCGGCCTCGCCCGGATAGATGCAGATGGCCTGGCTGGCGGTCAGCAGGTAGCCGGGCTGGAGGAAGCGGTCCAGGAGGGCCAGCAGCCGGGGATCGGAGGTCAGGTCCTCGAACACCTTGCCACGTGCGACGAGGGTGTAGACGCGCTCGGTGGAAAAGCCCTCGAAGGCGTTGCGGCCGTGATGGCTGCCGAGGTGCGGAGCGAGGACGGCGCGGGCGGTCCGGAGCGCCGTGGCGTCGGCGAAATCCTCTATGACCGTGTAGCCGTCGCGGGCGAGGCGCTCTGCATGGGGCTCGACGTCGAACGGGCGGCTCATGGCGGCCTCCTCAGTGCAGAGGAGAGCCTAGCCGAATGACGGCAGGGAAAGTCCAGGCCGTTCGTTATCCCAGATCATCGACATGATGCGCCAGCGGCCGTCGGCCTCGCGGAACAGCTGGATGGAGTTGATTCCTCGGCGTTCGGGCTCTGCGTCGCCAAGTTCGGTGCGGGCCTCGTAGGCGCTCCAGACCTGGGCCATGTTGCCGAACACGTCGATCCGGCGGGCGATCTCGACCTCGTAGAACGGATGGGCGGCGAAGAACGGTTCGACGTCGGCCTGGTAGTCGGCCGGACCCATGATCTTCATCTGGGGCCGGCGGTCCTCGCCCATCCAAGTGCGGATCTGGCGGGAGTCGGCGTGGAAGATCTCGGGCTGCATGGCCCAGTCGCGCGGTCCGGCAGGGCCAGAGATCATGGCGTACATGGCGTCGACGACGGCGCCGACGTCGGTCGGATCGAAAGGCAGGGTCTTCATGAAAAAAGAGCCTAGGTCGGAGGGCCCAGGCTCTTCAATCCTGCATCGACGAAAGCGGTCAGGCGCGCTTCGGAATGACGACCTTCATCGACTCGTAGCCCTTCACGAAGGTCGAGTAGCTGCGCTTGGGCTCGTCCACGAGGTGGATCTCGGGGAAGCGCTTCATGATCTCTTCCCAGATGATCTGGAGCTGCAGCTCGGCCAGGCGGTTGCCGACGCAACGGTGGATGCCGAAGCCGAAGGACATGTGGTTCCGCGGGCGGGCGCGGTCGATGATGTAGTCGTTCGGACGCTCGATGACCTCGTCGTCGCGGTTGCCCGAGACGTACCACATGACCACCTTGTCGCCTTCGCGGATCTGCTTGCCCCCGAACTCGATGTCCTGGGTCGCGCGGCGGCGCATGTGGGCCAGCGGCGTCTGCCAACGGATGGTCTCGGAAACCATCGACGGGATCAGCGAGGGGGTCTCGCGCAGTTTCTTGTACTGGTCCGGGTTCTTGTTCAGGGCGTAGATCGAGCCCGAAATGGTGTTCCGGGTGGTGTCGTTGCCGCCGACGGTCAGCAGCACGATGTTGCCGAAGTACTCGCGCGGCGACATGCCCCGGGTCTCGGCGCCGTGCGCGAGCATGGAGATCAGGTCGCCGGTCGGCTCGGAGTTGACCCGCTCGTTCCAGCGCTCGGTGAAGTAGGCGTGGTACTCGACGAAGATCTGCATCTTCTGCTCGAGGGTGTCGATCAGACCGTGGCCCGGAACGGCGGTGACCACGTCGGACCAGTAGGTCAGCTTGCGGCGGTCGGCCTGGTCGATGCCGAACAACGTGGCCAGGGTCATGGCCGTCAGTTCCATCGACACCTTGTCGACCCAGTCGAACTCCTCGCCGATCGGCAGGTTGTCGAGGATCGCGGCGGCGCGCTCGCGGATCAGCGGGCCGAGGATCTGAAGATTGTGCGGGGCGACGGCCGGGCTGACGGTCTTGCGCTGGATGTCGTGCTTCGGCGGGTCCATCGCGATGAACATCGGCAGCGGGCCTTCGTCGCCCTGCTGGTCGGCGATGGTGATGCCCGGCTCGGACGAGAACACCTGATGGTTCGTGTCGACCGCCATGATGTCGTTGTATTTGGTGATCGACCAGTAGGGGCCGTATTCGCTGTCGGCGGTGTAGTGGACCGGATCTTCCTTGCGCAGGCGCTCGAAGTTCCACCACATCTCGTTGGACTGGAAGAGCGCCGGCTGAGCCGGATTGATCTGGTCGAGCGGGGTCGAATAGGCCAGCGCCCGGGCGTCCTTGCTCAGATCGATATTGCCGTCGCTCATGAAACTTCTCCTCCGGTCCGCGGCGTCCCTGGTCTCCAGCCAAAGATGACGCCTGCGTCAAGTTTTTAGCGCAAGTTCCAGCGGCCGTCCCATCCGATCTGCGTTCGGATGCAGTTTTTCTGTCTTCTTAAAGTCCATCAGAATGATAGGAATTTATCTCATGTGGAGTGCGGCCATGAGTCAAAGACCAACAGTGGCGGTGATCGGGGCGGGGTTCTCGGGGCTGCTGACAGCCCTGCACCTGGCCGCCGATCCGGACGGGCCGACGGTGCGGCTGATCGAGCGTTCGGGCGCCTTCGGCCGGGGCGCGGCCTATTCGACGGCCAACCCCGATCACCTGCTGAACGTGCGGGTGGCGAACATGAGCGCCTATCCCGACGACCCCGAGCATTTCACCAAATGGCTGGCGGGGCACGAAGGCTGGAGCTCGCACGGCGGCTTCGTGACCCGCGGAGTCTATGGCGACTATCTGCAGGACCTGTTGCGCCAGGCGCTGGAGACGACCTCGGCCGGCCGGCTGCTGCTGGAGCAGGACGAGGCGGTCGAGGTGGCGCGGGCCGGCGAGGGATGGCGCGTTCGGCTGGCCCTGGGCCGCGAGATCCAGGCCTCTGCGGTGGTGCTGGCGCTGGGGGTGCTTCGGCCTGCGCCGCCTGTGGCGGCGGGGCCCGAGCTGCTGAAGTCGTCGCGTTATATCGGCGATCCCTGGGACCCGAAGGCGCAGCTCGACGACAGCGTGAGCGACGTGCTGCTGATCGGCGCCGGCCTGACCATGATCGACGCGGCGGTCAGCCTGTGGCGGCCCGGGCGGCGGTTCTGGGCGATTTCGCGTCGGGGCCTGACGCCGCGGCCGCATGCGCCGGTTTCAGGTCCGGCGCCGGAGATGGCTTCTGCCGGCTCGCCTCGCCGTCTGCTCGCCGCCGTGCGCGCAGCCTCGGAAGACGGCCGCTGGCGCGAGGCGATCGACAGCCTGCGGCCGCACGTCCAGAGCATCTGGCTTGGCTGGACCCAGGCCGAGCGGGCGCAGTTCCTACGCCACCTGCGCCCCTGGTGGGAGGTGCACCGCCACCGCCTGGCGCCCAGCGTGGCGCGGCGTATCGGCCTTCTGATGCGCGGCCGCGAACTGGTGGTGCGGGCAGGCGAGATCACCAGCTTTGCACCGGGCCGCGACGGTATCGAGGTGATGTGGCGTCCGCGCGGCGCGCGCACGCTGCGACGGCTGGGGGTATCGGCGGTGGTGAACTGCACCGGCTTTCTGGGCGACCTCGACCAGGCGGGGGACCCGCTGCTGCGGCGGCTGCTGGCGGCCGGGCTGATCCGGCCCGACCCCTGTCGGCTGGGCGCGGACGTCGACGCCGCATCGCGGCTGATCGGAACCGGCGGCCAGCCTCAGGCGGGGCTCTATGCGGTCGGTCCGCTGACCCGCGGGGCGTTCTGGGAGATCACCTCGGTCCCCGACATCCGCAGCCAGGCGGCCGGCGCGGCGCAGTCGATCCTGAGTTCTCTGCGACGCGCGCGGGCCGCCTAGTTATTTGGTCGGCGGCGCCTTCTCCGGCGGCGGGGAAGATTGCATGGGCGGTTGCGAGCCATCGGCAGGGACCACCCCGGTGTCGCCGGCGTCGGGGGCGGCGGTCTGGGCCGGACCCGGGACAGGCGTCGGCTGGGAGGTGTCCGGCATGGCCGCGCCGGTCGTCTCGCCCTGAGGCTCGGGCCGCTTGTCGCAGGCGGCGAGGGCAAGCACGGCCGCCGCGCCCGCGAAGATCATCGATTTCATCTTGGCTCTCCTGGTGTCTGGAGTGAACCAGTCCCGTGCAGGGATGTTCCGTCCGCGGCGCGCGCGGTAAGAGCATCGGAGGGACGAGGCGCAAGTGACGGGCGAACACGACAACAAGCTGGCGGGCGGCGGGCGACCGACGATCAGCGACGTCGCGCGCCTGGCCGGGGTGTCGAAGAAAACCGTCTCGCGGGTGGTCAACGACAGCCCCTTCGTGAGCGCTTCGACGCGCGCCGCGGTACAGGCGGTGATCGGCCGGACCGGCTATGTGCCCGATCCGCACGCGCGCGGCCTGGCGTTCGGGCGCTCGTCCCTGGTCGGCTTCGCCTATGAGCGGGGCGAGGCGGGGCGGGCCATGGCCTGCCAGGCGGGATTGCTGGAAGGGCTGGATGGCGGCGGCCTGGAAGTGCTGGTGCGGGCGGTTCCGGACTGGAGCGAAGGGACGCTGGCCGAGCTGGAGGTCTTCTTCCAGCGCCAGCGGTTGTTCGGCATGGTCCTGGCGGGCGGCGTCGCCCGGCCGGGCTGGATCGGCGTCGATGCGGCGGGCGACGGCTATGAGGGCGGTCGGCGCGCGGCGGCGGCCCTGCTGGCCCGGTCAAGATGACGTAAGTTTAATGCGCGCGGCCGTCCCCCGGCGCGCAGCAGGTGTATGAAGGATTCCAAACACCTAGGCGCGTCGGCGCCTATGCTGGGGAACGCTCTATGACCAATTGGAAGATCGCCTTGCTGGGCGCGTGCGCGCCGGTCCTGCTGTCGGCCTGCGCCACGGTCGCTCCGCCCGCGGCGGAAAGAGCCGCCGCGACGCCCGAAGCTGCGCCGACCCCGGCCAAGCCTGCGCCGAAGTACGGCGGCTTCGGCTTCGACACGGCAGGCATGGATCGCGCGGTCGCGCCCGGAGACAACTTCTACAGCTACGCCAACGGCGGCTGGATGAAGACCACCGAGATCCCGGCCGATCGCGGCAGCTACAGCACGTTCAACGTGCTGGGCGAGATGGCCACGGCGCGGACGCGGGCGATCGTCGAGGATCAGGCCAAGGCGAATGCGCCGGCCGGATCGGAGGCGCGCAAGATCGGCGACTACTACGCCAGCTTCATGGACGAGGCGGCGATCGAAGCGGCGGGCGCCACGCCGCTGGAGCCGGAATTGGCGAGGATCGCGGCGATCAAGACCCGCGCCGACCTTTCGCGTGAACTCGGCGCGACGCTGCGGGCCGATGTGGACGCGCTGAACGCGACCGACTACGCGACCGACCGCCTGTTCGGGCTGTGGGTCGCCGAGGACATGAACGACACGTCCAAGTACCGGCCTTATCTGATGCAGGGCGGGCTGGGGCTGCCGGACCGCGCCTACTACCTCGACCAGAGCGACCGCTTCAAAGACATCCGCGCCAAGTACGTCTCCCATATCGCCCGGATGCTGACCCTGGCCGGTCAGACCGACGGGGAAGCGAAGGCTGCGCGGATCCTGGCGCTGGAGACCGCCATCGCCAAGGCGCACTGGACGGTAGAGGCGACCGGCGACGTGGCCAAGGCCAACAACGTCTGGACCCGCGCCGATCTTTCCAGCAAGGCGCCGGGCATCGACTGGCCAGCCTGGCTGGCGGGCGCGGGTCTGTCGGACCAGGAGACCTTCGGCGCCTGGCAGCCCAGCGCGATCGCAGGGATCTCGAAGCTGGTGGCCGGACAGCCGGTCGCGGTCTGGAAGGACTATCTGGCCTTTCACGCCATCGAACGCGGCGCGCCCTATCTCTCCAAGGCGTTCGTCGACGAGCACTTCGCCTTCAACGGCGCCGTCCTGGCCGGCACGCCCCAGCAGCGCGAGCGCTGGAAGCGCGGCGTCGACAACACCAGCACGGCGCTGGGCGAGGCGGTCGGCAAGATCTACGTCGAGCGCTACTTCACGCCGGAGGCCAAGGCCCAGGTGCAGGAGATGGTGAAGAACATCCTCGCCGCCTTCGACAAGCGCATCGACAGGCTGGACTGGATGACGCCCGAGACGAAGGCCAAGGCGAAGGCCAAGCTGGCGGTGTTCCGAGTCGGGGTCGGCTATCCCGACAAGTGGCGAGACTATTCGGGTCTGACAATCACGGCCGGCGACGCCTACGGCAACTGGGACCGCAGCGAGCTGTTCGAGTATCGCCGCAACATAGCCAAGCTGAAGGGACCGGTGGACCACGACGAGTGGTGGATGACGCCGCAGACCGTCAACGCCCTGAACCTGCCGATGCAGAACATGATCGTGTTCCCAGCCGCGATCCTGGAGCCGACCTTCTTCGATCCCAATGCGGATCCGGCGGTGAACTATGGCGCCATCGGGGGGGTGATCGGCCACGAGGTCGGGCATGGTTTCGACGACACCGGCGCGCTGTTCGACGTGAAGGGCGACCTGAAGAACTGGTGGACCGACGCCGACATGGCCCAGTTCAAAGCCCGCGGCAAAGCCCTGGCCGACCAGTACAGCGCCTATGAGCCGCTGCCGGGGCTGCACCTCAACGGCGAGCAGGTGCTGGGCGAGAACATCGCCGATCTGGCCGGGCTGGCGGTGGCTTACGACGCCTATCGCATGTCGCTGGACGGCAAGGAGCCGCCGATGCTGGACGGGTTCACAGCCGACCAGCGGTTCTATTTCGGCTGGGCGCAGAACTACCGGGCCAAGTTCCGCGAAGCTTCCCTGCGCCGCAACGTGCTGTCGGGGGTGCATTCGCCGGGCGAGTATCGAGCGCTGACCGTGCGCAACCAGGATCCCTGGTATCCGGCGTTCGACGTCAAGCCCGGCCAGGAGCTGTACCTGGCCCCCGATCAGCGGGTGAAGATCTGGTAGGCAAGATCATCTTTATCGAGGCCGCGGACGATCCGCGGACGGCGGCCTATCGGGACGTGCGCGAGCGCGACCTGATCGGCCGTCAGGGCCTGTTCGTGGCCGAAGGCGAGGTGGTGCTGCGGGTGCTGTCGCGCTCGCGGCTCTGCGCGCCGGTGTCGCTGCTGGTCGCGGAGAAGCGGTTGACGGCGCTGGCCGACGTGATCGAGGCGCTGCCTGACGGAACGCCGGTCTATGCGGCCGGGCAGGGGGCGATGGACGCCATCGTCGGCTTTCCGATCCACCGTGGCCTGCTGGGGCTGGGGCGACGGCTAACCGACCTGTCGGCCTCGCAACTGCTGGGCGCCCTGCCGGCGGAGGCCCTGGTGCTTGTGCTGAGCGGCATCGCCAACCACGACAACATGGGCGGGATCTTCCGCAACGCCGCGGCGTTCGGGGCCGACGCGGTCATCCTCGATTCCGGCTGCTGCGATCCGCTCTATCGCAAGGCGATCCGGGTCTCTGTGGGGGCGGCGCTGATCACGCCTTTCGCACGCTTGGCGCTGGGCGAGGATCTGCCCGGGCTGCTGGCCCAGCACGGCTTCGAAGCGCTGGCGCTGAGCCCGCGCGGCGGCCAGACCCTGGCGCAGACCGATCGGGCGGCGCGGACGGCGGTGATGTTGGGGGCGGAGGGCCCTGGGCTGTCGCAAGACCTGCTGGCGCGGTCGCGCACGGTCAGCATTCCGATGGCAGGGGCGTTCGACTCCCTCAATGTCGCGGCGACGTCGGGGATCGTGCTGCACCACCTCGCTTTCATGGCGAGGCGGCGCAGCGTGTAGTCAGCGCGCGCGGCGGATCGCGGCGGAGCCTTCTTCGGACTCGTCGATAAGCGAGCGGGTCAGGTTCAGGATGGCGGTGCGCATCGACGGTTGCTGGACGCTGGCGAAGGCCTCGAGGAGCTGTACGGCGCCCGGCACGGCGAGCTTTTCGAACAGGCTTTCGTCGGTCAGCGGGGTAGCGGTTTCACCGACCAGTTCGCCGACGGTCGTGTCGAGCTTCTGGGCGATGCGCACCAGCATGGAAGCCGAAACGCGGTTGGCGCCGCGCTCGTATTTCTGGACTTGCTGGAAGCTGACGCCGAGATGATCGGCTAGGGTCGACTGCGAGATGCCGAGCCACTTGCGACGCACGCGGATACGATGACCGACGGCGACGTCGATGGGGTCCGGGCCTTGGTCTTCAGAATGCTCGTTCACTGAAAACGTCCTCAATCACGGCGCGCTACGACAGCGCTTTCAACTATCTGGCATGGTCGTAACACGTGCCGCCACACCTATATCGTGAAGTGGACGTTGTGCCGCAACAGAAAGTTAATTTTCGCCCTTAGCGTGATTCTCAATCGTAGAATCTCGTCTCCCGCGCGTTCAGGCGTCGGACGGTCGGCCACTGAGAATGGCGGCGATTTGGTCGAGGACGGCGAGCGCAGTCTCCTCGCCGTGGGTGTCGCAGATCTCGCCGGCGCGCTGGATGATCTGGGACAGGGCTGCGCGGTCGCGGGGGCCGAGCAGGCCGGCCATGTAGAGCAGTTGGCGGGTGTCGGCGTCCATCGGCTTGGACGGGTCCGGCGGCGCCGGAACGAGGCGACGCTCGGCCGCGGTGGAGAGCTTGATCACGGTCATGGCGTGTTGGCCGCCTCGACGAGGGCGGCTTCCTCCTGGAGCAAATCGTCGGAATCGATCAGCCGGCAGTGCGGCGCGAGGGATGCGTAGGTCGGGGCCAAGCGGTCGCCGGCGTCGGCGGCGACGGCGTCCACCAGGATCTCGACCGGCAGGTTTCGGTCGGCGGCGGCGATGGCGGTGGCCAGCACCGTGTCGCGCAGGGAGAAGCCGACAAGGGCCAGCGGCCCGCCAAGCGCCTGGGCGGTCTGGGCGAAGGCCTGGTTCGAAAACGCGGACGGGCCGGAGCGCACATAGACCGGCTCGCTCGCCAGCGGTTCGAGACCGAGGATCGGACGTGCAGTCTCGGGGCTAGCCTCGCGGCGATGGACGTGAAGGACCGGCCAGCGGCGGGCGCGGGCCTGGGCCAGGACGAACTGGCAGGCGGCGACGGCGCCGTCGCCCGCGGCGTCGGCCAGGCGTCCGCGCTGGAGGTCCAGACAGACCAGGGCGGCAGGCGGAGGAACCCTCAACGCGAGGCCTCGCCGAGGTTGGTCGCGGCCCGCGCGGTGGAGCGGTCGAGGACGCCGGCCTCGTCCCAGGCGCCTTCCGGGCGCAACAGGACCATGGGGTCGCTGTCGAGCGTCAGGGCGTCCGGCGGCGGCGAGCCGTCGACGACCATCTCGACATAGTCGTGGTCGGAGAAGACGAAGTTCTCGCGGCCCGGACGGATATGGGCGTTGAAGTACTGCTCCCAGAAGGGGATCAGCCGGACCTGGCCGTAGCCGAGGATCTGGCGGTAGTTCTTCTTCTCGGCCAGCCGCTTGGCGGCCAGGATCAGCATCAGGGTGGCGCGCCCGCCGCGGTGCTCGCGCCGCACGGCCACGCGCTCGACCTTGGCGAAGTCGGCGAACCAGCGGATGCGCAGCGTTCCGATCGGCTCGCCCTCGCGGCGCAGGACCAGGTGCGTGGAGCCGGCGAAGTCGTTGCCGTCGTATTCCTCGTCGTAAGGACAGGCCTGCTCGCCGAGATAGACCAGGGTGCGGACGGCCATGGCCTGCATGATGTCGTGAACGGTGCGGCAGACGACGATCTCGAGCGCGCCCTCGTCGACCTCGCCGGCCGGACGGGCTTCCAGCGGCATGCGGACGGTGGCGTTCATCAGGCCGCGCTCCTCTGGGCGGTCCAGGGCGTGGCGACGACGAGGCCGCCCGGGCCGGGCACGGGAACCGCGCCGATCCGCTTGAGCAGGGCGCGTTCGCCGCCAGGCGTGGCGGCGCGGCCGTAGAGCGGGATGGTCGGGAAGATTTCGCGGTGCAGCGCGACCGCGCCGGCCAGGACAGTGGCGCGACCGCGCCAGTTCGCCCCGGCCATGCCCCAGCCGTAGAAGGCGATGACCGGATCGCCTGGGGCGGCGACGAACTGGCCGGGGGGATCGACGCCGTCGAGGACGCCCGCGGCCAGGCTCGGTCCGGCGGCGGGCGTCAATGGGATGACGGCGATCACCCCGGCCAGCTCCCCCCCTTGGTCCCGGAAGACGAACGACGAGGCCGCCGTATGTCTCTGGACCCGAATGAGGGTGGCGACGGTGGCGATGTCGGGACTGACGGTCCGCGCCGCGAGGGCGCGGCCCAGGGCGATCTCCTCGTCGGTGGCGAGGGTGAGGCCGAGCCTGCCCAGTTCTTGATTACAGCGTTCGGCGAAATCGCGAATGATCATCGTCTCGACGCCTTCTTGTGCGAAGATGAGATTTGGTAGAGCGTCAGTTCTTCGATGTGCAGCCTCGAAGTTCGTATGGGGGCACCACGGCCTTAAGGTGCCGAATGGACAATGGTGACGGCGGGCACGCCGACTGGGACGACATCAAAACCTTCGTCGCCGCAGCTCAGACCGGGAGCTTCGGGGCCGCGGCCCGCCGGTTGCGCACCACACAACCTACGGTCACGCGACGAATAGAGGACCTTGAACTTCGCCTCGGCGGGCGGCTGTTCGATCGTGGCCTGCGTGGGGTTACGCTGACCCGCGCAGGGGAGCTGGTCTACGACCGGGCGTTGACCATGCAGCGGGCGTCGCTCGATATCGAGCGGTTGTCTCTCGATAACGAGACACCTCATGAGGGTGAAGTGACCATCGCCGCCCCGGAAGGGATCGGCGGCTATGTCATCGGGCCGGAGGTCGCCGAGTTCGTGCGCGAGAACCCCGGGATCAGGCTGGGTCTGGACTGCGGATTCTATCCCGAGAACCCGGTGGACGCGCACGTCGACCTTTCGGTGCAACTCACGGACGCAGGCGGCGCGCCGGAACTGGCCGCTACCCCTTTGGCCAGCCTGCATTACGCGCTGTTCGCTTCTAAGGACTATCTGCAAACGTATGGGGCGCCCACGCGGATCGAGGCGGCGGTGGGCCACAGGTTCATCTATCACTCCGCCCAGGTCGCAAAACGCGGTCAATGGGGCGCAAAAACCTCGGCCTTCATTGAACTTTCGGCCCCGTCGATGATCGTGAACTCGTCGACGCTGATGCTGCACGCCATTCAGCAAGGCGCGGGAATCGGGGCGATCCCGACGGCGATCGCGCCGCTGGCGCCGGACCTGGTGATGCTGGACATTCCGCCGCTGGCCACCTCGACCCTGTGGCTGTGCCACCATCGCGATGCGGTGAAGGCCGGGCGCGTGGCCAAGGTCGCCGAGTGGCTGGCCTCGATCTTCGACGCGCGCGAGCGGCCCTGGTTCAGGCCCGAGTTCATCCATCCGCGGGAATTCGCCGGCTGGTCCTGGCCGGCGGCGACGGCGCGCGCCTGACCGGTTCAATGCGGCCTTAACCCTGAGGCGCCCACAATTCCGCCGGTCATAAGGGCGGAGCAGGGCGGATGGTTAGCGGAGCGGACGAGCGGCGTCCGTTCGGTCTGGAGATTTCCCAGGCCGTTTGCGACCGCGCCACGCGGCTGGCGAAGGCCCTGTTCGGGGCGCTGGACGCCCAGGTCATCCTGATGCGCGACGGCGAGGTGTGGCGCAGCCGCGAAGTCGAACTGGAAGTCCGCAAGATCCGCGACCCCGGCGCCGAGACCGTGCTGAAGTGCGGCGAGCTTCTTTGGGTCGAGGATGCGCGGCTCGACGCCAGGTTCGCCGACCTGAAGGTCGTGACGGGGCCCCCGCATCTGAGGTTCTACGTCGGCGCGCCGATCCGGCTGGGGGACGGCACGACGCCGGGCGTGCTGGCGGTGGGCGGATGCGAGCCGCTGGCCTTCGACGCCAAGCTGGCCGCGCGCCTGGACGATCTGGCGCAGTTCGTGGCCGACGACTGGGAACGGGCCCAGGCCCGGCGCGCCCGGGAAGAAAGCCGCCGGGAGCGCGACGCGGTGCGGGCAACCCTGGCGGCGATGATCGAGGCGATGCCGGTCGCGGTGGTGCTGACCGACCGCGACCTGCAGGTCCTGCGCGCCAGCCCGCGTTGGGTGACGACGCTGGAGCTGGACGGCCAGGAGATCGAGGGCCGCTCGGTCTATGATCTGGCGCCGCGGGAGTTCTCGCCCTGGCGCGAAACCTACGAGCGGGTGCTGGCCGGCGAGTGCATCAAGGCCGAGCGCTTTCCGATCCCGCAGGACGACGGCTCGGTGCGCTGGTATCGCGCCGAACTCGCGCCTTGGCGCACGGCGGACGGCGCTGTGGGCGGGATGATCCTGGCCAGCCATGAGATCACCGACATGGTCGAGGCGCTGGAGGCGACCGAGCGCTCGGAAGAGCGGTTGAAGCTGGCGATGGAGATCGCCGACGTCCACGTCTTCGAGATGGATTATGTGCGCCGCGAACTGATCAAGGTCGGCGCCGAGGACACCTTCTTCACCGAGCCGAAGACCTTCGAGGAACTGGAAGGCGACCTGTTCCGCACCATCGATCCGCGCGACCGCCCGGCGGTGGAGGCGTCCTGGGAGGCCTATCTGGCGGGCGTGGAAGGGCCGAAGCCGGAGTATCGCGTCGTGCGCGGCGACGACCGCGAGGTCTGGGCGATGGGCGCCACCCGGTTGTTCACGGACGCCAAAGGACGGCCGCTCCGCCTGGTCGGAGCGCTGCAGAACATCACCGAGCGAAAGGCCGCCGAGAAGGCGCTGGTGCAGGCCAAGGAGGAGGCCGAGGCGGCCAACCGGGCCAAGTCCGCCTTCCTGGCCACCATGAGCCACGAAATCCGTACGCCGCTGAACGGGGTGCTGGGCATGGCCCAGGCGATGGGAGCTGACGCCGCCCTGGCCGGTCAGCAGCGAGAGCGGCTGGACGTCATCCGGCAGTCGGGCGAGACCCTGCTGGCGATCCTCAACGACGTGCTGGACCTGTCGAAGATCGAAGCCGGCAAGCTGGAACTGGAAGAAGCCGAGTTCGACATCGAGGCGCTGGCGCGCGGCGCCCATGCGGCCTTCGCGGCGATCGCCAAGGCGAAGGGGCTGGACTTTTCCTTGGCCATCGATCCGGCCGCGCGTGGCGTCTATCGCGGAGATTCCACGCGGATCCGGCAGATCCTCTACAACCTGCTCTCCAACGCCCTGAAGTTCACCGAACGGGGCGCGGTGCGGGTGGAGGCCGCCCGGCGCGACGGGGCGCTGCGGCTGGCGGTGAGTGACACCGGGATCGGCATTCCGGCGGACCGGCAGGCAGCGCTGTTCTCGAAGTTCGAGCAGGCCGACGCCTCCACGACGCGGCGGTTCGGCGGCACGGGGCTGGGTCTGGCCATCTGCCGCGAACTGACGGGGATGATGGGCGGAACGGTCGAGGTCGCCAGCACGCCGGGCGAGGGAGCGACCTTCGTGGTGACGCTGCCGCTGGAGCGGGTTGCGAGTCCCCGGGCGCCGGCCGCGGCGGTCCATCCGAGGGACGGCCTGGCGCAGGCGGAAGCGCCTGTCACGCTGCGGGTGCTGGCCGCGGAGGACAACCCTGTCAATCAGCTGGTGCTGCGGACCCTGCTCGAGCAGGTTGGGGTTGCGCCGGTGATCGTCGGCGACGGGGCTGAGGCGCTGGAGGCCTGGGCGCGCGAGCCTTGGGACCTGGTGCTGATGGACGTGCAGATGCCGCGAATGGACGGGCCGACGGCGGCCCGGATGATCCGCGCCTGCGAGGCGGCCGAGGGAAGGCCGCGCACGCCCATCGTCGCCCTGACCGCCAACGCCATGGCTCATCAGGTCGCCGAATACGCCGAGGCCGGCATGGACGATTTCCTGCCCAAGCCGCTGGAGATCGCGCGCCTGTTCGAGGTGCTCGAGCGGGCGCTGGACACGGCGGCGAGCGCGCGCGCCGCCTGATTTCGGGCGCCGATGCTATCGACAAGCGACGACAAGCTGGTGAACATCGTTCACCTGGGAGGAGCGCCATGACTCGCAGCCTATCGGCGGCCCTGACGATCACCGATCTCGCGTTCCTGGCCTATTGGCTTGTGGCCGGGGCAAGCGTGGCGGGCCTCATCGCCCTGCCGCCATCGCTGATGTACGCGGGGTACGACGAGCCGCGGGTAGCGGCCTGGAACTGGTCCTTCCTCCCCATCGACCTGGCCTTTTCACTGACGGGCCTGGCGGCGGTGCGCGCGGCGCGTCGGGGCGACCGGCTGTGGAAGCCCCTGGCGCTGATCTCGCTGATCCTGACGATGGTGGCCGGTCTGATGGCGGTGGCCTACTGGACGCTGCTCGGCGAGTTCGACCCGGCCTGGTTCCTGCCGAATCTCGCGCTGGTGATCTGGCCGACGGTCTTCCTGCCGCGGCTGGTCTGCGACCTCGGGGCCGGCGGGCGCGAGGGGGTAGTCTGATGCCGTGGGTGCAGGGCGGGGCGCCGCGCCGGCGACCTTATCATGTAGGCAATCTGCGCATCCAACTGCTTGAGGAGGCGCGCGCCCTGTTGGAGAGCGGGGGGCGCAGCGAGCTGAACCTACGGGCTTTGGCGGCGCGAGCCGGGATCGCGGCGGGCTCGGTCTATCACCACTACGCCTCCAAGGCGGCGCTGCTGGCCGGACTGGCGGCCAACGGCTTCCGCGAACTGGAGGAGAGCCTGCGCGAGGCGGCCGAGCAAGCCTCGACCGAGACGCCGATCCGTACCACGGCCCTGGCTTATTTCGCCTTCGCCCGAGCGCAACCTGCACTCTACGAACTGATGTTCGACGCGACGCTGATGACCGACCCTGAGGTGGCGGGGGCTCGCGACAGCGCCTTCGCCATGCTGGAGGAACTGATCGGCAAGGCGCCAAGCCAGCAGGGCGTCGACCCGGACCTGATCCACAAGGTGGCGCTGGCGGTCTGGGCCTGCGGCCATGGGGCGGCCTCGCTCACCCTCGCCGATGGCGCGGCCGAGGACTCGACGCTGATGGAGGACGTGATCCAGGGGCTGGAGGTTCTGTTCCGGCGCCAATGAGTCCGCCTCCCCGCGCCGGGAGACGGAACCGGCGCCGCAGGCCCCTTGATTTTGAGGCCGAAGCCCTTTCGTTAGGGCTATGACCAAAGGCGCGAAGATCACCGTGGCCGGGGCCGGCGCGCTCGGCCTGACCACCGCGCTGGCTCTGGCGGACGCCGGGGCGCAGGTCACCGTCTATGATCCGGCCGGACCGGGCGACAACGCCTCGGGCGTGGCGGCCGGCATGCTGGCGCCGGTCTTCGAGGCGGTGCTGGACGCCGCGGCCGCGCCGCACTTCGACCTGCTGCTGGCGGCCCGGGACCTGTGGCCGGCCTTGGAGGCGCGTATCGGCGTCGTCGTCGACCGGTCCGGCGCGGTGGCGACGGGCGATCCCGCCTATCTGTCGGGCGTGGACGGGCGGCTGCACGGTCTGGGTCTGCATCCGGCCGAGCTGGAGCGTCGGGCGCTGGACGGCCTGGCGCCGGGCCTCGCGCCGGAGTGGGGCCGCGGCCTGCTGGTGCGCGAGGACTGGCGGATCGAAGCCGGGCCGACCCTTGCGGCCCTGCGGAGGGCCGCCGAGGCGGCTGGCGTCGAGTTCCGGTCGGCGGCGGCCACCGGCTTCGAGGGCGGCGAGCGACTGGTGATCGCCACCGGCGGCGGGCGCGACCTTGCGGTGGTGGCGCCGGAGCTGTCGCAGCTGTCGCCGATCAAGGGACACATCCTGCGCACCCGCGACGTCGACTATCGCGGCGTGGTGGTGCGCGGGCCAGGCGCCTACGTCACCGGCGCGCCGGGCGGGCTGACGGTCGGGGCAACCATGCAGGCCGGGGTCGAGGATCGGGCCGTGGAGCCCGAGCAGGTCGCGCCGCTGCAGGCGGCGGGCGCGCGGTTGTTCCCGCAGCTTGCCGAGGCCCGGTTTGCAGCGGAGACGGGGGTGCGGGCCGCCACGCCGGACGGCTTGCCGCTGGTCGGGCGCGGACGCCACCACGGCGTGCTGCTGGCTGCAGGCGCGCGGCGCAACGGTTGGCTGCTGGCGCCGCTGGTGGCCAGGCTGATCGTCGCTTGCGTGACGGAGGGGGAGGCCGGCCCCTATGCCGAGCGACTGAGTCCGGCGCGGTTCGACGCCAATTAGCGAGGAATGCGATGAGCGGCTTCTGGCTGAACGACGAACAGGAAGCCATCGTCGAGAGCGTTTCGCGGCTCTGCGCCCAGTTCGATGCGGACTACTGGCGGAAAACCGACGAGACTGGTGACTTCCCAGAGGAATTCGTCGCGGCCATGGCGGCGGGCGGCTGGCTGGGCACGGCCATGCCGACCGAGCTCGGCGGGGCGGGGCTGGGCCTGACCGAGGCGGCGCTGGTCATGCAGGCCGTGACGCAGTCGGGGGCGGGCTTTTCGGGGGCCAGCGCCATGCACCTGAACATCTTCGGGCCGATGCCTATCGTCAGGTATGGCAGCGAGGAACTCAGGAACCGGGCGATACCGCGCCTGATGTCCGGCGAGGACAAGATCTGCATCGGCATCACCGAGCCGGACTCCGGCCTCGACACCACAAGCCTGACCACCCGGGCGGTGCGGACGAACGACGGCTATGTGATCTCGGGCCGCAAGGTGTGGACCACCATGGCTCAGCGAGCCAACAAGATGCTGATTATCGCGCGCACCACGCCGAAGGATCAGGTCCGCAAGGCCACTGAAGGCCTCAGCCTCTTCTATACCGACTTCGACCGCTCGAAGATCAGCGCGACAGTGATCCCGAAGATGGGCCGCAAGGCCGTCGAATCCAACAGCGTCTTCATCGACAACCTGGAGGTCCCGGCCGGAGACCTGATCGGGGAAGAGGGGCGGGGATTCTACTATCTGCTCGACGGCCTGAATCCCGAGCGGGTGCTGTTCGCAGCCGAGGCCGTGGGGCTGGGGCGCGCAGCCCTGGCGCGGGCGGCGACCTACGCCAAGGAGCGGATCGTGTTCGGCCGCCCGATCGGCCAGAACCAGGGCGTGGCCCACCCGCTCGCGAAGTCCTGGGCCGAGTTGGAGGCGGCGAACCTGATGGCGTTCAAGGCCGCCGCGCTGTTCGACGCCGGGCGGGAGTGCGGGGCAGAGGCCAACGCGGCCAAATACCTGGGCGGGGAAGCCGGCTTCCATGCCTGCGAGGCGGCGGTCCTGGCCCATGGCGGCATGGGCTACGCCAAGGAGTTCCACGTCGAGCGCTATTTCCGCGAGGCGATGATCGCACGCATCGCCCCGATCAGCCGCGAGATGGTCATGAACTACCTAGCAGAACGTGTGCTGGGCCTGCCCAAGAGCTACTGATCTGCACCCTTGAGATGAAAAGGTGAATTGTCGTTAACAATTCGTGGAACGGCGTTCGTCGAGGAGTATCCTGTAGCCGAACCGCATCCATGCGGCGCTGGCTGTTCAGGAGATTCCAATGAAAGCTCTTGTCACGCTTACCGGCGCACTTTGCGCTGCAGCCTTGGCGACGTCGGCGCAGGCCGCCGTGTCTGTCGGGGGCTACAACTTCGACAACAACGCCTTCGCCGACAGCCTGCTGGGCTCGTCCGGCTCGTATACGGTTGTCGGCGGCTCGCTAGCCTCGGTGCTGACCGACACTGATCCGGGCACGTACGCCTTCTCGTTCAGTCCGGGCGCCTATGTGGACCTGGGTTTCACCGACAATGTGGTCGTCAATGGCGCGGGCAACGACCTGGTGCTGTTCGAGCTGGGGGTCCCGGACTCGTTCACAGTCACCATCAACGGCGTGACCCACACCTATCCGACCAGCGGCACCGGCTTCAATGCAGGCGGGTTTTCGCTGAACGCCGTGGCTCTCGACCTTGACGCTTTCGGCCTCGGCGCGGGCGCTACGATCAATTCGCTGCGGCTGGCCTTCGTCGCCAGCGGGACGGTCGCCTCGACGTCACTGGTCGGCGCGCTCAACAGCCGCGGCTTCGGCGGCGTGCCTGAGCCAGCGACATGGGCGATGATGATCACGGGCTTCGGCCTGGTGGGCGGCGTCCTTCGCAGCCGTCGCCGGTCGAGCCTGGCCGTGCCGGCCTGAGCGCTGAGCACGACGGAAATGGGCCCGGCGCCTTCCGCGCCGGGCTCTCTTTCTTGTCCGTCCGTCAGCCGAGGTTGAAGCGGATCGGGATCTGCACCGTCCCCCCCTCGACCGGCTGGCCGTCCCGCGTCATCGGGCTCATCCGGAAGAACGGGGCGAGCTTCAGGGCGGCGCGGCCGAAGCCTTCGTCCGCCGGCGTTTCACGCGCCACCGAGCAACTGCTGAGCAGGCCGGCCGCGCTGACCTGGCAGACGATGGTCGCCGCCCCGTCGATCCCGCGGCGCTGGGCCGAGTCCGGGTAGAAGCGGGCGAACTCGCCGGCGCCCGGGCGCTTGAGCCAGTTGGGCGAGACGATGACCGGGGCGGGCGTCGGCGGGGACGGCGGCGCAATCGCGGTCGGTGGAACCAGCGGCGGCTGCGCAGGCGAGGGCGGTATCGGTATCGGGGTCGGCGCCGGAATGCTCGTGTCGGGCGGGACGGGGACCCGCGGGGTGACGGCCGCTGGCCTGGCCTTGGGCGGCGTGACCGGCGGGTCGACGATTTGCGGCGTGACGATCCAGACCTTCGGGATCGGCGGTTCGGCGATCTGGGAGGCGTCGGGCGGGGTCCAGGTCTTCACGGCGAGATAAGCGGCGAGCCCGCCGTGGATCAGCACCGAGAGCGTGATCGCCGCGGTGACGGCCGGCGAACGCCGGGCGCGCGGCGCGGCGTGCCCGGCGGCGAGCGGCAGGAATTGACGGATGACCATGGCGACCTCCCTTTGTTTCTTTCGTCGCTGAAACAAAGGGTCGCGCCGCGATCGTGGCTGGAGCTTGACCTTGGGGAAGCGCAACCATGGCGGGCCGGTGACCATCCTGCGTCGGTCGGGGGAACATGGTTAGCGGCGCGTTAACCATAAGCGGCGACACCTGACCCATGTCGATCCAGGGAATCAGGGGAGCTGTGGAAGCCGCGATTCAGCGCGCTTCCAACGCCACCGGCGTCGACTTCACGTTCCTGATGCGCACGGCGCATCGCGAGAGCGGCTACAATCCCAAGGCCAAGGCGGCCTCGTCGTCCGCCGCCGGACTCTTCCAGTTCGTCGAGCAGACCTGGCTTTCGACCCTGAAGCAACATGGCGCGAAGTATGGCTACGCCCGCTATGCGGAGCTGATCACCAGGGGGGCGGACGGGCGTTATCGCGTGGCGGGCGCCGAGGCGCGCAAGGCGGTGATGGACCTGCGGATGGATCCCCACGCCGCCTCCCTGATGGCCGGGGAGCTGACCTCGGACCATGCCTCCTATTTGCGGGGGCGGGTGGGCCGCACCCCGACGGCAGGCGAGCTCTATGCGGCCCACTTCCTGGGCCCTCAAGGGTCGGCCCGGTTGATCGAGGCGGTCCGCAGCCAGCCAGGCGCCAGCGCCGCAGGGCTGTTCCCTGAGGCGGCGAGCGCCAACCGTTCGATCTTCTATCGTGACGGCCGGCCCGCGACGGTCTCGGAAGTCTACGCCAACCTGACCCGGACTGGCGGGTTGGGCGGCGCCGCGCCGGCCGCACGCCCCGTCGAGGAGCCCGGGTTCATCCAGTACGCCTCGGCCCGCCAGCAGGCGCTGCAGGCCAGTCAGGACGCGGTGGTCGACCTGATCCTGCGCGGCAGCAAGGCGGACGACGACGCCAGCTCCAGCCTGCGGGCGACCGGATCGCTGTTCACCAGCGAGATGCTGCGGGTCCTGTCCGAGGCCCGCGACAAGGCGAGCTAGGCGCCCCGCAAGTCAAAGTGATCGGCCGCCGATGGCGCTGCGGCTCGAATCCCGCGCGTGGAGGGGCAAGGTTCGAGGAGACGTCGTGTGCGTTTGATGATCGCCGCCGGATTGGGTGTGTTGCTGGGCGGGCTGGGGACGGCGGCGGCGCTGCAGGCGGCGCGGGGCCAGGCGCCCGAACGCGCCGCGCCGGTCGAGCGGCCTTTCGAGGTCGAGCGCAGCGCAGTCCACGCCATCGCATCGAAGACGCTGGGGCGGACCTACGACATCTATGTGAAGCTCCCGGCGTCCTACGATCTGTCGGAGAGCGCGCAACGCCGCTACCCGGTGATCTATCTGACCGATGGCCCCTACACGTTCCAAGTGACATCGGGCGTGACCCGCGTGCCTTACAACCAGAAGCGCCTGGAGGAAGCGATCCTGGTCGGGGTGTCGTATGCGGAGGGGACGGATCCGGCGGTCAACCGGCGGGAGGACCTGACCCCGTGGCCGCATCCGAAGTATCCGGGGACCAGCGGCGGGGCGGCCCGCTACCTCCAGTTCCTGAAGACCGAGGCCATGCCTCTGGTCGAGGAGCGCTACCGTGTCGATCCGGCGCGTCGGGTGCTGGCCGGACAGTCCTATGGCGGACTGTTCGGGGCCTGGGTGGCGTTGAACGAGCCGACCCTTTTCGACGCCTACATCCTGACCAGTCCGTCTCTGTGGTACGCCAAGCGCGAGCTGTTCCGCGCCGAGGCCGAGTACGCCAGAACGCACAAGGCGCTGCCGGCGAAGATCTATTTCACGGTCGGCGGGCTGGAGCGGCCACAATATGGCGCCGAGGTGGACATGGTCGGCGACCAGCAGGCCTTCGTAGAGCAGTTGCGCTCCCGCAACTATCGCGGCCTGGAGCTGCGGGGCGACGTCATCGAGGGCACGCATCACGAGACCACCTTTCCGGTCGGTCTGATCCACGGCCTTCAGCGGCTGTTCCTGAGGCAGCCGCCGAGAGCATGATCGGCTTCGCCAAGCGCGTGCGGAGCTAGGCCGCGGCGCCGTCGGCGACAAGAGCCTCGATCTCCTGCGGCGAATATCCGGCCTCGGCCAGCACCTGGCGGGTATGTTCGCCGAGCTGCGGTGCAGCCGGGCGGCGGCCGGACTCTATGCCGGGGAAGAGCGCCGGAGCGGCGGGAGAGCGGTAGGCGCCGCCCTTGCCGTCGTCGATCTCGACGAAGGCGCCGGCCGCCGCAGCCTGGGGATCGGCGGCGACCTCGGCGGGCGACTGCACAGGCGCCCAGACCTGGTCGGCGGCGTCGAGGCGGCGGGCGATCTCGTCGAAGTCCAGAGCGTTGAAGGCGAGATCAAGTTCGGCCACTAGTTCGGCGCTGTGGATGCGTCGCACGCGGCCCGTTGCGAAGCGTTCGTCCTTGGGGAGGTCGGGGCGCTCGAAGATCTCGCACAGCACCTGCCAGTCGTTGCTGGCGCCGCGCGGGTTGAGCACGAACCAGCGACCGTCGCGGCTGCGGTAGAAGTTGGCCAGCGGGTCGAACGGCGCGGTGCGCGGGCGGTTCGAGGCGAGCTTGCCGAAAGCGAGCTGGACGGCCAGGTCGGAGCCGACCGAGTAGATGCCTGTCGCCAGCAGCGAGGTCTGGACGACGCGGCCGTGGCCGGTGCGTTCGCGCTCGTAGAGCGCGGCGAGGATCGCCGAGACCGTGGCCAGCGAGGTGGTGTGGTCGCCGACGCCGGTGCGTAGGATGAACGGGTCCGATCCCTTCGGCGCGTGCATGTGGGCGACGCCCGCGCGCGACCAGAAGGCGGTGACGTCGAAGCCCGGCTTGGCCGCATCGGGGCCTTCCAGGCCATAGCCGGTGACCATGGCGTAGACCAGGCGGGGATTGGCCGCGCGCAGCGTCGCTTCGTCGAGACCGGCGCGCTTGAGGGCCGCGGGGCGGACATTGGTCAGGAAGACGTCGGCCTGGGCGGCCAGCCGGGCGAGGGCGTCGCGCCCCTGCGGCTTGGAGATGTCGAGCACGATCGCCCGCTTGCCGCGATTGTCGAGACCGAAGGTCGGATTGCCGGAAATTTCGCCCTTGGCGTCGCCGAAGACGTACCGCATGGGGTCGCCCTCGGGCCGCTCGACCTTGATCACCTCCGCGCCCCAGTCGGCCAGGACGCCGGCCGCGCCGGGGGCGGCGATGTAGGAGGCGAACTCGACGACCTTCAGTCCCTGCAGCAACATCCGCCGTTCCTCCCGCGATTATGATTGCGGGCATCTTGGCGAGAGGTCGGCAACGCCTCAAGGGCGCCGGGGCGTCAGGCGCCGCATCACGCGAAGGCGCGCAGGGGGCGGTCGTCCTCGCGCTCGGCGGCGACAGCCTCGGCGATGGCCCGGGCCACGGCGTTCACGCTGACAGGCTTGCGAAGTACTGCGTCCGCGCCGGAGTCGACGCATTCCTGGGCTTCGTCGGCGTCGCCGCCGATCACGGCGACGATCGGCACCACGGCGCTTTCGCCGTCCAGCTTGCGGATCGCGGCGATGGCGGCCGGGCCGTCGAGGTTGGGCATGCGGCCGTCGATCATCAGCAGATCGAACTCACAGACCCGCGCCAAGTCGACGGCGCGGCGGCCGTCGACGGCGTGGACCACCTGGTGGCCGAGCTGTTCGATCACGGCGCGCAGCATGGCCGCGTTGAGGGCGTCGTCTTCGGCGATGAGCACCCGGAGCTGGCGCAGCGGCTCGGCCGCCGCAGTCACCAGCGTCGGCGCGTCGGCGACCGCTTCGGCCGAGCGTTCGGGCAGGGCCATGTCGTCAAAGGGAAGCTCCAGCCGGAAGCACGAGCCGACGCCGACGGCGCTGTGGGCCGACAGCTCTCCACCCATCAGCCGGGCCAAGCGGCGCGAGAGGGACAGGCCCAGGCCGGCGCCGGAAGTGCCGGCGCTGGTCCGCGCGATGCGGTTGAAGGGTTCGAAGGCCTGTTCCAGCTCTTCCCGGGCGAGGCCCGGGCCGGTGTCGGCGATCTCGATGGCCAGGAGGCCCGCGGCGGTGAGCTCGACCCGCGCCTCGACCCGGCCGCGCACCGTGAACTTAAGAGCGTTGCCCAGCAGGTTGGCGAGGATCTGGCGTACGCGATGGGCGTCGGCGACGGTCGCGCCACGGTCGAGCGCGGTCAGGTCCGGGCTGACGTGCAGCGAGAGCTCCAGCCCCTTCGTCGCCGCGTTGGGGCGGTTGAGGATCACCAGGTCGCGGATCAGGGCGACGGCGTCGAACGGATCGCGGTCGACCTCCAGACGGCCGGCCTCGGCGGTTTCGGAGTCGAGCGTGGTGTTAAGCACGGCCAGCAGGTCGTTGGCTGCGTCCAGTGCGGCTTGCAGTTGCTCGCGCGAAGGCGCGGCGCGGCCGTTGCGGCCGGCGGCCGCGGCGAGCACGTGGGCGACGCCGGTCAGGCCGTTGCGGATTTCGTGGCTGAGCGTGGCCAGCAGGTCGGACTTCGACTGGGCCAGGCGCTGGGCCTGGTCCATCTGGCCGGCGCGCTCGGCGATGAGGTGTTCGCGCTCGGCGGCGAGGGCGAACTGACGGCGCAGGAGGCGATTGACGATCAGGGCCAGGGCCAGGGCCAGCGCGATCGCGCCCCAGGCCACATTGGCCAGGGGCCGGTCGTCCGGGGAGCGGTAGAGGAAGAAGAGCGGGCCGGCGGCGGTGGCGGAGCCGACGATCAGCAGGCTGGGGAGCCAGGGGGAGGTGAAGAAGATCACCAGCACCGCCGCGGCGACGGACATCACCAGAAGGGGCCCGCGGCCGGGGCCGGCTCCGTCGGCGAAGGCGGCGATCTGGGCGATGGCCGCCGACCAGATCAGGCCTGAGAGGATGTGCAGCCAGGCCCGCCGTTGAAGGTTGACGACTACGTCCGGGCGCTTCAGCCAGTTCACCACGACGTAGAACAGGCCCCAGGCGGCGGCGAAGATCGCGAAGGTGCCGGTCATCCAGACCGCGTTCGCGGCCATGGATCCCGTCCAGACGTAGAAGGGCAAGCTGACTGCGAAGGCGGCCAGGGCGTAGGGCAGCAACGAGGTCTGGGTGTCGAGGGCCTGCTGAGTGACCGCCCGCCCGGCCAGGGCGTCGGTTTTGTCGATCTCGAGCAGCATGGACCCATCCCTTGGCGGCAAGCGTCAACCCTACCGAGGCAGGGTTGGCGACAGGTTACGGCGCAGCGTAAATCCCCCGATCCGCGCGCAACCGTTCATTAAGCTTAACTATCGATTATCCATTGGCGGGGCCTTCGGTCCCGACCTAGGGGCAAGGGACATGGCGACGACGCGGGCGGCGCTGACGGACGACGATATCCGCACGCTGGTCAGGGGCGCGACGCCCGACGAGCGGGCTGCGGCCGCGCAGAAGATTTGCCGCACGCTCGACGGAGCCAAGCTCAGCGACGAGGACCGCGAGCGGGCGCACGAGATCCTGCGGGTCATGGTCCACGATGTCGCCGAGCGGGTCCGCGAGGCGCTGTCCGTCACCTTGAAGAATTCGCCGCTCGTGCCGCGCGACGTCGCCCTGCGCCTGGCGCGGGACGTCGAGAGCGTCTGCCTGCCGATCCTGAGCGCCTCGCCAGCCTTTACCGACGCGGACCTGGTCGAGATCGTGCGGACGGGCGGTGCGGTGCGCCAGGTGGTGATCGCCAAGCGGCCGCGGGTTTCCGAACAGGTGTCGCACGCCATCGTCGAGCAGGGCTCGGAGCGGGCCGTCGAAGCGCTGTGCGCCAACGACAACGCCGACGTCGCCGAACAGACCCTGCAGATCGTGGTCCAGCGCTTCGACGCCTCGGAACGGGTGCTGGCCGCGTTGGCCTATCGCAAGGCGCTGCCGTTATCGGTCACTGAGAAGCTGGTGACGCTGGTCAGCGACACTGTGCGCGACCATCTGCTGAACCATCACCAGATCTCGGCCGAATTGGCGCTGGAGATCGCCACCGCAGCGGCCGAGCGGGCCACGGTCGACCTGGTCGATGAAGCCGGCCGCACGCCGGACGTAAAGGGCTTCGTCAGCCACCTGCACCGCAACCAGCGTCTGACCCCCTCGCTGCTGCTGCGCGCCCTGGCGCACGGCCACATGACCTTCCTGGAGTGGGGGCTGGCGGAACTGGCCAGCGTGCCGCACCACCGGACCTGGTTGATGATCCACGACGCCGGACCGCTGGGGCTGAAGGCGATCTACGATCGGGCTGGGTTGCCGGCGCGGCTGTACGCAGCGTTCCGGGCCGGAGTGGACACCTATCACTCGATGGAGTTCGATGGCGGCGCGCGCGACCGCGAGCGGTTTCAGGAGCGGATGCTGCAGCGGTTCCTGACCCAGACGGTGGTCGCAGGCCGCGACGACGTCGACTACCTGCTCGACAAGATGGACCGACTTTCCAGCGAAGCGCGGCAGGCGCATAGCGCCGCGCGGGCCTGACCCGACGTCACACTTGCGCGAGCTGGCGCCGGCTCCCAAGCTGGCGCCATGAGCGCCTCTGACATCAAGCCCGCCGCCACCATACTGCTGCTGCGCGACGACCCCGCCTTCGAGGTGCTGATGGTCAAGCGGCATCACCAGATCGACTTCGCCTCGGGCGCGCTGGTGTTTCCGGGCGGCAAGAGCCACGCCGGCGACCATGATCCGGCCTGGGAAGACCGCGCCATCGGGTGGTCGCGCTTCGACGCCGAGCAGCGGGTGCTGCGCATCGCGGCGATCCGTGAGGCGTTCGAGGAGGCCGGCATCCTGCTGGGGCGGGGCGCGGACGGTTCCCCGATCTCGGGCGAGAGCGCCAGCCTGGACGTGCGTCTGAAGGTCGATGCCGGCGAACTGGCCTTCCTCGACGTGGTTCGCGAGCTGGGGGTGATGATCGACCTGGAGGCCCTGACGGTTTTCGCGCGGTGGATCACCCCGCCGCTGACGCCCAAGCGTTTCGACACCTGGTTCTATGCGGCGACCGCGCCGGACGATCAACTGGCGGCGTGCGACGGGCGGGAAACGGTGGACGCCGAGTGGATCGCGCCGGCCGAGGCGTTGCGGATGGCGGAGGCGGGCGAGCGGAAGGTGATCTTCCCGACCCGCATGAACCTGCAACTGCTGGCCGAGGCGAGCGGGGCGGATGACTGCGTGACGCGGGCGCAGGCGCGCCGGCTGGTCACGGTCGAGCCGCAGATACAGGATCGTGAGCGCGGCAAGGTGCTGGTCCTGCCGCCGGACGCCGGCTACGGCGTCGTGGAGGAACCGCTGGAGCGGGTGATGTAGCGGCCTCAGGCCGCTGCGGCGACCTTGCGTTCAAGTTCTTCGATCAAGATACGCCCGACCGGATGGTCGTCGGTCTTGATGTCGTCGCGGACGGCGGCCTTGATCGCGTCGATATGGGCGTCGACCAACGGCAGCGAGACCGACAGACGCTTTTCCTTGTCATCGATCAGCCGGCACAGGGAAGCGCCGATGCGCGTGATCAGCGGGAACTCGTAGGTCGCGCCCAGGCCCTTGAGGTCGTGAGCGCGCAGGTAGAGAGTCTCCATGGTTTCGGCGGTCACGCCTTCGTCGCGCACGCGCTGGCGCGCGGCGTCGAGTTTGACGACTTCGTCGGAAAGCCACTGGGCGAAGTTGCCGGACAGGCTCTTCAGCGCCGCCTCGGCCTTGGCGATGGCCGCGGGATCGATAGCGCCGAACCGACCGCCGACCTTCAGACGAAGATTGGGGGGCTGGATGACCGGATTCTGCTGGCTCACAACGCGCCTCCTAGGACTGCCCGGAAACCTTAAAAGCCATGCGTTAACAACGGATGATGCTTAGAACCAGCTGTAATCAAACGGAAAATTGTTCCGCGAGAACTCTTTCCTCAAGGCTGCGGCCCGCGTCGAAAAGCATGTGAAGGGCCACGTCGCGGTTTTCGGCGATCTGCACCTCGATCACGTCGCGGACTTCGAAGTTGTCGGCCACGGCGCTGACCGGCCGCTTGTCGGCCTCCAGGATTTCAAAGGTGACCTTGGCTGTGTGGGCCAGCAGCGCTCCGCGCCAGCGGCGGGGCCGGAAGGCGCTGATCGGCGTCAGGGCCAGCACCTTGGCGTCGAGGGGGATGATCGGGCCGTGGGCCGAGAGGTTGTAGGCGGTCGAGCCGGCCGGGGTGGCGACAAGCGCGCCGTCGCAGGAGAGCTCGCCCAGCCGAACCTTGCCATCGATGGAAATGCGCAACTTGGCGGTCTGGCGCGTCTGACGCAGCAGCGAGACCTCGTTGATCGCCAAGGCGCTGTGCTGGACGCCTGCCGCGTCCATCGCCTTCATGGACAGCGGATGGATGACCGCCCGCTCGGCGGCATTGATCCGGTCCAGCAGGGCCTCTTCGCTGTACTCGTTCATCAGGAAGCCGACCGAGCCGCGGTTCATGCCGTAGATCGGCCGGCCGCTCTTCAGGTTCTCGTGCAGGGTTTCCAGCATGAAGCCGTCGCCACCGAGGGCCACGATCACCTGGGCGTCCTCGTCGGAGGCCTGGCCGTAGCGCGCGATCAGGGCCTCCTTGGCCTCTTGCGCCTCGGGGCGGTCGCTGGCCGCGAAGGCCAGGCGGGTCACGAATGGCTCAGGCTTGAACATTCCCCGCAGAAGTCAGGGAAACGGGCGATCCGTCAACCGGGGTTCACGGTCTGCCGGAAGGCGGCGCCGGCGATATGGGGCTCGAACGGGCCGAAGGCGCCGCTGGCGCGGCGCGCGCCCTCGGACCCGCCGCCCGGCTTGCCGCCGTTCAGTTCGCGCACCTTGGTCAGGATGGTCGGAAAGGCGCTGCGGTCGATGCCCACGGCGGCGCAGGCCAGGGCCAGGAGTTCGGGACGGTCGGAATCGACGGCGCGGCGGACCTGGGTCTCTTCGAACCGGCCGAGCGTCGCCAGGCCGGCGAGGAACAGCGTCAGGCGACCCTCCTTGAGCGCGCGCATCAGGTAGCCCGCGCGCAGCTGGCCGGCGCCGTTGAGCTTGGCGATCAGGCGACGCTCCATCTCCTCGCGCTCGCCGTCGCGGGCGAGGACGGGATCGTCTTCCTCGAGCGAGGCGCCCGCGTGGGCCTCGCGCACCGAGGCGGCGAGCGCGGCGTCGAGTTCGGTCGGGTCTAGGCGGAAGCGGGCGACCAGCGACTGGCGCAGGGCCTGGCCGACCCAAAGATAGAGCCGGCGCGCCAGGTCGTCGGAAAGGGCAGGGTGGCGCGAGAGAGGAGAGCGCAGGGCCGCGGTGCGTTCGGCGGCTTTTACGAGCCGCTGCATGTCGTGCTCGCTGAGCGCGGCGCTGACATTGCCCGCCAGGGCTGTCAGCACCGCCGGTTCGCTCTGCTGGAGGATGGCGGCCACCACGGGCGGGCCGATGTTCGGGCGGCGCGCCACCTCGATCTGGTGCTCGATCGTAGCCTCGACCAGCAGGCGCACGAGGTCATGGTCCTTGAGCACCGGGCTGCCGGCGATCACGGGGCGGGCGATCTCGATGTCGTCGAGCGCCAGGACGTTGATGAGGGCTGCAGGCGCCCATTGCGCAGAGGAGAGTTTTTCGGAGAGACGGCGGCGGATGTCGCGCTCGGCCTCGACCACAAGGCTCATGAAGATCGAATTGAGCAGGGCCTGGATGGGCTGGGACGTCATCAGGCCCGCCGCAGCGTCGCCGGCGTCGCACAGGTCGACGATTGAGAGCAGCAGCCGCTCGCGATCCGCCGGCGCACGGCTGCGCGCCAGGTTCAGGAGATCGTCGGTCTTGGCGGCCAGGCTCAAGCGCGTTTCCCAAGGTTCGCGGCGAATCTGCTCCGAGCGCATGAAAACATGGTTACAACCGGCGAACCATGCCGCTGCGACTCGCGCGGCCCTTGAGATTTAAGGGGGCGGAAGATGGCTGAACCTCTGATCCTGGCGCTCGACCAGGGCACCACCTCGACCCGGGCGATTCTATTCGACGCCAAGGGCGCGCCCCTGGCCGAGGCCAGCCGGCCGCTGGAGCAGTTCTATCCGGCCGACGGCTGGGTCGAGCACGACGCAGAGGAAATCTACGAGGCCAGCGTCGCGGTGCTGCGCGAGGCGATCGCCAAGGCCGGTCGCCAGGCGGAGGAGGTCGCCGCCATCGGCATCACCAACCAGCGCGAGACGGTGGTGATCTGGGACAAGGTTACCGGCAAGCCGATCCACCGCGCCATCGTCTGGCAGGACCGCCGGACCGCCCCGACCTGCGAGCGGCTGCGAGCGGCGGGCAAGGAGCCGCTGGTGACCAGCATTACCGGTCTGCTGCTCGATCCCTATTTTTCCGGCACGAAGATCGCCTGGATGCTGGGCGAGGTCGAAGGCGCGCGAAGCCGGGCCCAGGCAGGCGAACTGCTTGCCGGGACCATGGACGCCTGGGTGATCTGGAAACTGACCGGCGGCGCGGTGCACGCGACCGATGCGACCAACGCGTCGCGCACCATGTTGTTCGACCTGAAGACCCAGAACTGGTCTTCGGAAATGCTTGAAATGCTGGACATTCCAGCGTCGCTGCTGCCCCGGGTGCTCGACTGCGCCGATGACTATGGGCGGACGAACGTGCTGGGAGCCTCGACACCGATCCGCGGGGTCGCCGGCGATCAGCAGGCCGCGCTTATGGGGCAGGGCTGCGTGCGGGCCGGCGAGATGAAAGCCACCTACGGCACCGGCTGCTTCATGCTGGTCAACACCGGCGAGCACCTGGCGCCGTCGCGCTCGCGGCTGCTGACCACGGTCGCTGCGCGGCTGAACGGCCGCGCGACCTATGCGCTTGAAGGCTCGATCTTCATCGCCGGCGCCGCGCTGCAGTGGGTGAACGAGGGACTCGGCGTGCCCGGCGGCGGAGCCGGGGTCGAAAAGCTGGCCCAGAGCGCGCGTGAGGATCACGGGGTGGTGCTGGTGCCCGCCTTCACCGGCCTGGGTGCGCCGTGGTGGGACGCGGGCGCCCGCGGCGCCCTGTTCGGCATGACCCGCGACACCGGCCTGGCCGAGATCGCCCAAGCGGCGTTCGACGCCTGCGCCCTGCAGACGCGCGACCTGATCGAAGCGATGCGCGCCGATGCGCCGGGCGCCTTCGGCCGCGACGTGGAGCTACGCATCGACGGCGGCATGTCGCGCAGCGCCTGGTTCAGCCAGCGCTTGGCCGACCTGACCGGCGTGGCGGTGGGCCGGGCGAGTTACCTGGAGACGACGGCTCTGGGGGCTGCGTTGTTCGCGGGGCTGGGAGCCGGCGTTTATCCGGACCTCGAGGCCGCCATCGCCGCCCGGCCGACCACCGAGCGGCTGGAGCCGGCCCTGAACCTGCACGAACGCGAGGCGGCCTATGCGCGGTGGCTCGATGCGGTGGCGCGGGTGAAGACCACCGCCTGAGGCGGAACATCGCCACGCGCTGGCGACTTGATCCCCCGACCAACGAGGAGGCGAGCATGTCGACCCAGAAGCCCCCCGCCGCGGACGACGAGCGCGCCGCAGCCGACCGCCAAGCCGAGACGGAGCGCGCCGCGCCTCAACCGGCGGCGGAGGAACTCGACCCCGAGGCGCTGAAGCGAGCCCGACAGGAGGCGGCGGCCAAGCGTTCACAGTAGAGCGGGCGCCGCTTGACGCTCGCGGTCCCCGGCGCGACCCTGGTGAACAACGATCATAAAGATCGAACAATGAGAGGGAGGCCGTCATGGCCGATGGTTCGCTCGCGGGGGTCGCCTCGCTAAAGGGCAAGGTCAGCGCCGAGGAATGGCAGGCGCGGGTCGATCTGGCCGCATTGTACCGGCTGGTGGCGCTCCATGGCTGGGACGACGCCATCTACACCCACATCTCCGCCCGTCTGCCGGGCCCCGAACACCAGTTCCTGATCAATCCCTACGGCATGTACTTCGGCGAGATGACGGCCTCGTCGCTGGTCAAGATCGACCTGGACGGCAACATCCTCCAGGAGACCCCGTACTTCATCAATCCGGCGGGCTTCACAATCCACTCGGCGATCCACGCCGCGCGCGACGACGCTCATTTCGTCATGCACCTGCATTCGGATCAGGGCGTGGCGGTGTCCGCGCAGAAGGAAGGTCTGCTGCCGCTGTCGCAGCACGCGCTGATCGTGCGAACCATGCTGGCCTATCACGACTACGAGGGCATCGCCCTGAACCTGGACGAGCGCGAGCGGCTGGTCGCCGACATCGGCGACAAGAAGATGATGCTGTTGCGCAACCACGGCACCCTGGCGGTCGGCGCCACAGCGGCCGAGTGCTGGATCAACATGTTCTATCTGGAGCGAGCCTGTAAGCAGCAGGTCATGGCCCTGAGCGTCGGACGCGACAATGTCCTGTTCGCCCCGCAGGAGGCGCAGGACGAGGTCAAGATGCAGGTCGCGCGCGGCCTGGGCGGGCAACTGGCCTGGCCCGGCGCACTGCGCCAACTGGACCGCGCCCTGCCGGGATATGACGCTTAGCCAGCTCAGTTAGAGGAACGGACAAGGCGGGCGCCGGATTAGCGGCGCCCGTTTTCTTTGCGATTACCGTTGCGCACGTATTTTCGCTGCCCAAGGAATATCTCGGGGCGTCTGTAAGCGCCTCTATTTCAAAGCGGACACGCTAAGCCATCGTTCTGTCACTGGACGGCGCCTAAGTCGTCGCCATAAGACGCGTCTCGATTCACGACCATCCCGCCTCGACTTCGATGCGGCCAGGAGTTCCTGCAGTTTGATACGCCGCCACTTCTTCCTCGTGGGCGCCCTTGTAATTCTGGGCCTGATGGTGGCCGCAGGCGCCTGGAAGCTGACCCTTGGCAAGAAGCAGGGGCCCGGCGGCCCGGGCGGCGGAGGAGCCGCGATGGCCCAGGGCGGCCCCGGTGGCGGCCGTCCGGGCGGCGGCGGCGGCCGCGGCGGCATGGGCGGCCCGACCCCGGTGGTCCTGGTGGGCGCGCAGCAGAAGATCTTCACCGACACCATCGACGTGATCGGCTTGGCCAAGGGACGCCAGTCGGTGATCCTGAGCGCGGCGGCCACGCAGCTGGTGGACAAGGTGCGCTTCAGCGACGGGCAATACGTGCCCAAGGGGGCGGTGCTGGTCGAGCTGAAGGCGACCGAGCAGAACGCCGCGCTGGTGCAGGCGCAGGCCAAGCTGGTGCAGGCCCAGCGCGACTACGATCGCTGGAAGCAGCTCGCCGCGCAGGGTTTTGCGTCCAAATCGGCGCTGGACCAGCGCGAGGCGACCTATCTGGCGGCCAAGGCGGACGTGGACGCCGCGCGGGCCCGTGAAGGCGACCGCACCATCCGCGCCCCGTTCGCCGGAGTCGTCGGTCTGACCGACATTGCGCCGGGCGCTCTGATCAATCCCGGCGCGCCGATCGTCACCCTGGACGATGTCAGCGCCATCCGCGTGGATTTCGAGGTGCCGGACCGTTACCTGGCCTCGGTCCGCGAGGGCCAGCCCATCGTCGCGAGCATCGACGCCTATCCGGGCGAGAAGATCACCGGGCGCATCCAGAAACTGGACACCCGCATCGACGAGAAGACCCGTGCGATCACCGCGCGCGCTGAATTCCCCAATCCCGACCGTCGCCTGAAGCCGGGCATGATGCTGCGGGTCGGCATCGCCCGCGGCCAGCGCCCGGTGGTGGCGGCCCCCGAGGCGGCCGTCTCGGTCCAGGGCGCTTCGAACTTCGTTTTCGTCCTGACGAAGCAGGGCGATAACACCATCGCCGAACAGCGCCCGGTGCTGACCGGGGCGCGCCAGGATGGCATGGTCGAGATCAAGGACGGCCTGCGCGCCGGCGAGCAGATCGTCGCCGACGGCCTGAACAAGATCCAGCCGGGCCAGCCGGTGAAGCCGATCACCCCTGGCTCGCGTGAAGCCATGGCCGGGCCGCAGCCGGGAGCGCGCGCCGCGCGGCCCGGCGCATGATGCTGTCCGACCTTTCGGTCCGTCGGCCCGTCTTCGCCGCGGTCGCGGCGATCATTCTCTGCGTGGTCGGCCTGGCGGCGTTCGCCTCCCTGACCGTGCGCGAACTGCCCAGCGTCGATCCGCCCGTGGTGTCGATCTCCACGACCTATCGCGGGGCGTCGGCCGAGGTGGTCGAGGAACGCATCACCGAGGTCATCGAGCGGCAGATCTCCGGCATCCAGGGAATCGACCGGGTCAATTCCTCGTCTCGCGATGGGCGCTCGAACATCAACATCTCGTTCCGGCTGGATCGTAACCTGGACGATGCCGCCAACGACGTGCGCGACGCGGTCAGCCGCGTGGCCGCGAACCTGCCGCTGCAGGCCGACCCGCCGCAGATCGCCAAGGCGACGGCCGACGGTTCGGCCATCATGTTCATCTCGTTCTCGTCATCGACGCTGAACCGGCTGCAGCTGTCGGACTACGCCGACCGCTACCTTGTGGAGCGGATCTCGACGATCCCGGGCGTGGCGCAGGTGTATGTCGCCGGCAGCCAGCTCTATTCGATGCGCATCTGGCTCGACCCGGACAAGATGGCCGCGCGCGGCGTCACCGTGGACGACGTCGAGAACGCGCTGAACAGCCAGAACCTGGAACTGCCGGCCGGCTCGCTCGAAGCGCCGGACAAGGACTTCACGATCCGGGTCGGGCGCGGTTACTCGACCCCCGCCGAATTCGCGAACCTGCCGGTCGTTCCGTCGGGCGGGGCGGCCGCGGTCGCAACCGGCAACGCCACACAGCCCTATGTGACCCGCCTGGGCGACATCGCCCGCGTCGAGGAGGGGCCCGACGAGCGCCGTCGATCCTTCCGCTCCAACGGCCGCGACCAGGTCGGCATCGGCATCACCCGCCAGTCGCAGGCCAACGATCTGGAGATATCCCAGGGCGTCCACGATGTGCTGCCTGAGCTGAACAAGGCGCTGCCGAAGGGCACGTCGCTGGAGGTGGCGGTCGACTACACCGTCTTCACCAAGCACGCGATCGAGGAAGTCTGGATCACCATGGGGATCTCGCTGGCGCTGGTGGCGCTGGTGAACTTCCTGTTCCTGGGGACATGGCGGGCGGCGCTCATCCCGTCGATCGTCGCCCCGATCTGTATTCTGTCGACCTTCATCGTGCTGGCGCCGCTCGGGTTTTCGCTGAACCTGCTGACCCTGCTGGCTCTCGTGCTGGCCATCGGTCTGGTCGTCGACGACGCCATCGTGGTGGTCGAGAACATCCAGCGGCGGATCGACGATGGCGAGCCGCCGATCGTCGCGGCCCAGCGCGGCGCGCGGCAGGTGTTCTTCGCGGTGGTCGCCACCACCATCGTCCTGATCTCGGTCTTCGCGCCGCTGATGTTCCTGCCGGGCTATATCGGCCGGCTGTTCGTCGAGCTGGCCGTGGCCGTGGCCGCCGCGGTGGCGTTCTCGGCCCTGCTGGCGCTCAGCCTGTCGCCTATGCTGGCCTCCAAGCTGCTGCGGCCCGCGCACGGGGAGGGCTTCATCGCCCGCCACGTGGACGCGGCCATGGACAAGCTCAAGTCGTCTTATCACGCCTCGCTGGACGCTCTGCTGGGCAAGCGCAGCGCCACCATCGCCACCGGCGTGATGGTGGCGGTGCTGGCGCTCGGCGCCGGCGGGCTGTTCGCAGCGCTGCCGCGTGAACTGGTGCCCGACGAGGATCGCGGCCGCATCGATCTCAGCATGATCGGGCCGGAGGGCGCGGGCTTCGACTACACGATGAAGGCGGCCAATCAGGTCGAGGCGCGGCTGCAGGAGCTGCGCAAGGACGGCCTGATCACCCGTTACATCGTCGGCGTCCCGCGCTTTGGCAATACGCAGTTCAACGGCGGCTTCGGCAACGCCAACGTGGCGCCGGACACCGGCGTCACCTCCAACGAGCTGGCGGCCCAACTGAACCGCGAGCTGTCGTCGATCACCTCGGTGCGCGCGATCGCCTCGGTGCGGCCGGCCTTCTCGCGGGGCGGCGGCGGAGGCGGGGGCGGCGGCGTGGACGTGATCGCGGTCGGCGACGACTACGGGCAGATCGCCCAGTGGATCAAGCCGCTGCTGGCGGCGGCGGAAGCCAATCCGGGCCTGGCGCGCGCGCGCCTGGATTACGAACCGACGAGCCCGCGGGTGCTGGTCAGCATCGACCGCGATAAGGCCGCGACCCTGGGCGTTTCGGCTCAGGCGGTCGGCCGGGCTCTGGAGAGCAACTTCGGCACCCGGCGGGTGACGACCTACATCAAGAACGGCCAGGAGTACGACGTCCTCCTGCAGACCGACCGCGACAAGCGCCAGACCGAGCAGGATATCGGCAACCTCTATGTGAGAGCCAATTCCGGCCAACTGGTGCCGCTCTCGACCGTGACCACGACCGAGGTGCGGGGCGACACGCCCGACCGCTCGCGCGTCGACCGGCTGCGTTCGGTGACGCTATCGGCGCAGCTGAACCCCGGCTATCCGATCGGCGAGGCGGTGAAGTTCTTCGAGGCGGAGGTGGCCAAGCTGCCGCCCGGTCCGCAGATCAAGTGGGGCGGCATGGCCCGCGACTATCTGGAAGCGGGCAGCGCGGTGGGTCTGGCCTTCGCCATGGCCTTGCTGCTGGTGTTCCTGGTGCTGGCCGCGCAGTTCGAGAGCTGGATCCACCCGGCGGTGATCATGCTGACCGTGCCGGTGGCCGCGCTGGGCGGCCTGTTCGGCCTGCTGGTGGCAGGCTCGACCGTGAACACCTATAGCCAGATCGGTCTGATCATCCTCATCGGGATTGCGGCCAAGAACGGCATCCTGATCGTCGAATTCGCCAATCAGTTGCGGGACGAGGGGCTGTCGGTGCGCGAGGCGGTGATCGAAAGCGCCTCGCTGCGGTTGCGCCCGATCATCATGACCTCGATCGCCGCGGCGGCCGGCGCGGTGCCGCTGATCATGTGGGGCGGGGCCGGCGGCGAAAGCCGCAAGACCATCGGCGTGGTCATCTTCTTCGGGGCGATCTTCTCGACCCTGCTGACGCTGTTCATCGTGCCGGTCTTCTACAACATGCTGGCGCGCTTCACAAAATCGCCCCAGGCCACGGCGCGCCGCATCGAGGCGTTCGAGGAAGCCGAGCAGGCGCGCGCCGCCAACGCCGCCGAATAATAGGCCGCTGACGACAACGAAAAAGCCTCCCCCGAGGGGGAGGCGAGTTGTCGGGGTGGCGCCGTCGGCGACAAGGGGGTGTCGCACGGGCCGGCGCAGGATCTCGGCTGACAGATGCAAGCGCAGCCTCGACCGCATGATCCTGCGGCCGAAGCCAATTCTCGTCAAGGTTGACTGTTTGGAGAGTTAGCGTCCTACGGAGCCTTGTAGCCGGTTTCGACCTTGAGAAAGGCGATCAGGTCTACCCGATCCTTTTCGGCCTTCAGGCCTGCGAAGGTCATCTTGGTGCCGGGCAGGAAGTCGCGCGGTTGCGCCAGCCACTTGTCGAGATGCTCGGCGTCCCAGGTGAAGCCGGCGGCCTTCACGGCGTCGGAATACTTGTAGTCGGCGACCGAGCCGGCCTTGCGGCCGAAGATGCCGTAGAGGTTGGGGCCGGTCAGGTTCGCGCCGCCCTGGACGATCGTGTGGCAGGACCGGCACATGGCGAACTTGGCCTTGCCGTTTTCGAGATCGCCGGTGTTGTAGGGGGCCGGCAGGCTGGCCAGCAGCGCCTTCTTCTCTTCCGCCGTAGGTTCCGGCAGTGCGGCGTCGCTGGAGGGCGCGGCGACCGGCGCCTCGGCGGTCTTCCCGGTCTCGCCGCCCTTGCCGCAGGCGGCGAGGAGGGCGCAGGCCCCCAAGACGGTCATCAGGGTGGCGTTGCGCATGGTCGAGATCCCCTCGTTGCTGGCGAACAGGCTGGTCATAGACGTGGTTGCAGGGCGCGGCGACGTCGTTCCTTCTGGATCGTCTCGTCGAGAGCCTGGAGGAAGCGGGAGCGGTCGTTGCGATCGAACGGGCGCGGCCCGCCGGTGATCTCGCCGGTCGAGCGAATGTGCTCCATCAGCGCGCGCTGAGCGAGTGCGGAGCCGATCGAGTCGGGCGTGAAGGGCTTGCCGTGGGCCGAGATGGGATGGCCGCCGCCGTTCAGCACCCGTTCGGCCAAGGGAATGTCGTTGGTCACGACAACATCGCCGGGTGCGACCTGCTCGGCGATCCAATCGTCGGCTGCGTCGGGACCGGCATCGACGATCATCCGCGCGATCAGCGGCGAGACCGGTATTTGCATGAAGGCGTTGGACACCACGAAGGTCTTGAGGCCGTAGCGCTGGGCCACCTTATAGACCTCGTCCTTGACGGGACAGGCGTCGGCGTCGATGAAAACCGTAATCGGCTTGGCGTCCATGCGCCCGTCCATACGCCTCAGCGGGGCCGTTGCGAAGAGGGCGGGGACGTGGTGCCGGCTACAGGACTTGAACCCGTGACCTTCGGTTTACAAAACCGCTGCTCTACCAACTGAGCTAAGCCGGCGCGGCGGCGCATGCGCCGCTCGGAGCGACGGATGCCACGACGCAGGCTCGCTGCCAAGCCATTCACGCGGCGGATAAGGCGAGGGCCGTGCGGCTCGGATCCGCACGGCCCTCTTTCTCGTCGCTGCGCTTGGTGGGTCTAGGCGACGGCGGCGATCATCCGACGGCGACGGAGCGCGACGCCCGCCAGGCCGAAGCCGCCGATCATCATCGCCCAGGTGGCCGGCTCGGGAACGGCGGAGCTGAGACCCTCGACCCGGAACTGCTTGGCGGTGTCGATGCCCGGATTGAAGGTGAAGGCCAGGCTGTTGATGCCTTGTCCCGAGATGGTGAACTTGCTGCCGCCGCCCGTCGCCACGCAGAACGAGCAAGCCGGGCCGGTGAAGAGCGCCGCGCCATTCACCAGCAGGGTAAATTGCGAATCCTGGGCGTTCTTGCCCTTTTCGGCCTGCAGATAGAACGTGATGTTGTCCCACGATTTCTCGAAGGTCACGGTCAGGTCGTTGATCGTCGTGCTGTTGGTGACCGTGGCCTCACCGTTGCCGGTCAGGCTGAGCAGGCCGTTGCTGCTGAACTCCACGGACGAACCGTCGTTGTTCACTTCACCATAGATGGTGTTGCCGCTCTGCGTTCCGATCGAGTGGACGCCGAGGCCGGTGCCGAACGAACCTTCTTCCAGCGTATAGCCGCCCACTAGCAGGCTCGCAGCCGAAGCGGAGCCCGCACCGGTCAGTAGCGCGACGGCGGCGGCTCCACTGAGAGCGATTTTAAACAGGTTAGTCATTGACCCCTCCATAGGCGGATCTCCGGCGATCCGCATGTTGGTTAGCGTTTCGATAACGGAGGTATCGGGGGCTAAATGCAGTTGCAACGAGATACAACCGATGGCGTCTAAAGTGATGAATTATTAGGGGAAATTAGAATTTTTCTTAATGCTTGAGGCGGGATTTGCAGCTGTGTCGGCAGCTCCGGGCGGCCGCCGTTTTGGCTCCTTCTTTTCATGACGCAGCAGCCTGGAAATCCTAGTCTGCCGACCGAGTCAGGGAGGGATCCGGCATGGCCGACAGCGCCGTAAGTCATCGACTGCGTTCGATCATCGGCGGTTCGACCGGCAATCTGGTCGAGTGGTACGACTGGTACGTCTATTCGGCCTTCACGCTCTATTTCGCGCCGATCTTCTTCCCGCAGGGCGACCGCACGGCCCAGCTGCTGAACGCTGCGGCTGTGTTCGCGGTGGGCTTCCTCATGCGGCCCATCGGCGCCTGGATCATGGGGATCTACTCCGACCGGAAGGGGCGCAAAGCGGGCCTGACCCTGTCAGTGTCGCTGATGTGCGGCGGCTCGCTGCTGATCGCCCTTTCGCCGGGTTACGATCAGATTGGCTGGGCGGCCCCGGCGCTCCTGGTGCTGGCGCGGCTGATGCAGGGGCTCAGCGTCGGCGGGGAGTATGGGGCCAGCGCCACCTATCTGAGCGAGATGGCCGGGCGCGAGCGGCGCGGCTTCTTCTCCAGCTTCCAGTACGTGACGCTGATCTCGGGCCAGTTGCTGGCGCTGCTGGTGCTGCTGATCCTGCAGGCGATCCTGCCCGAGCCAGACCTGGAAGCCTGGGGCTGGCGCATCCCGTTCCTGATCGGCGGAGCGCTGGCCGTGGTGGTCTTCTATCTGCGCCGGGGCTTGGCCGAGACCGAGTCGTTCAAGAACGCGCAAGCCGAAGGCGCGCCGCGCTCCAGCGGCCTGGCCCTGTTCCGGCACTATCCGCGCCAGGCGCTGGTGGTCATTGCGCTAACGGCCGGCGGCACGCTCGCCTTCTACGCCTACTCGACCTACATGCAGAAGTTCCTGGTCAACACCTCTGGCTTCAGCCGCGAGACGGCGACGGCGATCAGCGCCGCGGCGCTGTTCGTCTACATGCTGATCCAGCCCGCGGCGGGCGCGCTGTCGGACCGCGTCGGGCGCAAGCCCCTGATGGTCGGCTTCGGGGTGCTGGGCGTGGCCTTCACCTGGATCATCTTCACCACGCTGGCCAAGACATCGGACCCGTTCGCGGCCTTCGCCATCGTGCTGGGCGCCCTGATCATCGTGACGGGCTACACCTCGATAAACGCGGTGGTGAAGGCCGAGCTCTTTCCCGCCCACATTCGAGCGTTGGGCGTGGCGCTGCCCTACGCCCTAGCCAACACCATCTTCGGCGGCACGGCGGAGTACGTGGCCCTATGGTTCAAGCAGCAGGGCATGGAGAGCGGCTTCTACTGGTACGTCACGGCGATGATCGGCGTCTCACTGATCACCTATCTGCGGATGCGCGACACCCGAAAGCACAGCTTGATCGCCGAGGACTGAGCCTCACGGTTGGAAGGGCGGCCCTGCTGTGATCAGGTGAACGCTGATCAGGAGGAACGCCGATGAACTTCGAGGACTACCGCAAGTATGACGCTGTGGGCCTGGCCGGGCTGGTCGCGAACGGCGAGGTCAGCGCCGCCGAACTGCTGGAGACAGCGGTGGCGCGAATGGCGGCGGTTAATCCAAAGATCAATGCGGTCACCATGGACCTGACCGAATGGGGCCGCCAGGACGTCAAGCGGCCGATCTGGAGCGGGCCGCTTGCCGGCGTACCATTCCTGCTCAAGGACCTCGGCGCGCAATTGGCCGGATCGCCGACCACCGCCGGCTCGGCGGTGTTCAAGGACACCCTGGCGACGTCCGACAGCGCGATCACCACCGCCTATAAGGAGGCGGGGCTGGTTATCTTCGGCAAGACCAATACGCCGGAGTTCGGGTTGATGCCGGTGACCGAGCCGGCGCTGCTGGGCGTCTGCCGCAACCCGTGGGACGTGGGGCGCACGCCGGGCGGCTCGTCAGGCGGGGCTGCGGCGGCGGTGGCGGCCGGCATCGTGCCCGCAGCCCACGCCAGCGACGGCGGCGGCTCGATCCGCACGCCGGCCTCGGCCTGCGGGCTGTTCGGCATGAAGCCTTCAAGAGGGCGGGTGTCATTTGCGCCGACCGGCGAGGGGTGGGGCGGGGCCTCGATCCAGCATGCCGTGACGCGTTCAGTGCGCGATAGCGCGGTGCTGCTCGACGTGGTGTGTGAGCCTCAGCCCGGCGATCCCTACTTCCTGGCCAGGCCCGAGCGTCCCTTCGCCGATGAGGTCGGCCGCGATCCCGGCAAGCTCTCCATCGGCTTTACCACCGCAGCCCTGGCGTCCGACGCCCTCGATCCGGAATGCGCCGGGGCGGTGCTGGACGCGGCGCGGCTGTGCGAGGGCATGGGGCACATGGTCGAGGAGGTAAACGTGCCCGGGGATCTGGCCGCCATGCAGCAGGGCGCGGGCGACGTGATCGCCGCCAGCATCGCCGCCACGCTCGACGCCGAGGGCGAGCGGCGCGGCCGCCCGGTGTCTGAGGGCGATGTAGAACTGCTGACCTGGCTCATGTGCCAGCGCGGCAAGCAGGTCTCGGGTTCGGCCTACGTGCGGGGCCTGGCTGCGATACATGCCTACGGACGCGCGGTGGCGGGCCTCTTCCAGCGCTACGACGTGCTGCTGCTCTCGACCCTGGGCAGCCCGGCGATCCCGGTGGGACATTTGACCGAGAACCCGGCCGAGTACGTCCAGCGCCTGTTCGCCTTCATGCCCAACACCCAGGCTTTCAACAACACCGGGCAACCGGCCATGACCCTGCCGCTGGCCTGGAGCGCACGCGGCGGTCTGCCGATCGGCGTCCAGTTCGTCGGCCGGATGGGAGAGGAGGCGCTGCTCTATCGTCTTGCCGGGCAGATCGAAAAGGCGCGGCCCTGGTTCGACCGCACGGCGCCTCTCTAGTCTTCGATTTTCCGCCGGCGCATCTGGAGCAGGTAGGCGGCGATGACACCCGTTGCGACCAGGCCGATCAGCAGGGTCGAGACGGCGTTGATCTCCGGGCTCACCCCCAGTCGGACCTGGCTGTAGATGCGCATCGGCAGGGTGGTGGCTCCTGGGCCGGAGGTGAAGCTGGCGATGACCAGATCGTCCAGCGAGAGCGTGAAGGCCAGCATCCATGCCGCCGCCACGGCGGGGGCGATATTGGGCAGGGTGACCAGGAAGAAGGCCCTGATCGGTGGGCAGCCGAGATCCTGGGCCGCTTCCTCCAACTGGCGGTCGAAGGCGGCCAGCCGCGCCTGGATGACGACGGCCGCGTAGCACATGGTCACCGTCGCGTGGCTGACGGTCACGGTCCAGAAGCCGCGCGGCAGGCCGATGGAGACGAACAGCAGCAGCAGCGAGAGGCCGAGGATCACCTCGGGCATCACCAACGGCGCGAAGATCATGCCGGAGAAGACCGTCCTCCCCTTGAACCGGCCGGCGCGGACCAGGGCGACTGCGGCGAGGGTTCCGAGGATCGTGGCGATGGTGGCCGAGATCAGGCCGACCCGGAATGTCACCCAGATCGCGTCCAGAAGCTGCTCGTTGCGGAATAGCGAGCCGTACCAGCGGGTCGAGAAGCCGCCCCAGACCGTGACCAGACGACTGGCGTTGAACGAATAGATGACCAGCAGAACGATCGGCAGGTAGAGAAATCCGAACCCGACCACCAGAGCCGCGATGTTGAATCCGGTCAGGCCGCGCTTCATCGCCCGGCCTCCATCAGCTTGGCCTGCTGGCGCTGATAGAAGACGATCGGGATGACCAGGGTGAACAGCAGGACGATGGCCACGGCCGATGCCGCCGGCCAGTCGCGGTTGGCGAAGAACTCCGTCCAGATGGTCTTGCCCAGCATCAGGGTGCCCGAGCCGCCGAGCAGGTCAGGAATGACGAACTCGCCGACCATGGGGATGAAGCAGAGCAGGGAGCCCGCCGCCACGCCCGGCAGAGAGATCGGGAAGGTGACGCGCCAGAACGCCTGAAGCGGCGTGCAGCCCAGGTCGGCGGCGGCCTCCAAAAGGTCGTGCTGCTGGCGCTCCAGTACGGCGTAGAGCGGCAGGACCATGAAGGGCAGGTAGGCATAGACCAGACCGATATAGACGGCGGTGTCGGTGTTGAGCAGGGCGACGCTGGGCAGGCCCAAGGCGTTCAGGGCGACGTTGAGCAGGCCCTCAGGCTTGAGGATGCCGATCAAGGCGTAGACGCGGATCAGAAAGCTGGTCCAGAAGGGCAGGATCACCGCCATCAGCAGCGCCTGTCGCACCGCCGGCGTACAGCGCGACATCGCGTAGGCCAGCGGATAGCCGAGCAGCAGCAGGATCAGGGTTGCGACCGCGGCGAACTTGAGGCTCGACAGATAGGCGACGACATAGAGCCGGTCGGTCGGCAGGCGCGCATAGGTCTCGAAGTCGAGGCCCCGCAGAAACGCCTCGACGCCGGTCCAGCCCTGGGACCAGTCGATCCGCGGCGTATAGGGCGGGATCGCCAGGGCCGTGTCCGACAGCGACAGCTTGGCCACCAGGAGGAACGGGAACAGGAAAAAGACGCCGAGCCACAGGAACGGCGCCAGGGCGGCCAGCCCTGAGCGGTCGCGCCGGCCGCTCACTGGGTCAGCACCACGCCGGCGTCGCGGGCGAAGGTCAGCCAGACCTTGTCGTCCCAGTCGACGGGCCGGTCCACGAATCGGGCGGCGTTGGCGCGGGCGGCGCGGATGGTGCGGCCGCTCTCAAGCTCGACCAGATAGGTGGTCCAGTCGCCGAGGTAGCCGATGTCGGCGACCTTGCCGGCCATGCGGTTGGGGCCGGGCGGCGGCTCGTCGAGGTGCACCTGGATCTTCTCGGGCCGCACGGCCAGCCAGGCGGTGGCGCCGATCTCGATAATATCGTCCTCGATCACATCGAAGCCTTGGGGCGCGTCGGGGCTGGCCATGCGGACGGTCGACCCGTCGGCATGCTGGGCCTTGCCCTCGAAGATGTTCACGTCGCCGATGAAGTCGGCGACGTAGCGCGAGTTGGGCGCTTCGTAGACGTCGGCGGGGCGGCCGATCTGCACGATCTGGCCGGCGCGCATGACGGCGATGCGGTCGGCGGTGACCATGGCCTCTTCCTGGTCGTGGGTGACGATCAGGAAGGTCATGCCCAGCTGCTGCTGCAGGGCCATCAGCTCCCACTGCGTCTCTTCCCGCAGCTTCTTGTCGAGCGCGGCGAGGGGCTCATCGAGCAGCAGCATCTTCGGCGACGGGGCGATGGCGCGGGCCAGGGCCACGCGCTGGCGCTGGCCGCCCGAGAGCTGGTGGGGCTTGCGGCGGGCCAGGCCCTCGAGGCGGACCAGGGTCAGCATTTCCTCGACGCGCCGCGCAATCGCAGCCTTGTCCATGCCCTGCTGCTTCAGGCCGAAGGCGATGTTCTTCTCGACCGTCAGATGCGGGAACAGCGCGTAGGACTGGAACATCATGTTCACGGGCCGCTCGTGCGGCGGCTTGCCCGCCAGGTCATGGCCGGCCAGCAGCACGCGCCCTTCGTCCGGAGCCTCGAAGCCGGCCAGCATCCGCATGAGCGTGGTCTTGCCGCAGCCGGACGGGCCCAGCAGCGCGAAGAACTCGCCGGGATAGATGTCCAGGCAGACGCCGGCGACGGCGGTTTCGCCGTCGAAGCGCTTCACCACCTTGTCGAACCGCACCAGCGGCTGGGCCGACGGATCGGACCAGGGCGCGAAGGTCGAACGAACCGCACCGATGTTCAGGCGCGGGCGGGAGCGCTCGGTCATTGCCCCGTCTGCACCTTGGTCCACATGCGGGTCACCTCGCGAAGCAGCGCCTGGTCCTTGGTGGTGGTGACGAAGAGGCGCTTGAACACTTCCGGCGTCGGATAGACGTTCGGATCGTTGCGCACCGCCGGTTCGACCAGGGGCGTCGCCGCGATATTGGCGTTGGCGTACTGGGTGAAGTTGGACGCCTTGGCGATCACCTCGGGCCGCAGCATGTAGTCGAGGAACTTGTAGGCCGCGCCGGGGTTCGGGGCGTCAGCGGGAATCGCAAAGACGTCGAACCAGACCTGGGTGCCTTCCTGTGGAATGACGTAGGCCACATCGACGCCGTTCTTGGCCTCGACGGCGCGGGTCTTGGCCTGGAGCACATCGCCCGAATAGCCGACCGCCACGCAGATGTCGCCGTTGGCGAGACCCTCGACATAGGCCGAGGAGTGGAACTTGGCGACGTAGGGCCGGGCCTTGACCATCATGTCGGTGGCGGCCTGGTAGTCGGCGATATTCTTGGAGTTCGGATCCTTGCCCAGATAGTTCAGGGCCACGGCGTACATGTCCTCAGACGCGTCGAGATAGTAGACGCCGCAGTCCTTGAGCTTTGCCAGGTTGGCGGGGTCGAAGACCACCTTCCAGGAATCGATCTTCACGCCGGGCAGGCGCTTGGCTACTTCCTTGGCGTTATAACCGATGCCGATGGTGCCCCACATATAGGGCACGGTGTACTTCTGGCCGGGATCGAAGGGCTCCATGTGAGCCATGACCTCGGGCCACAGGTTCTTGTTGTTCGGCAGCTTGGCCTTGTCCAGCGCGGCGATGGCGCCGGCGGCGATGTAGCGCGGAACGTTGTGGTTCGAGGGTGCGACGATGTCGTAGCCAGTCGCCCCCTGTAGGACCTTGGTCTCGAGCACCTCGTTGGAATCAAAGGTGTCGTACTGCACCTTGATGCCGGTTTCCTTAGTGAAGTCGGCCAGGATCGCCGGATCGATATAGTCCGACCAGTTGTAGATCTTCAGCGTCTGTTCCTTGGCCGCGCCGCCCTGACCACAGGCCGCCAGCGTCATGCTCAAGGCGACCGCCGCCACCGTCCCCAGCGCCCTGTTCAGCATTCCAGTCTCCCGCTCGCTACGCTGGCAGCTTATAGGGCCAAGGCGTCAGATTTTAAGCGCTAATGCGCAAGGAGAGCCCGCTTGTCCTTCAACGTGGCGACGATCGCCCCGATCTTCATGCTGATCGCCTCGAACATCTTCATGACCTTCGCCTGGTACGGCCATCTGAAGGTCGAGCATCGGCCGCTATGGCTGATCGTGCTGGTCAGCTGGGGCATCGCATTCTTCGAATACTGCCTGGCCGTGCCGGCCAACCGGATCGGACGGGCGGCCTATTCGCCGGCCGAGCTCAAGACCATGCAGGAGGTGATAACGCTCGCCGTGTTCGCGGTCTTCTCGATCACCTTTCTCGGCGAGCGCTTCACGCTCAATCACATGGTGGGCTTCGGCCTGATCGCAGCCGGGGCCCTGTTCGTCTTCATGGGACCGCTGCCTTAGGCGGCATAAGGCCGAGCACGGCGCCGGCGATCAGGTACGAGACGAGCTGGTAGCCCATGTTGATCGCCACGAAGGCGCCCGTGTGCCCGACGTAGAGGTAGTCGATGGCCATGGTCGTGAAGTTGAAGAAGAACCAGGCCGCGAGAGCGCCCATGACGCAGGTCCGGAGCGAGGCGGCGCCAAGTCGGCGCAGGAGCCAGGACAGGCCCAGGACGATGACCACGGTGATCACCGCGCCCAGGCCGAGCGCGACCTGAGGGCTTTTGGGATCTTGCGGACTTCCCATCTCCGCCATCCATTTCGCGCCGAACAGCGGGCCGTACCAGACAAAGCCCAGCGCCTCGAGCGCCACAAAGGCGATAGCGACGGCGATCCAGTTTACGCCCTTCAACATGCGTCTCTCCCTTTGTCTCGGAAGCAGCCTGTTGTTTTCATTGACGAAGCGCCGCTTCCCCTGGGCGCACTCTGAAGCTTGGCCATCGAAAAGGCGAGGGTTTTCAGCGCCGGGGTTGGTCCTTGCGCTTTGGCGAACCATATGGGCGCCCTATAAGCGCGCGCTCCTCCTCATTTCGAGAGACACCATGTCCCGCATCCTCATCACCTCGGCCTTGCCCTACATCAACGGGATCAAGCACCTGGGGACGCTCGCGGGCTCCATGCTGCCGGCCGACGTCTACGCCCGCTTCCAGCGCTCGCGAGGCGTCGAGACGCTCTACATCTGCGCCACCGATGAACACGGTACGCCAACCGAGCTGGCGGCCGCCGAGGCGGGACAGGATCCGGCCACCTTCTGCGCCCAGCAGCACGAGGTGCAGCACGACCTTGGCCGCAGGTTCGGCCTTTCGTGGGATCACTTCGGCCGCTCGTCGTCGCCGCAAAATCACCGGCTGACGCAGCGATTCGCCCAGCAACTCTGGGAAAGCGGCTTCATCGAGGAGCGCGTCACCCAGCAGGTCTACTCCAACGCTGACAAGCGCTTCCTGCCTGACCGCTACGTCATCGGCACCTGCCCGCACTGCGGCTACAACGCCGCGCGCGGCGATCAGTGCGAGAACTGCACCCGGGTTCTGGACCCGGCCGACCTGATCAATCCGCGCTCGGCGATTTCCGGCTCGGAAGACATCGAGATCCGGGATTCCAAGCATCTCTTCCTGCGCCAGAGCCTGTTCGCCGACCGTCTGCGGGCCTGGATCGACAGCAAGAAGGGCCAGTGGCCGCTGCTGGTCACTTCCATCGCCCTGAAGTGGCTGGACGAAGGGTTGCAGGACCGCGGCGTCACCCGCGACTTGGAATGGGGCGTGCCGGTCAACGCCTTCGAATGGGGGCCCAACCCCGAAGGCCAACTGCCCGACATCGAGGGCTTGGCCGGCAAGGTGTTCTACGTCTGGTTCGATGCGCCCATCGAATATATCGGCGCGACCTGGGAATGGGCCGACGCCCGCGCGGCCGAGGACGGCCGCGGTCCGGCCGCCGATGCTGAGTGGGAACGCTGGTGGCGTGGGCCCGAGGCGGCCGACGTGACCTATGTCGAGTTCATGGGCAAGGACAATGTGCCGTTCCATACGGTCGGCTTCCCCTGCACCCTGATCGGGATAAACGAGAAGCTGACGGACGGGACCTGGACGCCGGCGACCAATGCGCCCTGGAAGCTGGTCGACCAGCTCAAGGGCTTCAATTGGCTCGACTATTACGGCGGCAAGTTCTCCACCTCGCAGAAGCGCGGGGTCTTCATGGATCATGCGCTGGAACTGCTGCCGGCCGACTATTGGCGCTGGTGGGTGACGGCCAACACGCCGGAGACCTCGGATTCGACCTTCACCTGGGAGCAGTTTCAGGCGCAGGTGAACGCCGATCTGGCCGATGTGCTGGGCAATTTCGTCAATCGAATCCTGAAGTTCACCGAGAGCCGCTTCGAGGGCGTGGTCCCGGCCGGCGGCGAGCCAGGCGAACTGGAGGCGAGGCTCTACGCCGACGTGAGCGCCAAGCTGGCCGAGCTGACCGAGCTGATGGAGGCGCGGGAATTCCGCAAGTCGACCACGGCCCTTCGGCAGCTTTGGGTGCTGGGCAACCAGTATCTTACCGAAGCGGCGCCCTGGACGGCGATCAAGACCGACGCCGAGCGCGCGGCGGTGGTGGTGCGCACAGGGCTGAACCTGGTCGGCCTGTTCGCCAAGGTGTCTGAACCCTTCATCCCGTTCGCGGCCGAGAAGATCGCGCTCGCGGTGGGCGAGGGCTTCCCCGGGGTCTGGCCGACGGGCGAGGGACCGGCGGTGCTCGACATCCTGCCGGCCGGCCGCAAGGTCGCCGCGCCCGAGGTGCTGTTCAAGAAGGTCGAGAACGAGCAGGTCGCCGAATGGCTGGCGCGTTTCGGCGGGCCGGAAACGGCCTGATGACCGAGTTCAGGCGGCCGAGCGCCGCCTGAACAGGTCCGATCCGCTGACCAGGACGATACCGCCCAGCACCAGCAGGGCGCCGGCGACGAACGACGGCTCGAGCCGCTCATGCAGGACCGCGACGCCGAAGCCGACCCCGAACAGCGGGGTCAGGAACGACAGGATCGACAGGCGCGAGGCCAGGTAGGTCCGCAGCAGCCAGAACCAGATCACGTAGCTGATCAGGGTGATCACCACGATCTGGAAGGCCAGATGGCCCACCACCGTCGGTGTGAAGTGGACGGCGGTCTGCCCGCGCGCGGCCGCATAGGCGATGAGGGCCACGCCCGCGAAAGCGACCTGATAAAAGAGCGTGCGCACGGCAGGGGCGTCGGCGAGCCTGGAGCCTCGGATCGCCACAGTGGTCAGGCCCCAGGCAAGGCCCGCCAGCAGGCCCAGTGCGTCACCCGCCAGCATGGCGCGGGTCACCGACCCGCCACCCGCCAGGAACGAGACGGCGATGCCGCCGAAGGCCAGCAGCACGCCGGCCCATTGCAGCGGGCGCAGGCGCTCGTCCGGCCGCACGAGGTGCAGGCCAAGGGCCGCGAAGATCGGGGCGCTGTAGAGGAACACCACCATGTGCGAGGCGCTGGTCAGCACCAGGCCCAGCGCGATGCACAGAAACTCGGCGGCGAACAGGGCGCCGACCAGGAGGCCCGCACCGAGCGAGCCGTCCGCGAACGCGGCGGGGCCCTCGCGTCGCAGAGTGAAGGCCCCGAGCACGAGCGCGGCGATCGCCGAGCGCAGGCCCATCTGCATCACGGGCGTGATGTCGGCGGCGATCAGCTTCACCGAGATCTGCTGGAAGCCCCAGCATAGACACAGCGCGACCATGACGAGGGTCGCGAAGGCGTCCAGCGGCTTGCGATCGCTCATGCCAGCTGCGCTTGACCGCTGAGGACAGGCACGCAGCCTCCGCCGACGGTGGCGCGGACGCCCTCGGCGGTTCGCCGCGCGGCGACGCGAAGGCGGGAGGGGCGGCCCATCTCGACCCCCTGCGTCACGGTCCAGGCGGCCTCGTCCTTGTCGGACAGCGACAGCAGCAGGGCCGCTAGGGTCGCATTGGCGCTGCCAGTGGCGGGATCCTCCACAGTGCCGGAGTTGGGGGCGAACATCCGGGCGCGCAGGGCGCCTGCGCCGTCGTGCGCGTAGAGGTGCAGCGAGAGGCGGTCGCCGTGTTCGGGGTGATCGTGCGCGGCCTGGCGGAAGGCGGCGAGGTCGGGGGCGGCGCGTCCGAGCGCGTCCGGCGTCACCTCGGCGAAGACGAACTTCACCCCGACGGTCGCCTCGACGGGCCGGTGCGCGGAGACGACGATGTCGGCCGGCGTCAACCCGGCGCAGGCGGCGATCGTCTCGACGGGCAGGGCCTCGCCGACCGTCAGCGGCTGAGGCGCGGCGATCACGCCGCCGCCGTTCTCGATGCGGACCTCGACGATGCCGGCGGGAACCTCCAGGCGCAGGACCTCTCCGCGACCCATCTGCGACAGCACCCAGCCGGTCCCGACCGACGGATGCCCGGCGAAAGGCATCTCGGCGGTGCGGTTGAAGATGCGCACGCGGGCGGTGTTGGCGCTGTCCTGCGGCGGCAGGACGAAGGTGGTCTCCGACAGGTTCATCTCGGCGGCCAGCGACTGCATCTGGGCGTCGGTCAGGCCGCGCGCGTCGGTGAACACCGCCAGCGGATTGCCGCCGAAGCGGGTGTCGGTGAAGACGTCGAGGGTGACGAAGGGAGTCGTGCTCATCATCGGGCCGCCGTTCCAGGGGAAGGGCGGCAGACTTGACATAACTTAGTTGATTGGCAAAGTCCCAATATGGACCTCGCCGATCTTCTGCGCGCCATGGCCAACGAGCGCCGGCTGCTGATTCTGGAATGGCTGAAGGACCCGGTGGCGCACTTCCCGCCGCAGGTCGACGGCGACCTGGTGGAGGACGGGGTCTGCGCGGTGTTCCTGGCCGACAAGCTGGGCGTCACCCAGCCGACGCTGAGCGAGCACATGCGCATCCTGGTGCAGGCCAGGCTGGTGACGTCCAAGCGGATCAAGCAGTGGACGTTCTATCGGCGCGACGACTCGGCGATCGCGCTGGCGACGCGCCGAATCTCCGAAGCGGTCTAGGCGTCGGCCGTTCGCCGTCGTCGTTCGCTGATCGACAGGCAAAGAAAAACGCCGCCGGCGAGAGCCGGCGGCGTCGATCTTTCAGCTTGTCCGCTGTGGCTTAGGCCACGGTCGGGACGAGCTTGCGACGGGCGCGAACCATCGAGCCGGCAGCGCCGAAGCCGATGATCATCATCGCCCAGGTCGCCGGTTCCGGGACCGGAGCGAAGGCCAGGTCGACGGTGTACGAGCCGTTGCCGCCGCTGGTGCCTTGGACGACCAGGGTCTGGACGCCGGCCGGAACGGCCCAGTCGTCCAGGGTGGCGAGGTCGAACACGCCGTTGGTGATGGCGAAGGCCTTGCCGTTCAGGGTCACCGAGGTGAAGTCGATGTTGGTGGACGGCTTGCCGCTCACCTTGATCGAGGTCACGCCGGTGCTGGCGGTGCCAGCCGACGGGAAGGTGAAGTTGAAGGTGTGGTTGAAAGCGCCGAAAGCGATGCCGCTTTGGCCGAATTCAGCAGTGATGCTGCCATCGGCGGCGGCCGGCGGCAGGACGACGTTGATCGCGGCGTTCGCGGCCGGCGCGGCGGCCAGCATGGACGCAGCGAGAGCAGCTCCGAGCAGTAGCTTATTCATGTAAAACCCCAGTTTCCTGGTCCCATCGACCGACAGCCGGGGGCGACCGATCTCAAGACGTCCATTTGGATAATGGCTCTTTAACGATCTGGCCAGGGTTCACGCAACAACGTTCGCGTGTGGGGGGAGAGATATGGTGAAGATTTGACACTTCACCCCTATCAGGACCCATACGACGCCGCAGGTTGGTTAATTTCGCGGCGCTGGCGCCGAGCGCCGGGGCGAATCGCCGATTTCACCGTCCACGAAAATGCGGCGCGCCGCCGCACCTAGTGCGCAGGGGCCGGCGCCTTGGGCTTGATGTCCATGAAATCGGGGACGGCGGCGTTGTAGGCCGGCGCCTTGCCCAGGTCGCGGACGATGTCCTGGTGCCCCTCCCACATCATGTGCAGGGCGACGTAGAGGACGATGGCCAGGCCGACATAGCCGATCCAGCGATAACGATGCAGCAGCCGGGCGATGAAGCTGGCCGCGATCCCCATCAGGGCGATGGAGAGCAGCAGGCCGAAAACCATGATCGCCGGATGCTGGCGCGCCGCCCCGGCGACGGCCAGGACGTTGTCGAGCGACATCGACAGGTCGGCGATGAAGATCTGGATGAAGGCCGCGCGGAAGGTCTTCGGCTGCTTGGCGACGGCTTCGGGCGAGGGCTCGGTGGACGGGTCGGCGTCCATCACCGCCCCCGCGACTTCCTCGTCTTGCGCGGCTTGCTCGCGCAGCTCGCGCCACATCTTCCAGCAGACCCAGAGCAGCAGCAGTCCGCCGGCGAACAGCAGGCCGACGATTCCCAGCAGCTGCGCCGTGATCAGGGCGAAGGCGATCCGCAGGGTGACGGCGGCGATGAGACCGTAGAGAATCGCCTTCCGCCGCTGGTCTGGGGGCAGGCCGGCCGCCGCCAGGCCCACCGCCACGGCGTTGTCGCCGGCGAGGACCAGGTCGATCATCAGGACCGAGAAAAGGGCGGCGAGGGCGCCGGGCGCTACGAGGGTTTCGATCATCCAATCCTGAATGCGACAGCCGGCGCGTCGCCGCAACGGGTTAGGCGCGGGAGAGAAGAGATTCGCGCAGCCGGTCAGCTTCGGGGGCGGCTCGCTTCATAGAGGGCGACGGCGGCGGCGGCCGAGACGTTGAGGCTTTCGAAGCCGCCGGGCATCGGGATCTTGGCCAGTTCGTCGCAATGCTCGGCGACCAGGCGGCGCAGGCCCTCGCCCTCGGACCCGAGGACGAGCACGGTCGGTCCGCCGTCCAGGGCCTGGTCGAGATAGGTCTCGGTATGGCCGTCGAGGCCGACGGCGCGCCAGCCCAGGTCGGCGAGGCTCTCCAACGCGCGGGAAAGATTGACCACGTGCGCGGTCGGGATCTTGTCCACCGCCCCGACGGCGGCCTTGGCCAGCGCGCCGACCAGCTTGGGCGCATGGCGGTCCTGCAGGATGACGCCGGCCGCGCCGAACGCCGCCGCCGAGCGCAGGATCGCCCCGACGTTTTGAGGATCGGTCACCTGATCGAGCATCAGCAGCACAGCGCCTCGCCGCGCCTCGAAGTCCTCGAGCGCGACGGAGGCGAGCGGCGGGATGCGGAGGGCCAGGCCCTGGTGCACGGCGCCCTGGGGCAGGATCTGGCTGATCGCGGCGCCCTCGACCACCTCCAGCGCCTTGGGACGGCCGAATCTCGATTCGAGCTCCCTGGCCCGATCCGGGGTGGCCAGAAGGCGTATGGCGGCGCCTCTTTTGCGATTGTCGAGTGCGGCCGCAACCGCGTGCCAGCCCCACAGCCAATCGTCCGAAGCGTTGTCTGGCTTGCGGTTGAAGGGCCTTTGACCCTGTTTTCTCGAACCTTTCGAGTGCGCGTTGCGTTCGCGAGGGGAGGACATTATAAGACGCGCTCCAAATCGGGGGCCGGACGGGTTCTTCGCTCAGGCGCAGACCCCTTGTCCAGGCATCTGATCTGGCTCTGAGCGCGCTGGGGGAATGTCCCGAGTGGCAAAGGGGGCGGACTGTAAATCCGCTGCGGTATCGCTTCGTAGGTTCGAGTCCTACTTCCCCCACCACGCGCCAGAGCTGAACTATTGAGGAGACTGGCGCGACCCCGCGCATCCTTCAGCGGCGGGTATAGCACAATGGTAGTGCAGCAGCCTTCCAAGCTGAGGATGCGGGTTCGATTCCCGCTACCCGCTCCAACTCTTTGAATTCAACGCCGGCAGGATCCCGATGGCCAAGGAAAAGTTCGAACGCACTAAGCCGCACTGCAACATCGGCACGATTGGTCACGTTGACCATGGCAAGACGACGCTGACGGCTGCGATCACCCTGACGCTGGCGAAGACCGGCGGCGCGA
>NZ_JAYRSU010000021.1:0-78527 GCF_041919955.1 Phenylobacterium sp. | reverse complement strand
ACCTTCGAAGAACCGGACCTGCGCCGTTTTCCCGCCTTGAAGATCGCCAAAGAAGCATTGGCGGCCGGTGGGGCCGCGCCTGCGGTGATGAACGCCGCCAACGAGGTCGCCGTGGCCGCCTTCCTTGACCGCAAGATTGGCTTTCTCGATATTGCCGCCACGGTCGCCGAGGCGCTGGAACGCGTGGCCGGGCAACGATTGAACATGGCCTCCGGCGGGGACGTCCTGGAAGACGCCAGGCAGGTCGACGCCACGGCCCGCCGTATCGCAGGCGACATCGTCGCCGCGCGGGGCCGTTAGGTCGGAGGAACTGCCGCACATGGTCGATTTCGTCCTTACCGCCCTGACCTTCATCATTCCGTTCGCCCTGGTGCTCGGCCTGGTGGTCACGATCCACGAACTGGGCCACTTCCTGGCCGCCAAGATGTTCGGCGTAGCGATCGACCGCTTCTCCATCGGCTTTGGCAAGGCCATCGCCGCCTGGACGGACAGGTCGGGCGTGGAGTGGCGCGTGGGCTGGATCCCGCTCGGCGGCTATGTGCGCTTCACCGGTGACGAAAACGCTTCCAGCGTGCCCGATCGCGACGACCTGGACGCCATGCGCGAGACGATCGAGCGCCGCGAAGGCGTGGAGGCCGTCAGCCGCTACTTCCATTTCAAACCGCTGTGGCAGCGCGCCATCGTGGTCGCCGCTGGTCCCTTCGCCAATTTCGTGCTGGCCGTGGCGCTATTCTCGTCGCTGCTGCTGGCGTTCGGCCAGTACGTTCTGCCCGCGCGGGTGGCCGTGGTGCAGCCGGGCAGCGCGGCCGAGCGCGCCGGTTTCCTGGCCGGAGACGTGATCGTCGAGGCCGACGGCCGCAAGATCCGCAGCTTCGATCAGATCGCCGAGATCGTGCAGGTCCGCGCCGAGGTCCCGACCCGGTTCGTGGTCGAGCGGGCAGGCCGCGAGGTCGCGATCACCGCCACGCCGGAATGGAAGGTCCGCGAGGACGCGGTCGCCGGCAAGCGCCGCCAGGGTCAACTCGGCCTGGTGCCTGCGCAGACCGCCAAGGACTTCGTCCATGTCCGCTACGGCCCGCTGGAGGCTCTGTCGGGGGGCGTTGAACGCACCTGGCGCACGCTGGAGACGACGGTCTACTACCTCGGCCGGATGGCCACCGGCCAGGTCTCGCCGGACCAGCTCAGCGGGCCGCTGGGAATCGCGCGAATCTCCGGCAAAGTCGCCCAGGCCGGCGCCGCCGGCGCCCCCGATCTGGGGGGGATGATCCTCGGCAGCGGCGTCAATCTCCTGCAACTCGCCGGGTTCGTTTCCGTCAGCATCGGCTTCATGAATCTGCTGCCGATCCCTGTGCTGGATGGGGGCCACCTGTTGTTCTACGCCTACGAGGCGGTCACCCGCCGCCCGCTCGCCGCGCGCATCCAGGCCGCTGGCTACCGCGTGGGGCTTGCGCTGCTGCTGGGATTGATGTTGTTCGCCACCTGGAACGATCTGCAGCAACTGCGTGCGTTCAAAATCCTCGGCGGCGTCTTCTCCTGACACCGCCCATTTCCTTTGACGGCTGATACGATGCAAAGACCCCGCGCTCGCCGCGCCGCGCTCGCCTCCGGCCTCGCCCTGCTGATGGGTTCGACGGCGCTTGTCGTCCCCAGCCTGGTGCTGGCTCAGGATCAGGCGGCCCCGCCGCAGCCGGAGCCCGCCGCCCCGGCCGTGGGCCAGCAGTCGGGCGTGATCCAGCGCATCATCGTGCGCGGCAACGAGCGCATCGAGCAGTCGACAATCCTGTCCTACCTGCCGATCCAGCCGGGCGAGACGCTGGACGCGGCCAAGGCCGACCTGGCGCTGAAGACCCTGTTCCGCACCGACCTGTTCGCCGACGTGAAGGTCGAGCTGCAGGGCGCCGACATGGTCGTGACCGTCGTCGAGAACCCGATCATCAACAAGGTGGTGTTCGAGGGGAATTCCGGCCTCAAGGAAGACAAGCTGCGCGACGAGGTCACCGTCCGCCCGCGCGGCATCTTCACCCGCGCCAAGGTGCAGCAGGACGTCCAGCGCATCATCGAGCTTTACCGCCGCTCGGGCCGCATCTCGGCCCAGGTCACGCCGAAGATCGTCGAGCTGCCCCAGAAGCGCGTCGACCTGATCTTCGAGATCAACGAAGGGCCGAAGAGTGGCGTCCTGCGCGTCAACTTCCTGGGCAACAAGGAATTCTCGGACAACGACCTGCGCGATGTAGTCGTGACCGAGCAGACCACCTGGTACAAGTTCTTCGCGACCAACGCGAACTATGACCCGGATCGCCTGGAATACGACAAGGAGCAGCTGCGCAAGCACTACCGCAACCGCGGTTTCTACGACTTCCGCGTCGTCTCGGCGATCGCCGAACTGGCGCCCGACAAGAACGGCTTCGTCATCACCTACACGCTCGACGAAGGCCGCGAGTACAAGTTCGGCAAGATCAGCGTCGAGACCGAACTGCAGAAGCTCGACAAGAACGTTCTGCAGCAGCTGGTGCCGATCCGCTCGGGCGAGACCTATCAGGACGAGAAGATCGAGGCGGCGACCGACTCGCTGACTTTCGCCGCCGGTGCGGCGGGGTTTGCGGCCGTGGACGTGCGACCGCGCTATACGCCCAATAAGGAAACCGGTCTGGTCGACGTGGTCTTCCAGGTCCGTGAAGGCCCGCGCGTCTACGTCGAGCGCATCGACGTGACGGGCAACACCCGCACCCTGGACTACGTCATCCGCCGCGAGATGAATCTCGTGGAAGGCGACGCCTACAACCGCGCCCTGGTCGACCGTTCGCGCAACAACATCCGCGCGCTCGGCTTCTTCAAGGACGTGACCATCGAAGAGGTCCCGGGCACGGCGCCGGATCGCACCAACCTGCAGGTCAAGGTCGAGGAGCAGCCGACCGGGGAACTGTCATTCAGCGCCGGCTACTCGTCGGTCGACCAGCTGGTGCTGGACCTGGGCGTCACCGAGCGGAACTTCCGCGGCCGCGGCCAGAGCGTTCGCGCCCGGATCTCGGCCGGTTCGCTGCGCCAGCAGATCGACTTCGGCTTCACAGAGCCCCGCTTCCTGGGCCGCGACCTGGGGGCAGGGATCGACCTCTACTCGTACCGCTACGACCTGACGGAATATTCGGCGTACAAGACCGTGACCATCGGGGCGAACCTGCGCCTGGCCTTCCCGCTGACCCTGAATTCGCGTCTGTCGACGCGCTACATCCTGCGTCAGGAAGACGTCCAGATCGACAATTCGTACTGCGACCCGACTGCGCCGATCGTGTCGCTGTCGCTTTGCGGACAGCGCGGCAAGTACCTGACCTCGCTGGTCGGCTACACCTATCTGTATGATCGCCGGAACGACCCGATCAATCCGACCCGCGGCTTCCGCTTCGACGTCAGCCAGGACCTGGCGGGCCTGGGCGGCGACGTGAACTACCTCAGCACCGAAGTGACCGGGGGCTGGTATCACGGCTTCAACAAGGACTTCATCCTCAGCGTGACCGGCCAGGCCGGCTACATTGCGGGTTGGAACGGCGACACGGTCCGGGTCAACAGCCGCTTCTACAAGGGCGGCAACAGCTTCCGCGGCTTCGAGACCGCCGGCATCGGTCCGCGCGACACCAACTTCAGCCGCTCTGACGCGCTCGGCGGTCGCGCCTACGCCATCGGCTCGGTGGAACTGACCATTCCGACCGGTCTGCCCGACCAGTACGGCATCAAGGCGTCGTTGTTCTCGGACGTCGGCACCCTCGGCCTGCTGGACGACAAGGATAAGCTCAAGGCCAACGGCACGGTCGACCCGCTGATCTACGATGATCTTTCGCTGCGGGCGACGGCTGGTCTTTCGATCCATTGGCGTTCGCCCATGGGCCCGATCCGATTCGACTTCAGCCAAGTTTTGGCCAAAGAAGACTACGACAAGACCGAAACCTTCCGGTTCTCCACCTCAACCAGGTTCTAGACTCACCACATGACCATCAAAGCCCTTGTCGCGGCGACGTGCGTCGCCGCCATCACCGCTTCCGCGTCGAGCGCGGCTTTCGCCCAGGCGGCTGCGCCTGCCGCTCCCGCTGCTGCGGCGGCTCCGGCGGTCACCCATGGCCCGGCCATCCCCGGCGTGTGCGTGATCTCGCTGGAAGGCGCCATCGCCACCTCCACGGTCGGCAAGTACGTGCAGACCCGTCTGCAGCAGATCGCCACCCAGGTTCAGGCCGAGCTGAAGGCGGAAGAGACCGCTCTCCAGAACGAAGCCAAGACCCTGGAAGGCCAGCGTGCGACCCTGGATCAGAACACCTTCGAGCAACGTGCTGCGGCCCTGCAGGTGAAGGCCAACGCCTTCCAGCGTAAGGCTCAGCTGCGTGAGCGCGAACTTGGCGCGACCCAGCAGAAGGCTCTGGGGCGCGTCGGCCAGGACCTGGATCCGATCATCCGCCAAGTCTACCAGCAGCGCCAGTGCGGCATGCTGCTGAACCGAGAAGCGATCGTGATCGCCAATCCGGCCATGGACATCAGTCAGCCGGTCGTCACGGCCCTGAACGCCAAGATCACGCAGTTTGCGTTCGATCGCGAGCGTCTGGACCAAGCCGCGGCCCCGGCCGCTGCTGCGCCGGCGGCGGCTGCGACCACCGCGCCCCGCAAGTAGGGCGCGACTCGCGATAAAGGCGGGTCGAGCGAGGATAGTCATGCCCGACCCCCGATTTTTCGAAGACCTTGGCCCCGTCACGCTGGCAGAACTGGCCGGCCTGACGGGCGCCGAACTGACCGACCCCACGCAGGCCGACCGCCGCGTCGTCGGCGTCGCGGTCCTGGCCAGCGCCAGCCCTGACACCATCACCTTCCTGTCCGACAAAAAATACGCCACCGAGCTGGCCGCGGCGAAGGCCGGAGCGGTGTTCATCACTCCGCGCGACCGCGACTTCGCGCCGGCCGGGTGCGTCGCCCTGGTGACGCCCACGCCGCAGGCGGCCTACGCCGCGGCCGCCAACCGGCTGCACCGGCCGCGTCGGCACGTGGACGACATGGGGATCAGCCCGCAGGCGACGTTGGAGGAGGGCGTGTTGCTCGGTCCCGGCGTGGTCATCGGCCCGGGCGCCCAGATCGGCGCGCGGACGCAGATCGGCGCGAACGCGGTGATCGGACCAGGCGTCGCCATCGGCCGTGACTGCGTGATCGGCGCGAATGCGACAATCGGCTTCGCCCTGATCGGTGATCGCGTGCGTGTGCTGGCGGGGGCCGTGATCGGCGAGCCGGGTTTCGGCGCCGCGGGCGGCGCCACCGGCGTCGTCGACATTCCTCAACTGGGCCGCGTCATTCTGCAGGACGGGGTGACGGTCGGCGCCAACAGCTGCATCGACCGCGGGGCGTTCGACGACACCGTGATCGGCGAGAACACCAAGATCGACAACCTGGTGCAGATCGCTCACAACGTGAAGGTGGGACGAAACTGCGTCATGGCCGCTCATACCGGCATCTCCGGCAGCGTCGTCATCGGCGATGGCGCGGCCTTCGGCGGCCGCGCAGGGGTCGCCGACCATGTGAATATAGGAAATGGCGCGCAGGTGGCCGCGGCGGCGGGAGTCTTCCGCGACGTGCCCGCAGGCGAAACCTGGGGCGGCGTGCCGGGGCAACCCATCCGGCGCTGGATGCGGGAAGTGGCGTGGCTTGCGCGTGCGGCCAACCGCAAGGAGAAGGGGCAATGAGCAACGAGACTGCGGTGGCCGACACCTCCATAGACATTTCCGAGATCCTGCAACGGATCCCGCATCGCTACCCGTTCCTCCTGGTGGACCGGGCCGAGGACTATCGACCCAACGAGTCGATCGTCGGCATCAAGTGCGTGACGATCAACGAACCGTTCTTCCAGGGCCACTTTCCGGACTATGCGGTGATGCCCGGCGTGCTGATCGTCGAGGCTATGGCCCAGACTGGGGCGGTGCTGATGTCCAAGACCCTGAATGTGGACCGGGAAGGCAAAACCATCCTGTTCACCTCGGTCGATAATTGCCGCTTCCGCCAGCCCGTGCGCCCCGGAGACGTGCTGCGCATGCACGTGAAGGTGGTGAAGGTGCGCGGCGGACTCTTCAAGTTCGAAGGCAAGGCGTTGGTCGGCGACAAGACCGCCGCCGAGGCCGAATTTGCAGCCATGCTGGTGGAGACGCCATGAGCATCGAAGTCCACGCCACGGCGGTCGTCGATCCCAAGGCGCAGCTTGCCGAGGGCGTCTCGATCGGCCCGTTCTGCGTGATAGGCCCGAACGTCAAGCTCGGCGCGCGGACCAAGCTGATGTCGCACGTCGTGATCGACGGCGCCACCGAACTTGGCGAGGACAACACGGTCTATCCGTTCGCTACCCTCGGCGGGCCGCCGCAACACACAGCGTACAAGGGCGAACTGACCCAGCTGATCATCGGCGACCGCAATCTGATCCGCGAGCACGCCACCATGAACACCGGCACGGTGGGCGGTGGCGGCGTGACCCGGGTCGGTTCGGACGGCCTCTTCATGATCGAGAGTCATGTCGGACATGACTGCGTCGTCGGCGACCAGGTGATCCTGACCAAACAGGCGACGCTGGGCGGCCACTGCGACATCGCCGATTTCGTGATCGTCGGCGGCTTGGCCGCCGTGCACCAGCGCACCCGCGTCGGGCGTCATGCGATGATCGGCGGGTTGGCGGCCGTGGTGAAGGACGTGATCCCCTATGGCTCGGTCTGGGGCAATCATGCACATCTGGAAGGGCTGAACCTGCTGGGCCTCAAACGCCGGGGTTTCAGCCGCGAGACCATCAACGCCATGCGCGCGGCCTATCGTATGCTGTTCGCCAACGAAGGCACCTTTCAGGAGCGCCTGGACGATACGGTCGAGACCTATGCTTCCTGCCCCGAGGTCATGGAGATCGTCGACTTCATCCGCGCCGACGCCAGCCGCCCGCTGTGCCTGCCGGAGCGCGAGGTCTGACGATGCAGAAGCTTGGACTGATCGCCGGCGGCGGCAATCTGCCAGTCGAGATCGCCCAGCACTGCGAACGCGCCGGCCGGCCGTTCTTCATCGTGCGGCTGAAGGGCTTTGCGGGCGAGGAGATCGCCCGCTATCCCGGCGCCGACATCGGCATCGCCGAACTCGGCAAGTGCTTCAAGGCGCTCAAGCGGGCTGGCTGCAAGGCGGTGACTCTGGTCGGCACGGTCGATCGGCCCGACTTCAAGGCCCTGGCGCCGGATCTGCGCGGTCTGATGGCTCTGCCGGGCGTGATCTCGGCTGCGCGCCGCGGCGACGACGCCCTACTGCGCCAGCTTATCGGCGAGTTCGAGAAGGAAGGTTTCGCCGTTGAGGGCGCGCATGAGGTGATGGGCGACCTGACCCTTTCAGCAGGCCCGCTGGGCCGCGTCACACCGACCGAGGAACAGATGGCCGACGTCCAGCGGGCGCTGAAGGTCGCGCGTGCGATCGGCGAACTGGATGTGGGGCAGGGCGCCGTGGTCTGCGACGGCCTGGTCCTGGCGGTGGAGGCCCAGGAGGGCACCGACGCAATGCTCCGCCGTGTGGCCGAATTGCCTCCCAACATCCGCGGTAGCGCCGGAGCCCCGCGCGGGGTGCTGGCCAAGGCGCCCAAGCCGATCCAGGAGACGCGTATCGACCTGCCGACCATCGGTCTGAACACCATTCAGCGCGCCGCAAAGGCCGGTCTCGCCGGGGTGGCGGGCGAGGTCGGCCGGCTGCTGGTGCTCGATCGGGAGGCCGTGATTGAGATGGCCGACGAGCTAGGCCTCTTCGTCGTGGGCGTGGAGCCGCCCGAGCAGCCGTGACCCGCCCTCTCTGCGTAATGCTAGTGGCCGCCGAGGCCTCCGGCGACGACCGCGGGGCAGGGCTGGCTCGCGCGCTGCGGGCGCGGCTGGGTGAGGGTGTGCGTTTCGTCGGCGTGGGCGGCGCGCGCATGGCGGCCGAGGGCGTTCAAAGCCCCTTCGACATCGCCCAGCTGTCGATCCTGGGCCTGCTGGAGGGCTTGCTTGCCTATCGCAAGGTCGTTGCGCGGGTCCAGGACACCGTCGCCCTGGCGCAACGCGAGAGGCCCGACGTTGCCATCCTGATCGACTCCTGGGGGTTCACGCTGCGGGTGGCTCAGCAACTGCGCAAGCTCGACCCGAAGCTGCCGCTCATCAAGTACGTGGCGCCCCAAGTGTGGGCCACGCGGCCAGGACGTGCCAGGACCCTGGCCGCCACGGTCGACCATCTGCTGTCGATCCATGTATTCGATGCGCCCTATTTCGAGGCTGAGGGCTTGCCGACGACCTTCGTCGGCAATTCGGCCCTGACCCTTGATTTCTCCGGCGCCGATGGTGGGCGTCTGCGGCGCGATCTGGGCATCGCGCCGGAGGCCCCGGTGCTGCTGGTCCTCCCGGGCAGCCGGCCGGGCGAGGTGAGCCGAATCCTGCCGCCATTCGCCGAGGCGGTGGCGATTCTGAAGGCGCAGCGCCCCGACCTGCAGATCGTGATCCCCGCGGCGCCCACCGTGGCCGACACAGTCAAGGCGCAGGCGTCGGGCTGGGCGCATGTGGTCGAAGGTGAAGGCGCCAAGCTTGACGCCATGAAGGCTGCGACCGTGGCCATGGCCTGTTCGGGCACCGTGACGACAGAGCTGGCCCTGGCGGGCGTGCCGATGGTGGTCGGCTACCGGCTGGGCGCAATGACCCACGCGATCCTCAAGCGCCTGATCCGGACGCCCTACATCACGCTCTTCAACATCGCGGCCAAGGCCTTCGTCGCGCCCGAGTTGGTTCAGGACGACTGCAACGGGCCGAACCTCGCCCGCGAGGTCGGTAAGCGCCTGGACGACCCGACCCTGCGCGCGGCGCAGGTCGAGGCGCAGTCGGCGGCCTTGCTGAAGATGGGCCGAGGCGGGCCCGATCCTTCCGAGGCCGCGGCCGACGCGGTGCTTAAGCTCTTGGCAGAACGGAAATCCTGACGCGAAAACAAAGAAGCCCGCCTCGATGAGGCGGGCTTCGTCGTTTTCGGCGGTCGGCGCGCTTAGCGCTTGTCGAGCGCGGTGTAGTCGCGCTGCGGAGCGCCGGTGTAGATTTGGCGCGGACGGCCGATCTTCTGCGACGGATCCTCGATCATTTCCTTCCACTGGCTGATCCAGCCCACGGTACGGGCCAGGGCGAACAGCACCGTGAACATCTCCGGCGGGAAGCCGAGGGCCCGCAGGGTGATGCCCGAATAGAAGTCGACGTTCGGGTACAGCTTGCGCTCGACGAAATAGGGGTCGTTGAGAGCGATCTTCTCGAGCTCGATCGCGACCTTCAGCAGCGGGTCGTCGGAGTGGCCAACCTCCTTCAGGACCTCGTGGCAGGTCTGCTGCATCACCTTCGCGCGCGGGTCGTAGTTCTTGTAGACCCGGTGACCGAAGCCCATCAGGCGATAGCGGCGGTCCTTCACACCTTGGACGTACTCGGGGATGTTCTCCACCGAGCCAATCTCGGCCAGCATGTTCAGGGCTTCTTCGTTCGCGCCGCCGTGGCTGGGACCCCACAGGCAGGCGATGCCCGCCGCGATGCAGGCGAAGGGGTTGGCGCCCGACGAGCCGGCCAGACGGACGGTCGAGGTCGAGGCGTTCTGCTCGTGGTCCGCATGCAGGATGAAGATGCGGTCCATGGCGCGGGTCAGCACCGGATTCGGCTTCCAGTCCTCGGCCGGGACCGAGAAGCACATCCGCAGGAAGTTCTCCGAGTAGGACAGGTCGTTGCGCGGATGCACGAACGGCTGGCCCTTGAAGTACTTGAACGCACGGGCGGCGATCGTCGGCATCTTGGCGATCAGCCGGTGCGACGAGATCATCCGCTGTTCCGGATCATCGATGTTGGTGCTGTCGTGATAGAAGGCCGACAGTGCGCCGACGGCGCCGACCATGATCGCCATCGGGTGGGCGTCGCGGCGGAAGCCCATGAAGAACCTATCGAACTGCTCGTGCAGCATCGTGTGATAGGTGATGTTGTGCTCGAACTGCTCGAACTCCTTGGCGTTCGGCAGGTCGCCGTTCAGCAGGAGGTAGCAGACCTCGAGGAAGCTCGACTTCTCCGCCAGCTGATCGATCGGGTAGCCGCGATGCAGCAGGATGCCCTTGTCGCCGTCGATGAAGGTGATCTTGCTTTCGCAGCTCGCCGTCGAGGTGAAGCCCGGGTCGTAGGTGAAGACGTCGGCTTCGGCGTACAGCTTGCGGATATCAACGACGGCCGGGCCGTCAGTGCCTTTGAGGATCGGCAATTCGACCGACTTGCCGTCGAAACTCACCTTAGCCGTGTCGCCCATGCCATTCCTTCCGTAGAGCAAGAAGTTAAACGCCCGTTTCAGGCGCCTTATAGCGCTTTATGCGGACTGTGAAAGCGCGTCGTCGAGACGCCCCAAACTTTCGTCTTTCCCAAGGCACACAAGGGCTCCCGCAAGGTCGGGGGCCGGCGAGCCGCCGGAGAGCACCCCGCGCAGGGCCGGGCCGAACTTGCCCATTCCCACGCCCTCGGCCTCAGCGAAGCCTCGCAGAGCGCCTTCGAGCGCCGGAACGTCCCAGGTCGGTTGTCCAGCAAGGGCCTCGTGCAGGCGCTGGAGACGCGCGCGGGTTTCCTCGGTCAGCAGCCCCTTGGCCTTTTCCGGAAGCTCCAGGGGGCGGCGCTTGAGCGCAAAGACCGTCGCGTCGGCAAGTTCCGGCGTCGTCTTGGCCCCGTCACGCACCAGCGGGACGGTTCGCTCGATGATGGCCTGGTCGCCGTCGTGCAGCGGGAAGTCGCGGCTCTTATGGATTTCCGTCACCAGCTTGGCCAGCCGGGCCGGGTCGGCCTGGCGGATATAGTGGTTGTTCAGGTGGTTGAGCTTGTCCCAATCGAGGCGGGCGGGGGCGCCGACCACGTCCTTGACGTCGAACCAGCTGATCGCCTGTTCGTCAGAGAAGATCTCGTCGTCGCCATGGCCCCAGCCGAGCTTGGCCAGGTAGTTGCGCATCGCCTCGGGCAGATAGCCCATGTCGTCGAACTCGCTGACCGCCTGAGCGCCGTGGCGCTTCGACAGCTTGGTCCCGTCGGGGCCGTGGATCAGCGGCAGGTGCGCCCACACCGGAACCTCCCAGCCCATGGCCTGGTAGATCAGGGTCTGGCGGGCGGCGTTGTTCAGGTGATCGTCGCCGCGGATCACGTCGGTGATGCCCATGTCGTGGTCGTCCACCACGACGGCGAGGTTGTAGGTCGGGGTGGCGTCCGAACGCAGCAGGATCAGGTCGTCCAGCGTCTTGTTCTGGAACGTGACCTTGCCCTTCACCTGGTCGTCGATGACGGTCTCGCCGTCGAGCGGGCTCTTCAGGCGCACGACGTAGGGACGGCTTTCATCGTAGTTGCCGCCGTCTGTACGGTCGCGCCAGGGCGAGCGGATCACCCGACCCTCGGCTCGGGCGGCCTCGCGCTCGATTTCGAGTTCGTCTGGGGTCATGTAGCAGCGATAGGCGCCGCCGCGAGCCAGCATCTCGGCCACCACTTCCCGATGGCGGTCAGCGCGGGCGAACTGGAAGACCGGTTCGGCGTCCGGCGTCAGGCCGAGCCACGCCAGACCGTCGAAAATCACCTGCACGGCCGCTTCGGTGGAGCGCTCGCGATCGGTGTCCTCAATGCGCAGAAGGAACTTGCCGCCGGTGTGCTTGGCGTAAAGCCAGTTGAAAAGCGCCGTCCGGGCCGTGCCTATGTGCATGGAGCCGGTGGGCGAGGGGGCGATCCGGGTGACGACGGGACGGTCGGACATCGAGTTGGAAACTATTTCTATCGCTGGCGCGCAAAGCGAACGCGCGGCGCCTATTAGCACGGCCTTTAGGCCGCGTCCTAGTTTTCGCCGCATCGCAACATGGCTTGTCGATCAAGCCTCCGTGCAGTCTTGGACCCTGTGGAGCCCGGTCGCCTTCGGCGCTGGCGCGGCGCTCTACCTGGCGTTGCCGCGAGAGCCTGTCGCGATTGTCGCCTATGGCATGCTGGCGCTGGCTGCGGCGCTGTTCTGGGGCGTCAGGCGTTTCGCTCTGGGGCGTGCCGCGACGGTGGCGCTAGTGCTCGTGGCCTTCGCCGTCGCCGGCTTTTCGGCGGCGAAGCTGCGGACCCAGGCGGTTCGCGCGCCCGTTGCTCCCGCCGGCGGAGGTGTGCGGCTGATCGAGGGATTCGTCGTCGATATCGCCTCGCCCGGCCAGGGCGGGCCAAGGGTGCTCCTGGCGCCGATCCGCATCAGCGGGCTGGCGCCTGCGGAAACGCCGATCCGGGTGCGGGTCACCCTGCGCGATGACGAGACCCTTCCGGCGCCGGGAAAGGCGGTGGCGCTGAAGGGGATGGTGAATGCGCCCCCGCCGCCCGCCAGCCCGGGTTCCTATGACTTCGCGCGCGACGCGTTCTTCGACGGTGTCGGCGGCGTCGGGTTCGCCCTGACGCCGGTCGAGCGGCTTGCACAGGTCGAGCATCCGCCCTGGCGGCTGGCCTTGGAGATGAAGGTCAATGCTGTGCGTTGGGCGCTCGCCAAGCGCATCGTCGCTGAGATGGGCGTGGAGAGCGGCGGTCTGGCCGCGGCCATGGTCACCGGTCACGAGGCCTTCGTGCCCCAGGAGCAGGTCGACGACCTGCGCGCTTCTGGTCTCGCGCACATCATTTCCATCTCGGGCCTGCATATGGCCATCGTCGGCGGTTTCGCCTTCGCGGCTACGCGGCTGCTGATCGCCGCGTGGCCCTGGGCCGCCCTGCGCATTTCCTCCAAAAAGGTCGCAGCCGCCGTGGGCCTCGCGGCTGTCGTCGCCTACTTGATCGTCTCCGGTGCGCCGAGCCCGGCCGAGCGGGCTGCGATCACTGCCGGCGCCGCCTTCCTGGCCATCTTGGTCGACCGGCGGGCGATCAGCCTGCATACCCTGGCGATCGCAGCTCTCGCGATCCTGGCCCTGCAGCCAGAGGCGGTGACGCAGCCCGGCTTTCAGATGTCGTTCGCCGCGACGGCGGCCCTGGTCGCCCTCGCCGAAGCCTGGCCGCGTCCGCCCAAGGAGATCAATACGCCCTGGCCCATCCGTGCGATCCAGGCCGTCGGCGTCTGGCTGGCGGCCAGCATTGGGGCCAGCTTCGTGGCCGGTCTCGCGACCGGTCCCTTCGCCATGCAGCACTTCAATCGGGTCTCGACTTTCGGCCTGGTCGCGAACCTGCTCACTGCGCCGATCTCGTCGTTTCTGATGATGCCCGCCTTGGCTGTAGGCGCCGTGCTCGCACCGCTTGGCCTCGGTGGTCCGCCGCTGGCGGCCGCGGGCCTTGCCATCGACACCATGAACATGATCGCCAGTTGGGTGGCGCGGCTGCCGAACAGCCAGATCATCTACGCCAGCGCCCCGGCCTGGACCCTGCCGGCGGCCTTCGTCGGCGTGCTGTGGCTGTGCCTGTGGCGTGGTCCCCTGCGCTGGATCGGACTGCCGCTGGCGCTGTCGGTATGGCTCTGCCCGCGGCCGCCGGCGCCCGACGCCTGGATCGCTGCGGACGGTTCCAGCGTCGCTGTACGACGCGGACAAACGGCGGTGTTGCTGCGGCCGGACGCAAAGTTGTTCGCTGCCGAGTTGTGGGCGAGGCGGCGCGGCCTGACCCCGGCGGCTGCCGATGCGCGCGAGAGCGCCTACGATTGCGACCGCTGGTCTTGTGCGCCTCGCAAGGGCAGCGAGGATCCGCGCATCGCTGCGATCTTCACCCGGCGGGCTTCGACGATCGACAAGAAGCAGCCGTTATTCTGCAAGTGGGCCGAGGTGGTGGTGGTGCGGGGCGAGGCGGGCGCTTGCCCAAAAGCTCTCACGCTGACTGCGGCCCACTTCGCGCGCGGGGGTTCGGCCGAGCTTTATCGCACCGCCTCCGGCTGGAAGGTGGTCTGGGCGCAGGACCTTCGCGGCCAGCGACCGTGGAGCTGGAGCCCTTAGGGCTCCAGATCACGCTCGAACGCGTGATCGTCGGAGCGCACGTCTTGCTTGGCGAAGAACGCGGCGGCGGCGGCTTCCTCGGGGGATTTCCCGCGGAAAGGCAAGTAGAGCCGCAGGCGGGTGGCGACTGCACTGAGCGCCGTTCCCGCACCAATCATCAGAGCCTCAGCGAGAGCGCCGACCCGCCTTGGCGGCTCGCCAAAGACAATCGCCCAGTCTATCGGGAAGCTGAGCACTAGCACCGTCGTCAAACCGGCGAGCAGCAGCAACGTGGGTAACATCTGCAGTCGTCGCCAGGCCTGCCGCGCCCTGACGCGCGTCTTCCAATTCATCGAGATCCCCGCCGAAGGCTGCCAAGCTATCAGCGAATGGAGATCCTTTGCAGCGCGCTCAGTGATAGCGGCGGATAAGGCCCACGAGTCGGCCTTGCACCTGCACTTGGTCGGGACCGAAGATGCGGGTCTCGTAGGCCGGGTTCGAGGCTTCCAGAGCGATGGACGCACCCTTCTTGCGCAGGCGCTTCAGGGTGGCCTCCTCGCCCATCACCAGGGCCACGACGATGTCGCCGGAGTTGGCGGTGTCGGTCTTGCGGATCACCACGTAGTCGCCGTCGAGAATGCCAGCGTTGATCATCGAGTCGCCCGCGATCTCCAGCACAAAGTGCTCGCCCGCGCCCAGGATCGTCTCCGGCACCGCAATTCGATCCCGTTCCTGCTGGATCGCCTCGATCGGCGTGCCGGCGGCGATGCGGCCGAGGATCGGTAGTTCGCGCGTGTCGTTGGCGATCGGCAGGTTGGGCGGGGGCTCGCTTCCCTCGACCAATTGGGGCTTGAAAGGCGAGCGGCCTTTGGGCGGGGCGGCGGTCGTCGCCTGCTGCGGCAGCTTCACCACTTCCAGCGCGCGGGCCCGGTGGGGCAGGCGGCGCAGGAAGCCGCGTTCCTCGAGGGCCGTGATCAGCCGGTGGATGCCGGACTTGGAGGCCAGATCCAAAGCTTCCTTCATCTCGTCGAAAGACGGCGAGACCCCGGTCTCCTTGATCCGCTCATGAATGAACATGAGAAGTTCGTGTTGCTTGCGGGTGAGCATGGCGGTCGAACCCTCGAGAACAAAGCGCAAACGTTAGAAATGTTCTCTAGGTGTTCTTAGTTAATGTCAAGTTACCGCAGAGCCTTTGAAAAGGCTGAGCTTTTCACACCCGAAGGGCGCGTGCCGAGCCGACTCAGGCGAGCAGGGTCCGGGTCGCGGCGGTGACGTCGGTCTGGCGCATGAGGCTCTCGCCCACCAGCATCGCCCTCGCGCCGCAGCGTTCGAGGCGCGTCACGTCCAGCGTGGTGAAGATTCCGCTCTCGGTGACGAGCAGGCTGTCCGTCGGCGCCAGGGGCGCAAGGCGCTCCGTGGTCGCCAGGTCCGTCTCGAAGGTTCGCAGATTGCGGTTGTTCACGCCGACAAGGGTCGCGCCCAGCCTGCCGGCGCGCGTCATCTCGTCCTCGTCGTGGACCTCGACCAAGGCGTCCATGCCGTGGCGCGCGGCTTCGGCCATCAGGTCAGCAGCCAGCGCGTCGTCGACCATGGCCATGATCACCAGGATGGCGTCGGCGCCCAGGGCGCGCGCCTCGGTCACTTGCCAGGGATCGACCAGGAACTCCTTGCGCAGGGCTGGCAGGGCGACGGCCCCGCGCGCAGCGGTCAGATATTCGTCGGCGCCTTGGAAGCTTGGTCCGTCCGTCAGAACCGACAAGCAGGCTGCGCCGCCGGCTTCGTAGGCGCGGGCCAGATTCGGCGGGTCGAAGTCCTCGCGGATCAGGCCCTTGGACGGCGAGGCCTTCTTGATCTCGGCGATCAGGGCCAGCTTGCCGGGGGCGTGGGCGCGTTCAAGCGCGACGCGGAAGCCGCGAGGCGCCGAGGCGGCCTTGGCAGCCGCCTCAAGGTCGGCCAACGTGCGGGCCGGTTTGCGGGCGGCGACTTCCTCGCGCTTGTAGGCGGCGATCTTGTCGAGGATGTCGCTCACGCCGTGACCTCGATCAGCTTGTCCAGCGCGGCCTTTGCGCGGCCGTCGTCGATGATCTGGCCGGCCAGTTCGACGCCTTCGCGCAGGGTCTCGACCTGCTCGCCGACCAGGAACGCCGCGGCTGCGTTGAGCAGCACGATGTTGCGATAGGCGCCGGGGGCTCCGTCCAGCAGCTCGCGCAGAGCGACGGCGTTCTGGGCTGGGGAGCCGCCGGTCAGGTCGGCCAGGGCCGACCGCGGCAGGCCCACGGCCTCCGGAGTAATGGTGAAGAGCCGGACCTGGCCGTCGCGGAACTCTGCGACGCTGGTCTCGCCGGTCGTGGTCATTTCGTCGAGGCCGCCGCCGTGCACGACCCAGGCGCGCTCTGCGCCCAGTGCGCCCAGCACGCGGGCCAGGGGCTCGACCCAGCGGTCGGCGAACACGCCCATCACTTGGCGCTGCGCATTGGCCGGGTTGGTCAGGGGACCCAGCAGGTTGAAGATCGTGCGGAAGCCGAGATCGGTGCGGATCGGCGCCACATGGCGCATCGCGCTGTGATGGGCCGGGGCGAAGAAGAAGGCGACATTTGCCTCGTCCAGGGCGCGAAGCTGCTGGTCGGCGCTGGCGGCCAGATTGACGCCCAGCTCGGTCAGCACGTCGGCCGCGCCCGAGCGCGAGGAGACGGCGCGATTGCCGTGCTTGGCGATCCTCAAGCCGCCGCCGGCCGCCACGAAGGCCACCGCGGTCGAGACATTGAGCGTGTGCAGGCCATCGCCCCCGGTGCCGCAGACGTCCATCACCTGGAACGGATGGTCGAGCGTGACGGCGGCCTTGCGCATCGCCCGAGCGCAGGCGGTGATCTCGCCGGTCGTCTCTCCGCGCATGCGCATGGCGGTGACGGCGGCGGCGACCTGGGCCGGCGTGGGCTCTCCACGCAGGCAGGCGGCGAAGAACTCGCCGGCGTCGTCTTCGGTCAGGGTTCCGCCATCGGCCAGACGGCCGAGCAGGGGCTTGAAGGCGTCGGACATGTCAGGCGTCGACCGGGGGCAGGGCGCCCGCGAGCTTGAGGAAGTTGGCCAGCATTGCGTGGCCGCCTTCGGTGGCGATGGACTCCGGGTGGAATTGGACGCCGTGCACCGGCTTTTCGCGGTGCTGGAAGCCCATGATCTCGCCGTCCTCGGTCCAGGCGGTCACCTCGAGCGCCTGCGGCAATGTCGACTTTTCGACGGAGAGGCTGTGGTAGCGGGTCGCGGTGAACGGATCTGGCAGACCGGCGAAGATGCCTTTGCCCTCATGATGGATGGGGCTGGTCTTGCCATGCATGATCGCCTTGGCGCGGACCACATCGCCGCCATAGGCTTGGCCGATCGCCTGGTGGCCGAGGCAGACGCCCAAGATTGGCAGGTCATCCGGCGCCGCGGCCAGCAGTCCGAGGCAGATGCCCGCCTCATTCGGCGTGCAGGGTCCGGGCGAGAGCAGCACGCCGGCCGGCTTGAGGCCGAGCGCCTCTTCGACGCTCAGCGCGTCGTTGCGATAGACCAGCGTCTCCGCGCCCAGTTCGTTCAGATAGTGAACCAGGTTGTAGGTGAAGCTGTCGTAGTTATCGACGACCAGGATCATGGCAGGTTCTCTAGGCTCCGCCGGCCCTGCCGCCAAGTCCCGCGATTGCCGGGAACCAAGCTTGGGCCGATGCTGTGTTCATGACGCCAGCCGATTCTGCGCTCGATCCCGACCAGTTGGCCTACGCCCGGACGCTTCTGCGTCCGCCGGTCGTTCGGGAGCGGGCCTGGCCGGCGCTGGCGGCTGCGGCGTTCGCGGCGGTCGCGGCGCTGTCGCTGGCCGCCGCCATGATCACCGCCCCGCCTGTGACGACCACGCACGTGGTCGATCGCGCGCCTTAGGGCAGGTCAGACGAAGCGCCAGGCCTCCTCGGCGGCGCGGCGCAGGGCGCGAGCCTTGTGCAGCGTCTCGTCGTATTCGGCGTCGGGATCGCTGTCGGCGACCACACCGCCGCCGGCCTGGACGTACATCTGGCCGTCCTTAAAGAGCGCCGTGCGCAGCACGATGCAGGTGTCGACCGAGCCGTCAGCGCCGAAATAGCCGACAGCGCCCGCATAGGCGATGCCGCGCTTTTCGATCTCCAACTCGTCGATGATCTCCATCGCCCGCACCTTGGGCGCGCCCGACAGCGTGCCCGCGGGCAGGGCGGCCATCAGCACGTCGATGGGATCGAGCCCCTCGGGCGCGTCGCCTTCGACGTTGGAGACCAGGTGCATGACGTGGCTATAGCGCTCGACGAAGAATGAGTTGGTCACGCGCACCCGCGGTCCGCGCGAAGCCTGCGGCTGCGGGGGCTCGTTTGCGCCCTTGGTCTTCAGCATCGCCACGCGGCCCACGTCGTTGCGGCCGAGGTCGAGCAGCATCAGGTGCTCGGCCCGCTCCTTGGGGTCCGCGATCAGGTCGGCCTCGAGCGCGCGGTCCTCTTCCGGGGTCGCGCCGCGAGGCCGGGTGCCGGCGATCGGGCGGATGGTGATCTTGCCGTCGCGCAGGCGCACCAAAATCTCCGGCGACGAGCCGGCCAGCTGGAAGTCGCCGTAGTTCAGGTAGAACAGGAACGGAGAGGGGTTCATGCGCCGCAGCGAGCGATAGAGCGCGAACGGGTCGTGCGCGAACGGCGCGCGGAACCGGTGGCTCGGCACCACCTGGAAGATGTCGCCCGCCAGGATGTAGTCCTTCGCTCGGGCGACGATGCGGTGATAGTCCTCACGGCTTACCGGCGTGGTGAAGCGGTCCGGTTCGGGTGCGGCCTCGCCGGTCAGCGGCGGTGCGGGCTTGCGCAGGTCGGCGACTACCTCGGCCAGCCGTGTCTTGGCGTCCTCGTAGGCGGCCTTGGCGGTGATCTCCGAAGGGCGCACCGTCGTGACCAGGACGATCTCCTGGGCGATGGCGTCGAAGATCGCCACCATCGAGGGACGGATCATCAGCCCATCGGGCAGGCCGAGCGGATCGGGATTGATGTTCGGCAGGCGCTCAACCAGCCGGATCATGTCGTAGCCGATGGCGCCGAATACGCCGGCCGACATGGGTGGAAGGCCCTCCGGCAGGTCCAGCCTTGAGCGGGCGACCAGGTCGCGCAGCGAATCCAGCGCCCCCCCGGCCTGGGCCTGGAAGCGTCCAGCCTCGATGTCGGGGCCGACCGCAATCTCGGCCGCATCCCCCCGGCACCTCCAGACGAGGTCGGGCTTCATGGCGATAACCGAATAGCGGCCGCGGTGGGCGCCGCCCTCGACGCTTTCGAACAGGAAGGCGTAGGGGCGGCCGTGGGCGATCTTCAGATAGGCCGAGACGGGTGTCTCGAGATCGTCGATCAAGCGGGTCCAGACGACCTGCGGCGCGCCTTGAGAATACGTCTCCTCAAAGTCCGCAAACGCAGGATCGATCGTCACTTCGCCTTCTCCGTCTTGGCCGCCGGGGCGGCGGCCTCTTCCTTGCCTTTTTCGAGCGGCGGCAGGCCAAGGGCCGCGCGCGCCTTGTCGGGATAGATCTTCGCGCCCAGTTCGGTGCGCGATGCGCGGCGCGCCGAGGCCCCGAGGTCGCGGAAGAACGCCATCGTCAGCTGCGGCCGCGCGTCCTCGGTGATGCGGGCGACGGCGGCCGGGGCCGGCGCGCGGACCGCGGTCAGCTTGCCGACGATCAGGGCGAACTGGGTATGCTCGGCGGTGAACACGTCGCCGGGCTTGGCGCCGAAGGCCTTGATCAGGCCGTCCCGCGACAGGGCTGTGCTCTGGGCGGCGTTCTGTCGGTCCAGGCCGGTCACGTTGACCACCTTGGCTCCGGCCGAGGCCGCGACGGTCTCCAGGCTCTCGCCTTTCTTCACGCGTGCGGCCAGTTCGTCGGCCTTCGCCTGCATGCGCTTGACCGTCTCGCGCATCGTCCAGAAGCGGGCGAGCTCGGGCTTGATTTCGGCCAACGGCGGCAGGGCGGCTGGAATGATCTTTTCAACACGCACGGCGAAGTATTGGCCCTCGCCGGCGTCTTGAATGTCGCTTTCGCCACCGGCCGGCAGGCCGAAGGCGACTTCCAGCATCTTCGGCGTCACGCCGGCGACCGGCTGGCCTTGCTGGCCCTGACCGCGAGCCGTGACGGGGCCGAGGGTGGTGGTCGGCACGCCGGCCTTCTTGGCGGCCTCGACGAGGTTCGAGCCGCCCTGACGCGCGTCCTCGTAGGCTTGGCTCAGGGCGTAGACCTTCTCGGAAGCCGCGTCCTTGCGCAGTTCGGCTTCGATCTGTGGACGCACCTGGTCCAGCGTAACCGACTGGCCGGCGGTGATCTTCAGCACCTTCACGATGGCCATGCCCAGTTCGCCCTGGATGGCGCCCGAGGTCTGGCCTTCCTTCAGGCCGAAAGCGGCGGCGCCGACCTGCTTGTCCGGGATCGCCGACTGCGGCTTGTCAGCATATGTGATGGCGTTGACGCCCAGCGACTTGGCGATGGCGGCCGGATCCTCGCCCTTGCCGAGGCGGGCTGCGACGGACTGGGCCGACGCGGCGTCCTTCACCGGGATCTGGATCACGGTGCGGGTTTCCGGGCGAGACATGGTGTCCTTGCGGAACGCAAAGCGCTTCTGAACCTCAGCCTCGTCGATCGGCAGGCTGGCGCTGACCAGCGCCGGGGTGAAAGCGACCACCGTGATCACGCGGAATTCCGGCCGCTTGATGCGGTCGGACATCTCGTTCATCAGGCTGGTCAGCTGCGCGTCGGTCGGCGCGGCCGGCTGCGGCACGCTGCGCGGATCGATCGCGAAGTAGCTGACGTCGCGGGCTTCCGTCTCGTAGATCGCGCCGAGAGCGCTATAGGCGCGCGGCACGCGCAGGCCGTTCACCATCGCCGAAGCGACATGCGACTCGCCGATCTGGTCGCGCATGATGGTTTCGAAGCGGGCCGGCGTCAGGCCGTTTTCGTTGAGCTTCTGCTGGTACAGCGCCTTGTCGAAAGCGCCGGAGACCGAGTTGAAGAAAGCCGGGATTTTCCGCAGTTCCGATTCGAGCAGCCGATCGGAGGCCCTCACGCCCGCGCGCGACAGCATTTCGCCGAACGATTCGCGGGTGGCGATCTCGTCCATCAGCCGCTTGTCGAGGCCGGCCTGAACGGCTTCCTCGGTCGTCACGGGGCGCTTGGTCTGTTGCTCGGCGTTTTTGCGGAAGTTGTCGAACTCCTGCCGGAAGGCCGCGCCAGAGACGTGCCGCGAGCCCGCCTTCACGACATCGTTGGAGAAGTTGCCTTTGAAGACGTCGTTGACGCCGAAGATCGCGAAGCTGACGACCAGCAAGCCGATCAGCACGGCGGCGACCCAGGATTTGGCGAATTGTCGGGTGGCGGACAGCATTTGACCCTACCGGAGCCCCTTCGGCGCGAACATGGAACGGCGGGTATAGTGGAGGCGGCTTCCCCCCCGCAAGCGCGTGACAGAAGAAGCAGCTTGCCTTAACGCCGCTGCGACCACGAAAAACACGAGGCAGACATGACTTCTCCGACCCCTTTGATCGCCGGCAACTGGAAGATGAACGGGGTCGCCGCGTCTCTGGCGGAGGCTCAGGCCGTCGCCGCCGGTCTCGGCCAAGCCAAGGCCCGCGTGGCGATCTGCCCGCCCGCGACCCTGGTCGAGCGGGCCGCGAGCGCGATGGAAGGCGGTCCGGTTCTGGTCGGTGGCCAGGACTGCCGGGCCGAGGCGTCGGGCGCCTTCACCGGCGACGTGGCCGCCGAAATGCTGGCCGACGCGGGCGCCAGCCTGGTGATCCTCGGACATTCCGAGCGGCGCGCCGGCTATGGCGAGACCGACGCCGTGGTCGCCGCCAAGGTCGAGGCGGCGCTCCGCGCCGGCCTGGAGCCGATCGTCTGCGTCGGCGAGACCCTGGACGAGCGCAAGGCCGACAAGGCGCTGGAGATCGTAACCGGGCAGGTGAGGGGCTCTCTGCCGGCGGCCCTGGCCGGCAAGGCGTTCTCGGTCGCCTATGAGCCGGTGTGGGCCATCGGCACCGGCCTGACCCCGACGACTCCTGAAATCGAGGAAGTCCATGTCGCGATCCGCGCCGCCCTGGTCGAGCTGTTCGGCGAACACGGAAAGACCGCGCCGATTCTCTATGGCGGTTCGGTGAAGCCCTCGAACGCCGCCGAAATTCTCCATGCGGCCGAGGTCGGCGGCGCCCTGGTCGGCGGGGCCTCGCTGAAGGCCGAGGACTTTCTCGGCATCATCCGGGCCCTCTAGCCGGCCTCTCTAGACGGACTCGGAGGGGCCTTTCAGCTCCACCGTGTTGCCCTCGGGGTCGAGGATGTAGATGGACAGCCCATCGCCTTCGGCCCCGTAGCGGTCGCCCTCGTCGACGATGGTTACGCCGTGGGCCTCCAGGTGCGCGCGGATGGCCTGCGGATCGAACGGTCGGACCGCCAGACAGAAATGATCGAGGTTGCGGCCCTCCACGCCGGGGGCCGAGCCGCCGGCCCTGCCCAGCTTACCGTCAACGGTGACGAGGTCGATCAGCGAGCTTCCGACCCTCACGTGAGTCATGCCCAGTTCCGGCCGGTCCCAGTCGACCGGGCAACCGAGAATGTCGCGATAGAAGGCGACCATCTTCTCCTTGTCGACGACGCGCAGGACTATGTGGTCGAAGCCGGCAGGCTGGACGGGATGTGTCATGCGCAAGAGATAGGGGGCGGGCGCCTATAGCAACAGGCCGAACAGGCGGCAGTCGCGATGCTCACCGTCGCGCAGCACATGTCCGCGCAGCAGACCTTCCTGCTCGAACCCAAGCTTTTCCAACAGGGCGTCGGAGCGGCGATTGCCCAGGTGGGTGCGCGCCGCCAGCCGCCGCACGCCCATGGCGGCGGCATAGCCGATGACCGCGCGCATGGCCTCCAGGGCGTAGCCGTGGCCCCAGGCGTCGCGGCCGAGGATGAAGCCCACCTCGGCGCGCTTGTGCCAGCGGTCGATGTCCGAGAGGTCGCATGCGCCCAGGAATTCGTCGTCGTCCAGCCTTCGGATCGCCCAGTGCGCGGCCTTGCCGGCTCGGGCGTCGGCGACCTGGCCCTCGACGATCGCCTTGACCAGATCTGGGTCGTCCACCTCGGGGATGTCCCAATGGGCCATGACCTCGACGTCGCTGAGCACCGGGAACAGCAGATCGGCGTCACCGACCTCCAGCGGCCGCAGGCTCAGACGTTCGGTTTCGAGAATCATGGACTTGCCCGCAAGATGCGACGCCCTAGCTATGGCCTTACGCGCCGCCGGGTGGTAGAGCGCGCGCTTCATTTCGGCGCGGGGGACCCGTCGAAGACAACGGATACGTCATGCTGCTCGGCATTCTGCTCACTGTTCACGTCATCGTCTGCATCGCGCTGATCGCCGTGGTGCTGCTGCAACGCTCGGAAGGCGGTGCGCTGGGCATGGGCGGGGGCAACACTGGCTTCATGACCGCTCGCGGCGCCGGCGACCTGCTGACCCGCACGACCTGGATCCTGGGCACGATCTTCTTCGTCCTGAGCCTGGCCCTGACCATGCTGGCCGGCCGCGAGCGCGGCGCCGCCTCGGTCGTGGATCGCATCAAGGTCCAAGGCATCGACCCGAACAGCCTGAACCAGCCTCCCCAGCAGCAACAGCCCGCCGCGCCCACGTCGCCCAGCGACGCGCCTGCGCCGCTGACCGCCCCGACGCCGCAGGTCCGCAACCCGTTCGGCGAAGCGCCGGTCCAACAGCAGCCGGCCCCGGCCGCGCCGTCCAACCCCTAACGTTCCAGAGTCATCGTGAAACCTGATCAAAAGCCGCTTCGGCGGCTCGTTCGGCGTTTGCGTGCGTCCGCGTTCGCGGAACGGCGCTCGCAATCCACAAGCTTTGGCGAATCGCCGCAGCGCATTCGCTGCGAATCGCTGGTACTCTGAACGCCCATGGCCCGGTACATTTTCATCACCGGCGGCGTGGTTTCCTCTCTTGGAAAAGGTCTCGCGTCCGCCGCCCTTGGCGCGCTCCTGCAGGCTCGCGGCTACAAGGTCCGCCTGCGTAAGCTCGACCCCTATCTGAATGTCGATCCGGGGACGATGAGCCCCTATCAGCACGGCGAGGTCTTCGTGACCGACGACGGCGCCGAGACCGACCTCGACCTGGGGCACTACGAGCGCTTCACCGGCGTGAACGCCACCAAGGCCGACAACATCACCACCGGCCAGATCTACAAGACCATCATCGAGAAAGAGCGCCGGGGCGACTATCTCGGCGCGACGGTCCAGGTGATCCCGCACGTCACCGACGAGATCCGTAACTTCGTGCTCAGCGATCCGGGAGAGGGCGTGGACTTCGTGCTCGTCGAGATCGGCGGCACAGTGGGCGACATCGAGGGCCTGCCGTTCTTCGAGGCGATCCGTCAGTTGGGCCAGGAGCTGCCCCGCGGCCACGCCTGCTACATCCATCTGACCCTGTTGCCGTTCATCAAGACGGCCGGGGAGATGAAGACCAAACCGACACAGCACTCGGTGAAGGAACTGCGCTCGATCGGTATCCAGCCCGACATCCTGCTGTGCCGCTGTGAGCAGCCGATCCCGGCGGGCGAACGCCGCAAGATCGGCCAGTTCTGCAATGTTCGGGAAAGCGCCGTGATCCAGGCGATGGACTCGCCGAACATCTATCACGTGCCTCTCGACTACCACGCCCAGGGCCTGGACCGCGAAGTGCTGTCGGTGTTCGGCATGCTCGAGAGCGCGCCTGCGCCTGACCTGTCGCGCTGGCAGTCGATCTCCAACACCCTGACCAACCCCGACGGCGAGGTGAATATCGCCATCGTCGGCAAGTACACCGTCTTGACCGACGCCTATAAGTCGCTGGTCGAAGCCCTGGTGCACGGCGGCGTCGCCAACAACGTCCGCGTCCGTTTCGACTGGATCGAAGGCGAGACCTTCGAGCGGGAGGAGGGGCTGATCTCCGAGCGCCTGACCGGCGTCCACGGGGTGCTGGTGCCCGGCGCCTTCGGCGAGCGGGGCTCGGAGGGCATGATCCGCGCCGTCCAGTTCGCTCGCGAGCACGAGATCCCTTATTTCGGCATCTGCTTCGGCATGCAGATGGCGATGATCGAGGCCGCCCGGAACCTCGCCGGCCTCAAGCACGCCTCGTCGACCGAGTTCGGCCCGACCAGCGAGCCGATCGTCGGCCTGATGACCGAATGGGTGCGCGGCAACGAGCGCGAGACCCGTAGGGAAGGCGACGACCTGGGCGGCACCATGCGCCTGGGCTCGTACGAAGCGATCCTGACGCCGGGATCCAAGGTGGCCGCGATCTACGGCGGCCCGGTGATCCACGAGCGTCACCGCCATCGCTACGAAGTGAACATCGGCTATCGCGAGGCGATCGAGAACACCGGCCTGGCGTTCTCCGGCCTTTCACCCGACGGTGTGCTGCCCGAGATCTGCGAGCGTGCGGACCACCCGTGGTTCGTCGGCGTGCAGTTCCACCCGGAACTGAAGAGCCGGCCCTTCGACCCGCACCCGCTGTTCACCGGCTTCATCGGTGCGGCCAAGGAGCGGAGCCGGCTGGTCTAGGGCTTTCTCCCTCCCCACGCAGGTGAGGGAGCGATATCGTTCCCTCATGCTCACCCGCGACGAGGTCCGCCGTATCGCCCTGGCCCAGACGGAGGCCTACGAGGCCGACCACTTCGGCATGCCGTCGTTCCGGGTCGGCAAGAAGATCTTCTGCACGATCCACCAGGACCATCCGCGGGCCATGCTAAAGCTAGATCCCGAGGACCAGCGCAACCTGGCCGAGGGCCTGCCGGGCGTTGTCGAGCCGGTCCCGGGTTACTGGGGGAGCAAGGGCTCGACCTTCGTCTGGTTCGAGCGCATCGAGGAGCCGCGATTCGCCGAGTTGATGCGGATGGCCTGGGCGCAGGTGGCCCCGAAACGCTTGATTGGCTGAGATTTCTTTCAGGCGCTTGATCTTCCGGGGCGTATCATGCATACACCCGCGCTCACGTCGGCGGCCGCCCGTTCGGCCGCCTTCTCCATTTTCTACGCCTGCGAGATTCTCCGATGGCCGTTCCGAAGCGAAAAGTATCCCCCTCGCGGCGCAACATGCGACGTTCGCACCATGCGCTGGGCGCCAACTCCTATGTCGAAGACAAGGAAACCGGCGAACTGAAGCGCCCGCACCACATCGACCTGAAGACCGGCATGTACAAGGGCCGCCAGGTCATCACCCCGAAGGCTGACTAGGCCTCCAGGGCGATTTCGGGCGCGAATGCGCCCGCAAGCTTCGAAAACCCCCGCCCGGTCCGCCGGGCGGGGGTTTTTGCTTTGGTTTCGGCCCTGGGTTTGCCCCCGGCGGCGAAGGTGGCTAAAGGGTCGCGCGCCTTTCCCGCCTAGCCTGGAGCTCCCATGACCGAGATCGTCGACATCACAGCCCGCGAAATCCTCGACAGCCGCGGCAACCCGACGGTCGAGGTCGACGTCGTCCTCGAGGACGGCTCGCTGGGCCGCGCGGCGGTCCCGTCCGGCGCCTCCACCGGCGCGCACGAGGCGGTTGAGAAGCGCGATGGCGACAAGTCGCGCTACGGCGGCAAGGGCGTGCTGGCGGCCGTCGAGGCCGTCAACGGCGAGATCTACGATGCGCTCTCGGGTTTCGACGCCGAGGACCAGCGCCGCCTCGATCAGCGCCTGATCGACCTGGACGGCACCCCCAACAAGGCTCGCCTGGGCGCCAACGCCATCCTTGGCGTCAGCCTGGCGACCGCCAAGGCCGCGGCGATCAGCGCCGGCCTGCCGCTCTACAAGTACGTGGGCGGCGTTTCGGCCCGCGTGCTGCCGGTCCCGATGATGAACATCATCAACGGCGGCGCCCACGCCGACAATCCCATCGACATCCAGGAATTCATGATCCTGCCCACCGGCGCCCCGACCTTCGCCGAGGGCCTGCGCATGGGAGCCGAGATCTTCCATGGCCTGAAGAAGGCCCTCAAGGACGCCGGTCACAACACCAACGTCGGCGACGAGGGTGGCTTCGCCCCGAACATCGGCTCGGCCGAGGAAGCTTTGGCCTTCATCGTCAAGGCGGGCGAGGCGGCCGGCTACAAGGCTGGCTCCGACTTCCAGCTCGGCCTCGACGTCGCCTCGACCGAGTTCTTCAAGAACGGCAAGTATGAGCTGGAAGGCGAAGGCAAGTCGCTCGATCCGGCCGGTATGGTGAAGTACCTGGAAGGCCTAGTCGGAAACTTCCCGATCGTGACCATCGAGGACGGCGCCGCCGAGGACGACCTGGAGGGCTGGAAGCTGCTGACCGAGGCCCTTGGCGGCAAGGTGCAGCTGGTCGGGGACGACCTGTTCGTGACCAATCCCGCTCGCCTGTCGATGGGCATCGACAAGGGCCTGGCCAATTCGATCCTGGTCAAGGTCAACCAGATCGGCACGCTGTCCGAGACCATGGACGCCGTCGAGATGGCGCACCGCGCCGGCTACACCTCGGTGATGAGCCACCGCTCGGGCGAAACCGAGGACTCGACCATCGCCGACCTAGCCGTGGCGATGAACTGCGGGCAGATCAAGACCGGTTCGTTGGCTCGGTCGGACCGCACCGCGAAATACAATCAACTTCTCCGCATCGAGGAAGAGCTGGGCGACCAGGCGATCTACCTCGGCGCCAAGGCGCTCAAGCGCCTCTGACCGACGTGGCCCGGAGCGGGGCGCGGCCATGGCCGTCGCGTCCCGCTCCGGCCTCCGGTTTGTAACCGGAAATTAAGCACGTTTGCGTGAGATAGCGGTGTTCAGGAGTCCCAGATTCGCCTGTGTTCGCACGCCTTCGCCCATATCTGCCGACAGCAGCGCTTGCGTTCCTGATCGTCTATTTCGGCTTCCACGCCTTCACTGGCGAACGCGGGCTGCTTTCCTCCACCCAACGCGATGCTGCGCTTGCGGCCAAGTCCCAGGAGTTGGCCCAGTTGCGTACCCAGCGGCAGGATTTGGAAGCCCGGGCGAAGCTGCTGCGTGATTCGAGTCTTTCGGCCGACCTACTGGAAGAGCGCGCCCGTTCCCTGCTAGGCTTCGGACATCCGAACGATTATGTGATCCGCGTGAAGCCGTAGAGCGGATTCGTTCACATCTTAACTGAAACGCGGAGCTTAACCGCGAAACTGCAATCCTGCGGGAGAGACGAATGGCGCGTGGGCAAACTGGCTCCACAGCTAAGCGAAAGAGTGGTGATACGGGTGTCAGTGGTTCTTCAGAGGGTTCCGTAACCCGCGACGAACTCCTCCAGTACTATCGCGATATGCTGCTGATCCGCCGCTTCGAGGAGCGGGCGGGACAACTCTATGGCATGGGCCTCATCGGGGGCTTCTGTCACCTTTACATCGGCCAGGAGGCCATCGCTGTCGGCGTCCAGGCGATCAAGGAGCCGGGCGATCAGGTGATCACGGGCTACCGCGACCACGGTCACATGCTGGCCTGCGGCATGGATCCCAAGGAAGTCATGGCCGAGCTCACCGGCCGTGCTGGCGGTTCGTCCAAGGGTAAGGGCGGGTCGATGCATATGTTCTCGACCGAAGCCGACTTCTACGGCGGTCACGGCATCGTCGGCGGCCAGGTGGCGCTCGGCACTGGTCTGGCGCTCGCCAACCGCTACCGCGACAACAAGAAGGTGTCCTTCACCTACTTCGGCGACGGGGCGGCCAACCAGGGCCAGGTCTACGAGAGCTTCAACATGGCTCAGCTTTGGGACCTACCGGTCGTCTACGTGATCGAGAACAACCAGTACGCCATGGGCACCTCGATTGAGCGCTCCTCGTCCGAAACCCACCTTTACAAGCGAGGCTCCTCGTTCCGGATCCCCGGCGAGGAAGTCGACGGCATGGACGTGCTGGCCGTGAAGGCCGCCGCCCAGAAGGCCGCCGAACACGCTCGTTCGGGCAAGGGGCCCTACATCCTCGAGATGAAGACCTATCGCTACCGCGGTCACTCGATGAGCGATCCGGCCAAGTACCGCACACGTGATGAGGTCGACGAGGTCCGCAAGACCCGCGATCCGATCGACCATGTGCAGGAACTGCTGGCCTCGAAAGGCTGGGCCGACGAGGCCGCTCTCAAGGCCATCGACGCCGAAGTGAAGGCCATCGTCGCAGACGCGGCGGAATTCGCGCGCACCTCGCCCGAGCCCGAGCCGTCGGAGCTCTATACGGACGTCTATCTGGAGGCCGCCGAGTGACCGACGTCCTTATGCCGGCCCTGTCTCCGACGATGGAGGAGGGCACTCTCGCCAAATGGCACGTGAAGCAGGGCGACACCGTCCGTTCCGGCGATGTGATCGCCGAGATCGAGACCGACAAGGCGACCATGGAGGTCGAGGCCGTCGACGAGGGAACCATCGAAGTTATCCTGGTGCCCGAGGGCACCGAGGCGGTGAAGGTAAACACGCCGATCGCGCGGCTTTCGGGCGGCGACGCCTCCGCCGCCAAGGCTCCGGCTCAATCGTCGGGCGAGCCCGAGAAGGCGCAGCCGGAAGCTGCTCCCGTCCAACCTGAGGGCGAGGCGGCCGCGCCGGTCGTCCCGAAGGTCGAGCTGCGCGATCCGGAGCTCCCGGAAGGCGCCAAGCTCGTCAAGACGACCATCCGCGACGCCCTGCGCGACGCCATGGCCGAGGAGATGCGCAAGGACGACAAGGTGTTCCTGATGGGCGAGGAAGTCGCCCAGTACCAAGGCGCCTACAAGGTCTCGCGCGATCTGCTGCAGGAATTCGGCGACAAGCGCGTGATCGACACGCCGATCACCGAGTACGGCTTCGCCGGCCTCGGCGTCGGGGCGGCCATGGCGGGCCTGAAGCCGATCGTCGAGTTCATGACCTGGAACTTCGCCATGCAGGCGATCGACCACATCATCAACTCGGCGGCCAAGACGCTCTACATGTCGGGTGGCCAGATCAAGTGCTCGGTCGTGTTCCGCGGTCCGAACGGGGCCGCGGCGCGCGTGGCGGCCCAGCACAGCCAGGACTATTCGGCCTGGTACGCCCAGGTCCCGGGCCTGAAGGTCATTGCGCCGTACGACGCGGCCGACGCCAAGGGCCTGCTGAAGGCTGCGATCCGCGATCCGAACCCGGTCGTCTTCCTCGAGCACGAGATGATGTACGGCCAGGAGTTCGACGTTCCCGAGGACGTCGACTGGATCGTGCCGATCGGCAAGGCCAAGATCCGCCGCGAGGGCAAGGATGTGACCATCACCGCCCACTCGCGGATGGTCGGGCTGGCGCTCAAGGCGGCCGAGGAACTGGCCGCCGAGGGGATCGACGCGGAGGTCATTGACCTGCGCACCCTGCGTCCGCTGGATCACGAGACGATCGTCGAGAGCGTCAAGAAGACCAACCGCCTGGTGACCGCCGAGGAAGGCTGGGGCCCGATGGGCGTCGGCGCCGAGGTCGTGGCGCGGGTGCTCGAGCACGCCTTCGACTATCTGGACGCCCCGCCTGCGCGGGTGCACCAGAAGGACGTGCCGATGCCCTATGCGGCCAATCTGGAGGCGCTGTCGCTGCCCTCGGTGGAAGACATCGTGAAGGCGGCCAAGGCGGTCGCCTATCGCTGATGGCGGGCCTGCGACGCTTATGACCACGCTGGCCGGCCATTGCCACTGCGGCGCGATCAGGGTGGAGTTCGAGACCGGCAAGCCGGTCGCCGAGCTTCCGCTCCGCTCTTGCCAATGCGGCTTTTGCCGGCGGCACGGCGCGCGGACGACGAGCGATCCGACCTGCAGGCTGCACATCGAGGCCGCCCCGGGATCGATCAACCGCTACCGCTTCGGTCGGCGCGCCGTGGAGGCCCTGATCTGCGACGAGTGCGGGGTCTATGTCGCCTCGCTGCTCCAGACTGAAACTGCGGCGTTCGCCACACTCAACGTGGCGGGCGTCGAACTCCCCGGGTTTGCGGACCGGACCGCCGAACCCGCCATATACGACGAAGAAACCGACGAGGAGAGGCTGGCCCGGCGGAAGGCGCGCTGGACGCCCACCATCCTCGTCGAAGCCTTGCCCAGCGCCTGAGAAGCTCAAAGATGTCCATTGATGTTCTGATGCCCGCGCTCTCGCCCACCATGGAGGAGGGCACGCTCGCCAAGTGGCACGTGAAGAAAGGCGACACCGTCTCGTCCGGCGACGTGATCGCCGAAATCGAGACCGACAAGGCGACCATGGAGGTCGAGGCCGTCGACGAAGGAGTGGTCGAGGAGATCCTCATTCCCGAGGGCTCGGAAGGCGTGAAGGTCAATACGCCGATCGCGCGTCTGGCCGGTGAGGGCGCGCCCGCGGCTGCTCCCGCCAAGGCCGAGCCGGCCAAGACGGCTGAAGCGCCGAAAGCCGAGGCTCCGAAGCCCGCGGCCGCTGCGCCGACCGAAGCGCCCAAGCCTGCGCCGGCTGCGCCGGCCAAGGCCGCGGGGGAGCGGATTTTCGCCTCGCCGCTGGCCCGCCGCATCGCGGAACAGAAGGGCCTAGATCTCGGCCAAGTGCAGGGCTCGGGTCCGCACGGCCGCATCATCAAGCGCGACGTCGAGGGCGCTACGCCCCAGGCCAAGGCTCCCGCCGCCGCACCTGCGGCCGCCCCCGCCCCCGCCGCCTCCGCCCCGCGCCAAGCCCAGACCCTGGCTCAAATGGGCATCCCTGACGGCAGCTACGACCTCATCCCGCTGGACGGCATGCGCAAGACCGTCGCCCGCCGCATGACCGACAGCTTCCGCGACGTGCCCCACTTCCCGCTGACCATCGACCTTGAGATCGACGGCCTGCTGGCCAGCCGCGCCAAGATCAACGCCATGCTGGAGAAGCGGGGGGTGAAGGTCAGCGTCAACGACCTGGTCATCAAGGCCGCCGCCGTGGCCCTGACGCAGGTGCCGGAGGCCAACGCCTCCTATTCGCCCGAAGGCATCGCCATGCACCACCACGCGGACATCGCCATGGCGGTGGCGATCGACGGCGGCCTGATCACCCCGATCATCCGCAAGGCCGAGCAGAAGGGGCTGGCGCAGATCGCCACCGAGGCCAAGGATCTGGCCGAGCGCGCGCGGACCCGCAAGCTGAAGCCCGACGAATTCCAGGGCGGCACCTTCTCGGTCTCGAACCTCGGCATGTTCGGCATCAAGTCCTTCGCCTCGATCATCAACGAGCCGCAGGGCTGCATCCTGTCGGTGGGCGCGGGCGAGCAGCGCCCGGTGGTCAAGAACGGCCAGTTGGCCGTCGCTACGGTCATGACCGTGACGTTGACCTGCGATCACCGCGTGGTCGACGGGGCCGTCGGCGCACGCTGGCTCGCGGCCTTCAAGGCCCTGATCGAAGACCCCATCACGATGATCGTCTGAGGAAGCGGTAAGTCATGGATTTCGACGTCATCGTCATCGGCTCGGGCCCGGGCGGCTATGTCACGGCCATCCGCGCCAGCCAACTTGGCTTCAAGACCGCCATCGTCGAGCGCGAGACGCTCGGCGGCATCTGCCTCAACTGGGGCTGCATCCCGACCAAGGCGCTGCTGAAATCGGGCGAGGCCTATGAGAACCTCAGCCACCTGGCCGATTACGGAGTGAAGGTCGAGAAGGCCAGCTTCGACTTCGATGGGGTCGTGCAGCGCTCGCGCAAGGTCGCCGCGCAACTCAACTCCGGCGTCACCTACCTCATGAAGAAGCACAAGATCGAGGTGATCGAGGGGACGGCGAAACTGGAGAAAGGGGAGGGCGCGCCCAAGGTCGTCGTCGCCCTGAAGGCCGGCGGCTCGCGCACGGTGCAGGCCAAGCACGTGATCCTGGCCACCGGCGCCCGTGCGCGCACGATCCCCGCAATCGGACTTGAGCCGGACGGCGAACGGGTCTGGACCTATCGCGAGGCGCTGGTTCCGAAGGCCGCGCCGAAGTCGCTGATCGTCATCGGTTCGGGCGCCATCGGCATCGAGTTCGCCAGCTTCTATCGGGCCCTGGGCTCGGAGGTGACGGTGATCGAGGCGCTGCCTCGCATCCTGCCGGTCGAGGACGAGGAAGTCTCGAAGGCCGCGCACAAGGCGTTTGAGAAGCGGGGCCTCGAGTTCCGCGTCGGCGCCAGCGTCAAGAAGCTTACCAAGTCGAAGACCAGCGTCTCCATCGAACTGGAGGCTGGCGGCAAGTCAGAGACCCTGACCGCCGACGTCGCCATCGTCGCGGTCGGCATCGTCGGCAATGTCGAGGACCTGGGCCTCGAAGCCCTGGGCGTGAAGGTCGAGAAAACCCACGTGGTCACCGATAAGCACGGCGCGACCGGCGTCCCCGGCCTCTACGCCATCGGCGACGTCGCCGGCCCGCCCTGGCTTGCCCACAAGGCGAGCCACGAGGGGGTGCACTGCATCGAGCACATCGCGGGCCTGAAGCCGTCGAATCTCAACTCGCCTATCCCCGGCTGCACCTATTCGACGCCGCAGATCGCCTCGGTCGGCTTGACCGAGGCCCAGGCCAAGGATCAGGGGATCGAGGCCAAGGTCGGCCGCTTTCCCTTCAAGGTGAACGGCAAGGCGATCGCGGCCGGGGAGACCGAAGGCTTCGTGAAGACGATCTTCGACGGCAAGACCGGCGCCCTGATCGGCGCGCACATGATCGGCGCGGAAGTCACCGAGATGATCCAGGGCTTCACGCTGGCCATCACGCTCGAGGCGACCGAGGCGGAGGTCTTCGCGACCGTCTTCCCGCATCCGACCATGAGCGAGGCGATGCACGAAGCCGCCCTCGACGCGTTCGGACAAGTGCTGCACATCTGAAGCCAAGATCCTCCCCTTCGGGGAGGGAACTCCGTCAGGCGATAGAGGAGAGGGACTGCGCTGGATCAGTAGCCGTCAAGGTCCCCCTCGGCGCCCCTTCGGCTGAGATATCCGCTGAAGGGGAACTCGGATCTATCGTCGTCTGCGCCCACGCATCGCATCCAGGCTCCAGGCTCCGCCGCCCGCGAAGATCAGGTAGAAGAACACGAAGCAGTAGAGAATGGCCGGCTCGCCACCGTTCAGCGCCGGCCAGAAACCCTGAGGCGAATGGGCGGTGAAATAGGCTACCGCCATCTGGCCCGAGCAGATGAACGCGGCGGCGCGGGTGAACAGACCCAGCGTCAACAGTCCGCCGCCGATCACCTCGATCCAGGCCGCCGCCAACAGCATCATCGGCAGCGGATCCGGCGCGCCCGGCTGCGGCGCTGGGAAATGCAGCAGCTTCATCAGGCCGTGCTCCATGAAGAGCAGGGCGGCGATGATCCGCAGCAGGCTGAGCGTCCGCGGCGCCCAGGCGTCGAGGCTTTGCATCACGTTCCCTCCCAACAGGCGCGCAGGATCGGCGCCTGGAACGCGAGCGGGATCAGGCGGCGCGGCGGACTTCGGCCTCGGCCATGCGCGTGATCGCCACGTAGTCGGTCTTGCCAGTGCCCAGGACCGGCACCTCGGGCACCCGGATGATCTTCTTCGGCACCGCAAGTTCCGGGGCGCCGATCGTCTGGGCGTGGCTGAGCAGCGGGCCGGTGTCGGCGTCGCGGCGGTCGGTGACCAGGATCAGGCGCTCGCCCTTCTTCGGGTCGGGCATGGCGATGACGGCGTGGCGGCTGTCGGGCCACACTGCCGTGGCGATGTCTTCCGCCGCAGTCAGCGAGACCATCTCGCCGCCGACCTTGGCGAAGCGCTTCACGCGGCCGAGGATCTTAATCCAGTTGTCGTCCGTGATGTCCACGACGTCGCCGGTGTCGTGCCAACCGCCGGGCGGCGGCTCCAGGCCGGCTTCGGTGAGGTAGCCGCTCATCACATTGGGCCCGCGGACATAGAGGCGCCCGCCGCCGGGAATGCCTTCGACCGGCTCCAGGCGCGTCTCCATGCCTGGCAGCAGCCCGCCGACAGTGCCGCGACGATTGTCGGTCGGCTTGTTCACGGCGATGACCGGAGAAGCTTCCGTGGCGCCGTAACCTTCCAGCACCGGCACGTCGCCAAACCGCTCGCGGATCAGGTTGTGGGTTTCCTCGCGCACCTTCTCGGCGCCGCAGACGATGAACTGCAGGCCGGCCAGTTCGTCCGGCTCGGCGGCGCGGGCGTACTGGTTGACGAAGGTGTCTGTGGCCAGCAGCAGCGAGGCCTTGCTGTCCTTCACCAGCGGCGGAATCTGCTTGGTGTGCAGGGGCGAGGGGTATTCGAACGCCTTCATGCCGGTCAGCAGCGGCAGCAGGACGCCGTCGGTCAGGCCGAAGCAGTGGAAAGTCGGCAGCGGGTTGAACATCACCCAGTTCGGATCGAGCGGGATATGCGCGGCGATCTGCTCGACATTGGCGATCAGGTTCGACTGGCTGAGGATCACGCCACGCGGCGCGCCGAAGCTGCCCGAGGTGAAGAGGATCACGCCCGGATCCGAGGGCTTGGTCTCGGCCCGGAACTGTTTGGGCAGAGCGGCGGCCGCAGCGGCGAACAGCTTGTCCGACAGCCCGACTTTCTCGCGAACCTCTTCGAGATAGGTGATGGCGGCCAGGGGCTCCAGCGCGTCGATCAGGTCATGCAGCTTTCCCTGTTCGACGAAGCGGTGCGAGGTCAGCACCCGCTTCACGCCGGCCAGTTCACAGGCCGCCTTCAGGTTCCGGATGCCGGCCGTGAAGTTCAGCATGGTCGGGGTGCGGCCGAAGGCGTGCAGGGCGAAGAAGGTCACCACCGCGGCCGAACTGGCCGGCAGCATGACGCCGACGCGCTCGCCCGGCTTGGTCATGGCCGCGATCTTGCGGCCGAGCGCGAAGGCGGCGCGGATCAGGTCGGTGTAGCTGAGCGGATTGCGTTCCTGGTCTTCCAGGATCGGCTTCTTGGCGCCGTATCTGGCGCGCGCGTCGATGAGCGCGTCGAAAAGTGAGCGCTCGCACGAACGCGGGTCGAAAGAACGCGACAAAGGCGAAAACCTCCCCGAAACGTCTCGCCGTCTTCTTGGAGCGCGAGCCTATCGCCCGCGTCCATCATTGAAAAGATATGTTACAGGCCGTGACCGCGACCTGCGAGCGGCTTCTTCAAATCGCCGCTAGTTCCTGGAATTTCCTGTGGAATTCTCGAGGCCCTACATCGGCGAGCGCGCGGCTTTCACGACGTCCAGCACAGACTTGAGCCAAGGCGCCCGCCAGCGGTCCGCCTCCAGGTGCAGGGCGGGGCGCGCACCCGGGAGGACTTCGATACGACACTCGGGAGCCTGACGGCACAGCGCCGCCGCCCGGCCCTCCGGCGCGATCATCAGGACGGGCGCGCGCAACTGGGCGGCGCCGGTTTCGAGCGTTCGGCTGGCGACCTCGTAGGCCTTACCCCACCCCAGGCTGGGGGCGGCCAGCCGCAAGTCGGGGTTAGCGGTCATCCAGGCCTTGGTGACGGCGCCGCGCCAGAGGTCGTGAGTTCGCCTGGCGGCATAGTCGTCCGGCGTGTCGCGGTCCCAGGCCCGCCAGCCGGCCGGCTTGGCGTCAGGCTTGCGGACGGCGCCCAGGAGACGCGTCGTCGGCGGCGGCGCCAGGGCGGGCGAGCTAGCCACGAAGGCGTCGGCTTGCAGGCCCGATCGCAGGGCCGCCAGCGCCACCACCACTCCGTCTGCATGGCTGAGCAGCACCAGGCGTGCATCGGGCGACGGCTTGATCACCACACGGACCAATTCGCGCAGAGCGCCCACTTCGCGATCGAAACTAGGCACGAAGCCCAGATCGCGGGGCGAAACATAACGCCCCGAGCCGCCCTGGCCGGCGCGATCGAGAATCCAGACCGTGCAGCCCTGGCTGATCAGGTCCGAGGCGGTCTCGAACCAGGTTTCGGCCGTCTCGCCGTAACCTGGAACGATCACCACGATGGCGGTCGGGACGCGATGGGTGCTGGCGACGCCATAACGCTGTACTGGCCCGTCGCCCACGCCGACATAGCCCCAGGCCCAGCCCTCAGGCGGATAGAAGCGAGCCGAGAGCGACGGCGGCAGGCGGCTCTCGGCGAAAGGCGCGCGCGCGTCCTGGGGACCGCACGCCGCGAGCGAAAGCATCAATGCGGCGATCAGCGACGCGCGAACCATGGTCGAGTTTGAGCATGCGGCGGGGAGCCGCTCAATCGCGCCTTGATCCGAGGCCGCAGAAAGCCGATCTAGGCCGTATGGCGACCGTCATCGACACCATCGGGGGCCAACGGCCCCGGCACCCCGAAAAGCAGGCGCGTCCTGATACGCCCGTGCTGCGCAAGCCGGAATGGCTGCGCGTGCGTGCGCCAGGCTCGTCTGGCTACAACGCCACCCGCGCCATCGTGAAGGAGCACGGCCTGACCACGGTGTGCGAGGAGGCAGCCTGCCCGAACATCGGCGAGTGCTGGACCCAGAGCCACGCGACCATGATGATCATGGGCGAAATCTGTACGCGGGCCTGCGCCTTCTGCAACGTGACCACCGGCAAGCCGAACGCCCTCGACCCCACCGAGCCGGCGCGGGTCGCCGACGCCGTGGCCAAGATGGGCCTCAAGCACGTGGTCATCACCTCGGTCGACCGCGACGACCTGTCGGACGGCGGCGGGGCGCATTTCGCCGCCGTGGTCCATGCGATCCGCGCCGCTGCGCCGGGCACGACCATCGAGATTCTGACGCCGGACTTTCTGCGCAAGCCGGCGGGCGCGGCCGAGATCGTCATCGACGCCAAGCCCGACGTCTTCAACCACAATCTGGAGACCGTGCCCCGGCTCTATCTGTCGATCCGGCCGGGCGCGCGTTACTACCACTCGCTGCGTCTGCTGGAGCGGGTGAAGGAGCGCGACCCGAACCAGTTCACCAAGTCCGGTCTGATGGTCGGCCTCGGGGAGGCGAAGGAAGAGGTCATGCAGGTCATGGACGACATGCGCTCGGCCGGCGTCGACTTCCTCACCATCGGCCAGTACCTCCAGCCGACCCGCAAGCATGCGGCCATCGACCGGTTCGTCACGCCCGACGAGTTCAAGGCCTATGAAGAAATCGCCCGGGCCAAGGGCTTCCTGATGGTGTCGGCGAGCCCGCTGACGCGCTCCTCGCACCATGCCGGCGAGGATTTCGCCCGCCTGAAGGCCGCCCGGTTGGCCAAGGAAGCTGCGGCCTAGCGATTTGCCGCGCTATCACGTCGAGAAACTGCTGCCTTACACGCCCGACCAACTGTTCAAGCTGGTCGGCGACGTCGACGCCTATCCGGAATTCGTGCCCTGGATCCAGTCCATGCGGACCTGGAACGCGCGGATGGACGGGGAAGGTGCGACACTGGTGGACGCCCAGGCCGGCGTCGGCTTCTCGTTCCTCAAGGAGAAGTTCTCGACCCGGGTGCGCCGCGACGCCGCCGCGCGACAAATCGACGTTGCGCTGCTGTCGGGACCGTTCCGCCATCTGGCCAACCGCTGGCGCTTCGTCGAGGCCGAAGGTGGGACGAGGATCGAGTTCGACATCGACTTTGAATTCAAGTCGAAGCTGCTCTCGGGGATGTTGAGCGCCAACTTCCACCACGCCGTGGAACGGCTGATCGCCTGTTTCGAGGCCCGAGCCCGCGCTCTGTACCCCGTCTAGGTCATCCGGTCGCGCAGGGCCTGCAGGGCGGCCTGAACCGCCTGCGCCTGGATTTCAGCCCGCGTCACCCCATCGAACAACTCGGCGCGATGCATCAGCGCCTGATTGGAGCGGGCGGTGGCGATGTGCACAGTGCCGACCGGCTTCATCGGCGTGCCGCCGCCGGGACCCGCCACGCCGGTGATCGCGACGGCGACGTGAGCGTTCGAGGCTTCCAGGGCGCCTTCCGCCATCATCCGCGCCACCGGCTCCGAAACCGCGCCCAAATCGGCGATCAGGTCGCCTGGAACGCCCAGCAACTCCTGCTTGGCGCGGTTGGTGTAGACCACGAAGCCACGCTCGAAGACGTCCGAGGCCCCGGGAATCGAGCAGATCGCCCCGGCCACCAGGCCGCCGGTGCAGCTCTCGGCCGTGACGATGCGAAGCGAACGTTCCCGCGCTTCGTCGATCAGCAGCCGCGCCAGAGTTTCGATCTCCAGGGAAAACATGTGGCAACTCCTGGTTGGTGGGCCTTGGCGCGGACACGCCACACCATTCGTTTCGGGCGTCCATATTAGCCGAATCGAAGCCATGGCCATTCTCGAAGGGGCCGAGCGGCCCGTCGCGTCCATTTCGCCAGCCCTTTTCGCGCTGACGACCTTCGTCAGCGCAGGGCTGGTGTTCATGGTTCAGCCCATGGTCGCCAAGCTGGTCTTGCCGCTTCTCGGCGGCAGCCCCTCGGTCTGGAACACCTCCATGGCGTTCTTCCAGGTCGCGTTGCTCGCCGGCTACGGCTACGCCCACCTGCTTCAGAGGATTGGTTCGGTGCGCGTGCAGGCTGGACTGCACGTCGCTGCGCTTCTGATCGCCGCGCTAGCGCTACCCCTCCGTGTAAGCGGGGCCGTGGGCGAGCCGTCATCCGATCATCCGATCGTCTGGCTGCTCGGCGTGCTGGCGCTGTCGATCGGCGCGCCGTTTGCGATCCTGTCGGCGACGGCTCCGCTGGTGCAAGCCTGGCATGCGCGGACGGTGCACGCGCAAACCGGCGCCGAGCCCTACGCGCTCTACGCCGCGTCCAATCTGGGCAGCCTGCTGGCGCTCCTGGCCTATCCGGCATTGGTCGAGCCTCTGACAACCTTGAAGGCCCAGACTGGCGGATGGAGCGGCGGCTACGTCGCTTTCGTCATGCTGATGGCGGTCCTGGCGCTCGTCGTCTCCAGGTCGCGGGTTGCAGCGGTGGACATCGCAGCGCCGAACCTCGGGCCCGCTCCGACCTGGGCTCAACGGTTCACTTGGGTCGCATTGGCGGCTGCGCCATCCAGTCTGATGCTTGGCGTCACGACCCATCTGGCGACCGACGTCGCCTCGGCGCCGTTCCTGTGGGTCGTGCCCCTGGCGCTCTATCTGCTGACCTTCATCATCGCCTTTTCCGATCGACCGGTGGTCTCGCAGAAGACAACGCTGCTTCTGCAGGCTATCGCTGCCGCCGCTTGCGCCGCAGTTCTGCCCTTCAAATCGGCGGACCTGCTGACCCAGATCGCCATCCATTTGATGGCGTTCTTCGCCACGGCGCTGATGTGCCATCAGGCGCTTGTGGCCAGGCGGCCTGCGCCGGCGCGCCTGACGGAGTTCTATCTGTGGATGTCCTTCGGGGGCGTGGTCGGCGGATCGTTCAACGCCTTTTTGGCCCCGGTGATCTTCAGCAACGTCTGGGAGTATCCGCTGGTCCTGGCGCTGGCCTGCCTGGCGCGGCCGGGCTTCGGCGCCGTCGCGCCGTGGCGGTGGATGGTGTTCGCCCTTGGTGCGGCCGCAGCCGTGACCGCGCCCATCGTCGCCGTCGCGGCCACCAGCGCCAAGGTCGGGTTGATCTCCAACGGCCTGCTCATGCTGGCCGCAGCGTGCGCCTTGGCGAGCCGCGGGCGAACGTGGCTGTTCTTCGGCTTGATCGTATTCGTCTCGATCAGCGCGGAGGCGGTCGGCGACCGCGTCGACGTGCGACAGAGCTGGCGCAGCTTCTTCGGCGTGGTCCGCCAGTCTGAAATGCCCGTGCCGGGCATGAAGGGCCAGGTGCGGATGCTGTCGCATGGCACCACCCTCCACGGCGCCCAGGCGCAGCATCCGGACTACGATTGCCGGCCGCTGGTCTACTACGCGCCCGAGACGCCGATCGGCCAGGTCTTCTCGCGTGCCTGGGATCAGACCTCGCCTCATCGGATCGGCGCGGTCGGTCTCGGAACCGGATCGGTGGCCGCCTATACGCGACCGGGCGATCAGCTGACCTTCTTCGAGATCGATCCGCTGGTGATCCGCATTTCCAGCGATCCGAAGCACTTCAGCTACACGACCGCGTGCGCCGGCGGCAAAATCGACTACGTGCTCGGCGACGCTCGGCTGACGCTCGCCAAGCAGCAGGCGGCTTCATTTGATATTCTGCTGATTGACGCGTTCTCGTCGGACTCGGTCCCGGCTCACCTTCTTACGGTAGAAGCGATGCGGCTCTACTTGTCGAAGTTGAAACCGGGCGGGGTGCTGATCGTCCACCTTTCCAACCGCAATCTCGACCTGCGCGGTCCGGCCATGGCCGTGGCGGAAGCTGCCGGCGGCTATGCTCTGATCCAGCGCCACCATGTGAACAAGAAATCGCCGCCGCTCTGGGAGTCGCCGGAGGACGCGATGATCGTCACCCGCAGCCTTGAGGCGCTGAAGCCCTACGAGGCCGACAAGCGATGGTCACAGACCGATCCGCTGGCGGCGCGGCCCTGGACGGACGACTACACGAACATCGTGGGCGCGCTCTATGCGGAGTTGAAGACCCGCTGGACCTGGCTGCCTTAGGCCGGCGTCTCCACGGCGACAATGGCCTGGGCCAGCAGGCCTTCCTGGCGGCCGGTGAAGCCCATGCCCTCGGTCGTGGTGGCTTTTACGCTGACGCGATCCAGCGGCACGTCCAGCAGTTCGGCCAGACGCTGGCGCATGGCGTCGCGATGCGGGCGGATTTTAGGCCGTTCGCAGACCAGGGTGACGTCGGCGTTGATGATGCGGCCGCCCCTATTCGTCAGGATTTCGACCGCGTGCAGCAGAAACCTGTCGGACGCCGCACCCTTCCATTGCGGGTCGGACGGCGGGAAGTGCTCGCCGATATCGCCTTCGCCGATCGCGCCGAGGATGGCGTCGGTCAGGGCGTGCAGTCCGGCGTCCGCGTCGGAGTGGCCGATCAGGGTCTGATCGTGGTCGATCCGCACGCCGCATAGCCAGACCGCATCGCCCGGGCCCCAGCGATGGGCGTCTACGCCCTGGCCGATGCGGGTGATGCGGGCGCCGCCCGCGAAGCGCTCGGCCATGGCGAAGTCCTCCGGATAGGTCAGTTTCATCAGCATCGGATCGCCCGGCGTCACGACCACGCGACCGCCGGCGGCTTCGATGACCGCCGCGTCGTCCGTGGGTTCAGCGTCCTCGGGCAAGGCGGCGTAGGCCGCGCGCAACTGGCCGAGGCGGAACGCCTGCGGGGTCTGCACCCGCCAGAGGCCGTCGCGCGGAACCGTCTCCTCAATAATCGGCGAAGCACGCTTGAGGGTGTCGGCCACGGGGAGCCCCGGGATTGCACCGTCATGATCATCGAGCGCCGCCAGCAGCGCCTCGACGCAGGGCGCCGGCACGAAGGGGCGCGCCGCGTCGTGGATCAGCACCGGCGTCTCGTCGCCGGATTCCAACGCCGCGAGCCCGACTTGGACCGATTGTGCGCGGCTGGCGCCGCCGATCACCACCTTCGGCGCCGGAAATCCAACCAGGGCTGCGGCGGCGTCTTCCAGACGATCGGCTGTGGTCACCACAACGATGGCGTCCGCTCCGGCCCTGGCGAGCGCCTCGATCGACCAGGCGATGACCGGCCGTCCAGCCAAGATCCGCCAAGGCTTGGCGATTCCGGGCCCCGCCCGGGTGCTGGCGCCTGCGGCGACGATGACGGCTGAAAATCCCATGCCGCTTGTTTAGGGGGCGGGCGGCGAATGTCGAGGCTTTACGGCGCCGCACAATTTGCCTAAAACCGAGGCGGTGAGGGTGATTACAAAATGAGCAACTCGCTCGTCGTCGGGGGTGTTGAGGTCGCGGGGCGCGCATGGATCGCGCCAATGACCGGTGTCTCCGATCTTCCGTTTCGAAAGGCCGCGAGCGCGCTTGGCGCGGCCTATGTCGCGACTGAAATGGTCGCCTGCGCGGAGTTCTCCAAGGGGCGTCCCGACGTCGTGCGGCGTGCAGCCGTGGGCGAGGGGTTGCCGCTGATGGTGGTGCAGCTGGTGGGCCGCGACCCGGCTCACATCGCGCAGGGCGCCAGATTGGCCGCCCAGGCTGGCGCCCAGATTATCGACCTGAACTTCGGCTGCCCGGCCAAGGAGGTGACGGGCGTGCTCTCCGGTTCGGCTCTGATGCGTGAGCCGGACTTGGCCGAAAGCTTGATCGCGGCCGCCGTGGACGCCGTCGACGTGCCAGTGACGGTGAAGATGCGGCTCGGCTGGGACGACGCCTCGAAGAACGCGCCGGATATCGCCGCAAGGGCCGAGGCGCGGGGCGCGAAGGCCGTCACGGTCCATGGCCGCACGCGATGCCAGTTCTACAAGGACGTGGCCGACTGGTGCGCCGTCCGGCCGGTGACCGAAGCGGTGTCGATCCCGGTGATCGTCAACGGGGACATCACCTGCGGCGACAGCGCCCGACGCGCCCTGGCCGCTTCGGGGGCCGACGCGGTCATGGTCGGCCGCGGCGTCTACGGACGGCCATGGGTGGCGACGCAGATCGAGACGGAGCTGGCCGGCGGGGTGTTCGTCGAGCCGGACGTCGAGACCCGTTTGGAGATCGCGCTGACGCACTTTCGCGACAGCCTGAACTTCTACGGGGATCGGCTCGGCCTGAAGATATTCCGCAAACACCTGGCGTCCTACATCGAGAACGCTCCCTGGCCGGCCTCGGCGGAGGCGCGGCGCGTCGCGCGCTCGACCCTCTGCCGGCTGGAGGAGCCGGCCGCGGTTGAAGCGGCCCTCGGCGCCCTGTGGCGCGATCCGGACTCGAGGTTGGCGGCATGAACAACCAGAACCGCGCGACGCAGGGCGGACCGAGCCTCGACCTCCTGAAGGCGAGCGCGTTCGACGCCTCGCCCGAACCGGCGCTGGTCATTGGCCCCGACGGTTCACTCGTTGCGGTCAACGAGGCGGCCGAGGCGCTGTTCGGCCAGGGGCTGGGCCTGCTGGCCCGCGGGCGGTTCGGAGCGGCGCTGCCGCCGGGCTCCGCTCTGGTGTCGTTGCTGGAACGCGCCACCGAGGAAGGTGTGCGGGTCCGAGAGCGCGGTGTCGAAATCAGCCTCTTCGGCCATCCGTCGTTCGAGGCCGACGGCGCGGCGACGCCGCTGGCCGACGGCTCGGTGGTGCTGACCCTGCACGTAAAGGGCGGGGCGCTGGGAGCGGCGGACCGCACCGGGGCCGAGCAGGCGGGACTGCGGACCATCGTCGGGCTGGGCCACATGCTGGCCCACGAGATCAAAAATCCGCTGGCGGGCATTCGCGGCGCAGCGCAGCTGTTGAAGACCGGCGCCAAGGCCGAGGATGCGCCGCTGGCCCAGCTGATCGTCGACGAAACCGACCGCATCCGTCGTTTGGTCGACCGGATGGAGGCGTTCTCGGACGACGCACTGCCCGATTGCTCGCCGATCAACATCCACCAAGTGCTGGACCGCGTGAAGGCGCTGGCGGCCAACGGCGTCGCTGACGGCCTCCAACTCGCGGACGATTACGACCCCTCGCTGCCGCCCGCCTTTGGCGACGAGGACCAGCTGATCCAGATCTTCCTCAACCTTGTGAAGAACGCGGCCGAGGCGGCGCATGCACGCGGCGACGGACGCGGGGCGATCACGGTCCACACTGGCTATCGCCATGGGGTGAAGGTGCGCTCGGCCAAGGGGCAAACCCTGCGCAGCGCGCCGTTGGAGATCCGCGTCCAGGACAACGGGCCGGGTGTGCCTGCGCATCTACGCGAGAGCCTCTTCCAGCCGTTCGTCAGCACCAAGACCCACGGCGCGGGCCTCGGCCTGGCGCTGGTGGCCAAGCTGGTCGCCGGACATGGCGGCCTGATCGACTTCGAGTCCGAGCCGGGGCGGACGGTGTTCCGTGTCCTGCTGCCTATCGCGTCTGAGGAGGCCGTGCCGGCATGAATGCGATGACCAACGCCAGCAAAAAGATCCTGATCGCCGACGACGACGCCTCGATCAGGCTGGTGCTCAGCCAGGCGTTCACGCGGCTCGGCTATCAGGTCCGCGCCACCGGCAACGCGACCACTCTGCTGAAGTGGGTTTCGGATGGGGAGGGCGATCTCGTCGTCACCGACGTGGTCATGCCCGACGAGAACGTGTTCGACGTGCTGCCGCGCATCCGCAAGGAGCGCCCGCGCCTGCCGGTCATCGTGATGAGCGCCCAAAATACGCTGCTGACCGCGGTCAATGCCGCGGAAGTCGGGGCGTTCGACTATGTCTCCAAGCCGTTCGACCTGGACGACATGACCTCTGCGGCCCGCCGGGCCCTGTCGCGTCCCGCCGACGCCGAGGCGTCCAAGGCCCAGGCGCGGGCCGTGCGCGACGAACGCTTGCCGTTGATCGGTCGCTCCGGCCCCATGCAGGACGTCTATCGCACGATCGCCCGCCTCGTCGGCGCGGATCTGACGGTGCTGATCCTCGGCGAGAGCGGGACCGGCAAGGAGCTGGTCTCGCGCGCTCTCCACGACATGGGGCGGCGCAAGGATGGCAAGTTCGTCGTCATCAACCTTGCCGCAGTGCCGCGTGAGCGGGTCGAGGCCGAGCTGTTCGGCCGCGAGGATGGCGATTACGGCAAGCTGGTCGAGGCCGATGGCGGGACCCTGTTCCTCGACGAGATCGGCGACATGCCGCTCGACGCCCAGACCCGCCTGCTGCGCGTCATCGATGGCTCGGAGCAGTCGGTGAACCCGAAGACGGGCCGGCCGCCGAACGTGCGGATTATCGCAGCCACCAACCGCGACCTGCGGGCCCTGATCCAGCAGGGGCTTTTCCGCGAAGACCTGTTCTTCCGCCTCAACGTCGCGCCCCTGCGCCTGCCGCCGTTGCGCGACCGAACCGACGATATCCCGGATCTGGCGCGGGCCTTCCTGCTGCGGGCCAACCGCGAGGGCCTGCCGGCAAAGACCATCGATGCGGCGGCGCTGGAACGGCTGAAGCTGCACGCCTGGCCAGGCAATGTACGCGAGCTTGAGAACCTCATCCGCCGTATCTGCGCTCTCTATGCCGAGGAGCTGATCTCCGCCCGCATCGTCGAGCGCGAACTGGCCGACCAGCAGCCGGTCATTCCGGGCCACGAGGGGCCGGTCACCCTGGCGACGCTGGTCGAGCGGCACCTCGGCGGCTATTTCGCTGAGCAGCCGGACGGCATCCCCCCCGTGGGCCTCTACGACCGAGTGCTGGAAGAGGTCGAGCGACCGCTGATCCAGCTGACCCTGGCGGCGACGCGTGGCAATCAGGTGCGCGCCGCCGAGATCCTGGGCCTCAACCGCAACACGCTGCGCAAGAAGATCCACGACCTGGGGGTCGAGATGGCCCGCGGCGCCCGGCGCTAGGCGGCGGGCTCGACCAGGGCGGAGTAGACCAGGGTGCGCAGCTCGCGACGGATGGGATAGGCCGACGAGGGCAGGAGCTGGGTCATGAAGACCACCGACAGGTCTTCGGCCGGGTCGATCCAGAAGGCGGTGCTGGCCGCTCCGCCCCAGTAGAATTCCCCGTCGCTGCAGGGCACGAGGGTGCGGGGGGCATCCTGCACCACCGCAAAGCCCAGTCCGAAGCCAACCCCGGCATTGGTTGACTCCGAGAACAGCGAACGCGAGAGCTGGGTCAGGTCCTTGCCGTCGGGAAGGTGGTTGGCGGTCATCAGGTCGAGGGTCTTAGGCGCGATAAGCTGGTGGCCCTGATACTCGCCGCGGTTCAGCAGCATCTGGCAGAACTTCATGTAGTCGGAGGCGGTCGAGACCAGGCCACCGCCGCCGGACACGAGGCCGGGTGGGGCGAGATAGTCGCTCGTCTGGGGATCGTCCTGAAGGTCCATGCCGCCCTTGGGGGTGGCGCTGTAGCAAGCCGCGAAGCGGCCCTCCTGGCCCGCCGCCACCTGGAAGTCGGTGTCGACCATGCCGAGAGGGGTGAAGATGCGTTCCTTGACGAACCGCTCGAACGGCACACCCGAGATCTTGCCGACCAGATAGCCGAGCACGTCTGTGGAAACCGAATAGTTCCAGGCCTCGCCAGGCGAGAACTCCAGAGGCAGGGTCGCCAGGGCCGCGATCATGTCGTCCAGCGAAATCGTGCTGCCGATCTCGCCGACGCCCAGCTTGCGATAGGCTGCATCGACATTGGTGCGGTTCTGGAAGCCGTAGGTGAGGCCCGAGGTGTGGCGCAGCAGGTCGACCATCTGCATCGGCCGGGCGACCGGCTTGGTCTGGAAGGCGCCCGCGACGCCGGCGACGAACACGCCCAGATCCTTCCACTCGGGGATGAAGCGGTGCACCGGATCGTCCAGCGCCACCAGACCTTCCTCAACCAGCATCATGAAGGCGATGCTCGTGATCGGCTTGGTCATCGAATAGATGCGGAAGAGGGTGTCGCTTTCGCAGGGCAGGTCGCGCGCGATGTCGCGCCGCCCGCCGACGAATTCGTGCACGATCTCGCCATGGCGAGCGATCAGCACCTGGGCGCAGGGCATCCGCCCGGGCTTGAGGTACTTCTCGGTGATGAACCGGTCGAGCTTGGCGAGGCGTTCGGGCGAGAAGCCGAGGGATTGGGCGAGCGACATGAGGAATCCTTGGCTGGGTGACGGGCGATAACTGATCCGAACCGCCCGCCGCCGCCAAGCCCCATCAAGCGTTTGTGGTCTCGCTTTCGGCCTTCCGCGCCGCCGCGCGGCGGCGCGCCTCGACGGCCACGGCCAGGTCCTCGAGCACATCGACGGACGTCTGCCAGTCGATACAGCCGTCGGTGATGCTCTGGCCGTAGGCGAGGGATCGACCCTCCATCAGGTCCTGGCGCCCGGCGACCAGATGGCTTTCGATCATCACGCCGGCGATGCGGACATCGCCGCCCGCGATCTGACCGGCGACGTCGCGGGCGACCGCGGGCTGGTTCTCCGGCCTCTTGCTGCTGTTGGCGTGGCTGACGTCGATGACCAGGCTCTGGCGCAGACCCCCGGCCGTGAGTTCGGCGCAGGCGGCGGCGACGCCCATCGCATCGTAGTTGGGCGCCTTGCCGCCGCGCAGGACGACGTGGCTGTCCTCGTTGCCGCGGGTGGCGGCGATGGACGCGCGGCCGTCCTTGCCGATGGCCAGGAAATGGTGCGGCTGGCTCGCGGCCTTTACGGCATCCACCGTGATGCGCAGATTGCCATCGGTGCCGTTCTTGAACCCGATGGGGCAGGAGAGGCCCGAGGCCATCTCGCGATGGATCTGGCTTTCAGTGGTGCGCGCGCCGATCGCGCCCCAGCTGACCAGATCGCCCAGGTACTGCGGGGTGGTGACATCCAGGAACTCGACGGCGGCCGGCAGGTCCAGATCGTTGACTTGCAGCAGCAGATTGCGGGCCAGCGGCAGGCCCTCGTCGATGCGGAATGTGCCGTCGAGGTGCGGGTCGTTGATCAGGCCCTTCCAGCCGACCGTCGTGCGCGGCTTCTCGAAATAGACCCGCATGACGATCTCCAAGCGGTCGGCCAGCCGCCGCCGCTGCTGGGCCAGGCGGTTGGCGTAGTCCAGGGCTGCGACCGGGTCGTGGATCGAGCAGGGGCCGATCACCACCAGCAGGCGGTCGTCCCGGCCGTGCAGGATGTCGTGGATGCGGCGGCGGGCGCCGGAGACGGTGGACCGTACACGCTCGCCGGCGGGAAGGTCGGCCATCACCTCCGCGGGCGTCGCCAGCGGCTTGATGTCGAGGATGCGTAGGTCGTCGGTGGAAGAGGAAGTCACTTTGCGCTCCGGGATTCTGGCTCCGGCGGCGCAAAAGAAAAGCCGCCAGGAGCTGGCGGCTGGGTGGGTCTTGCAGGCTAGGACGTCGTCCTGTCGCGCGATCCCCTTCCTCCGCCAGCGGCATCGGAATAGCCAAAATACCAAAAGGTGTAGGCGGCGAGGATCATCGCTTTACCCGATAGCCCAGCGCCCAAGGCTTGTCACCCTCCAATAAGGTGCAGCTTCGAGGCAACATCAGTGTTGAATTTGGGGCACAGGCGTTTAGGTTTCTCCTGTAATGGCGTTCCTGAGGCACGATGGCGGCGTTCGAGCGTCGCCCGCCGCGCGGCTATGGCGGGCGTTGCAGTCGCGCTACGCGCTCGGCGGCGGTTACGCGCTCGCCGGCTTCCTGACCGCCGTCGCCATTCTGCTGGCGGCTTCGCCGCCGGAGACTGGCCCTCTTGCGCCCGCCTCGAAGAACATTCTTGTCATCCTGGGGCTCAACCTCGTCCTGATTCTGGCGCTGGCGACCCAGGTCGGCCTGCGGGTGACGAGCCTGTTGCGGGCGCGCTCGACCGATCCGGCGGCGCGGCTGCACGTGCGGTTCGTGACCCTGTTCGCCCTGGCCGCCATGGCGCCGGCCATGGTGGTGGCGCTGTTCTATACGGTGCTGGTCAACCGGGGCGTGGAGAACTGGTTCTCCGAACGGGTCCAGACCGTGGTCGAGAACTCGGCCACCGTGATGCGCTCGTACGTCGAGGACCAGACCAGCTTCGTCGACAAGCACGTTTCGTCCATGGGCGAGGATCTGAACCGCGCCGCGCCTGCGCTGCAGGCCAGTCCGGTGACCTTCAGCCACTTTCTGGCGTACCAGGCCTCGTACCACGCGTTCCCGGCAGTCTATCTGATCGACCGCGAGGGGCGGATCCTGGCGCGGGCCGAGGCCGTCGATGCGCCGCCGTTCCTCGCGCCGCCGCCCGCAGGTTTCGCCGCGGCCGACGAGGGCGTGATTTACGTCTCCACCAACCTGACCCGCGCGCTGTACAAGCTGTCGTCCTATCCCGACGCCTATCTCTATGTGACACGGCCGGTGCAGGCCGGGATCGTAAGCCAGTTGCACGACGCCGACCGGGCGGTCACCGCTTATCGCGAAGCGGCGGAAAGTCGCGCACGAATCCAAAGGGTTTTCGCCCTTTCCTACATCGAGACGGCGCTGCTCGTGCTGGTCGGAGCGGTCTGGTTGGGCATGGGCGCGGCGAGCGCCATTTCTGCGCCGGTCGGCCGCCTGGTGCAGGCCGCGGGCCGCGTGGCCGGCGGCGACCTCGATGCGCGGGTCGACGCATCCAACGATCCTGAGGAGATCGCCGTTTTGTCGCGTGCGTTCAATAGCATGACGCATGATCTTCAGGCCCAACAGGCGGCGCTGATCAAGGCCGGCGACGAGGCGGAAGAGAGACGCCAGTTCATCGAGACCGTGCTGGCGGAAGTCTCGGCGGGCGTCATCGGCCTGGACGCCGAGGGCAAGGTCTCGGCGGTCAACCGGCAGGCTCGCGCCTTGCTCGAACTCCCGGTCGGCGGCATCGGCGAGGGTCTGGTCAAGGTGGCACCGGAATTTGTCGCCATCGCCGAACGCGCCGACGCGGTCGGCGAGGCCGAGGAGGAGGTCGACCTGGCCCGAGCCCGCGAGACCCATCGCCTGCGGGTTCGAGCCAGCCGCTCGGAAGGCGGTCTGGTGCTGACCTTCGACGACATCACCCGTCTGGTCTCGGCCCAGCGCAACGCGGCCTGGCGCGACGTCGCTCGACGCATCGCCCATGAGATCAAGAACCCGCTGACCCCGATTCAGCTCTCCGCGGAACGCCTGCGCCGCAAGTTCCGCAAGAACGTGGCCGAGGAGGACCTGGAGACCTTCGACCGCTGCACCGACACCATCGTTCGTCAGGTCGACGGCATCGGCCGGATGGTCGATGAGTTCTCGTCCTTCGCCCGGATGCCGGCGCCGAAATTCGCCGAGCAGGACGGCGCGGAACTTGTGCGCGCGGCGGTGTTTGCTCAGCGCGTCGCCAGTCCCGATATCGACGTGGAACTGCTGGAGCCCACCCCCGAGGTGACCCTGCTGGCCGACGGCCGCATGTTGTCCCAGGCCCTGACCAATATTCTGAAGAACGCCGGCGAGGCGGTGGCCGCCCGGACGGCGGCTGCGCCCGAGCCGAAAGGGCGGATCACCACGCGCCTGGTCTCCGACGAGCAGGGCGTGCAGGTGATCGTGGAAGACAACGGCGTCGGCCTGCCGGCCAAGGATCGCGACAGGCTGACCGAACCCTACGTGACGACGCGCGAGAAGGGGACGGGCCTGGGCCTGGCCATCGTCAAGCGCATTCTGGAAGATCATGGCGGTGAGCTGGTGCTCGGCGACGCGCCAGGCGGGCAGGGCGCTCAGGCCGTCCTGAAACTGCCGCCGACTGCGCGGGCCAAGTCCGCGCGTGCGCCTGAAGCGGCTCAAGACGCAGGAGTGATATGATGGCGGCTGACGTTCTGGTGGTCGACGACGAGGCGGACATCCGCGAACTCGTGGCCGGCATCCTGTCGGACGAGGGCTACGCCGTGCGCACGGCCAACGACTCCGAGAGCGCGCTTGCAGCCATCAAGTCGCGCAAGCCGGCGTTGCTGATCCTCGACATCTGGATGCAGGGCGGCGGCATGGACGGGCTGGAACTGCTCGACCTGGTCAAGACGCTCGACGCCGACCTGCCGGTGATCATGATCTCGGGCCACGGCAACATCGAGACGGCGGTCAGCGCGATCAAGCGCGGCGCCTATGAGTTTCTCGAAAAGCCCTTCAAGTCTGACCGGCTGCTGCTCTGCGTCGAGCGGGCGCTGGAGACCAGCAACCTGAAACGCGAGAACCGCCGGCTGCGGGCCCAGACCATCCAACCGGACGGGTTGATCGGCAAGTCGGTGGTCACTCAGCAGCTGCGGGGGCTCATCGCCAAGCTGGCCTCAGCCAACAGCCGCGTGCTGATCGCCGGCCCGCCGGGCTCGGGCAAGGAGACGGTGGCGCGCATGATTCATGCCGCCAGCCCGCGCGCCCGGGGCGAATTCGTGGTGATCAGCGCCGCCGGCATGACTCCCGAGCGGGTCGACACCGAACTGTTCGGCGAGGAACTGGAAGGCGGCCGTCCCGCCAAGATCGGCGTATTCGAGCGCGCTCACGGCGGCACGCTCTATCTCGACGAGGTGGCCGACATGCCACGCGAGACCCAGAGCCGCATCCTGCGCGTCCTGGTCGAGCAGCGGTTCCGGCGAGTCAGCGGGGAGCAGGACGTGCAGGTCGACGTGCGCGTGGTGTCCTCGACCAGCCGCGACCTGCGCGAGGAGATCAACGCCGGGCGCTTCCGCGAGGACCTGTTTCACCGCCTGAACGTCGTGCCGGTCTCGGTCCCGGGTCTGTCGGAGCGGCGCGAGGATATCCCTGAGCTGATCGACTACTTCATCAACCGCATCTGCGAGGCCACAGGCATGCCCAAGCGGCGGCTGGCGGACGACGCGCTGGCGACGCTTCAGGTAAGGGCCTGGCCGGGCAATCTCAGTCAGCTACGCAACAACGTCGAGCGGATGCTGATCCTGGCGGCCGGCGATCCGGGCGAACCTATCACGGCCGACATGCTGCCCGCCGACCAGGCGGTGACGGACCATGCCTCGACCCTGGGCGCGGAGAAGATCATCGCCCTGCCGCTGCGCGAGGCGCGTGAGGTTTTCGAACGCGAGTACCTCAACGCCCAGATGCTGCGGTTCTCGGGCAATATCTCGCGCACCGCCGCTTTCATCGGCATGGAGCGGTCGGCCCTGCACAGGAAGCTCAAGTCGCTGGGTCTGTCGGGGGCGCGGCCCATGGAAGAAGAGGAAGCGTAAGGTGGGACGCATCGCCTATGTAAATGGCCAGTTCGTGCGTCATGGCGACGCCGTGGTGCACATCGAGGACCGTGGTTATCAGCTGGCCGACGCCGTCTACGAGGTCTGGGCGCTGTTCGGCGGCAAGCTGGCCGACGCCGAGGGGCACTTCGCCCGCCTGGAGCGTAGCCTCGCCGAACTGCGCATTCCCATGCCGATGAGCCGGGCGGCCCTGACCATCGTCCTGCGCGAGGCTGTCCGCCGCAATCGCGTGAGCGAGGGGCTGCTCTATCTCCAGGTCGGCCGCGGCGTGGCGCCGCGCGGTCACGCCTTTCCCGACGCGCCGACGGCGCCCAGCGTGGTCATCACCGTCTCGTCCCTGGACCGCGCGGCGACCGAGGCCAAGGCCGCCAAGGGCGTCAAGGTCATCACAACGCCCGAGAACCGCTGGGGCCGCTGCGACATCAAGACCGTCGGCCTGTTGCCCAACGCCCTGGCCAAGCAGGCGGCCAAGGAGAAGGGCGCGAGCGAGGCCTGGTTCGTCGACGATCTGGGCTTCGTCACCGAAGGCGCTTCGTCCAACGCCTGGATCATCGACGCCGACGGGGTGCTGCGCACCCGCGACACCAACGCGAACATCCTGCGCGGCGTGACCCGCCGCACGCTGCTGGACGTACTGGCGAACGAAGGCATGAAGGTGGATGAGCGCTCGTTCACCCCTGAAGAGGCGCTGGCGGCGAAGGAGGCCTTCATCACCGGCGCAGGCAGTCTGGTGCTGCCTGTGATCGCGGTCGACGGCAAGCCGGTTGGAAATGGCGAGGTCGGACCGGTGGCGATGAAGCTCCGTCGCCTCTATATCGAGCGGGCGCGGGCGACAGCCGTCTGATTGTGCGCGGCGCGATTGCGCCGGTCACAATCGACGGGCTAGCCTGCGGCATGTGTGTGGGGGGCGTCTTGCCCTCCGAAACAGAGAAAAGAGCGAAAAGCCATGTCCGGCAACGACAAGAAACAGAACCTCCAGGACACGTTCCTGAACAGCGTGCGCAAGTCGAAGACGCCGCTGACGATTTTCCTGGTGAACGGCGTGAAGCTGCAGGGCGTCGTGAGCTGGTTCGACAATTTCTGCGTGCTCCTGCGTCGCGACGGCCAGTCGCAGCTGGTCTACAAGCACGCCATTTCCACCATCATGCCGGCCCAGCCCGTTCAGCTCTATGAGCCGGCGGAAGACGAGGGCGATTGACCTCCAAGTCCATCGATCGTGAAGCGCCTCCGCAGGGGGCGCTTGTCATCCATCCGCAAAGAGACGGCCGCGGCTCCTCGCGCAGCGCAAATGCGCGCCTGGAGGAAGCGGTCGGCCTCGCCTTGGCGCTCGATCTCGAGATCCGGGATGCGATCATCGCGCCTCTGCGCAAGCGCACGCCGGCCACCCTGTTCGGCAGCGGCAAGGTCGACGAGATCGGCGTGCTCTGCGAGCAGCTGGGCGCCGACGTCGCCGTGGTCGACGACGCCCTGACGCCGGTGCAGCAGCGGAACCTGGAAAAGGCCTGGAAGGTGAAGGTCATCGACCGCACCGGCCTGATCCTTGAAATCTTCGCGCGCCGCGCGCGGACCCGCGAAGGCATCCTGCAGGTCGAGCTGGCGCGGCTTTCCTACGAGCGTTCGCGCCTGGTGCGCACCTGGACCCACCTGGAACGCCAGCGCGGCGGTTTCGGGGTCATGGGCGGCCCCGGCGAAACCCAGATCGAGACGGACCGTCGGCTGCTGGCCGAGAAGATCGGCAAGCTTAAGCGCGAGCTGGTCGAGGTGCGCCGCACGCGGAACCTTCAACGTGGCGCACGCCAACGCCATCCGTTCCCGGCCGTGGCCCTGGTCGGCTACACCAACGCCGGCAAGTCGACGCTGTTCAACCGGCTGACCAAGTCGGATGTGGTGGCGGCCGACATGCTGTTCGCCACCCTCGACCCGACGTTGCGGATGTTGAATCTGCCCGACGGCCGACCGGCGATCCTGTCGGACACCGTGGGCTTCATCTCCGACCTGCCGCACGAACTGGTCGAGTCCTTCCGCGCCACCCTGGAGGAGGTGAAGGAGGCCGACGTGATCCTGCATGTGCGTGACATCGCCAGCGAGGAAACCGACGCGGAAGCTGAGGACGTCCGTGCGGTGCTCGACCGCCTGGGGATCGACGTCGAGGAACGCAACGTCATCGAGGTATGGAACAAGGCCGACCTGCTCGAGCCTGATCTGCGCGAGGAGGCGGCGGGCGATGCGCGCCGTCATCACCCCCAGGCGGTTCTGGTCTCGGCGACGACCGGCGGCGGGACCGACGCCCTGCTGGCGGCGATCGCGCGCCTGGTCGACGACGCCCCGCCGGTCTCCGTTCACCTGACGGCGGCACAGGGCGCGGCAGCGGCCTGGCTCTATCGACATGGCCGCGTCATGGACCGCATCGACGACGACGATGGCGGCTCGCGCATCGCCGTGCGTCTCAGTCCGCAGGCGCTGGGCCAGTTCGAGCAACTGTTCCCGCAGGTCGAGCTGACCCACTAGACATCCGTCAGGCCTTCTCCTCGGCCTTAGCGGCGTCCCAAAGCGCGTCCATCTCGGAGAGATCGGACTGGTCGGCGGTCTTGCCCCGTTTGGCCAATTCCGCCTCGATAAAGCGGAAGCGGCGCGCGAACTTGGCGTTGGTGGAGCGGAGGGCGTCTTCCGGTTCCAGGTCCAGCTTGCGGGCGAGGTTGGCGCAGACGAACAGGATGTCGCCGAGCTCGTCGCGCACGCGCTCGATGGCGGCGCCTGCTTCGACCTCGGCCTCCAACTCGGCGGTCTCCTCGCGAAGCTTGTCGAATACGAAGGAGACGTCCGGCCAGTCGAAGCCGACCCGCGCGGCGCGGGCGGTGAGCTTCACGGCCCGGGTGAGGGCGGGCAGGCCGACCGGGACGTCGTCCAGCAGGCTGGCGTTGCGGCCCTTCTTCGCGCGCTCCTGGGCCTTGATGACCTCCCAGGCGCGAGTCTGTTCGGCGCTGGTCCGCTGCTCGTCCTCGCCGAACACGTGCGGGTGGCGGCGGATCATCTTCTCGGAGATGGCGTTGGCGACGTCGTCGAAGGCGAAGGCGCCTTCTTCCTGCGCCATGCGGCTGTGAAACACGACCTGCAGCAGGAGATCGCCCAGTTCCTCGCGAAGGTCGGCGAGGTCGCCCCGCTCGATGGCGTCGGCGACCTCGTAGGCCTCCTCGACCGTGTAGGGCGCGATGGTCGCGAAGGTCTGCTCCAGGTCCCAGGCGCATCCGCCCTGCGGATCGCGCAGCCGCGCCATGATGCCGATCAGGCGGTCGATGGGCCGTTCGTCGTTCGGCGGGGCGGGGAGCGGCATCTAGATCCTATTCGGCGGCCTTCGGGACTGCGGAGGCTTCTATATCCCGAGCCGCCAGGGCGGCGCGAATCTCGGCGTGACGCTCGGGGGTCAGCGGGAAGCGCCAGACCAGCAGGCTGGCCAGGATGGCCATGGCCGCCGGGACTGCAGCGAACAGGATCGAGAGGCTCCCGAGGCCGGCGTCCACGCCCTTTCCGGTCGGGTCGAAGCCCAGGACCTGCAGCAGTGGGAAGGTCACGCCGACGGCGGCGGCCGAACCGATCTTCACCGTGCCGGCGAGGATCGCATAGAGCAGACCGGTGCGGTCGACGCCGCTGGCCAGCCGCTCCTCGTCGCCGATGTCGGCCATCATAGCGCGGAGCAGGAAGGCGCCGGCGGCGTAGGGCACCCCGATCAGGAACATCAGCAGGGCGGCGACCGGCATGGAGCCCTGCGGAATAGCCAGCGAGCACATGGTCATGCCGGCATAGACGAAGCCAGAGACGGCCAGAGCCTTGTGCTTGGAAATCTTGTGCGACAGCCAGGTCCATAGCGGCGCGCCGACCAGGCCGCCGATGAAGTAGACCAGCAGCAGCAGGCTGGCCTGGCTTTTGTCGAAGCCCTTCACACGCTCGAAGAAAAAGAAGAACAGCGCGCCGGTGATGGCCGGACCAGTGCCGATCAGCAGGTCGGCGAACAGGATGCGCACCACCGTCGGTCGCTTGAACAGCGCCAGGTATTCGCGGATGCCGGAATGCTTGTTCTCGGATTTCACTTCCGGCTCGGGCACTTTCCAGAGCGCCAGGCCGACGGTGAGCGGCATCAGGATGACGATGAACCAGCCCATGGCCTGGACGCCTATGACATGCGCCTGGGCCTTCAGCGCCGGGAACAGGGCCGGCAGCAGGGCGGGCAGGGTGAGGACGAGGATCATGCCGACGACGTTGCCGGCCTGCCACCAGGCGTAGATTCGCGATCGCTGGTCATATTGTGGCGAGAGGACCGCCGCCCACGCCAGTTGGGACAGGCTGGCGATCGAGACGCCGGCATAGACCACCAGCAGCCAGATCCAGAGGTAGAGGGTGTCGACCCCCGGCTTGGCCATGAACAGCATGTATGAGGCCAGCATCAGGATCGGCGCCCCGATGGCGAACCACAGCTTGAAGCGTCCGAACCGCGAGCGCGTCCGGTCCATGACTCCCCCGATATAGGGGTCGAAAGCCATGTCGAGGAAGCGGACGGCCATGAAGGCCGTGCCGACGGCCGCGAGGCTGAGCCCGAGCTCGCTGGCGTAGTATTCGGGAAGGTAGACGACCAGGGGCAGGCCGAGGCCCGCCAGCGGAAGACAGGGGGCTGCCAGGGCCGCCAAGGTCCAGTTGGATCGCCGGTCCGCCTGCGCGGTCATTTCACTCGTCCCCTATGGCCCCCGGATCTACGACGCGCCCGGCCGGCGGGCGCGTTGTGGACCCCCGAGGCCTGGGGACGCAAGCCATATCAGAGCTATCGCCGGGCGTAGACGTTTCCGCGCGTCAGCCCGGAGGCAAAGCGATCGATGGCATACTGGGCATCAGACCAGGTGCTGGAATAGCGGGACTGGCGGATGTCGGTTTCGTACCACTGATAACGCACGGGCGTGACGGTTCCGTCCATAGAGACCGCGCGACCTTCGATGGAAGCGCCGCCCACCCCGAAGCTCTCGATCGACAGGCCGGGCTTGTCGCCGAGCTGCTTGAACGTGGGCCGGTTCGGCTTCACATCGACCAGGGTCAGCTCCAGCCGCCCGCCGGCCAGAACGCCGCTGCGGTCGAGTTCGCGGGCGGCGTCCTTGCGCAGGTCGTCAGCCAGGCGTTGGACGTCCTTCAGACCGTATTCCTCGGTCGCCTTCTTCTGCAGCTCGGGACTCAGGACGACATGGACGTTGGAGGTGTCGACCGAGGGCTGGGCGAGGGCGCTTCCAGCCATGCCGACGGCGGCGAAGACGGTGAAGAGCAGGGCGCGCATGGTGAGGCTCCAAGACGTACGGGCGATGCGATCCACTACTCAGATAGGGACCGCAGGGACGGTCGCAAAGTCTCGCTCCAAGCGTGGCCTTAGTAAGGCATCGCGGCGAGGGGCGGTCCGCAGCCGAGCGTTGCGTTGGAGCTTGACCTGGGGCGGAGGTCGTTCAAGTCTGCGGCGTCGGGGAAGAGTTCAACGGTCGAACGGAGATGACCAGTGGCGCACAAATTCGAGATCTACAAGGACAAGGCCGGCGAGTTCCGGGTTCGCTTCAAGTACAATAACGAAGTGATCTTCTCGACCGAGGGCTACGCGTCGAAGTCGAGCGCCCAGAACGCCATCGAGTCCATCAAGAAGAATGGTCCGGAAGCTCCGACCGAGGACAATTCCTAAGACGGAACGGCCGTCCGGCGCGCGATCTCGTCGCGCGCCTGGGCGGCGATTTCGAACGAGCGGACGCGGGCGGCGTGGTCGTGGACCTGCGCCGTGACCATCAGTTCGTCCGCACCGTGGCGACGGGCGAAGTCTTCCAATCCCTGGCGGACCCGCTCGGGATTTCCGACGATCGAACAGCTCAGCGCTCCGCGCAGGTGCGCCCCGCCCATGGCGTCGAGTTCGCCGGCCGGATCGTCGATCGGCGGCGGCAGCTTGCCCGGACGGCCAAGCCCCAGATTGATGAAGGCCTGCTTCACCGAGGTGAAGAGCCGCTGCGCCTCGGCGTCGGTGTCGGCGGCGGTCACGTTGACGCCCAGCATGACGTGAGGCTTGGCCAGGTGCGCCGAGGGCTTGAACTGGTTGCGGTAGACAGACAGCGCCATTTCCAGCTGCGACGGCGCAAAGTGCGAGGCGAAGGCGTAGGGCAGGCCCAGGGCTGCGGCGAGCTGGGCGCCGTAGGTGCTCGAGCCTAGCATCCAGAACTCGACGTCCAGGCCCGCGCCCGGCACCGCCTGGATCACCTGGCCCGGCTTGACCGGCTCGAAGTAGTTCATCAGCTCGATCACGTCGCGCGGGAAATCGTCGATGTCGCCGGCCAGCGTGCGACGCAGGGCGCGGGCGGTGATCTGGTCCGATCCGGGGGCTCGGCCGAGGCCCAGGTCGATCCGTCCGGGATGCAGAGCCGCCAGGGTGCCGAACTGCTCGGCGATGACCAATGGCGCGTGATTGGGCAGCATGATCCCGCCGGCGCCGACCCGGATGGTAGAGGTCGCCTGGGCCACGTGGCCGATGACGACCGCGGTCGCGGCGCTGGCCACGCCGGGCATGTTGTGGTGCTCGGCCAGCCAGTAGCGCTTGTAGCCCAATCGCTCGGCGTGCCGGGCGAGATCGCGCGTGTTGCGTAGCGATTGGGCGGCGTCGCCGCCTTCGACGATCGGCGACAGATCGAGGACCGAGAGATCAAACATGCCGACGGATATAGGCGTCCGCGCGCGCCGCGCTACTGGCGGAACAGGCTGAGCAGCAGCGACGGGCCCTGGTTGGCGATCCGCAGCGCCATGATGGCGAGCTGCTGCTTGACCTGAAGGGCCTGGAGTCGCGCGCTTTCCTTGGCCATGTCGGCGTCCACCAGATTGCCGACTCCGGCGTCGAAGGTGTCCTGCAGCTTGGAGGTCATCTCCAGGTGCCGGTCGAGGGACTTGGACCCGACCCCGAACTTGGACAGGGCCGAGGACACGCCCTGGATCGCCGCATCGATCTTGTCGATGTCGGCGCTGGCCACCCCGCCGGTCAGGTTCGCCAGGATCGGGGAAATGACGCTGCCGGTCGTCGACAGGTCGGCGTGGTCGATGTCGATGGTCGCCGTCGCCTTGGTGTTGGCCAGGGCGCGGATCTTGCCGGCCGAGCCGGACGAGATCAGGTTCACCCCGTCGAAGGTGGCGGTCGAGGCGATGGTGTCGATCTGCTTGCGCAGCGCCACGTACTCGTCGCTGAGCGCCTGCTTGCTGGCGGTGCTGAGGCCGGCCTCTGTGGCGGCCAGCGCCTTTTCCTTCATCTGGGTCAGGATGTCGGAGATCGCCGTGCCGGCTGAGACGGCGGTGTCGACGATGGACTGGCCGCGCTGCAGCGAACTCATGACCGCATCGAGCGACTTGGATTCGGCGCGCATGTTCTGGGCGATGGCCCAGATGGCGGGATTGTCCTTGGCGCTGGCGATCTTCAGCCCCGTCGAGATCCGGTTCTGGACCTGGGCGTATTCCTTGTTGATCGCGTTGAGGCTCTGCAGCGCGATCATCGCGCTGACATTCGTATTGACGCTGTTGAGCGACATAACGAGGCCTCGTTCAAAGGGAGCGGCGCGCACGCCGCGAGCATTCTGCCTGCTGCGACCCTAGCGGGTCTAGGTTGGCGAATGATTACCAGGGCGGGTCCAGCGCCAATAGGCGAAGCCGCCGTAGACCAGGGCCTGGGCGGCCAGGGCGCCGAGCTCGGGCGTCACCTCGTCCAGCCGCGCGCCCATCTGGTTCAGCTTGATCATGGCCTGGATCCCCGGTGTCGAGGGGATCGTCCAGGCGAGAGCGGCGAGCGGAAGCGGCATGGCGCTGTGCGGCCAGGACAGGCCGCTGAGGAAGAACAGCGGCGCCGACATCCAGACCAGCGCCTGGGTCGAACGTTCCGGCTTGTCGAAGAAGCTGCCGACCAGCAGGGCGAGCAGAATGGCGGCGGGAACGTAGAGCGCCGTGGCGACCAGCATGCCCAGGAAGTCGCCGCCGCGCGGATAGTCCTGAAACCAGAACACGAAGCCGGTGTAGAAGAGCGTACTGGCCAGGCCCAGTACGCCGAAGGCGCAGACCACGCCGAAAAAGACCGGAGTGGAGACCTTGCCCAGCAACTGCCCGCGGCGGTCGGCGGCCAGCATGACGATCCCGAACAGCAGGGTCTGATGCACGATCAGGATGGCGACGCCTGTGACGGCGTAGCTTCCATAGCCCTCACGGGTGTTGAACATCGGCCGGGTGACGACCTCGACCGGGGTGAGGGTCTGGAGGCCCAGAGCCTTGGCCCGGGGCGCGAGGGCCTCCTCGACGGCGCCCCCGAGCACCGACTTCAGCGTCGCGCCCACTCCGCTGGCCCGGACCAGGTAGGCGCCGTTGACATAGATGGCCAGGCCCCCGGAGGCCGTGCCGGTCAGGACGCCGCGCTCAAGGCCGGCAGGGACCAGGACGATGGCGTCGATCTCGCGGCGCTCGAGACGCTCCACGGCCTCTGCGAAGTTGGATGTGACGGCGGCCAGCCGCACGCCGTGAGTGGCCGCCACGTCCTCCGCGAGGGCCCGGCTGAGCGCGCTGTGGTCCAGGTCGACGATGGCCAGCGGCATCTGGCCTGCGGTCTGATGCTGGTAGGCTAGCGGGTAGTAGAAGCCATAGGCCACGACCGCCAGGATCAGGATCGAGAACGCGGCGCGGTGCGAGAGGATCGCCCGCCAGGTGGCGACGAAGGCCTGGCCGAAGCTCATGGCGCGGCCTCCGGGGCGGACCGGTGGAGCAGGCGCCGCGCCAGCAGAGCCGCCAGGGCGAACGGGATCAGGGTGAATGTGAGCAGGGCCAGCAGCGGACCTGCGGAGGCGGCGGCCGGCGCGCCCATGAACATCTGCTGCATCTGCAGTTCGACATAGGCCGTGAATGGCAGGGCGCGGCTCCAGATCTGGGTGAACAGCGGCGCGTCGATGGTCGGCAGGGTCGCGTTGGAGAAGGTGATCGCCGGGCCGCCGTAGATCGCCACGGCTGACAGCGCCGTTGCGATGTTCTTCACGCCGAGGACGACCAGCGCGGCCAGGGCGGCGTAGCTGGCGTAGAGCAGGAGTTGGCCAGCGATCAACGCGCTAAGGCTGCCGTGCACCCCCCAGCCTCGCACACCGCACAGCCAGCCGACGCCGAGCAGGTTCCAGCCGGTGAAGATCACGACATAGGGCGCGAGCTTGCCGGCCAGCGCGATCAGCGGCCGCTCTCCCAGCCAGTCCCGCGCGGTTCCCTCGGCCAGTTCGCGCCCAATGGCCATGACGATGACGCAGCTCATCATCAGATGCAGCACGCCCGGCTGCAGCAGCGCCTCCAGAAACCACTCGTAGCTGAGCTGGGGGTTGTAGAGCACGGTCGACTGCACATGCGGCGCGGCCAGGTGCGGCAGGGGCAGGCCGCGTCCTTGGGCCAGACGTGGCGCCATGTCGGCCGCCAGCGCGGCGATCGCCTCCGACGCACCCAGGGCGGACATGGCGCCCAGCGAATAGAAGGCGGCGTTCTGGTAGACGAAGACGGTCGCCTTGCGCCCGGCCAGGATCTCGCGCTCAGTGTTGGGCGGGGCATAGATGATCGCCCACACCTTGCCCGAACGGATCAGCGGCCAGGCGTCGGCCAGATCGACCGGCCGCTCGGTCACCGCGATCCGTGGTGAGGCTTCGAGGTTGCGCAGCAACTGGCGGCTCGCGGCGGAATGGTCCTGGTCGACATAGGCGACCGGCAACCGCTCGGCGACGCTGGCGACGAACATCCAGCTGATCATCGCCAGGACCGCGAGAGGCGCCAGGCTGACCAGGGTCAGGTCCCAGGGACTGCCCCGCAGCCAGGCCAGTTCGCGCCGGATGACCGCGGCGAGCGCCTCGCCCATGGCTACTGAGGCCAGTCGAACAGTACGCTCATGCCGGGCCGCAGGCCGTCCAGTTTCTGGGCCGGCTTAAGCTTCACCTCGAACGAGCGGATGTCGTAGCCACGGCTTTGTCGCGTGGCGCGCCAGGTCGCGAAATCACCCTGTGGGCTGATGTGCTCGACCTTGAAGCTGGCGGCCTTCAGGTTCAGGGCCGGCACGGCGCCTGAGAGCATCTGGCCGGTCTTGAGCTTGTTGAACTGATCCTCGCGCACGTTGATCGTCACCCACAGGTTCGAGAGGTCGACCAGGGTGAAGACCGGGAAGGCGAGGGGCACGATCTCGCCGCCGTTGACCAGGCGCTTGGAAATCTCGCCTGAGCGGGGCGCGACCAGACGGGTCTCGGCGCGCAGCGACTGGGCTTCGGCGACACCGGCCCGGGCGATCTGCACCTGGGCGTCGGCAGTGGCCTTTTCCTCGGCCGTCGCGCCGTTCAGCGCCTTTTCGTACTGGGAGCGGGTCAGTTCGACCTGCTTGGCCGTCGCGTCGCGGGCGGCCAGGGCCTCGTCGCGGCGCTGCGCGGAGATTACGCCCTCGCGATAGAGGTTGTCCGTGCGGGCATAGGTCTTCTGGGCCAGCAGGGCCGTCGCCTGAGCGGCCTGCCAGGCCGCCCGCAGACTGGCCACGTCCTCGCTGCGCAGGCCCTTGTCGGTGCGCGCCTGCAGGGCCTGGGCGCTGGTCAGGACGCCGGCCGCCTGGGCGTTACGGGCCTCGATCTCCGGGCTCGACAGGATCGCCAGTTCCTGCCCCGCCTTTACCTCCTGGCCGGCGGAGACCAGCAGCTTGTCGACTCGCGACAGCGGCGCCTTGGTGGCGATGGTGATCTCGTCGGTGTCCACCATCCCCTGGATCTGGTCGGGGGCCGGGCGATAGGCCAGCCATAGTCCCACGGCGATCACCGCGATCACGGCGGCCCCGGCCAGCCAGAGGACGGGCGGACGGCGGGCTGGCTTGGTCATGGCGACACCTTCTCGGCGCGGGCGGCGTAGTCGCCGTAGCTCTGCATACGGCCGCTGGCGGTCAGCAGTTCGGCGAGAGCGAGGTCATATTCGTAGGCCGCAGCGGCGCGCTGGGTCTCGGCGACGCTGAGCGCCACGCGTGCGTCGATCACCTCGGCCGGATTAGCCTGGCCTTCGCGGAACGCCAGTTCCTGGAGGCGCAGGTTCTCCCGGGCCGCCTCAATGTTGACGGCCAGCAGGGCGTACTGTCGCCGGGCCGTTTCGACCTGACGATGCGCGCGCAGGGTGGTTGTCTGCAGAGCGTCGCGCGCAGCCTTCGCGGCGTGGACGGCCTGGAGCTCGCGCTGGCGCGCGGCGCTGACCGCCTTGCCGCGGTCGAGGCCGGCCAGCAAGGCGTAGTGGACCCCGACGCCGACGATCCAGTCGGGCTCGATCAGCAGCGCCTCGTCGCGGTTCAGATTGTACTCTGCGAAGCCGAACACCTTCGGCTTGAGAGCCGCCTGGGCGACTTTCACGCCCTGCGCGGCTTGATCGCGCAACGCGTCCAGCTTGCGCAACTCCGGCTGTTCGGCCAGGGCTGCGTCGACGAAGGTCTGCGCCGGCTCCAGCGGCGTCGACCCGACGAACAGCGGCGAGGTCGGCGCGACGGGGCCGGTCTCGCTCAGCAGTTGGGACAGTATGGTCTGGGCGGTTTCGTAATCGGAGGCCGCGCGCTCGTACTGGCGCAGGGCCGCGTCGCGGGCCACCTGCACCTGCAGGCGCTGGGCCTTGCTCAGAAAGCCTTCGTGCTCGAACTTCAATGCGTCCTGATAGTGGCGCTCGAAACCGTCGCGGTTTTCCTTGCTGACCTTCAGCACCTGGGCGGCGAGCTGCTGGCCGTAATATGCCTGGACCAACCGGACCATGGCGACGTCCGCAGAGATGGAGAGCTCGGCTTGAGCTTGGCGCACGCTGGCCTTGGCGGCGTCCTTGGCCGCCGTGATCGCCCCGCCGGCATAGAGCGGGGCGACCGCCGCCACTGTGGGCCGGAACAGGGTGTCGTCGGTCTGCAGGCGGGCCGAGCCGGGCAGGCCGGTCAGGGCGCCCGAGACGCCCTGACCAAGCGTGGCGCCGATCTGGTCGACGACCCCGCTTGGCGCGCCCGGCAACAGGTTGGGCAGGGAAGCGAGGAACCCGTCGACCGAGGATTGAACGAGCATCTTGGCCGGGTCCAGCGAGACGTCGATGGTCTTGCGATATCGCAGAAGCTGCGCGTCGAGGAACACCGACGGCGTTCCCAGCAGCCGCACGGCGTCGGCGTGATCCTGGCTCGCCTGGAGGCCGGCCTTGGCGGCGGCCAGGCTTTGCGAGCGTTGCAGGAGGCGGGCCTGGGCTTCCGCAAAGTCCAGGGGCGAGCCGGAGATGTCCTGGGCGTTCGCAGCGAGCGGCGCGGCGACAAAGGCCGCGACGGCAAGCCGGCCGATCCAGGACCGCGAAGCGGCCATCTCGCCTCCGAATCTGGCCGCCGAGACAGGCGGCGGGACGAGCATGGCGCCCAAAGCCCCGCTGTTCCACCTTCGGATGTCGGACGAGGTGTTGCACCAAATGCAGAGGGGCGGCTCCCGGGGCTAGGAAGCCGCCCCTCGCGCGACCGCGCAGGGTTGGGGGATGCGGGGCCGCGCAGTCGGTTAGAAGCGGTAGGCCGCACTCACCAGCAGACGGTCGCGCTTGCGGTCGCCATTGAAGTCGGTGCGGTCATATTCCGCGCGCACCGCGAGATTGTCGTTCAGGGCGTATTCGGCGCCGACGCCGAAGAGCTTGCCGTTATTGGTCTTGTCCGACTTTATGGTCGTGGTGTTGTTCGTGAAGCTGATCTCGCGTTCGAACTCCTGGCGGGCCCAGCCGGCGCGGCCGTAGAGCAGCAGGTTGTCGGTGGCCAGGAAGCCCAGACGGGCGGTGACATCGTAGCTGCGGCCCGGATCGATCTTCACGCGAGCAGTGTCAACACGACTGTTGAACTTCTTGTCGCCGCCGCCGACGCCAGCTTCGGCGCCCAGCACGATGCGCTCGGCCACTTTGAAGTCGTAACCGGCGAAGATGCGATAGTTGAAGCCCTTGGCGTCGCCGTCGCTCTTGCGGGTGAAGCCGGGAATGGCGTCTTCGGACTGCACCTTGCCTGCGCCCAGGCCGACGCCGACCTGCAGGCCCTGGAAGGGCTCCGCGCGAGCCGCCGTGGCGCCGAGCGCGATCGCCGCGACGAGGGGGCTGATCCAGAATTTCATACTCAAATCTCCTCGGAAGCGTGGCCGCAACCCGGCCTCGCCACGATCAGATGCGCCGCGTCTGTGGAGGCTGTCGCCAGGGCGGGCGCAGCGGTGAAGCAGGCGTCAAGGCGCTTGCAGGGCGCTAGCCCCGACGATGGCGGCATGGGTGGCTATCGAGGCTTCGATCAAGCTTCGGCGCGCGGCGGCCTGCGCGTCCTCTGCTTCGAACACCGACCTTTCCGCATCGATGGCGTCGAGCCGGGCCAGGGTTCCGGCCTGCAACCTCAGACGGGCGATGGCGAGGCGTTCGCGTGCGTAATCGAGACCTGCCTTCGATGGGGCTTGGCGCCTTTCGGCGGCCTGTAGCTGGGCGAAGGCTGCGGCCAGCTCGGACTCGGCCGCGACAATCGCCTTGAGGTAGCCGACCTCGGCCTGAGCCGCTTCGGCGGCGGCCTTGTCCGCGCGGGCGCGAGCCCGGCCGCCATCGAGCAGCGCGCCTTCTGCGCGAAGGCCCGGCGTGAAAACGAGCCGACTGCGGCTGAAGAGGTCGGAGATCTCGGCGCCGTCCGACTTGAAACCGGCCGTCAGCACCAAGCGCGGACGTGCTTCCTTGATGGCGGTGAGCCGCCGCGCGTCGGCTGCGGCCAATCGTGCGGCCGCGGCCGCGACGTCCGGGCGCGCCTCCAGCGACGCGGGTTGAACCTCGAAAAGCGCGAGCGGCTTCAGGCCGGCGAGGGCCGCTGCGGCCCCAACCGGCGCCGAGGACGTGCCGGCCAGGGCGACCAGGCGCTGCATGGCGACCATGCGCTCGCCCTCGGCTGCGCGCCGGTCGTCCTCAATGCGGGCGAGATTGGCTTGGCGTTCGAGCTTTTCCTCACGTCCAGCACGGCCGGCGGCGAGCCGCCGCTCGGCCAGGCGCAGACCTTCGGCCTCGATGCGCCAGCGATTGTCGAGGCGTGCGAGCCGGTCGTCGTGCGCCGAGAGGATGAGCCAGGTCCTGGCCGCCTCGGCGGCCAGGATCGCGCGGGCGGCCTGAACGTCGAGCCGGGCCGCTTTGGCGTCGGCGTCGGCGGCGTCGGCGCCGCCGCGGACCGCTCCCCAAAGATCTGCGGTCCAGCGCGCCCCGAGGTCGAGGTCGGCTTGACCGCTCGAGCGACCTTCTGCGGGCATGCGCCGGCTGCCGTCGACGCCGAGCGTAAGCTCCGGCCATCGCTCGGCTTGAGCCCCGCGCAGCCCTGCGTCGGCGGCGCGCGCCCGCGCGAGGGCGCCCTTCACGTCCAGGGAGTCGATATCGGCGCGGACGAGATAGGCCGCGAAGGCGGGGTCTCCCAGGTCGTAGGTCCAGGACGACGCGCCAGCCGGCGTCAGTTGGCTGGCGCGGATCGGCGCCCCGGCGTCGGGAAAGCTGGCGCAGCCGCCGAGGGCGAGGGCGCAGGCGATCAGGACGGGTCTCACGGCATCACCCGCACAAGAACGCGCTGGCCGATGCGCAGGGTCTGATCGCCCTCGACGGCGACGACCATCTCGACCACGCGGGTGTCCTGACGCTCGTTGGGATCGTCGTTGGCAAGCTTGCGCGAACCGAAGACTTCGCCCAGCCGCAGCACCCGGCCGCGGAAAACTTGCTTCTCGTCGTATTCCAAGAGGATGTCGGCGCGCTGGCCCGGCTTCACATCGCCGACGAACTGTTCATCCAGCTCGGCGCGCACGATCCGTGCGGTGTCCGGCGCCAGGAGGAAGAGCTCGGTCACGTTCAGGGTCGAGGCGCCGTCGCCGGGCTTCGCCGAGCGTCGGACGATGCGCCCATCCAGCGGTGCGCGAACCTGGCGCGCCTCGATCTCGAACTCCTGGGTGCGCAGCTTCTGTTCAGCGACCTCGACCCCGGCGCGCGCGGCGGCCAGTTCGCCGCGCTGGACCTGAGCTTCGTCGGCCGCCTTGTCGGCATCCTGGCCCGCCACCGCGTCGATCTGCCCAAGACCGCCGAGGCGGCGGGCCTCGCGGTCTGCCGCCGACGAGCGGGCGGTGGCTGTCATCAGTCGGGCGCGGGCCTCGGACAGATCGGCTCTGGCCTGGGCGACGGCCAGATTGGCCTGGCGGGTGTCGATCTGGGCCAGCACCTGGCCTTTGCGCACGCGGTCGCCTTCCTCGGCGAAGACATCCTGAATCAGGCCCTCCCGCTGGGCGGCCAGACGGATGACGCCCCCCTCGACGTCGATCTTGCCCTTGGCGATGGCGATCGGCTGCGCGGCGCTGGCTGCTGCCGACGGCTTGGGCTCGGGCTGACTGCAGGCGGCGAGAGAGGCGAGCAGTGCGGCCACGCAAGCGGCGGCCGAGCGGGTGCTAGTGATCATGCTGTGCGACTTCGAGAGAGAGCTTTGAGGGGCTTTCGGGCGCGACCGGGCGCTCGTCGGCGATGATGCGGCCGTCCTCCATGCGGAGGATGCGGTCGGCGAAGGTGAGGAGGCGTGGATCGTGGGTGACGCAGAGCACCGCTGCGCCTTGCTGGTGGGCGATCTCCCGCAGCAGCGTGACCACGGCCAGACCGTTGTGGGAGTCGAGCGCGCTGGTCGGTTCATCGGCGAACAGCAGGCGGGGGCGCTTGGCCAGCGCGCGGGCGATGGCGACGCGCTGCTTTTCGCCCCCCGATAGCTCCATGGGCCGCAGATGCATCCGCGGGCCTAGCCCCACCGATTCCAGCACTTCGCGGGCCCTGGACATGGCCTCGCGCGCGCCGATCTCCATGCACTCCAGCGTGAAGGCGACCTGCTCGATCGCGGTCAGGGCGCTGAACAGGTTGAAGCCCTGGAAGACGAAGCCGGTGTTGGCCAGACGGAAGGCGTCGCGCTGGGCCGGCTTCAGCCGCCAGATCTGCTCGCCCAGCGCCTCGACCTCGCCGGCGTCGGGCGCGGTCAGGCCTGAGAGCACGGCCAGCAAGGTGCTCTTGCCACAGCCGGAGGGACCGTTGATCAGGGTCAGCTGACCGGCTTCCACGCCGACATCGACGTCGAACAGCACCTGCGTGCGGACCTTTCCGACGGTGTAGGACTTGTTCACGCCCCGCGCACCGAGGACCCGGGCGTGAGGGAAGGAGATCTGGTTCATGGGATCACCGCAGCAGGGCGGCCGGATCGGCCTTGCTGAGCTGGCTCAGGGCCAGCAGGCCGGAGGCCAGCGCCACGGCCAGGACGAGGGCTATGCAGGCGATCACGATCATCGGCGACAGCGCGATGGGGACATAGGCCAGCTGAGCGGCCCAGAGGATGAGACCGGCGACGACAGCGGCCAGGGCGACGCCGGCCAGCCCGACCCAGAACGCTTGTTGGAGCACGATGCCACGCAGCAGCCTGCCTGGAGCGCCGAGAGCGCGCAGCGTCGCGTATTCGCGGATCGAGGCGGAGACGGCGGCCATCAGGGTCTGACTGGTGATGACGATGGCCACGGCCAGGGCGATCAGCGACGACACGCCGAAGGCCGTGCCCATGCCGGATTCGAACAGCCAGAAGTTCGTGCTGCGTTCGGCGAAGTCCTTGGCCGTCCAGGCTTCGTAGCGCGCCAGCGGCCCCTTGGGGGAGAGGTCCTTGCGGACGGCCTCGGGATCGGCTCCGGGGCGCAGCTTGACCAGAAAATAGGCCACATCGTCCGTCTCGCGCAGGGCCGGGTCCAGTCGCCGCGCGGTGCTGAGCGAGGAGATGACGTTAACGGCGCCGATGCCGCGCAGGCCCTCGGTGAAGCCGACTACCCGCACGCGCCTGCCGTTGATCTCGGCGGTGGAGCCGATGTCGACGCCCAGCTTGCTGCGGTCGGCGATATCGACCAGCACCGTGTCGGGAGCCGCCAGCCGCTCGCGCAGGACCTGGGGTACGGCGTCGGCGAAGGTGAGCGAGCCCGACCGCGGGTCGATCCCGGCCAGGACCACGGCGATGTCGCCCTGCCCGGGGCGGGAGCGCCAGACGCCGCCGGCCCAGGAGAACGGCTCGGTGCGCTCGACCTGCGGATGCATACGGATCATGGTCTCGGTCCGCGCCGAGATGTAACGGCCCTGGTCGATGCTCTGGGTGCCGGGAAATCCGACCCAGAGCTGGGCGTCGGACTTCTCTATGTAGACGGCGACGGTCGCGAAAATGCCGACCGCCAGGGCGGTTTGGGCGAGCAGCAGCACGCCGGAGAAAGCGACGGCGAAGATCGCCGGCGCGAAGCGGCGCCACTCATAGACGATAGATTTGCGGGCGAGGGGGATCATGAGGCCCAATTGGGCCTAGGGCATGGGGCGCCGGTGGGGTGCGCATGAAGGTTGCATGGAGCGGTCCGCGCGTCTTGCGCGGCCAGTCAGGCGGGGAGACGGATCTCGAAGCAGGCGCCCCCGCCAGGCCGCGCCCAGGCCCGCGCCGCGCCGCCGTGCGCCTCGGCGATCGCCTTGACGACGGCCAGACCCAGGCCAGTGCCGCCGGCGTCCCGCGACCGCGACTCGTCGGCCCGCCAGAAGCGTTCGAACACGCGCTCCTCATCCCCGGGGCGCAGCCCGGGGCCTCGGTCGAGGACGCGCAGGAAGACCGCGCCCTTCTCGCGGCGGGTCTCGACCAGGGCCACGCCGCCGCTGATCGCATAGCGCTTGGCGTTCTCCAGCATCACCAGCAGCACCTGGCGCAGGCGGGCCGGGTCGGCGGTCACCTGGGCCGGGCGCAGGTCGCGTTCGATGGTCAGGCCGGCGGCCGCCATTTCCGGCGCCAGGGCGTCCACCGCCGCATCGATCTCCACCGCCAGGTCGAGATTGTGCGGCTGCAGCAGCAGGCGACCCGACATGGCCAGGCTGAGGGTGCGCAGGTCGTCGACGATCTGGGCCAGGGAATCGACCTGGAGGATCAGGCCCGCAAGGCCCTTGCTGTCCGGTCGGAAGACGCCGTCCGACATGCCTTGCAGGCGGCCGCGCAGGACCGTCAGCGGCGTGCGCAGTTCGTGGGCGATGGCGGCCACGCTTTCGCGCATGTCGCGCTCGGCCCGCTGCATCTCCTCGGCCATCAGGTTGAAGTCGGCGATGAGCTGGTGCGTCTCGCCGGCGCCGCCGCTCTGGTCGAAGCTCACGACGCGGGCGCTGAGGTCGCCGCCGGCCACCCGCCGGGCGGTGGCGGCCACACGGTGCAACGGCTCGCTGATGCGCCGGGCGAACCAGAGGGCGGCGGCCACGCCTGCGGTCAGGGCCACGGCCCCGCAGACGGCGAGCGCGCCCAGCTCCATCAGGCCGAGCTGGGCCTCCAGCACCTTGGAGGCGTCGAGCAGCGATTGCAGGTCGGTCTGCCGCGGCAGCCGGTTCTCGTCGATGGCGTGATAGGCGGCGAGCGCGTCGGGCGGCAGCTGCAACCGGAAGATCTTCTCGAACAGCAGGTAGAATAGGGTCATCCCGCCGATCATGATGAGGACCGACAGAGAAACGACGACCGTCATCGCCGCAATGAGCTGGGCGCTCAGCCGCCAGGGACGGCGCGGCAGACGGCCCAGGCCGGTCATGACAGGCCGGAAAGCCGGTAGCCGACGCCCCGCACGCCTTCCAGAAGATCGGGCGCTCCGGCGGCTTCGAGCTTGCGTCGCAGGTTGGAGACGTGGCTGTCGACCGTTCGCTCCAGGGCGTCGCCGTCAGGCAGGCAGGCGTCCAGCAGCTCCGCGCGGCTGAACACCTTGCGCGGCGCCCGGGCCATGTGCTCGAGCAGGCGGAATTCCGTCAGGGTGAGGTCCAGCGGCTTGGTCTCGTGCTCAAAGACCACGCTGGCGGCATAAGCCTGGGGGTCGATCTCCAGCGGGCCGAGGCGCAGGAGCTGGGCGTCGGCGCGGCCCTGACTTCGCCGCAGGACGGCGCGGGCGCGAGCGACCAGCTCGAGCGGGTTGAACGGCTTGACCACATAGTCGTCGGCGCCGATCCGCAGGGCCGAAAGCTTGTCCAGGTCCTCGGCCAGGGCGGTCGCCATGATCACCGGCGTGTCGCCGCGGCGACGGATCTCGGCCAGCACCTCGAATCCGTCGGCCTTGGGCAGCTTGACGTCCAGCACCACGAGGTCCGGGCGCAGCATCCGGTGATGCTGCAGGCCGGTCAGGCCGTCGGCCGCGCGAACCGTTCGAAAGCCGTCGCGCCCCAGATAGGCATCCAGGATCTCGGCGATCTCGGGCTCGTCTTCGATGATCAGGATAAGCGCGTTGTCCATGGTCGATCAGAACCGGGCGTCTATGGAGATTGTGCGAAGTCTGCCGCCAGGGTTCTTCAAGGCTCCGGTGCGTAGCGCCTGACGAGATCGAGCGCCAGCCCTTGCGCGGCGCGGCCGCCCGGTCCGCCGGCGTTGCAGACGGTCAGCACGGCCAGGTCGCGCGATGGCGCGACGATGGCCACGGCGTGCCACAGGGTGTTCGAGCCCTCGTGCGCCAGGACCGGCCCGCGGGCCCAGGCGCGGTTGGACATCACACCCCAGCCGAAGGCGTAGTCATTGGGCTCTCCGGTCGGCGGTGTGGTCAGGGCGGTGATGCTGGGGCGGGTGAGGAAACCGGCGCCGTCGGTCAGGAACAGGCGGACGAACCGGGCATGATCCAGCAGGCTCATGTGGACGGCGCCGGCGGGGCCCATGAAGGCCGGATTGTCGGCGTCGGGGCGCGCGGGATCGACAGGTTTTCCGACCTGCAATCCCATCAAGCTGCCGACATGACCCCATGGTTGATCGCCCCGCGGCGCGCCGAAGCCGGCCGAACTCATGCCGAGCGGCTTGAACAGCCAGGCGGCGATGGCCGACTCCCAGGTCTGGGCCAGCAGCCGTTCCACCGCTGCTCCGATCAGGACGTAGTTGGCGTTGGCGTAGGAGAAGCGGCCGACCTGACCCTTGGGTGGAACGGTCAGCGCGCTGAGGGCGAGGATCATCCGCTGCTCGGCGGCGGATGCGGGCGAGAGCCGGGCGGCCCTGATCCAGCGCGCGTCCGCCAGGCCGCGGTCGCGCAGCCCCGAGCGGTGGTGGAGCAGGTCCGCGGCGGTGACCCTTGCCCAGGTCCGGTGGACTTCGATGTCGGGGAACAGCGTCGGCAGCGGCGTGCTCCAGGCGGCGAGATCGGCCTGAACCAGACGCGCATAGACGGCTGCCGTCATGGCCTTGGCGTTCGAGCCGATGTGCCAGACGTCGGACAGGGTCGCCGGGACTTCTTGGGTGCGCCGCCTCACGCCGTTCACGCCGGACCAGACGATCCCGCCCGAGCTGAGCACGACCGCGCCCAGGGCCGGAACCCCCGACCTTCGCCTGCGACCGAGCAGCAGAGCCTCGGCATTATCGATCGGAGACGGGCTTGCGAGCACGCTGTCGGACATGGCGAGCCGTAGGGTGGAACCCGTCCGTGAACCGCTGATGGAGCCGCCGTGGCGAGGGGGTGGATGCGCGCGCGGCGCGCGCTCATACTCGGAAGGCGAGAAGAATCTGAGGGATGGGTCGCCATGCTGCGTATAGGGGGCGGGGAAACCCGGAGTGATCGATGACCCGACCTTTGGATGACGCGCTGCAGGACCTGAGGGCTGCGCCTGTCGACCATGACCTGAGCCAGCTCGAACCGGCCGTCTGGCGCCGGATCGGCGGCGCGCGCATGGAGCGCAGCCCGGCCTTCGGCTTCGTGCCGATGCGGGCGGCGATGGTCGTGCTGGCCCTGATGGCGGGTGTGGCGATCGGCGGCGCGACGGCGGTCTCGCAGGTTGCGGCCCCGCGCGAAACCGAGGTCTTCGCCCTCAACAGCCAGTTGGCGCCCTCAACCCTGCTGGACGCGCGTCGATGAGCGGCCTTCGCGGCGCGATCCTGACCGTCCTGCTCGCTGCGATCGCCGCCGGGCTGGGAGCGTGGGGCGGGGCGACCTACGTGCTGCAAGCCCAGCGCGAGCCTTCGCTCCACGAGTTCGTCCACGAACGCCTGAACCTGACCGCCGAGCAGAAGGGCAAGCTCCAGACGCTGGAGCGCGAATTTTCGATCACCCGCAGCGCCCGCGAGGCCGAGCTTCGCCTGGCCAACGCCGAGCTCGCCGCCGCCATCGACGCTCAGCACAAGTACTCCCCCGAGGTGCGGACGGCGATCGAGCACTTCCACGACGTGATGGGCGAGCTCCAGAAAGAGACCGTGATTCACATCGTCCACATGCGGTCGATCCTGACCCCAGAACAGGCCGCGATCTTCGACAGACGCGTGTCGGAGGCCCTTACCGAAGACGCCAAGTGATCCCTCCCGACGAGGTTTCGGACGGCGAGCTGGTCCGGCGGGCGCGGGCGGGGGAGGATCACGCCTTCACCCTGCTGATGCGCCGCCACAAGGAAGGGCTATACCGCTTCGTTCGCCGCTATGTGGGCGACACGGACAGCGCCTATGAGGCGGTGCAGGAGAGTTTCGTCGCCGCATGGCGCAACCTGGCGCGCTATGACGTTTCCCGGCCATTCGGCGGTTGGATCCGTACGATCGCTCTCAACAAATGCCGTGACCGCGGCCGCCGCGAGACGGTGCGCCGCCTGGTCTTTGGCGCGCGTCCGGGCAGCGAGGATCTGATCGCCTTCGCGCCGGATCCGGCGCCAGGAGCCGAGGCGGCCCTTATCGCCGAGCAGCGCCGTACGGCCCTAGACCGCGCCATCGCCGCCCTGCCGCCGAAGCTGAAGGAGCCGTTGATCCTGACGGCCTTCGAGGACTTGTCGCACCAGGCGGCGGGCGAAGCGCTCGGGGTCTCGGCGAAGACCGTGGAAACCCGGGTCTATCGGGCGCGAAAACGCCTGGCGGAACTGCTCGGCGCCCCTGAAGCCGCAAGCTGAGATGAGGGAAGTTCGCCTCTCGCGCGTAGAGGAGGTGATCTTGCCTGTTGACCCTCCAACGATGGGAACCTCCAGAACTCTCCCATGATCGACACAGTACGCACCCGCGGCCGCGGCGTTTCTCGGGGCCAGACCTCAAAGATTCAGGACACGCCGCAATGACGAAGCTCGACCGCCGCCAGCTGCTCGCCGGCGCAGGCGCCTTCGGCGGCGCCAGCGCGCTGGCCGGGCTTTGGCCGGCCTGGGCCCGTACCGGCACGCCGGGGCTCTCGACCCTGCCGACCGTGTCGGGCGAGACCATCGCCCTGACCATTGGCCACACGCCGTTCAAGGTGGATGGCCGCGCCGGCCATGCCGTGACCGTCAACGGCACCGTGCCTGCCCCGCTGGTCCGCCTGAAGGAGGGCCAGAACGTCCGCATCGCGGTCACCAACAACCTGGACGAGGACACCTCGATCCACTGGCACGGGCTGTTGCTGCCGTTCCAGATGGACGGCGTGCCCGGCGTCAGCTTCCCCGGCATCAAGCCGGGCGAGACCTTCACCTACGAGTTCAAGGTCCGGCAGAACGGCACCTACTGGTACCACAGCCATTCGGGGCTGCAGGAGCAGATGGGCCACTACGGCCCCATCGTGATCGACCCGGCCGGTGAGGATCCGGTCCAGTACGACCGCGAGCACGTAGTCGTACTGTCCGACTACAGCTTCATGCATCCGCACGAGATCTTCCGGAAGCTGAAGGCTCACGCCGGCTACTTCAACCACCAGAAACAGACCGTCGCGGGCCTGATGGCCGGCAAGGATCAGTCCTTCAAGGATCGCAAGGAATGGTCGGCCATGCTGATGGACCCGACCGACGTGCTTGACGTCACCGGCTCGACCTACACTTTCCTCGTCAACGGCCATGGGCCGAAGGACAACTGGACGGGCCTGTTCACGCCCGGCGAGCGGGTACGACTGCGCTTCGTCAACGCCGGCGCAATGACCATCTTCAATGTCCGTATCCCGGGCCTGAAGCTCAGCGTCGTGCAGGCCGACGGCCAGAACGTGCGGCCGGTCGAGATCGACGAGTTCCAGATCGCGCCGGCCGAGACTTACGACGTCATCGTCCAGCCGACGGACGACCGGGCCTACACCCTGGTGGCCGAGGCCGCCGACCGCTCAGGCATGGGGCGCGCCACCTTGGCGCCGCGCCTGGGCATGACCGCCGAGGTTCCGCCGCTGCGCGAGCGGCCGCTGCTGAATATGCGCGACATGGGCATGGATCATTCGGCCATGGCCGGCATGGGCGGCATGGAGATGGACCATTCCGGCATGTCCATGCGGGATGGGCGCAATGCGCCGAGCGTGGCGCTCGGCCCCGGCGTGCAGATGATCTCGCCGATGCCGGTCGACCGCACGGGCGATCCGGGGCAGGGGCTGGAAAATGTCGGTCACAGGGTGCTGACCTATCGCGACCTTGTCTCGCTCGATCCCAATCCGGATCCGCGGCCGCCGTCACGCGAGCTGGAAATCCACCTGACCGGCAACATGGAACGCTTCATGTGGGCGTTCGACGGGGTCAGCTACAGCCACATCAAGGCTCCGATTCCCTTCCGCTTCAACGAGCGGGTGCGCGTGGTGCTGGTCAACGACTCCATGATGGCCCACCCGATCCACCTGCACGGCCATTTCTATGAGGTGGTGACGGGCAATCCTGGTCATCATCCGCGCAAGCACACGGTCAACGTCCTGCCGGGCGGGAAGGTGGCTTTCGACCTGACCGCCGACGAGCGCGGCGACTGGGCGTTCCACTGCCACCTGCTGTACCACATGCACGCCGGCATGTTTAACGTCGTCACCGTCCGTCCGCTGGAAGGAGACGCCGCATGAGCCGCCGTCTCCTGATCGGCGCGGTGGCGCCGCTGTTCCTGGCCGCGCCGGCTTACGCCCAGATCGACCACAGCCAGCATGCGCAGCCAGCGCCTGACCCGCACGCCGGCCATGCCATGCCCGCTGCACCCGCCGCCGATCCCCATGCGGGACATGCCATGCCGCCGGCCACTCCAGCCGCCGCCGATCCTCATGCCGGCCATGTCATGCCCGCGCCTCCGGCGGCCGATCCACACGCCGGGCATGCCATGCAGGCCGCGCCTGCGGGCGGTCCAGTCGGCGACGCTCCACCGCCGCCGATTCCGACGGATCGCGCCGCCGAGCGCTTCTACAGCCGAGAGGCGATGCAGGCGGCGCGCGACCAGCTGGCCAAGGAGCACGGCGGATCGCCTGCCTGGAAGGTGATGTTGAGTACTGCTGAGATCCGGCCTGACGACGACGCCTATGCCTGGTCCGGCGAGGCGTGGTACGGCGGCGACCTCAACCGCTTCGTCATGAAAAGCGAAGGGGAGGGCGAGCGGGGCGGCGACCTCCATTCGGCGGAGGTTCAGGCGCTCTATTCGCGCGCCATCGGCCCCTATTTCGACCTGCAGGCCGGCGTTCGGCACGACTTCGAGCCGGGCCCCTCGCGCACCTACGCGACCATCGGCTTCGAGGGCGTCGCGCCCTACTGGTTCGAGCTGGAGGGCGCAGCCTTCCTTTCGAACAAGGGCGACCTGTCGGCCCGCTTCGAAGGCGCCTACGACCTGCGCCTGACCCAGAAGCTGATCCTGGAGCCGCGGGCGGAAATCGAACTGTCGGCCCAGGACGTGCGCGAGCTTGGCGTCGGCTCGGGCCTGACCAGCGCCGAGCTCGGCCTGCGCCTTCGCTACGAGTTCCGCCGCGAATTCGGACCCTATGTCGGCGTCGTGCACGAACGGAAGTTCGGTCGGACGGCCGACATCGCGCGGGCTGCGGGCGAGGACCGCCAGGCGACGAGCTTCGTCGTCGGCGTCCGCGCCTGGTTCTGAACCCCATTCCTGAAGCTAGGAGATTTACATGAAGTCCATCGCCCTTGCGCTTGCAGCCCTCGCCGCGTCCACTGCTTCGGCGGCCGCCGCTCATCCCGATCATGACGAGCACGCCGGCCACGCCGCGGCTCCGGCGGCGGGTTCGGTCGAAGGCGTCGGCGTCGTGAAGAAGATCGACGCCAAGGCTGGCTCGGTGACCATCGCCCACGACCCCATCAAGGCGCTGAACTGGCCGGCCATGACCATGCCGTTCAAGGTCGCCGACAAGGCCGTGCTTGGGAAGATGAAGCCCGGCGCCAAGGTTCGCTTCCAGCTTAGCGGCCAGACGATCACGGACGTTCGGCCGTTCTAGGCCGATCGTAGCGCGCCTCCCCCGGGCGCGTCGGAGCGGGCGTCCTGCCCCGACGCCCGCTCCTTCCGCGCCGACAGGGTTGGTTGCAGGCCATATCTCGGCGTAGGACGGGGCATGCCGATCACGGACATCAGGATCGCGAACATCGCGGATATCGGCGCCATCCGCGATCTCACGCGCGCGGCCTACGCCAGGTGGGTTCCGCTGATCGGCCGCGAACCCAGGCCAATGACCGCCGACTATGAGGCGGCGATCCTCCGCGACCGCTTCGACCTGATTTATCTCGACGGCGTGCTGCTCGGTCTGATCCAGACTGTCCGCGAGGACGGCCAGACCCTCATCGAGAATGTTGCGGTCGCTCCGACCGCTCAGGGGCAGGGAGTCGGTCGGCGTCTGATGGCCTGGGCCGAGGACATCGCACGGGCCGCTGGTCACGCGCGGATACGCCTCTACACCAACCAGCGCTTCACGCCGAACATCCGGCTCTATCAGCGGCTCGGCTATGGCATCGACCGCGAGGAAGACGTGGGCGTCGGGATCATCGTGCACATGAGCAAGAGATTGTCGGGCCGCGAGGTCTAAGCGCGGTTCCGCGCCCCCACTTTCCGCCCACCGACTTTCTTGAAGTTTTTTTGAGGGGAGGTTGGGGCTGGCGCGTATCCCAAAGTAAGCGGCGAAGGGGGCCGCGAAGCCAGGCGCCGACAGCAGCGCCTAGACGGGGGATAGATGCGATGAGTTTTCGCTAGACGGCGTGCATTTTTCTGAGAGTAGAGCGCAAGCCCTGGTCTGGTGATCCGGGAATTTGAGCGCTCGCAGGCGCTTGGCTTGATTTGGTTGTTCTCGCCATGCGCGTGGAAGGATTGGCCTGACCCGATTGGGTGATCCGGGTTCAATGTTAGTGCATGGCTGGCTCTGAGGCCATGGTTGGGGTGGGCGAGCGCGCGCCCTCAACAGCTGGCGCGCTCGC
>NZ_JAYRSU010000020.1:0-83568 GCF_041919955.1 Phenylobacterium sp. | reverse complement strand
TGGAACCATCGTGCCATGGGCGAGCGCGCCAGCTGTTGAGGGCGCGCGCTCGCCCACCCCAACCATGGCCTCAGAGCCAGCCATGCACTAACATTGAACCCGGATCACCCAATCGGGTCAGGCCAGTCCAGGGCCACGACGTCCTCGGCGACGACGAAGGCGACGAGGCGAGGGGCGTCGGTCTGCATTTGGCAGAAAATGACGGGTCATCGTCATTCCGTCAAACGCTCGCGGCCTCTACGTCCGGCCGGAGTTGAAAGGGAGTTCCCGATGGATCGACGGACAGTCATGGCCCAACTGGCCGCCCTGGCGGCGGGCGCGGGCCAGTTCCTGCCGGGCGCGGCCCAGGCGCATCCGGGCGCCGAGACGCTGGCACGGCCCAGGGTGGCGATGCTGGTGCATCCGAAAATGGTGCTGCTCGACCACGTGCCGGCCCACACCGCCTTCGCCCTGGCCATGTGCGACATCGATCTGGTCTGGAAGGCGTACGAGCCGGTGACGACCGATCTGGGCGTCACGGTGAGCCCGACCAGGACCTTCGAGGAGGTGAGCGGGCCGCTCGACGTGCTGTACGTTCCCGGCGGCCTCGGCGGGACCATGGCTTGCATGGAGGACGAGGCGGTGATCGGCTTCCTGCAGCGAGCAGGAAAGACCGCCGGCCTGGTCACGAGCGTCTGCACCGGGTCACTGCTGCTCGGCGCCGCCGGACTGCTGAAGGGCTATCGCGCCACCGGCCACTGGCATTCGTGCGAACTGCTGCCGCTGCTGGGCGCTACGCTGGAACGCGAGCGGATCGTCGTCGATCGCAATCGCATCACCGGCGGCGGCGTCACCGCCGGCCTCGACTTTGGCCTGGAGGTGGCTTCGCGGCTGCGTGGCGAGGAATGGGCCAAGAGCATCCAGCTGGTGCTGGAATATGCGCCGCGTCCTCCATTCGAGGCCGGGACACCTGTCGGGGCCGGGCCGGGTGTGGTCGGACTCGCCGACCGGATGCTCAGACCGCAATTGGAAAAGGCCCGCGCCGTGGCGGAACGGGTGGGCCGCGGGCTGGCCTAGCCGAAAAAAGGCCGGCGGAGCGATCCGCCGGCCCGAAGCAGGACTATCGCGACGTCTTACGCGGCGGCGAAGCTCGTGCGGCGACGGCGAATGGCCGCGCCGGCGAGGCCGAAGCCCGTGATCATCATCGCCCAGGTCGCCGGTTCCGGAACCGCAGAGGTGCCGGAGATATCGTCGACTTCGAACGAGTTGCCCGTGGAGGCGAAGGTCAGGCCGGTGATGTAGTCGCTACCCGTGGTCCAGGCCTGGAAGAGGCCGTTGCTGGCGGCGTTCTGCTGATTGCCGCCGCCCGGGTTGCCGATCACCACTTCGTTGCCGCCGCTCCAGTGGATGGTCAGCGTATTGTAGGTGTCGACCGAGCCCCAGTTGAAGCTGATGCTCTTCATCGCGTTGTCGAAGGTCAGGCTGGCGCTTCCGCCGCCGAGAACCGACAGGTAATTGCCCCCAGGCAGCGAGAACGGGTTTTGCGCGCCCGAACCGTTGGAGCCGGTCTGGACGACAAAGCCAGCGCCAGAACCGCTGAAATCGCCGACATTGCCAGTTCCGTCGAAATCATAGAGCAGGGTGTCGGATCCGCCCGGAGCGTCGCCGCCCGGAGTGAACAGAGTGGAAATGCCGGCGTGCGCAGTGCCGGCGGCGGCCATACTCAAAACTGCAGCCGCTGCGACCCCTTTCATAAGCTTAATCATAGGGCTAGCCCCTCAATGCGTTTACGGATGACCGCCGAGCGCAGCCACCTCCAGATATCAGCGATACGCGAGTGACAGGGTTAAGTAAAGTTTAACCTGACGGCTGCCCTTCAGATTTCGTGAATCGTCATCAGTCGATGGTGTTGAGATGTGGGCTCATCCCGAAGTTGGTGTCGCAACCCTTGATTTAATCGGATTCGCCCCGCGCGCGAATGCACGAAGGTTTACTTGCATACGTAGACATAGAATCCGCTCGTGCAGGTCTCTCTGTGCCGGGCGTCCGGTGAATTTTGTGAATACTCGCCGACAGGGCAAGCGTCTTTGGCCGTGAACTACTGGCGTGTTGCAACCCCCGACGCTTCGGGGGTCAGTAGTCGTCGATCCACGCGGGCCGAACATCGGCGCGCGGGAGCGCCGCCTAGGCGTCTGCACCCGAGGCCGCTGTTTCAGGCAGGGCGAGGGTGTGCAGGTTCTTCTGCCGGATCTGTTCGCCGGCTTCGTCGAAGAAGAACGGCAGGAAGGCGTAGCGCTTGCCACGAGTCACCGGCGTCGCCTCATGCAGGAGCGAGCAGGAGAAGACCACGGCGCCCCCGGTCGGCGGGCGGTAGGTGCGCGTCCCGAACTCTGGGAAACGCAGGTCGCCGCCTTCGAATTCCTCGGCGTTGAGATTGATCGAACAGGCGAATTTCCGATGCGCCGTGCCGGTCGTGGTATTGTCTCGATGGGCGCGGAAATAGCCGCCTTCCTCAGCGGTGTAGCGCGCCACGATATAGCGCTCGATCCGGGTGGCGTTGAACTGGAAGGCGCGATGGATCTGGCGGATCAGCCGGGTCTCAAGCCGCCGGCGCAGGTCCATGCGGAACGCCTCGTCCTCGATAGTCGCGTCCTTGCGGCTCTTGAAGCCGTCGATGACGGGGACGGTCTTGTCGCCGACCTGGCGCATGACGCCTGAAGGCTCGCCGCCGCTCTCCTCATAGAAGTCGATGAGGCGGCGGCACATTTCCGGTTCGAAGATGCGGGGCACGACCAGGACCGGGGCCATGATCGGCACGCCCGCGTGGTCGTCCGGCTTCGGCAGTTTCGCAAGGATGGCGAAGACCCGGTCCGTGTCGGCCATGGTCCCGCTGGCGAAGACGCGCAGGGTCGGATCCAGGATGAGCCAATGTGGGTTTTCGCGCCCCTCGCCGTCGAGGGCGTGATAGCCTCGACTGACCGAGCCGTCGCGGTCCAGGAACCAGCGCACCCCTGGCTTGTCGCGCACGGCCGCGATCGTGGGCGCGTCGCGGACGACGCAGAAGGCCAGCAGATTGGTTTGGTCGAACAAGGCGTCCGCCGCCGCCATCCGCGCCAGGGCGGCCGCGCGGGCCAGCGGATCTTCCGGAAGGAACGCCAGCAGCACGAAGCGTCCGGCGACGCTCGAAAAGCTGTAGGTCGGGTTCGTCGGCGTCGGGCAGACGAACCACGGGGCGGTTTGACCGGGCGAGAGGCTCATGCGTGAGCTTGGTCGCTTCGGAAGGCGCGGCCTTCAAGCATAAGAAACTTATAAGGGCCTCTCGCGCGCGGCGGCATAAGGGGCGCATAATTGCTGGCGCTGGCGTGCTAGCCCATGTTCCCCGCCGTCGGCGGCCTCGCTCGTCTCCCGCATCGAGCCTGGGGTTCCCACAGACCGGCGGGCGCCGCCGACGCCCGGCTTTGCAAGGATCCGCATGGCGCGGGACTGGACAGTTCGCTTGAGCCCCCGGGGCGGCTGGCGCTATGGCGCGGCGCTCGGGCTGGTCGGCGCCTCGACGGCGGTCGCCGAGGTCATCTACCGGCTGTTCGACACCGACCGGCTTTCGATGGTTTTTCTGGCCGGCGTGCTGGTCGCCGCGGTGGTGCTGGGGCCGGGGCCGGCCTATTTCGCCGCCGCCGCCGCCTTCGTCGTCTACGACATCTATCTGGTCCAACCGCGCGGCGAGTTCACTCTGACCTCGGCAGAGGACGTCATCGTCCTGGTGGTGTTCCTCGCAGTGGCCGTGCTGACCGGCGGCCTGGCGGGCCGCCTGCGCGAGGCCCAACGCCGCGCCGAGGCGCGCGCCCGCACCTCCGGGGCGCTGTTCCGTGCGAGCGAAGAGTTTTCGGCCTCGGACGACGAGGATGCGATCCGGCAGGCGCTGGCGCACCGCATCGCCGACGCCGGCCGCCCCGCCGTGATCTTCTACGGCCACAGGACCTGGGTTTCGGCGGACGGTTTGACGCCGCCCCCGGCGGTGTCGCACCTGGCCACCACGCGTTCTGTGGCCCAGATGGCGACGGTTCAGTCCGGCAGCTGGCGCCTGCGGCCGTTGCGGGCCGAGGGACAGGCGGCGGGCGTCGCAGCCTGGGGCGCGGCCTCCGTGGACCGCGTGGAGGATGACGAGCGGCTGGTCGGCGTGCTGGTCGACATCGCCGGGGCGGCGATCGCCCGCTCCCGCCTGGCCGGGGCGCGGGCCGAAATTCAGGCGCGCGAGCGGACCGAGCAGCTGCGCAACGCCCTGCTCTCGTCGATATCGCACGACCTGCGCACGCCGCTCGCCGCGATCCTGGCCTCGGCCAGCAGCCTGCGTGAGTTCGGCGACCGCTTCGATCCCGAGGTGCGCGACGACCTCATCATCACCATCCAGGAAGAGACAGAGCGGCTGAACATCTTCGTGGGCAATTTGCTCAACATGACCAAGCTGGAATCGGGCGCGCTCACCGTCTCCCAGGTGGCGTTCGGCATGGGCGAGGTCGTCGAACGGGTGGTCGAGCGGGTGCGCCGTCGCGCCGGCGCGCGCGAACTGGTCATCCAGGCGAGCGGCGACCTGTCGGTGCTGGGCGATCCGATCCTCGCCGAACAGGCCCTGGCCAACATCGTCGAGAACGCTGTCCGTTTCACCGTCGGCGAGGCCCGCATCGACGTGGCCGCACGCCGCCAGGACGGCAGGGTGGTGGTCGAGGTCTCCGACGAAGGGCCCGGCGTGCCGCAGCCCGAGCTGCCGTTGCTGTTCGAGAAGTTCTATCGGTCCCCCACGACGTCGGCGAACCAGCAGGGCACGGGGCTTGGCCTGTCCATCGCCAGGGGCTTGGTCGAGGCGATGGGCGGCGAGGTCTCCGCCCGCGGGCGCGACGACGCGCGTCCCGGCCTGATCGTGGCCATCGCCCTCCCGGGGAGTGGGCCATGAGCCTGGCCCACCTGTTGCTGGTCGACGACGAACAGCAGATCCTGCGCGCGTTGCGGCCAGCCCTGGTGGCGGCCGGGTATGAAGTCGCCACCGCCGAAACCGGCGGCGAGGCCCTGGCGCATCTCGCCGGCGAAGCCTGCGACGTGGTGATCCTCGACCTCGGCCTGCCCGACCTGGACGGCAAGGAGGTCATAGCCCGCATCCGCGAGTGGTCGGAGGTGCCGATCCTGGTGCTGTCGGCCCGAGATCTGGAGCACGAGAAGATCGCGGCCCTGGATCAGGGAGCCGACGACTTCATCAACAAGCCCTTCGGGGTCGGCGAGCTGCTGGCGCGTATCCGCGCCTCGCTGCGCGGCCGCGAGCGGCGGTTCTCGGCCAACGCGGTGTTCAGGAGCGGCGACCTGCAGGTGAACTTCGCCACGCGGCAGGTGGCGCTGCAGGGCGACGAGGTCCGGCTGACCCCACGCGAATACGACCTGCTGAAGACCCTGGCGCGCTACGGCGGCCGGGTGGTCACCCACAAGCAGCTGATCGCCGCGGTCTGGGGACCGGCCGCGCAGGTGGACGCCCAGTTCGTGCGCGTGCTGGTGGCGCAGCTGCGCCAGAAGATCGAGGAGGACGCCTCGACGCCGCGCATCCTGCTCACAGAGCCCGGCGTCGGCTACCGCCTGACGCCGGAGGACGAGCGCTAGGCTCCGCTGCTCAGCGCTTGCCCGGCCAGGTCAGGAACCCATTGGCGTCGCGACCGGCCGCCGGATAGGTGCAGCACGGCGCGGGCTGCGGCGCGTAGACCGGCGGCTGCTGGCGATAGACCGGTCCCGGCGCATAGATCACCGGCGGCGGCGCAGGCGCATAGACACGCGGTGGGGGCGGCGGCGCATAGTAGCGGGGCGGAGGGGGCGAGGCGTAGCGCGGCGGCGGAGGCGGCGCGTAGACCGGAGGGGGCGGCGGATAGCCGCGATAGGACTCGTAGACCTCTTCCTGGACGATCCGGCCCTGCGGTGCGGGCGGCGGCGGAGCCGGGGGCGAAACGCGAGCGTAGTCACGCTCCTCTTCCCGGCGCTCGACACGCGCATAGTCGCGCGGCGGGGCAGGCGGCGGCGCATGGACCACGTGCTTGCGCGCCTTGGGCGGATGGCGACGCACCACGACCGGCTTTGCCGGCGCCTTGCGGGCCTTGGGCGGCGGGCAGGCCTTGGCGATGATCTCGGCGGGGTCGGGACAGGCCTTGGTCACTCCCGCGGCGGCCCCGGGCGCAGCTGAGGGTCCGGCCGCGGCGGTCATCGGCAGGGTCACCGATCCGGCGGGCTTGGCCGGCTGCTGCGGGCCGGTTGCGCCGACGCGCGGCGGTCCGGCGGCGTCGCACGCTGCCAGGGCCACGAATACGGCGATTGAGAATACGGTGCGCAGGCGCATGGCGGTTTCCCGGCGTCTTTTAGCCATTTCGGCCGCAAGGATGAGGATCAGTTTCCGTTAACGCTGTGGCTTTCACCGTGGGCGCGAAGAAACCTGGTGACAAGTTCGTCGTACAGGGGAAGCCGCTTATAGGCCCTGAACGCCGGAGCGGCCTCGCGCCAGGCCCTGGCGAAGGCCGCGAGCCGGGGCGGATCGTCCGCTAGATCACCCAGCGGATGCAGCCAGACGCGGATCGTGAACAGCGCCCCGCCGGTCTGCGGCAGGCGGCGCAGGGTCTGGCGCTCGACTCGAACGAAGAGCTCGTCGGCCGCTTGTTCGGGCCTGATCGCCGGGATGCGCGCGCGGATCGGCGCCGAGTCCGGCGTGAAGGGTTCGGCGCTGTTCACGACGCTCCAGTTGCGCCGCTGCAGGACAAGGCCTGGGCGCAGGCCCTCGAAGATCCGCTCCACGCGCTTCAGGAACCGGTCGTTGAAGCCGTGCACCGGGTCATGGATCTGTCCCAGGCTGCGGTCCAGCACGTCGGAGACGGTGAAGAAGGTCGGGGCGCTGAGCGACAGCGCCGCGACCCGCCAGGCGCCGTCCCGCCGCTCCACCAGCACCAGGTCGTCGGGTGTGCGGCGTGCGGCGGCGTAGAGCGGCGGGCGGCCTTCCAGGGCGATCGCTTCGCCGAGCGCGGCCTCGATCATCGCCAGCACTTCGCGCTGACCGGCCTGCGACCCCGGGACCTCTCCCCAGACGACGTCGCGATGGGCGGCGTAGAGCGGATCCTTGCGCGCGGCGGGGTCGGCCTCGCCGCCCTCCAGCCAGGCGGACTCTTCGATAGCCTTCAGCCCGATGGTGAAGTCCGCCGCCTCTTCATAGGGGGCGTGACGGATGCTCATTTCGGCTTGAAGCGGCGGGCGATCGCCCAGAGGCCGAGCCCCAAGACGACCCCGATGGCGTCGGCGAGCGCGTCGCGCCAGTCGCCGTTGCGGCCGAAAGGCATCAGGGTCTGGGCGATCTCGATGGCGATCCCGAGGGCGAGCACCCCCAGCGCCACCAGCCAGCGGCGATGGGTCGACATCAACAGGCCGATGACTGTCAGCAGGCCGAATGCGATCGAGTGGGCGGCCTTGTCCCACACCAGGCTGGATCCGGGCACGTCTTCGTTGGGCGCCAGGGTCATGTAGAGGATGACGAGCACCGCGGCGGCGAACACCGCCAGGCGGAGCGGCCGCGGGATGAAGGAGAAGAACGCGCGCATCGCCTCTCTAGTAGCCGTCCGGCGCGACGACGGCGAGCCTTTCAAAACTCGGCCAGGGCCGCTAGCTTCCGGCAAAATTCAAACGAGAGTTTAAATTCCATGTCGATCGAGGCGGTGATCTGGGACTTCGGCGGGGTGTTCACCTCCTCGCCGTTCGAGGCGTTCGCGCGCTACGAGGCCGAGAAGGGCCTGCCCAAGGACCTGATCCGCAAGATCAACTCGACCAATCCCGACACCAACGCCTGGGCGCTGTTCGAGCGCAACGAGATCGACACCCAGGGGTTCGACACGCTGTTCCTCGAGGAGTCGACCGCGCTCGGCCATCCCGTGCCGGGCGCCGACGTCCTGCCCCTGCTGTCGGGGTCGCTGCGGCCGAGGATGGTGGCGGCCCTGAAGGCCTGCAAGGCGCACTTCAAGGTCGGCTGCATCACCAACAACATGGTCACCCACCACAGCCCGGGCGCGGCCGAGCCGCAGCGCGCGGCCGGCGCGATGGGCCAGGTCATGCCGCTGTTCGACCATATCATCGAGAGCTCGAGGGCCGGGGTGCGCAAGCCGGACCCGAAGATCTATCTGATGATGTGTGACGCGCTGAGCGTGAAGCCGCAGGCTTGCGTCTACCTCGATGACCTTGGCATCAACTGCAAGCCGGCGGCCGCGCTGGGCATGAGGGCGATCAAGGTGGTCGATGTCGACCAGACCCTCGCCGAACTCTCGGCCGCCACCGGCCTGGTGTTCGACGAAGAGGAGCTTGCGTGACCCGTCCATCCCGTATCGGCGCCGAGGCGGCGCTGGCCCAGCTTTCCGGCTGGCAGGTCGCAAAGGGTGAGCGGGAGGCGATCTCTCGCACCTATCGCTTCGCCGACTTCAACACCGCCTTTGCGTTCATGACCCGGGTGGCGATACGCGCCGAGCAGCTGGACCACCATCCGGAGTGGTTCAACGTCTACAACCGCGTCGAGGTTATTCTGACAACTCACGACGCCGACGGCGTCACCGAACTGGACGTCAAGCTGGCGAGCTTCATGGACGGGGCGGCCAAGGCGGCCGGCGCCGAGTAGAGCCGGCTAGTTGATCAGCATGGTGCCGAGCAGCAGCTTGGCGCCCTTCTGGCCCAGGATGCGGTCGGCGTCGCGCTGCATGGTGGCGCCCAGCACGTCGGGATTGGGCGGCATGCTCGTGGTCATGCCCGCAGCGTAGATCTGCAGGGTCTGGACGAAGGCCGCGCGCAGCCGCGGCAGGTTCAGTTCGGCCTTTTCGCGCAGCTTGGCGTTCGGGACGTCCAGCCCGACCTCGACGGTCAGCACCCCGCGCCGCCCGTTCGGACGGGTGATGGTGGCGGCCAGGGCTTGGAACTGGATGTAGCTGGTCCCGCCGGACTTCTTTTTCTCGTCCTTCTTGGCGGCGCCGGACGCCATCAGGCCCGGCGAGGCCAGGGCGACGGCGAGGGCGAGGAGGCGGCGACGGTCCATGCGCGACAGCACGCCACATCATGGTTAGAGCTCTCTTTACGAGCTTGGTCGAACAGTGCGGCGACGATTCGAAATTCGCCTCCCAATTCGCCTCCAGGAGCGCCGCCTTTGGCCCGGTTCGCAGCCACCAACCTCGATCTCGACGGCAAGGTGATCCTAGTCACCGGCGGGACGGGGTCGTTCGGCCGCCGCTTCATCGAGACCGTGCTGACCCGGGCCAGGCCGCGCAAGCTGATCGTCTTCTCGCGCGACGAGCTCAAGCAGCACGAAATGCAGATCGACCTGGCCGAGCGGTTCGACCCGGAGGCCCTGCGCTGCATGCGCTTCTTCCTGGGCGACGTGCGTGACCGCGAGCGCCTGACCCTGGCCATGCGGGGGGTCGACATCGTCATTCACGCCGCCGCCCTGAAGCAGGTGCCGGCCGCCGAGTACAATCCCTCGGAGTGCATCCATACCAACATCATGGGCGCCGAGAACGTCGTCTGGGCCTGCCTGAACAACGGGGTGAAGAAGGTCGTCGCGCTATCGACCGACAAAGCCTGCAATCCGGTCAACCTCTACGGGGCGACCAAGCTCGCCTCGGACAAGACCTTTGTGGCGGCCAACAACCTCTCAGGCGACATCGGCACCCGCTATGCGGTGGTGCGATACGGCAATGTGGTCGGATCGCGCGGCTCGGTCGCCCCGCTTTTCCAGCGGCTGATCGCGCGCGGCGCGCGCGAGATGCCGATCACCGACGCGCGCATGACGAGGTTCTGGATCACCCTGAACCAGGGCGTGGACTTCGTGCTCTCCTCGCTCGACATGATGCGTGGCGGCGAGATCTTCGTGCCCAAGATTCCCTCGATGAAGATGACCGACCTGGCCGAGGCGATGGCGCCGGGCGTTCCGATCAGGATCATCGGCATCCGCCCCGGCGAGAAATTGCACGAAATGATGATCTCGGCGGACGACGCGCGCACGACGGTGGACCTGGGCGATCGCTACGCCATCGAGCCGGCCTTCGTGGAGTTCTCGCGCGAGGCCTACGCGAAGACCCGACCCCTGGTGGACGAGGGCTTCTCCTACGCCAGCGACACCAATGACGAGTGGCTATCGGGCGAGGGACTGCTTTCCCTGCTGGCTGACGGCGCCCCGGACCAGCGCCGTCGCCGGGCGACCGACTGATGCTGCCCTACGGCCGCCAGACCATCGAGGATGACGACATCGCGGCCGTCGCCGAGGCGCTGCGCGGCGACTTCCTGACCACCGGCCCGACGGTCGAGGCGTTCGAGCGGGCCTTCGCCGAAAAGGTCGGGGCGCGCCACGCCGTGGCCTGCGCCAACGGCACCGCGGCCCTGCATCTGGCCATGCTGGCGCTGGAGGTGCAGCCGGGCGAGACGATCATCGCCCCGTCTATCACCTTCCTGGCCACGGCCAATTGCGCGCGCTTCGTCGGCGCAGAGGTGGTGTTCGCGGACGTCGACCCTGATACCGGCCTGATGACGCCGGCGACTCTCGCCGACGCGCTCAAGCGCCTGGAGGGCCGTCGGCTGCGGGCGGTGCTGCCTGTGCACCTGCGCGGCGACGCCGCCGACCTGGCTGGGCTGAAAGACCTGGCCCAGGGCGCTGGCGCGGTGCTGGTCGAGGACGCCCCCCACGCGCTCGGCACGACCGTGAAATTCGGCAATTCCGCCGGAACGATCGGCGACTGCGCCTATTCGGCCATGGCCACCTTCTCGTTCCATCCGGTGAAGACCATCGCCACCGGCGAGGGCGGCATGGTCACCACCAACGACGCGCGATTGGCCGAACGCCTGCGCCGTCTGCGCACGCACGGCATGGTGCGGCCGGAGGGTGGCGACCCGTGGTGGTACGAGATGCCCGAGGTCGGCTTCAACTACCGCTTGCCCGACATCCTCTGCGCGCTCGGCCTCTCCCAACTGGCCAAGCTCGACCGCTTCGCCGCCCGGCGCCGCATCCTGGCCGCCCGCTATCACGAGGCCCTGGCGCCGCTGGCGCCGCTTGTCCGTCCGGCCGTCCGCCCCGAATGGAGCGATCCGGTGCTGCACCTGATGGTCGCCCTGATCGACTTCGCCGCCGCCGGCCAAACCCGCCGCCAGGTGGTCGAGGCGCTGAAGGCCCGCGAGGTCGGGACCCAGGTCCACTACATCCCCGTCCATACCCAGCCCTATTATCGCGAGCGCTACGGCGAATTCGACCTGCCCGGCGCAAGCGCCTGGTACGACCGCTGCCTGTCGTTGCCGCTCTATCCGGGCATGGAAGAGGGCGACGTCGACCGCGTGGTCGAGGCCCTGCGCGAGGTGCTCGGGCTTTAGGATCGGATCCTAGGCGGCGATGCCGAGTTGGGTGATCAGTTCGCGGATCGGCGCCATGCGCTCGGGATGTTCGGCCAGCTCCGATCGGGTTTCTTCGGCGCGCGCCATGCGCACCGCTTCCTGGCGGGCGCGGTCGGCGGCAGGACCGAGCGGCGCGGTCTCGCCGGCGGCGAGGCGCAGCATCAGCAGCAACTTCTGTCCGGCCGAGGCAGGGGTGCGCGCGAGCGTCGGCACCAGGCGGGCGTCGGCCTCGACCATGCCGCCGACATCGCCGATCTTGCTCTGGATCGGCGCGTAGTCCTCAGGGGCCAGGCCGCCGCGCGCCACGGCCCTTTGCAGCACGGCCAGCTTCTGCAGCTTCACCGCGGCGGTGTCCGGGCCGTAGCGGAATTCCTTCTCGAAGCGCAGGGCCGCGACACCGGCGGCCAGGTAGCGGCCCGCCTGACGCTTGTTGGCGCCGCCGATAACGTTCTCGACCAGCCAGATCAGCGCCTCGATCTCCTCGCGGGCGGTGCGCTCTCCGCCGCCGAGATAGGCCTCGACGAAGTCGCTGGTGACCAGGGTGCGCGAGCGGTGGACGAAGGCCTCCTGCACGTCGTCGACGTTGAGCAGCGCCCCGGCGCCGGCCGCCGCGGTCAGGGCCATGGCCAGGCCGCGCATGATCTCGATCTCACCGGTGGCGTCGCCGGGCCGCAGGCGGCGGGGGCCCAGCAGCTCGCGCACCACGCGCCGGGCGATGGCCGCCCGCACGCTCTGGAAGTCCTCGCCGGCCAGCCACTTCGACAGGCGCATGGCGGCCTCGGACTGCGGCGGCATGATCTTGACGACGGACGGCTCGATCCGCATCAGGGCATCGACCGTGTCGCAGGCCGCCAGACGGGTCATGGCGGCGAGCTGGCCGCCCAGGTCCAGGTTCTGGCCGATGATGTTGTCGAGTCCGGACTTGGAGCCGAGAATCTCGGCCAAGGGCTGCTCGACGGTCTGCAGAGCCAGTGCGCGCGGCGGTCCAGTGACCGGGGCTGCGTCGGCCAGATCGAGCAGGCGCGACACCTTCTCCGACCACGACTTCGCCGGAGCGATGGAGGCGGCGACACCGGCGCCCAGCAGATAGGCGCGCTCCGGTTCGTGAGCGACCCGCTCGGCCGCGCGGGCGAACCCTTCCTTGTCGAGGTTGGGCATATTGCCCTTGCGGGCGTCCTTCAGCAGCCGATCGACCGCGCGCTCGACGAGGCCGGTGAAGGTGCGGATCAGTTCGTGCACGGTCAGGCCGCGGGCCTGGGCCTCGGGAATGGCGACCTTCTGGATTGCGTGCTGCAGGTCGGTGCCGGAGGCCTCCAGCTCCTCGACCAGGTCGGCCCGATGCAGAAGTTCGAACGGGGTGGCGCCCTTGCGCTCCAGCCAGCCTTCCAGCAGCCGCCCGATCCGCTCGCGTGCGTGGACCGTGTAGAGATCCTGCGGGGCCACGCACAGCGGCTCCTGGTTCTCCACGACCTTCTTGGGTTTCACCGCCTCGGTGGCGCCCTTGCTGAGGATCGAGACAGACTTGAATTCGCGCGTTTCGGGGTCGAGCGTCTCCTTGGTGACGCGGACGGCCGCAACCTTGCCATTGGCCAGCAGTTCTTCGGCCGTGGCGACGACGGCGGTGCGGTTTTCCGACGCCATGTCCAGGGTCCAGGGACCGCCGGGGACGCGCCTGATGAAGAGTTCGTAGTGGACTTGCTGGCCGTGCACGCGCGGAGTTCCTTGCAGACAGCCGATCTTGCACCAACAAGCTTAATGCTCGTTTATCGCAACATTCGACGAACGCCGGTTCTTGCGGACGCTTTGCGCGCCGTTTGCCGCACCCGCCCCATTGAGGCCATGCTGACAGGCGATTAGCTATGGAAGCTCGGCTGAAGGAACGACAGAGACATATGGCCAAGATCACCCTGGTGGACGACGACGAGAACATCGTCACGTCGGTCAGCCTCGCCCTCGAAAGCCATGGCCACGAGGTCAAGGCCTATTATGACGGCGCTTCCGGGCTGGCTGCGCTCGAGAACGAGCCGCCGGACCTGGCGATCCTTGATGTGAAGATGCCGCGTATGGACGGCATGGAAGTGCTGCGCCGCCTGCGCCGGACGTCCGACCTGCCGGTGATCATCCTGACCTCGAAGGACGAGGAGATCGATGAGATCCTCGGCTTCAACCTCGGCGCGGACGACTACATGCACAAGCCGTTCAGCCAGCGGCTGCTGCTCGAGCGTGTGAAGGCGGTCCTGCGCCGCGCCGGGGTCGAGGGCGAGCCGCCGGCCGCCGCGGGCGGCGAGGAAGGCGCCTCGCGGCCGCTGAAGCGCGGCAAGCTGACTCTCGATCCGGCCCGCCACGACTGCCTGTGGGACGGCAAGCCGGTCAAGCTGACGGTGACCGAGTTCCTGCTGCTGCAGTCGCTTGCCCAGCGGCCCGGCTTCGTGAAGAGCCGCGACAACCTGATGGACGCGGCCTACGACGATCAGGTCTATGTCGACGACCGCACCATCGACAGCCATATCAAGCGGATGCGAAAGAAGTTCCGCGAGGTCGACCCCGAGTTCGACGCGATCGAAACCCTGTATGGCGTCGGATACAGATACCGCGAAGCCTGACCCGAAGACCGAAGCGCGCCGCCGCAGGCCGCCGCGCGCGCCCTCGCTCTTCAGCTGGCTGCCAGGCTCGCGCCTGGGGCGGCTCATCATCCTGCTCAACGTTCTGGGCCTGGCGATCATCATCGCCGGTTCGCTGTTGCTGAACGAGCTGCGGCGCGGCCTGGTGGGCGCACGGATCGACAGCCTGACGACCCAGGGCGAGCTGATCGTCAACGTGATCAACCGCGCCGCCACGGTCGGGGAGCCGACGCCCGAGCTGGACTCCCAGGCCGCGAGCGAAATCCTGCAGATGCTGTCGAACCCGCGCTCGCAGCGGGCGCGCCTGTTCGACGCCAAGGGCAATCTGATCGCCGACAGCTACTGGGTCGCCGACCGGGTGGAATGGAAGGTGCTGCCGCCAGCCCGACCGCGCGACGACCAGAACGGCCTGGCCCTGGACCTGAAGATCGGCCGGCCGCCGCCGCCCATAGCGCCCGCCGCCCAGCGCGCCCTGATGACCGAGGTCGGCCAGGCCCTGGCCGGCGCCCATGTCGCCGGGATGCGACGCACCGAAGACGGCGAGCGGGTGGTCTCGGTCTCGATCCCGATCCAACACGTGCAGGCGGTGCTGGGCGTGCTGACGCTTGAGGCCAGCGACGTGGACGAGATCATCCGGCGCGAGCGTCAGGCGCTGGCGCCGTTCATCCTGATCGCCATCTTCGTCAGCCTGACCTCGTCGATCCTGCTGAACAATCTGATCGCCCAACCGGTGCGGATGCTGGCCCGCGCCGCCGACCGCGTGCGGATGTCGCGGGCGCGGGCGATCTCGCTGCCACAGCTGGCGCATCGCGACGACGAGATCGGCGACCTGACCGTCTCGCTTGAAGACATGACCCAGTCCCTGTCCGAGCGGATGGACGCCATCGAGCGGTTCGCCGCCGACGTCGCCCACGAGATCAAGAATCCGCTGACCTCGCTGCGCTCGGCGGTCGAGACTCTGGACCTGGTCAAGGATCCCGCGGCGCGAGAGCGGCTGATGGCGATCCTCAAGAACGACATCCAGCGGCTCGACCGGCTGGTGACCGATATCTCAAACGCCTCGCGTCTCGACGCCGAGCTGTCGCGCGAGGACCTGCGCGCTCTCGATCTCGGCCGCCTGGTCGGGGAGGTGATCCAGCTCTACCAGGACACCACCAAGCCCGGCGAACCGAGCCTCGCCTACAGCGCGCCCGAGACCCTGGAGCCGATCATGGTGTCGGGGCGCGAGGGGCCGCTGGGCCAGTTGCTGCGCAACCTGATCGACAACGCCCGCTCGTTCAGCCCGGCCGGCGGCGAGGTGCGGGTGACGCTGGAGCGTGGCCGCGGCGAGGCGATCCTGACGGTCGAGGACGACGGGCCGGGGATCCCGTCAGACAACCTCGAGACCATCTTCGAGCGGTTCTACACCTCGCGGCCCAAGGGCGCGGCCTTCGGCGGCAATTCGGGCCTGGGGCTGTCGATCGCCCGCCAGATCGCCGGCGCGCAGGGCGGGACGATCCGGGCGGAAAACCGCATCGACGCCGAGGGCGCAGTCCAGGGCGCGCGCTTCATAGTGGTCCTGCCCGAGGCGCGCCGATGATCGCACATGCGGGCCTGATCGCCCGGAGGCTGGAGGGCGTCTGGAAGGGGGTGCTGATCGTCGGCGCCTCGGGCGCGGGCAAGAGCGACCTCACGCTGCGGGCTCTGGGCGAGGGCTTCCGGCTGGTGGCCGACGACCGGGTCGTGGTCTGGGCCAGCGGCGGGACGCTCTACGGCCGCGCGCCGGAAACCCTGGCCGGCCTGATCGAGGCGCGGGGCGTCGGAATCCAGGTCGAGCCGGCGATCAACTTTTGTCGCATCGCCCTTTCCGTCCGCTGCGGACCATACGAGCGTATGCCCGAGCCGGATTTCGAGGAGTATGCAGGGTTGAGCATACCGACGATTTCAATCGAACCGTTCGAGGCTTCCGCGCCTGCGAAGCTTGGTCGCGCGCTGCAACATCTTGGAGCCGGCGCGGAAGGAGCGTATCAAGACGCCCTCGCGGCCCCGCCGCGGCCGGGTGGGGATTCCCGTTGAGAGATTTGGCATGATCGGGCTCGTGATCGTCACGCACGGGCGACTGGCCGAAGAGTTCGTCTTCGCGATGGAGCACGTGGTGGGACCGCAGGCTGCGGTCGCGGCCATCTGCATCGGCCCGGAAGACGATATGGAGAAGCGCCGCAAGGACATCCTGGCGGCGTGCGAAGCCGTCGATTCCGGCGCGGGCGTCATTCTGCTGACCGACATGTTCGGCGGCACGCCGTCGAACCTGGCCATTTCGGTGATGGAGCAGACCAAGGCCGAGGTCATCGCCGGCCTCAACCTGCCCATGCTGATCAAGCTGGCCTCGGTGCGGACGCGCCAGAGCCTCGAAGACTGCGTCGCCTGCGCCCAGGAGGCCGGCCGCAAGTACATCTCCGTCGCTTCCTACGTGCTGGCCGGCGAAAAGTGACCGCGGAACAGACTGTCGAGATCATCAACAAGCGCGGCCTGCATGCGCGGGCCTCGGCCAAGTTCGTCAAGCTGGCCGCGACCTTCGACGCCGAGGTGAAGGTCAGCAAGGACGGCCAGTGCGTCGACGCCCGCTCGATCATGGGGCTGATGATGCTCGCGGCCGGTCCGGGCAGCGCCATCGACATCCAGGCCGAGGGCTCGGAAGCCAAGGCCGCGGTCGACGCTCTGGCGGCGCTGGTGGCCGCGAGGTTCGACGAGGACGAGTAGTCCTCGCCTCTCGCCTCAGGTCTTGAGCTTGTAGCCGGTGCGGAAGATCGCCCAGATCGCCGCCAGGCAGACCAGCACGAAGCCGAAGGTGGCCAGGAGGCTCCAGCCGACGCCGACGTCGGAGATGCCGTAGAAGCTCCAGCGGAAGCCCGAGACTAGGTAGACCACCGGGTTGAAGAGGGTGATCTTCTGCCAGATCTCCGGCAGCATGCTGATCGAATAGAAGCTGCCCCCCAGGAACGTCAGCGGGGTGACGATCATCATCGGCACGATCTGCAGCTTCTCCCAGCCGTCCGCCCAGACTCCGATCACGAAGCCGAGCAGGCTGAAGGCCACCGAGGTCAGGATCAGGAAGCCGATCATCCAGACCGGATGGGCGATGCTGAAGTCCACGAACAGCCGCGCGGTCGCCAGGATCAGCAGGCCGAGGATCACAGACTTGGTGGCGGCCGCCCCGACATAGCCGATCACGATCTCGAAGGCCGAGATCGGCGCCGACAGCACCTCGTAGATGGTCCCCGAGAAGCGGGGCATGTAGATGCCGAACGAGGCGTTCATGATGCTCTCGGTCAGGATCGACAGCATGATCAGACCCGGCACGATGAAGGCGCCGTAGCTGATCCCCTCGATCTCGACCATTCGCGAGCCGATCGCCGACCCGAAGACGATGAAATAGAGCGAGGTCGAGATCACCGGCGAGGCGATCGACTGCATGAGCGTGCGCCAGGTGCGCGCCAGCTCGAACTTGTAGATGGCCTTGATGGCGTAGAGGTTCATGGCCGGCCCCTCACCAGGCTGACGAAGATTTCCTCCAGCGAGCTTTCCTCGGTGCGGAGGTCCTTGAAGTCGATCCCGGCCGCGCCAAGCTGGCGCAGAAGGGCGGCGATGCCGGTGTCCTGGCTCTGGGCGTCGAAGGTGTAGACAAGCTCGTGACCATCGCCGGCGAGCGCGAGCTGATAGTCCTCGAGCCCGGCCGGGATCGCGGTCAGCGGCTCCTGCAGGTGCAGGGTCAGCTGCTTCTTGCCCAGCTTGCGCATGAGCACGTCCTTGTCCTCGACCAGGATGATTTCGCCCTTGCTGATCACCCCGATCCGGTCGGCCATCTCCTCGGCCTCCTCGATGTAGTGGGTGGTCAGGATAATGGTGACGCCGCTCTCCCGAAGGCCGCGGACCATCTCCCACATGTCGCGGCGCAGCTCGACATCGACGCCGGCGGTGGGCTCGTCGAGGAACAGGATGCGCGGCTCGTGGCTGAGCGCCTTGGCGATCATCACCCGGCGCTTCATGCCGCCGGAGAGCGCCATGATCTTGCTGTCCTTCTTGTCCCAGAGCGACAGGTCGCGAAGGATCTTCTCGATATGGGCCGGGTTCGGCGACTTGCCGAACAGGCCGCGGCTGAACTTCACCGTGTCGAGCACGGTCTCGAAGGCGTCGGTGGTCAGCTCCTGCGGCACAAGGCCGATCTTGGAGCGGGCGGCGCGATAGTCGGCGACGATGTCGTGGCCGTCCGCGGTCACCTTGCCCCCCGTGGCGTTGACGATGCCGCAGACGATGCTGATCAACGTGGTCTTGCCCGCGCCGTTCGGGCCCAGAAGGGCGAAGATCTCGCCCTGCCGGATGTCCAGGTCGATATTCTTGAGGGCCTGGAAGCCCCCGGCATAGGTCTTGTTCAGACCGGATACGGATATGATCGGCTGCACGCGGGCCCCTCTGCGTCGTCGCCCTCGCCAGATAGGCAGGGGGCGAGGCTCAAGCTAGCCCAAGGACGCACGAACCTGTCAGCATCCGACAGGCCTCAGGCCTTGATGTCGAGCAGCCCGCCGTTCTTTTCCTGCGCCTGCTCGACCTTCGTGCGGATCGTCTCTTCGATCTTCCGCTCGATTTCCTGCCGCTTCTCCGTGCTCATGCCCTTCAGGTCCTCTTCCTTGAGGCCCATGGAATCGAGGATCGAGGCGCGCATCTGCTGGGCCGGGGTCATCCGGGCGCGGTCGAGCAGCTCGGTCTTGGTCTTGCTGTGCTCGGCCTCGGGCGCGGCGAAGAAGCCGGTCTGCTGGGGCTTGGCCTGCCCCGTCTTGGCCGAGCCGAAGAGGGCGGCGAGGGGATTGGAGTTGGAAACCTGCATGGGGGACTCCTGGCGGACCCGCCCGTGTCTGCAAGTTGTGTGCGCGCCAGCAGCAAAACCACAGCGCGTAATTTCAAGGGTTTAGCAGAAGTGGGGGTTTGCGCCGGGCAGGCTTGGCCTTGCAGTTTTTGCCGCCCGGCGCCGTTTCCTCAGGAGATCAGGCCGGCATGGTCATCGGCTTGAGGCCGAGATCGGCCATCAGCGCCGCGTCGGTGTCCTTGTCCGGATTGGAGGTGGTCAGCAGCTTGCCGCCGATGAACATCGAGTTGGCGCCGGCCAGGAAGCAGAGCGCCTGCAGTTCGCGGCTCATGTGCTCGCGACCCGCCGACAGGCGCACCACGGTCTTCGGGCAGACGATGCGGGCCACCGCGATCATCCGCACGAACTCCAGCGGATCGACCGCCTCGGAGTCCCCCAACGGCGTGCCGGGGATCGGCATCAGGTCGTTGATCGGCAGCGAGTTCGGATGCTCGGGCAGGGTGGCGAGGGCGTGCAGCAGGCCGGCGCGGTCGGTCCGCGTCTCGCCCATGCCGACGATGCCGCCGCAGCAGGTCGACATGCCGACGCTGCGGACCGCTTCCAGGGTGTCCAGCCGGTCCTGGTAGGTCCGGGTGGTGACGACCTTGTCGTAGTAGTCCGGGCCCGTGTCGAGGTTGTGGTTGTAGTAGTCGAGGCCGGCGTCCTTCAGGGCCTGGGCCTGGTCGCGGGTGAGCATGCCCAAGGTGGCGCAGGTCTCCAGGCCCAGGGCCTTCACGCCCGAGATCATCGCCGCCACCTTCGGCACGTCGCGGTCCTTCAGGTCACGCCAGGCCGCGCCCATGCAGAAGCGCTGGGCGCCGCCGGCCTTGGCGTCCATCGCCGCAGCGATGACGGCGGTGGCGTCCATCAGCTTGCTGGCCGGCACGCCGGTCTCGAAGTGCTGGCTCTGGCTGCAATAGCCGCAGTTCTCGGCGCAGCCGCCGGTCTTGACGCTGAGCAGCTGCGAAAGCTGCACTTCGGTCGGGTCGAAATGGGCGCGATGGACTTGCGCCGCGCGGAAAATCAGTTCCGTGAACGGAAGCTCGAACAGGGCCTCGACCTCGACGAGCGTCCAGTCGTATCGGGGTTGTACGGAGTCGACAGGCCGGAAACCTTGAGCGATTGGAGCGTTCATGCGGAGCCTCCTGGACGGCAATGAGCGCCATGCATCGGGCGCCTCACACGGTGGGAGGCAATCGCGCATGGTGGGGAGCGTTTAGCGCATGAGCGCGGGTGAAGACGAGATCGAGTTGAAGTTCTTGTGCGAGCCCGCCGACATCGTGGCGGTGCTGGCTGCGGCGCCGGACGGCGAAACCCAGGAAAAGCAGCTCGTCTCCACCTATTACGACACGCCCCAGGGCGACCTGCGCAAGGCGCGGATCTCGCTGCGCATCCGCGAGGGCGGCGGCAAGCGGGTGCAGACGCTGAAACGCGGCGACGGCTTCGCGCGCGAAGAATACGAGCGGCCGCTGAATGGCGAGGGCTTGGACCTCGACCTGCCGGTCCTGAAGGAGGCGCTTCCGCCGGCCAAGCGCAAGGCCCTGGCGCCGGTCTTCACCGTCCGGGTGCTGCGCCGGCAGCGGACCTTCGAGTTCGGCGGCGCGTCGATCGAACTGGCCGCCGATGAAGGCGAGGTCCAGGCCGGCGAGCGCGCCCGGCGGGTCAGCGAGGTGGAACTGGAGCTGAAGGGCGGCGACTGCGCGCCGTTGTTCGATCTCGCCCGCCAGCTCTCCAAGATCGCGCCGCTCTACCTCTCCTTCGACGGCAAGGCCTCGCAGGGGCAGGGCCTGATCGACGGCACGGATCGCGCGCCGCGCCGGCACGACAAGGCGCCGCTGGCCCGCGGCCTGACCGCGGCCGGCGCCTTTCAGGCCATCGCGCGCAACACCCTGGTGCAGATCGCCGCCAACGGCGCGGTGCTGCGCGAAGCCGACAGCGTCGAGGCGGTGCACCAGCTGCGGGTGGCCGTCCGGCGGTTGCGCAGCGCCATCTCGACCTTCGCCAAGGTGGCCGACGACGGCCAGGCCGAGGCGATCAAGTCCGAACTGAAGTGGCTGGCCGGCGCGTGCGACGAGGCCCGCGACCTGGACGTCTTCGCCGAGGGCGCGGCCGCGCTGGATATTGCCGGGCTCGACCTCTCGCCGCTCGCGCCGATGATCGAAACCGCCCGCGCCCGGGCCCACGCCAAGGCCTGTGCGGCCGTCGCATCGGGCCGGTTCCGCGACCTTGTGCTGGAGGCCACCGCCTGGGTCGAGACCGGCCCCTGGCTGAGCGCCGGCGGCAAGGCCAGCGCCAAGCGCCGCGAAGGTCCCGCCCAGCGCTTTGCGGCCAAGGCTCTGGAACGGCGGCGCAAGGCCCTGCTGGCCCTGGCCGCCGACCTGAAGGGCAGCGACGACGCCGCTCGCCACGAGGCGCGGATCGCGGCGAAGAAGTTGCGCTATGCAGCCGAAGCTTTCGCGCCGCTGTTCGACGGCGACAGCAAGCGGTTCATCAAGCTGCTGAAGCAGCTCCAGGAGCATCTCGGCGCCATCAACGACGTGGCGGTGGCCCAGGCGCTGGTCGAGCGGCTGCGCCTGAAGGGGCAGGCCCTGGCCGTCGCGCGCCAGATCGTCGCCGCCCGACAGGCCGGAAAGGCTCGGGCGGTGAAGGCCTCGGCCAAGGCGATGGATCGGCTGGTCGAGGCGCCGGTGTTCTGGGTCATATAAAGAAGTCTTTATATGTTTGTTGCCCGATAGGCCCGCCCCGGCTATAGAGCCTTCAAACACACTCTCCCACAGGACCGCACGATGACCGACTATGTCGTGAAAGACATCGCCCTGGCCGACTTCGGCCGCAAGGAAATCGCCATCGCCGAGACCGAGATGCCCGGCCTGATGGCCGTGCGCGCCGAGTTCGGCAAGGACCAGCCGCTGAAGGGCGCCCGCATCGCCGGCTCCCTCCACATGACCATCCAGACCGCCGTGCTGATCCAGACGCTGGAAGCGCTCGGCGCCGAGGTGCGCTGGGCCTCGTGCAACATCTTCTCCACCCAGGACCACGCCGCTGCGGCGATCGCCGCCAACGGCACGCCGGTCTTCGCGATCAAGGGCGAGAACCTGGTCGAGTACTGGGAATACGCCCACCGGATCTTCGAATGGGCCGATGGCGGCTATCCGAACCTGATCCTCGACGACGGCGGCGACGCCACCCTGCTCTGCGTGCTCGGCCCGAAGGCCGAGAAGGACCCGTCGGTCCTGAACAACCCGCAGAACGAGGAAGAAGAAGCGCTCTACACGGTGATGAAGCGCTACCTGAAGGAAAAGCCGGGCTTCTACTCGGCCATCCGCGACTCTATCGGCGGCGTGTCTGAGGAAACCACCACGGGCGTGCACCGCCTGTACCAGATGGCCGAACGCGGCGAGCTGCCGTTCCCGGCGATCAACGTCAACGACAGCGTCACCAAGTCGAAGTTCGACAACCTCTACGGCTGCCGTGAGAGCCTGGTGGACGCCATCCGCCGCGGCACCGACGTCATGCTGTCGGGCAAGGTCGCGGTGGTGCTGGGCTATGGAGACGTGGGCAAGGGCTCGGCCGCTTCGCTCCGCAACGGCGGCGCTCGCGTGATCGTCACCGAGATCGACCCGATCTGCGCCCTGCAGGCGGCCATGGAAGGCTATGAAGTCCAGACCATGGACGATGTCGCCGACAAGGCCGACATCTTCGTCACCGCCACTGGCAACAAGGACGTCCTGACGGTCGACCACATGCGTCGGATGCGCAACAACGCCATCGTCTGCAACATCGGCCACTTCGACTCCGAAATTCAGATCGCGGGCCTGCGCAACTTCAAGTGGGACGAGATCAAGCCGCAGGTCCACCACGTGGAATTCCCGGACGGCAAGAAGATCATCGTGCTGTCGGAAGGCCGCCTGGTGAACCTCGGCAACGCCACCGGCCACCCGAGCTTCGTGATGAGCGCCTCGTTCACCAACCAGACCCTGGCGCAGATCGAGCTGTGGACCAACAAGGCCAAGTACGAGACCAAGGTCTACACTCTGCCCAAGCATCTCGACGAGAAGGTCGCCTTCCTCCACCTGGAGAAGCTGGGCGCCAAGCTCACGACCCTCTCCAAGGACCAAGCCGACTATATCGGCGTGCCGCAGGCCGGACCGTTCAAGCCGGACCACTACCGCTACTAGGATCTCTCCAGCATCGCCCTCGGCCGAAAGGCCGGGGGCGACGTTCTTTGGTGGCCCCGCCTTCGGGGCTCGGCTAAGCAAGTTCGCCATGCCGCTCGCGCTGATCATGTCCAGCCACGTCGCCGCCAGTCATGTCGGCGGGACCGCCCAGGCCAGCGCCCTTTCCGCCTTCAAGATCGACGCCATGGTGGTGCCGACCGTGCTCTATGGCCGCCATCCCGGCTGGGGGCCGCCCGGCGGCGCCAAGGTCGAGCCGGCTGTGATCGAAGGCATGCTGGCCGGCATCGAGGCCAACAAGCTGTTCGGCCAGACAGATCTGGTGCTGACCGGCTATTTCGCCTTTCCCGAACAGGTGGCGGCCGCCGCCCAGGCGATCGACGCCGTTCGCGGCGCCAAGCGCAAAGGCTATGGCGGCGAGGCCGCCCGCCAGCCGGTGGTGATCGTCGATCCCACCCTGGGCGACGCCGGCAAGGGTCTCTATGTGCCGACCGATGTGGCGCAGGCGGTGGTCGAGAATCTGGTCCCGCGCGCCGATATCGTGGCGCCCAACCTCTGGGAGCTGTCGTATCTGACCGGCGAGGACGTGCGCAATGTCGACGAGGCGCTGGTCGCCGCGCGCCGGCTGGGAAAGCCGGCCTTGGTGTCGTCCGTCGTCCGCGGCAAGGAGATCGGCGTGATCTATGTCGACGGGCCCGAAGCCTGGCTCGCGGCTCATCCGCGCCAGCCGGCCGCGCCCAAGGGCACAGGCGACCTGCTGAGCGCGCTGTTCGGGGCGGCCCTTCTGGACGGCCTCACCCCCTCCTATGCGCTGGGTCGGGCGGTCGGCGGGGTGGCCGAGATCGTGGCCGCGGCCCAGGGCGCCAGGAGCGCCGAACTTCCCATCGTCGCCATGGCCCAGCGGCTGAAGGCGGCTTCCCCCAGCGTGCGATTGGAGCGCCTGACGTGACCCCCCAGATCCACGGCGTCTGCGCCGAGCGCTTCGCCGGCGTCCGCGCCGCCTTCGAGGCCAATTTCGAGAGCGGCGAGGAACTGGGCGCGCGTTTCTGTCTGGTGCAGGCCGGCGAGGTCGTGGTCGATCTCTGGGCTGGTTTCGCCGACCGTCAGCGCACGCGGGCCTTCGATGACCGGACGCTGACGGCCGTGTTCTCGACCACCAAGGCGGTGGCCGCGCTGCTGATCGCGCGGCTGGTGGACGCCGGAAAGCTCGACTACGGCCAGCGCGTCGCCGAGGTGTGGCCGGAATTCGGACAGGCCGGGAAGCAGGACATCACTGTCGAACAGGTGATGAGCCACCAGGAAGGCCTGTCGGGCTTTCCCGACGAGATGGACCCGGCTCTGTGGTTCGATTGGGACGCCATTTGCGAGAAGCTCGCCGCCATGGCCCCGCTGTGGCCGCCCGGCAGCGCCAGCGGCTATCACCCGATCACCTTTGGCTATCTGGCCGGCGAAATTTTCCGCCGCGTGGATGGGCGGACCATGGGAACGGCCCTGCGCGAGGATTTGGCCGGCCCGCTGGACCTCGATCTCTGGATCGGCCTGCCGGACGCCCAGCACGGCCGCGTCGCCGATCTGCAGCGCCCGAACGGCCTGCCGAACTTCGGCGAGGTGAACGCCGCGACCAAGGCCGCCTTCCTGACGCCTTGGTCCTCGCCGGCCGGCCGCGGCCAGGCCGAGTGGCGGCGGATCGAAATCCCCTCGGCCAATGGCCATGCGACCGCCCAGGCCCTGGCGCGGCTGATGGGAGCGCTGGCCAATGGCGGCTGGCTGGACGGCGAGACCATCCTGTCGCCGTCCCTGATCGCCGAGGCCAGCCGCGAGCGCATCCATGGCCGGGACCTGGTTCTTCCCTTCGTGATGAGCTGGGGCGCGGGCTTCATGCGTAACGCCCCGGTAAAGGTCTGGGGGCCGGGCGAAGCGACCTTCGGCCATTCCGGCTGGGGCGGCTCCTGCGCCTTTGCAGATCCCGAAACGGGCCTCGCCGGGGCTTATGTGATGAACAAGCAGTCGACCGACCTGATCGGCGATGCGCGCGCCAGGCGGCTGATCGAAGCGGCCTACGCCGCGCTCTGACCTAGGCCGCCGCCAGCGTCCGGCTGCGCCGCCACGCGCCGAAGGCGAACACAGCAGCCCCGCCCCAGATGAAGGCGAACGAGACGCCGCGCAGGGGGGTGAACGGTTCTCCCTGCAGGACGCCCATGACGAAGGTCATGCTGGGGGCGATGAACTGCAGGAAGCCCATGGCCGAGAAGGGGATGCGCCGCGCCGCCCACGAGAACATCATCAGCGGCAGGGCGGTCATCGGGCCGCAGGCCAGCAGCCAGAGCGCGGGCGACGGGCCGGCGGTGAAGTGGCCCTGGCCGCGGCTTTCCAGCCAGCCGATCAGGAACACGCCGGGCAGGGCCAGGATCAGGCACTCGACGAAGAGGCCGGTCTGGGCCTCGGCCGCCACCCGCTTGCGGATGACGCCGTAGGCGCAGAAGCTGGTGGCGAGCGTGAGCGAGACGATCGGCACGTGGCCCAGGGCGAAGGCCTGGATCACCACCCCGACGCCGGCCAGCGCGATCGCCCCCTTGCCGATGGCGTCGAGCCGCTCACGGAAGATGATCGCCCCGGCCGCCATGGCCATCAGCGGATTGATGAAGTAGCCGAGGCTGGTCTCCAGCACCCGGCCGTTGTTCACCGCCCAGATGAAGACCAGCCAGTTGATCGCGATGACGCCGGCCGAGAGCACCAGCCAGGCCAGGGTGCGCCGGTCGCGCAGCACGCGTCCCAGGTCCTGGGTCTGGCGCGCCAGCACGACGAACAGGAAGGCGGTCGGCACGGCCCAGAGCGTGCGGTGGGCCAGGATCTCCCAGGCGCCGACGCCGATCCTGCCCATCACCTGGAAGGCCAGCGGCACCAGGCCCCAGATGAAGTAGCAGCCGGCGCCGACGGCGAGCGCCGAGCCGTTGATCTGGCCGCTGATCGGCGCGGAAGCGTCCTTGGCCATGGCTGGCCTTTCGAGGTCAGGGGTGCGTGGGGTCGCCCGCGCGACGCGCGGTTCCCTTACCTATGCCGACGGTGCTTTCGGACAAGCCCTTTTCGGCGAAACTCTGGCGATGTTCGGACCTGCCTTCGCCCTTCCGCCCGCCCCGGCTTTCGCCGGGACGAACGGCGGCGTCCGTCAGGCCGCGGTCTTGCTCTTCAGGAGGCCGCGCTCGTGCAGCAGTTGGGCGATCTGCACCGCGTTCAGCGCCGCGCCCTTGCGCAGGTTGTCGGCCACGACCCACAGGTTCAGGCCGTTCTCGACGGTGGGGTCCTTGCGGATGCGCGACACGAAGACAGGGAACTCGCCCTGGGCTTCCTTGGGCGTGATGTAGCCCTTGTCGTTGCGCTGATCGATGACGATCAGGCCAGGGCTCTCGCGCAGGATGTCGCGCGCCTCGTCCTCGTCCAGCGGGTCGTGGAACTCGATGTTCACCGCCTCGGAGTGGCCGACCATCACCGGCACCCGCACGCAAGTGACGGTGAGCTGGATCGACGGGTCGATCATCTTGTGGGTCTCGTTCCACATCTTGGCTTCTTCGTCGGTGTAGCCGTCGTCGTTGAACGACCCGATGAAGGGGATGACGTTGAAGGCGATCTGCTTGGGGAACTTCTTGGGCTCGGGCGCGCCGAGGACGAAGACGCCCTTGGTCTGGTCCCAAAGCTCGTCCATGCCTTCCTTGCCGGCGCCGGACACCGACTGGTAGGTCGAGACCACCACCCGCTTGATCCGCGCGCGGTCGTGCAGCGGCTTCAGCGCCACCACCAGCTGGGCGGTCGAGCAGTTCGGGTTGGCGATGATGTTCTTCTTGCCGGCATAGGCGACGTCGTCGGGGTTCACCTCCGGCACGATCAGCGGCACGTCGGGGTCCATGCGCCAGGCCGAGGAGTTGTCGATGACGATCGGGCCGGCGGCGCCGATCTTCGGCGACCATTCCTTCGAGAACGAACCCGAGACGCTCATCAGCACCACGTCGACGCTGGAAAAGTCGAACTGCTCGACGTCTTCGCACTTGAGGATCTGCTCGCCGAACGAGACCTCGACCCCGATCGACTTGCGGCTGGCGAGCGCGTGAATCTTGGCCACGGGGAATTCGACTTCCTCGAGGATGTTCAGCATTTCACGGCCCACATTGCCTGTGGCGCCGACCACGGCCACCCGATAGCCCATGGCGGTCTCCTTCAATTCCTGCAGCGGAGCGTCCCGTTACGCCCTGTGGTTCCCGTGCGCAAGGCGAGCGGTTCCGTGCGCGGCGTCAGAAGCGCGGGGCGCTGGCACGGCGGTTGCGAGATTGCGGCGGACCCCTGACAGGGAGGAGCGCCATGCACGTCACGCACGATCCGTCCAAACTTCGTTCGCTCGCCGCCCAGCTGATGGAGAATTCCACCACGCAGGCAGGGCAAGCGACTGATAAATCGAAGAAAAGGTCTGCCGCTGGCGTGGGCGGCGCCTCGGCCGCGCAGGATGTCGCGGCCGCCACGGCGGGCGGCGGCGCCCCCCGGTCGCCCCAGGCGCTTTTTTCCGCCCTGGAAAATTCCGCCGGGCGGAAGCTGCGTCCGCAGGGCGGACCCGACAAGCAGTTCGGCGCCGAGACGCTGGACGCGCTGGTCAAGGCGCAGGCGGCGATGGAGGATCTCGCCGGCAAGATCGTCGAACGCCTGGACGCCGACGGCGACGACGCCTTCAGCCTCGACGAACTGAAATCGGCGCTGCCGGGCAAGTCCGGCGAGGCCCCCGGCCGGGCGTCCCGCGCCGAGAAGCTGTTCGAGCGGCTGGACGCCGACGGTGACGGCAAGGTCACCTTAGCCGAGCTGACGTCGCTCTTCGCGCCCAAGCCGGAGGAGGAAGAACCGGCGCCGGTCGAGACCGCCCAGACCGCCGAGACCGCTACCCCGGAGGTCATTGACCCGACTAAGGCAGGAACCACATCTGGCGCCTGAGCAAGCTAGGAGCCGCCGATGACCGCGACGCAGACCGGGATGCCGTTTTCCGACCTCATGGGGGTCGAGATCGTCGAGCGGGACAAGGCGCGGGTCGTCGGGCGGCTGAGCGTGCGCGAGGACCTCTGCACCGCCGGCGGCATCCTGCACGGCGGGGCCTTCATGGCCTTCGCCGACGCCCTGGGCGCGGTGGGCGGGTTCCTGAACCTGCCGCCGGGCGCACGCACCACGACCTTGGAATCCAAGACCAACTTCCTGGGCTCGGCCAAGGTCGGAACGACCGTGACCGGCGAGGCCACGCCCCTGCACATCGGCCGCCGTTCCAGCGTCTGGCAGACCCGCATCACCAATGAGGACGGCAAGCTGCTGGCCCTGGTGCTACAGACGCAGATGACCGTCGAGGCCTAGCCCGCGCCGATGTCCTGCGGGCGTGTCGGGTTGATCAGCGGCGCCCCGGCGAGGTAGCGGCCCAGATTGTCGAGGAAGAGCTGCTCGCCGCGCGCGCCGGTCAGGGCGCCGCGGTTGGAGGCGTGGGGCGTCACCCGGACTTTCGGATGGTCCCAGAACCAGGAGTCGGCCGGCAGCGGCTCGGTCTTGAACACGTCGAGCACGGCATGGGCAGGCTGGTCTCGGTCGAGGCCCGCACGCAGGGCGTCCTCGTCGACCAGGCCTCCGCGGCCGATATTGACCAGGATCGCTCCCGGCTTCATCGCCGCGAAGAAAGCCTCGCCGGCCAGGTCGCGCGTCTCGTCGTTCAGCGCGCAGGCCAGGATCACCACGTCGGCGTGAGGAAGGCGCTGGGGCAACTCCGCCAAGGTGCTGACATGATCGGCCAGGCCTTCGGCCGACGGTGAACGCCGCACCGCCTCGACCTGGGCGCCGAACGCCTTGGCGCGGGTGGCGATCTCGCGGCCGATATTGCCGAAGCCGACGATCAGCCAGCGAGTCTGGCCGACCTCGCGGAAGTTGACCGGCGTCCACTCGCGCGCCCGCTGGTGGGCGGCCTGCCGCTCGATGGGGTGCAGCAGGCTGAGGGCGTGAATGGTCACATACTCGGCGATGGCCGGCGCCTGGGCGCTGGAATTGGTCACGACGAGACCCTCGCGCGCGAGCGGTTTGAACATCGCGTTGTCGAGCCCTGCGAACGCGGTCTGCACCCACCTGGCGTGCGGCGAGGCGGCCAGCCGCGCGAAATAGTCGCCGCCATTGCGGCCGAAGGCGTCGAGGCTCAGCCACCATACATCAGGCCGCACCTCGTCGTCGCGGACCGGGGCGCCCTTGCGGGTCACGCCGCCGTCGGGCTCCAGCACCAGCACGTCGAGGTCGTAAGACATCGACGCCAGTCGATCGGCGATGCGGTCGTAGGAGGCGCGGAGCAGGAGCGTTTGCATGCTCGAACCTTAGCGTCCGATCCCGCCGTCGCAACGTTGCGACAATTGACAATATATTGCTATAAAGGCAATCTATTTCCATGAATCCCTCCGCCGACGCCGTCCTACGGCTGGTCGAGGCCGTCGACATGGCCGCCGGCCGCTTCGCCGAGATCGAGGACCGCCTGCTCGCCGACACCGGTTTCAGCAGCGCCCGGATGCGTGTCGCGGGCGTGCTGGAGGCGGCTGGCGCCGCCCGCACGACCCCTCAGATCGCTCGCAGTCTCGGGCTCAGCCGACAGGCGGTGCAGAGGCTGGCCGACGACCTGGTCGAGCGCGGTCTGGCGGCGTGGTCCGACAACCCGGATCACCGTCGCGCACACCTCCTCGGGCTCACGGAAGAGGGCCGCGAAGCCCATGGCCAGGCCTTGCGGCGAAAGGGTTTGTGGGCCGAAGCCATGGCCGAGGGGCTGACCCCCGCCTGGCTTGCCGTAGCTACCGAACTGCTGGAGCTGATGAGCCGCCGGTCGAGTCTCAAAAAGCGATAGTTGACTCAGTCAATTATCCGGAAAACCCTCTGCGGAGAGGTGATCCATGCTGCCCAGAGACCCGGTTTCCGCCGTTCGCCGCTTCAACCGCTTCTACACCGGCGCCATCGGCGCGCTGGACGAGGCGCACCTCGGATCCCCCTATAATCTGGCCGAGATGCGGGTGCTCTACGAGGTCGCCCAGGCGCCGGGAGGGATCACCCCCAAGGCCCTGGCCGCCGCCAGCGGCATGGACGCCGGCTATCTCAGCCGGGTGCTGAAGCGCTTCGAGCGGCAGGGGCTGATGCAGCGCCAGACCGCGGCCCACGACCGCCGCAGCGTCTCGGTATGGCTGACCTCGGAGGGCATCCATACTTACAACAGCTGGCTCACCGCCGCGCAGGGCGCCGTCGAGAGGCTGATCGCGCCGCTGACGACGGTGCAGAAAGCCAAGCTGACCGGCGCGATGGCGGAGATCGAGAACCTGCTAGGCGCCCCGCCGCCCGGGAAGGTGATCCTGCGCCAACATCGGCCCGGCGACATCGGTTGGGTGGTCCACCGTCACGGCGTGCTCTACGCGCGCGAATACGGCTGGGACGAGCGGTTCGAGGCGCTGGTCGCCCATATCGCCGCCGACTTCGTTCAGAACTTCGATGCCGCGCGCGAGCGTTGCTGGATCGCGGAGCGGGACGGCGAACCCCTGGGTTCGATCTTCCTGGTGCGGGGCGACCTGCCGGGCCAGGCCAAGCTGCGGCTGCTGCTGATCGAACCCGCGGCGCGGGGCCTGGGACTCGGCAAGCGTCTGGTGGCCGAGTGCGTCGCCTTCGCGCGCGCCGCCGGCTATAGCGAGATCACCCTCTGGACCCAGAGCATCCTGACCGCCGCCCGCGGCATCTACGCCGGCGCGGGGTTCGTACTGGTCGAGAGCCGCCCGGATGAGACGGTGGCCAAGGGGCTGATCAGCGAAACCTGGGTGCTGCAACTATAGCCGGTGACAACGCTGTCGGCGGCTCTAGGATCGCGCCCATGCGCAAACCCAATTTCATTGTCATTCTGGCCGACGATCTCGGCTACGGCGACCTTGGCTGCGACGGCGGCAAGGTCATCCGCACCCCCAATCTCGACCGCATGGCCGCCGAGGGCGTGCGGCTGACCGACTTCTACGCCTCGGCCAATGTCTGCACCCCCTCGCGGGCGGGCCTGCTGACCGGCCAGTACGCGATCCGCAACGGCCTGGCGCACGAGGTGCTGCAGCCGGCCGACACCAAGGGACTGCCCCCGGACGCCCTCACCATTCCCACGGCTCTGGGGCCGGACTACGCCAGCGCCTTGATCGGCAAGTGGCACCTCGGCCATGTCGCCCCCCACTGGCCGCCAATGGTCTACGGGTTCGAGCGCTTTTACGGCCTGCCCTACAGCCACGACATGAAGCCCCTGGCGCTCTACGACAACGCCACCGCGCCGATGACCGAGAGCAAGGCGGACTTCACCAAGCTCACCCAGTGGTTCTTCGAGCAGACCGCCGCCTTCGCCGAGCAGAACCGCGAGCGGCCGTTCTTCGTCCTGCTGGCGTTGACTGCGCCGCACATTCCGCTGAAGCCGAATCCCGACGACCTGACCGGATCGCCCGGCGGCGACTACGGCGAGGTGGTCGAGGAGATCGACCTCAATGTCGGGCGGCTGCTGGAGAAGCTGAAGGCGCTCGGCCTGGACGAGGACACCATGGTCGTCTTCACCTCGGACAACGGGCCCTGGTTCGAGGGCTCGTCCGGCCCGTTCCGCGACCGCAAGGGCGGCTCGGCCTGGGACGGTGGTTTCCGCGTACCGTTCATCGCCCGCCAGCCGGGAACCCTGCCGGCCGGGACGGAAAGCTCGGAACTGGCCAGCAATCTCGACCTGCTGCCGACCCTGCGCGCCATGGCCGGCCTGCCGCCCGTCGAGGACCGCGAGCTGGACGGGCGCGACATCTCAGGCGTGCTGAAGGACGGCGCAGCCTCGCCGCACGAGGAGATCGTGCTGTTCAACAACAACCAGGTCGCGGCGATCCGCACGCGGCGCTGGAAGTACGTCGCGCGGTCCTATTACCGGGTCTACGACATCCCGCTGGACCGCTATCCGTTGCTGTTCGACATGCAGGTGGACCCGGGCGAGAACTACAGCATGGCGCGCAACTTCCCGGGCGACGCGGCGGACATGCGCACGCGCCTGGAGCGGGCCAGGGCCAGGTACGAACCGATGGCGGACGCGTTCCCGCCGCACGTGGCGCCGGCCTCGGCGGCCGACCACCCGGACTAGCGGAAGGGTCCTATTTCCGACGCTGCTTGCGCGCGGCGTAGCGGGCGTCCCGCGCGGCCTTCTGGGCGGCGCGGAGCTCCAGCTCGGCGGTCTCGGCGTTGAACGCTTCGATCTCGCGCCGTACGGCGTCGGCCTCGGCCTGGATGCGGCGGCGTTCAGCCCGTTCGGCTTCACGCTTGGCGCGCAGTTCGGCCAGTTCGGCGGCTTTGATGGCGGCGCGGTCGGGTCCTTCGGGGGCCGTGACGGTGGGCTTCACCTTCATCTTGGCCAGAAGGGCCTTTTTGGCTTCGAGGGACGCGGACGCGCGGTCTTGGAAGGAGTTATGCTTCAAATAGCTCATGCGGGCGTCCCCATGTCCTATCCTGCGGAAAATTGCAATCGGGGGATGCTGCGTTTGTTCGCCGCGCATGATCCGTCGCGGGTGCGCGGCCGTACATCGGGGAGGAGGGAAGCATGCATTCTCTGTCCCGCAGATGCATCCTGGCCGGAGCGGCCGTGCTGCTTCCGGCGCCTGAGGCCTCGGCGCAGGCGCCCGCGGCGCAGAAGCTGACCTTCGAGGTCTACCGAAACGGCGCGAAGATCGGTCGGCACGCCATGACGTTCTCGGGCGCGCCGGGCGAGGAGACCGTGCGTACGGATGTCGAAATGCTGGTGCGGCTGGGGCCGGTCCCCGTCTATCGCTACCGTCATTCCGCCGAGGAGCGCTGGTCCCGGGGCCGCTTCGCCAGTCTCCAGACCACCACGAACGGCAACGGAAGGATCATCAAGGTGATGGCGCGCCGCACGGCGGGCGGCGTCATGATCGACGGTCCGGCGGGCAGGGTCTCCGCGCCGCCCCAGGCGGCGCCTCTGACCCACTGGAACCGGGCCGTCCTGCCGGGACCGCTGTTCAATCCTCAGGAGGGCAAGCTGCTGTCGCTGATTGCACGCCGCGGCGCCGTCGAGGCCGTCGTGTTGGCCGACGGCCGAACGATATCGGCTCAGCGCTGGAGCCTGCGCGGAGAGCATCAGATCGACAACTGGTACGACGAGGGCGGCGCCTGGGCCGCCCTCAAGGGCCGCCTCGAGGACGGCTCCCAGATCGAATATCGGCGGCTCTAGAGCGCGGCCAGCACCGCATCGCCCATCTGGACGGTGGTCAGCGTCCCGCCCAGGTCTCGGGTGCGCGCGCCGTCCTCCAGCGCCTTGATTACGCCGGCGTAGAGCTTGTCGGCCGCTTCCGGCCGTCCGAGCGACCAGCGCAGGGCCATCTCCAGCGACAGGATCGCCGCCAGCGGGTTGGCGAGGTTCTGGCCGGCGATGTCCGGGGCCGAGCCGTGGATCGGTTCGTAGAGCCCGGGCTTGCCCGGCGCGCCCAGGGCCGCGGACGGCAGCATGCCGAGCGAGCCGGTCAGCTGGGCCGCGGCGTCGGAGAGGATGTCGCCGAACAGGTTGTCGGTGACCATCACGTCGAACTGCTTGGGGTTCTTGACGATCTGCATGGCCGCGTTGTCAGCCAGGATATGCTCGAGCTCGACATCGGCGAACTCACGCTTGTGCAGGTCGCTGACGACCTCGCGCCACAGAAGACCAGAGTCCATCACGTTCGACTTCTCGGCCGAATGGACCTTGTTGCGACGGCCGCGGGCCAGCTCGAAGGCGACGCGGGCGACGCGCTCGATCTCGGCGGTCGTATAGACCTGGGTGTCGACGGCGCGCTTGCCGCCTTCCGGCAGGTCCTCGATGAAGCGCGGCGAACCGAAATAGATCCCGCCGGTCAACTCGCGGACGATCATGAAGTCCAGCCCCTGGACCAGCTCGCGCTTGAGGCTGGAGGCGTCGGCCAGGGCGTTGAAGCAGAGGGCCGGGCGCAGGTTGGCGAACACCTCCATGCCGGCGCGCAGGTTCAGCAGACCCGCTTCCGGGCGCTTGTCGCGCGGAGCGTCGACCCACTTCGGGCCGCCGACCGCGCCCATCAGCACCGCCGTGGCGGCCTTGGCGGCGGCCAGGGTCTCGTCGGTCAGCGGCAGGCCGTGGGCGTCGTAGCTCGCGCCGCCGAACAGGCGTTCCTCGATGACCAGATCCGGGGTGAGCGCCTCGGCGACGCGTCGGACCTGCGCCGTCACTTCCGGGCCGATGCCGTCGCCGGGCAGGAGCAGCAGGTCAGTCATGTCGAAACCCCCGTTGAGATCACGCGCCTAGAGTTGGCGTTCGGAGGCGACCTCGTAGGCGAATAGGCGGCGATCGGAAACCCCGAACCGCGGCCAATGGCTGCGCCATGTCGCCATATGTTCGGTTTTGAAATGCGCATCGAGCGCGGCCTGGTCGCGCCAAGCTTCGAACACCCGGATCAGGCCGGCGTCCAGCACGTCCTCGGCATAGGAATATTCCAGGCAGCCATCCTCGGCGCGGCTGGCGTCCAGCATGGCCGCCATGTGCGGACGGAAGGCCGCCAGGTTTTCCGGCGGCACCCGCACCGTCCCGGCGATGATCAGGGTCACGCCCGCTCCAGCCAGGGCTGGCTGATCGCCCGCTTGGCTTCGAAGACGTCGATGGACGGGGCGGCCTGCAGGGTCTCGCCGATGGCGTCCAGGCCCTTGAGCATCTTGTCCTTGCGGGACGGATCGATCTGGAAGGCGAAGGTCTTGCCCGAAGGCGAGACCACGGTCTGGGCTTCGAGGTCGACGGTCACCATGTGGTTGCCGCCCTTGGCCTCGTCCATAAGATCCTGAACTTCCTCGGGTTTCAGAACTACTGGCAGCAAGCCGTTCTGGAAGCAGTTGTTGTAGAAAATGTCCGCGAAGCTCGTGGAGATCACGCAGCTGATGCCAAAGTCCATCAGCGCCCAGGGCGCGTGCTCGCGCGAGGAGCCGCAGCCGAAATTGTCGCCGGCGACCAGCACGCCGGCGCCCTTGTACTCAGGCCGGTTCAGGACGAAATCGTTCTTTTCCTTGCCGTTTTCATCGAAGCGGAAGTCGTAGAACAGGCCGCGGCCCAGGCCCTCGCGCTCCACCGTCTTGAGGAACTGCTTGGGGATGATCTGGTCGGTGTCGATGTTCGCCAGCGGCAGCGGGGCGATCTTGGCGTCGAGGCGGGTAAAGGCTTGCATGCTTGGTCTTTAGCAGAGGATCGGTTCAGGTCGAGGGCCGCTCGCCCTGCGCGATGATGAGGGCCGGGGCGGAGACCACGCCGGCGCGAACGGTGAAGACGCGGGTGCCCGGCTTTCGGCCGGTTTTCACGTCGGAAACGTCGAAACCTGCCGAAGCGATGCGGGCGTGGGCGGCCTCGATGTCGGCCACTTGCCAGGCAAGGCCTCCGAACCGGTCCGGGGCGTCGGAAACCTGCCGATCGAGGCTGGCGCCGAACTCCACGACGCTATCGGCGCAGCGGAAGAAAAGTTGCCGGACCTTCCAATCGGGGTTCGAACGGTCGAGCCGCAGGTCGAGCCCGAGCTTGGCGCCGTAGACGGCGAGCGCGCGGTCGGGGTTCGGTGTGTGGACCACCACATGGTCGAGACGGGTCACCTCGCCGGGGCCCGTCACAGGCGATTGCGGCCAGGCGACGCCGTCGCGCGGCGGCGCGGCGAGCAGCAGATTGAGGCCCCCGGTCGTCGCCGGGTCGAGCGTGGCGCTGGTCCAGTAGCGCTTGCGCCGGTCGTCATGGGTCGAGCGCACGGAGCGCGGCGGGGCGCCGGCGATCCCCCGGCGCGCGAGCAGGGCGTGGGTCGCTTCGATGTCGGCGGCGGTGAAGGACATGGCCCAGATCCCCTCGCCGTGGCCGTCGAGATGGGCGCGGATGGTGTCGCCGAATGCGCCTTCGCCATGAGGAGCGATGATGTCGAGCGCCATGTTGGGCAGCTGGAACCAGGCGTGCCGCGCGCCGCCGTCTCCGCCGACCCAGTTCGGTTCGCGGCCGAGCAGGCGGACATAGGCGTCGACCGCCGCGTCGAGGTCGCGGACCGCCAGGGCGATATGGTCGAGGGCCGTGATCATCGGCCGCGCCAGGCCTCGCCCTCGTCCGCCTCGCCGGCGAACAGCAGGCGCATGGAGGAGCCGGCGAAGGCGAGCGTGTAGAGGACGAGAAGAAGCAGGATCGCCCCGCCGAACATCAGTCGCCAGATGCGCTGGCTGTTCGGATCGACCAGCACCTTGCCGTCGGCCTTCAGTCCCAGCACCTCGCCCTTGAGGATCTGCATTTCGACCCGCGCGCCGGGCTGCAGGCGCAGCAGCGGAGTGGGGCTGCCGCAGTTGCGCCGGATGCGGCACTCCAGGATCAGCGGCTTGCCGGTCCGGTCGAGGTCGATTCCGTAGCTGCGACCGAAGGCGCCGACCTGATCGATGCTGCTGAGCTTGCCGGTGATCGTGCGGCTGGGGCCGAAGTCGGCGAAGAAGCCGGAGGCGGCCACCCAGAGGCCGAGGGCCAGGATCGGCGCGCAGAGGGCGACGATGGCCGCCTCTACCGGCTTGTCGAACCGGTTGCGGTCACCGAGGGCGACCTGATTCTGGCGGATGCGCAGGATGATGGCGAGCAGGCCGACGGCGGCGAAATAGCCCACGGCGAGCATGATCGGGCCGATCTGCCCCGGGCCAGACCCGAAGATCCCGCCCTGGCCCGCGAAGGCGGCGGCGCCGGCCCCGAGTCCGGCGCAAAGGATGGGCAGCCCCCACCAGACGAGAAAGCTGGTGCGGGCGCTCATCATCACATGAAATCCCTGACGTCGGCGATATGCCCGGCTATGGCGGCGGCGGCGGCCATGGCCGGGCTGACCAGATGGGTCCGCCCGCCGCGGCCCTGCCGGCCTTCGAAATTGCGGTTCGAGGTCGAGGCGCAACGCTCGCCGGGGGCCAGGCGGTCCGGGTTCATGCCCAGGCACATCGAGCAGCCAGGCTCGCGCCAGTCGAAGCCGGAAGCCTTGAAGATGGCGTCCAGGCCTTCCTCTTCGGCCTGGGCCTTCACCAGGCCCGAGCCCGGCACGACCATGGCCCGCACGTGCGGCGCGACCAGCTTGCCGTTGACGAAGGCGTGCTGGACGACCTTGGCCGCCTCGCGCAGGTCTTCGATGCGGCTGTTGGTGCACGAGCCGATGAAGACCACGTCGATCTTCGCCTCGGTGATCGGCTGGCCGGCGGCCAGACCCATATAGTCGAGGGCGCGTTCGGCCGAGGCCCGCTTGTCCGGCGTGGAGAAGCTCTCAGGCGCCGGCACCCTGTCGGTGACGGCGATGACGTCCTCAGGCGACGTACCCCAGGTGACCAGGGGGGCGATCTTGGCGGCGTCGAGCACGATCTCGCGGTCGAAGACGGCGTCCTCGTCCGAGTAGAGCGTCGTCCAGTAGTTCTTCGCCATCTCCCAGGCGCCGCCCTTCGGCGCGGCCGGACGGCCGGCCATGTAGTCGTAGGTGGTCTGGTCTGGCGCGACGAGGCCCGCGCGGGCGCCGCCCTCGATGGTCAGGTTGCACAGGGTCATGCGGCCTTCCATCGACAGGCCGCGGATCGCCTCGCCGGCGTATTCGATGACGTATCCGGTGCCGCCGGCGGTCCCGATCTCGCCGATGATGGCCAGCGCGATGTCCTTGGCGCCGACGCCCGGCGCCAGGGTCCCGTCGACGGTGACGCGCATGTTCTTCGCCTTTTTCTGGCGAAGGGTCTGGGTGGCCAGCACGTGTTCGACTTCGGACGTGCCGATGCCGTGGGCCAGGGCCCCGAAGGCGCCGTGGGTCGAGGTATGGCTGTCGCCGCAGACGATGGTCATGCCCGGCTGGGTGCGGCCCTGTTCGGGGCCGACCACGTGGACGATCCCGTTGCGGATGTCGCCCATCGGGAAGAACTCGATGCCGTTGTCCTTGACGTTGCGCTCGAGCGTCTGAAGCTGCAGACGCGCCTCGTCGTCGGCCACCGCGGCCACGCCCTTGGCCTGGCCCTCGGTGGGAATGTTGTGGTCGGCGACCGCAAGCGTGCGGTCGGGCCGGCGCACCGGCCGGTGATTGGCGCGAAGGCCGGCGAAGGCCTGCGGCGTCGTCACCTCGTGGATGAGGTGCAGGTCGATATAGATAATGCTCTCGCCGTCCTGTTCGTCGACGACGTGGGCGTCCCAGATCTTGTCGTAAAGCGTCTTGCCAACCATGGCCGGCATCTAGGTCTTGACGGGGTGCAAAGTCCAGCGCCTGCCCGTAATTGCCGAATTTTGCAGATCAGCTATTCATAGGTGCATGGCGAACGCCGACTGGGATCTGTTCCAAAGCCTGCACGCCGTGCTCCAGGCCGGCAGCCTTTCGGCGGCGGCCAAGTCGCGCGGCCTGACCCAGCCGACCCTGGGGCGCCACATCGAGGCGCTGGAGCAGAAGCTGGGGGCGCCGCTCTTCCTGCGCTCGCCGCGCGGGCTGACCCCCACCGACCTGGCCCGCCAGCTCGAGCCGCACCTGGCCGAGATGTACGCCGCCGCCGCGGCGGCCATGCGCGACGCCTCGGGCGCGGCCGACTCGCTGCAGGGCGCGATCCGCATCACCGCCAGCCAGATCATCGGGACCGAGGTGCTGCCGGCGATCCTGGGCTCCTTCCGCAAGGAGCACCCTGAGATCGACCTGGAGCTGGTGCTGTCGAACAAGGCCGAGGACCTGTCGCGGCGCGACGCCGACATCGCCGTGCGCATGGTGCGCCCGACGCAAGGAGCCCTGGTGGCGCGCAAGGTGGGCGCCATAGGCGTCGGCTTCTATGCGGCGCCGGACTATCTCGACCGCCACGGCGCGCCCGAGAGCCTGGAAGCCCTGACCGATCACTGCGTGGTCGGCTTCGACCGCGAGGCGCCCAGCATCGAGGCCCTGGCCGACCTCAACCTGCCGATCGAGGTGACGCGCGAGCTGTTCGCCTTCCGCTCGGACAACGATCTGGCCCAGATCGCCGCCATTCGCGCCGGGCTCGGGGTCGGCGCCTGCCAGCACCAGATCGCGCGGCGTTACGGCTTGGCGCCGGTCCTGCCCAACGCCTTCGGGTTCGAGCTGGAGGTCTGGATCGCCATGCACGAGAACCTCAAGGGCCACCGGCGCATGCGGCTGATGTTCGACCACCTGGTCGCCGGTTTCCAAGCCTTCATCGCCGAGGGACGGTGGGGGTGATGCGCATCCACGTCGTCGGCGCCTCGTCCTCGGGGACGACCACCCTGGGCGCGGCCCTCGCGCAAAGGCTGGCCGTGCCGCACCTCGATACGGACAGCTTCTTCTGGGAGGCGACCGACCCGCCGTTCACCACCAAGCGGCCGGAGGCGCAGCGCGTGGCGATGATGGAGGCCGCGATGGCCGGCCAGCCGGGCTGGACGCTCTCCGGGTCGATGATGGGCTGGGGCGAGGTGTTCATCCCCCGCCTCGACCTGGCGGTCTTCCTGCATGTGCCGCCGGACGTGCGGCTGGCGCGGCTGCTGGCGCGCGAGCAGGCGCGCTACGGCTCGGCCATCGAGCCGGGCGGAGCGATGCACGCCGCGCACCTGGAGTTCATCGAATGGGCGCGCGGCTACGACACGCCGGGCTTTCCGGGCCGCAGTCTGGAGCGGCACCGCGCCTGGCTCGCCGCCCTCCCCTGCCCGGTGATCGAGATCGCGGGAACGCCGGACGTGGAGGAGAGCCTGGCGCGGGTGATGGCTTTCGAGCAGCGATAGTTCGGTGTCGTCCCGGAAAGCACGCAGCGCTTGTCCGGGCCCTATTCGAGCTTTGGCCGAGGAATGAGGCCCAGCCCCATACTGCTCCATCAGGTGTTCATGGGTCCCGGCCGTCGGCTGCGTCGAAACCGGGACGACACTGTTGGTCACGCCCGCGCCACATGCAGCATGTTCGAGCCGCCGCTGGCCAGCAGGCGGCCGTCGGCGGTCCAGATGCGGGCCTGACCGTGGACGAGGCCGGCGCCGGCGGTGTCGGCGTGGGCGTCGACCAGCAGCCAGTCGGCGCCCGCGCCCGAGCCGTGGAACCACACCGTGACGTCGAGGCTGGGCGCCACATAATTCGGGCGCTCGACCAGGCCGCGGTGGTGGGTCGGCCAGAGCAGGGTGTCGATCAGCAGCAGCGGGCGGCAGGCGTCCAGGAAGGCGTCGCCATCCTCGTAGCCGACGAAGCGGAACCATTCGCGCAACCGCGCGGGGCCGGGCTGACGCGGACCGTCCCACGGAATCCAGACCAGCGGCTTGACGTCGAGGTTGAGCCAGAAGCCGGTGATCTCGCCCGCCTTGGGCCCGAGGTGTTCGGCCACGGTCTTCAGCTCCTCGGGGGGAGCGACCTGCGGCATGGCCGCCTCGGCGGTCGCCGGGCCATCCTGCTTGTTGGTGGTCCAGACCTGAGCCTGAAGGAAGGTCTTGCCGTCCTGGACCAGGGCGACATTGAGCAGCCAGGCGTTGCGGCCGGTCTTCACCGGCGTGACCTGGCACTCGACCGGCGCGAACCTGGCGACAGACAGGTACTGGACCGAGATGGTCGCCGGGCGGTGGCCTTCCGGCGCGACCGCGCCCGCGGCGCGCAGGGCGATGGAGGCGACATAGCCGCCATTGGGCCCCCAGATGTTCCAGGCCGGGTCGAGCAGGGCGGTCAGCCGCTCGCCGTCGCGCGTGATGGCCGTGTCCTGTTGCAGAGCGCCCATGATCCGTCCCCCTTTCCCACGTCGGGCGCGAATTTGGCCGCGTCGCTCGATTTGCGGTAGTGCCTGAAGAGCACATCTCCCGTGCGAACGCGACGCGCGCTATCTCAAGGGCCAGGAGGTGGCCTCATGTGCACCGGTGGATGTCTCTGCGGCGCGGTCCGCTACGAAGCCAAGGGCGATCCGATCAATGTGCGGGTGTGCCATTGCCGGCTCTGCCAGCGGGCCATCGGGGCGGCGTTCAACGCCCGTGCGCTTTACGAGATCGACATGGTGGTGCTGACCGGGCCGGTGGCGAGCGTGAACTCCTCCCCAGGCCTGAAGCGCGGCTTCTGCCCGCAGTGCGGCACGACGATCTTCTCGATGCGCGAGGCGTTGGGGGTGATGGGCCTGACCAGCGGCAGCATGGACGATCCCGAGCGTTTCAAGCCGACCGAGCACATCTGGATCTCCAGCAAGCAGCCTTGGCTGGTGCTGGACGACGGCCTGCCGCAATACCCGGAAGGGCCGACGGAATAGCGTCGCCGGGGCCTAGCTCAGCGCGTTGCGGCAGGCGGCGGCCATCGCCACGGGGCCGAGCGCGACCGCCGCCGCCGCATAGGCCGCCAGCAGGGCGAAACCCGCCCGCCAGGGCAGGCCCGAGCCGAAGGCGTCCAGCGCCCCGCCGCCGAAGATCACCGGCGGCACGAACAGCGGCAGCACGATCACCGCGGTCAGCAGCCCGCCGCGGCGGGCGCCGAGGCTGAGGGCCGCGCCGATCCCCCCCATGAACGAGAACGCCAGCCCGCCCATCAGCGAGCAGGCGAAGACCAGCGGCGCCAGCTGCGGCTTGGCGCCCAGGGCGATGGCCGCCAGCGGCGCGGCGAGCGCCAGGGGCGCGCCGGTCGCCAGCCACTGGCCCAGGCACTTGACCGCGCAGGCGATCTCCAGCGGCAGGGGCGAGAGGGTCAGCAGGTCCAGCGCCCCGTCCTCGAAGTCGCGCTCGAACAGCCGGTCGAGCGAGAGCAGGGCGGCCAGCGCCAGCGCCACCCAGGCCGCGCCCGGCGCGATCGCCGCCAGCCGCGCGGGCTCTGGTCCCGTCGCCAGCGGCAGCAGGGTCGCGACGCCGGCGTAGAAGCCCAGCGAGACCAGCGGGCCGCCGCCCCGGCCCCAGGCCAGGGCCGCCTCGCGCGAGAGAAGAGCGATCACCCGGCTCACGGCGCGATCTCCACCGCTTGGGCGGGGATGGGCAGCGGGTCGTGCACGGCCGCCACGATCAGCCCGCCGCCGGCCATGTGCTCGGCCATGATCGCCCCGAATCGCTCGCGCCAGTCGGCGTCCAGCGGGCTCAGCGGTTCGTCCAGCAGCCACAGGGCGCGCGGCGCGGCCAGCAGCCGCGCCAGCGACAACCGCCGCCGCTGCCCGGCCGACAGCCGCCGCACCTCCAGCTCGAGCAGCCGGGTCAGGTCCAGCCGCTCGGCGGCACGGCGCGCGGCGTCGTAAGAGGCGCCGTTCCAGCGGGCCCAGAAGCTGAGCTCTTCCCAGGCGGTGCGGGCCGGCTTCTGCCCGTCCTGGTGCCCGGCCAGATGGATGTGCTCGGCGCGCGCGTCCTCGGCCGCTAGCGCACCAAAGGTGATCGCCCCGGCCTCCAGGCTCGCCAGGCCCGCAATGGCCCGCAGCAGGCTGGTCTTGCCCGCGCCGTTGCGGCCGATCAGGGCCGCGGCGCTCCCGGCCTCGACGGCGAAGGACAGGCCCTCGAACAGCAGTCGCCCACCCCGGCGCAGGGCCAGGTTTTCGATCCCAAGGCGCCCGATCAAAGGGCCGCTCCTTGCGGGTGATTCTCAAGTGGCCAGGAAATACCGCAGCGCACATGGACGGTTAGGACAGTATGGCCTATGACGCCCGCGGCCGTCGCCACCTTGGGGGGCGTACGCGGCGCTGGGACGAACGCTGTGTGTCCGCCCCGAAAAGCGCGCGATCCCCGATGTGGTCCAAGAGCGGCCGAGAACAGAGGAAGGATCCCTGATATGGCGTCTAACGACAGCCTGAAAACCCGCCGCGAACTCGTCGTCGGCGACAAGACCTACGTCTACTACAGCCTTCGCGCCGCAGAGGAAGCCGGTCTTTCGAACGTCGCCCGCCTGCCGGTCTCGATGAAGGTGCTGCTCGAGAACCTGCTGCGCAACGAAGACGGCTCGACCGTCGGCCCCGACGACCTGAAGGCCCTGGCCGCCTGGCTCGACAACAAGGGCGCGGTCGAACACGAGATCAGCTTCCGCCCGGCCCGCGTGCTGATGCAGGACTTCACCGGCGTCCCGGCCGTGGTCGACCTGGCCGCCATGCGCGACGCCATGACCGCCCTGGGCGCCAACCCGGAAAAGATCAACCCGCTGAACCCGGTCGACCTCGTGATCGACCACTCGGTGATGGTCGACTACTTCGGCACCGCCAAGGCCTTCGGCGAGAACGTGGAGCGCGAGTACGAGCGTAACATCGAGCGCTATCGCTTCCTGCGCTGGGGCTCGTCGGCCTTCAACAACTTCCGCGTGGTGCCGCCCGGCACCGGCATCTGCCACCAGGTGAACCTGGAATACCTGGCCCAGACCGTGTGGCTGAACGAAGAGGGCGGCGAGGCCGTCGCCTATCCCGACACCGTGGTCGGCACCGACAGCCACACCACCATGATCAACGGCCTGGCCGTGCTGGGCTGGGGCGTCGGCGGCATCGAGGCCGAGGCGGCCATGCTGGGCCAGCCGATCCCGATGCTGATCCCGGAAGTCATCGGCTTCAAGCTGACCGGCTCGCTGCCGGACGGCGCGACCGCCACCGACCTGGTGCTGACCGTCACCCAGATGCTCCGCAAGAAGGGCGTGGTCGGCAAGTTCGTCGAGTTCTTCGGCCCGGGCCTCGCCGGCCTGACGCTGGAAGACCAGGCGACCATCGCCAACATGGCCCCGGAATACGGCGCGACCTGCGGCTTCTTCCCGGTCACCAAGGCGACCATCGACTACCTGCGCGCCACCGGCCGTGACGCCGCCCGCGCCGACCTGGTCGAGGCCTACGCCAAGGAACAGGGCATGTGGGTCGAGGCCGGCGATCCGGACCCCGTCTTCACCGACACCCTGGAACTCGACCTCGGCGCCGTCCTGCCGTCGCTGGCCGGCCCGAAGCGCCCGCAGGACCGCGTGCTGCTGTCGGACGCCGCCTCGGAATTCAAGGCCGCCCTGGCCAAGGACTTCGGCAAGACCGGCGAAGAGCCCCGCGTGCCGGTGGCCGGCGAGAAGTTCGACGTCGGCAACGGCGATGTCGTGATCGCCGCCATCACCTCCTGCACCAACACCTCCAACCCCTCGGTGCTGATCGCCGCCGGCCTGGTCGCCAAGAAGGCGGTCGAGAAGGGCCTGAAGGTCAAGCCGTGGGTGAAGACCTCGCTGGCCCCCGGTTCGCAGGTGGTGACCGACTACCTGAAGGCCGCCGGCCTGACCAAGTCGCTCGACGCGCTGGGTTTCAACCTGGTCGGCTACGGCTGCACCACCTGCATCGGCAACTCCGGCCCGCTGCCGGAAGCGATTTCGGAAGCGGTCAACGCCAACGACCTGGTCGCCTGCTCGGTGCTCTCGGGCAACCGTAACTTCGAAGGCCGCGTGAACCAGGACGTCCGCGCCAACTACCTGGCCAGCCCGCCGCTGGTGGTCGCCTACGCCCTGGCCGGCTCGATGAACATCGACCTGGCCACCGAGTCGCTCGGCGAAGGCAAGGATGGAAAGCCGGTGTTCCTGAAGGACATCTGGCCGACCTCGGAAGAGATCGCCACGCTCCAGCGCAAGCACGTCACCCAGAAGATGTTCGCGACCCGCTACGCCGACGTCTTCAAGGGCGACAAGAACTGGCAGGGCATCAAGGTGTCCGGCGGCCAGACCTACGGCTGGGACATGGGTTCGACCTATGTGCAGAACCCGCCGTACTTCCAGGACATGAAGATGGAGCCGGCGCCGGTCACCGACATCGTCGAGGCCCGCATCCTCGGCGTGTTCGGCGACTCGATCACCACCGACCACATCAGCCCGGCCGGCTCGATCAAGGCGACCTCGCCGGCCGGCGTCTACCTGCGTGAGCGTCAGGTGCCCGCCACCGAGTTCAACTCGTACGGCGCGCGTCGCGGCAACCACGAGATCATGATGCGCGGCACCTTCGCCAACATCCGGATCCGCAACAAGATCACGCCGGAAATCGAAGGCGGCGTGACCAAGCACTTCCCGTCGGGCGACGTCATGTCGATCTACGACGCGGCGATGCGCTACCAGGGCGAAGGTCGCCCGGCGGTAGTGTTTGCGGGCAAGGAATACGGCACCGGCTCGTCGCGCGACTGGGCCGCCAAGGGCACCAAGCTGCTGGGCGTCCGCGCGGTCATCGCCGAGAGCTTCGAGCGTATCCATCGCTCGAACCTGGTCGGCATGGGCGTGCTGCCGCTGCAGTTCACCCAGGACGGCTGGCAGAAGCTGAACCTGACGGGCGAGGAGATCGTCACGATCCGTGGCCTCACCGAGCTTGCCCCGCGCAAGCAGCTGACCGTCGAGATGTACCGTCCGTCGGACGGCCGCATCGCCCGCTTCCCGGTCCGCTGCCGCATCGACACGCCGACCGAGCTTGAATACTTCAAGAACGGCGGCGTCCTGAACTACGTGCTGCGCAATCTCGCGCGGGCCTCTTAGACAAAGACGGGCTTGCCTCTCCCTCGCGGAGAGGTAGACCATCGATACGGAGGGGGTCTGCCGCCCGTGCAGGCCCCCTCTTCGATTCCGCGAGCCTCGAAAGCCGGTCACGCCTTGTTGAAATCCAAAGCTCAGGGAAGTCCGCTTAAGTGCGCTGCGATGCGTAAGGCCGCGCTGCTCAGCCTCATTCTCTGCGCGACGCCCGTAGCGGCGTCCGCCAAGCCGCCGGTCGTGGTCGAGCTGTTCACCGCCCAGGGCTGCGCCTCCTGCGGCGAAGCCAACGCCTACCTGGCCAAGCTGGCTCAGCGCGAGGGCGTGCTCGCCCTGACCTTCCCAGTCGACTACTGGGATTATCTGGGCTGGTCGGACACCTTCGCCAAGCCCGAGTTCACCGCCCGCCAGAAGGCTTATGTCGCACGGCTCGAGCTGCGCGAGCCCTATACGCCCCAGGTGGTGGTCGACGGCCACGCCCAGGCCGGCGGCCTGCAGGCCGAGAAGGTCGATCGGCTGATGGCCCAGGCCGCCCGCGCCCCGGCCGATCCGCCGGACATGGCCTTCATCGGCCAGCGCCGCGTCGACGTCGGCTCGGGCAAGGTCCCGCGCGGCGGCGCCGAGGTGTGGATGGTGCGCTACGACCCGCGCGAACAGGACGTGGTGGTCAAGAAGGGCGACAACCGCGGCCAGACGGTCCAGCACCGCAACGTGGTGCGCGAGATCAAGCGCCTAGGCCCCTGGAAGGGCCGCCCCACCGCCTATCGCCTGCCTCAGGCGGGCGAGGAAGATCTGCAGACCGCTGTCATCGTCCAGGGCGCCGACGGCGGCCGGATCATCGCCGCTGCGCTCCGCGACTGATCGGGCGCCTCCTCAGCGCATCGCGCTGATGCCCTTGAAGGTCTGGGCGGCTTCGATCGGGGGCATGGCCAGCATGATGTCGAACATGGCGATGCTGAACTCGCAGAAGGCGGTTTGTTCGAGCGGCGAGGTCGCCTTCTTGGGATCGCCTTCGATTGCGCGGAGCGCGACCCGCAGTTCGTCACTTGGCAGGCGATCATAAGCCTGCATGGCGATGGCCTCGAGCTTCTTCTGCGCCAGCTTCTCGGGCGGCGCCGGCTCCGGATTCAGGGCGGTCTGCTCCAGCAGCTTCACCATCAAGGCCATTTCACGCTTGGTGAGCTCTTCGGGTAAGGCGTTGATCGCGGCCATATCGTGGGCCCGGACGCCCAGCACCGACAGGCAATAGCCAGGGTCGCGGGCCAGGGCCGATTTGGCCTGATCGCGCGTCAGGGAGAGCATTCCCACGGTGTTCTCGACATTCGCCTTCGCGCCCTGCTCGGCCACCAGCGTGGCGACCATTTGATTCGTTTCGGCGACCATCTCGCTGTAGCGGCGGCCGCTGTTGGCGCCCTGGACCAGGCCGTCGACGACCTGCGCGTAGGTGGCCGGATAGTGCTTGGCCAGCACGGGATACAGCGGAACGCTGTTCAGCTGGGCGATCGCCGCTTCGCGGGTGAGGGTCTCGGCGGTCGCCGGGTGCGCCAGGAACAGGCCGGCGGCCAAGGCCGCGGCCATGGGCCAGCGGCCCGCACGACTTCCGATCTTAGACATGGATTGTTCCCCCACCAGGAGCTCGACCATATCGCGGCCCTGGCCGACGGCAAGGCAGGGTTGTGCGCCCGGCCCCGGAGAAAACGAAGCCCGCGTGGCTGGGGGGGACCACGCGGGTTCGCTTTGGGGGGTATTCTATGAAGAAGCGTCGGTTGGCCGAAGGCCGATCCAGGGGGGCTGGGGGGGCTGTTCAGGATCCGGGACCAGCAGTTCCGACCAACCGACAATGTGACTATCGAGGGCGGATCGGGCGCGCTAACGACCGAAATAAGGTCTTTCCATGGCGGCACATTACGGCTGTTTTAGAATTGGCGGAGGTCGTGGCGCCTGCGCAACTCAGCTGCGCCGTGAACAGAATATTTGTCGAGCGCGGCGATTTGGGGCACGCTTACCTTCGATGGCGCTTGATCCGCAACAGCAGCCTGCCCGGACCGTTCAGGTCTTTTTCGAGCGCCGCGAGCTCGACCGTCTTCTTGCTCTCTACGGGCGCATGGTCGCCGCTGGCGAATGGCGCGACTACGGCATCGGCGCCCTGGCCGACGCCTGCGTCTTCTCGGTCTTCCGCCGCGCCTCCGAGGCGCCGCTTTATCGCATTGAGAAGCGCCCGGCCCTGGCCCGTCGGCAGGGCGCCTGGGCCGTTATCGGCCAGGGCGGCATGATCCTGCGCCGCGGCCACGAGCTCGAGCAGGTGCTCCGCTTCTTCGACAAGGGCCGTTTCAAGGTCGTGGAGTAACTCCCCCACTGTGGGGATCTCAAAACAAAAACCCCGGCGGTTTCCCGCCGGGGCTCTGCGAAACTCGGTTCCTCTGGATCCTAGCGGCGATCGCCGAAGATGCTCAGCAGGAATTGGAACAGGTTGATGAAGTTCAGATACAGGTTCAGCGCGCCGTAGTTGGTCGCCACGCCGAGCGCGGTCTGGTCGCCGCCCATCTCATAGTAGCTCATCTTCAGGCGCTGGGTGTCGTAGGCGATCAGGCCCGCGAAGATGAACACGCCCAGCACGCTGATGATGAAGCCCATCATGCCGTTGTGCAGGAACATGTTGACCAGGCTGGCGATGATCAGGCCGAACAGGCCGATGATCAGGAAGCTGCCGAAGCCGGTCAGGTCCTTCTTGGTGGTGTAGCCGAACAGCGACAGGCCGCCGAACGCCGCCGCGGTGATCAGGAAGGTCGAGAAGATCGACGCGCCTGTATAGACGAAGGTCAGCACGCCGAGGCCAGCGCCGATCAGCGCGACGATCGTCCAGTAATAGATGCCGGACGAGCGCGGCGTGACGTTCTTCATCGCGAAGGCGCCGAACAGGATCACGACCAGCGGCGCGAAGGCCACGATCATGCCCAGCAGGGTGTAGCCGACCTTGCCGGTGGGCGAGACGCTGAACATCAGGTCGCGCACGGGCGGGAAGACGCCGGTCAGGAAGGCGAGAGCGGCCGAAAGGACGAGACCAAGCGCTACCTTGTTGTAGACGCCGAGCATGAAGCTACGAAGTCCCGCGTCCACCGACATGTCGGCGCGATCTGCGGGGACCGTGCGCGCGTAGCCGCGGTTGAAGTCGCTCATCAGAGAATGGGCCCTTTGCTGGCGCCCCGAGTGGGCGCAGCCCCAAATATCGTGACGGTTCTGCATCCTTGCAAGGCTTGGGCGATTACGATTGCGTCAGAACCTCAGCACCTTAGGTAGTCTCGCCATGATCCGCTTGTTCGCCGCCATCGCCGTTCCCGAGGAGATCGGAGCCGACCTGCTGCCGCGCCAGGATCGCCTGCCCGGCGCGCGCTGGCGGCCGCAGGAGGCCTTCCACATCACCCTGCGCTTCGTCGGCAACGTGCCCGAGAACCGGGCGGCCGACCTCGACGCCGAATTGACCACCGTTGGTGGCGGGCCGCTGGAGCTGTCCCTGGCCGGGGTCGGGGCTTTCGGCGAGGGCGCCGACATCCATGCCGTCTGGGCCGGGGTCGAGGAGAACGAGCGCCTGCGCCATCTGGCGCGGTCGTGCGAGATCGCCGCCCGTCGCGCCGGGCTGAAGCCGGACACCCGCGCCTACAAGCCCCATGTCACGCTCGCCTATCTGCGCCGGCCCAACCCGGCCGAGGTCGCCGCCTGGATCCAGGAGAACAACCTCCTGCGCACCGAGCCCTTCCGCGTCACCAGCTTCGGCCTCTATTCCAGCTGGCAGTCCGACCAGGGCTCCTGGTACCGGATGGAGCGGGAATATCCGCTGTATTGAGGCCGGAACGACGAACGGCGAATAGCGCCGGCCCGATCGGGATCACGCCTCGACCGCGTAGTCCTTCAGCACCCCCAGCGGCACGATCGCCAGCGTCTCCTCGTGGGTGCTGGCCAGCACCACCTGCGGGGCGGCGCCGGCGTCCAGCGCCTCCTTCCAGCGCGGGGCGCACAGGCACCAGCGGTCGCCCGGCTTCAGGCCGGGAAAGCCGTACTCCGGTACGGGCGTCGACAGGTCGTTGCCGACCATCTTGGAAAAGGCCAGGAACTCGGCGGTCATCACCGCGCAGACGGTGTGCAAGCCCACATCGTGCGGGCCGGTCTCGCAGCAGCCGTTGCGGAAGAATCCGGTGACCGGATCGAGCGAGCAGGGGATCAGCTCGCCCCCCAGCACATTCTTCGCGTCGGCGTCGTAGCGGGTGGTCATGGCGCCATCCTAACCCCTATGAGTGGCGCTTCGCCATCCTGACCGGAGAGCTGGACCGTGATCGCCGACCGGCCGCGCCGCAGCGCCCTCTACATGCCCGCCGCCAACGTCCGCGCCATCGAAAAGGCGCGCGAGCTGCCCTGCGACGTGGTGATCCTCGATCTGGAGGACGCCGTCGCGCCTGAGGCCAAGGCCCTCGCCCGCGACCAGGCCCTCGCCCGCGACCAGGCCGTCGCCGCCGTGCGCCAGGGCGGCTTTGGCCGCCGCGAAGTGGTGATCCGGGTCAACGGCCTCGACACCCCCTGGGGAACCGAGGACCTGGCCGCCGCCATCGACGCCGCGCCGGACGCCATCCTGGTCCCGAAGGTCTCCAGCGGCCACGACGTGCGCGCCTATGGCGCGGTCGAGGCCGGCGGCGTGGCGCTCTGGGCGATGATCGAGACCTGTGCGGCGCTGTTCACCCTCGACGAGATCGCCCGTGCAGGCGCCGGCCTTTCGGCCCTGGTGGTCGGCACCAACGACTTGGCCAAGGAGATGCGCTGCCGCCTGAGCGTCGAGCGCGCGGCCCTTGCCGGTCCGCTGTCGCTGATCGTCGCCGCCGGCCGCGCCCACGGCCTCGTCGTGCTGGACGGGGTCTTCAACGACATCTCCGACGAAGGGGGCCTGGCGCGCCAGTGCGGCCAGGGCCTGGAGTTCGGTTTCGACGGCAAGACCCTGATCCATCCCAGCCAGGTGGGGCCGGCCAACGCCGCCTTCAGTCCGACGCCGGACGAGGTCGCCTGGTCGCGGGCGGTGGTCGCGGCCTTCGATTCGCCGGAAAACACGGTTAAAGGCGTCATTAAAGTCGATGGGCGCATGGTTGAGCGGTTGCATCTGGCGCAGGCTCGGCGGGTTCTCGCCGTCGCCGAGGCCATCGCCGCGGCGTGAGGCGTGATTTGAGGAAGCTGCTGAAGGCATCGATCGGTCTGCTGGCCCTGGCCGCCGCATCCTCGGCGACCGCGCAGGACGTGGTCGATCCGATCGGCTCGCTGCTGGACCAGATCGACGAGGAGACCGCCGAGACCCAAGGAACCGCGCCCGCGGCCCCGCCGCCCGCGACGCCCGGTCCGGCCCCGTCCGCGCCGCCGCCTGCCGCCGCGACGGTTCCGCTGCCTCAGTCGACCTTCCCCTACGCTTCGGTTCCGCCGAGCGCCCCGGTCTATGGGCCGCCTGCCTATTCGCCGCCGCCGTCCTACGCCAGCCGGCGGCCGCAGCTCTCGGCTCCGGTCAATATCGACGACTACGACAAGACGCCCGAGGCGCCGCTGAACTCCGTCGAACAGAACTACGAGAACCGCCTGCGCGCCTCGTTCGCCTCGGCCCAGGGGCTGCAGGGGCCCATGGACGGCGGCTGGACCCTGGCCGGCCGCGACGGGAGAGCGCTCTACGCCCTGCTGCTGGTGGACAAGAACCAGGCCAGCCTCGAGGGCGCCTGGCGCGACACCCGCCGCCCGGGCGTCGCCGACGCGTCGGGCTTCTTTTCGGACATCCAGCGCATCGGCGGCCAGATCAACGCCACCTTCTATCCGCGCCCTGGCGGCGGCGCGGCCGTGCTCAGCCTGACGGCCGCGGCCAACGGCCAATGGAGCGGCGAGCTGGACGAAGGCGGCCGGCGCATCCCCGTCACCTTGAAGCGCGACTAGAGCCCCAGCGCCGCCCGCGCCGAGACCAGGGCCATGGCCAGGACTTCGGCCTCGTAGGGCTGCGCCGGGCTGTGCCCCCAGACCGGGCCGGGCCAGGCCGGGTCGCCGACCCGGCGGCCGACTACGTGCACGTGCAGCTGCGGCGTGACGTTGCCCAGCGCCCCGACGTTCAGCTTGTCGACCTGGGCCCCCAGGGCCCGCACCGCGCGGCCGGCGGCCAGGATCTCGTCGGTCAGCCGCGCCAGGTCCTCGCGCGACAGATCCTCCAGCTCCCGCGCGGCCTCGACCCGCGGGATCAGGACGACCCAGGGATAGCGGACGTCGTCCTGCAGGCGCGCCTGGCAGAGGGCCAGGTCGCCCAGTTCGTGGGAGGTCGCGAGAAAGGCGGGATCGGGCTCGAACATGCCCAATGCGTAGCCGCGAGGGGCGCCCGTGTCACTTGCGCTTGCCGCAAGCCCTTGTCGGGTCTAGACCGCCCGCGAATTTCGCACTGCAACCACGGGACAGTTCCATGACCACGAAGAAGCCGATCCGCGTCGCTGTCACCGGCGCCGCCGGCAATATCGGTTACGCCCTTCTCTTCCGCATCGCCTCGGGCGAGATGCTGGGCAAGGACCAGCCGGTCATCCTGCAACTGCTCGAAATCCCGACCGAAGGCGCGCAGAAGGCGCTGAAGGGCGTGGCCATGGAGCTGGAAGACTGCGCCTTCCCGCTGCTGCAAGACATGGTCCTGACCGACGACGCCAACATCGCCTTCAAGGACGCGAACTGGAACCTGCTGGTCGGCTCCAAGCCGCGCGGCCCGGGCATGGAACGCGCCGACCTGCTGAAGGACAACGGCAAGATCTTCATCGCCCAGGGCAAGGCCATCGACGCCGTGGCCGCTGACGACGCCCGCGTCGCCGTGGTCGGCAACCCCTGCAACACCAACGTGATGATCGCCGCGGCCCAGGCCAAGCGCCTGACCGCCGACCGCTTCACCGCCATGGTGCGTCTGGACGAGAACCGCGGCCGCGCCCAGCTCGCCAAGAAGGCGGGCGTCTCGATCAACGACGTCAGCGAGCTGTTCATCTACGGCAACCACAGCCCGACCATGTTCGCCGACTTCACTCACGCCAAGATCGGCGGCAAGCCGGCCGCCGACGTCATCGGCGACGAAGCCTGGCTGAAGAACGACTACCTGCCGGCCGTCGGCAAGCGTGGCGCGGCCATCATCGAGGCCCGCGGCCTGTCGTCGGCCGCTTCGGCCGCCAACGCCCTGATCGACCACGTCCGCGACCTGACCACCCCGGGCGCGATCCACTCGGTGGCCGTGAACAGCGAGGGCCGCTACGGCTTCGCCGAAGGCGTCTGGGCCGGCATGCCGGTGAAGACCACCGCCACCGGCTACGAGGTCATCACCTCGTACGAGATGGACGACTTCGCCAAGTCGAAGATCGCGATCACCAACGACGAGCTCGTCGGCGAACGCGACACCGTCAAGGACATGCTGGGCTAAGAGCCTGCGCCATCCGCGCAAAGGGCCGGCCCGCACCCGCGGCGCCGGCCTTTTTCGTGCGCGCGCCTCAGCGGCCGTCGGCGATGGCGTTGAGGTCGTCGATGCGCTGGTCGTAGAGCCGCGCCAGGGCCCGCGGCGAGCGCAGGGCCGCGTCCTCGCGCATCGCCATCCAGTCGTTCTGCTCGGCCCGCAATTGGCCGTAGGGCGCGCCGGCGCGAACCGCGCGGCGGAAGGCGCGGACCATCTGGCGGTCGGCCGCGGTCAGGGCGGGGTCGGAACAGGTCATCTCGTCGGCCAGCGAGCGGGTGTCGGCGCAGTCGACGCCGACCACCACGAAGGGCGTCGGCTCGCGCGCCACCGGCGCCGGCGGCGGTTCCGGCGGACGCGGCGCACGGCGCGGCGCCTGCGGCCAGGGCGGCTCGGGGGGCTGCGGGGCCTCAGGCGCTTGCGGAGGCAAGGGCGGTTCGCCGGCCAATGGTTCGGGCGGCGGCGCGGCCTGGGCGGGCGGCAGTTCGGCGCGGGCGACGGTCTCGGGCGACAAGGTCTCCAGCTTCTCGCCGACCGGCGGCAGCTTCGGCTCGGGCGGCCGCTCGCCCATGACGATGTCCATCTTGCGCGCATCGCTTGACGCGGCGCCGGCGCCAAAGAGCTGGCCCCGGGCCATCACCGCCGCGCCGACGCCCAGGGCGACCAGCACCGCGGCGCCGAACAGCAGCGGCCCGCGCCCGCCCGGCCGCTTGCCGGGAGGCGGCGGCGGGGTGCGATAGGGATCCCCCATGGTCAGCGGCGGTTCGGGCTCGAAGCTCATGGCGCGACCCTAGGCCCGACGCCTGAACGGCGGCTGAACTGCGCTTGGCCGACGGCCGCAAAGCAGCCGATAGTCGCCGCCATGAGCATCGGACCGACCCTCGAGACCGCCCGCCTGATCCTGCGCCCCATCAGCGGCGAGGACTTCGAGCCCTGGGCCGCCTTCGCCGCCGACGAGGAGGCCGCCCGGTTCCTCGGCGGCCCTCAGCCGCCCGAGGCCTCGTGGCGGATGATGTGCACCATGGCCGGCGCCTGGATCGTGCGCGGTTACAGCATGTTCTCGGTGATCGAGAAGGAGAGCGGCCGCTGGGTCGGCCGGCTCGGCCCCTGGCGCCCCGAGGGCTGGCCGGGCACGGAGGTCGGCTGGGGGATCGCGCGCGAATTCTGGGGCAAGGGCTATGCGCCCGAGGGCGCGGCCGCGGCGATCGACTGGGCCTTCGACCACCTGGGCTGGACCGAGGTGATCCACTGCATCGACCCCGGCAACGTCAATTCCCAGGGCGTCGCCCGCAAACTCGGCTCGAAAGTCCTTCGCCACGCCCTGCTGCCGCCGCCGATCAGCGAAAGCGTCGACGTCTGGGGCCAGACCCGCGAGCAGTGGAAGGCTCGGCGGCAGGACCATTAGATGCTCCCCTTCTGGGGAGCTGGCGCATATGGCCACGTCGCCTAACTGGGTGTCATCCCGGTTTCGGCTGTAGCCGAAGACCGGGACCCATTGCCGCCTGATCGTGGCGAATGGGACGCGGCTGAGCCGCACTCTGATCCATCCGGTGTTCATAGGTCCCGGTCTTGCTGCGCAAACCGGGATGACACTGTGAGTATGTGCGACGCCCCCCAAGAGGGGAGGATTTAGGAGCCCTCAAATCCACCCCTTCTCCCGCAGCGCCTTCGCATAGGTGCGGCTGACCGGGACCTCGGAGCCGTCCTTCAGGGTCAGGGTGGCGCGGCCGTCGCCGCGCCGGGCGTCCTCGATGGCTCCCCGGGCCACCCACCACGAGCGGTGCACCTGCATGCCCTCGATCCCGTCCAGCTCGGCCACTGCGTCGGCCAGCCGCAGCAGGATCAGGTCCTGGCCCTTCGAGGTGTGCAGGCGCAGGTAATGATCCTCGGACTCCACCGCCCACAGTTCGCCCCCGCGCAGCTTCAGCGGCAACCGCTCCAGGAACCGGGGCGGCGCGGGGCTGGCCGCCGCCGGCGCAGGCGGCTCGGCGCGCAGGCTCATGAACACCGCGAACAGCGTCATGCTCTGGCACATCACGAACGTGACGCCCAGATAGCCGGGCAGTTGCGCCAGGGCCGCCGCACCATGCGGGACGAACTGGGTCGAGCCCCAGACCACCAGCGTCATCGGCGGAGTCATCAGGGCCGCGGCGATGGCGGCCTGGACCAGGCGCCGCCCGCCGCCCCATCCCAGCCGCCCGACGGTGCGGAAGGCGATCATGCCCAGGCCGGCGCCGATCCAGGCGATGGCGACCATGAACAGGGTGCGCGGCAGGAAAGGCATGCCGCCGCTGCCGAAGGCGCCGACGAAGCTCAGGAACACCCCGACCAGGCCCGCGATCAGCAGGGTGCGCCGCGCCGAGGCCCAGGTGAGCTTCGCCGTTGGCGAAGCGCGAACGGCGTCGCCGTCCGTCTGGCGCATTCCCCGCGTCATCTCGCGCATCCGCCTTTGCGCATCGATCCGCCCGTCTCCAGGAACGCCGCCGTCTGTTCCTGCCGGAGATAAAGGATGTCGCCTCAATCGCAAACGGCCGCCCGCACGCGGCTGCGCCTGTTGCTCCCGCTGGCCGCGGTCCCGGCGATCGTCGCGCTCGCCCTGGCGCCGATCGGGCAGGCGGTGCTGCGCGCCGCCGGCCAGGCCCGGCCTCACGCGCCCGACCTGGCGGTGTTCGCGATGCTGAGCCCGGCGATCAAGATCCATCTGCTGGCCGCGCTCGCGGCCCTGGTCCTGGGGGCCGTGCTGATGGCCGCGCGCAAGGGCCGCCGCTTTCACCGGGCGGCAGGCTGGACCTGGGTGGCTCTGGTCGGCGTCACCGCCGGCTCGACGCTCTTCATCGCCTCCCTGAACCACGGCAAGTGGTCGCTGCTGCATCTCTTCACCGGCTGGACGTTGATCGTCCTGCCGCTGGCGGTCCTCGCCGCGAAGCGGGGCGAGATCGTCAGGCATCGGCGCAATATGATGGGCCTGTTCTACGGCGGCTTTGCTGTGAACCTGCTGATCGCCTTCATTCCCGGGCGCGCGCTCTGGCTGATGCTGCTGGGCTGAGCAGGCGCCGCATCTGGAGCCGGCGCCGCGGCGTGAACCAAAATTACAATGTTTTCTTGGCGTGGCGCGGTTGCCACGCCGTGACGCGGCGCCTATAACCCGGCCCGTCCGTCGGACCCGACGGGCTTCCCCATCACGCGTTCCGCGGCCTCATGAACATCCACGAGCATCAAGCCAAGTCCGTCCTCTCCGAGTTCGGCGTGGCGGTCCCGCGCGGCTATGCCGCCTTCTCCGTCGACGAAGCGGTCAAGGCCGCCCAGGACCTCGGTGGTCCGGTCTTCGTCGTGAAGTCCCAGATCCACGCCGGCGGACGCGGCAAGGGCCGCTTCGAGGGGCTCGGCCCCGACGCCAAGGGCGGCGTCCGCGTCGTCAAGTCGGTCGACGAGGTCAAGGCCAACGCCGAGGAGATGCTCGGCCGCGTGCTGGTGACCCACCAGACCGGCCCCAAGGGCAAGCAGGTGAACCGCCTCTACATCGAGGAAGGCGCCGCGATCGCCAAGGAATTCTACCTGTCGCTGCTGGTCGACCGCGAAACGAGCTGGGTCTCGGTCGTGGCCTCCACCGAAGGCGGCATGGACATCGAAGAGGTCGCCCACTCGACCCCGGAGAAGATCGTCACCTTCTCCATCGACCCGGCGACCGGCGTCTTCCCGCACCACGCGCGCAAGCTGGCGGCGGCCCTCGGCCTGACCGGCGGCCTGGCCAAGGAAGCGGCGACCCTGCTCTCGCAGCTCTATACGGCGTTCCTCGCCAAGGACATGAGCATGCTGGAGATCAACCCGCTGATCGTCACCGGCGACGACCACCTTCGCGTCCTGGACGCCAAGGTCAGCTTCGACTCGAACGCCCTTTTCCGTCATCCCGACATCGTCGCCCTGCGCGACGAGAGCGAGGAAGACCCCAAGGAGATCGAGGCCTCGAAGTACGACCTGTCGTACATCGCCCTCGACGGCGAGATCGGCTGCATGGTCAACGGCGCGGGCCTGGCCATGGCGACCATGGACATCATCAAGCTCTACGGCGCCGAACCGGCCAACTTCCTGGACGTCGGCGGCGGCGCCTCGAAGGAGAAGGTCACCGCGGCCTTCAAGATCATCACCGCCGATCCCGCGGTGAAGGGCATCCTGGTCAACATCTTCGGCGGCATCATGCGCTGCGACATCATCGCCGAGGGCGTGGTGGAAGCGGTCAAGGAAGTCGGGCTGAAGGTTCCGCTGGTGGTGCGCCTGGAAGGCACCAACGTCGAGCTCGGCAAGAAGATCATCGCCGAGAGCGGCCTCAACGTGGTTTCCGCCGACGATCTGTCGGACGGCGCCGAAAAGATCGTCAAGGCCGTTCGGGAAGCCGCCTAATGTCCATTCTCATCGGCAAAGAAACCCGCGTCATCTGCCAGGGCATCACCGGCGCCCAGGGCACGTTCCACACCGAGCAGGCCATCGCCTACGGCACCAAGATGGTCGGCGGCGTGACTCCCGGCAAAGGCGGTCAGACCCATATCGGCCTGCCGGTGTTCGACACCGTCCAGGGCGCGGTCAAGGCGACCGGCGCCGACGCCACCGTGATCTACGTCCCGCCGCCCTTCGCGGCCGACTCGATCCTGGAGGCCATCGACGCCGAGATCCCGCTGATCATCTGCATCACCGAGGGCATCCCGGTGGCTGACATGATCAAGGTCAAGCGCGCCCTGTCGGGTTCGAAGTCGCGCCTGATCGGCCCGAACTGCCCCGGCGTCCTGACGCCGGAAGCCTGCAAGATCGGCATCATGCCGGGCAACATCTTCCGCAAGGGTTCGGTGGGCGTGGTCTCGCGCTCGGGCACCCTGACCTACGAGGCGGTGTTCCAGACCTCGCAGGTCGGGCTGGGCCAGACCACCGCGGTCGGCATCGGCGGCGACCCGGTCAAGGGCACCGAGTTCATCGACATCCTCGATATGTTCCTCAAGGATCCCGAGACCGAGTCGATCATCATGATCGGCGAAATCGGCGGTTCGGCCGAGGAAGATGCGGCCGAGTTCATCAAAAATTCGCCGATCAAGAAGCCTATGGTCGGCTTCATCGCGGGCCGTACGGCGCCTCCGGGCCGCCGCATGGGCCATGCGGGCGCCATCATCTCCGGCGGCAAGGGCGGGGCGGAAGACAAGATCGCGGCCATGGAAGCCGCGGGCATCCGCGTCTCTCCCTCGCCGGCGAAGCTGGGCGAAACCCTTGTGCAGGTGCTGAAAGGCGCCTGATCTTTCGGCCGGGCGCTAAAAAGCGTCCGGCGACAACCTAAGTAGTATGGGCGGTCCGCGCTCGGCTCCTTCATTCTGAAGTCCGCGCCCGGACGCGCCGGGAAACGGACCAAATGGCGGACGACGGCAGTCTGATCAACGAGGTGCTCGCGGAGACCTCCTTCCTCTACGGCGGCAACGCCGCGTTCGTGGAGGACCTCTACGCGAAATGGGCGGCGAACCCGGCCTCGGTCGACGCCTCCTGGCAGGCCTTCTTCGGATCGCTGAACGACCGCGCCGAGGAAGTTAAGGCCGCCGCCGGCAAGCGCTCCTGGACCAAGCCGGGCGCGCCCGCCGCCCGTCCCGACTGGCTCTCGGCCATCGACGGCCTCTGGCCGGCGGTCGAGGCGAAGGTCGGCGCCAAGGTCGCCGAACGCGCCGCCCCCGGGGCCAGCGCCGAATCCGTCCGCGCCGCGACCCTCGACTCCCTGCGCGCCATCATGATGATCCGCGCCTACCGGATGCGCGGCCACCTGCGCGCCAACCTCGATCCGCTGGGCGTGGCGGTTCCCGAAGGCGACGCCTCCGAGCTCGATCCGGCCACCTACGGCTTCACCGAGGCCGACTTCGACCGTCCGATCTTCCTCGACTACGTGCTGGGCCTCGAGACCGGCACCATCCGCGAGATCCTGGCGATCCTGAAGCGCACCTACTGCGGCGACATCGGCGTCCAGTACATGCACATCTCCGATCCGGCCCAGAAGGCCTGGCTGCAGGAGCGCATCGAGGGCCGCGACAAGGAGATCCAGTTCACCAAGGAAGGCAAGATCGCCATCCTGAAGAAGCTGATCGAGGCCGAGGGCTTCGAGCGCTTCCTTCACAAGCGCTATCCCGGCACCAAGCGCTTCGGCCTCGACGGCGGCGAAGCCATGGTCCCGGCCATGGAGCAGATCATCAAGCGCGGCGGCGCGCTCGGCGTGCGCGACATCGTCCTGGGCATGCCGCACCGCGGTCGCCTGAACGTCCTGGCCGCGGTGATGGCCAAGCCGTATCATGTGATCTTCCACGAGTTCCAAGGCGGCTCGTCGGTGCCCTCCGACATCGAGGGCTCGGGCGACGTGAAGTATCACATGGGCGCCTCGTCGGACCGCGCGTTCGACGGCAACAGCGTCCACCTGTCGCTGACCGCCAACCCCTCGCACCTCGAGATCGTCAATCCGGTCGTGCTGGGCAAGGCGCGCGCCAAGCAGGCGGGCACGCTGCGCGATGCGCCGGATTCCGGCCGCGGCCATGTCCTGCCGCTGCTGCTGCACGGCGATGCGGCCTTCGCCGGCCAGGGCGTGGTGGCCGAGTGCTTCGCGATCTCCGGCACCAAGGGCTACCGCACCGGCGGGACCATCCACTTCATCGTCAACAACCAGATCGGGTTCACGACGGCGCCGCAATACAGCCGCTCCTCGCCCTATCCGTCGGACGTGGCGCTGATGGTCGAGGCGCCGATCTTCCACGTGAACGGCGACGACCCCGAGGCGGTGACCTACGTCGCTAAGGTGGCCACCGAGTTCCGCCAGCAGTTCGGCAAGGACGTGGTCATCGACATGTTCTGCTACCGGCGATTCGGTCACAACGAGGGCGACGACCCGACGATGACCTCGCCGTTGATGTACGCCAAGATCAAGGACCATCCGTCGACCCGTGAGCTCTATTCCCGCCAGCTGATCGCCGAGGGCGTGGCGACCGAGGGCGACATCGCCGGCTGGGTGAAGGAGTTTGAGGACTTCCTCGACAAGGAGTTCGAGGCCGGCAAGGGCTACAAGGCCAACAAGGCCGATTGGCTGGACGGCGCCTGGGCGGGCCTGGCCCTGCCGGAAGGCGACGACCGTCGCGGCGACACCAGCGTGCCGCTGAGCAAGCTGATCGACCTTGGCCAGAAGATCACCGCCATCCCCGAGCGCCTGGACGTCCACAAGACCGTCCGCCGCGTGATCGAGAACCGCCGCGCGGCCATCGACGCGGGTTCGGGCATCGACTGGGCGACCGGCGAGCACTTGGCCTTCGCCAGCCTGCTCGACGAGGGCTTCCCGGTGCGCCTGTCCGGCCAGGACAGCGTGCGCGGCACCTTCGTCCAGCGTCACTGCGACCTGATCGACCAGACCACCGAGGAGCACTACACCCCGCTGGCGCACCTGCGCCCGGGCCAGGCTCACTTCGAGGTCATCGACTCGGCCCTGTCGGAAGAGGCGGTGCTGGGCTTCGAGTACGGCTTCTCGCTGGCCGACCCCAAGACCCTGACCCTGTGGGAAGCCCAGTTCGGCGACTTCGCCAACGGCGCCCAGGTGGTCGTGGACCAGTTCATCTCGTCGGGCGAGCGCAAGTGGCTGCGGATGAGCGGCCTAGTCATGCTGCTGCCGCACGGCTACGAGGGCCAGGGGCCGGAGCACTCCTCCGCCCGCCTGGAGCGCTACCTCCAGCTCTGCGCCGAAGACAACATGCAGGTGGTCAACTGCTCGACCCCGGCCAACTACTTCCACGTCCTGCGCCGTCAGATGCGCCGCGAGTTCCGCAAGCCGCTGATCGTCATGACGCCGAAGTCGCTGCTGCGTCACAAGAAGGCGACCTCGACCCTGGCCGACCTGGCCGAGGGTTCGTCGTTCCACCGCGTGCTGCACGACGACGCCGAGCGCGGGACCAACAACACGGCGGTCAAGCTGGTCGAGCCGGACAAGATCCGCCGCGTCGTCCTCTGCTCGGGCAAGGTCTATTACGACCTGCTCGACGCGCGTGAGGAAAAGGGCGTGGACGACGTCTATATTATGCGCCTGGAGCAGTTCTATCCGTGGCCGGTGAAGTCGCTGTCGACCGAACTGAGCCGCTTCCCGAACGCCGAACTGGTCTGGTGCCAGGAAGAGCCGAAGAACATGGGCGGCTGGACGTTCGTCGACCCGTGGCTGGAGCTCACCCTGGAGCGGCTGAAGGTGAAGGCCAAGCGCGCCCGCTACGTGGGTCGCCCGGCCTCGGCCTCGACCGCCGCGGGCCTGATGAGCCGGCATATGAAAGAGCTGCAGAACTTCCTCGCGGAAGCCTTCGCTTAGGCGACGCGAAACCGAACTACAAAGAACGAACGAAAAGAACAGAGCGAAGAGAGACAGGTACTTCCTATGGCCGACATCATGACGCCCGCGCTGGGCGAGTCCGTCACCGAAGCGACGGTGGCGCGCTGGACCAAGAAGGCCGGCGAAGCCGTTCGGAAGGACGAGATCCTCGTCGAGCTCGAAACCGACAAGGTGAGCCTGGAAGTCGCCGCCCCGGCCGACGGCGTGCTCGAATACATCGCCGCCGAAGAGGGCACGACGGTCGAGCCCGGCGCGGTGCTGGGCCGCCTGGCCGAAGGCGCCGTGGCCTCGGCCGCGCCCGCCGCCGCTCCGGCCCCCAAGGCCGAGGCCACCAAGCCGGCTCCCGCGCCGGCTCCCGCGCCGGCTCCGGCGCCTGCGCCCGCCGCTGCGGCTCCGGCCGCCGCCGCGCCGCTGGCCCCCTCGGCCCAGCGCATCGTCGCCGAGAACAACCTCGACGCCGGTGCGATCGCCGGTTCCGGCAAGGGCGGCCGCGTGACCAAGGGCGACGCCCTGGCCGCGCTGGAAGCCCGCGCCGCCGCGCCGGCCGCCGCCCCGGCCGCGCCCGCCGCCCCGCGTGAGATCCACGAGCGCGAGGAGCGGGTCCGCATGACCCGCCTGCGCCAGACCATCGCGCGCCGCCTGAAGGAAGCCCAGAACGCCGCGGCCATGCTCACGACCTTCAACGAGGTCGACATGAGCGCGGTCATGGCCCTGCGCAACCAGTACAAGGACGGGTTCGAGAAGAGCCATGGCGTGAAGCTCGGCTTCATGAGCTTCTTCGTGAAGGCGGTGATCCACGGCCTGAAGCACGTGCCCGACGTCAACGCCGAGATCGACGGCACGGACATCATCTACAAGAACCACTACGACATCGGCGTCGCCGTCGGCACCGACAAGGGCCTTGTGGTTCCGGTGCTGCGCGACGCCGACGAGCTGTCGCTGGCCGGCATCGAAAAGGGCATCGGCGCCCTCGGCAAGAAGGCGCGCGACGGGGCCCTGGCCCTGGAAGACCTGCAGGGCGGCACCTTCACCATCTCGAACGGCGGGGTCTACGGCTCGCTGATGTCGACGCCGATCCTCAACGCGCCGCAGTCGGGCATCCTCGGCATGCACAAGATCCAGGAACGCCCGATGGCCGTGAACGGCCAGGTGGTGATCCGCCCGATGATGTACCTGGCGCTCAGCTACGATCACCGCATCGTCGACGGCCAGGGCGCGGTGACCTTCCTGGTGAAGGTCAAGGAAGCCATCGAGGACCCGCAGCGCCTGCTGCTGGACGTCTAAGCTCCGCCCCACCCGGCGAACGTGTTTCATGACGGCGGGGCTTTGCGCCTCGCCGTTTTGCTAAGGACTGGAAGAGCAATGGCTCAATACGACGTCATCATCATCGGCGGCGGCCCCGGCGGCTACAACGCCGGCATCCGCGCGGGCCAGCTGGGCCTGAAGGCGGCGGTGGTCGAAAAGCGCGGAACCCTGGGCGGCACCTGCCTGAACGTCGGCTGCATGCCGTCCAAGGCGCTGCTGCACGCCTCGGAGCTGTACGAAGCGGCCGGCGGCGAATTCGCCACCCTCGGCATCGAGGTGAAGCCCAAGCTGAACCTCGTGCAGATGATGAAGCAGAAGGCCGAGTCGGTGAGCGCCCTTACCAAGGGCATCGAGTTCCTGTTCAAGAAGAACAAGGTGGATTGGGTCAAAGGGGCGGGTCGGATCGCGGGCCCCGGCAAGGTGGAAGTGACCGCCGAGGACGGCTCGGTCACCACGCTCGAGGCCAAGGACATCGTCATCGCCACCGGCTCGGAGCCGACCCCCCTGCCGGGCGTCACGATCGACCAGGGGCGCATCGTCGACTCCACCGGCGCCCTGTCGCTGCCGGAAGTGCCGAAGAGTCTGATCGTCATCGGCGCCGGCATTATCGGCCTGGAGCTGGGCTCGGTGTGGCGCCGCCTGGGCGCCAAGGTGACGGTGGTCGAGTTCCTCGACCGCATCACCCCCGGCATGGACGCCGAGACCGCCAAGACCTTCCAGCGCTCGCTGACCAAGCAGGGCGTGGAGTTCAAGCTGGGCGCCAAGGTCACCGGCGCGACCGCCTCGAAGACGGGCGTCTCGCTGACCGTCGAGCCGGTCGCCGGCGGCGCGGCCGAGACCCTGGAAGCCGACTACGTCCTGGTCGCCATCGGCCGCCGTCCCTACACCGAGGGCCTGGGCCTGGAGAGCGTCGGGATCGTTCCTGACAAGCGCGGCTTCATCGAAACCGACCACTTCAAGACCTCGGCCCCGGGCGTCTGGGCCATCGGCGACGCCATCCATGGCCCGATGCTGGCCCACAAGGCCGAGGAGGACTCGGTCGCCTGCATCGAGACCATCGCCGGCAAGTACGGTCACGTGGACTACAACCTGGTCCCCAGCGTGGTCTACACGTACCCCGAAGTGGCCTGGGTCGGTCAGACCGAGGAGCAGCTGAAGGAGAAGGGCGTCGCCTACAAGGTCGGCAAGTTCCCCTTCACCGCCAACAGCCGCGCCAAGATCAACCACGAGACCGAAGGCTTCGCCAAGGTGCTCGCCGACGCCAAGACCGACGAGATCCTGGGCGTCCACATCGTCGGCCCGCAGGCCGGCGAGATGATCGGCGAATACTGCGTGGCCATGGCCTTCAAGGCGGCCAGCGAGGACATCGCCCGCGTCTGCCATCCCCACCCGACCCGCTCGGAAGCTGGCCGCCAGGCCGCCATGGGCGTCGAAGGATGGACCATGCAGGCCTGACGATGGTCGAGGTGAGGCGCGCGCGGGCTGACGAGATCGCGGCCTGCGCGGCGCTTTACGAGCGCGTCCTGCGCGAGACCTTCACCTGGGACCCGCCCGGGCGGCACAGCGCCGCCGACTTCCTCGCCCACGCGCTGGACGAAGAGGTCTATCTGGCCAGGAACGGCGATCGCCTGCTGGGGATCGCCGGTTTCCACCGGCCCAGCGCCTTTCTGCATTCCCTCTATGTCGAGACGCGGGGCGCCGGCGTCGGCAAGGCGCTGCTCGATCATGTCGCCTCGGTCGCGGGCGCCCCGCTGTCGCTGAAATGCCTGTCGCCGAACCTGCGGGCCCAGGACTTCTACCTGCGCGAAGGCTTCCGCATCGTCGATGTCGGCCGCGACCCCGGCGCCGCCCATACCTGGCTGCGTATGAGCCGCTGAGGGGTTCCACCTGTCATCGACCGGGCCTAGGGTTTGGCCGACAGGAGGATCGCCATGATTGCTTCCGCCCTTTTGCTGTCCGCCATGCTGGCCGCGCACCCGCCGGTGAAGGCCTGCCCGCCGGAAGGTGTGCTGGAGGTCTCCAGCCCCAGCCCCGCCCTGCTGCTGAGGCCCCAGGACCGGCGCGGAGATTCCGGCGCCCAGACCCTGGGCAGCCTGCCCAGGGCCGATCTCCAGCTCACCGTCCTGCGCTCGGTCGCGGGCTGCGCCCTGCCGACCGTCGTCCGCGAAAAGGTCGAGGGCGACGGCCGGTTCACGCGGCCGCGGTGAGTTTTCTCTCCTCCCCTGCGAAGCGGGGGAGGAGAAATCAGGCGCCTACGCCAACGCCGCCGCCAGCGTCTCCCGGAACGGCGTGGTCGGCCGCCCGATCAAGGCGCTCAGCGCCCGGCTGTCGTCGAACAGCGCCCCGCCCGCGGCCTTGGCGTCACTCTCGGCCAAGAGGTCGGCGAAGCCAGCCGGCAACCCGGCCGCCTCCAGCGCCGCACGGTACTCGTCCTGCGGCAGGTCGCGATAGACGACCGGTTTGCCGGCGATCTGCGACAGCGCGTCGGCGAACTGCGCCAGGGTGAAGGCCTCGTCGCCGGCCAGTTCGTAGGTCTTCGTCTCGGGAGCCTGCGCCGTCAGCACCGCCACCGCGGCCGCGGCGTAATCCTCGCGGCTCGCGCCCGAAATCGCCCCGTCCCTGGCGCTGCCCAGCAAGGCGCCGTGGGCCAGGGCGGCGGGCGCGGACTGGACATAGTTCTCGGTGTACCAGCCGTTGCGCAGCACCGCGTGGGCGAGCCCGCTGGCCGCCAGGTCCGCCTCGGTGACGCGATGCTCGGCGGTCAGGTTCAGCGGGCTGACATCGGCCCGCAGCAGGCTCGTATAGGCGATGAAGCCGACGCCGGCGGCCTTGGCGGCCTCGATCACCGCCCGGTGCTGCGGCGCGCGCCTGCCGACCTCGTTGGCCGAGATCAGCAGCAGCCGGTCCACGCCCTCAAGCGCGGGCGCCAGGGTCTGCGGCGCGTCGTAGTCGAAGGGGCGGACCGCCACCCCACGCGCGGCGTACTCGGACAGCCTGGCCGGATCCCGCGCCAGTGCGACGACCTGCCCAGGCGGGATGGATTGCAGCAGGATATCCAGGACGTGGCGGCCCAGTTGGCCGGTGGCTCCAGTGACGGCGTACATCGCGATCCTCTCAGTTTGCGGGTTGCGATGGGCCATCTAGGCGCCTAACTTCCTTTTCGGAAGTACGCACATTTGGGTAAGTATGAAGATGGACGCCGACGCTCCCCTTCGCCTGGCCGACCGCATGGACCGCGGCGACGTGTTCGCGCCGCGCTGTCCGTCGCGCGAGGTGCTCAAGCACGTGACCAGCACCTGGGGCGTGCTGGTGCTGATCGCCCTGGGCTCGGGCACGCTGCGGTTCAGCGAACTGCGGCGGAAGGCGGCCGGGGTCAGCGAGCGCATGCTGGCCCAGACCCTGCAGCAGCTCGAGGGCGACGGCCTCATCCTGCGCCGCAGCTATCCGGTCGTGCCTCCGCACGTCGAATACAGCCTCACCCCCTTCGGCGAGGAAGCCGCGCGCCTGGTCGAATCCCTCACCGACTGGATCGAGACACGCCTGCCGGACCTGCGGCAGGCCGGCTGACGTCACGCGTGCGGATGGGCCTTGGCGTAGGCGCTAAGCAGCGAGGCGGCGTCGACGTCGGTATAGCGCTGGGTGGTCGACAGCGAGGCGTGGCCCAGCAGTTCCTGGATCGAGCGGAGGTCCGCGCCCGCGCCCAGCAGATGGGTGGCGAATGAGTGGCGCAGGGCGTGGGGCGTGGCGCTGTCGGGCAGGCCGAGCCGGCTGCGCAAGGCTTGCACCGTCGCCTGCACATGACGCGGGCTCAGGGGGCCGCCCCGCTTGGCGCGGAACAGCGCCTCGCCTGCATCGAGCACGAACGGCAGGTCGGCCACATAGGCGTCGACCGCCGCACGCACGGCCGGAAGCACGGGGACCAGCCGCGTCTTGCCGCCCTTGCCCAGGATGCGCAGGGTGTCGGCCAGCGGCGCATCCGACCGCTTCAACGACAGCGCCTCAGAGATCCGCAAGCCGCAGCCGTAGAGCAGGGTCAGCACAGCCTGGTCGCGGCTGACCTCCCACTCGTCGCGGGCGGGATCGAAGGCGGGCTCGGCGATCAGGCCGCGGGCCTGGTCCTCGCTGACCGGGCGCGGCGCGGTCGGAACCACCCGCGGCCCGCGCACCAGGGCGATGGCGGCGTTGGGGGTGTCCAGCCGCCGATCCAGGAACTTGTGGAAGGTGCGGATCGCCGATAGCGCCTGCGACATCGAGCGTGGCGACAGCGGCGGCTCGCCCTGGCGAAGCTGAGCCAGCCAGGCGCGGATCTCGGCCGGGGCCAGCGACCCCATGTCGGCCAGGCTCAGGGCCCCGCCGCGATGCTGTTCCAGAAAGGTCAGATAGCGGCCGCCCGCGAAGGCGTAGGCCTCGACCGTGCGCGGCGAGGCGCGCCGCTCCTTGGCCAGGTGCTCCAGCCATTGGGCTAGAGCCGCCCGGGCGTTGGTCACAGGACCGGCCATCGCTCCGCCGTTCGCTCGACCACCCGGGCCAGGAAGGCCACCAGTTCGACCCCCATGTCCTCGGTGAAGCCGTTCTCGTCGGCCGAGCCGAAGGCCAGCAGGCCTTCGCGCGAGGGCTCCCAGATCGCCATGCGGACCATAGCCGTGGAACGCACCTGCGGCGCACGCTCGCCGAACAGGCCCAGCGCCACCGGCTCGAAGCCCATCAAGGCGACGCGGTCGTGGCCGATGATCATGTCGATCTGGCCCTCGACCAGGGCGCGCCAGCCGGCGGGGGTGCGTTCGGGGCCTTCCAGCGCAACGACGCCGCCCACCAGGCCGAAGCGCAGCTGGGCCAGCTCGTCCACCCGTCGCGCCAGGTCGGCATGATTGCGGGAATCGAGCATGTCGACGACCGCGCCGTGGGTCTGGGCCTGGGCCGCGAAATTGGCGCGGGCGGTGGCTTCAAGGTGTTTGCGCGCGGCGTTCTCTCGCTTGTGCGCCTCGTGCACGCGCGCCAGGGCCGCCGGGCCGAAGTCGATGACGTTGGCCGCGTCCGGGCGCAGGCCCAGCTCGGCCAGCAGCAGCGGGTCGGCGCGCAGAAAGTCGGGATTGTCGGACAGGAACCGGCGGACCGCGTGCGGGTCGAGAGAACTGTCCTTCGTCTTCGCCCCGCCTTCCATGGTCCGCCCCCTGAGCTTCTTACAGGATCGACTGGCCCGTCTTGGCCCAGTCGCTCATGAACTGTTCAAGACCCTTTTCGGTTAACGGGTGCTTGAAGAGGTCGGCGAAGACGGTGGGCGGAATGGTGGCGCAGTCGGCGCCGGCCAGGGCCGCCGCGGTGACGTGCGCCGGGGTGCGGATCGAGGCCGCCAGGATCTCGGTGTCGAAGCCGTAGTTGTCGTAGATGGCGCGGATTTCCTGGATCAGGCCCATGCCCTCGGCGCCGTAGTCGTCCAGGCGCCCGATGAAGGGCGAGATATAGGTCGCGCCGGCCTTGGCGGCGAGCAGCGCCTGGGCGGCCGAGAAGCACAGGGTGACGTTGGTGGCGATGCCCTGCACCGCGAACTCCGCCGTCGCGATCAGGCCCGCGCGGGTCAGCGGCAGCTTGACCACCACGTTCTGGGCGATGGCGGCCAGCTTGGCGCCCTCGGCCAGCATGCCCTCGACTTCGGTGGCGGCCACCTCGGCGCTGACCGGGCCTTCGACCAGATCGCAGATCTCGGCGATGACCTCCAGCATGGGCCGGCCGGACTTGGCGATCAGGGTCGGGTTGGTGGTCACCCCGTCCACCAGGCCTGTGGCGGTGAGCTCCTTGAGCAGGCCGATGTCGGTGGTGTCGAGGAAGAGCTGCATGGGTGACCTTCTGGCGCGGGGAATTCGGGGCTGTTTAGCGTTTGCGCCGCCCCGCGACCAGCCTATGTGGGGAGGGCCATGAGCCGCATCGCCTCCGTCCTCCTGCCCATGCCGCTGCCCGAGGCGTTCGACTACGCCGAGCCGGAGGGCATGGACCTGCAGGTCGGCGACCAGGTCGCCGCCCCGCTGGGGCCGCGGCTGCTGCGCGGCGTGGTGGTGGCCCTGCGCGAGGGGGCCGGCGGCAACCGGCCGCTGAAGCCCCTCGACAGCAAGCTCGACTCCCCGCCGCTGCCGCCGAGCGCCATCGAGTTCGTCCAGTGGGCTGCGCGCTATTCGGTCGATGCGCCGGGCCAGCCGCTGGCCATCGCCATCCGCGGCGCCCGCGCCCCCAAGGCCAAGCCGCAGAAGCTGCTGGAGGCGACCGGCGCCCTGCCGGGCCGCTCGACGCCCGCCCGCGTCAAGGTGCTGGAGGCCGCGGCCGCCGGCCCGATGGCGCCGGCCGACCTCGCCCGCGCCGCCGGGGTCTCGGCCGGCGTGGTCAAGGGTCTGGTCGACGAAGGCGCGCTCGCCCTGCGCCTGGTCGAGGATAAGGCGGCTTTCCCAGAGCCCGACCTTTCCCGCTCGGGCGCCCCGCTGAACCCGAGCCAGGCCGCCGCCGCCCAGGCGCTCGGCGCCATGGTCGGCGAGGGCGGCTTCAACGTCGCCCTGCTCGACGGCGTCACCGGCTCGGGCAAGACCGAGGTCTATCTCGAGGCCGTGGCCGCGGCCCTGGCCCGCGATCCTGAGGCCCAGGTGCTGGTCATGCTGCCCGAGATCGCCCTGACCCAGGCGGTGATCGCCAGGTTCGTGGAGCGCTTCGGGGTCAAACCTGCCGAATGGCACTCCGACATCGCCCCGCCGGTGCGGCGCAAGACCTGGGACGCGGTCGCCGCCGGCCGCGCGCGCATCGTGGTCGGCGCCCGCTCCTCGCTGTTCCTGCCGTTCCGCCGGCTGTCGCTGATCGTCGTGGATGAGGAGCACGACGGCTCCTACAAGCAGGACGAGGGCTTCATCTACCAGGCCCGCGACCTCTCGGTGATGCGCGGCAAGATCGAGGGCGCGGCGGTGATCCTGGCTTCGGCCACCCCGTCGCTGGAGACCCTGCGCAACGCCGAGACGGGCCGCTATCGTTGGCTGCGCCTGACCGCGCGCCACGGCGGGGCGGTGCTGCCGGACATCACCCTGATCGACCTGAAGGCCACGCCCCCGGAGCCGGGCCGCTGGCTCTCGCCGCCGCTGGTCGCGGCCATGGGCCAGACCCTGGCGGCGGGCGAGCAGACCCTCCTGTTCCTCAACCGCCGCGGCTACGCCCCGCTGGTGCTTTGCAAGGCCTGCGGCGAGAAGCTGACCTCGCCCGACACCGACAGCTGGCTGGTCGAGCACCGCTACACCGGACGCCTGGTCTGCCACCTGACCGGCTTTTCGATGATGAAGCCCGACAAGTGTCCGCACTGCGGCGCCAAGGACAGCCTGACCTCGATCGGCCCGGGCGTCGAGCGGGTGGAGGAGGAGGCGAGAGCGCTGTTCCCCGATGCCCGCATCGCCGTCTTTTCGTCCGACACGGTCTGGGACGCCGGTCAGGCCCGCGCCCTGGTCGAGGCGATGGCGGAGGGCGAGATCGACATCCTGGTCGCGACCCAGGCGGCGGCCAAGGGCCACAACTTCCCCAAGCTGACCCTGGTGGGCGTGGTCGACGCCGACCTCGGCCTGCGCGGCGGCGACCTGCGCGCGGCGGAACGGACCTACCAGCTCCTGGCCCAGGCCACGGGCCGCGCCGGCCGGCGCGAACGTCCCGGCCGCGCCCTATTGCAGACCTACGCGCCCGAGCATGCGGTCATGCAGGCGCTGAAGGCCCAGGACCGCGACGCCTTCGTCGAGGCCGAGATGGCCGAGCGCGAGATCATGAAGCTGCCGCCGTTCGGCCGGCTGGGGGCGATCGTCCTCTCCGGCCCCGACTCCGCGGCGCTGGAGGCCTTCGCCCAGGAGATGGCGCGCGTGGCGCCGAACGCCGAGGGGGTCGAGGTCTACGGCCCGGCCGACGCGCCGCTCGCCCTGGTCCGCGGCCGGCGGCGCAAGCGCTTCCTGGTGCGCGCCGACCGCAATGTCGACCTCTCGGCCTTCCTCGCCGCCTGGCGCGCCCGCGTGCGCCCGCCCGGCGCGATCCGGGTGGCCATCGACGTCGACCCGTACAGTTTCCTGTAGCCGCGAGACGGCGCGCGAGCGCCGCCGCTGCGTGTCGTCCCTAGTGCTTGGTCGGCCCGCCGCCGCCGTCGCGCTTCTTCGCCGCGCTGCGGCTCCACATGTTCAGACCCTCGACCAGGGCCGAGAACGCCATGGCCGCATAGATGTAGCCCTTGGGCACGTGCACCCCGAAGCCGTCGGCGATCAGCACGGCGCCGATCATCAGCAGGAAGCCGAGCGCCAGCATCACGACGGTCGGGTTGTTGTTGATGAAGTTGGCCAGCGGGTCGGCCGCGACCAGCATGATCGCCACGGTGATCAGCACCGCCAGCACCATCACCGGCAGGTGGTCGGTCATGCCCACGGCGGTCAGGATCGAGTCGATCGAGAACACCAGGTCCAGCATGATGATCTGGATGATCGCCGCGCCGAAGTTCTTGGCTGCGGCGGTCTTGGTGTCGAACACGTCGTCATTGGGCGCCGGGTCGACGCTGTGGTGGATCTCGGTCGTCGCCTTCCAGACCAGGAACAGGCCGCCGGCGATCAGGATCAGGTCGCGCCAGGAGAACGACAGCTCCCAGGCGGGCACGCCGTGGCTGTCCAACGGTCCCTTCCAGGGCAGCTCGAACACCGGCGCGGTCAGGCCGACGATGAAGGCGAGGGTGGAGAGCAGGGCCAGGCGCATCACCAGCGCCAGCCCGATGCCGATGCGCCGCGCCTTGGTGCGCTGCTCGGCGGGCAGTTTGTTCGAGAGGATCGAGATGAAGACCAGGTTGTCGATGCCTAGGACCACCTCCATGACGATCAGGGTGATCAGTGCGGCCCAGACGGCAGGATCGCTCGCCAGGGTCAAAAGGCCTTCCATCGGGATCCCCCTATAGGTGTCGCTAAAGCGGCTTAACGGGAGGAGATAGGGTGGCGGTTCACATGCGCAAGCGGTCCATCATATTGATAAAGCCGGTCTTCAGCCTCGCCAGCCCCTCGCCGTCGCCGTCCTGGGCCGCCCAGACCACCCCGTAGTTCAGCGCGCCGTTGATCATCACCGCCAGGGTTTCGGGCTCCCCGGCCAGGCTTCCCTCGGCGACCGCCTCGCTCACGCCCTGCACCAGCAGGCCGAAGCCGTGGCGGCGGTCCATCTCGTTCCAGGCCTCCCAGCCCAGCACGCTGGGCGCGTCCAGAATCAGGATGCGGCGCGCCTCCGGCCGCGACAGGAAGTCGAGGAAGGCCAGGCACCCGGCCACCACCCCGTCGAAGGCGCTGGCATGTGCGTCGGCGTCCGCTTCGATCACCCCTTCCATTTCGCCGTGCAGGTCCTCGCACACGGCGGCGAACAGCGCCTGCTTGTCGGCGAAGTGGTGGTAGAGCGCCCCGCGCGTGACGCCGGCCACCGCCAGGATCGCCTCGGTCCCGGTGGCGCCATAGCCGTCGCGTGCGAACAGCTCGCGCGCCGCGGCGACCAGCCGGGCCCGCGTCGCCAGCGCCCTGTCGGCCTTCACGCCCATGGTCGATTCCCGTTTGACATACAGACTGTCTGTATCTTACGACTTGCGACCCTGGGATCAAGGAGAAACGCGATGAAGTTCGTCGACCGCTATCCGATCGTCGTCACGCCCAAGCTGGCCGACTGCCGCGACTTCTGGACCGCGCGCCTGGGGTTCGAGGTGGCGTTCGAGGCCGACTGGTTCGTGCTGCTGGCCGCCGACGGCGCGACCCTGGCCTTCATGCACCCCGACCACCCCTCCAGCCCGCCGGGGCCGGAGACGTTCTCGGGCAAGGGCATGTGCTTCGAGCTGCAGGTCGAGGATGCGAACGAGGCCTACGAGACCTGCCGCGCCCGCGGGCTGAAGGCCGACTACGACCTGGCCCACGAGCCGTTCGGCCAGCTCCGCTTCGGCTTCTTCGATCCCTCCGGCCTCTGGGTCGACGTGGTCGAGCAGGTAGAGCCGGCCGCCGGCTTCTGGGACCGCTACATGACGACCGCGTCCTGAGGCGGGGCGATCACCGCCTGCTGCGCGGCGCCGCGGGCGATCAGCGCCCCGTCGGGTCGGCGGAAGTCGACTTCCACGCTGATCAGCCGCCGGGTCTGAGCCGCCACCCGGCCTTCGAGGTCCAGGGGCTGGGCCGCGCCGATGCGGAAGAACTGCATCTGCAGGTTCGTGGTCCGGAAGGTTGAACGATCCGGCAGCACGCTCATCGCTGCAAAAGCCGCCATCTGGTCAGCCAGGGCGGCCAGATAGCCGCCGAACAGGCTGCCGTCCCCGTTCAGCAGGTCGGGCGCAGGCTCCCAGCGTTTCCTCGCCCAGCCTTCGCCCCACGCGTCGACCAGGCCGAGCTTCAGGGTCTCCACCACCGGCGGCGGCTCCACCTGGCGCGCCACCAGTCCGTCCAGCCGTTCCTTCGCCCAGGTCATCGCAACGTCCCTCCGAGATTGACGCGGCGACTTTCCCGAGCATTGCTCGGGTTTTGAACTCGCATCGCGGAGCATGGGCGTGACGGAGGCGGCGGGCCCCTACCGCAAACCGAAACAGGCGCGGGCCCAGGCCACCTGGAGCGCGATCCTCCAGGCCGCAACTCGCATAATCGAGACCGAGGGGGAGGAGGCCTTCACCACCAACCACGTGGCCGAGACGGCGGGGGTCAGCATCGGCACCCTCTACCAGTACTTCCCGAACAAGGCCGCAATCCTGGTGGCGATGATGCACGAGGAGCGGGACCTCGACAGTCGCAAGGCCCGGGGCTGGATCGAGGAGGGCCTCGACCCCGACCGGGCCCTGATCCGCGCCCAGATCCAGGGCTTCTCGGGCCGGCCGCTCACGCGCCGGGTGGCCTTGCGCGCCTTGCTGGCCCAGGAGCCGAGCCCCGGCGAGGCCGCCCAGGCTCCGGCCCGTCGCGGCGGCCGCGGCGAGATCGACGCCTTCGTCGTCACCCGCGCGGTGGTCGGCGTGGTGCGCGCCGCGGTCCTGGAGGACTCGCCCCTGCTGGCCGCTCCCGAGTTCGAAGACGCCCTCGTCCGCTTGGCCCGGGCGCTGGCGACCTCCCCGCCGTAACCCAATCGTCAGCCTTTGCCGTCATGGTCTGCGCCGAGCCGACTTCCCGCGGCGCGGGAGTTGCACTCGCCTAAGGCGGGCGCCGAGAACGGCGCCGGAACGGGACGAAGACGCCATGAACGACGCCTCGAACATCCGCCAACTCACCTCGCTGCGCTTCTTCGCGGCCTTCTGGGTGGTGCTGTTCCATTACTGGCCGAAGCTGGACTTCGACGGCGCGATCCCGCTGTTCGTCCAGAAGGGCTATCTGGGGGTGGAGCTGTTCTTCGTCCTCTCGGGCTTCATCCTCTGCCACGTCTACCGGACCAGCCTGGAGGAGGGGCGCTTCCGCTACGGATCGTTCCTCTGGAACCGCCTGGCGCGCGTCTATCCGCTGCACCTGGCCACCCTGGTCGGCATGATCGTCCTGGCGCTGGCCGCCACCGCCGCCGGCTTCGGCATCGACCCGAACATCCTCAACTGGGAATCGCTGCCGGCGAACCTGCTCTTGATGCAGGCCTGGGGCCTGGCCCCGCAGGCGGCCTTCAACCATCCGTCCTGGTCGATCTCGGCCGAGTGGTTCGCCTATCTGACCTTTCCGCTGTTCGCCTGGGGCGCCCTGGCGCTGAAGAACCGGCCGCTGATCGCGGTCGGCCTGGCGGTCGGCTTCCTGGCCGGGCTCTATGCGCTGTTCCAGGCGCTCGCCGGCTTCCCCCTGACCCAGGCGACCATCCAGTGGGGCGCCCTGCGCATCGTTCCCTGCTTCGCCTATGGCTGCGCCCTGCATGCGCTGTGGCGTGCGCGGCCGTCCCAGAATCGCGGCCTGGCCCTGGCCGGCGCGGCGATCAGCGCCCTGGCGGCGATTGGTTTTGCGGCGATCGCCGCTCCTGATGCCGTAATTGTGACCACGCTCGGCGCGCTGATCTTCTTTTTGGCTCGTATGGCTCAAACCGGAACTGAAACATTCGGTAACAAGCCGCTCGTTTATCTCGGCGAGATCAGCTACTCGGTCTACATGGTCTGCGTGCCATGGAAGATAGTCTTCGTGAACGGCGCTACGAAGGTTTTCCAGCTTAGCGACGAGCGGCTGCCGCTGGGTCTGTGGTTAGTTTTCCTCGTCGGAGTCGTTCCACTGGCCGCTGCGTCATATCACCTCATCGAAAAACCCGCCCGTACTCGGATGAAGCTGTGGGCAGACTCGTGGGAGGCGCGCCGACCTTCGGCCGCCGGCGCGTAAAGACTCTTTTCATTCAGACGAAGGATGGTTACCCCTTAGCGCGTTCGCGTGGGGGAGTACCCGTAACATGCTTAAACGACCGAGAGCCGTAATTGGCTCCCTGGCCGCCGCGGCGGTTATGCTCTTTGCTCCGGTTTCGAGCGCCTGGGCAGACACCTATTGGCAGTGCGTGCCCTTCGCGCGCCTGATCTCCGGCGTCCAGATCTATGGCGACGCCTATACCTGGTGGCGCCAGGCGGCCGGAAAGTACGAGACCGGCTTCACGCCCAAGGCCGGCGCCGTCCTCTGTTTCAAGCCTGTCGGCAAGATGCGCCTCGGCCACGTGGCCGTGGTCAGCCAGGTGCTGACCGACCGCGTCATCCAGATCACCCACGCCAACTGGTCGCGCATCGGCGGGACCCGCGGCCAGATCGAGAAGGACGTCACCGTCATCGACGTCTCGCCGTCGGGCGACTGGAGCCAGGTCAAGGTCTGGTACGATCCGGTGCGCGATCTCGGCTCGTCGACCTATCCGACCCACGGTTTCATTTATCAGGACGCCACGGCGATCAAGATCGCAAATTCGCGCCTGAACTCGGCCCAGAACGCCGCCATCGCCGTCGCCCAGGGCGCGGCCGGCCAGGTCGCCTCGGTCATCCGTCCCGGCGCCGGCCCGCTGCAGATCCTCAGCCAGGCCGCCGACTCCACCGATCGCATCGCCGCCCTCATCCAGGCCGCGACCCAGATGCAGCCCCCGGCCGAGTCGAACTGACGGCCGCCGGCCGCTCAAGGAAATAGGTGTCGAGGGCCGCGCCAGTCGCGGCCCTCTTCGTATGCGTCGTCGGGGCGCCGGCGCCTCGGGCTCGCGATGCTGCTCAGGCGACCTACTTCTGCGCGACGACCCAGGCCGCCAGCGCCACGAACAGCAGAAGGGCGAGGATGCGGGCGATCCAGGGCGCCGTGACGTAGAGGCCAAGCACCGTGAAGCCGGACCTGACCGACTCTGGCCGGGTCAAGGCCTCCTTGATGGTCGCCGGCGCCGGCGCAGCGATGGGGTGGCCGCAGCCGGGGCAGGTCGGAGCCGCGTCCGACACCTGGCGCGCGCAGGCGGGGCAGGGGATCAGGGCCATGCTTGGGGTCCTTATGCGGGGGGCGGCGTAATGCGGATTTCGACCCGGCGGTTCCTCTGCCGGCCCTCCGGGTCGTCCGTACCGTCGGGGTGGGCGTTGGGCGCCACGGGGCGTCTCTCTCCGAAGCCCTCGGCCTCGAGCGGGTGACCGGCAGGCGCGCTCAGGCGGTCCGCCACCGCCTTCGCCCGGCGCAGCGACAGGGCGTCATTATAGGCGTCCTCGCCCTTGGCGTCGGTATGGCCGCCAATGCTGACCTTGGCGGTCGGATAGCTTTTCAGCACCTCCGCCGCCTTGGCCAGGGCCGGGGCGGCGTCGGCCCGGATCACCGCCTTGTCGAAATCGAACAGGACGTCGGTCGGCAGGTCGAGAACGATCGTGCCTTCGGTGCGGCGAGCCTTGAGCTCGGTGAGCAGGGCGCGGGTCGTCTCGATACGGGCCGGTTCCACCTCGGAAGGCACGAAGACGCTGGTCAGCGTGCTGTCGGGGCCGGCCTTCTCGAACGTCGAGCGCGGCGCGCTTCCGCTGCGCTCGAAGGTCGAGGGCATGCCGATGGCGCTGCCCTTCATCAGGCGCACCCGCAGTTCGGCGCTGGCCGGGCCGGACGCCGCCGCCAGTACGGCTGCGGCGAGGATCAGGGATTTCACTTGCCGGCCCCGCCCTGCTGCGCCGCCTCCGCCGTCAGCGGGATGTCCAGGCGCAGGAACGGCCCGATGATGCTGTCGGAACTCGAGCCCTCGTTGAACACCACGGCGATACGCTGGGCGTCGCGCGGAACGGCGCCCATGAACACCAGACGGCCGTTCATGGTGTCGCCATTGACGATGTTCATGTCCGGATTGCCCTCCGGCGCCTTCAGCATCAGCTTCTGGCCGCTGGGAAGCTCGATATAGGTCGGGTTGGTGGCCATCTCGACGTTGTTGGTCATCTTGCTGGCGAACGAGATGCTGACGTCCAGAACGGTGGCGTCCTGCGCCAGGTCGACCTGCTTGACCCGCACGGTGGCGCCGACCTCGGTCACCCCCTGCACATCGACTGGGACCGAACGGGTCTGACGGGGCTGTGCGGTCACCGGCGCGTTGGCGGCTTCCGCGGCGGCTGCGGGAGGAGCGGTCGTGTCCGCCGTCTTCTCCTGGCGGGAGCAGGCTGCCAGGGCGAGGGCGGAGGCCCCCGCGACGACGAAGATGCGAGCAACCGTCATTAAAGACTCCGTGGTGGTGAACATGAGAGCCGCCCGCCGAAAGCTTGGCCGCCGTAGCCTCAATTCGCTAACCGGCGAAAGGCTCCATACGGATGCGGCGGTCGGCTTTTGCGCGGTCCCCTAAGGGGATCCTCCGACGTCCACTTCGGCCCGATCCGCCCCGAGCCTCTCCGGATTCCACGGCCGTCAAGGTTGCTCTGAACCTGAGGCGCTCGGCCGGCGGCAGAGGTTCCGAGCATCCGGATGTGTCGCTACTGCGGGAAAGCGATGTCGCGCTCAGGCCGCAGGCGCCTCATGCCGCATCGCCTCGGCGGCCAGCGCCACGTGCTCGGGGATGCGGCCGTCGGCCTTCCGCTCGCTGTAGCGATCGACCAGATAGTCGGCGCGGCCGCGGGTCAGCAGGGTGAACTTCACCAGCTCCTCCATGACGTCGACCACCCGGTCGTAATAGCTGGACGGCTTCATCCGGTCGTCGTCGCCGAACTCGCGATAGGCCATGGCCACCGAGGACTGGTTCGGAATGGTGATCATCCGCATCCAGCGGCCCAGCAGGCGCAGGGTGTTCACCGCATTGAACGACTGCGACCCGCCGCTGACCTGCATGACCGCCAGGGTCTTGCCCTGGGTTGGACGCACGCTGCCGATCTCCAGCGGGATCCAGTCGATCTGGGCCTTCATGATCCCGGTGATCGCCCCGTGGCGCTCCGGGCTGCACCACACCTGGCCCTCGGACCACTGCGACAGCGCCCGCAACTCCTGCACCTTCGGATGATCCGGGCCGGTGGCGTCGGGCAGCGGCAGGTCGCGGGGGTCGAAGATCCTCGTCTCGCACCCCAGGGCCTGCAGGATGCGGGCGGCCTCTTCGATCACCAGGCGGCTGAACGAGCGCTGCCGCAACGAGCCGTAGAGCAGCAGGATTCGCGGCGGGTGCGTCAGGGCCCCGCTTTGCTCCAGCCGTTCCCGGTCTGCCTGGGCGAGGAACCTGGCGTCCAGGGCGGGGAACTCGGTCACGGCGGTCTCCAAGGCGGTCATTGAACTGTCTTATATTTCGAGTATTCTAGAAATATGGAATCGAAAGCCGCTGTCAACATGCTGTCCGCCCTTGGGCACGAGGGGCGCCTGTCGATCTTCCGTCTGCTGGTGACGGCCGGGCCGGGCGGGATCGCGGCGGGCGAGATCGCCCGTGTTCTGGACGTGCCGCCCAGCAGCCTCTCGGCCAATCTCAATGTTCTGTCCCACGCGGGTCTGGTCGGTTCGCGAAGGGAGGGGCGCTCGATCATCTACTACGCCGACTATGGCGCGATGAGCGGCCTGCTGGGCTTCCTGATGGAGGACTGCTGCAACGGCGCGCCGCAGATCTGCGCGCCGCTCGGCGCGGTTCTCGCCCGCGGCGAGAGCTGCGGGCCGGCCTGCTGACCATGGACACGTCCAGCCCGTCCCGAAGGCTTGTCGCCGAGACCCTGGGAACGGGCCTGCTGCTCGCGGTCGTCGTGGGCTCCGGGATCATGGGCGAGCGCCTCTCCGGTGGAAACGCCGCCTTGGCTCTGCTCGCCAACGCCCTGGCGACCGGAGCCGCTCTCGTCGTGCTGATCTGGGTCTTCGGTCCGATTTCCGGCGCGCACTTCAATCCCGCGGTGACCCTGGTGGCGGCGCTGCGGCGGGACCTGTCCTGGCGATGGGCCCTGGCCTATGGCCTTGTCCAGGTCGCCGGCGCCGTACTGGGCGTCTGGGTCGCGCACGCCATGTTCGGCGAGCCGATCCTGCAGATCTCGACAACGCTGCGCAGCGGCGGCGCGCAGGCGGTCTCCGAGGTCGTCGCGACCTTCGGCCTCGTCGCCGCCATCCTCGCCACGACGCGGCTGCGGCCTGACAGCACGGCGCCGGCCGTCGGGCTCTACATCACCGCCGCCTACTGGTTCACAGCCTCGACGTCCTTCGCCAATCCCGCGGTGACCCTGGCTCGCAGCCTGTCGGACACCTTCGCCGGCGTCGCTCCCGCCAGCGTACCTGCGTTCCTCCTGGCCCAGCTCGTCGGCGCGCTGCTCGCAGCGGGCCTGTTCGGATGGCTGCTCAAGACCGAGACCCGCGCATGACCGACTTCCCCGTCACCATCTTCCACAACCCCGCCTGCGGCACCTCCCGCAACACCCTCGCCATGATCCGGGCCGCCGGCTACGCGCCCGCCGTGGTCGAGTATCTGCAGGTCGGCTGGACGCGCGATCAGCTGAGCGATCTGGCCGCCGCTGCGGGCATGACCCTGCGCCAGCTCCTGCGCGAAAAAGCTACGCCCGCCGACGAGCTCGGTCTGCTAGCCGACGATGTCGACGACGATCGCCTGCTCGACGCGATGCTCGCGCATCCGATCCTGGTGAACCGGCCCATCGTCGCGACTCCCAGGGGCGTGAAGCTCTGTCGCCCCTCGGAAGCGGTCTTCGACCTGCTGGAGCGCAAGCCCCGGACGTTCACCAAGGAGGACGGCGAGGTGGTGCGGCCCTAGCGCGCCGCACCGCTGCGGCGGCTTCCCGGAGCTGTCTATATACTATAGGGGGGTATACTATGGGACATCTGAAGTCGGACCCCGAACTGACCGCCCGCGTCCGCCGGATCGCCGGCCAGCTGGCGGCTGTCGAGCGCGCGCTGGAGGTTGAGGCCGATTGCGCCGCCGTCCTCCAGCAGATCGCCGCCGTCAAAGGCGCCGTGAGCGGCCTGATGGACGAGGTGCTCGAGGCGCACCTTCAGCAGCACGTGGCTGCGCCGGGGCTGACGGACGCCGCCCGCGCCCAGGGCGCCCAGGAGGTGCTCGCCGCCATCCGCCGGTATGGAAAATAGATCATGAGCTTCGACGACGAGCTGGCCGACCTGACCCACGAGCACGTGTTCCTGGGCGATCGGCACGACGACAATGCGCGGCGTACTCTCTGGGTGGTGCTGCTGACCGCCGCGATGATGGTCGGCGAGATCGTCGCCGGCACGGTCTTCCATTCGATGGCCGTTCTGGCCGACGGCTTCCACATGGCGACCCACGCCGGGGCGCTCGGCGTCGCGGCCCTGGCCTATCGCTTCGCCCGCAAGCACGCCCGTAGCGGTCGCTACACCTTCGGCGCCGGAAAGGTCGGCGACTTGGCCGGCTTTGCCTCGGCCCTGGTGCTGGGGGTGGTGGCCCTGGGCATCGCCTGGGAGTCGGTGACCCGCCTGTTCCAGCCGCAGGCCATCGCCTTCGGCCAGGCGACCGTGGTCGCGGTGATCGGACTGGTGGTGAACCTGCTGAGCGTGCTGCTGCTGGGCGGCGGCCATCATCATGGCCGCCAGGGTCACGGCCACGACCATCACGGCCACGACCATCACGGCCACGACCATCACGACCATCACCATGATCATGGCCACCGCCGCCATCACGGCCGCCTCGGCCACCAGGACAACAACATGCGCGCGGCCCTGGCTCATGTGCTGGCCGACGCCCTGACCTCGGTTCTGGCCATCGCCGCCCTGTTGGCCGGCCGGTTCCTTGGCTGGAGCTGGCTCGATCCGGTGATGGGCGTGGTCGGCGCCATGGTCATCGCCAGCTGGTCCTGGAGCCTGCTGCGCGACACCTCGCGCGTACTGCTCGACGCCTCCGACAAGCATCTTGAGCATGAGGTCCGCGAGGAGGTCGAAGGCCCCGGCGATGCGCGTATCACCGACCTGCACGTCTGGCGGCTCGGCCCTTCGGCGCATGGCGCGATTGTCAGCTATGTCGGCGCCGCCGGTTCGGAGGAGGTGCGGGCCCGCCTGCAGCGCGTCCATGAGCTGGCGCACGTGACGGTCGAGGCGCGGCCGCTTAACCTCGATCCGGCGTAGGCCTTGCGCGGTGACGAAGGATCGCAGCTTCGGATCGGGTCCACGTCTCGTCGCGACGTGACCTCGCCCGGCGTGCGATCAGCATCGCTTGGAACAGTATCCTTAAGTTTCGCGCCGGCTTTGCAGTTGTCCCGCCGCGCGGCGCGCCAATATCCCGTATGAACTGGCTTTATCTCGAATGGCCTGCGCCATTTCGCGGTAAGCTTGGCTATAAAGCGAATTCTGTGCTTGTAATTGTATGCGTGAAATCGAGAATTATTCGACGAATATGGGAATGATGGTTGTTGGTGCGCTTACCATAACCTTCAAATAGCCTGGATTGCGACACAATTACGCAACCGTTCCTTAAGTGCGAACGGTCAGTCTGCCGGCCTCCCCACCCGCCCGGTCAGGTATGTCTGCAGTCGCTAAACTCTTCCGGTCCCTCGAGCCGCAGGCCCTGCGGCGGGCGCTGGAGGAACATCGCCGCTATCTGACCCATCGCACCGGCGGGCGCCGTGCGAGCCTGGCCTATGCCGACCTGTCGGGATACCGGCTGGAGGGCGTCGACCTGCGGGACGCGGACCTGTCCGGGGCGCGGCTTTCGGGCGCCATGCTGGCGGGCGCCAATTTCGACAATGCGATCCTGTTCGGGGCTGATCTGCGCGACTGCGACCTGCGCCACGCCAGTCTCGCCAAGGCGGACCTGCGCGGCGCGTCGTTGCGCGGGGCCAACCTGGTCGGCGCGAACTTGGCCGGCTGCGACCTGCGCGAGGGGCGCATCGCCCTGCAGGACCGCAATGAGGGCTTCCGTTATCTCGACCACGCCGGGGGGCCGGGCGAGCTGAACTTCGCGGTGCTGACCGGCGCGGACCTCTCCGGCGCGCAGATGACCGGCGCCTCGGCGCTCGCCACCGATTTCACCGACGCCAACCTTTCCGACGCCCAGCTCGGCGGCGCACGCCTCATCAAGGCCAAGCTGGACGGCGCCGACCTGACCGGCGCCCAGATCGCCGGGGCCGACCTCTCGGGCGCCTCGCTGAAACGGGCGATCCTGATCAGCGTCGATTTCAGCTTCGCGACCGTCGAGGGGGCTGACATGTCGGACGTCCTGCGCGCCCCGCCGTCGGTGGTCTATGTCGACGACCAGCCGCTGGACCAGGTGCTCGCCGCGCACGAGGCGTTCTGCGACAGCCATGGCCGCCGCGGCGCGGCCGCCCGTATCTCGGCGGTCGATTTCCGTCCGATCGGCTCGCTCAAGCGCCGCCGGCTCAGCGGCCTGATCGCGCCGGGCTCCGTGTTCTTCGGACTCAACATGGAGGGGGTGGAGCTGCAGGGCGCGGATCTGTCGCGCTGCGACCTGCGGGGGGCCAACCTGCGGCTGGCCGACCTGCGCGGCGCGCGGCTGGTCGACGCTCAGCTCACCCGCGCCGACCTGCGCGGGGCGCTGCTCGGGCCCCTGGAGATCGGCAAGGGCCGGTTCCTCTGCGCCGACCTCTCGCGCGCCAATTTGCGCCGAACGGACCTGCGCAAGGCCTACGCCGTGCGCGCCCGGTTCCTTGAGGCCGACCTGTCGGACGCCCGGCTCGAGGCCTGCGTCCTCACCGACGCCGAGTTCGAACCTCAGCCGTAGCGCATCCGTCCCAGGGCCGCGGCCACGTCGGCCAGCAGCTGCGACGGCTTCAGTCCTGCCTTCCACTTCTCGAAGGCCATCACGTTCTCGATGCGGGCGTCGACGAACGCGGCCGCGGCGTCGCGGCCGGAGGACAGCCGGATCGCCAGCGCGCTGGCGAGGATCCCCGAGAGGATCGCGCGCTTGGAATAATGGTTCTCGTCGGTGGCGGTGTCGCCGGCCCAGCGCCACAGCTGGTCGGCGCTGTCCCACAACAGCCGCAGCGCCAGCGGCAGCCTTATCGGCAACGCCAGGAAACCTGCCCATCGCCGTACGGCGGCCTCGTCCTGGGCCGCGACGTCGATCCGGGTCAGCACCGCCAGCCGGATGCGCTCGCGGATCTTCAGTCCCGCCGGATCGGGCAGGGCGGCCAGCGTCAGGGCGTCGTGTCGCTTGGCCAGCAAGGCGGCGAGGTCGGCCGGGCCGTGCGGCAGCAGCAGTTCGACGTCGGCTTCCGACAGTCCCGCGGCCGCGCCGGCCGCCTTGACCGTCGGCCAGGTCCAGCCGCGATCGGCGGCAATGTGGAGGGCCGCGTCCAAAACCTGCCGTTCGGCGTCCTGCGCCCAATCGTCTGCATTCGACATGGGTCGCATCTTAGCGGGCGTTTTTCCGCCTGTCCGCCGTGGACATCCTCGCCCTCATCTGCTAATCCGCCGCGCTCAAACCCGAAGGCTTCACGCCAGCGGGTGCAAGGCTTTTGTCCGTTCGCCGCCGCCTGATGTCAGGAGGGCCGAGCGGGAACGGGTGATAGGAGAGAGACCTCTGGTTCAGATTTTCGTCCGCGACAACAACGTCGATCAGGCC
>NZ_JAYRSU010000019.1:0-97623 GCF_041919955.1 Phenylobacterium sp. | reverse complement strand
CGTCCAAGCCTACAAAGATGATGTCCCTATCCACGATCCTCTCCTGTTCGGTTCGCGCCAGCTGTCCTGGCGCAGAGCAAACAACCGCACCGGGGGTGTGGCCGCTACAGGAAGGACATCAGGTCAGTGGTACGACCTTGCCGTCGACATTGAGCGTCTGGGTCCGGCCGGCTGCGACCTCTTGCGGCGTCAGGCCGTCGGTCGGGAAATAGGTCCCCTGCCCCTTGAAGCTGACCCAGTGGTCGAAGCCCGGACGCGGCCCGTCGGAGGCCGAGCCCATGTGCCACTTGCCGAAGAACGCCGTCTGGTAGCCGGCTTCCTGAAGATATTTCGGGAAAAAGATCAGCCCGGCCTCGGACGAGTTGTTGTTGTCGACCACATGGTGATTGCGGGCGGTCTGGCCGGTCAGGATCGTCGCCCGGCTGGGCGAGCAGAGCGATGAGGTGACGACCGCGTTCGGGAAGTAGACCCCGTTCTTGGCCAGGGTGTCGATGTTCGGCGTCTTCAGGCCGGGCGTGAGGAAGCCCATGGCGTCGAACCGCAGGTCGTCGACCAGGATGAACACGATGTTCCGCGGCTTAGGGCTCGGCGCCGGCGTCGCGGCCTGAGCCGGAAGCGCCAGGGCGGCGAACGCAGCGCAGGCGAAGGTCGAGAGCCGGGACATGTGCAGTTCCTCTGCAGCGATGCGTTAAGATGTCTGCGGGATATGTTGGCGTAATGACAACGTTGTCAACATCCGCGCGATCGCCTCACGGCTCATTGCGTGAACGCCTGCAGCAACGACATGGCCTGTGCAAGGACCGAAACCTCGCATAATCAACAGGTCATGGGAGCCGACGAGAAAACCATCAGCCGCGCCTCGCCGCCTGCGCGCCGGCCGACGATCAAGGAAGTCGCCAAGCTGGCGGGCGTCTCCTTCAAGACCGTCGCGCGCGTGGTCAACAACGAGGCCAGCGTCACGCCCGAACGCCGCGAGGCCGTGCACAAGGCGATGGCGATGTTGAACTACGCGCCCAACATCTCGGCGCGGCAACTGGCCAGCAAGCGCTCCTACCTGATGGCCATGGTGTTCGGCGGCGGCGGGCTCGACAATTTCGCCCGCGCCCAGACCGGCGCCATCCGCCGTTGCCGGGAGGTCGGCTACCAGCTCATCGTCGAGGAGGTCGTCGCCGGCTCGGAGACCGAGGTCGCCAACCGCCTGCACAATTCCCGCGTCGACGGCGTGGTGGTGCTGCCGCCGCTGTCCTTCCACCCTCCCCTACTCGAGGCGCTACGCGAACGCGGACTGCGTTATGCGCTGATCTCGCCGGACGGCGGCGATCTCTTCGCCTCCAGCGTCGGGCTCGACGACAAGCTGGCCGGAGAGCGGATGACCGAACGTCTGATTGCGCTGGGCCATCGCGATATCGGCTTCATCTCGGGCGGGGATCGCCGCGCCTCGGCCTATCGGCGCATCGGTTATCGCACCGCGCTCGAAAAGGCCGGCCTGCCCCTGCGTCCCGAACTCGAGGCCGAAGGCGACTTCACCTTCCGCAGCGGCGAAGCTGGCGCGCGCCAGCTCCTGAGCGGCGCTGTGCCGCCGACCGCGATCTTTGCGGCCAATGATGGCATGGCCCTGGGCGTCATGGTCGCCGCCGCGCGCCTGGGCCTGCGCGTTCCAGAGGACCTCTCGGTCGCCGGCTTCGACGACATGCCCTATGCGCGCCTGGTCTGGCCGGAGTTGACGACGGTGCGGCGGCCCTTGCGCGACATGGCCTCGACGGCCGTGGATCTCCTGCTGGAGCCCGAAGAGGACGAAGCCCGCCGCCATGTCGTCCTCGACTTCGAGATCATTGAGCGTGGCTCGACCGGACCGCGCCATGGCTGAGAATTTTCGCGGTATGCGCCGCCTGGACGGCGGTGAGTTCCTCATGGGCTCGGACCGGTTCTATCCAGAGGAGAGCCCTGCCCGCCGGGTCCGGGTCGATCCGTTCTGGATCGACGAGACGCCGGTGACGAACCGCCAGTTCGCAGCCTTCGTGCGGGCCACCGGCCACAAGACGCTGGCCGAGATCGCGCCGGATCCGAAGGACTATCCCGGCATGCCGCCCGAGATGGCCCGCGCCGGCTCGCTGGTCTTCCGCATGACCGACCGGCCTGTCTGGCTGGGCGATCCGAGCCAGTGGTGGGAGTTCAAGTTCGGGGCTTACTGGCGCAGGCCGCTGGGCAAGCCCGGTCCGATGGCGCTCGACGACCATCCGGTCGTTCATGTCGCCTACGAAGACGCCGCGGCCTACGCCGCCTGGGCCGGCAAGGCCCTGCCGACCGAAGCTGAGTGGGAGTTCGCCGCCCGCGGCGGCGGGGACGACGACTATGCCTGGGGCGGGGAGCTGGCGCCGGGCGGGACGATGATGGCCAACTATTGGCAGGGCGAGTTCCCCTGGCAGAACCTGGCCCTGGACGGCTGGGAGCGGACCTCGCCGGTCGGCGCATTCCCGGCCAACGGCTATGGCCTGGTCGACATGGTCGGCAATGTCTGGGAGTGGACCTGCGACTGGTACGCCGACGCCCAGGCCCTGGCGCCTGCGAGCCCCTGCTGCGCGCCGTCGAACCCTAAGGGCGGCGCGATGGAAGCCAGCTACGATCCGGCCACGCCCCAGGTCGTCATCCCCCGCAGGGTGATCAAGGGCGGGTCACACCTGTGCGCGGAATCCTATTGCCGCCGCTATCGGCCGGCCGCACGCCATCCGCAGGCGATCGACAGCTCCACCGGCCACATCGGCTTCCGCTGCGTGGTCCGCGGCTAGAAAATCGGCGGGCGTCCCGAAGGAAGCCCGCCAGTCGGGGGTAAACTCTAGAACTTCGCGCCCAGCGTCACGCCGTAGAGTCGGTCGGCGTCGCGTGGGATGTAGGCCTGCACCTCGTTGGGGAACTGTGGACTCGCGAGCGTCGAGGCGTGAGACATGCCGCTGAAGTAGGTCTCGTCCAATAGGTTGCGCACGAACACGCTCGCCGTCAGGCCGCGCTCTGGATGACGGACACCGGCGCTCAGATTGACCATGGTGTAGGCCTTCTGGACCAGCAGCGGATCCTGCTCGACCGCGAACTGCTGCTTGGTCTGATAGGTCAGGTCCATCTGGACGAAGCCCGACCAGCCGCTTGCGCCCAGTTCCTGCTCATAGCGCGGCGACAGGCTGAGCCGCCATTTCGGCGTGGCCGGCAACGAGCCGCCGCGGATGTCCTGGATCGGCCCGGAGGTCACGACCGCGCCGGCGCCGTTGGTGGTGCGTGCGCGATAGCAGGCGTTGGTCGGAAAGCCGCTGGTCAGGGTCGGCGCGTTGGCCTGGAACTGCAGCGGGCAGTTGAGGCCGTCGACGTCGATTGTCGCGTCCGTATAGGTGAGCGAGCCCGACAGGGAGAAGTTCTGATGCGGCCGCCAGTCGCCTTCCAACTCGAAGCCCTTGGTCGTCGACGAACCGGCGTTGGTCTGCACGTACTGGATGACGCCCGTGGTCGAGTCCGAACGGTTCGCCTGGATCTGGAGGTCGGTGTACTTCGCGTAGTAGACAGCCAAGCCGAAGCTGAGCGCGGCTTGCGGGATCCGGCCCTTCAGCCCCACTTCGTAGGCGTCGACGTGCTCGGGCATCACCGGCGGATCGCGCACGAAATCCTCGGTCAGCTCGGTGCCCAGGCCTAGCCCCTTGTAGCCACGCGAATAGGTCGCGTAGCCTTGGATATCGGGGCTGAACTTGTACTGCAGGCCCAGCTTGCCGGTCACGGCGGTGTCGTCCGCCGTGCGCAGGCCCACCGAATAGGTTCCGGTCGGCCCCGCCAGCGGCAGGTCGCCGGGCGACAGGGGCTGGCCGGTGCGATTGCCGAGCACGCTGACCTCCTCGCGCTGAACCCGCGCGCCGGCGATCAGCTTCAGGTTCTCGACCAGCTCGAACTCGGCCTGGCCGAAGGCCGAGATGTGCTGGCTCTTCAGCTTGGCGCTGTGAAAGCCTGAGCGGGTCACGTAGGTCGCGCAGGGTTGGCCCAGGACCAGGCCGGCGCCCGCGCAGGTCTCGATCGCCCGCTTGAAGCCGCGATGGATCAGGACGTCCGAGTAGTAGAGCCCGGCCACATAGGACAGCCGCTGGCCCGGATTGTTGGCGATCCGCAGCTCCTGGCTGAAATTGGCGATCTCGATCGGACCGTCATTCACGCTGAAGCGGGAATTGCCGTTGCTGGGCTGCGAGCCGAGATAGATCGGCCGCGGCGTGTAGAGGCCGTCGACGTCGATCTGGCCGTGCTCGCGATAGTGCTGGTAGGCGGTCAGCGAGGTCAGGGTTCCCCAGCCGAGGTCGTAGTTGGCCTCCAGCGAGGCCAGGGCCTGGTTGGACTTCGATAGTGTCTCGACATCGGTCCCGATGGATCGGTTGCTGGACGAGGCGACGATCGGCCCAATCAGTTGGGTCATGACCGGGTTCGGCGTCGAGATCATCACCGGCCGCCCGATGGTGCCGATGAACATCCGATAGTCGCCAGTCAGCAGCAGGTCGAGCTTGTCGGTCGGCGTCCATTCCAGCTTTCCGCGCAGGCCGAAGCTTTCGAACCCGCCCTCGTCGACGCCCGTGCGGACGTTGTCGATATAGCCGCCGACGTTGTTGTAGTAGGCCGACAGGCGCCCAGCGAGGTTGTCGGTGATGGGGCCGGTGATACTGCCCTTGATGCGGTATTCCTCGTGCGAGGCCGCGGTCGCCTCCACGCTGCCGCCGAGTTCGTGACGCGGCCGCGCGGTGACGAGCTGGACCACGCCGGCAGTGGCGTTCTTGCCGAATAGCGTCCCTTGCGGCCCGCGCAGCACTTCGACCCGCTCCAGGTCGGCGAAGTCCGTCAGGCTCTGTGCAGGCCGAGCCATAACCACGCCGTCGATGACCAGCGACACAGAGGGTTCGACGCCTTGGCCGAAAAGCGAAGTCCCGATGCCTCGGATGCGGAACGAAGTGTTGGATGGCGTCGCCCCCGCTTGGAAGGTCAGCGACGGAGCCGCTCGCACCAGCGAAGCCGTGTCGGCGATGTTCTTCGCCGCCAGGCTGTCGCCGCTGACCGCCGTCACCGCGACGGGAACGTCGATGAGTCGCTCGGTGCGCTTCTGGGCGGTCACCAGCACTTCCTCGACCTCCGCGCCGGCCTCGACCGACTGAGCGGCGGCCGGGCCGGCCATGGCGCAGAGCGCGGCTCCGGCCATCAATGCAGCCATTCGACCGCGTGCAAATTGGTACGAAAGATCCTTGGTCACTGCGCTTCCCCTCCGAGGTTGTGATGCGCTGGCTGACGGCTTGCGTCGCTGCGATCATTCTTGACAACGTTGTCTATCCGACGATCATGTAATCGTTGTCAAGCGCTCGGGAGCGAACCTTGAGTGGACCATCGGGGAGCCAAATGTCGCCAGCCTTCCGCCTAGCCAAGACCTCACTGCTCGCCCTGACGGCCGCCATTTCGTTTGGCGTGCAGGCGCCCGCGGCGGCCGCCCCAGCCCCTGCGAAGGGGGCGTCGGCGGCCGTCACGGCCAAGCCGATGAACGTCCTGCTCATCATGAGCGACGACCTGGGCGCGCGGTTCGGCGGCTACGGCTTTCCGCAGGTGAAGACGCCCAATCTCGACCGACTGGCGCGCGAGGGCGTGCTGTTCGAACGCGCCTACACCCAGTTCCCACAGTGCGCGCAAAGCCGCGCCTCATTCCTGACCAGCCGGCGGCCGAACGCCACGCGGGTCTTCGACCTGAAGACCGATTTCCGCGCCGCCCTGCCAGATGCGGTCACCCTGCCCCAGTACTTCCGGCAGCAGGGATACTTCGCCGGCCGGGTCGGGAAGATCTTTCACCAGGGCGTGCCGAACGACATTGGGACCAGCGGCCCTGATGACACGCGTTCCTGGACACAGGTCGTGAACCCGCGCGGGCGCGACAAGGAGGCCGAACTGGCCGGCCGCCTTAAGAACATGACCCCGGGGATCCCGTTCGGCGCCGCCTGGGCCTATCTGGACGACGAGGGCAAGGACGCCGAGCAGACCGACGGCATCATCGCCGCCGAAACCGTCAAGATGCTCGAAAGGGCAAAGGACGGGCCGTTCTTCATCGCGGCCGGCTTCTATCGTCCGCATGTGCCGGACGTCGCGCCGAAGGCCTATTTCGATCTTTATCCGCCCGAGCAGATCCGCCTGGAGGACCAGCCGCCTGAGACTGCGCCGGTCAGGCCGCTGGTGACCTCGAACATGTGGCCGGCGAACTACGGCGCGCCGGAAGCCGAGCGGCGCAAGATTATGCAGGCGTACTACGCCTCGACGACCTTCATGGACGCCCAGGTCGGCCAGGTGCTGGACGCGCTGGACCGGCTGGGTCTGAAGGACAACACCATCGTCGTCTTCATGAGCGACCACGGATACATGTTGGGCGAGCACGGCCAGTGGCAGAAGAACGCCCTGTGGGAGGCGTCCGTGCGCACCCCCCTGATCGTCAGCGCGCCGGGCGCACGCGGGAACGGCGCGGCCTCTCCCAAGCCCGTCGAACTGCTCGACCTCTATCCGACCCTCGTCGACTTGGCCGGCTTGCCGCCGCGGTCAGACGTGGAGGGGGTGAGCCTAAGGCCCCTGCTGGCGTCGCCCCGCAACGCCAAGTGGACGCGGCCGGCCTATTCCCAGGTTCAGGGCGGTCGCACGGTGAGGACTGACCGCTGGCGCTACACCGAGTGGGAAGGCGGCCGCCTAGGCGCCTCGCTCTACGACATGGTCGCCGATCCTGGGGAGCTGCGGAACCTGGCGGGGGAAGCGAAGTACGCCTCGGTCGTCGCCCGGATGCGGGCTCTGTTGCCCAAGGAGACTGTGGAGCCGCGCGGTCCGGCCTTCATCCTCTACGATCGCGACAAAGGCTCCGTCCGGTTCGAGTCCTACGCCAAGGCGCTGGCCGCTTCCCCCGCCAACTAGGCGGACGCGCTAAGGCGACCTAGACAATCCCGCGCGGCAGGAGGCAAGGAACCATGACGGGCATGACGAGACGCAGCGCGGTCGCCGCGGCCCTGGCCACTGCAGCCGGATCGGCCCAGGCGGGCGAGGAGCGGCCGAACATTCTGTGGCTGGTGAGCGAGGACAACAACCCGTTCATCGGCGCCTATGGCGATACCCTGGCCCGTACGCCGACCATCGACGATCTGGCCGCCCGCGGAGTGCTCTATCGCAACGCCTATTCGACCGCGCCGGTCTGCGCGCCCTCGCGGTTCGGCATTCTGACAGGCGTCTATCCGGAGAGCTGTGCGCCGGCTGAACACATGCGGGCACTGGCCGCCCTGCCCCGCGGCTTTGCGACCTATCCCGAACTGCTGCGGGCGGCCGGCTACTACTGCTCGAACAACGCTAAGACCGATTACAACAGCGATGTTGACCCGGCGGCGATCTGGGACGCGTCCGGCGCGAAGGCGCACTGGCGCGGCCGCCCGGCCGGCAAACCGTTCATGGCGGTGTTCAACTACGAGACCACGCACGAGTCGCGGTTGTTTCTGAAGCCGACCGAAGGCAGCGTCCGGCCCGAGCAGGTGCGCGTGCCAGCCTATTTGCCCGACACCCCGGCGGTCCGCGGCGACATCGCCAGCTACTACAATCTGATGGAGAAGATGGACGGCCAACTGGCCGAACGGCTAGCCGAGCTGGTCGCCGACGGCCTGGCCGACGACACCATCGTCTTCTACTACTCCGACAACGGCGGCTCGCTGCCGCGCAGCAAGCGCTACTGCTACGACGAAGGCCTGCGTTGCGCCCTGGTCGCCTATTACCCGCCGAAATGGGCCCATCTGAGCCGCCATGCGCCTGGGACCAAAGTGGAGGCGCCGGCCAGCCTGATCGACCTGCCGCCCACTGTGCTGTCGCTGGCCGGCCTGGCTGCGCCCCCGCAGATGCAGGGCCGCGCCCTGGCCGGGCGTCGTGTCCGCCCGCCGGCTCCGTACGCCTTCGGGATGCGCAACCGGATGGACGAGCGCTACGACTTCGTCCGGACGGTGACCGACGGGCGCTGGCGCTACATTCGCAACTACATGCCGCACCGGCCCTGGGGCATGCATGGCGCGTTCGAATGGCTGGCGCGCGGCTACCAGGACTGGGAGCGAGCTTATCGTGCCGGCGAACTCACGCCGGCCCAGAGCCGCTTCTTCCAGCGCAAGCCGTTCGAGGAGCTGTACGATCTGGCCGCCGACCGCGACCAAGTGCGCAACCTGGCCGACGATCCCGCCGCTTGGGGCCCGCTCGGCAGGCTCCGCGCGGCCCTCGACCGTCACATGCTGGCGGTCGTCGACAACGGCTTCATCCCGGAAGGCATGGCGATCGAGGGCTATCAGGCCAGCCGAGACAAGGCCGCCTATCCGCTGGCGCGAATCATGGGGCTGGCCGGCGCGGCTGCGTCGGGCGAGGCTTCGAACCTGCCCGCGCTGGGCAAGGCGCTCATCGACATCGATCCGGTCGTCCGCTACTGGGCCGCGGCCGGGCACCTGGTCCTCGGGCCGCAGGCGACGTCCGGCGCTGAGGCTCTGAAGCGGATGATGCGAGAGGACGCCGCTCCACAAGTGCGTGTCGTCGCCGCCGAGGCGAGCGCACATCTCGGCGCCGCGCCCGAATCGGTCGCCGTACTAGCCGATCTGGCGGGCGTGCATCAGTCCTGGCAGGTGCGGCTGCAGGCGTTGAACGCTCTCACCGCCCTGGGGGAGGCCGCGCGCCCAGCTCTGGACGCCTTCGAGCAGGCTGCCCTTAGCGACCAGGAGTATCTGCGTAACGCGGGCCGCTATATGGCCGCAGTTCTGAAGGGCGAATATCGCCCAGATTTCCCGGTCTTCGACCTGAAGCGGATGATGCGCGGCGCGGCCTAGGTAGAACCCCTTAAGTGGCCTTCCCAAATTTCGCGCCGTCCGGCCGACGCGTACGCAAAGGGCATGCAGGAGGTTCGCATGACCCTTACCGACTGGTTCCACGACGCCAAGCCGCCCCGCCCCGCTCCATTCGACGGCCAGGACCTGCTGTCGCGCATCGGCGTGCCGATGGCGTTCGCGAAGGACGAGGAAATCTATGGCCAGGGCGAGACAGCCGATCGCATCTATCGTGTGGTCAGCGGCGTGGTTCGGACCTCGCGCTTCATGGCCGACGGACGCCGGCCGATCGGCGCCTTCTATCATGCGGGCGAGATTTTCGGCGTCGAACAGGACGACCGCCACGAGATGGCTGCCGAAGCCCTGAGCAACTGTGTCGTCCTGGTGCTGAGCCGCGAAGCCTTCCTGGCCGCGGGCCTGGAAAAGGAACTGCAGACCCTGGTGTGGGAAGCCACCTTGCGCGACCTCGAGAGCGCACGCGAGCATCTGGCGCTGCTGGTCCGCAAGAACGCCCGCGAACGCGTCGCCAGCTTCCTGCTCGGCCTTGAAGCCAAGGCTGACGACGACCTTGTGGATCTTGCCGTCGGCCGCCAGGACATGGCCGATTACCTGGGCCTGACCATCGAAACGGTGTCGCGCATGATCACCCAGCTGCAGAGCGCCAAGATCGTCGAGTTCCCGACATACAGGCAGTTCCGGGTCCGAAACCGCCATTTGCTCGAAGGCATGGCCGCCGGCTGATGCATCGAGCCGGCGCACGGGGTTCCGAAAACGTGGACAGGGCGCAGGAGGCGGCTTGATCCGCGCCCGCGAACGCATTGTTCTTTCGGGCGGGCGCCTCGGCGCCCTGCCACGGCGGAGCTGCGAGCCATGACGACCCGAAATCTCGACGCGCTCTTCCATCCCAACGCCATCGCCCTGATCGGGGCGAGCAACCGACCGGGCTCTGTCGGCCAGGTGCTGTCGCGCAACCTGCTGGAGAGCGGGTTTGCGGGCCCGGTCCTGCCGGTGTCGCTGACCGCCAGCGCCGTTCGCTCGGCCATCGCCTACCGCTCGGTGTCCGACCTGCCGCTGACGCCGGACCTCGCGGTCATCGCTACCCCTGCCGCCACTGTGCCAGGGCTGGTGCGAGAGGCGGCGGAGTTCGGATGCCGCGCCGCCATCGTGATCAGCGCGGGGGTCGATGCGGTCCAGCGCCAGGCGATGCTGGATGCGTCCAAGCCCGGCCTGATGCGCATCCTGGGGCCCAACTGCCTGGGCTTCATGTCGCCGCGACTGGGCATCAACGCCAGTTTCGCGCACTTCACCCCGGCTACGGGCGGCCTGGCGCTGGTGTCGCAGTCGGGCGCCGTGGCCGCCGCGGCCATCGATTGGGCCCATGCCCGGGGCGTCGGCTTCTCGCATGTCCTCACCATCGGCGACGTGGCCGACATCGATTTCGGCGACCTGCTCGACTATCTGGCGCTCGATCAGGAGACACGCGGCATCCTGCTCTATGTCGAGAGCATCACCGACGCGCGCAAGTTCATGACCGCCGGCCGCATCGCCGCGCGCACCAAGCCGGTGGTCGTGGTCAAAGCCGGGCGCGGCGCGGCCGGCGCGAAGGCCGCCTTCTCCCATTCCGGCGCCCTCGCCGGCTCGGATCTCGTCTATGAGGCGGCCTTCCGACGCGCCGGCATGCTCCGGGTCGGCGGCCTGCGCGAACTGTTCGACGCCGTATCGACTCTGGGCGCAGGCCTGCGTGTCTACGGCGATCGCCTCGCCATCCTCACCAACGGCGGCGGGGCCGGGGTGATGGCCGCCGATGCTCTGGAAAGCCGCGACGGCCGCCTTGCTGAACTCTCGCCAGAGACCCTGGAAAAGCTGGACGCAATCGCGCCTGATCATTGGTCGCGCGCCAATCCGGTCGATATCCTGGGCGACGCGCGCGCGCCGCTGTACGGCCGGGCGCTCGACATCATGCTGGAAGACCCGGGCGCCGACGCGGTGCTGGTGATGAACTGCCCCACGGCCGTCGAGGGCAGCACGGCGGCGGCCGAAGCAGTCGTGCAGATTCTGAAGGAGAAGCGCTATCACCGCCCGGTGCTCAGCGCGTGGCTCGGCCAGACCGCTGTCGCGGAGGGACGGCTCAAGCTTGCCGCGGCTGGTGTGCCGGCGCACGAGACGCCGGACGAGGCCGTCCGGGCCTTCATGCACCTGGTCAACCATCGCAAGGCCCAGGACGCCCTGATCCGTACCCCCTCAGGCCTGCCGGGCGAACCGGATCGGGCGGCCGTGAGTGCTGTAATCGACGCCGCCCGCGCCGACGGCCGGGCCCGCCTCACCGACCCGGAGACCCGTGCGATCCTGCGCGCCTATGGCGTACCGGTGCTGGAAAGCCGCCAGGCCGCGACCCCGGAAGCGGCGGGCGCTGCCGCGGCGGAGATCGGCGGAGCCGTGGCGCTGAAGATTCTCTCCCCCGACATTACCCACAAGTCCGACATCGGCGGCGTCGTGCTTGGCCTCGAAGGCGCCGAAGAGACTGAGCACGAGGCGCGGGCGATGCTGACCCGGATCGCCAAGACCAAGCCGGATGCGCGGCTTTCGGGGGTGGTGATCGAGCCGTTGGTCCACCGGCCCCTCGCTCAGGAACTGTTGGTCGGCTTTGCCCGCGATCCGCTGTTCGGCCCGGTTGTGACCTTCGGCGCCGGCGGGGTCGGGGTCGAGATCATCGCCGACCGCGTGATCGGGTTGCCGCCGCTGGACGACGTGCTCGGTCGAGACATGATCGAGCGCACCCGGATCTGGCGTATGCTGCGGGGCTACCGCGATCACCCGCCCGCGGACATCGACGCCATTATTGACGTGTTGACCCGCGTCTCGCAGATCGCGGTCGAGCATCCCGAGATCGCCGAACTGGACGTGAACCCGCTGCTGGCGGACGCAAGCGGCGTCTTGGCGCTGGACGCGCGCATGTCGCTGGCGCCGGTGGGCGCCAAGGCGCCGCGGATGGCGATCCTTCCCTACCCTGAGCGGTTGCGTAAAGAAGCCAGCATCGACGGCGAGCCGATCGTGATCCGCGCCGTGCGACCACAGGACGGTCCGGCCCTGGCCGAACTCGTCGAGGCCAGTAGCGCCGAGGACGTGCGCCTGCGCTTCCGATCGGGCTTCCGCACCCTGCCCCCGGGGTGGGCCGAGCGGCTTTCCCAGATCGACTACGACCGCGAGATGGCGTTGGTGGCCGAGGATGGCGCCGGCAAAATCCTGGCGGTTTCGCGCATAGCCGGCGACCCGCAGGGCGAGACGGCCGAGTTCGCTCTGATGGTGCGGACGGACCGCCAGCATCACGGGCTCGGCCGATTGATGCTGGGCGAAATCCTCGGCTACGCCGCCGCCAGCGGACTGCGCGAGGTATGGGGGGACGTTGCGCGCGAGAACGCCCCCATGCTGGCCACGGCCAAGAGTTTCGGCTTCGAGCGGCGGACAGCCGAAGACTTCAGCCGGGTGAAGATAGTCAAGCGTCTCGACAGCGAACCGGTGGCCGCCATCCCTCGCTAGACGCGGTTGAACCGTCGCAAGTTCCTGTTATGTTCCCGTCTCATCAACGGAGGCTCGCATGCTCACCCTGGTTCACGCGCCCAAGTCGCGCTCGACCCGCTTCATCTGGCTGCTGGAGGAACTCGGTGCGCCCTATGAGGTGATGAAGGTCGATATCAAGCGGGCCGGCGGCGAGATGGCGGGAAGCGGCGCGCGCGATCCGCGCAATCCCCACCCGCATGGCCAGGTGCCCGCGCTGCTCGATGGCGATGCGCTGATCTACGAATCCGCGGCGATCGCCCTCTACCTCACCGACAAGTTTCCCCAAGTCGGCCTCGGGCCGCTGGTCGGCGACGCCAAGCGCGGCGCGTACCTCTCGTGGCTCGCGTACTACGCCGGCGTGCTGGAACCGTCGGTGACCAATCATTGGAAGGGACGTACGGCGAGCGATGAAGGCGACAGGCAGACCTACGACATCCTGGCCAATCATCTGCGCGACACGCTTCGCGCCTCGCCCTGGCTGCTGGGCGACAACTTCTCGGCGGCGGACATCCTGTTCACCAGCCCGATGCTGTTCGCGCGCGAGCTTCTGCCCGACTATCCCGAATTCGACGACTATCTGGTCCGCGCCACGGCGCGCCCGGCGTTGGCTCGGGCCATGGGCCGTGACGACGCTTAGGCAGGCAGCGGCTGGCGGCCCTCGGCGATGGCCTGCAGGGTCTCTACGAAGAAGCCCGGCTCCATGGCGGTGACACGCGCTTCCAGGCTGTCGGGCGTGTCGCCCGGCAGCACCGGCACGGTGCGTCGCGCAATCACCGGGCCGTGGTCGTAGATGTCGTCCACGGCGTGGATCGTCGCGCCGCTTTCGGAGGCGCCGGCGGCGATCACCGCCTCGTGCACCCGGCGGCCGTACATGCCCTCGCCGCCGAAGGTCGGCAGCAGGCCGGGGTGGATGTTCAGGATGCGGTTGCGATAGGCGCCGAGGGTGAGCGGGCCGAGCCGGCGGAGATAGCCCGAAAGCACGATCAGCTCGACGCCGGCCTCCTTCATGGCGGCGCACAAGCGGGCGTCGGCGGCGTCCGGGTCGGCCTGAGTGGCGATCACCAGTGTCGCGACGCCGTGAGCGTCAGCGAACTCAAGGGCGCTGGCGCTGCGGTTGTTGCTGACCGCCAGCAGCGGCCGGGCCGCCAGCGCGCCTCGTTCGGTCGCTTCGATCACGGCGCGCATGCTCGACCCGTTTCGGGAGGCCAAGAAGCCTAGCTTAAGCGGTTCTGTCGTCACGGAAATTCACTGCCAAGTTCAAGTTCAAACCGCAGGCCGTCATAGGCCGGCTCGACACCTGGCGGGAGCTTGGAGGCCAGTTCGTCGAAATCGAGGTCGACATGCATGTTGGTGAGAATCGCGCGGCGTGGGCGCAGCCGGGCGATCCATTCGAGGGCGCGCTCGACGTGCGCATGGGTCGGGTGCGGCCGCCAGCGCAGCGCGTCGACGATCCAGACGTCGAGATCGGCCAGCGCCTCGAACGCCGCCTCATCGAGATTCACAACATCGCTGGAATAGGCAGTATTTCCAAATCGATACCCGATAGATTTAACACTTCCGTGGTCTTGCTCGAACGTGCAGACGGGAATGGCGCCCGAAGGGCCCTCCACCGCCCACCGCACGCCATGTTCCGGCAGCAAGGTCATGTCGCCAATCGCTGGATAGCCCCCCTCGCCCTTGAAGGCGTAGCCGAACCTCTGGGCCATTGTTGCGGCGGTCGCGACGTCCATATGGCAGGGGATGCGCGCCTGCTGGCGGATGAAGAAGGCGCGGATGTCGTCCAGCCCATGCGTCTGGTCGGCGTGGTCGTGGGTCAGCAGCACCGCGTCGAGGCGGCGCGCGCCCGCATCGGAGGTCTGCGAGACGAGGTCGGGCGAGGTGTCGACGATGAGCGTCGTTTCCTGTTCGGGCTCCGCCCCGCGACGGCGGACCAGCAGCGAGCATCTGCGCCGGCGGTTCTTCGGATTGGTCGGATCGCATGCGCCCCAGTCGCCATCGGCCCGGGGAACGCCGCCCGACGAACCGCAGCCGAGGATGGTGAACTCCAGCGTGCCGGTCATGGCCGCGGGATCCGGTCGAAGAGCGAGAAGAAGGCGTCCTCGGTTCGCTGCTCCGCTTCAGCCTTAGACCAGCCGCGCAACTCAGCCAGCTTGGCGAGCACGTCGGGCAGGAAGGCTGGCTCGTTGCGCCGCCCACGATGTGGAACGGGCGCCAGATAGGGACAGTCGGTTTCGACGATGATGCGCTCGTCCGGCATGTCCCGGATCAGGGCGCGGACGTCCTCGGCGGCCTTGAAGGTCGCGATGCCCGACACTGAGAACCAGGCGCCCAGCGCCGCGGCGCGCGCCGCCAAGTCCGCGCCCGAGGTGTAGCAGTGCATCAGGATCTTGAACGGCCCGGCGGCATATTCCTCCTCGAGGATCTGGCCCATGAGGTCGTCGGCCTGGCGCGTGTGCACGACAAGCGGAAGACCGCTTTCTCTCGCTGCAACAACGTGCTGGCGGAAGACCTTCGCCTGGATGTCGCGCGGGCTGAGATCGTAATGAAAGTCGAGGCCTGTCTCGCCGATCCCGACCACGCGCGGATCGGCCGTGTAGGCCAGCAGGTCGGCCGCGGAGAGATCGGGGTTCTCCTTGGCCTCGTGGGGATGGGTGCCGACGGTGCACCAGATGTCCGGATGGTCGGCCAGGGCGCGCACCGCAGCAAAGCCCGAGACCTTGTCGCTGATGTTGATCATCAGCCCGATCCCGGCGGCGCGGGCCCGGGCGATCACCTCGTCGCGGTCGGCGTCGAACTGAGGGGCGTGCAGGTTGACGTGGCTGTCGATCAGCATGGACTGGAAAGCGGCTCAGGCGCGCGCGGCGGCGCGAAGGTCGGTAAGTGCGGTGAAGAAGGCGTCCGCCCGGTCGAGATTTACAGCCTCGACCTCGCGCGGCAGGCGCTGCAGCGTCTCCCACGCCGCGGCCCAGCGATCAAGGCCGCCGTAGCCTTCGGCCGCCAGCCGCATGGCGTGGGCGTGGACGCGTTCGGCCAAACGCTCGAACAGCAGGTTGAACTGCGCCTGGCCCTCGCCGCCACGGAAGCGGTCTGCCAGCGATAGGGCCAGACCTTCATCCAAGGTCGGCAGGCCCATCAGGATTTCCTTCGCCGCATCGTCCATGGTGACAGCGCCGGCGGCGGCCAGCGACAGGGCTTTGCCTGGTGCGCCCTTCGACATGCGGGCCAGGCGGATGGCGTCCTCGGCGTTAACCGAGGCATGCTGTTCGACGAACGCGGTGACCGACTCCTCGGCCAGCGGCTGGAAGGCCAGCCGCCGGCAGCGCGAGCGTATCGTTGGCAGCAGACCGCCCGGAGAATGCGAGATCAGCAGGATGACCCCGCGCGGCGGCGGCTCCTCCAGCGTCTTCAGAACGGCGTTGGCCGCATTCACGTTGAGGTCGTCGGCCGCGTCGATGATCGCGACGCGATGCGGCGCGGCCGCCGGCGACTTGGCGAAGAAGTCCGAGAGCTTGCGGGCTTCATCTACGGGGATAGCCTTGCGCGGCTTGCCATCCTCGCCGATGCGCTCGAGCGTCAGTAGGTCGGGATGGGAGCGGGCGGTGATCTGGCGGCTGACCGGATGGTCCGGCGAGGCGCCGAGAACCCCGAAGGCTGGATTGGCCGGCGCGCCCAGCAGGCGACGGGCGGCCCGATAGGCGAATGTCGCCTTCCCCACCCCTTCGGGGCCGGTCAGCAGCCAGGCGTGGTGCAGCCGGCCGCGCGTGCGCGCCTCCTCGAAAGCGGTTTCGGCCGCCTCGTGGCCGCGAAGGCCGAAGACTTCGCGGGGATGGATCGGTGCGTCAGCCACCGGGAGCCAAGCGGGCGCTCACCGCTTCTCTGACTTGAAACTCGACCGCCTCGATGCTCTGGGCTGCGTCGACGACAGCGCAGCGAGAGGGCTCGGAAGCGGCGATCGCTAGAAAGGCGGCGCGAAGTCGCTCGTGGAACGCCAGCCCTTTGGACTCGAAGCGGGTCTCGGCGTGACCTGCGCTGGCGGCGAAGGCCTCCGCGCGGGCAAGGCCCACGTCCACCGGCAAATCGAAGACCAGGGTGAGGTCCGGCCGTACGTCGGCCAGGACGTGCGTCTCCAGCGCGGCGATGAATGCCGGGTCCACGCCGCCCGCCCCCCCCTGATAGGCGCGAGTCGAATCGGCGAAGCGGTCGCAGACCACCCAGGCGCCGCGCGCCAGAGCCGGCAGGATGGTCCGCTCGATGTGGTCGCGCCGCGCCCCGTACATCAGCAAGGTCTCGGTCGCTGGGCTCCAGCGGTCGGCCTCGCCCTTCAGGACGAGGTCGCGAATGGCTTCAGCCCCTGGTGAACCGCCGGGTTCGCGGGTTGCGACCACATCGAGGCCGAGGTCGCGCAGATGGGCGACCAGTCGGCGGACCTGCGTCGACTTCCCGGCGCCCTCGCCGCCTTCGAATGTAATGAACCGCCCTCGCGTCACGCCGGCCAAAATGGCGGCTTCGGCCGGTTTGTCCAGCCGTCCTTGCGGAACCTGCCGATGAGCCTCAGGCGCCGGGGCGCACGACGCGCGCCTCGGGCAGGCCGTAAGAGGCGACGCGGTCGCGCAGGGCCCAGGCCTCGCCCTCGTCGGCCGTTCCCTGAACCATCACGCGGTAGAGGGTCATGCCGTCCGAGCGTTGGAACGGTTCGATCGTGGCTGCAACTGAGCCGCCCAGTTGGGCGATGACCTTCTGGGCGTTGGCGGGATCTGCGAAGGCGCCGGCCTGCACCCGATAGAGGTTACGTCCAGCCGGGGGAGTGGGCGGAGCGGCGACGGGCGTCATCGTGGAAGGCGACGCCGCTGGGATGGGGGCCAGCGGCTCGCTCGCGACCGGGCCGGGGCCTGCAGCCGCCGGTGGCAAGCCGACATAGGAACTCGGCGCGCCTGGAGGTTGGGCTCCCGGCGTCGGACTTGGGGTGTAGGCCGAATAGCGCAGGCCGGCGTCAGGGGCGCCCAACGGCGCCGGGCCGACATAGCGCACCCGCACGCGCGCCTGACCCTGCTGCTCGAAGCCGAGCTGGCGCGCCGCGGCCTGGGAGACGTCGATGATCGCACCGCCCTTGAAGGGACCGCGATCGTTCACGCGCACCTGGGCCGTGCGGCCGTTCTCGAGATTGGTCACCTCGACGATCGACGGCAGCGGCAGGGTCGTATGCGCCGCCGACAGCGCGAACTGGTCGAAAACCTCGCCGTTCGCCGTGGTCTTGAGATGATAGCCCGTACCGTACCAGGTGGCCGTGCCTTCCTGGTCATAGCTTGGCTCGTCCTTCGGGGCGTACCAGACGCCGCCGACTTCGTAGGGGGCGCCGAGCTTGTAGCGGCCGCCAGCGCCGTTCGGCATCTGCCCGGGGGTCGGCCCTTCGACCGGATGCTTCGCGGCGAAGCGCGGCTGGGGCGTGGCGCAGGCGGCCAGCGACACGCCGCCCAGCAGGACCATGGCGAGAGCGCGAGCGGGCGCGCACGAACGGATGCGGATCATCGCCGCTCTCCTCCTTCAATCTACGCTCCCCAGCGTGCGTCGATGGTGGCCGCCATGCCTTGCATCAGGGTTAACGAAACGGCGCTTTTCATTAAGGCTGTCTCGCCGCTGGAGCCACGCGCCCCGCTTTGCTATAGCCGTCCGCTTCCGGATGGGTGGCCGAGTGGTTTAAGGCAGCGGTCTTGAAAACCGTAGAATACTGTCCCAATAATGAGCGACCCATTCGGGTGGATGACCGAGAGGTTTAAGGTACCGGTCTTGAAAACCGGCGAAGGTTCATAGCCTTCCGTGGGTTCGAATCCCACTCCACCCGCCAATCTCAAGAATAGACAGCGGTTTTTATCGCCTTTTTAGGGACAATGTGGGACATTGGTCTTCTGAACTTAGAGAAGACGCATGTCGAAAACCCAAAAAGTTGCCCCCGGAATCTACAAACGCGGGCCTCACCAATTCCAAGTCAAAATCCGGCGCAACGGCGCGAGTCCGTCGCGGACGTTTGAGACCCTGAAGGCGGCTCAAGCGTGGCGCGCTGTTCAACTCGGCAAGATCGTCGCGCATGACTACGTTGATCGGACGAAAGAGAAGCGCATGAATCTTCGTGACCTTCTCCAACGCTATATGGATGAAGTCACCCCGACCAAGAAGGGCAGTCGTCAGGAAGCCAACCGGCTTCGTGCATGGATGCAAAGCGATCTCGCGCCATGCTCCATCGCGGGGATCAGCCCGTCCGACATCGCCTCATGGATCGCCGCCCGTAAGGCCGAAGGCAAGGCGCCGACGACCATCAGCAACGCCGTCAATCTGCTGTCCGCCGTGTTCGGGAAAGCCCGCGAGTGGGACTACAACATCGACAACCCCTGCCGAGGTGTGGCGCGGCCAAGCCCCCGTCCTGCCCGGTTCGCTGTCATGAGCGAAGGTGATCAAGGGCTCCTGATTGAAGCTTGCGAACGCGGCCCGCAGTGGCTCCCGTTCGTCGTGAAACTCGCGCTCGCCACCGGCATGAGGCAGGGCGAGATTCGGCGCTTAAATTGGAATCATATCCACGACACACACGCTCACCTGCCGGATACCAAGAACGGTACATCCCGCGACGTGATCCTGACCACCGCTGGGGCCGCCGTGATCGCAGAAATGCGACGCAGCCTTCCGAGGCGACTGGACGGGTGGGTGTTCGGCGATCCTGACAAGCTCAGTGCGGACGGAGGCTTCACCGAATGGCAGGTGCAGCAGGCATACGCCGATGCCGCCAAGTGGGCTGAAGAGCATCTGGGCGTGAAACGCCTGACCTTCCATGACTTGCGCCACGTCGCGCTCACGGCCCTCGCGGACTACCACGACAACCTGATCGAGCTTCAGCAAACGAGCGGCCACAAGACGCTCTCGTCCCTTGCCCGCTACATGAACAGAACCCCGGAAGAGAAGGCGAAGAAGGTGCGGCTGCGTGAAGCTCAAACCAAAGAAGCGCGCCAGACCAGATGAGGCCTGAAAGTGGGGCGGCGAACGGATGCGCCGCCACCATACAATCTCGTTAGGTCAGTGGCCCAAAACCCGCCGAGCCATTTCCTCTGCCCTGCCGAAACTATCACCGAATTCGATGTTGTTCTCTGTGATGCGGCCTTCGCAAACGAGGTCGCGGATCGCCATGCCGGTGCTTCTGGGCGGAATCGACTGCCATCCCCCCGTCACCGTCTCGCTGGAAATCAGAACGCCGCCTTCAGCCAGATAGCGCGCGCGACCCTCCCGCCGCTGATTAGTTCGGCAGTCGATCTCATTGGCGGTTTGAGTTGCCCACGAAGGACGTGCGTTGAAGTACTCGACGCGCCGCGAAAACATCACAGTGCTGAAACTGACCACGCCGCCGACGCGGCGAACGCTATCCATATCGGCTACCAGCAGCGCGGATGAACTTCCGCTCACCAGCCGGAAGCTCTCGGCCTTGGCAGGCTCCGCGACTAATATCGCGCCACCCACGCACACACCGGCCATGATCCACCGCCTGAACATCGGCACCCCTGCATCCAAACATCGGAATCCTACTTGGACCCGGCGGCTGGCTCCTTGAATCCCTTGCTTACCCATTTGGCCACAAGCACGACAACGAAGACAATCACCGGCACCGCGACCGCCGCGACCAGCGCGTACCCCGCTGACGTAGAGGCGTGGATCGATGTGCGGACGGGCTCTGCTGAGTAGCCGGATTGATTCCAGAACTCGGCCATACCGGCCTGCGAAGCCTTCCGGGCACTAAGGAACCAAACCGCACAGAATGCCCACCACCCGATGAGGGCGACGACGGCAAGCCGTTTGAATCCGTTGCTCCAATTCATTCGCCTCTCCATCGTTGGCAGACACGACCATGGTCCCGCTTGATCCACAAGTCGGCGCCTGCGGCCCACAGGATCGAGAGCCGGGACGGAAGGCGGCGTGAATTGCCCACTGCTAATATTCGCCGTTGAACATCGCCTTCACGTCGGCTCGCCTTTCCAAGCAGGCAAGAAGCACCTTGGTGGCTGCTCTGCACAAGGCATCGTCTCTTGGATTCTCGCCGGACTTACCGCCATGAAAAAGATTGTCTCTGACAATTTTGACTGAACGAAATAGATCATGCGATGACGAGATCGGGATGGGCAGTATTTGGTCCCAACTCACAGCCCCATTTCGAACCATCTGGACGCATGGAGGATCGCTAATCAGATCGGCTACGTCCGCGTCTTCAGATAGATCATCGAAAATATGGGCGAGTTCCTTCTCGCGGGAAAATTTCAGCCAATCGGGCTTGGCTCTGCCGCCATCATGTCCGTGAAGAAATCCAATTTCCTTGAGCGAATGTTCGAAGCGAGCATACGCCGCGAATAGGTCTTTCTTGTCTGTTGAGACCTCGGGCAATTTCGTCGTCATCGCCTGCTCACCTTCAGCTACGGTAGCCACCGCCGAGGACGCGCGGCCATCTTTGATACGATGGACGCATAGACGGCACCATGTCGAGAAGAAGGTTCGGCGGAAACGCCCTCCGTAGCGGCTCAGAAGGCGGCTGGCGGCCACCGTGGCATGGAGGGGTAGAGGCCCGCACCCGCCCGCACTCACCCCCTCTGGCGGGCTTACGCGGCCCGCAGCGTGGCAGTTGGCATCGCCATTGCGAACAGAACCGCGTCGGTGAAACGGGTGAAGCCGAATGTCGCCATGCCTTCAGCAACATCAGCACGCCAGACGAACGCCCCTGAAAATTGGCGAGCGCATTTCAGCTTCGCGGATTGGTACGCGATCACGTCCGCCGGGTTGTCAAAGTCGAACGGCACGACAACGTGAGTGGAAATCGGAATTTTCGTTCGCTGTACAACCCGCTTTACAAGTTCAGTAGCGCGAATTCGATTCACGAATTCATGAAGCAAGCGGCAGTTATACATAGTAGGAAATCTCTTAAATTAGCATGTGAATGGCATAGGTTCTAATTCGTCTAACTCAGTATTAGTTATCTCGAACGATATTCGATGACTAACCGGCTTCTTTCTTCCGACTGATACTTTCATTGATTGAAAACTTCTGGAATGATGAAACTGCCACGTCTCGAATTCAATGAGCCATGAGTCCGGCCACGCCACATCAATGCCTTTGAGGAAACTGGTGCATGTCCGTTTTAGGGCGTACCGGACGATGCAGGAGATGCTCTTGTCCTTGGAGGCATGATCGTAAAACGGACGGACATCGACTTGTCGCGCCGCAGGCCATTTCTCCGCAAGCGCGTCCCGAAACTGTTGATGGTCGAGACCGTTCAGACCGACGATTCCATGGATCGTTGGAATGTATGTGGGGCGGTCATCGACCAGACGAATTCCGAGATCGGAAATTAGGTCTGCCCGTTCTTGTCCCAGCAGTGGCGCGTCGTCCGCGCCCAGCGCGTCGATTTCAAACCACCCCACAAGTTCAACGTCCGCCCAACGTTTTCGCTGAGCCCGATGCTTGGTGAAGACATTGCGGAGCGTCGAGCGCGCGCGTGCGATCAGGTCGCCGATTTCCTCGGGATGCTCGGCGCCCCCAAGTACGACCGTGAAGAACGCCAGATCGGACTTTGCACACCGACCGAACCGGTCGATGGCAGCGCGGGACTGCCGACGAATATATCGCTGGCGGCAACGATAGCAGGCGGGTTGGCGACAGGTGTAGTAATAACCAAGGCTATCAGTTTCGCAGCAGTCGATCTTTCGACGCAACGGCGAATTGAATGGAAGAAGGCGCAAGAGTCTTTCGACTATTTCAAGCTGCCGTTTCTTTGTGTCGTTGAAATATGTCATCTCGGGCTACTTATCGCCCGCAGTTAGGCCAGTCGGTTGCTACTCGCTTTGAGCGAGTGAACGGCTCGCGCGAGCGATCCGCTCGTTGGCCGCCTTGAGATCATTTTGGTAGCGTTGCGCGGCCTGCTGCTTCTTCGATTGCGCTGCATCGGCATTTTGCCGTGTGGACTTCAACCGTTGATCTGCCGACCGGAGCGCGTCCTGATAGCGACGGCTGGCCTCAGCCTGTTTGGCATGGGCCGCCGCGATGTCACCTCTTGCCCGAACTTTTCGTTCGGGACTCAGGCCACCGTACTCACTGATGATCTCGCTGTAGCGCACCCGATATTTAGCTCAGGCTGCGGAAGCCCTCCGCTCGATCTCGACTGCCTTCGAAGGGCGCCCCGGCCCGGCGCGTCGCGCCTGCACGGGCGATGCCGATTTGTTAGCGTTCGTCTTTTGGCTGGAAATCCAGTCAAGAACGTCGGGTCTATAGTAGATCACTTTTTTCCCGATGTTGAAGGAAGGTGGGCCAGAAATAGTGGAGTATTTCATTCGGCTTTTCTTCAACATGGAAACGGTGAAGAGAGCGGGGAATTCCCCCGAAAGCTGTTCAGTATTCAGAAAGTCACTCACGGAAATAGGTCCATATCAGGTTATGTATTCACATTAACCTCGATGAACTTTGGAGCGTTATATCTTTTTTGTATCAGGCTGACGCGGAACGCGCACTTGGCACAAACCATGACCGCACAGGCCGCCCGCTGGGACGCTTTGGGACGAACCTCGGGGAACCTGAACGGACTCAATCGACCAAGCACGAACTTAGATGACCGAAAAATCAGGCACTTGGCGGCTCTTCTCAAGCCCTGCCAAGGGCGAGGCAGCGGTCTTGAAAACCGCCGTAGGTGAAAGCCTACCGTGGGTTCGAATCCCACCCCATCCGCCACCGTGCCTGTTCGCCGACGTCCGTGACCGTCCGCAGGCTTCCAAAAATCCTTAATAAATCAAACGGTATCCTGGTGTATCGCTTCCGTTGCCGCCCGGAGGCGTCCGTTGACATCCGCCTGAAGTCGCACCATTTGTTGTATAGGAATTTGAATAGGAGGCGCGGCCATGGCTCGCCCCGTATCTCAATTGACGGCTGTTGACGCCGAGTCCTTTGCAAAGACGCCACCCCCCGGCACCGCGGGCAAAATCAGGTCGCGGCACGACGGCGCAGGCCTCTATCTGGTTGTCGATCATCGGCGGGCCAAGCCTGACGAAGGCGGCTCAGCGAGTTGGGTCTACCGCTACATGTTCGAGGGCAAGGCCCGCGTCATGGGTCTTGGTTCCTACCCCACCATCAGCCTGAAGGAGGCGCGGAAGCGTGCCGGCGATGCGCGGCACCTAAGGGCGCACGGCCAGGACCCGCTAGCCGTCCGAGACGCCGAGAAGCGCGCCCGGCTACAAGCCGCGGCCCGCGCCGTGACATTCAAGGCGGTCGCCGACGAGTACGTGAAGGCCAACCGCGTCCAATGGAAGAACGCCAAGCACAGCGCTCAATGGACGGCCACGCTGAAGACCTACGCATACCCGATCATCGGCGACAGCATCGTCGCTGATATCGACGCCGACACAGTTCTGAAGGTGCTGCGCCAAGAGGTGAAGGGAACGGGCAAGGCCGCCACGAGCACGCTGTGGGAGGCGAAGCCGGAGACCGCCAGCCGGGTTCGGGGGCGTATCGAGGCGGTCCTGGACTACGCGAAAGTTCGGAGGCTTCGCGAAGGTGACAACCCGGCGGCGTGGCGTGGCAACCTGAAACTGGCCCTGCCGGCGCGGCGGAAGGTCCGAGCCGTGGAGCACCATCCCGCCCTGCCCTTCAAGGACATTGCCGACTTCTTGGCGAAGCTCCGGGCGATGGACGGTATGGGGGCGCGCGCCTTGGAATTCGCGATCCTGACCGCCGCGCGCTCAGGTGAGGTCTTGGGCGCGACCTGGGGCGAGATCGACCTCGACGCCAAGTGCTGGACGATCCCGGCGGATCGCATGAAGGCCGGGCGTGAGCACCGCGTTCCCCTGTCGGAGGGCGCGCTCGCGATCCTGTCGGCGCTGCGGCCCGACGATGCGGAGGCCAGGGGGTATGTCTTCCCTGGAGCCAAGCCGGGCAAGCCGCTGTCGAACATGGCCTTCCTGATGCTCCTGAGGCGCATGAAACGCGACGACATCACGGCGCATGGCTTCCGCTCAACCTTCCGCGACTGGGTTTCTGCCGAGACGAACTTCTCTAGCGAGCTTGCCGAGCGCGCTCTGGCCCATGCCGTGAGCGACGGGACCGAAGCCGCTTACTTCCGCGGCGATCTACTCGACCGACGCAGGCCCCTCATGGATGCGTGGGACGCCTATTGCGCTGGCCGCCAGGGCCAGAACGTGGCGCAGCTCCAAGCGGTAGGTGCGGCATGAGCGAGAATGAGCCGATCAATGTGCAGTTTGCACGCTCCGGCCAAGAGCGGCACACGGCGATCAAGGCGGCAACTGTGCTGTTCGACGATCTAGAAACGCACTTCGGGCGCGACGTGGCGATTGAGGCGTTTGAAGAGGCGGTCCAGACCAAGCGTCGCGGCCGGCCCAAGTCAGCGGCTACGGCCGAAGAGAATGACCGCCTGCTCGCTGCCTATCGAGAAGAGCAAGGGCGAAACCCCTCAGTCAATCCGGCTAGGTTTGCGCGCGAGCATGCAAGCGAATGGGAGGAGTCCGAGTATCTGGAGAAACGGGTCCGCCGCCTCGTCGGAAACGATGACGAGCGCATCCAGGGCATGAAGCTCTTGGGGGAGATCATTCTTGGGCGCGAGCCGAACGAAGATGAGAGCTGGCTGGAGGAGTACGATCCGTTCGAAGACGAGGACCACTACTAGGGGACATTAATTCCGCCGGAATTCGTGTCCTGTTTTCAGTTTGATAGCCACGAGAGGATGCCTGCGGCTCGCGATGACAGCGAGCGAACAGAAGGTATCCCCTCGTGACTACTAGCACTCTCGACAACGACAATGCCGGCCCGCCGCCCATCGGGGCGCTGACGGTCGCCGGCTTCGCCAAGCTCTACAATGTCGGCCGGACGTTCGTTTACAGCGAACTCGCCAGCGGACGGCTCAAGGCCCACAAGGCCGGCAGCCGCACCCTGATCCTGCGCAGCGAAGCGGATCGCTGGGCGAACGCCCTCCCCCTTAAGGAAGTCCGGTCGTGAGCGTTGCTGACGGGACTATCGTCCCCGGTGTCGTGAACCCCACAGATTGGGTGGTCGCCACTGGCAACCCGGACTTCTGCCGGGGGCTGGCGGCCATCCTGGGGCCGCAGATCGAACTGGCGTTCAACCCGCCGGCCGAAGCGGGCGTGAAGCCGCCACCCGATCAATTGGCCCTCGTCTACGCGGCTCCTTCCGGCGGGACGTCAGGCAGTCGGGCGACCTTGGTCTACGTGCCCGAAGACGGCGCGCAGCGTGCAGTTCTTTTGGAGAACGCCGACGTCGTCCTTGAGGGGCGAAGCCCGACCTTTGCTCGCGTGATCCGCATCGGCGAGCGTCGGCACACGGGAAAGGCTCTGAGGCTCATCAGCGACCACGTGTCGGTGATCCCGACCGTGCCGTCCATCTCATAAACAGAAGGCCCCCGCTTGGAGGACGAGGGCCAGAAGAAACAAACAGATATCGAAATGTCTTATAGCGGAAATTCACCCGAAACGCAAAGTCGCTCGGCCCTTCACGAGGAAGCGCTGGCCTATGCGGAGCGCGGTATTCCAGTCTTCCCGTGCAAGCCGTTGAGCAAGGAACCGGCGACCCCGAACGGATTTCATGACGCGTCGGCTGACCCCGCTCAGATCAACCTGTGGTGGGAAGAGAACCCTGAGTACAACGTCGCTTTCCAGCCGCAGAAAGCCGGGCTGGCGGTCATCGACCCCGATGGCGAGCCGGGACTGGCGGCCTGGGCAAACCTGGAGCTTGAGTATGGGAACGCGCCTGAAACCTACACCGTCCGAACGCCACGGGGCGGGCTCCATCTCTACTTTCGAGGCGACCTACCGCCCTCCCAATCGTTGCTCGGAGACCATGTCGACACCCGCGGCGGCGGTTCCTACGTTCTGGTTCCTCCTTCCCGGACTGCGGACGGGGCCTATCGGGTCGAGTGTAACGCTGCGCCGGCTCCCCTACCCGCGTGGGTCGCTGAACGACTAGAGGCGGCCCGCCGGCACAAGGCGGTCAAGGTTGAGAGCGCCGTCGAATTGGACACGCCGTCCAGCATTGGACGTGCGACCGCCTTCGCCAAGAGCGCGGCTCCCTCTGTCGAGGGGGCGATGGGCGACAAGACCGCCTACGTTCTGGCCTGCGACCTCTTGAGCCTGGGTCTGTCGCCCGAGAAGACCCTCGAAATCATGCTCGAACACTGGAACGACCGGTGCGAGCCGCCTTGGGATGAAGCCGAGCTTCAGACCAAGGTCAACAATGCGGCCAGCTACGCTCAAAACGACGCTGGCGCATGGGCGGTCGAGCCGTCCTCCGAAACCTTCGGCTTCGCCCTCGACAAGCTAGTCGAAGATGATGACGAGGCGGCTCGACCGAACCCCTATGCCGGCGACGCCGAGTGGAACACGCGCGTTGCAAGCTTCCGCGGCCGAGAACCTGACGAGGACGCCGACCAGCCCGAACCGGAATTCTGGGATGATGACGGTGTGCTGCCGAAATTCCCAGGCGGTTGTACTGGCGTCGCTTATGGCCAAAGCGGGGCCGGTAAGACGACCGTCGTGCTGGCCTTGCTCATGGATGCGATCCAGGGCCGCGGCGCGCGCGTCGCCGTCCTGGCCGGCGAAGGTTCATACGGGCTCGGAAAGATGCGGGTTCCCGCCCAATGCGACGCGCACGGCATCACGCCCAAAGACCTTCGTGGACGATACAGGACGATCCCGCGCGTTCCGAACCTTACTGATCGGGCAGACATAGAAGCGCTGATTGAGGCACAGCGAGACTTCAACCCTGACATCGTCGTCATTGACACGCTAGCCACTGCCCTGCCCGGCGCAGATGAGAATGCAGCATCCACTGGCTCCCTGCTCACGGGCAACGGCCCGGCGGGCCGGCTCCACTCGGCCTTCAACGCCGCCGTCATTTTCGTCGCACACAGCGGTAAGGACGCCAGCAAGGGGCCACGGGGGTCGTCAGCGTTTGTCGGCAACGTCGACTTCGTGTGGGAGATCACGACGGACAAGCTCGCCGGCACCGCCCGTCTGCATGTCCGTAAGATGCGGGACGGGCCAGAGGGTTTCAGTGTCTACTTTCGGATCGAGCGGGCGGCCAACGGTGTCCCCGTCGCCCGGCGTATCTCCGAAAGCGACTATCGCGCGGTACACCGCGAAGAGGTCAGCCAGGATCGGCGGGAGGTCTATGAGGCGTTGAAGGAATTTGATGAGCCCGTTTCCACCCGCGTATTGGCTGCAACGCTTGTTCCTCCAGAGAAGCGCCAATCTGAAGAGGAACTCGACAGGCTGATTTTGAACGAGACGAAGCGTCTACAGTTCTTGGCCCGTCCCAATAGCAAGACAGGTGCGCCGGGGGTTCTGGCTAGCTATGTCGTCCGCGATCACCGAGGGGAGGCCTTGAAGCCTCTCATGTGGCAGGTGCCCTGCATCGGCGACCTCTATGACGACGGCGACGACGAGGAATAGCGGGAAGATCGCGGGAAGATTGCTTGCCTAAAGGCCTGCCTTGAAATTGGCCAGTAGACGTCCCTCAATCAGCCAAGGTCTTCCCAATATCTTCCCTCGAAACCCTTTTGAAATAAGGGTTCTCGCGACCCCCTCTTCCCCGATCTTCCCGCAATCTTCCCGGCCGCCAATTACCGGGGTTGGGAAGGGAAGAGCCCCCCCTATAGGGGGCCTTCCCGTCTTCCCGGCATGGTCCAGGCGCGACAGTGAGATTTTTTCGAGTAACCACACGTGCGTGCCTATAGCGCGCAATCGGCCTTCGAACTTTTGGCCCCCGCCCGTCTCACCAGCGTGACACGCGGTCTCCGGCGAGACGTTGCCCTACTGGGCAGGCTCGATAGCGGCGGCCCCTCGCGCGCGGCGTTGAGACCTCAGGAACAGGGTAGCGCTGTGGGCGCGCATCGCAGCAGCCACGCCAAGACCCCACACGAGCGCGACGAACAGCATGACCGCATACAGAGCGCTCTCCAGGGTGTCCTGAATGCTCAGAGCGACCACGGTCGCGGTTAGCGCCAGTCCCAGGCCGCAGATCGCAATGAGGCCGCGCGCCGCCCATACGTTTTGGCCGCGATGAAGGCTGAGTGACAGGCCGCCAAAGATCATCAGCAAGATGATCGTTCCGATGTCGATCCCATTGATGAGCGACAGGGCGATCAGGCCGGTCACGACGCCAAATGCACCCGCGGCCAGACGAACGACCCGTTCCGCGTGTTCTCGCGTTTCGATCTTGCCGCGCCAGAACCGATTTTCCTTAGCCAACGTCCCCTCCCCGGTAGCGGGGATGAACAGAGCATAGGCTTTCCGTTCGGGCCAGTCCGCAAGCATGACTTTGAAGCCGCGCCCCTCGCCTAGACCTTCAGCTAGGCCGCAGCGGTGAGTTTAGACACTTCTTTGGCTATCCTCTTCGCCACCTTCCTAGAATCTTCCCACCCTACGGGCCACTTCCTCAGGGTCGCGGCTCCGACCACCTCGGTAGGAGTGAAGCGGCGGGCACCCACGTCTTTGGCAACTTCCGCCGCGTGTTGTGGGGATATTGATTTCAGATGCTCAAGCATCTTCCACTGCCATGTGAGGTTCGCATTGGCCGGCCATTCGGCGACCCTGAGCAGCGTGAAACCTTTGGTTTCCAAAAGGAACATTATCAGTGTCGCGCAAGTCAGTCCCTTGCCGACCGGCAAATTTAAGTCGCCAGAAATCTCATCGAACGAGATGCCTGCATGGTCAAATCCATACGGCATCTGCTTCTCGGATATCCGCCTAGCGAGCACGGCCAACAATTTCTTATCGGCCTCGTGAAGCTCGATATCAGCCCAAGTGTAGCTATCACTGGGGGGCTCGTTCAGCAGCTTATAGTTGTCTGAGAGATGTAGTAGCGTCGCAGGTTCGTCGCCGACTTTGTATAGAAGTCCGCAATGGTAGAAATCTTCATCAAACCGGCGGATCGCGACTCCCGCGATATCTACGCCATCGAATGGATTCTTTCCCGGCCCCTTTAGAATCATCCTTCTAAATTAGGCCCTTGAGGAAATTCTTATCTTTCACGCCCCTGCGCTTTCCTTCTGCGCGAACCTTCTCAAGGAAAGACTTCCAGCTCGGCAATTCCGCGCGACGAACGTATGGGATGCGTAGGAAAATCATGAGCATTTCAAGGCTCATTTCGGTTACGTCAACTTGACTATACGCACCATCTATTATGTCCAGTTGATCCGCCCGCAAAACGGCGCTTATGCCATCGATGACGCGTTCCATTTTATCAATGGTACTGCTTTCTGGCCCGCTTTGAGCCAGTGAAATCCAACTGAGGTCGAGCGTCTTGACGTGTCGGACTGGCGGGCGTGCCAAGCGAATATGGCCACCTACTTCTTCCCTTTCACGCCCCCAAAGCGCCAGAACGCCTTGCACCGCGCGCACCATAATAGGCGTGTACATCTCTATCGACAGAATCGCGTCGCTATCTACCAGGGAGTATGAGGTGTTATCCCCGGTTCCAGGGTATGATAGCGCACTATACGCCAAATACTCTAGGCGAGGCCCAGAGTGTAGGCTGCTTAGGTCTTCCTTATGTTGGCCCCAATGCAGCATGAACGGCGTCGCCAATTGCCCAGCGGAAGAGGTCGCTGTGCTGGAGGTGGTATTGTTCGAGGCGCGCAAGGACATCATCTGGGTTTGCCTGAAACATTTCATCATGGAAGGCGTCAGTGTCAAAGATGTAGGACTCGCCCTGCTCATCTTTGGTTAACGCCATGCGAACCGAAATCTTGCCATCTGGGATTTCGATGATGGTGAGCGCTTGGTGTTCGAACACGCGCTCGGTGAAGCCGGTTAGCGGAGCAACCAGCTCCGGATTCATGATTTCAGCCGGGTTCTCCGTGCTTAGCCCCAGCTCTGCTGGTTTGATGGCGTTAACGTACCGAAGGCCGACGCGGGTAAATAGCGATTGATCGTAATTCGAGAAAAAGGCGGCCAGGATTTCACCCAGCGCGTTTCTGAAATGATCCCAATCCTTGTATTTGGTCGTAGAGAATGAGAGTGAGTCGCAGGACAGCGACACGCGAGACGTGCGCTCGATATCAGTAAAATCGTAGACCCGTGAGGGGCGCGGCTCGAAAGGCTGATCATCGATGGCCCCAGCAACTTTTAATTGGAGTTGGACGCCTCGCTTAACGTCCAGGAGCGGGTAGCTATCGATGAGCGCCTTTTGAAAGTTCGTCGGGAGGTCGCGTTCGATGGCCAGATTGATCGGATATCGAATCTGAAAAATGACCTCGGCCAGCGGGTTTCTCTCGTAAACAACCCGCGCGCGCGTCGGAGACCGCATATCTAGCCCTGTATCCCTCTAGAATCTTACCCTAGTCACGAATTCGGGCTGTACCAAGGCCCTATCGCAATCCCCTGATGGCGAGCCTGTCGCCCTGGTGGGCCAGATGCATGAGGATGCCGGCGTCATGCAGCGCCCCGGCGTTCCATAGCGAGGACGTGAAGCCCTTCCCTGCCCTGGCCAACGCGGCGGACGCCTGGGCGCGCAACTCTTCAGCCCGCTCCGGCGAGCCGGCCATGCGGTCGAAATCCGCCCATTGCTCGCGTATCCAAAGTTCCTTCTCTGGCCCGGCCATGCTCTGAAGCCGGGCGCTGGCGTCCAAGGCCCGTTCGATGACCGCCGGTCCGATCTGTTCGGGAAAGCCGATCTCCGAAAGCCAACCTGTGGCCTCGGCGTTGAACTGGGCCAGGACGCGCGGGTCGGTGTCCGCCGGAATGCGGCCGATATACTCGATACGGTAGGTGCTCGGCGCGGCCGGAGCGAAGGCGCGATCAAACTCCTTCTCATCGTCGGTTCGCGTGTCGATCTCGGGCGGCGAGAAGCCGTCAGCCCGCAGCGCCGCCTCAACCTCTGCCTCCGGTACGCCGGCCTTGAGAAGGGCTTCGGCCATCTCCAGAGCCTGCCCCTCGGTCAAGGAGGGCGTCTTGAGCGGCGATAGAATGTCGATCTCGCCATCCGGAGCTGCCGTCGTGCTGGGCTCGGGCGCTCCCGTCAGGGCCGCGTCGAAGGCCGCCACGTCGAAGCCGAGAGACGCCCATTGCTCGCGCATGGAAGCGACTTGGCCGGCGTCCAACTCGGGCGCTGCGGCGGGGTCAGTGGGGGCGTTGCTAAGGTCAGTCATTGTCGGCCCTCCTGGGCGCGGGGTGGGTGGCCAGAATTCGCGCGATGTCTCCGCGCTCCTCCTGTGAGGTGGTGGGGTCGCGCAGGCGGGCTTCCAGGATGTCGCGAGCGCGGCGGGCGCAGAGCTGGACGTAGTCGCCGATGAGCCCGAGCACGCGTTGGCGGGTTCGGGTGGTCTCGACCTGATCCAGAAGCGCCATCATGGCCTTGTAAGTGGCCCGCTGGGCCGGTGTGCGAAGGGGGTGAGCGATCTGCCTAACCATCGTCAGTCTCATCAGGCCCCACGGTCCATTCGTCGGCTGGCGTCACGACCTCGAATTCAGCGTCGATGGCCGCAGCCCCGAGAAGCGAGACCGGATCGAGGCCAAGCTCCCGCGCCATCACCTTGATTTCCGCGACCAGCGAGGCGTCATCGCGCACCCTCTCCACCGTGAGTTTGTGCTCAGTGGTGGGGTGCAGGCCGGAGCGGTTCAGCAGTTCGGTGGCCGCCTTGAGCCGGGCCTTCGGATCGACCTGTGGGTCCTGCGCAATACCTGTGATGACGCCGATGGCCATGACCGCCGTCGAGCGAATGAGCTTCTGAGCCTCTTCGTGCAGCGCGGCCTGTACGCGGGCGTCGTGGGCCAGTTTCCAGCCCATCGCCTTCCAGGTGTTCGGGCCGCCCTGATAGCCGGCTAGCTCGGCGGCCTTGGCGTTCGAGCACCCTGTCTGGATCAGCGCGAGCACGAACTGGCGCATCATCGGGCTGAGCGCCCGCATGGCCGGCCCGAGATGCATCTCGCTTTCCGCTACATATGTCGGAAGGTTGGCCGTCATTTCGCGACCTCGGATTTCTCACGGCCGCCGCCCGGATTTTTACGTCGGTCCGCGTGCGAGCGAGGGGCATGGCTAGCACCTATACGCCCGCAATCTGGCCCCCACCCCCACCCCACCCCCGGTCTTTTGGCGAATGGGTGCAGCCGCGACGAAGAGAGCCCGCTCATCGGCCAGCCGCCTTGCTTATCGCTCTCTCCGCTCGCCCGAGGTGGTCGGCGAGTACGTCGAGCTGTCGGGTGATTGCCCGGAGGGCGCTCCTAGCCTTTGCCAACTCGGCAGTCGCAACCTCGTCAGGCTCTCCATCCCCAAAGCCAACGAGCATGTCGCGATAGGCCTGCATCGTCTGGCGATTAGCTCCCATGGCGCAGGCCTTCCTTGATGGCATTGGCCATCTCGCTCACGTGGCCGACGAGCGGCACGATCTCGCGAGGATTGAGGGCAGACGCGGCCCAACGGTCAGCACCGGGCGGGATCGTATCTGAGGACAGGCGCGCGAGTTCCGTGCCGACCAGGGCATCGACGTTCTGGGTGGAAAGGTCTTGTCGAGCGCGCGGATTGGTTCGGGCCAGGAGGCTCATGTGCGCCGACGAGCGGACGAACTGGCCATATGCATCGGCATAGGCGCTCAGCGCTTCAGCTAGGGCGGCTGCGGTCCTCGCCCATTCGGTAGAAGCCTTGGCCAACTTGGCGTCTTCTGCGGCTTCCTGCTTGAGCCGGGCCGCCGCGACTTCCTGCGCCTCCTGAGCCTCAACCTCAGCCAACACAGCGTTGAGGCGTTCCAGTTCGCGGCGGCAGGACGCGAGGTGTTCCTCGGCCCTAGCTTCGTCCTCGGGCGGACCGCCGGCCTCAGCCGCGACGGCGGCGAGACGCCAACTGCGTTCGGCCTCCGCGAGGGCGGCGCTGGCGTGTTCGACGCGACGGCGGATGACGTCGGAAGTCAGCTTGCCGGTGATGGCGTCGGTGACGCGGGCGAAAAGATTCTTGGACATCTGAGGCTCCTGATCATGTCAGGCGCTCAGTGCGGGCCACCACGGCATGAGTTGTATAGGTAGTTGTCTAGGAGGTTCAGAATACCAAAATAGTCTAACGATTTCAAATCGATTGGTCTTCCACCCCATCCGCCACGTACTCAGGCGCGTCCTGCCTGCCGCCGTTCGCCGATGTAGCCGAGCACCGCGGCGCGGTGGACGGCTTGCGGGCGGCCGATGACGCCCAGCTTGTCGGCGGCGTTGCGCATATGGAAGCGCACAGTCGGCATGGAGATCCGCACGATCTCGGCGATCTCCGAATCGGTCTTTCCGTGCGCGGCCCATTTCAGGCACTGGATCTCGCGCCGGGTCAGCCGCACCAGGCCGTCCGGGCGTACGCCATGCTCGTTATAGGCCGCCAGTAGCCGCAGGGAGAGCGCCGACAGCTCCGCCGCCTGGGCCTGGAAGACGGGACGGATGTCGAAGACCTCGGGCGAGGCCCAGACGATCGCGCCGATCACGCCGCCCGGGAGATGCGCCGGGGCGATGATGGCGGTGCCGACCTCGACATGGTCGGTCGCCTGCACGACCTCGATGCGCTCGAGCTGGGGCGAGCGCCGCCAGGTGCCGAACTTGCCGTCGTGCAGGAAGAACGGCTCGGCGGTGTAGCGACAGGCGAACACGAAGGCCGAGCGCAGGGCGAAGCCGCGGTCCTTCCAGTACTGCAGGTTCGGATCGACCCAGCGGAACAGGGTTTCGGCGAACGGGCGGCCTTGGGCGTCCCGCATCGGCTCGGGGTCGCCGATGTCGGCGCTGATGGCGATGTAGGGCAGCGCGATCTCGCGCCCGCGCGCGGCGACCTCCTCGGCGAGGCGCTGGATGAACTCCAGTTCGGCGCGCTCCCCTTCGCTGGCTGCCACGCTCTCGCCTCCCCTTGCGGCGCCTATTGTTTCCGTCAGCTTGTCGCCGGCCGCCGACCTGCGCAACCATCGCTCCATCGCCGCAGCAAGACGGCGCGGGAGGCGTGATGAGACAGGCGGCGATCGCACGGACGCGACGCGGAGGCGACTTGTACAGCCTTACGGGGCGACAACTGCAAGATGCGGTGGCGGCGGCGTGAACCTCGATCTTTCCGACGAGGAGCTGGCATTCCGTGATGAGGTCCGGGCCTTCCTCGACCAGTCCCTGACACCCGAGCTGCGCGAGGCCGGGCGGCGCGCCACCAGCGTCTTCATGGATAAGCGCTACAGCCTGCCCTGGCAGAGGCTGCTGCACGCCCGCGGCTGGGCCGCGCCGAGCTGGCCCAAGCAGTATGGCGGCCCAGGCTGGAACGAAATGCAGCGGCACATCTTCGCAGCCGAATGCGCGCGGGCCGGCGCGCCAAGCCTGGCGCCCATGGGTCTGCGCATGGTCGGGCCGGTGATCATGGGCTTCGGCACGGTCGAGCAGAAGGCGTACTACCTGCCGCGCATTCTCTCGGGCGAGGACTATTGGTGCCAGGGGTATTCGGAGCCCGGCGCCGGGTCCGACCTAGCCTCGCTTAAGCTGCGCGCGGTGCGAGACGGCGACCACTACGTGCTAAATGGCTCGAAGCTGTGGACGACACATGCCCACTGGGCCAACCGAATGTTCTGCCTGGCGCGTACGGATGCGAGCGGCAAACCCCAGGCCGGCATCACTTTTCTGCTCCTGGATATGGAGGCGCCGGGCGTGAGGGTGCGCCCGATCATCACCCTGGCCGGCGAGCACGAGGTCAACGAGGTTTTCTTCGAGGATGTCCGCGTGCCGGTCAGCGGCCGCGTCGGTGAGGAGAACCAGGGCTGGACCGTGGCCAAGCACCTGCTCGAGTTCGAGCGCGGCGGCGGCTCTGCGCCCGGATTGAAGGCGTTGCTAGAGCGGACCCGTGCCGCCGCCGAGGCTGGTGGTTTGGTGAGCGACGGGGCTTTCCGGCGGCGGCTGGCGGAGGCCGAGGTCATGGTCCAGGCCATCGAGATGTCGGAGCATCGCGTCCTGGCCGCCCTATCGGCCGGGAAAAATCCCGGCCCAGCCTCCTCCATGCTGAAAACCCAGGGCGGCGAGGCGATGCAGCTGGTCGACGAACTTCTGGTCGAGGTCGCCGGCGCCTATGGCGCGGTCGACCAGCCGCTCGCCCGCGTTGCGGGGTCGAACCAGGCCGCGGTCGGGCCGGAAGCGGTGCTGACCGCCATGCCCCGCTACCTGAACGACCGCGCCGCCTCGATCTACGGCGGATCGAACGAGATCCAGCGGGATATCATGGCCCGGCTGGTGCTAGGCCTTTGAGGGAGACGCCATGAGCGCCGCAACCATCGACTTCGAGGCGATACGCACCTTGGGCGAGGTTGCGCGCTATCATGCCCGCCAGCGGCCGGACGCCGTCGCCTTGGCCTTCGAGGGCCGTGAAACGACCTATGGCGACCTCGATCGGCGCACCAATCAGGCCGCCCGCGCGCTGCTTGCCAATGGCGTCGGCAAGGGCGATCGCGTCGCCTATCTCGGGAAGAACAGCGATCACTATTTCGAGCTGCTCTTCGGAGCGGCCAAAATCGGGGCGGTGATGGCGCCGATCGGCTGGCGCCTGGCGCCGTCCGAGGTCGCCTATGTCGTGTCCGACGCTCAGGCCAAGATGCTGTTCGTGGGGCCGGAGGTCATCGACTGCGCTCTGCAGATCGGCCCGGACATTCCCGACGTCGCCATCGTCGCCATGGAGGTCGGCGAGCATGGCTGGCCGACCTACGAGGCTTGGCGGGACGCCGAGGACGACACCGATCCACCGGCGGAGATCGCCGAGACCGACGTGGCGGTGCAGCTCTACACCTCCGGAACCACAGGGCGCCCGAAGGGCGCGATGCTGACCCATCTCAACATCCTGGGCGGGCGCCGGCGCGCGTTGGAAGCCAGGATGGCCTGGAACGAGTGGGGACCTGATGATGTCAGTCTGGTGGCTATGCCGGTCGGCCATATCGGCGGCACCGGCTGGGGCATTGTGGGCCTGGTCAACGGGGCTAAGGGCGTCGTGGCTCGCGAGTTCGATCCCTTCCGCGTGCTGGACTACATCGAACGAGACCGCATCTCCAAGATGTTCATGGTCCCGGCGGCGCTGCAGATCGTCGTGCGCCAGCCGAACGCGCGGCAGGTGGACTATTCGCGTCTGAAGTACATCCTCTACGGAGCCAGTCCGATCCCGCTGGATCTGCTGCGCGAGTGCATGGAGGTGTTCGGCTGCGGCTTCTGCCAGCAGTACGGCATGACCGAGACCTGCGGCACCATCGTCTACCTGCCACCCGAGGACCATGATCCGGCCGGCAACGCCCGGATGCGGGCTGCGGGGCTGCCGATGCCGGGCGTTGAGATCAAGGTGGTCGACGAGGCCGGAGCATCCGTCCCGACCGGCGCGGTTGGAGAGGTGGCGATCCGCTCGGTCTCCAACATGGCAGGCTACTGGCGACTGCCGCAGGCGACCGCGGCGACGGTCGGCCCGGACGGCTGGCTGCGGACCGGCGATGCCGGATATCTCGACGCGGATGGCTATCTCTTCATCCACGACCGGGTGAAGGACATGATCATCTCCGGAGCCGAGAACATCTATCCGGCCGAGGTCGAAAGCGCCGTCTACGGCCATCCCGCGGTAGCCGAAGTCGCGGTGATCGGCGTGCCAGACGACAAGTGGGGGGAAGCGGTGAAGGCGATCGTCGCGCTCAAGCCGGGCGCGAGTCCCGACGCCGAAGACATCATCGCCTTCGCCCGGGCACGCATAGCAGGCTTCAAAGCGCCTAAGAGCATCGACTTCATCGCCGCCCTGCCTCGCAACGCCTCGGGCAAGATCCTTCGGCGGGAGCTGCGCGAACCCTACTGGGCCGGGCGCGAGCGTCGGGTGAACTGAAGCTCCTCAGAGGGTACGCGAATGGCGACCTTCTTCGGGCTTGAAATAGGCGTCAAAGGCCGCTGCGATGGCGCGGACGACCAGCCTGCCGGGCTCGGTGACGGACAGGCGCGGCCCATCGCGATGCAGCAGCCCGTCTTGCTCGAAGGCCGCGAGGCTCGCGATCTCGGCGTTCAGTTCGGCGGGATCGCGCTCGTGGGTCTTGCAGACAGCGGCGAGGTCGACGGCGAGATCGCACATCAGGCGCTCGATGATCTCGCCGCGGAATCTATCATCGGCGGTGAGCGTCACGCCCCGTGCGATCGGTAGCTCGCCGCACTCGACGGCGTCGCGCCAATCGAGTTCTTTCGTCAGGTTCTGGACGTAGCCTTGCGGAAAGCTGCCGATGGCCGAGGCGCCGAAGCCGATAAGGGTCCGGGCGGCGTCGGTCGTATAGCCCTGGAAGTTGCGCCGCAGCCGCCGCTCGGCGAGCGCCACCGAGAGCTCGTCGCCCGGCAGGGCGAAGTGATCGAGACCAATCCGCACATAGCCGACCTCGATAAGCCGTTCGGCCGCCGCCTCGCTCTGGTCGAGCCGAGCGGGCGCGCCCGGCAACGCCGCCTCGTCGATCAGCTTCTGGTGCGCCTTCATCCATGGGACATGGGCGTAGCCGAACAGGGCGATGCGCTCCGGCCGCAGCGGGATGATCGCCTCGATGGTCGCCAGGGTGTTGCCCGTCGTCTGGTGGGGAAGGCCGTACATCAGGTCGAGATTGATCGAGGCGACGCCCGCCTCGCGCAGCCAGTCCATGCAGCGGGCTACCTCGGCGATGGATTCACGGCGATCCACAGCGGCCTGGACCTCGGGCGCTAGGTTCTGGACGCCCAGGCTGGCGCGTTTCAGGCCGTGTCCAGCTGCCGCCGCCACCCATTCGCGGGTCAGCAGCGGCGGATCGAGCTCGGCGGCGAGTTCGGCGTCGGGCGTCAGGGCGAAGGCGCGACCCAGCGCGCCGAATAGGCGGTCCATATCCCGCGGAGCCAGCATGTTTGGCGTCCCGCCGCCGAGATGGATCGCCGAGGCGGGTATCGGCCCCGGCAGCTCGCGCGAAACGAGCCTGATTTCCTCGACCAGCTTGCCGACATAGGCCTCGACCGGGTCGTGGCGATTGACCGCCCGGGTGTTGCAGCCGCAGTACCAGCAGAGCCGCGCGCAGAACGGGATGTGGGCGTACAGCGATACCGGTTCGCCGGCCGGTAGGGCGTTCAGCCAACCTTTGTATGTCCGGGCGTCCACAGTCGGCGTGAACTGCACGGCGGTCGGATAGCTGGTGTAGCGCGGCGCGCGCCCATCATGACGCGACACGAGTTCGTATGACGGGCGCGGCTTTTCGAGGAGAGTTGCGGTCACGGCGGGTTCCCTTTGGCTGGGCCACTGTCGCAAGGCGCCCGTCGGTCCGCCGTGACATCGATCAACCGCCGAGCGGCCCCTCGTCGTCGACCAGGATGCGCGAGGCGTCGCCCAGCGGGTCGTCGTACTGGCCGTTTCGCAGGGTCCACCAGAAGGCGCCGAGGCCGACCAGGGCGATTGCGACGGAGGCCGGCGCGAGGAAGATCAGGATGTTCATCTGCCCCTCCCCGCCCCCGTTCGGAGGGCGTTGAGCGTCACCGCCAGCGAGGATCCCGACATGGCCAGGGCGGCTACGAATGGATTGACCAGGCCGATCATCGCTGCGGGCGCAGCGATGAGGTTGTAAAGTGCGGCGAAACTGAAGTTCTCAAGCGCGCGGCCGCGGGCCGAACGGGCGACGTCGAGCGCTTGGACGACGGCGATCAGCCCCTCGCCTGAGAATACCAGGTCGGCGGCGTTCTGGCTGGCGTCGAGCGCCGTGCCCGGCGCCATGGCCGCGTGGGCTCCCGCCAGGGCGGCGGCGTCGTTGAGGCCGTCGCCGACCATCAGCACCTTGCGACCTTCGTCGGTGCGCTCACGTACGGCGCCAGCCTTCTCGGCCGGCGTCAGGCCGGCGCGCCAGTCAGCTATGCCGACCGCTCGGGCGGCGTTCGCTACGGCGGGAGCGACATCGCCGGAGAGGATTTCGATTGAAAGCCCCCTCGCCTTCAGCGCGCTCACGACATCGGCGGCGTCTGGGCGCAGGCGATCAGCGAAGACGAAACGGATCTTCGTCCCGCCCTCGACGCCGAACCAGAGCTCAGTCTCGCTGACGTGGGCGTCCTTGACGCCGACGAAGCCGGCTCGGCCGAGGCGCGCCATGCGGCCGCCGATCAACCCCTCGACGCCCTGACCCGGGACTTCGTGCACGTCGTCGGCGAGCGACGTCGGGCCGGCATGGGCGGCGGCCAAGGCCTTGGCCAACGGATGTGATGAGGCGCGGGCCAGCGGAGCGGCCATGGCTACCGCGGCCGGAACCGGATCGACCAGCTCGGGCCGCCCCTCGGTCAGGACGCCGGTCTTGTCGAAGATGACGTGATCGACCTCTGCCAGGCGCTCGAGCGCAGCGCCCGACTTCACCAGTACGCCGCGGCGGAACAGACGCGCAGAGGCGGTGACCTGCACGGCGGGTACGGCCAACCCCAGCGCGCAGGGGCAAGTGATGATGAGCACCGCCACCGCCCGCAGCAACGCCTCACGCGGGCCAAGGCCCAGCGCCCAGCCGCCTGCGAAGGTGAGCGCGGCCGCCGTGTGGACGACCGGGACGTAAAGCGCCGCGGCCTTGTCGGCGAGGCGCACATAGCGCGAGCGCGATTGAGCGCCCGCTTCGACCAGGCGGGCGATGGCCGCGACGGTCGAGTCCTCCGACCGGGCCGTGGCGCGGACGCGGATCGCTCCGGCGAGGTTGAGCGCGCCGGCCTGGCAGGCTTCGCCGGCCCCGATCCGCACAGGCGCGGTCTCACCGGTCAGCAATGACCTGTCGAGTTCGCTGACCCCGGCCGCCACCACGCCGTCGACCGGAATCCGCTCGCCGGGGCGAACGATGAGCACGTCGCCGGCGCTCACCTCGGCCAGCGGCACCCGCCGTTCAGCGCCGTTTTCATCGACGATTGCGGCAGAGGGGGCCTGCAGCGCCAGCAGATCGGCGGCGGCGCTGCGCGCGCTCGCCCGCAGGCGATGGTCGAGCCAACGCCCGATCAGCAACAGGAAAAGCAGTGAGACGGCCGCGTCGAAATAGGCGTCGCGGCCGCGGAGGACTGTTTCGACGAAGCTGATCGCCAGGGTCAGGATCACGCCGATGGAAATCGGCACGTCCATATTGGCGCGGCCCGAGCGCAGGGAGCGCCAAGCCGACTCGAAGAACGGCATGCCGGCATAGATCGCGCACGGCGCGCCTATGACGGCGCTGAGCCACATCATCAGGGTGCGGGTGGCCGGGCCCAACTCCTGGCCGAACAGGCCGGCCCAAAGCGGCACCGAGAACATCATGGCGTTGCCAGCCCCGAAGGCGGCGACCCCGAGCGCCAGCGTCAGGCGGCGGCCCTCCGCGTCACGCACTTTGGCGGCCTTGCCGGGATCATAGGGCGTGGCCGGATAGCCGAGCCTTTCCAGCCGCTCCAGCACCAGACTTGGGTCACCGGCGCCGGGGTCGAAGTCGACGGTGAGCTTGCCGCTGGTCAGGTTCAGGCGGGCGCCAGCGACCGCCGGCAGCGCCCTGACCTCTCGCTCGATCTTGGAAAGGCAGGCCGCGCAGCGGGCGCCCTTCACCAGCAGGTCGATGGAACGGCCGCCGTCCTGGGCCGGGCGGAGGAATGCCGAGAAGTCCTGACGCGCGGCGGCGGGAGAGGTCATGGCCATGTCAGTCGGCGCTCCGCCTTGAAGGGTTTGTTCTTGGCGTTGGCTTCGAGGTCCCAGGCTCCCGTCGTCGGGCGGGCCGGCGCGAAGTAGCTGCCGGGCGCGGTCTCTGCGAACGTCAGAGGGATCTCGCCGGCCTCGGTGGCCGGGCGGCGCAGCAGGCCGGTCAGGACGAGGCCCCTCACCGGCCGCCCTGCAGGGTCCGCGACCTGAACCGCAACACCGCCAGGAGCCTGCGCAGCGGTGGCGCTCCAGCCCAAGGCGAGTTGGGCGCGGTGACGCGCTACGTCGCGGTTATAGGCCAAGCCATCCTCGTAGGGCGTGACCGAGACTTGACCCGGATGACTGCGATAGGCGGCGACCAGGAAGGTGGCGTCGACCGCGATGACGACGCCGAAGAAGGCGACCACCGCGAACAATACGTGCCAGCCGGTGATGCGGAACGAGGATGCGACGTTCGTTGTCATTGGGCGTTCGCAGCTCCAGACAGGAAGGTGGTCTTGGCCCGCGCCTGCTCGCCCTTGGGGGCTTGGACGACGAAGGCGGCAGGCAGATTGGGCGCGCTGACGGCGTTCGGCGGCAGGGTCGCGAAGATCCGCACCGAACGAACCTCATTGGCGGGCACGTCCACGGCGACGGTGTCGCCGACCGGGGTCAGGCCCGGGGTCTTCAACCGCGCGCCGGACGGCCCCTCGAACCGGACCTGGTAGGTCTGGGGATAGAAGGTGCGGTTGGCGATCTTCAGGGTATAGCCGTTACGCACCGCCCCGTCGTGCAGGCGCACGAACACCGGGTTGCGGTCGCGCAGCACGTGCAGGTCGAGGGCCGGTCGCGTGGCCAGGCCCCAGACCATAAGGGCCGAGACCATGACGAAGGCGATCGCATAAAAGACCGTCCGCGAGCGCACCAGGCGATAGACCGCCGGCTGCTTGGCGGCTCGCGCCTCTACAGCGGCGTCGGTGTCATAGGCGATCAGCCCCTTGGGCCGATCGACCTTCAGCATGATTTCATCGCAGGCGTCGATGCAGAGCCCACAGTTGATGCATTCGAGTTGCGGGCCGTTGCGGATGTCGATGCCCATCGGGCAGGCGGTCACGCACTGATGACAATCGACGCAGTCGCCCCTGCCCTCCCAGGTTTGCGCCTTCTTGTGCGCGCCGCGCGGCTCGCCCCGGTCATAGCGATAGGTGACCTGGAGGGAATTGTTGTCGAGCATCGCACCCTGGATCCGCGGCCAGGGGCACATGTAGATGCAGACCTGCTCGCGCATGGTGCCGGCGAAGACATAGGTCGTGAAGGTCAGCAGGGCGCAGAATACGTAACCCGTCGCCGGCCCCTGCAGGGTCCAGAAGTCGTGCAGCAGCTTGGGCGCGTCGTGGAAGTAGAAGATCCACGCGCCGCCGGTCGCAAAGGCGATGCCGAGCCAGGTCGCGTGCTTGCCGATCTTGCGCCAGGCCTTGTCGAACGACCAAGGCGCGGCGTCCAGGCGCATACGCGCATTGCGGTCGCCCTCGAACAGGCGCTCGACGTAGATAAAAAGGTCGGTCCAGACCGTCTGCGGGCAGGTATAGCCGCACCATAGCCGGCCGAACAGCGCCGTCACCAGGAACAGGGCCAATGCGCCCAGCACCAGCAGTCCGGTGATGAAGTGCACCTCCTGCGGCCAGAGCTGGATGTCGAAGAAGTAGAAGCGGCGCCCGGCGAAATCGACCAGCACCGCCTGGTCCGGCAGGCTTCCGGGTCGGTCCCAGCGGATCCATGGGGTGATGTAGTAGATCGCCAGGGTGACGATCATCACCGCCCACTTGATCGCACGCCAGCGCCCGTGGACCAGCTTCGGATAGATCGGCGCGCGCGGCTTGTAGAGACCGCCGCCCGGATCCGCGCTCTTGCGGGCCCGAGCGGCGGCCGAGACCGGACCTGCGCCGTGCTTGGGGGCAGATGCGCGGGTCCTGTCTATGACGACTGTCATCGGGGCTACTGACCCCCGGCGTTGGAGTGGATGTAGACGGCCAGAGCCTTGATGGTCTCAGGATCGAACCGGGCCTTCCAACTGGGCATGACGCCTCCGCGACCGTTCCAGATCTGGCCCTGGATGTCGGCGCGCGAGGACCCGTACAGCCATTCCTGGTCGGTCAGGTTCGGAGCGCCCTGCGCCTTGTCGCCGGTTCCGGTCGGCCCGTGACAGGCGACGCATTGCTGCTGGTAGATCGGCGCGGCGCGGCGCACGGCCGCGACGTTGGCCTGGCGGCCGGACAGCGCTACGACATATTCGGTCAGGTCGCTGACCTGCGCCGGCGTCAGCATCTGGTCGCGGCCGAAGGCCGGCATCTGCGACATACGCGTCTGCGGGTGGTCGGACCGGATTCCCACCTCGATGGTGCGGTGGATCTCGTCCAGGCTTCCGCCCCACAGCCAGACGTCGTCGCGCAGGTTGGCGTAGCCCTTGGCGCCGACGCCGCCCGCGCCGTGGCAGGTCGCGCAGTTGTCGCCGAACACCGACTGGCCGACGGCCTGGGCGTAGGCCTGCAACTCCGGATCGGTCTCGATCTGCTGCAGCGTGGCGGTCTTCAGCTTGGCGGCCTGGGCGCCGCGCACGGTCTGAAGGTCCTTCAAGGCCACGGCGACGTCAGCGCGGTCGGACTGGCCAAGCACGCCGCGAGTGTAACTGTTGATCCCGGGCCAGGCCGGCATCAGCACCCAATAGACGGCCGCGACAGCGATACCGGCCCAAAAGGTGTAGAGCCACCAGCGCGGCAGCGGATTGTCCAGTTCGCGGATGCCGTCCCACTCGTGGCCCGTAGTCTCGACGCCGCTGACCTCGTCAGTCTCACGGTTGGCCATCGGGTCGGTCCTCATGATCATTCAGCGGGAGGTGGGCGAGGCGCTTGAACGCCTCGCGGTTGCGCGGCCAAAGGGCGTAGGCGACGCCGGCGAGGAAGATCGCGCCGAAGTAGATCAGCCCGCCCTGCTGGGCGAACCGCGCCACGGTTTCGTAGGAGAGCTCGCTCATCGGCGGTTCTCCGGGGCCTGGGCCTGATAGGTCGAGAAGTCGACGAGCGTGCCGAGCATCTGGAGATAGGCGACCAGGGCGTCCATCTCGGTGATCTTCTCGGGATCGCCGTCGAAGTCGCGCTTGAGCGCCTTGGCGCCGTAGCGAGCCTGGAACTTGGTCGGGGACGCAAAGGGATCGGCCTGGGTCTCCAGGTCCTCCTTGGCGTTGTCGATCATGTCCTGGGTATAGGGTACGCCCACCCGGGTCATGGCGCGGATCTTGTCCTTGATGTCGCCGTAGTCGAGCGCCTTCTCGGCCAGGAAGGCGTAGGGCGGCATCACCGACTCCGGCACGACCGAGCGCGGGTCGATCAGGTGGTCTTTGTGCCAGGCGTCAGAATACTTGCCGCCGACCCGCGCCAGATCAGGACCGGTCCGTTTGGAGCCCCACTGGAACGGGTGGTCGTACATGCTCTCGGCCGCGAGGCTGTAGTGTCCGTAGCGCTCGACCTCGTCACGCAGCGGCCGGACCATCTGCGAGTGGCAGGTGTAGCAGCCCTCGCGGATGTAGATGTCGCGTCCGGCCAGTTCGAGCGGGGTGTAGGGGCGAACGCCCTCGACCTTCTCGACGGTGCTCTCGAGCCAGAAGAGCGGCGCGATCTCGATGATGCCTCCGATGGACACCACGATCAGGATCGCGATGACCAGCGGCAAGGAGTGCTTCTCGAGCTTGGTGTGATGCTTCCACATGAATCTGGCCTCGCCTTACTCGGCCGCGACGAGCGCGGGGGCGGGACCGGCCAGCGACTGGGCGCTGGGCGCCGTGCTGGGCATGCGGATCGTGCGCCACAGGTTGTAGGACATGATCACCGCGCCAGCGAGGAACATGAGGCCCCCGATCGTGCGGATGACGTTCTCGATGTGCTTGGCGGCGACCGTCTCGACGAAGGAGTTCGCGAGGAAGCCTTGGGGCGTGTATTCGCGCCACATCAGGCCTTCCATGATCCCGGAGACCCACATCGCGCAGATGTAGAGCAGGATGCCGAGGGTCGCGATCCAGAAGTGCCATTCGGCCAGGCGCAGCGAATAGAGCCGCTCCTTCTTCCACAGCCAGGGAACCAGGCAGTAGACCGCGCCGAACGAGATGAAACCGACCCAGCCGAGGGCGCCGGAGTGCACGTGGCCGATGGTCCAGTCGGTGTAGTGGGAAAGCGCGTTGACCTCGCGGATCGACATCAGCGGGCCTTCGAAGGTCGCCATGCCGTAGAAGGCGATGGAGACCGCCATCATCCGGATCACAGGATCGGTGCGCAGCTTGTCCCAGGCGCCCGACAGGGTCATCAGGCCGTTGATCATGCCGCCCCAGGACGGCATCCACAGCATGATCGAGAAGGTCATGCCCAGGGTCTGGGCCCACTGCGGCAGGGCCGTGTAGTGCAGGTGGTGCGGACCTGCCCAGATGTAGATGAAGATCAGCGACCAGAAGTGGACGATGCTGAGGCGGTACGAATAGACCGGACGCTCCGCGCGCTTGGGCACGAAGTAATACATCATGGCCAGGAAGCCGGCGGTCAGGAAGAAGCCGACCGCATTATGACCGTACCACCACTGCAGCAGGGCGTCCTGGACCCCGGCGAACAGCGAATAGCTGCGATGGTTCAGTCCCCCGACGGGGACGGCCAGGTTGTTGACGATGTGCAGCAGGGCGATGGTGACGATGAAGGCCAGGTAGAACCAGTTGGCCACATAGATGTGGGGTTCCTTGCGCTTCCAGAGCGTGCCCAGGAACACCAGCAGATAGGCGACCCAGACGATGGTCAGCCACAGGTCCACCACCCATTCGGGTTCAGCGTACTCCCGGCTCTGGGTGATGCCGGCGAGGTAGCCGACGGCGGCCAGCACGATGAAGAGCTGGTAGCCCCAGAACACGAACCACGGCCACGCACCCCCGGCCAGCCGGGCGCGACAGGTGCGCTGGACGACATAGAAGGACGTGGCGATCAGGGCGTTGCCGCCGAAAGCGAAGATCACCGCCGAGGTGTGCAGCGGGCGCAGGCGACCAAAGTTCAGCCAGCCGGCCTCCGGGAAATAGAAGATCGTCGGCCATGAGAGCTGGGCGGCGATCAGCACCCCGGCGCTGAGACCGGCGATGGCCCAGAACATGGTGGCGATCACCCCGGCTCGGACCACGCCGTCCGCATATTGATCCTGCGGCGAGCGCAGGCGGTCGGAATTGATCAGCAGGGTCAGGGCCGACAGCGCCAGCACGGCGGCGGCGACGAAGATCCAGCCCTGGAGCCGGAACAGCGGATCGGCCGTGAAGGCCGTGGCGAGCAACGCCCCGAGGGCGAGTACGCCCGTCGTGACGAAGAGCAGGACCGCATCGAGCGGCGCCCTGCCCTCTTTGGCTGGCGAGATAGTCATGGTCCCCCAAGCGAGTCGTGGTGACAGCGTTGGGGCCAGATGGCTCGCGAGGGGGCTCCCGGGCATTGATTTCGGTCAAGGCGCCGCCGCGACCGGCGCGGTCAGGTGTCGCACACCTTGGAGATGCGCGATGAGCCAACTGAAATCGGACCTGATCACCGCCGCCGGCGCGGCCATGCTGGTCGGCTCGGCGGTGTGCGCCGAACTCGCCTGGCTGGCGGCCCGGGGCGTGGCCAATCTGGGCGTCATCTGTGGGTCGCCCGGCCAGATCGACTGCCCCTATTTCGTCTCTGCGGCGGCTCTGCTCGTCGGCGGCTCGCTGACCCTGGCGCGGGGCCTGCGTCGCCCCAAGGCCGCAAGCGTTCCGACTCACTAGCAAGCGCCTGATTCTGGCGCCTATCGTCCGACAGCGAGGCATCGGACGGAGCGCGCCATGGCGAGCGAGCAGACCCAGGCGGTGGCGAGACGGCCCTTCCTGGCGCGCTACTGGTTCGACGTCGTCCTCTGGAAGCGGATCCTGGTCGCCCTGGCGCTCGGGACCGTGGCCGGGCTGCTGCTGGGCGAGGCCGCCGTCGGCCTCAAGTGGATGGGCGACGTCTTCATCCGTCTGATCCGGATGGTGGTCGCTCCGCTGGTCTTCCTGTCGATCGTCTCAGGCATCGCCTCGATGGGCGATCCGCGCCGGCTCGGCTCCATCGGGGTCAAGACCCTGGCGCTCTATCTCGCCCTCACGGTCGTCGCCGTCAGCGTCGGCCTGCTGATGGGCGTGGTCTTCCAGCCCGGCGTCGGGATGAGCATGGCCGGCGCCGAACCGATCGCCGCGGCCAAGGCGCCGCCGAGCCTGGCCGAGCACCTGATCGGCATCATTCCCACTAATCCGATCGCCGCCCTGGCTGAGGGGCAGATCCAGTCGGTGATCTTCTTCGGGATCCTGGTGGGCCTGGGCGTGCTGACGCTCGCCCCACGCAGCGAGCCGCTCGCCCGGCTCTTCCAGATCGGCGCCGACGTCATGCTGCAGATCGTCCGCTTCATCATGGAGGTCGCGCCGTTCGGCGTCTTCGCCCTGGTCGCCTGGGTGATGGGAACGACTGGTCCCGGCGCTTATGTCCACGTCCTGAAGCTGGCCGCGGCGGTCGCGGCTGGCTGCGCGGTCCAGACCCTGCTGGTCCACGGCGGTCTGGTGCGACTGGTGGCGCGCCTGCCAGTCTTGCCTTTCTTCCGCGACATAACCGATGTGGTGGCGATCGCGTTCTCGACCTCGTCTAGCGCCGCGACCCTGCCGGTGGCGATGCGCGTGGCGGAACGGAACCTGGGCGTGGGCCATGCGGTGACCTCGACCGCCCTGCCCCTGGGGGTGACGCTCAGCATGGACGGAACCGCGCTCTACGTGGCCTTGCTGGCGGTGCTCTCGGCTCAGGCGTTCGGCGTCGAGCTGCACGCGGCTCAGTACGTGATGCTGGTCCTGGCCACGACCCTCGTCGCGCTCGGCACCGCGCCGGTGCCTTCAGCGTCGCTGTTCATGCTTGCCGCGGTCCTGCAGGTGATTGGGATCGGGGCCGAGCAGACGGCGTTGGTCGTCGGCTTCATCCTGCCGTTCGATCGGCTGCTGGACATGACGCGCACCATCACCAACGCCACCAGCGACCTATCGGCCGCGGTCACGGTCGCCAAGTGGGAGGGTGAGCTCGACCTGGACTCCTACCTGCGCAGGCCCGTGGAGTAGCCGCCTACCAGAAGCGGCGCTGGGGTTGCTGCGGATGCGTCGGCGGGGTCGGAGCCGGCGGCTCGATGCCGCGCGACTGAAGGGTGTCGCCGCTGGACGGCGCGGCGACGGAGTTCATGCCGGTGGCGACCACGGACACCCGCAGCTTGCCCTCAAGCGTCGGATCGAAAGCCGCCCCGAAAATGATGTTGGCGTCGGGATCGGCCTGGTCCGAGATGACGTTGGCGGCTTCGTCCACCTCCAGCAGGGTCATGTCGGTCCCGCCGGTGACATTGATCAGCACCGCCTTCGCGCCGGCCAGCGAGGTCTCATCCAGCAGCGGGTTCTGAATGGCGTTGTGCGCGGCCGCGGCCGAGCGGCCCTCGCCGCTGGCCTCGCCGGTGCCCATCATCGCCGCGCCCATGCCGCCCATCACGCTCAGCACGTCGGCGAAGTCGAGGTTGATCAGACCCGGCAGCACCATGAGGTCGGTGATCGAGCGCACGCCCGAATGCAGCACCTGGTCGGCCATGCCGAAGGCTTCGGCGAAGGTGGTCTGCTCGGTCGCGACGCGGAACAGGTTCTGGTTCGGGACAATGATCGAGGTGTCCACGAAGTGCTGGAGCTGCTCCAACCCGGCCTCGGCCAGGCGCATGCGGTGGCGGCCCTCGAAGCGGAACGGCTTGGAGACGACCGCCACGGTCAGGATCCCGCGCTCGCGGGCGCAGCGGGCCACGAAGGGCGCAGCGCCCGTGCCGGTGCCGCCGCCCATGCCGGCGGTGATGAACACCATGTCCGCGCCGTCGAGATAGCGGATGATGTCCTCGGCCGATTCCTCGGCCGCGCTCAGGCCCGCATTCGGATTGGCGCCCGCCCCAAGGCCCTGCGTCACCTGCACGCCGAGCTGAATACGCTGGCTGGCCAGGGACAGCGACAGCTGCTGCGCGTCGGTGTTGGCCACGACGAAGTCGACGCCTTCCAGGCCCGACTCGATCATGTTGTTGACGGCGTTGACGCCGGCGCCGCCCACCCCGAACACGACGATCCGCGGCTTCAACTGGGTGACCGACGTCCCGTTGAGGGGGGAAACTGCCATGCTCTCAAAACTCCTCGAACGTCCCTCGGTCGGACGGCGGTGATTCCGCAACGAAACGTCGTCCAGTTCCACAGGAATGTGGTGCGAAACGGGCGACGGCGACGGGAACAGGGCGACGACTTGGCCCATTGCGAGACAAACGGCAAGCGCAGCCTTGGCGGTTGGGCCTCGGCGAGCGGTTCGTCGTGCAGCGGCAAGGGAGTGTACGAAGGCCGTGTCCAGCACGAGCGCGACGGGAATTTCGCCAGCCAACACAACTTGCGTGACCGGTAGCGGCGGGCTTGCGCTCCGGTCGAACGGCCCTCAGCTTCCAGTTTAGGGGGCAAGCGGAGGACATGATGCGTCGATACCTGGTTCCGTTTGCGGCGGTGGCCGCGTTGTCTGCGCCCGCCGTGGCGCTGGCCCACCACGGGTGGGGCGCCTATGACGCCGCCCAACTGGTCAAGGTGACGGCGCCGCTGAGCGATGTGAGCTGGAGCAATCCTCACGGCGGCGCCAAGGTTCGCTACCAGGGCAAGGTGTGGGACGTGGTGCTGGCGCCGATCGCCAGGATGGAAGCCCGCGGTCTCTCCAAGGCCATGCTCTCAACGGGGAAGCCCGTGACGTTGGAGGGCTATCCTCGTAAGGATGGGACTGCGGAAATGCGGATCGAGCGCGTCAGGCTGAACGGCGCCGTGGTCGAGCTGCGGCGCTGAGCTTGTCGACCATTGCGGACTTCGCCCAGGTACTCGAAGCCTCGCCTTTGGGGGTCTGGGCGCGGGGATCATCGGTCGCCTATCCGGGCGCCAATCTCCTGCACCTGCTGGGCCTGATCCTGCTTATCGGCGGCATCGGCATTGTCGATCTGAGGTTGGCGGGCGCTTGGCGCAGCATTCCGCTGGAGGCGTTCTCGCGGGCTCTGACGCCGCTGGCGGTGGCAGGCCTGGTTTTGCTGGGGGCGAGCGGACTGGTCCTCTTCGCGGCCGATGCAGGCCCTCTGATCGGGTCAAAGGTCTTCCTGACCAAGCTCGTTCTCATCGGTGTCGCGCTGGCCAATGCGTTCGTGTTTCGCGCCATCTGGCGAGGCCGGCTGCCGACATGGGACGCCGCGCCGCCGCTGGCGGGGCGGTCGATGGCGATCGTCTCTGTAGGGCTATGGCTGTTGGTTGCGGCGCTGGGCCGCATGATCGCCTACACATAGCGTTCGTAACGAATCTCCGTCGGATCTTGTCATTGCCCGCCGCCGTCTATGGAATCCCACCAGCCGACGTGATTGCGCCGCCGTCGGGCGCGCGCCAGCTTTCCCCACTCCTTCCCGGCTCCGACGATCTCGCCGCGCTGGCCGATCGTTCGCTGGACGAGGTCGCGCTGCTGGTTCCGCCCGGCGCTGTCGAGGCGCGCTATGTGCTGGCGCAGGCGCTGCGTGCGCTGAAGCCTGGCGGGCTGCTGACGGCGGCCGCGCCGAAGGACAAGGGTGGTCTGCGGTTGAGGAAGGTGCTGGCGGGTTTCGGCTGCGAGGTTGCAGAAACCTCCCGACGTCATCACCGCATCTGTGAGGTGGAGCGGCCCTCGGCGCTGACCGGTGTCGACGAGGCCATCGCGGACGGCGCGCCGCGCATCCTGCCAATCGGCCTGTGGTCGCAGCCTGGCGTGTTCAGCTGGGATCGACTCGATCCCGGCAGCGACCTTCTGCTGGGCCATCTGCCGGCTCTGGCTGGCCAAGGCGCGGACTTCGGCGCGGGGATCGGCTGGCTCTCGCGGAAGGTCCTGACCTCTTCGGCGGTGACGGGTCTGACCCTTATCGAGCTCGACCGTCGCGCGCTGGATTGCGCACGCCGCAATGTCGTTGATACGCGCGCGAGCTTCGAATGGGCGGATGTCCGCCGGGCCGCGGAAGGACTGAGCGGCCTGGACTTCGTGGTCATGAACCCGCCGTTCCATGACGGCGGCCAGGAGGACCGTGCGCTCGGTCAGGCCTTTATCCGCGCCGCCGCCAAGGCGCTCAAGCCCGGTGGGGCGCTCTGGCTCACGGCCAACAGACACCTGCCCTATGAAGCGGTTCTGGCGGAGGCTTTCAAGCGGGTCGCGCCGGTGGCCGACACCGGGGGCTACAAGGTTTTCGAGGCGCGCCGATGAGCAAGGCCCCGACCATGCGGCTGGACCGGCTGCTCGGAAATCTCGGCTATGGCAGCCGCAAGGAGATGCACGGCCTGGTCGCCGCCCGTCAGGTGCTGCTGGACGGCGTCGCCCTGACCGATGCGGGCGCCCGCATCGCCATCGGCCCGGACCTGCCGGCCCGCATGACGGTGATGGGCAAGCCGGTCGATCCGCCGCCGCCGGTCGTGATCATGATGCACAAACCGGTCGGGGTGGTCTGCTCGCACAAGGAGGCGGGCCGGCGCATCTATGACCTGCTGCCGCCGCGCTGGCGCGTGCGCGATCCGGCGCTATCGAGCGTCGGCCGCCTGGACAAGGATACCTCGGGCCTGTTGCTGATCACCGACGACGGCGATTATCTGCATCGGGTGATCTCGCCGCGGCGGCATGTGGCCAAGGCGTATGTCGCGGCGCTGGATCGACCGCTCGACGGCGGCGAAGGCGAGATTTTCGCCTCCGGGGCCATGATGCTGGAAGGGGAGGACAAGCCCCTCCTTCCGGCGGTGCTGGAGCCGCTGGACGCGCGCAGGGCGCGGCTGATCATCGAGGAGGGCCGCTATCACCAGGTCCGCCGGATGTTCGCGGCGGTCGGCAACCACGTCCTGGACCTGCACCGCGAGCGCATCGGCGGGCTGGTGCTGCCGGACGATCTCGCGGCCGGCGAGTTCCGCATCCTGCCTAGGGAAAGCGCCGAACAGGTCTTCGGCGGCTGATCTTCACCACATGGTGCGCGCGGCGCGCTCGGGCCACTCCTCGTCATAGACCCGGCCATCGACCGAGGCCTCGCTCATCTCGGCGAGGATGTCGCCTGGCGTCGGCAGGGTCGCCGGATCGACGTGGCGTTCGGGATTCCACAATTCCGAGCGGACGATGGCTCGCGCGCATTGAAAATAGACCGTGTCGACCTCGATCACGATGACCGAGCGCGGCGCCTGTCCGTTGACCGCAAAGGACGCCAGCAGCTCAGGCTCGACCGACAAGTGCGCTCGCCCGTTCAGCCGCAGGGTGGTGCCCGAGCCGGGGATCAGGAACAGCAGTCCGACCCGCGCGTCGCGGATGATGTTGCGCAGCGAGTCGCAGCGGTTGTTGCCGCGTCGATCAGGCATAAGAACGGTGCGCGCGTCGGCGATGCGCACCGCGCACCCGGCGTCTCCTCGCGGCGAGCAGTCCAGCCCTTCAGGTCCGGCGGTGGCAAGGGCGACGAATGGTGAAGCCTCAATCAGCGCTTGGTACTTCGGCGTGATGCGCGGGGCTTCCTTGACCGTCGAGGTCTCCCCCGGAAAGCCGTAGATCGCTTCAAGCTGCTCGAGGGTGGTCATGGGCCGCTCCACATCGCCGCGCAGGCCCTTTTAACGACCACGGGCGGCTGCGTCAGCCCGCGGCGGCGCGCTGCCCGGCGGGGTCTTCCTCCGCGCCGCTTATTGCAATCACAATGGCTTCGATGAGCGCTGCCGCGCGGATCGGCTTCGAGAGGTGCAGATCGGCGCCGGCCTGGCTGCTGGCGCGAACATGCTCGTCCAGGGCGTTGGCGGTCAGCATGATCACCGGCGTGCGCGCCAGGCCCTCGACCGCCTCGAACTCGCGCAGCTCGCTGGTCGCCGACAGTCCGTCCAACTCTGGCATCTGCATATCCATCAGCACCACGTCGAAGCGCTCGGCCTTCAGGGCGTGCAGCGCCTGCGCGCCGTTCTCGACGATCACCGGCTCGACCCCGACCGACTGCAGGATCAGCTGCACGACTTTCTGGTTGGTCGGATGATCCTCGGCCAGCAGGATGCGACGGCCGGCGATATCGAACGTCTCGGTCGGACAGGGCGTGGGGTCGATCAGGGCTCCGTCCGCCTCGGGCAACCGTACGGCCACGACGAAGGTGGAACCCACGCCTGGGCGCGAGGCGACGTCGATCGTTCCCCCCATCAGCTCGACCAGGGAGCGGCTGATGGCCAAGCCGAGACCCGTGCCGCCGAAGCGGCGACGGATCGAGTCGTCGGCCTGTTCGAAACGCCGGAACAGCCGCGCCTTCACCTCGTCGTCGAAGCCTATGCCGGTGTCGGCCACGCGGAATCGCAGTGTTTCGCCGTCGCGATCCACACGCAGCGCAACTGTGCCGGCTTCCGTGAACTTCACGGCGTTGGAGAGCAGGTTCGACAGCACCTGAGTCAATCGCACGGCGTCGCCCACGAAATGGGCGTCGGCCTGCGGATCGATGCTCCACTCCAGGCGCAGGCCCTTGGATTCGGCTGCGGCGCGATGCAGTTCGGCGATGCGGCCGACGATGCTGCGCATGGCGAACGGCTCGGCGGTCAGAGCGATTTCGCCGGCCTCGATCTTCGAGAAGTCGAGGATGTCGGTCAGGACCTGCTCGAGCAGACGTCCCGAAGAGACGATCAGCTCGGCCAGCTCGCGGCTCTTGGGCGAGGTCTGCTCGGCCGAGAGGGTCTCGGAAATGGCGATCACGCCGTTGAGGGGCGTGCGCAGTTCGTGGCTCATATTGGCCAGGAAGCGCGACTTCTCGGCATTGGCGCGTTCCAGCTCGGCGGTGCGCTCGTGCACCCGATCCTCGAGCGAGGACATGACCTGATCGACCTTGTCGCGCTCGTTGCGCAGCGCCTTGGCCAGGACGCCGATTTCGTCGTTGCGGGCCTCGATCACGCTGACGTCGGCGCGATCCTCCGCGCCGAAAGCCTCGGGCTCGCAGGAGGCGGCCAGCTGGCGCAGCGGCTGGACGATCGTGCGCCGGGCCAAGCTGACGACCAGGAGCAACTGCGCGGTCGAAGCCAGCAGGCCCAACGCCAGGACCCAGGACGCCGAACGCACGGCCGACATGGTGACGGCGGCCTTCGGATAGGTCAGCAGCAGGTACCAGTCCGGCCCCGCCAGCCGGCCATAGGCGACGATCTCGTTGCGGGCCCGGTTCTCGATCACCCCATGCGGCCGGCCGTCGGCCTGGATCGCCTTGATCAGCGCCTTGAGCCCGAGACGCTTCTCGTACGCGGCCACGGTGTTCTCCGATGCGCGCCCCGGGGTCTCGAAGCCCGGAAAGGCGATCAGTTCGCCCTTGGCGGTGACGACCAGGTTGGATGCGCCCGGCAGGGTGTTGCGGATGGCGTCCAAGAAGAATCCGGTCAGCTCGATGGACGAGCCGAAGGCGCCGACATAGCGGCCGTTCACATAGGCCGGCGTCAGGCAGGCGGTGGCGAGCCGCTCGCCCTTGGTGTCCTGGATCAGGCGCTGGAGATTGGTGCAGCGGGTGGCGCGCTGGGGGTCGTTCTGCGGCGTCGTGAGACTGGCCATCTCCTCCTTGGAGAAGTCGAGGTCGGCCGGCGCGTCGTGGCGGTAGAACATCAAGCGGTCGGGACGGTCGGGCCCGAACATCACCAGCCGTGTCGCGGGGGTGAAGAAGTAGAAGTTGTCATACTCGCCGTGCGCCGCCTGGCCGAAGTCCGAGACGATCTCGTAGGCCGCCACCAGCACGGCCTTCTCGGCCGGCGGCGTCGCCGCCGCCCGTGAGATGAAAGCGCCCATGCCGTAGGTGTATTCCCCTGTCGGGGTCAGGCGGCCATCAAAGTCCTCCGGCCGGCTGCGGCGCGTGCCGTCGGGCCGCAACGGGTAGTAGCGGTCGGTCAGCCGATCGACGTCCTGAGGGCGCAGGTGATGCAGGCGGCGCTCAAGCTCGACCGCGGCGGATTTGTGCAGGTTCTCCAGGTTGGAAAACCGCTTGTCCGCATTGGTGCTGCGCTCGGCCACATAGTCGCCGAGGAAGGCGATCTGGCGATTGAACAGCTCACGCTGAAACACCATGAAGGCCCCGATCGCGGCCAGCAGGGTCACGAGCGTGGACATGACGCCCAGACTGACTTGAAACCTGCGCGAGAGAGACTGCATGGCGCCCCGATCCGATGATCTCGGCATCTTGCATGTCAGGTATTTCGGCGAGGTTTACGCGTAATTCCAGATAGTTGCCGAGGTCGCGGCGCCGTCCCTGCAGTCGCCCGGCCTGCGAGATCAATGCCCCCGCACTAGGCTCGGTAAACCAGGTGCAGACGCGCTCGCGCCCGGCGGCGATGTGAACTTGGCGCCAGGTCGGCGGGATCGGGCCTAGGGAACGTCGTCGATGATCGACAGCGGCGGGGTGACCTCCTCCAGCGGCTTTCGCTCCGCAGCGACGCCGAGGAACAGCTCCACGACCGCGGCCAGCAGCATCAAGCCGCCGCCCAGAAGGTAGCCCCAGAGTATCTGGTGGCGCTCGCCGGTCTCGATGAGCGCGCCGAACAAGGCCGGCCCCCCTACCCCGCCCAGCAGCGTCCCGAAGGCGTAGAACAGGGAGATGGTCACCGCCCGCGTCTCCAGCGGGAAGGACTCGCCGACCGTCAGATAGGCGGCGCTGGCGCCGGCCGAGGCGAAGAAGAAGATCACCGTCCAGGCCACGGTCTGCCAGACCGCCGACAGCATGTTCTCGGCGAAGGCCCAGCCGGTCAGGCAGAGCAGCGCCCCCGACAACCCATAGGTCAGGGCGATCATCGGCTTACGCCCGATCGAGTCGAAGAAGTGGCCAAGCAGAAGAGGGCCGAGGAAATTGCCCGCCGCAAACGGCAGGATGAACCACCCGACCGAGGCCGGGGCTACGCCGTAGAACCTGGTCAGAACCAGGGCGTAGGTGAAGAAGATCGCGTTGTAGCAGAACGCCTGCGTCGCCATCAGCACGACGCCGAGCACTGTCCGCTTCGGATGGCGTACGACCAGCGAGCGCGCGATATCGAGCCACGAAGTCCTCATCGGCCGCAGGCGCAGGCTCGGCAGAGTCTCGACGGCGCTGAGCTTGGTCCCGCGCCGCTCGATGTCCGCTTCGATGGCCGCGACAACCGCCTCGGCCTCTTGTGGATGACCATGGGTCATCAGCCAGCGCGGGCTCTCGGGTATGTAGCGGCGGATGTAGATGACGATCAGCGCCAGGGTTCCGCCGATGATGAAGGCCAGCCGCCAGCCCCATGCCTGGTCGATAATCTGCGGATCGAGCACGATCAGCGAACCCATTGCGCCCAGCGCCGCGCCAACCCAGAAGCTGCCGTTGATGGCCAAGTCCGTATAGCCGCGCCGGCGGGCGGGAATGAGTTCCTGGATGGCCGAGTTCACCGCTCCGTACTCGCCGCCGATCCCGGCCCCGGTCAGGAACCGGAACAGCAGGAACGACCAGAAGTCCCAAGAGAAGCCGGTGAGGATGGTGGCGGCGAGATACACGCCCACGGTTACGGTGAAGAGACGCCGACGTCCAAATGTGTCGGTGAGCCGCCCGAAGACCAACGCCCCCAGTACGGCGCCGAGGATGTAGGCGCTGCCGCTCAGGCCGATCTGGGTGCTTGAGAGGCCAAGCCCGCCGGCGATCGCAGGAGACAGCGATCCGACCAGGGTGACTTCAAGTCCGTCGAGGATCCAGGTGACGCCCAGCGCGATCACCACCATCCAGTGAAAACGGCTCCAGGGCAGGCGATCGAGCCTAGCCGGAACGTTCGTCGTGAAGGTTTCCGCCATCCTTCACTGGGCTAGGGCGAACAGGCCCCGATTGCAAAAGCTGAGGGCTTGGGTTCAAGCCCTTGTGACTGTAAGTCGGCGCGCATGGACGGATCGGAAATCCTCGTCGACGCTCGCGGACATCGCTGTCCGGTGCCGACCCTGCGCCTGCGCAAGGCCCTGGAGACCGCGCCGGCCGGCGCGAAGGTGCGGCTGCTGGCCGACGATCCCCTGGCGCGGATCGACGTGCCGCACTTTGCAGCCGGCGGCGGCTTTGCGGTGCTGGAGAGCGTCGAGACGCCCGACGGCCTCAGTTTTCTGATCGGGAAGCCAGCTTAGGGTCGATCCCCAGCGGCAGGTGGCCGCGGCGTTCCTCGACGACCAACTCGATCTCGGTGGCGAACGCGCCCCCGAAGAAGACGGCGTTGACGCTCCAGGAGAGCCAGATCAGGAAGACCACGACCGTCGCCACGGAGCCGTACGTCGCGCCGAGATGGGCGATCTGCTCGACATAGAAGGCGCTGGCCCAAGAGACGAACAGACACAGGACCGCGGCCGACGCCCCGCCCAATATGGAAGGTATCCAGGCCACCGGCTTGCTGGACATTGCGAAGCGATAGATCAGGCTCATCGCCACTGTCAGCCCGAAGCTGGCCCAGGTCCACTCGCTGTAGAGCCACGAGACGCCCGCGAGCGGCTTGAGGCCAAACGCGGCGGCCATGAAGCGGAAATAGAAGAAGATCGCCGAGAAGAAGGCCAGCATCACGAACGCGGCGATCAGCACGACCAGCGCCATGATGTTGAAGCCCAGGAACCCGCGCGGCGCATCCTCGTCGTGAATGAAGGAGAGTCCCGCCAGCAGAGCCTTGAAGCCGCGATGCGCCGCATAGCCGCCGACCACTAAAGCCACGCCGCTCTGGGTCGAGACGGCCTGGAACGGGGCCTGGGCCAACCGTTCGAGCTCGGCCTGGAAAAGACTCTGCGCTCCGGCCGGCAGCAGCCTGGCCATGGCCTCCGCCTGGTGGGCGACCTCGTTCGCGTCGGCCAGCAGGCTGTAGACGCCGATACCGATCGCCAGGCCCGGGAATACCGCCAGCATGGCGAAGAACGAGACCCCGCCGACATAGAGCATGACGTCGCGCCCCCACAGGCGGCGCAGAGCGCGGCCCATGATCACCAGGGCAAGGCGGGCCCAATGGGTGGGGTCCCAGTCGACCTCTCGCAGGTCTTGGATTCTCTGTCGAAGCGACATGGCGCGGAAGGTGATCAAGGAGAAGCGGCAGCGCAACCCCGCGATCGCCCCGCACGCGAACGGCGCGCCGGCGAACCGGCGCGCCGCCGATGGGCGTGTCAGGCCATCGGACCGGCCGCCGCGTCGAGGGACGGGAGATTGCGACGACCGGCCTGTGCGCACTTTCGGTCCGGACGCCTGAACCCCCGCTGAACATTGTTCGTAGACGGCGTTCACCTGCGAAAGGCGTCACCCAACCTTCACATAAGTGTCAAACAACGATGTTAGCGGCACCTCACCCCAAGGTTCCGGAGCCGTCTCATGAAACCCTACGCCTATCTCGCCATCGCCGCCGTCGCGCTCAGCGCCTGCGGCCAGCAAGCCAACAAGGGCGGCGCCGAAAAGGCCGCAGGCCCGAGCGCCAGCGGGCGTGACCAGGTCTGGGCCGCCGGCTCCTCCACGGTCTTCCCGTTCTCGACTCGCGTGGCCGAAAACGTCGCCAAGACGACCGGCGGCCGCCCGGCCAAGGTCGAAAGCCTGGGCACCGGCGGCGGCTTCAAGCTGTTCTGCAGCGGCACGGGCGCGGCCTATCCCGACATCGCTAACGCCTCGCGCCCGATGAAGAAATCGGAGTTCGAGGCCTGCGCCGCCAAGGGCGTGACCGACATCGTCGAGATCAAGATCGGTTATGACGGCATCGTGATCGCTAACGCCAAAACTGGCCCGACCTACAATTTCAAGCTCGACCAGGTTTATCGCGGCCTGGCCGCCGAACTGCCGAAGGGCGCCGCTTTCGAGAAGAACACCGCCAAAAGCTGGAAGGACGTCGACGCCGCCCTGCCCGCCCAGGCGATCCTGGTCTACGGCCCGCCGCCCACCTCGGGCACGCGCGATGCGTTCAGTGAACTGGCGATGGAAAAGGGAGCCCGCAAGATCCCCGCGCTCGACGCCCTCCACGGTAAGGATGAGGACGGCTTCAAGGCCAAGGCCCACACGATCCGCAGCGACGGCGCCTGGGTCGATGCGGGCGAGAACGACAACGCCATCGTCCAGACCCTGACCAAGACTCCGAACGCGATCGGCGTGTTCGGCTACTCGTTCCTCGAAAACAACCTGGACAGCGTGAAGGCCGCCACCGTCGACGGCGTCGCCCCGACCTTCGAGACCATCTCGAACGGCTCCTATCCGGTGTCGCGTTCGCTCTACATCTATGTGAAGAAGGCCAATATCGGCGTGACGCCGGGCTTGCGCGAATTCGTCAGCGCCTTCGTGTCCGACGCGGCCACCGGCAAGGGCGGCTACCTGCAGCAGCGCGGGCTGATCCCGTTGGGCCCGGAAGATCACGAAGCCCAGAAGAAGGCTGCGACCGATCTGCCGGCCATGGCCGCTCCGGCCAAATAGGCCAGCGAGATCGTCGAAGAGATCGGCCCCGGGCTCGCGCCCGGGGCCTTTTTCTTAGCCGGCCAACGCACCGGCCGACTGGAGGGCGTCGATCTCGGCGGTCGAGAAGCCCCAGTCGCCCAGCGCCTGGCGATCATGGGCGCCGATGGCCGGCGGCGGGCCCTGGATGGCGCCGGGCGTCGCTGAGAAGCGGGGCGCTGGCGCAGGCTGGATCACGCCTTCCACGTCCAAGAAGGTCTGGCGCGCAGCGTTGTGCGGATGCTTGGGCGCTTCGTCGAGGTCGAGGACGGGTGCGAAACAGACGTCGGTGGCGCCCATGATCTGCGTCCACTCGTCCTGCGTCTTCTGCGCGATGACGTGGGCCAGCTTCTCGCGCAGCGAGTCCCAGCGCCCGCGGTCCATCTGGGCCGAGAAATCCGGGTCGTTGATGCCAGTCTTTTCCAGCAGCAAGGCGTAGAACTGCGGCTCGATCGAGCCGATCGAGACCCACTTGCCGTCGGAACACTGGTAGGTGTCGTAGAAGTGAGCGCCGCCGTCGAGCAGGTTCGAGCGCCGCTGCTCCTTCCAGATGCCGCCGGCCTTGAAGCCGTAGAACATCGCCATAAGCGAGGCCGCGCCATCGCTCATGGCGCAATCGATGACCTGCCCCTTGCCGGTTTCGCGAGCGTTGATCACCCCCGCCAGCAGGCCGAAAGCCAGATAGAGCGCCCCGCCCCCGAAGTCGCCGACCAGGTTCAAGGGCGGCACGGGCTTGTCGCCTGTGCCGATGGCGTGCAGCGCGCCGGTGATGGCGATGTAGTTCATGTCGTGGCCGGCGGCGTTGGCGTAGGGACCGAACTGTCCCCATCCGGTCATCCGGCCGTAGACCAGCTTCGGATTACGGGCGAGTGCGACGTCGGGGCCAAGGCCAAGGCGCTCCATCACGCCCGGACGGAAGCCCTCAAACACCGCGTCGGCGCCTTCCATCAGCTTCAGGCAGGTCTCGATGGCGGCTGGGTTCTTGAGGTCCAGGCCGACCGACCGGCGCCCGCGCGAGGTGATGTCGGCCGGCGAGGCCCGGCCCTGCCCCTTGCGGTCGATGCGCACGACGTCCGCGCCCAGGTCGGACAGCAGCATGCCGCAAAACGGGCCAGGCCCGATCCCCGCGAACTCCACGACCTTCAGCCCGCTCAGCGGTCCCTGGCCCATTCGTCTACTCCCTCTGTGTTCGAACGACCCTAGGAGCGCTGACGCGCCGTCAGCCAATATCAGCCGCCGCCTGGCAGAGACTGGCCGTCATCGATGGTGATCACCGTGCCCGTGATGGCCCGCGTGGCCGGCCCGCAAAGCATCAGCAGCGAAGCGTCGAGGTCCTCGGCGCCCATCAGGCGACGACGGGGGAAGCCCTTCATCTGTTTCAGTCCGCCCTCGGTCTTGAACCAGTCCGAATTGATGTCGGTCTCGATGTAGCCCGGGCAGATAGCGTTGACCGCGATTCCCCGCCGAGCCCACTCGCGCGCCAGGCTCTTGGTCAGCATGGCGACCGAGGCCTTGGAGGCGCAGTAGGCCGATAGGCCCGGCAACACGGTGTGCGAGGCGATCGACGCAATGTTGACGATGCGCGCGGCGCCAGCCTCGGCGACGCCCGACGCGATCATGCGTTTGGCCGCCTGCTGGGCGCTGAAAAACACGCCGCGCACGTTCACGTCGAAGGTCCGGTCCCAGTCCTCGACAGTCAAATCCAGCGCCAGCCCCTCGCCGCCGACGCCGGCGTTGTTGACCAGGATGGAAATCGGGCCGAGGCCGGCCTCGATCTCGTCGAAGGCCGGGCCGATGGCCTGGGCGTCGGCGACGTCCAGCTTGAGCGCCATCGCGCGGCCGCCGGCTCCGGCGATCTCGCCGGCGACGGCCTCGACCATGTCCAGGCGGCGCGCGGTCAGGGCGACGCTAGCGCCAGCCTTGGCCAGGACGCGCGCGAAATGCGCGCCCAGCCCGCCCGAAGCGCCTGTAATCACCGCGACCTGGCCGCTCAGAACACCCGTTTCCATTCCCGTTTCCCTCCACAGTCCCGCGACGCGCCGTCGCTGTGTCATTCGCCTGTCGGCTGTATAGTCCTGTTGCGCTTCGATTCCCGCTTCACCCCGCGGGACGGGCGTAAGAGGCCAGGGTTTAAGCGAATGACGGCGGGCGTCCAGGCGCGAGTCTTGATCGTAGCGAGGGACGACGCGGTGGCTGGCCCGTTGGCCGAGGGGCTGGACCGGCTCGGCTGGCGCACAGTGACGGCGCGCGGCCCCTATGCGGCGACGGCGGCCCTGGCCGATCTCGGCGTCGAAGCGGCGATTGTCGACCTTGCGAGCGGAGGACACGAGGCGCTGACCATGTCCCGCCGGCTGAAGAACGCCTGCGCCCCGCGGAGGCTGCCGGTGATCGCCATCGGCGATCCCGGGCCTGAGCTCGATACCTATGATTTCGACCTCACGCTGGCGGCGCCGGCGCACCCGGCGCAAATGGTCATGCGGCTGGAAACCCTGGTTCGAACCGCCGTAGCCGAGGAAGAGTTCGAGCTGCGGCTGGAGACTTTCGCCGATCGCGGCAGGCGTCTGGACATGCCCGAGCCGGACTCAGCGCCGTTCCATGTCCTGGCGATCGGGGAACCTGCGCCGCAGTTCCTGGCCCTTTCCAACGCCCTGACCCGGTCGGGCGCGGAAGTGGTGGGCGCCTTCACCGCGTATACGGCCTTCGACTATCTGCACGAGCGGCCGTTCGACGCCGTGGTGCTGTGGGCCGGCGACACGAGCCAGGAAGCGCTGTCCATCGCCGCGGGGATGCGCCGCAACACCCGGCTCTATCATACGCCTGCACTGCTCTACATGCGGCAGGAGAGCTATGTGACCATGTCGGAGGCCTATCACCGCGGCGTTTCCGACGTGGCCTCTCCCGAGACGCCGGAGACCGAGACGGCGCGGCGTGTGCTCGAACTGGCGCGCAGCTATCGGCGTCAGACCGCCATCCGCAAGGCCCTGGAAAAGGCGCGGACCTCGGGTCTGATGGACGCGGCGACGGGTCTCTTCACCCGCGACCTCTTTGCGCGCCATGTCGGGCGGCTGGCTCAAGCGTCGCGCGTGCGCGGGCGCCCCTTGTCGGTCTGCGTACTCAAGGTCGCCGAGCGCGCCGACGTCGCCGCGGCCCGCTCCGGCGGCTGGCTGGACCGCGCTATTCCGCAGATTGGCTCGATGATCGGTCGCTTGGTGCGCGTCGAGGACACCGCCGCCCGGCTGAGCCAGGAGGTCTTCGCCCTCGCCCTGCCCGCCACCGGCAAGGCCGCCGCCCGCGCCGCTGGCGAACGTATCGCCGCAGTCATCGGCTGCACCGCCTTCGAAGCTGGCGATGGACAACCGCCCTTCGTGGTCGACTTCGATATCGGCGTCGCCGAGGTCGGATCCCCCGACCAGGTCGGCAAGGCCCTGGAAGAAGCCGCCGCCGGCGCGCAGCAGAAGGCGAGCTGATGCCGCCCGACCCGCCGGGCGGCGCTTGGACCTATTTGGTCCCGCTGGTCGTGCTGGGACTGATCCTGCTGAGAGGGCTGAGGACACGGACGCTGCGAGTCGAGCGCATGTGGATCATGCCGGCGCTGGTCCTGCTGGCCTTCGGCATGATGCTCTCGCGGTTGCCGCCGCCACGCCCTGGCATGATCGCGATCGGCCTCGCAGCCCTGGCGCTTGGCGTCGCGGCGGGTTGGTGGCGAGGCCGGACGACGACCATCACCGTCGATCCCCAGACCCACGCCCTGACCAGCAAGGTCTCTCCACTCGGCGTCCTGCTGCTGGCCGGTTTGTTTGCGGTTCGCTACGGCCTGCGCGACTTCGCTGGCGCCCATGCAGGGGCGATGCACGTTCAGCCGACCGAGATCTCCGAGGCCTTCCTGCTGTTCGCTGTAGGCCTGGTCTGCGCCCAGCGGCTGGAGATGTGGCTGCGCGCCAGGCGGATGCTTGCAGCCGCCCGCCGCGGCTAGGCTGCTAGCTTCGCCAGTTCGGTCAGGATGCCTTCGGCGGCGGCCAGGCGCTGTTCCGGCGTTTCCCACTCGCCCTTTACGACGACCTTGTGGTCGGGGCGGATTTTCCAGGCGACCTGGTTCTTTTGGACGAAGCCGACCAGGCCCATCGGGTTCTTGAACTCATCGCCCCGGAAGGTGACGACCGCGCCCTTCGGGCCGACGTCGATCTTGGCGACGTTCGCTTCGCGGCACAGGCCCTTGATCGCGACGACCTTGAGCAGTTGTCCGGCCTCCGGCGGCAGCGGGCCGAAGCGGTCGATCATCTCGGCGGCCAGGGCTTCGCGGTCGCCGGCCTTCTCGGCATCGGACAGGCGGCGATAAAGCGACAGGCGCACATTGAGGTCGGGCACGTAGTCGTCGGGGATCAGCACGGCCGCGCCGGTGTTGATCTGCGGAGACCAGCCGCGATCGGCGGCCTCGCCCTTGCCTGCCAGCTCCTTGAGCTCGTTGACGGCGTCTTCCAGCATCTGCTGGTAAAGCTCCACCCCGATCTCGCGGATATGGCCCGACTGTTCCTCGCCCAGCAGGTTGCCGCCGCCGCGCTGGTCGAGGTCGTGGCTGGCGAGCTGGAAGCCAGCGCCGAGGTTGTCGAGCGACTGCAGCACCTTCAACCGCCGCTCGGCCGACAGCGTGATCTGCTTCTCGGCGGGTGTGGTCAGATAGGCGTAGGCGCGCGCCTTGGCCCGGCCGACGCGGCCGCGCAATTGATACATTTGGGCCAGGCCGAACATGTCGGCGCGGTGCAGGACCATGGTGTTGGCGGTCGGGATGTCGAGGCCGCTCTCGACGATAGTGGTCGACAGCAGCACATCGTATTGCCCCTCGTAGAAGGCGCTCATCACCTCCTCGAGCTGGGTCGGCGCCATTTGGCCATGGCCGACCACGAACTTCACCTCGGGCACCTGCTCGCGCAGGAACTTCTGGAGGTCCGGCAGGTCGCTGATGCGCGGGGCGACGTAGTAGGCCTGGCCGCCGCGATATTTCTCGCGCAGCAGAGCCTCGCGGATGACGACCGGGTCGAAGGGCGTGATGTAGGTGCGCACCGCCAGACGGTCGACCGGCGGCGTGGCGATGATCGACATCTCGCGGATGCCCGACAGCGACATCTGCAGCGTCCGAGGGATCGGCGTGGCGGTCAGGGTCAGCATGTGCACATCGGCGCGAAGCTCCTTGAGCTTCTCCTTGTGCTTGACGCCGAAGTGCTGCTCCTCGTCGACGATCACGAGGCCCAGGTTCTTGAAGCTGACCTGCTTGGACAGAACCGCATGGGTGCCGACGATGATCTCGACCTCGCCGTTGGCGAGCGCGGTGCGAGTTTCGGAAGCTTCCTTGGCCGGGACAAGACGCGACAGGCGGCGGACCTTGACCGGCCATCCCTGGAACCGCTCGGAGAAGGTCTTGTAGTGCTGGCGCGCCAGCAGGGTGGTCGGCGCCACCACAGCGACCTGCTGGCCGCTCATCGCCACGACGAAGGCGGCGCGCAACGCCACCTCGGTCTTGCCGAAGCCAACGTCGCCACAGATCAGGCGGTCCATCGGCTTGCCGGCGCCGAGGTCCTCCAACACGTCGCCGATGGCGTTGAGCTGGTCCTCGGTCTCTTCGTAGGGGAAGCGGGCGCAGAACTCGTCGAACACGCCGCTGGGCGGCACGATGGCGTCGGTGTCCTTGGTCGCGCGCTCGGCCGCGATGCGGATGAGGCCGATGGCCATCTCACGCAGGCGTTCCTTGGCCTTGGCCTTGCGGGCCTGCCAGGCCGCGCCGCCCAGGCGGTCGAGTTGCACGCCCTCGCCGTCGCTGCCGTAACGGGTCAGGAGGTCGATGTTCTCGACCGGAAGGTAGAGCTTGGCCTCGCCGCCGTACTGCAGTTCCAGGCAGTCGTGGGGCGCGCCTGCGACGTCGAGGGTCTTGAGGCCCTCGTAGCGGCCGATGCCGTGGTCGATATGGACGACCAGGTCGCCGGGCGTCAGCGAGGAGGCTTCGGCCAGGAAGTTCGTCGCGCGCCGCCGGCGGCGCGGCCGGGCCAGACGATCGCCCAGGATGTCGGTCTCGGAGATTACCGCCAGCTTCTCGGTCTCGAAGCCCGACTCCAGCGGGAGGACGACCCGCTGGAAAATCTTAGGATCGGCCGAGCGGGCGGCGTCCCAATAGGGCGCGAGCGAGATGTTCTTCAGACCGTGATCGGCCAGCATAGCGCCCAAACGGTCTGACGAACCGTCGGACCACGACGCGAAGAGGACGCGCTTGCCCTCCCCGACCAGCCGGCGGGCGTGATCGGCGGTGGCCTCGAACAGGTTCACCGAGTCCTGCTGGCGCTCGGCGGTGAAGGTACGCCCTTGGCGCGCGCCCATGTCGATGACGGTGTCGCCTTCGACTTCCTGAAAGGCTGAGAAGCGCCGGGTCGGGCGCACAGCCAGCGCCTGGCGGTACTCGTCGGCGTCCATGTAGAGCCGGCTCGGCTCGAGCGGGCGGTAGTGAACCTTGCGATCGGCCTGCGCACGGGCGTCGTAGGCGTCCTCGATCATCGAGAGCCGCTCGTCGCGGGCCGCGTCGGCCAGATGGTCCAGGGCGATCAGGGCGTCATTCGGCAGATAGTCGAGCAGGCTCGCCATCTCCGGATAGAACAGCGGCAGCCAGTGCTCCATCCCGGCGCGGCGACCGCCTTCGCTGACCGTGTCGTAGAGCGGATCGCCCCCGGGCGCGCCGAACGCCTCCACATAGCCGCGGCGGAAGCGCGAGACCGCGTCCTTGTCGAGCAGAGCCTCGCTGACCGGCAGCAGGGAGATGTCCTTGAGCTGCTTGGTCGAACGCTGGGTTTCGGGATCGAAGGCGCGGATGGATTCCAGTGTGTCGCCGAACAGGTCGAGCCGCACCGGCTCGTCGGCGTTGGGCGGGTAGACGTCGATCACCCCGCCCCGGATCGCGAACTCGCCCCGTTCGGACACGGTCGAGGCCCGCTGATAGCCGTTGATCGCGAAGTAGCGTTCGAGGTCAGCAATCTCGACAACATTGCCGACGGTGGCCGAATAGGCCGCGCCCTCGACGGCCGATCGTGGCGGCACGCGCTGGATCAGCGCCGGGACCGTGGTGACCAGCAAGGCGGGCTTCTTGGCGTCGAAGCCCTTGGCCAGCCTGGCCAAGGCGGTCATCCGTTCGGCCGCGGCGCCTGCCGACGGGCCGATGCGGTCATAGGGAAGACAGTCCCAGGCGGGGAAGCGAACGATCTCGACGCTGGAGGCGAAGAACGCGAAGGCGTCGATGAAGGCCGATAGGCGCGAGGCGTCGCGCGCTACGAAGACCGAGAGCCCTCCGCGGGCCTTGACGATATCGGCCATGACCAGGGCGTCGAAGCCCTCGGGAGCGCCGACCAGGTCCAACCGGCCCGGATCCTGGGCGATACGCCGGGTCTCCGCCGCCGAGGGGGCGCGGAAACCGTCAGCCGCCATGCGGCCCTCCCCGCGCCTCGAAGGCTTCGAAGCGGAACTGCTTGATCATGCCCATGATTTCGCCGTCGAGCTCGGGCGGCGTCGGCGTGCGCTCGACGATCCACTCGTAGAGGTCCTGGTCGGGCTGCTCCAGCAGCGCCTCGAAGGCGTCGAGCTGTTCGGCGCTCAGATTGGCGGCGTGCGTGTCGGCGAACGGCCCCAGGATGAGGTCGGCTTCCCGGAAGCCCCGGTGCCATGCCCGGAACTTCAGTCGCTTCAGTCGTGTATCGTCGATGCTCATGAGGAGCGGCCGATATAGGCCGCCCCGGCCGCCCGCGCCAGGGTCTATCCCCAGTCGCCGCCCAGCCATTTGAAGGACACCGAGCTGAACGGCGTGTCACCGACCTGGAGAGGGCCGGTGACGACGACCGCTCCGTCCTTGCCCTTGGTCGCCTTGCTCTTGCGCAGGGCCGCGGCGTCGATGTTGGCGTCGATGCGGACCTCGCCGAGCTTCGGGTGGCTGCCGACCATGCGCACACGCTCGTCCGTCACGAGATAGGCGGTCGGCAGGACCTTCAGCTTCACCGAGTAGACCACGTTGCCGAGCGCGTTCTTGCGCGCCGGGCTGGTGACGTCGACGAACTCCAGCATGACCGGCGCATAGGTCTTGGTCCGCTGGCCGCTCTCCCAGTCGTTGAAGCCCTGCTGGCCGGCGATATGCAGGTTGTCGAGGCGATAGTTGCCGACCTTCACCTCGGTTGTCGGAAGGTAATAGCCGAACTGGGCGTCGCCCTTCGGCCGCGTCATCCCCGTGAATGTCGGATCGGCGGCGACGGCCGGCGGCGCGACGGGCGCCTTGGCTTCGGTCTCGGCCTCTCCGGACGACTGGCTGCAGCCGGCCAGCCAGACAACGCACGCCGCCGTCAAAAGCGCACTACGCATCCCGATTCCCCCCAGGGTGTTTGTCGAACTTCATCATGGGCGCCGCAGGCTGTCCACGGTCGCGCTATGTTCCCCCTATGCGGCCCGAGATTCTTTTCCCGCTCTATGCGCCCATCACCTCGCTGAAGGGGGTCGGCGCGCGCGTGGCGCCGTTGTTGGAAAAGCTGGCCGGGCCGATCGTGCGCGACGTGGCGTTCCTGCGCCCGCACTCGGTCATCCGCCGCGACCGCACCAGCGTCGTCGCGGCCCTTGAGGGCGCAGTCCAGGTCTTCGAGGTGCAGATCGACGCCTACAAGCGCCCCCGCGCGCCCCAGCAGCCCTGGCGCATCGAGGCGCACGACGACACCGGGATACTGACCCTTGTCTTCTTCGGCCGTTTCGGGGGCGACCTGGAGGCCAAGCATCCGGTCGGATCGCGCCGAGTGGTCAGCGGCAAGGTCGAGCGGTTCGGCCTGAACCTGCAGATCGCCCACCCCGACTATCTGCTGCCGCCGGAACGCGCAGCTGAAATTCCGGCCTTCGAGGCGGTCTATCCGGCGACGGCGGGCCTGCCGCCCCGCACAGTGCGCAAGTTCGCCCTCGAAGCCCTGGCGCGAACACCGGATCTGCCCGAATGGCAGGACGCCGCCTGGCTGGCGCGCGAGGGCTTTCCGAGCTGGCGTGAGGCCTTGGCTCAGATGCACGCCCCCGAAGGCGAGGCCGACCTGTCGCCGCAGACGCGCCACGCCCGGCGGCTGGCGTTCGACGAACTGCTGGCGCATCAACTGGCCATGGCCCAGCGCAAGGCCGACCGACGGGCCGCGCCGGCCCCGGCCATCGCCGCCGGCGATATCGCGCCGAAGATCCAAGCCGACCTGCCCTTCAAGCTCACCGGCGCCCAACACAGGGCGTTGACCGACGTGCGCCGCGACCTCGCGGCCGGCGAGAAGATGAGCCGCCTGATCCAGGGCGACGTCGGATCAGGCAAGACGGTCGTGGCCATGCTGGCCATGGCCGACGTCGCGGCAGGCGGCGCGCAGAGCGCCCTGATGGCGCCAACCGAGATCCTCGCGCGCCAGCACTTCGAGACCATCTCCGGCCCGCTCTCCGAACACGGCGTGCCCGCCATCCTGCTGACCGGGCGCGACAAGGGCGCAGGCCGCGCCGAAAAGCTGCGGGCCCTGGCCTCGGGGGCAGTCAAGGTGGCGGTCGGGACCCACGCTCTCTTCCAGGACGACGTCGCTTTTCAGAACCTGCAACTGGCGGTGATCGACGAGCAGCACCGCTTCGGCGTGGCCGAGCGCCAGCGCCTGCAGTCCAAGGGTGAGGCCGTGCACCTGATCGCCATGTCGGCGACCCCGATCCCGCGAACCCTGGAACTGACCGTTTACGGCGATCTCGACGTCTCGCGTATCGACGAGAAGCCCCCCGGCCGCACGCCGGTCGCCACCCGGGCGGTGCCGATGAACCGGCTGGAAGAAGTCGAGGCGCGCCTGCACCAGGTCGTGGCTCAGGGCGCGCAGGCTTTCTGGATCTGTCCGCTGGTCTCGGAGTCAGAGCTGGTCGACCTGAAGGCCGCCGAGAAGCGCGCCGAGGAGCTGCGCCAGCGGATCGGCCCCAGTGTCGGTCTGGTCCACGGCAAGATGACCGGAGCCGAGAAGGACGCGGTGATGGCCGACTTCGCCGATGGCAAGATCGGCGTGCTGGTCGCCACGACCGTGGTCGAGGTGGGCGTCAACGTCCCCAACGCGACCATCATGGTGATCGAACAGGCCGAGCGCTTCGGCCTGGCCCAACTGCATCAGTTGCGCGGACGTGTCGGGCGGGGCTCGCGCGAGAGCGCTTGCCTGCTGCTCTACGATCCGCCGTTGTCGGAAAGCGCCCAGAAACGGCTCGATATCCTGCGCAAGACCGACGACGGCTTCCTGATCGCCGAGACCGACTTGGAGCTGCGCGGCGGCGGCGACGCGCTCGGCCTGCGCCAGTCGGGCTTTCCGGCTTATGTCTTCGCCGATCCCATCGCCCACCGCGACCTGATCGCGGCGGCTGGCGACGACGCGCGTCTGATCATGCAGCGCGATCCCGAGTTCGTCTCCGAGCGTGGCAAGGCGCTGCGTGTGTTGCAGGAGCTGTTCGATTGGCGCCCCGCTTCGCCGCTCAAGGACGCTGGTTAGACGACCTTCACCATCCGCTTGCCGCGGTTCTCGCCGGCCAGAAGGCCGACCAAGGCGGCGGGCGTGTTCTCAAGGCCCTCGATCACGTCCTCCTGCACCTTCAAAGCGCCGCTTTCGACCCAGCCCCTGAGCTCGGCCAGGGCGATGTCGGTGCGGTCGTAGAAGTCCGACACGATGAAACCGCGGACGCCGAGCCGCTTGGTGACGATGAGGCCCGGCACGCCGCGCGGGCCGTGGGACGGGGCGGCGCCGTCATACTGCGAGACCGCGCCGCAGCAGGCGATGCGGCCGAAGTTGTTCATGCCGAACAATGCCGCCTCGAAGATCTCGCCGCCCACGTTGTCGAAGTAGACGTCGATCCCCTGGGGGCAGGCCGCGCGCAGGGCGCGGCGGACGTCGCCGGCCTTGTAGTCGACCGCCTCGTCGAAGCCGAGTTCGCTCTTCAGCCAGTCGCACTTCTCGGCCCCGCCGGCGATCCCGACTACGCGACAGCCCTTCAGCCGGGCGATCTGGCCGGCGATGGATCCGACCGAGCCGGCGGCGGCCGAGACCACGACCGTCTCTCCCGCCTGCGGGCGGCCGCACTCGATCAGGCCGAAATAGGCTGTCAGGCCCGCCACGCCATAGACACTGATCAGATGGGTCAGGGGCTGCAGATCGGGAAGCTTCGACAGTCCCGCGGCCTTCACCGCCGCATAGTCTTGCCAACCGGTGTCGGCAAAGACCAGGTCGCCGGGTTTCAGGCCTTCGGCCCGGCTCTCGACCACCTCGGCGACCGCGCCGCCGGCCATGACGTCGCCCGCCTGCAGGGCCGAACGATAGGTGGCGCCCTGCATCCATGCCCGGTTTGCGGCGTCCAACGAGATGTAGCGGGTGCGCACCAGCACCTGGCCGTCCTCCGGCTGTGGCCTGGGCGCGGTCTGCAACCGGAAATGATCGGGGCTCAGCTTGCCCTGCGGCAGGCTCTCGAGGACGATCTGGCGGTTGTCCATGGCGCATCTCCCTTTTGCACCACGATGAGCCGCTAGGGCCTGGCCAGCAAGCCTTCGACGCGTCCGGCGGCGTCGGCCTCGAGGTCGGCGTAGAAGAGATTATAGGGCGGCATCCGCCGCCGGTCCGTCCACGACCCCGACGGCTTAAGCGAGGCAGATTGCGGTCGGGTCACGCGCAGCAGCCCGTTCTCGCATCTGGCCCCGACCTGGCGAGTCAGGAACGCCGGCCGCGCGCCCCATTCCAGGCCGGTGGCGTTGGTTGCGCCTTGGTTCAGGCGCGCGGGCGCCTCGCCGTCCACTACGCCGCCGAACAACGGGTTGAAGCAGATCGGCGTGCGCCCCTGCAGGTTCTCGAGCTGCGCGCCCGGTCCCCAGACCAGCGAGCGGTCGAGCAGCGCCTGAGCGCGTTCGGGATCACCCTCGTAGACCTGGGCCCAGGCTGCCAGGCACCCGCTCTGCCGCGGCGCCAGGCACGGCGGCAGCGGGGGCGTGCTGGCCGGCACTACGGTCTGGATCAGATAGGCGGCCGCGATCTGCTCCTTCAGCGCCGGGTCACGCGCCGTCTCCTCGGCCAGCAAGCGGGCGGCGAGCGTGCCGCCCTGCTCCACCCCGACTACGACGACGGGCCGGCCCTGGTTGTAATGAGCCAGATAGTAGCGGAATGCGGCGGCGACGTCGGAATACGCAAAGCGGCGCGCCTCCTTGGCGTCCTCGCGCAGTGTCATCATCGTGTAGAGGCTGGCTTGGCGGTAGCGTGGCGCGAAGATGCGCCCCACACGCACGAACGGCCCGGCGTAGTTGGGCGCCATCACCCGGCGGAACAGCCGGTCGGCCTGGGGATCGTCGATCGGAGCGTTCCAGTGGCGGCCGCCGTCGAAGGTGGTCGGCCCGACGAAGAACACGTCGGCGGGCGGTTCGGCGGCCGTCGGCGCCTCCGGCGCCCCCGGCATCAGCGCCCAGGACGCGCGCTGCGCATAGTCGGGCGCGGGCGGCGGGTCGTAGGTCTGGAACGGCTCCTTGGGGTCCAGCCGGGTGCGCAGGATGTCGTCGCGCCAGACATAGGCGCCGGCCACAAGGATCGCGGCGATCATCACCGCGACCGCCGCGACCAGACGCTTGAAGCCCCGCGGACGCTCGGCCATGCGCGCCTAGCGGTAGGGGTCTGGCTGAGAAAGATAGCGCTTCACGTAGTCGCTCACGCCGTCCTCGAGGCTGGTCATGGGCTGATTGTAGCCTGCATGCTGCAGCCGTTCCATGTGCGCCTGGGTGAAGTACTGGTACTTGTCGCGGATGGCCGGGGGCATGGGCGTATATTCGATCTCCGGGGTCCGGCCGGCTGCGGCGAACACCGCCCGGGCCAGGTCCTCGAAGGTCCGCGCCGTACCCGAGCCGAGGTTGTAGACCCCGTTGACCTGCTCGTTGTTGGCCAGCCAGGCGATCACGTCGGCGACGTCGCGCACATAGACGAAATCGCGTGTCTGCCCCCCATCCGGCACGCCCTCGCGATAGGACTTGAAAAGCTGCACGGCGTGGCCGTCGCGGACCTTCGGCCAGATCTGGGAAATGACCGACTTCATCGAGTGCTTATGTTCTTCGTTCGGCCCGTAAACGTTGAAGAACTTGAGCCCGACCCATTGCGGCGGCGCGTAGTCGCGTGCGGCTTGGCGGGCGGCGAAAAGGTCGAACAGCGACTTGGACCAGCCATACGTGTTCAGCGGCCTTAGAGCTGCAAGCGACTCCAGGTCGTCGCGGTCCTGGAAGTCTGTGGCGTCGCCGTAGGTCGCGGCCGACGAGGCATAGACGAAGCGCCGCTGACGATCGGCGCACCAGCGGAACAGGTCGCGTGACAAGGTGAAGTTCGAATGGATGATCTTGTCGGCGTCCGGCTCGGTCGTGGATGAGACCGCGCCCATGTGCACGACGAGCTCGACGTCCCGCCAACGCTTTTCCAGCCAGTCGAACATCGCTTCGGGCGCCACGAAGTCGCCGATCGGATGCTTGGCGATGTTGCGCCATTTGCCGAGCTCGGCCTCCCGCAGCCGGTCGCAGACCACGACGTCCAGCGCCGGATCCTCGGCCAGCTTGGCCACGATGTTGGAGCCGATGAAGCCGGCTCCGCCGGTGACGAAGATGATGCGACGGCTCATGCCTTCTCCTGCATCCGAGCAATGGCCGCGGTCGTGGAATAGCCGTCCACGAGCTGGGCCAGCCTGACCTCGCCCCCATAAGATTTCACGAACTCGCCGCCGACGACCTCGCTTTCCGTGTAGTCGGCGCCCTTTATCAGCACGTCGGGGCGCGCGGCCCCGATCAGCGCCATGGGAGTGTCCTCGTCGAACGGCGCCACTAGGTCCACCGAGCCCAGGCCGGCCAGCACCATCGCGCGGCTCTCCAGGTCGTTGACCGGACGCCCCTCGCCTTTCAGCGCGCGCACAGAACGGTCGGAATTGACACCGACGATCAGCCGGTCGCACCAGGCCCGCGCCTGGGCCAGATAGGCGACGTGACCTCGGTGCAGGATATCGAAGCAGCCGTTGGTGAAGCCGACCTTCAGGCCCTTGGCGCGCCAGCGGGCGATCTCGTCGACCATACGTTGGGGCGTGGCGACCTTGGCCTCCGCCGGCGCCATGTGCGCGGTGATCGAGGCCTCTATCAGTTCTTCAGGCGTCACGACCGCGGTGCCCGCCTTTCCGACCGCAACGCCCGAGGCGAGCATCGCGAACGCGATGGCGTCGGCGACGGCGACCTTGCCAGCCAGGGCGACGCCCAGCGCGGCCAGGGTCGTGTCACCCGCCCCCGAGGCGTCGAACACCTCGCGCGGCGCTCCAGGGAAATGACGGACGGGTTCGCCGCGCACGGCGAGCGATATGCCTTTGGCCGCGCGAGTCACCAGGATCGCCTTGGCCTCGCACAGCGTCAGGGCGTGCGCCAGGGCGGCCTCGACCTCGGCGTCGCTCTGAGTCGGCATGTCGGTGGCATGGGCCAGTTCGGCCGCGTTCGGCTTGACGATGTCGACGGCGCCGTAGCGTGCGAAGCTGCGGGCCTTGGAATCCACGATCATCAGCGCACCGGACGCGCGGCATGCCTCGATCACCGCCGGGGTGACGACGCCCTTGCCGTAGTCTGACAGCAGGATCACGCCCGCGCCCTTGGCCACGTCGCGCACGGTGCGGACCAACCGCTGTTCGACGTCGCCGGTCGCCGGGCCGCTGGTCTCCATGTCGACGCGCAGCAGCTGCTGGCCGCCGGACACGAAGCGGGTCTTCAGGGTCGTGGGGCGGGTCTGGTCCGTGACGACGAAACCCTCGACCCCGTCCTCGGCTTTCATCAGCCGCAGGGCCTCCAGGCCCTCGGCGTCGCCCCCGATCATGCCGACCAGGCAGACATCGCCGCCGAGGGCCGCGGCGTTGCGCGCCACGTTGCCGGCCGCGCCCAACATCACCAGTTCCCGCTTGCGCGCCAGCACCGGGATCGGCGCCTCGGGCGAGACGCGGGTCACCTCGCCATAAACGAACCGGTCGACCATCAGGTCGCCGACGCAGACGATGCGGGCGCCGGAGAGCGCGGTGAGGATCTTTTGAAGCGCGGCCAAGTCCATGGGTCAGAGCCTACGCCGTTTACTGCACGGCTGCATGGATGGCTTTGAGGCCCGCCAGCAGGTCGCGCGCGCCGTCGAGCGGCAAGCAGCTCGGCCCGTCGCACAGCGCCTTGTCCGGCTCGGGATGGAATTCGAGGAAGACGCCGTTGGCGCCGACCGCCACAGCGGCCTTCGCGATCATCGCCACGCCGTCTCTGCGCCCGCCGGTCGAGGCGCCGCCTGTGCGCGGGTCCGCGCCGGGCAACTGCACGGCATGGGTCGCGTCAATGGTCACAGGCGCCCCCAGCTTCTTCATCTCAGGGATGCCGAGCATGTCGACCACCAGATTGTTATAGCCGAAGGAGCTGCCACGTTCGCAAAGCACGACGCCGACGTCGGACACCTCCTTGATCTTATTGAGGATGTTCTTGCAGTCCCAGGGGGCCAGGAACTGGGCCTTTTTCACGTGCATCAGTCCCCCCGCCGCGCCCGTCGCCTTGGCGGTCGCGACCACCAGGTCGGTCTGTCGGCAGAGGAAGGCGGGAATCTGGGTGATGTCGGCGACGGCAGCCACCGGCTCGGCCTGCTCGACCTCATGCAGGTCGGTGCAGATGGGCACGTTCAACTGCGCCTTCACTTCGGCCAGGATCTTCAGGCCTTCCTTGAGGCCCGGCCCGCGATAGCTCTTGACCGAGGATCGGTTGGCCTTGTCGAAGCTGGCCTTGAACACGTAGGGCAGGCCTAGCTCCGCCGTCACCGCCTTCAGCCGCCGGCCGGTCTCAAGGGCCAGGTCGAGGTCCTCGATCACGTTGAGCCCTGCGATCACCACCAGCGGCTGGCCGTCCCCGATCGACAGGTTCCAGCGGTTAAGCGTCAGTACGGTCATGACAATCCCGGCTTTGCTGATCGGCGCGCTGCGCCGCTGGGGCCTAAGTGGCGCGCGCTGGTCAGCTTCACAAGCGCGAAAACGTGAACCCCCAAAACCGATCGGCGCGCCGCCGCGTACTGGTGTTGATTCGCCTCAATCCCAAATGCAGTGTTACGCTTGTGAAAAATCGAGGGTTGCGACCATGAGCCTGGCGCATGAACCATCGTTGGCGGCGATCGCCGCTTCACCTCGCGCGTTCGGGAAGCTGCCCGCCCTCGACGGGGCGCCGGCCGCCTTCCGGTTCGCAGCCCGATTGCTGGCGCTGAACTGGCGTCAGGGAACACTCACCTTCATCACGCCATCCGGCCGCGAACTGCGGATCAAGGGAACCGAACCCGGCTTCGATGCCCGGATCATCGTCCACGACTTCCGGTTCATGCGCCGGGTGCTGGCCGCCGGCGACATAGGCTTCGCCGAGGGCTACATGGCCGGCGAGTGGGATACGCCCGACCTTTCGGCGGTGCTTTCTGCGATGAGCCTGAACTTCGACCGGCTCGCCAGGTTGTTCCTCGGAAATCCGGTGATGCGGGCGGTGAATTTCATCGGCCACAGCCTCAACGCCAACACTCGTAAGGGTTCGCGCAAGAACATCCATGCCCACTATGACTTGGGCAACGCCTTCTATTCGCGCTGGCTCGACCGGACCATGACCTATTCCTCCGCCCGCTACGAGCGGCCGGGCCAGCCGCTCGACCGCGCCCAGACGGCCAAATACCGCAGCCTCGCCGAAGGCATGGACCTGAAGCGCGGCCAGTCCGTGCTGGAGATCGGCTGCGGCTGGGGCGGCTTCGCCGAGTTTGCGGCGACAGAGGTCGGGGCCAAGGTCACCGGCATCACCATCTCCAAGGAGCAGTTCGATTTCGCCCGCAAGCGGCTGTTCGACCAGGGCCTCAACGAAAAGGCCGAGATCCGGATGGTCGACTACCGCGACGTCGAAGGACGCTTCGATCGTGTGGCTTCCATCGAGATGTTCGAGGCCGTGGGCGAGCGCTACTGGCCAACCTATTTCGGCAAGATCCGCGACGTGCTGGCGCCTGGCGGCCGCGCCGGGCTGCAGATCATCACCATCCGCGACGAGATATTCGACGCCTATCGTCGCCGGGCGGACTTCATACAGAAGTACATCTTCCCGGGCGGCATGCTGCCGTCGGAGGCGAAGCTGCAGGCGGTGACCAAGGCTGCGGGCCTGCCCTGGACGGGCGTCGTCCGCTTCGGCCAGGACTACGCCGACACACTGGCCGAATGGGGCAAGCGCTTCGAAAGCGCCTGGGACGAGATCGCCCAGCTCGGCTTCGACGAGCGGTTCCGCAAGCTCTGGCGCTTCTATCTCAGCTATTGCGAGGCCGGCTTCCGCACCGAGCGGACCAACGTGGTGCAGCTCAGCCTCGCGCGGGCCTAGGCCCCAGAACAGCTTAGGCCGGTTCGACGAAAGCTGAGGGGTTTGCCCCCTGTTCTGCGCCTGCCGCCCGGCTTAAGTAGTCGGCCATGACCGTTGCAAGCAGCGTCCTGGACGCGATCGGAAACACGCCCCTCATCCGCCTGCGCCGCGCCAGCGAGGCTACGGGATGCGACATCTACGGCAAGGCCGAGTTCATGAACCCCGGCGCATCGGTCAAGGACCGTGCGGCGCTCTACATCGTGCGCGACGCCGAACGGCGCGGCGTGCTGCGGCCCGGCGGTCGTATCGTCGAGGGCACGGCTGGCAACACCGGCATCGGCCTGGCCATGGTCGGAGCCGCCAGCGGGTACCGGACCACCATCGTCATTCCGCGGACCCAGAGCCAGGAGAAGAAGGACGCCATCCGGCTGCTCGGCGCCGAGCTGGTCGAAGTCGATGCGGTCCCCTACTCCAATCCCGATAATTACGTCCGCTATTCCGGCCGCCTGGCCGAGGAGCTGAACGCCAAGGAGCCGGCCGGCGCGATCTGGGCCAACCAGTTCGACAACGTCGCCAACCGCCAGGCTCATATCGAGACCACGGCCCCCGAAATCTGGGAGCAGACCGGCGGCAAGGTCGACGGCTTCATCTGCGCGGTCGGATCGGGCGGCACGCTCGCTGGCGTCGCCCAGGGCCTGCGCGCGCGCAATCCCGACATCAGGATCGGGCTGGCCGACCCGCACGGCGCGGCGCTCTATTCCTGGTACGCCGACGGCGAGCTGAAGTCCGAGGGCGCGTCGATCAGTGAAGGTATCGGCCAGGGCCGCATCACCGCCAATCTGGAAGGCCTGACCATCGACCATCCCTACCGCATCGACGACGTCGAGATGCTGAACGTCATCTTCGACATGGTCGAGCACGAGGGCCTGGTCATGGGCGGCTCCACCGGCATCAACGTCGCCGGCGCGATCCGCATGGCCAAGGACATGGGCCCGGGCCACACCATCGTGACCGTGCTCTGCGACCAGGGTTCGCGCTACCAGAGCAAGATCTTCAACCCTGCGTTCCTGAAGGAGCGTGGCTTCCCCATCCCGAAGTGGCTCTGAGCATGGATCCCGTCGTCTCTACAGCCTGGCTGGCCGATCGCCTGCGCACGCCCGACGTCCGTGTGGTCGACGGCAGCTGGCACATGCCGGCCGAGGCCCGCGACGGCCGCGAGGAATACCTGCAGGTCCATATCCCGGGCGCGGTGTTCTTCGACATCGACGCTATCGCAGACCGCGCCAGCGACCTGCCGCACATGCTGCCGACCTCCGAGGCGTTCGCGAAAGCTGCCGGCGAGCTGGGCCTGCCGCGCGACGTGGACATCGTGATCTACGACACGCACGGCATCCGCTCGGCCGCTCGCGTGTGGTGGACTCTGCGGGCCATGGGCTACGCTCGCGTCTATGTCCTGGATGGGGGTTTGCGCAAATGGATGGCCGAGGGCCGCCCGGTCGAGGCCGGCGAAGTCTATCCTCGCGCGGTCGAGGTCGCCCCGGCCTTCGATCCCGGCCTGGTGCGCAACGCCGCCGAGGTGCGCGCCATCCTTGACGACGGTTCGGCGCGGATGGTCGACGCCCGCTCGGCCGCCCGCTTCACCGGCGAGGCGCCCGAGCCTCGGGCCGGGCTGCGGTCCGGGCATATGCCCGGCGCCGCCAGCCTGCCCTGGGAGCAGGTCGTGGCGCAGGACGGCACGCTGCGTCCGGCCGACGAACTGAAGGCGGTGTTCAAGGGGGCCGGCGTCGATCTCGGCACGCCGATCGTCACGACCTGCGGGTCGGGCGTCACCGCCTCGGTCCTGGCGCTCGCCCTGGCGCGGCTCGGCCTGGACCGCACGGCGGTCTATGACGGCTCCTGGACCGAATGGGGCGGCCTGCCGGACACGCCCATCGTCACTGGGCCCTAGCGGATCGGCGGAGCGTAGAGCAGGCCCGGCTGAGCAGCGTTCCACAACGCGTTGTGACCGCGCTCAAGCTTCAGGGCCGAACCCTTGCCGACGTTGCGATCGAAGATCTCGTCATAGGCGCCGACCTGGGCGATGGCCTGATAGCCGAAGTCGGCCTTCAACCCCAGCGGCGCACCGAAATCGCCGTCCGCTCCCAGCAGCCGTCGCACGCGCGGATCTGGTGAGTTCTTCTGGAGGTCCGCCGCCGTCTTCGAGCTGACGCCGAGCTCCTCGGCCAGGATCAGCGAATAGATCGTCCATCGCACGATGTCGGTCCAGACCGGATCGTCCTGGCGCACGGCGGGCGACTGCGGCTCCTTGGAGATCACCGTCGGCAGGATCACGTGGGCGTTGGGCGTGTTCATCACCGAGCGTGAGGACGCCAGCGCCGAGACGTCGGCCGTGAAGGCGTCGCAACCGTCGTTCTGGTAGAGCGCCCGGGCCTCGGCCTCGGTCTTGACCACGACGGGCTGATACTTCAGGCCCCGCGCCTTGAAGTAGTCGGCCAGGTTGGTCTCGCTCGCGGTGCCGCCCTGGACGCAGATTCGCGCCCCGTTCAGCTCGTCGGCGCTGGTCAGTGCGAGGGCCTTGGGCGCCAGGAAGCCTTCGCCGTCGAAATAAGTGATGGCCGTGAAGTCGATCCCCTCGCCCGCGTCCCGCGCCAGGGTCCAGGACGTGTTGCGCGACAACACATCGATCTTGCCGGCCCGCAGGGCGGTGAAGCGGTCTGTAGCGGTCAGCGGGGTGAAGCGCACCGCGTTCGCGTCGCCCAGCGTGGCGGCCGCGACGGCCCTGCAGATGTCGACGTCGAAGCCGCGCCAGGCGCCGCGATCGTCTGCGAAGGCGAAGCCCGCCAAGCCGGGATTCACCCCGCAGGCCAGCCAGCCGCGCTTGCGGACAGCCGCGAGGGTGGGGCTCGGTTTGGGCGTGTAGGTCGTCGCGGCGGCGGGCGCCTCGACCTTGGGCGGCGGCGGCGCTGGCGGCGGCTCGGGCTTGCTGCAGGCGGCCAGAGCCAGCGCTGCGGCCAGACCGCTGATCGTTCGCGTAGAAATACTGGGCCCGGAGATTTGGCCGCCCTCCTTGATTGCGTAGCTGGCGAGGCTCTAAGTGCGGGCCGATCATGGTTCAAGTTCGCTCCGGCCCGTCAACCCGCATGGCAGAAGAAACCCGTCTCATTCGCGCCGGCTCCAAGCCCTGCGATCTCGTCAAGACGGTCGGCCCGCCGATCCAAAAGGGCTCGACCGTCCTGCTGCCCAATGCGGCCGCGCTATACGACGATGACGCCTACCTGACCTACGGCCGCGCCGGCCTGGCGGCGCACGAGGCGCTGAAGTGCGCTCTCGCCGAGATGGAGGGCGCGCAAGGCGTCAGCCTCTATCCCTCAGGTCTGGCCGCGGTGACCGGCGCGATGCTGGCCGTACTCAAGGCCGGGGACGAGGTGCTGGTCGCCGACAACGCCTACAAGCCGACCCGCCGGTTCTGCGACAACGTCCTGAAGCGCTACGGCGTCGGCGTGACCTACTTCGATCCACGCCTGTCGCCGGAAGATCTGCTGGCCCAGGCGACGCCAGCCACGCGGCTCATCGCGATGGAATCCCCGGGCTCTCTGACCTTCGAGATGCAGGACGTCGCCGCCGTGGCGGCGTTGGCCCGCCCGCGGGGCGTCCTGACCCTAACCGACAACACCTGGGGCGCCGGCTACCTCTTCAAGCCGCTGGAGCATGGCGTGGACATCAGCGTCCAGGCCCTGACCAAGTATGTCGGCGGCCATTCCGACGTCTTCATGGGTTCAGCCGCCGCGCGCGATCCGGCGCTCGTGCACGCGCTTGCCGACGGCGTCCACAATCTCGGCTGGGCGGTCTCGGCCGAGGACGCCTACCAGATGCTTCGCGGCCTGCGCACGCTGCCAGCTCGCCTCAAGCAGCAGGGCGAGGCGGCCTTGCGCATCGCCGCCTGGCTGCAGCGGCAGCCCGAGGTGGCGCAGGTCATCCACCCTGCCCTGCCCGGCTCGCAGGACCACGAGCTCTGGAAGCGCGACTATAGCGGCGCCTGCGGCCTCTTCGGGTTCGTCCTGCGTCCCGGATCCGCCCAGGCCGCCGACGCCTTCCTCGACGCCCTTACGCTGTTCGGGCTCGGCTTCTCTTGGGGCGGCTTCGAAAGCCTGGCGATCGTCAGCGACCCACAACTCGGCAAACGCAAGTTCGCGCCGGCCTATGGAGGCCCGCTCATGCGCCTGCACATCGGGCTCGAGGCGGAGGCCGACCTGGTGGCCGACCTGCGAAAGGGCCTCGACGCGTACGCCGCGGCCCTGGCTTAGGGCCGCGCCATCCGGCTCATGAACAAAGCCGCCCGCTTGGTCTGGCGGTCCAGGCTCTTCAGCTCCATGGTCTCGCCCGGCGCATGGGCGCCCTCGCCCGCGGCGCCAAAGCCGATGAGGCCCGGCAGCAGGTCGCCGACGAAGCCGATGTCGCCGGCGCCGCGCTTCAGCGGATCCAGTTCCGGCATGGTCGCCAGACCAAGGTCGCGGTTCACCTCGTTCAGCTTGGCGAGCAGCGCGCGCGAGCCGGCGCTGGGCGCCATGGCCGGATAGCCGTCCTGGAAACTGATCTCGGCCTTGGCCCCGCCCAGGGGCTGGCTGACGATCGCCGCCATCTTGGCGCGGATGCTCTCGGTCTGGGCGTTGGAGAGCGTCCGCAGGTCGCCTCGCGCCACGGCCTGCGCCGGAATGATGTTGGTCTTCCCGGTCGCGGCCGCGCCGGTGTCGGTCTCGTTCGCCGCGGCGGTCGTTCCGGCGGCCATGTAGCCGACATTGAAGGTCGCGTTGACCTCGCGCGCCTCGCGGCGGAAGGCGTCGACGATGCGGGCCAGTTCGTAGGCCGCGCCATAGCCGGCCGCATCGCTGAAGATCCCCGACGAATGGCCCGACTTGGCTGTGACCTTGAGCGTCCAGTCGGTCGAGGAGCGCCGGGCGATCGAGGCCATGTCCTTGCCGTTCTCCTGCGCCAGGCCCTCGAACTCCAGCGCCAGATCGCTGGCCTTGGCGGCGTTGATCAGGTCCGCGCGAGACGTGGTCAATGGTCGCCCGGCCCGCTCCTCGTCGCCGGTCAGCACGACGGTAATGTCGGCGTCCTTCAGGGTTCCGGCGGCCTTCATCGCCCGTAGCGCGCCGATCATGATGACCAGGCCGCCTTTCATGTCGTTGACGCCCGGCCCCTCGGCGATGTCGCCGCGGACAACATACTTCTGGAACGGGCTCGAGGGCTCGAACACCGTGTCCATGTGTCCGATCAACAGCATCCGCTTGCCCTTGCCCGAGCCCTTGTGAACGGCGACCAGGTGGCCGGCGCGGCCGATCTCGTTCATCGGGACCCAGCGGACGTCGAATCCGAGGCCCCTGAACTCGGTCTGCAGTCGCTTGCCGACGTCCTGCACGCCCGCGACGTTGAGTGTGCCGCTGTTGATGTTGACCAGCGTCTCCAGCAGCGCCAGGGAGCGCGCCTCCTCGGCCCCAGCCGCTGCGACCAGCTTCTTCTCCTGCGTCGAGAGCCCGGCGGCGCTGGCCGGCCCGGCGGCCAGGACGGAAAACGCCGCCAGGACGGCGGCGGAGGTCTTTAAGCGGTTCATTGGGCGGTTCCCCCTGCACGGATACTGAGCCGCAACCTTCGGGCCTCGTCCTGGGGAACTCAAGGGGCCAGCCCGGCCATGGCGTGCTCCGGGCGCTAGACCTCTACGTACTGCTCCCAAATTGGCGCGCCCAGCAGGACTCGAACCTGCAACCGTCCGCTTAGAAGGCGGATGCTCTATCCGGTTGAGCTATGGGCGCTTGGTGACCACACGGTGACCGGAGTCTAGCGGCGCAGTCTCTAGAAAGTCTAATGCGGACACGGCGAGCGGCTCGGCGCAACGTCCGCTCAGAAGGCGGTCCGGTTGAGCTATGGGCGCCCGCGATGGGCCTCTAGTGGGTCCAGGGCTGTTTGCGGCCATAGGCGAAGTTGTCCGCATAGGCCTTGATGATGCGCTTGGGGGTCTTCGGCTCGGTGATCTGGAACGCGATGCCGTGGGCCTGGGCGTAGGCGACCGCCTCGTCGCTGGTCTCGAAGGACAGGCGGATCTGGCCGTTCATGTCGTTGGTCAGCGTCCAGCCCATCAGCGGATCCGAACGGCGGGCGGAGGCGGGCTCGAACTCGAGCACCCAATCCTTGGTCTTGGCCTTGCCGGACTGCATGGCGTTCTTGGCCGGACGATAGATGCGCGCGAGCATGCGGACCCTCAATAGATTCTAACCGGCGCTGGTCGGGGCGGCAGGATTTGAACCTGCGACCCTCTGCTCCCAAAGCAGATGCGCTACCAGACTGCGCTACACCCCGAAAGGCGCCGGTGCGCGGGGGGGATATAAGGCTTTGGCCTTTCCCGCAATTGCACAAAGCCTCGCGGCCCGGCTTAGCCGTGCCGACGCATCAGCTTGAAGACGCCCGAGCCACGCACGACGTCGGTCCCCGCTACGTGAGCCCGGGCCTCCACGAAGGCGACGTCGCGCGTCGCCCGGGTGACCTTCGCCTCGCCCATTACCCACTCGCCGACCCGCGCCATGTGCAGGAAATCGACTGAGAGGTGGATCGTCACCGCCGTCTGTCGCACTGAGCGATAGACGGCCGCGCCCATCAGCCCGTCCAGGAACGCGGTCAGCATGCCGCCATGGACCAGGCCCAGGCCGTTGGCGTGCCGCGGCAGGGCGAAGAAGGCCTGCTCCGTCGTCTCGCCCATCTCGGCTCTGTGGAAATAGGGGCCGTTGTGACTTGAGAACGGGCCGCGGCTGCCGGAGGGCACGAAGCCGGGCGGCGGTTCGGGAACGGCGTCGGGGTCAGCCACGCTTGAAGATCCGATGCTCGATCTTGTCGCCGGGCAGCAGGCCGATCTCGGCCGCCCGGCCGCCCGCCAGCTCCAGCACGCCGACGACCGGACCGCCCGACGGGATCGGAGCTTCGGAGAGCGGCGTGGTGTTGCGTGCGATCGACAGCACGGTGCCGTCGGCCTGGATATAGATGATGTCCAGCGGGATCAGGGTGTTCTTCATCCAGAACGCCACCTCGCGCGGCGTCTTGAAGTCGAACAGCATGCCGCGATCCGGCGGGACAACCTTGCGGAACATCAGGCCCTTTTCCCGCTCGGCGTCGTTGTCGGCGATCTCGACGAAGAATCGGGTGCGGCCCTGTTGGGTCACCGCTTCCAGCGCCTCGAAGCCCGCAGGCGCCTCCCCTACCGCGCCACTGGCGCTTTTGGGGCCAGGCTGAGCGACGGCAGGCGGGGGCGGCTCCCGCGCAGGTTGGGCCGAAGGCTGCTGCGCGCAGGCGGCCAGCAAGGCCAGTGCGCCTGCGAGCACGCTCAGGCCGCGACGCGGCCACAGTTTGGATTGCACCGGAACGCTCCGAGGCTGTGGGTCACAGAGCGCGATGCATATCGCGCTCCGCCGTTTGACGAGAGCTCTTTTCGAAATCGCGGGCTTATCCGCCCGCGGCCATCGGCTCAGGCCAGACCCACGGACTCGATCTCTGCGACCACCAGACCCTTGGGCCCTTCTGCGAACCGCACCATGACGTCGTCGCCGGGCTGGAGATCCTCGATCCCCGACCGTCTCAGCGTCTCGATGTGCACGAAGATGTCGCCGCTCTCGCCGTCGCGGACCACGAAACCGTAGCCCTTGGCGCGATTGAACCACTTCACCTTGGCGCGTTCCAAAGGTCCGCGGGGCGCGAGCGGTCGGCGCGCGGCCTGGCGGAATCCGCCTCCGCCGCGGTCGAAACCATCGCGTCGCCCATGGTCGTCGTGGCGTCGGCGATCGGAGGGCGGCGGAGCGGCGCTTTCGTCCACCTCCAGCACCTCGGACACCTGCCACCCCTTCGGACGCCGGATCACGTCACAGACGATCACGGCGCCTTCCAGCGCGCTTTCGCGCCCGGAGTTCCGTAAACTTGTCACGTGAAGCAAAACGTCCTTGAGCCCCGTTTGATTGGGGTCGTCAGGAACGACGAAACCATACCCTTTGCCGGCGTCGAACCACTTCACACGCCCGCTGATCCGCACGGATTCTTCGTGTGGACCTACTCCCTCGTATTCGTAACCAGACATCTGCCCCTCTGGCCCGGTCTCCCCCCGATCCTTTCGGATAATGGCCAACTATAACACTGTTCTTGTCTTGCCAGTGCCGTCAATGGGGCATTTTGCAACCCGCGCACGCGAGGGTCGTGTTTCACGCGTTTGCATTGTTTTGGAGAGGCTCGCGATGGCAGTCCCTAGGGGAGTCGAACCCCTCTCTCCAGGTTGAAAACCTGGCGTCCTAACCGATAGACGAAGGGACCGCGTCGGCGAGAGCGGGGTCTATAAAGGCGATTCCGGGGGTGCGCAAGCGCCTTGCACGAACCTTTTTCAGCACGTCGTTATGCGAGCCCGAAAAACCGTGGTGGCGCTTGGATTTCAGTCCGGCGCGCGGCTCCAATCATCGGGCAGTTCGGGGCTGGGCCAAGCCAGGTCCGGCGCAAAGTCGATCCAGGCGTCGTCGAACGGCGGGCGTCCGGCCTCGACGTCCGCGATCACCTCCAGCCCGACGGAGCGCAATTCGGCGGCGTGCTGCGCGCTGATCCAGCCGAACCGTTGGATGTGTTCGAAGTGGTCCTCGTCCTTCCAGCGCCAGCGGCGGTCTGGGTCGATCACGATATCGAGCGAGCGATCGAAGGTGACGATTCCGCCGCCCGCCCGACGGCCTCGCAGAAGCGCACCACGCCGTCCTGGACGTGGCGGATGGGCACGACATGCCCCCTGGCCCATCTTTCGGCCCCATCGCTCTGCGCCGTTGTCATGACCGCAGGTTGCAGACCTCGCGGCGGGGCGGTCAAGCCGCGCTCAGCCAACCCGGCGGGGATCGGCGACGTCCTCGATCTCCAGTTCGACGCTTTCGCGCCCCTGCCAGTCGTCGGGCTTGAGCTTGCCGGCCACGTGCAGCGCTGATGCGCCGCCGAGCAACGCCTTGCCCAGCTCAGTGTCCTCCGCACGCCAGGCGACGGCCTTCAGGCGTCCCCCCGAGCCGTCTGTCAAGGTGACGCGAACATGCCCGCCGCGCAGGGCCATCGGTCGCTCGATCCGCACGTTGGCCGCGGCGAACATCGGCTCGGGATTGCCCGGGCCGAACGGAGCGAGCCTCTGGAAGGCGCTGTAGAGCCCCCTGTCGGCCCCGCCCGCGGTGACCAGCGCATCGATGTCCAGCGCATCCTCAGCGGCGGCCGCCTCGGCCTCCGCGGCGATGCGTTCGTTCAGGAAGGCCCGCAGGTCTGGAATCATTTCGGGCCGCACGGAGAGGCCCGCAGCCATGGCGTGGCCGCCCCCGGCCAGCAGCAGCCCTTCCTCGAAGGCCGCCTGCACTGCCCGGCCCAGGTTTACGCCCGGTTGCGAGCGGCCCGAGCCCTTGCCGACATTGGCCGCCCGGTCGATCCCGATGACCAGGGTCGGCTTGCGATAGCGCTCGCGCAGGCGGCTGGCGACGATGCCGATCACCCCGGGGTGCCAATCGTCGGCGGCGACCAGGGCCAGCGGCGCGTCGGCCTGGTTGCTCTCGCGGTCGATGATCCGGATCGCCTCTTCGAGGATCTCCTTCTCGACCTCCTTGCGCGAGGCGTTGAGCGCGTCGAGTTCGGCGGCCAGGACCGCGGCCTCCTCGGGATCGTCGGTCGACAGCAGGCGCGCGCCGAGGTCGGACCTGCCGATCCGCCCTCCGGCGTTGATCCGCGGCCCCAGGATGAAGCCGGCGTGGAACACACTGGCCGGTCCCGAGCCCTTGGCGACCTCCAGCAGAGCCTTCAGGCCCGGATTGCGCCAGGCCGACATCACTTTCAGGCCCTGAGCGGTCAGGGCTCGATTGAAGCCCACCAGCTGGGTGACGTCGCAGATCGCCCCCAGGGCGGCCAGATCCAGCCACTGGCGCAGGTCGGGCTCGGCGCGACCTTCGAACAGTCCCCTGCCCCGCGCCTCGCGATTCAGGGCCGCCAGCAGCACGAAGGCGACCCCTGCAGCCGCCAGCACGCCCTGCCCCGACGTGCAGCCGGGCCGGTTCGGGTTCACCAGGGCCGCGACGTCCGGGATCTGGTCGCGCATCAGGTGGTGGTCGATGACCACGACCTCCAGGCCGATTTCCTTGGCGCAGGCCAGGGCCTCGTAGGCCGCCGCGCCGCAGTCGACCGTGACCACCAGTTCGACGCCGGAGTCGCGGATCTTGCGGAAGGCGGCCGGCGACGGGCCATAGCCCTCGGTCATCCGGTCCGGAACGTAGATGGGCAGTTCCTTGCCCATCAGTCGGAACCAGCGCACCAGCTGGGCGGCGCTGGACGCCCCGTCGACGTCGTAGTCGGCGAAGACCGTCATCGGCCGGTCGGCCAACAGGGCGTCGATCAGCACCCGCGCGGCCAGGTCCATGTCGAGGAAGCTCGACGGATCGGGAAACTGCGCCTTCAGCGTCGGATTGAGATAGGTCTCGCCGCCGTCGGCCGCGACGCCGCGCGAGGCCAGCGCCCGCGCCAGCGGCTCCGAGAGCCCCAGCGCGAGCTGATGGCGGCGCACGGTCTCGGGATCGGCCGGCCGCTCGCGCCAGGCGCGTCCGGTCAGCGATCGGGCGACTCCCAGGTAGCCGGCGGCGGCCGCCCTGTCGGGCACGATCCTAGACCCTTTCCGGTTCAGGTGGCTTCACCTGAACCGGGCAAAAAGGGTCTACCTTCTTACGCATAGAGCGTGACGGACGCTTCAACCGGCTTCCACTTGAAGCTGTCACGCTCTAGACCGGCCGCTTCATCCGCACTTCGCGCACGGTGCGGGTCGAGGAGTTCATGACCAGCGTGTGGGTGTGGACGAAGCCGTCCTCATAGGCCACGCCGTCCAGCAGGGCGCCGTTGGTGACGCCTGTGGCTGCGAAGATCGCGTCGGCGCGCACCATTTCATGCAGGTCGTATTTCTTGTCGAAGTCGGTGATCCCCACCCGGGCCGCCCGCGCCTTTTCGTCAGCGTTGCGGAACACCAGACGGCCCTGGAACTGGCCGCCGACGCACTTCAGGGCCGCGCAGGCCAGCACGCCCTCGGGCGCGCCGCCCTGGCCGATATAGAGGTCGACGCCGGTCGTCGGGTCAGAGGTGTTGATCACCCCGGCCACGTCGCCGTCGGTGATCAGATAGACCCGCGCGCCGACCGAGCGCACCGAGGCGATGATCTCGGCATGGCGCGGACGGTCCAGCACGCAGACGGTGATCTCTTCCGGATCGACGCCCTTGGCTTCGGCCAGGGCCTTGACGTTGTCGGCCGGCGACTTGTCGAGGTCGATCACGCCGGCCGGATAGCCCGGCCCGCAGGCGATCTTGTCCATGTAGGTGTCGGGCGCGTTCAGCAGGCTGCCCTTGGGCGCCCAGGCCATCACGGCCAGGGCGTTGGCCATGGCCTTGGCGGTCAGCGTCGTGCCTTCCAGCGGATCGAGGGCGATGTCGATCGCCGGGCCCTTCCCGGTGCCGACCTTCTCCCCGATGTAGAGCATCGGCGCCTCGTCGCGCTCGCCCTCGCCGATGACGATCTCGCCGTCGATGTCGAGGTCGTTCAGCGCGGTGCGCATGGCGTCGACCGCCGCCTGGTCGGCGGCCTTCTCGTCGCCGCGTCCCACCAGCTTCCAAGCAGCGATGGCGGCGATCTCCGTCACACGGACCGAGTCGAGGACCAGCCCGCGATCCAGAACTTCCGAACTCATCTGTCTCTCCCAGCGCCGTGAAGGGCGCAGATTATCGTTGGATTCTTATATGCGGGCGATCCGCAAGAGGCGCGGTCTTTCCAGCACCGCCGAAAGGTTGGCGATGCGGTCGATCGCCGCCGTCAGCACGGCCTCGGACACGGCATGGGTGGTCAGCACGATCGGCACGCCGTCGGCGTTCTCGACCGGCTTCTGCAGGAAGCTCTCGATGGAGACGCCGGCCTCGGCCAGGGTCTCCGACACGGCGGCGATGACCCCCGGCTCGTCCTTGACCATGAAACGCAGGTAGGCGCGGCTGACGCTCTTGGCCGGATCGACCGGCGTGAAGGGCTTCAGCGTGCCGGCCGGGGCCTGGAACACCGGCCGCTTGGCGTTGGTCATCACGTCGGCGATGTCGGCGGCGACCGCCGCAGCGGTCGGCCCCGAGCCGGCGCCCGGCCCCTGGATGAAGATCGTCCCGATCCGGGTGCCCTCGATATAGAGCGCGTTGAGCGCGCCGCCTGCCTGGGCCAGCGGATGCTTCTGGGCGACCAGGGTCGGATGCACGCGCACCAGCACACCCTCGTCCGAGCGGTTGGCCGAGGCGATCAGCTTGATCTTGTAGCCGAGGTCCTTGGCCAGCTGGATGTCCAGCAGGGCGACCTGGTCGATGCCCTCGATCTCGGCGGCGGCGTAGTTCGGCGCGCAGCCGAAGGCCAGCGCCGCCAGGATCGAGATCTTGTGGGCGGCGTCGAAGCCGCCGACATCCATGGTGGGGTCGGCCTCGGCGTAGCCCAGCCGCTGGGCTTCCGACAGCACGTCGGCGAACGAGCGGCCGCCGGCGTCCATTTCCGACAGGATGTAGTTGCAGGTGCCGTTGAGGATGCCGGCCACCGACTTCACGTCGTCGCCGACCATCGCCTCGCGCAGCATCTTCACCGCCGGGGTGCCGCCCATGACCGCGGCCTCGAACAGCAGCGGCACGCCCTTGGATTCGGCCAGGGCGGCGAGTTCGGCCCCGTGCTCGGCGATCAGCGCCTTGTTGGCGGTCACGACCGGCTTGCCGGCGTTCAGCGCCGCCTCGACGGCCGCCTTGGCGGGGCCGTCGGAGCCGCCTATCAGCTCGACGAAGATGTCGACGTCGGGCGACTTGGCCAGTTCGACCGGGTCGTCATACCAGGGCAGATTCGAGATATCGAACGGACGCGGCCGGGAGCGCGAGCGGGCCGAGACGCCCGTCACGACGGCCTGCCCTCCGGCGGGCGCGAAGCCCGCCCGGTCCGACAGGAAATTCAGCAGGCCGCCGCCGACCGTGCCCAGGCCCGCGACGCCGACGCGCCACTCAGTCTTACTCATTGCGCCGCCATGGTGTTGTGGGCCCGGCCGAGGATGTCCTCGGCGTTGGCCAGAAACTTCTTCATGTTGCGCGCCGCCTGCCGGATCCGGTGCTCGTTCTCCACCAGGCCGATGCGCACGTAGCCTTCTCCGTACTCGCCGAACGCCACGCCCGGGGCGACCGCGACTCCGGCCTCCTCGATCAGCAGCTTGGCGAACAGCATCGAGCCGGCTTCCTTGAACTGTTCCGGCAGCGGCGCCCAGGCGAACATCGAGGCCGGCGGCGCTGGAATGTCCCAGCCGGCGCGCTGCATGGACGAAACCAGGGTGTCGCGGCGACTCTTATAGATCGCGCGGATCTCGTCGACGCAGTCCTGCGGCCCGTTCAGCGCCGCAGCCGCGGCGACCTGGATGGGGGTGTAGGCGCCATAGTCGAGATACGACTTAACCCGCGCCAGCGCCGCGCACATCCGCGCATTGCCCACCACCATCCCGACGCGCCAGCCCGCCATGGCGTAGGTCTTGGACAGCGAGTTGACCTCGACCGCGATATCCTTTGCGCCCTCGACCTGCAGGATCGACGGCGGCGGGTTGTCCTCGAAGTAGATCTCCGAATAGGCGATGTCGGACAGCACGAGCATCTCGTGCTTCTTCGCCAGGGCGACCGCCTCCTTGTAGAAGTCGAGATCGACCCATTGCGCCGTCGGGTTCGACGGGTAGGACAGGATCAGCACGCTGGGCGGCGGGGCCGAGTGCTTCACGGCCCGGCTGATGCCGGCCAGGTACTCTTCTGGCGAAGGCGCCGGCACGTGGCGGATCACCCCGCCGGCCATGATGAAGCCGTAGGCGTGGATCGGGTAGGCCGGGTTCGGGCAGATGACCACGTCGCCCGGCGCGGTCAGCGCCTGGGCCAGATTGGCGAAGCCTTCCTTGGAGCCCAGCGTCGCGATGACCTCGGTGTCCGGGTTCAGGTCGACGCCGAAGCGCTTCTTGTAGTAGCCGGCCATGGCCTTGCGCAGGCCAGGAATGCCCTTGGAGGCGGAATAGCGGCCCGCCTTGGGGTCTCGGGCCGTCTCGATCATCTTGTCGACGATGTGCTTGGGCGTCGGCATGTCGGGATTGCCCATGCCGAAGTCGATGATGTCGACGCCTTCCGCGCGCAGCCGCGCCTTGATGCGATTGACTTCTTCGAAGACGTAGGGCGGCAGCCGGCGGATACGGTGGAATTCGGGAGTCATGTTGAGCTCTGGCCGCGACGCCGCGGCGATGGGGAGCTGAAGTCGCGCATGGATAGCCCCCGCGACGGGGTCAGCCAAGCAGGTTCAAGGTGATTTCTGCCCCCGCCTGCCGCATTACCTGGGCGACGGAGGCGGTGTAGCTCGCTCCCGCAGCTCCTTGGCGAACGCCTCGCTGGCCGTCGTCGTCGACGTGCTGGTGTCGAGGTCCGGACCGGCCTGCGAGCGAGCGCGCGCGGCAAAGCCCTCAGTGCCGGTCAGGGTCCAGGTGTTCGGCGCGGTTTCGCGATCGAGCTTGGCGCCCGCGATCTCGAGCTGGTCGGCCGCCTTGCCCCAGTCGGCGAGCTTGCGCTCTTCCTTCGGGACGGGCGGGATCGACGCGAAGGTCGGATCCTGGCGCGAAGCCTTGACCATGCGCGAGACGTCCTCGGCCACCGGCGAGGCCGGATCGATCGGCGCCTCGGCGAACGGGTTGCCGGCGCATCCGCCCAGCAGCGCGCCCAGCGCGACACAGGCCGCGACGCCCCCGCGGGCGCGGCCGGCTGACAGTTTTGCGAAAAGTCGAAGCGACGCGTTCATTTCCTTGCCGGTCTTATGCCATGATCGCTTCGGGCGAAAGAGCGTCGGCGCTCCGAGCCCCAAGCAACTTTAAGTGCGGGAGGAAAATGGGCATGAGCGACCAGGCAGCGGCGCCGACCAAGCCCAAGGGGAAGAAGAAGTCCAAGGCGGCGGAAAAGGCCGAGAAGGTCGCCGCCAAGGTCGAAAAGACCGTCCCGCCTCCCGAAACGCCCGCTGAACCGCCGCCCGCCGCGGCCAGGCCCGAGCCGCTGGAACAGCTCACCTCGGATCAGCGCGACATGATCGAGAAGCTCTCGTCGAATCTTGCGCGCGCGGCGCTGACCGCCCAGGGCGCGATCGCCGAGGCCGCCTTGCGCCAGGCGGAGCGCCCAGCCGGGCTGCAGGCCGACCCCTTCCATGTCGCTCCCGCGCTCACCGACGTGATGGGGCGCCTGGTCTCGCAGCCGGACCGGCTGGTCCGCGCCCAGGCCGACCTCTTCCAGCGTTATCTGGACCTGTGGCAGCGTTCGGCGCGTCGCGCCGGGGGCGAAGCCGTCGAGCCGGTCGTCACGCCCGAGCGCGGCGACAAGCGGTTTAACGATCCCGATTGGGTCGAGAATCCGGTTTTCGACGTCATCAAGCAGTCCTACCTGCTGACCTCGAACTGGCTGAACGGTCTGGTGTCCGACGTCGAGGGCGTCGACCCGATGACCAAGCGCCGGGTCGAGTTCTTCATGAAGATGCTCACCGACGCCTTCTCGCCGTCGAACTTCCTGGCTTCCAACCCGGCGGCCCTGCGCGAGGCGATGCAAAGCCGCGGCGAATCCATCGTCAAGGGTATGGAGAACTTCGCCGAGGACCTGGCCCGTGGCGGCGGTCAACTGGCGATCAGCCAGACCGACTATCAGATGTTCAAGATCGGCGAGAACGTCGCCACCGCGCCGGGCAAGGTGATCTTCCAGAACGAGATACTGCAGCTGCTGCAGTTCGATCCGACGACCGAGCAGGTGCACGAGATCCCGCTGCTGATCTTCCCGCCCTGGATCAACAAGTTCTACATCCTCGATCTGCGGCCTGAGAATTCGATGATCCGCTGGTTGACCGGCCAGGGCTTCACGGTCTTCGTCGCCTCGTGGGTCAATCCCAGCACCGAACTCGCGGCGAAGACCTTCGAAGACTACATGCGCCAGGGCATCTACGAGGCGACGGACGTCGCCATGGCCCAGGCCGGGGTCGATCGGATCAACACGGTCGGCTACTGCATCGGCGGCACCCTGCTCTCGTCGACACTGGCGCACATGGCCGCCAAGAACGACCAGCGCATCTCCTCGGCGACGTTCTTCGCGGCCCAGCAGGACTTCGCCGAGGCCGGCGACCTGCTGCTGTTCACCAACGAGGACTGGCTGAACGATCTCGAAAAGCAGATGGACGCCGCCGGCGGCGTGCTCTCGGGCCAGGCCATGGCCGAGACGTTCAATTCGCTTCGCGCCAACGACCTGATCTGGTCGTTCTTCGTCAACAACTACCTGATGGGCAAGGAACCCAAGCCCTTCGACCTGCTGTTCTGGAATTCCGACCAGACGCGTATGCCCAAGGCGCTGCACCTGTTCTATCTGCGCAAGTTCTATGGCGACAACGCGCTCTCCAAGGGCGAGCTCGTGCTCGACAACGTCAAGCTCGACCTCAAGAACGTGAAGACCCCGGTCTATGTGCAGTCCTCGAAGGAGGATCACATCGCCCCGGCCAGGTCGGTCTATCGCGGCGCGCAGTTGTTCGGCGGGCCGGTCACCTTCACCATGGCGGGCTCAGGTCATATCGCCGGCGTGATCAACGCTCCGGTGGCCAAGAAGTACCAGCATTGGACCAACCCCGCCCTGCCCGGCAGCCTTGAGGAGTGGGCGGCCGGGGCGACCGAGGCGCCCGGCTCCTGGTGGCCGCACTGGGCCGAATGGCTGCGGGAAAAGTCCGGCAAGCTGGTTCCCGCCCGCGATCCGGCCAAGGGCAAGTATCCGCCCATCGAGGACGCACCTGGCTCCTACGTGAAGGTGAAATCCTAGCCGCCTAGCTCCCGCTTCGTTTTCCGCCGGCCGGCCTAGGCCGTCGCCGCGCCAAGCGCTAGCGTGGTCCCCGACGCGCCCGCCTCTCCTAAGCGGGGGCGTCGGGGAAACATGCTGAAGATTATCGCGCTCAGTCTCGCCGTCCTGCTCGCCGCCTGGATCGGCGGCGGCCTCGCACTGGTCGCGCTAGCCGGACAGTTCGAGCCCAGCGGCCGCTTCGTCGATATCGGCGGCCGCGACCTGCGGCTCGTCTGCCATGGCCCGCGGTCCGACCAGCCGGTGATCTGGATGGAGGCCGGCGCCTGGGGGCTCGCCGCCGACTTCGCCGCCCTCCAGCAGCGCCTGGCCGAACGGGGCTTGCGCTCGTGCGCTTATGATCGCGCGGGGATGGGCTTTTCCGATCCGGGGCCGGCTCCGCGCGACAGCGCCGCCATCGCCGCCGACCTGGAGAAGCTGATCGCGGCGTCGGGCGAGCGCGGGCCGTTCGTCTTCATGGGGCATTCCATGGCCGGCCAGCATGTTCGCCTTTACGCGGGCGACCATCCGGGACAGGTCGCCGGTCTCGTGCTGCTGGACGCCACGACGCCGGAAATGGCCGACGCGCCGGCGGCGCAGACCTTTCTGCAGCGGGTGCGCAACGTCGCCCGCGCCACCGCGGTCGCAGGGACGCTCGGGCTTACCAAGGTCGCTTACTACGTGGGCGACCGCATCGGACTGCCCCCACAAGGGCGGGCTGAAAAGCGCCATGCCTTCGTTTCTGGCCGCCATGCGCGCACTGCGGCGGCCGAGGTCCTGGTTTGGCCGGAGGGCGCGCTCCAGGCCCGTGCCGTCGCCCTTGACCCGAAATGGCCGGTGGCGGTCATCACCGCTGGTGATCCACGCCGTTTTCCCGGCTGGGACGAGGCTCGCCGCGCCCCCGAACGCAATTCGCGCGCCGGCTATTATGAGAACGATCCGGCGGCGACGCACACCACCTTGTTGGGCCTCGCTCACTCCGACGCCGTCCTGCGCGGCGTAGATCACGTGCTGGCGGCCCTGAGGAACCCCTAGTCGTCGGCGATCGCCTGCCAGGTCCGCGTGATCGCCCGCCGTTCCCGGTCGATCTCCAGCCAGCACCCCCCGCCCGGATGGGCCGGACGGTCCTCCTGGCCGATCTCGACTCCGGCAAGATGCGCGGCGAGCAGACGCCCTACGCCGCCGTGCGAGACGATCAACAGGTCGCCCGGCGGCGCCTGCTCCGCCGCACGGTTGAAGGCGCGCACGATCCGGGCCTGGGCCGCGCGTGCGCTCTCCCAGCCCCGCACATTCTCATCCGGCCGGGCGAAGAAGAGCTCGACCAGCGGCCAGAACTCGACTGGCGGCAGGTATCCCGTCGCTGACCGGTCGTTCTCGCCCAACTCCGGATCGACGCCATAAGTTACGCCCAGGACATCGGCCGCCATCTCCGCTCCATCCAGCGCCTTCTGCTCGTCGCTCGAATAGACGGCCACGAGGTCGGCCAGCGCCGGCGCTTCGAGGAAGCGCGCCATCCGGCGGCGGCCGAGTTCCGACAATGGCCATCGCGGGATCGGGACCGCAGGGTCGATCACGACCTCCGGGTGGGTCAGGAAATAGATGGTGGCCATCGGCCAAGGTTAGGCCGGCACGAACTTCAGCGCATCACCGTTGTTGCAGTAGCGCAGGCCCGTCGGACGCGGCCCGTCGGGGAAGACGTGCCCCTGATGCCCCAGGCACTGGGCGCAGTGATACTCGGTGCGGGGGACGCCGATCAGGTAGTCGGTCTTCTTGCCCAGCGCGCCCTTGATGGCGGTGTAGAAGCTGGGCCAGCCGGTGCCGCTGTCATACTTCCAATCGGACTTGAACAGGGGCAGGCCGCAGCCCAGGCACACATAGGTCCCGCGCCGCTTTTCCTTGTTCAGCGGACTGGTGCCCGCCATCTCGGTCGCTTCCTTACGCAGGACGTTGTAGCTGGCGATGTCCAGCCGCTTGCGCCAGTCAGCATCGCTGAGCTTTCGCCATGGCGAGTTGGCGTATGGATCGGCGGCGGCGAAGGTCGCGCCGGGAAGCGCGACGATGGCGGTGCCGAGGAGGAAGGCGCGTCGGTCGATCTTGCTCATATGCGAGATACGATTCCTGTCGCAGTCCGGATGCAAGCCTACCGGCCGGCCCAGGCGTAGAGGACGTCGGGTTCCTTCTCTTCGTTGTCCTCGCCGTTCGTCAGGCGGACCGCGACGAACCCGCGCGCCTCATAAAAGGCTCGCGCCCGCGCATTACGCTGGAAGGTCCAGAGCTCGCGCGGCGTCCCGTCCTCCATGGCCTGGGTCAGCAGGCGGTCTCCCAATCCCCGCCCTTGGTGATCGGGGTGGATGTAGAGGTGGCTGATCCAGCCGGGCTTGAAGGCGACGTAGCCGACGATCGCGCCGCCGGCTTCGGCGACCCAGGTCTCGTTCTCGGGCAGTAGCCGCTCGCGGAAGAACCAGCGGTCCTCCTCGGCGGTGTGCAGTTCGGGAAGATAGTGCAAGGACAGGCGCATAACCTGCCGATGCAGGCGGGCGATTTCCCCGGCGTCGGCCAGATTCGCCCGCCGCAGGATCACAGCCCCTCGCCTTCCGGCAGGCCCAGCATGATGTTCAGGTTCTGCACCGCCGCGCCCGAGGCGCCCTTGCCCAGATTGTCCAGCAGGGCCACCAGCCGGGCCTGGCCGCGCTCGGCGTTGCCGAACACGAAAAGCCGCATGCGGTTGCTGCCGTTCAGGGCCTCGGGATCGAGCGAGGCGTTGTAGCCGCCCGCCCCGGCCCGGGCCTTCTGAAACTCGGCGCACTCCTCGGCCGAGGCGACCTCGACGAAGGTCTCGCTCTGGTACGCGGCCGCCAGGGTCGCGCGCAGGTCCTCAGGCTCGGGCTTGCCCGGCAGGGCCCAGAGCTGCAGCGGCACCTCGACGATCATGCCCTGCGCGTAACGGCCAACCGCCGGCGCGAAGAGCGGCGGATGGTCGAGGCCGCCATAGGTCTGCATCTCGCCGAGATGCTTGTGCGCAAGCGTCAGGCCGTAGGTGCGGAAGGCGTCGTTGGTTCCTTCGGGGGCCGGCGCCTCGAACTCGGCGATCAATCCCTTGCCGCCGCCGGAATAGCCCGAGATGGCGTTGACGGTGACCGGAAAGTCCCGCGGCAGCACGCCGGCGGCGGTCAAGGGGCGCACAAGGCCGATGAAGCCGGTCGGATAGCAACCGGGATTGCTGACCCTGGTCGAGCCGGCGATGGCCGCCCGTTGGAGCTGGTCCATCTCGGCGAAGCCGTAGATCCAGCCCGGGGCGGTCCGGTATGCGGTCGAGGCGTCGATCACCTTGACGCTGTTCGAGGTGACCATGCTCACCGCTTCCTTGGCCGCATCGTCGGGCAGGCACAGGATCACCGCGTCCACGCCGTTCAGCAGTTCGGCGCGGGCGTCGGCGTCCTTGCGGCGCGCGGGATCGATGGAGACGATCTCGAGGTCGCGGCGGCCTTCCAGCCGCTGGCGGATCTGAAGTCCGGTCGTACCGGCTTCGCCGTCGATGAAGACTGTATGGGCCATCTGCTGAACTCCCTCCGCGGGGCGGATCGGACAAAAAGAAAGGGCGCCTCGGTTGCCCGAAGCGCCCTTCCCAAACGCGAGTGCTCGCGCGCGGTTAGCGCTTCGAGAACTGGAAGCTGCGGCGGGCCTTGGCCTTGCCGTACTTCT
>NZ_JAYRSU010000018.1:0-98662 GCF_041919955.1 Phenylobacterium sp. | reverse complement strand
TCCCGCTGATCGCCGGCAACTCGCCCTTCTGCGAAACCTTCCTGACCGACGCGCGCGCCGAGAAGAAGGACCTGGTCGGCCCGCTGAACGGCGGCTGGACCATCGCCAAGCGCCTGCTGCAGCACGAGCGTTCGGGCCTGTCGGGCGCGGGCGGTGGCGGCGGGTTCGGCGGCGCCAAGCCGCTGCCGAAGCTGGCCAAGGACTATGTGGGCGTGGACGAGACCGGCAAGCTGGCCGACAGCGACCTGCGCACCCGCATCATCATGAACGAGATCGACGGCCGCGCCTTCCAGCAGACCGCCGTGCGCGCGATGATGGAAGCCAAGGGCAATTCCGGCCCCTCGGCCGCCACCTCGATCATGAAGAACGCCGGCACCCGCTGGATGCAGGACAAGGCCGAGCTGACCCTCGAGATCATGGGTCACCAGGGCCTGGGCTGGGAGGGCGAGGCCTTCACCGGCGAGGAACTGACCGCGGTGCGGTCGTGGCTGGGCGGCAAGGCCACCACGATCTACGGCGGCAGCCAGGAGGTGCAGAACAACATCATCTCCAAGCGCATCCTCGGCCTGCCCGACCTGACGCAGCACAACTAACCCTCAGAACAACCAAAGACTTTCGAGAATAGGATTTTAGACATGGCCGTTCTGAACGAAGAACAGAGCATGCTCCGCGACGCGGCGAAGAGCTGGGTCCAGGAAAAGAGCCCGGTCACCGCCTTCCGCAAGATGCGCGATAGCGGCGTGGAACTCGGCTACGACGCCGACGCCTGGAACGAGCAGGCCGAGATGGGCTGGGCCGGGGTGATCATCCCCGAGGAATACGGCGGGTCGAACTTCGGCTACCTGTCCATGGGCCTGATCCTCGAGGAGATGGGCCGCACGCTCACCGCCTCGCCGCTGCTGGCCTCGGGCCTGGCCGCCGCGAGCGCCCTGATCCTGGGCGGGAACGAAGCCCAGAAGGGCGAGTACCTGCCGAAGATCGCCGACGGCTCGCTGGTCGCCACCCTGGCGGTCGACGAAGGCGCGCACCACGCTCCGGACAAGGTCGCCCTGGCGGCCACGAAGTCGGGCGCGGGCTATACCCTGAGCGGCAAAAAGACCTTCGTGCTGGAAGGCCCGGCCGCCGGCCTGCTGGTCGTCTCGGCCCGCACCTCGGGCAAGCCAGGCGACAAGGACGGGATCAGCCTGTTCCTGGTGCCCGCCGACGCCAAGGGCGTGACCAAGCAGAACCTGAAGCTGGCCGACAGCCGCGGCGCCTCGAACATCAGCTTCGACAACGTCGAGGTGGCGGCGGGCGCCCTGCTGGGCGAGGAAGGCAAGGGCTGGGGCGTGCTGGAGCAGACCCTCGACCGCGCCCGCGCCGGCATCTGCGCCGAAATGCTCGGCTCGGCCGTCCAGGCCTTCGAGACCACGCTCGACTACCTGAAGGTCCGCGTCCAGTTCGGCCAGGTCATCGGCTCGTTCCAGGCCCTGCAGCACCGCGCGGCCAAGATGTTCACCGACCTGGAACTGGCCCGCTCGGCCGTCGAAGCCGCCCTCCAGGCGATCGACGCCGGCAGCCCGGACGTGCCGGAACTCGTCTCCCTGGCCAAGGCCAAGATGGGCGACACCTTCCACCTGGTCTCGAACGAGATGGTCCAGATGCACGGCGGCATCGGCATGACCGACGCCCACGACGCCGGCTTCTACATGAAGCGCGCCCGCGCCGTGGAAGCGGCGTTCGGCAGCCAGTCGTACCATCGCGATCGGTACGCGAAGATCCAGGGCTACTGACGCTTACGCTTCGCCCCTCGGCTTGCCGAGGGCGGGGTTGGAGAGCAGGACTGCGAAGCCCCGCCGGTGCGAGCCGGCGGGGTTTTTATATCGGGCAAGGCAGCTTCGACTTTGCGCCCAGAGCGGTAATTGATGGTCAGCAGCGGAACGGACGCTGCTAGACGCCTTCAAACAGCACGCCGAGCGCGCTTCTAACGGCGTAGGCCTCGTCCTCGGTGAGAAAGCGCACCGGTTGGTCGCCCAGTTCACGAAGAGGTACGGCCGCCATCTGCAGCGGCAGAAGCATGACGTTTTGGCCTTCAACCTCAAAGCTGGGCGTCAGCCGTCCGGACTGGCCACCCCTCAGGTCTATCGGCGCAACGAGCGGCACGACCACGCGCGTAATAGTGGGGTTGAGGAGATCCGACTGCACGTCCACCACCAACACGCCGTTCGCAAGTCGGTAGACCGCATGCTTCATCAGAACTGCCGGTACTCGGCCAACAAGAGGCCATCCTTCTCGACCTTGGCGTTGTACCAATCGAAGAATGGGCGGTTATCCGCCTGCCAGCGACGTGCGCGTTCGGCCGCAACTGCGGCTTCCAGACCGCTCTCGCAGGCCCGAGAGAGATTAAGGCCGAGCGCCTTGGCTTCCTCGACCAGCGGACCGGGGAGCATGATATTCAATCTCTGGCGACCAGCGCGCGCGTTTTCCATGCACACACGCGCACGCGCCGGGATTGCCAACGTCGGCTTCGGAGGTGTCGGCTTGGCGCCACTACGGACATTGGCGCCGGCGCGGGACGTGGGCATGCGCATGCCGGCGATGGGAGGGCCTGAAGACACCGCGTCCAACGCGATAGGCGGACTTGTCTCAACGCGCGCTTCAGAAAATTCCTCGCGGCTCCCCCCTCATGGCGGACCCGCATTTCGCCGCAAATTCACAATCTTCAATAGCTTTTCATTAATAAGTACTACCAGAGGGTGTGTCGTGAAAATTCACTCAGCAGGTGCAATATGCTCGCCGACGCCACGATCTTTCGGGACAAGAACACCGCGCCGGGCGACTGGCCGATCGATGTCGCAGCGACCCAGCGCGTAGACGACCATGGCGTGGTGACGCCGGCGCCGATTCCAACGGCCATCTCCCTTACCTCCGGCAACAGCGCGGGCCAGTTCGCTTTCAACACCGGGACGGGCATGCTCGACAACGCCGGCGTGGGCCTGGCGCCGGGAACCTACGCCCTGGTGTTCACCTTCACCTACGCGCTTGAAGCGCCTTACGATACCCATCAGGCTACGCTGCACATCGAGGTGCCGCCCAACGTCCGCTACGTGGACAACACGCGACCGGACGACGTTGGCGACGGACTGACCCCGGCCACCGCCTGGAAACACATGCCCGGCGATCCGGACGCCACCAACGGGCCGGCGGCCTTGAAGGCCGCGCCGCCGATCGCGACGCAGAAGCATCTCATCGTGCTCAAGGCCGGCCAGATCGTCCGGTCGACCGGCTTCTCGGCGGTCGACAACTGCCTCTACGCCAGCCTCCCGAGCTACGGCGGCCCGACCAAGGCCGAGCTGTCCACGCTGGCGATCGCGCCGGCCGGCACGGCGGCGACTTCGGGGGAGGTCTACGGCAACCCCAACCTCGCCAACATCCAGAAGTATCCCTTCGGCAGCACCCACAGCCAGCCGTTCCGGAACGGATCCGAGATGGTGTTTCCGGCGCAGTATCCGCCGGCCGGGGCCAACAAGTTCATCGACAGCCAGGAACCGCGGGTCGATGGCTCGCGAGGGATGCGCCGCCTGGCCAGCGCCAACATCGTCCTGCTGGCCGAAGCGACCGGCAGCTACACCTACCAGCTCACCTGGGCTGAGCTCGCCTCGCAGTTTCCGGGGATCAGTTTCCAGGGTTGGATCATCTTCGCATGGGCTGGCGCCAACCATATCCGGCCGGCGACGATTACGACCCACGACCCCGCGACCGGGGTCCTGACCTTCACCCTCCCGGTGGAGATCCTGATCGACGAATACGGAGCGAGCGCGTTCAATATCGCCGGCCACCCCGCGCTGATCAACGCCCCGGGCCAGCGCGCCTGGGACGGCGTGAACACCTTCGCCTGGCTGTCAAACGGCGCTCAGCCGCTGGAGCGTTCGCTCGGCAAGAAGGTGCTGGACGCGGAGTACGCCAACTTCGCCGCCTTCCGGCTGAAGATCTCGGGTGGCTACACGGCCTCCAGCAACGACCAGGGCGGGGGTGTCTTCGGCGACGTCGCGACCAATAGCGGCGTCAGCATCGCCGGGGTGGGCCGCGTGCACGCCTGTGACTTCGCCTATATGGCGAGCGACGTCTCGCAGGCGGCCGCTGTGCGGGTGCTCGGATCGGGCATCTCATCGGACTGGGAGGTCGAGCGCTGCACTTGCCAGCTGATCTTCCGCTCGTCCGCCTTTCGCTTCTCCGCGGTGGAGAACTGGCGTCACGTGCTGCGAGCGAACTACATCCGCAATATGGGCTTTACGGGCTACTACATGGTCAACGCCCGCTACACCCTGGATGAGCACAACATCAGCGACACGTGCCAGTCGACGCACGGGAACGGCCGCGCATATTACGTGGCCGGCTACATCTTTAAGGCCGACATTTCCTCCGGGTCGACGGTCGCCACCCTGACCGACCTGCCCGCCGACAAGGGCGTAGGGGACTTCTACCAACCCGGCCGAGAGATCCGCGTCACTGGCGCTGGCGTCGGTGGCGAGGATCTCATCGCCAAGATCGGCTCGATCACCGCCACGACGGCGACTTTGGACACCGCAGCCTCGACCACCGTTGTCGGGGGAAGCTTCGGCGGCGATGTCAATCGCAACTGCACCGTCCGCTACAACGAAACTGTCAACACCACGCGCCCACTGACTGCGCACGTGACCCACGACATGCTGATTACCGGCAACATCTTCGAGATGGACGGCGAGAGCGCGGCAGCCTTTCAGTACTGGTCGAACTCCTACGACACCACCGTGACGCGAGACATGTTCATGCGGCGGCGGGGCATGGTCAGCGGCAATGCGGACGCCATGGTGGTGCGCGGAACCGGCCTCGTGGACCACTGTGTGCTGGACGGCTGCGCGTCAAATCCGGACGAAACTTTCACCTGGACGAACAACCTCGTGACCAACGTCCTGCCGTCCAACGACGCGAACATCGCGGGTAAGTCGCCGACCAACAAGGTCTCGACGATCAGCACCCACACCAGTCCATGGAGCGGCGCGCTGACAAGCGAGATGAGGCGTTCACTCGGCTACGGCCGGATTGGCGCGACCCAGATCGTCGACAATCTAGCCAATGTCGTCTTCCCGAACACGTTCGACGTGCCGATCGGCAGCGTCGCCCAGAGCGACTGGAGCCAACTGGTCACCGACAGTGCGACGCGAACCATCACCCCACCGCCAGGCGTCGAGCTGTTCTACGGCGACAATAGCGCCGGCGCGAACCCACAAGGGCCATTCACCGCGGCGACGAGCGTGCCGGCGAACAAATACCTGCGCCTGCGTCGGACGGTCAGCGGCGACTACTTCACGCGCGAGACCGTCACCTTCGACCTGGGCGGCGGCATTACCTCGACCTGGACGACCCGCACCCTGCGCTCGCCTGCCTGGACCGTCGCCGTGTTCACCTCCGACGATCAGTTTGAACAGCATGTCTCGGGCGCTTGGGGCGCGGCGTCTCGGTTCGCGACAATCTTCCTCCCCGAATTCAAGAAGGGGACCTGGAGCACGACCACTATTGTGGGGCCGACGACCGGCTCCATCTATCTCTCTATTGAAACCCTCAGCACCGGCGGCCTGCGGTTCCGGGTACGGAACGGCGGCAACCAGACGCTCGCTCAGTTCAACTCGCCCGCTATCGATACCGATCCCCACGACTACAAGATCAGCATCGACACCTCGCAGGGCGACTCGCCGATAATTCAGTTTTACGTCGACGACCAGTCGAAACCAATCTCATCGCTCCAGGTCGGCAACACAGCCGGCAACACCAGCTACGCGGCCGCAGGTATCACTGATCGGTTCATCGGGTTCGACAAGTCCGCAACATACCGGATGTTATATGGCTTTAGCGGCGAGTCTGGCGGGGTTTTCTTCCACAACAAGTTGCTGGACTTGAGCGACGTCGCCAACCGGGCGAAGCTCACGGCGCTCCAGATGCTCCCTGACGGCTCGGGCGTTTTCGGCGAACCGCCGCTCTGCTGGGTTACAGGCGCGGCCAGTGACTGGAACAGCACCGCGGCGGTGCTGCAGCGCGGCTCGGGGCCAAAGATCGCACGCAGGGCCGGGACCGTGACCAGCGGCGCGAGTTCTGCGCCCGCTTGGCCATCGTATGTCTACGCCACGGCCCTGGCCTTGAGCGGGGCTCCCAATGGGAATGTCGGATTGCCGGCCACCTATACCGTTGGTCTGAACGGCGCGGTGGGAACCGCCACCGTTGTGACCTTGTCCGACGGCGGCGCGGGCGGGACCTTCTCACCGGCGAGCCTGACCTTCCCGCCCGAGGAGGAGGCCACGCCGAAGACCTTCAGCTATACCCCGGCTTCGACCGGCGCGAAGACCATCACAATCTCCGCCGCCGGGATCGCGCCGGCCAGCCAGCCGCTACAGGTCAATGCGGCTCCCGCGACGGCGGTGTTGGCGAACCTCGTCACAGTGGGGCAGACAGTTCCGATCACGATCGGCCTGAATGGCGCCAATCTGGCGGGAGCGGTCATCACGCCCGGCCTGTCGGGCGTGGCGGGGACTTTCAGCGAAAGCCCGTTGACCATCGAAGCCGGAACGACGTCGGCCACGCTGTACCTGACCTTCCTCACAGCCGGCACGGCCACGCTCACCTTCACCAACGGCGACGGACTGGCGAACCCCGCACCGCTGGTCTTAACTGTCGGTTAGTTCCGACGCCTCGGCGCGCGTCCCGCCGTCCGCAAGACGGCGGGAGCGTTAGCTGGCCATGGTTTCGCACCCGATAAGTGGGGCGGGTGCGACTTAACAGGAGGCGAGCGCGCGCTGATAACGACGCCGCCGGTCGATTCCCAAAGCCCCCTAACCCGATAAGCAGGCGAGAACACTAGGCTCCTTGCGTGAGAGCGGCGCCGTGATCGACCGCTATGAGCCCAACCCGGTCATCGCGATAGCGGGCGGTAGACGGGGCGGTGTTGACGCTGCAAGTCTGCGTCCTGGTCGGGCGGCCGGCGCGGATGTCCAAGCCTTCGGGCCAAAGGCGCCGGCGCGTGCCTCAAGCATGTTCTCAACGCCCGGCTGTCGCGCAACCGTCGATAGGACTTGCCAAGAGGGTGGACGATTGGCGAGACTCGAACGGAATGAGAACTGACCTCGATCATCTTCCGGCCCTGCAGCAGCGCGAACTCGAGCGGGTGACGCAGACCCTGCTGGCCGAGTTCGAGGCGGCGGTGGCCGGCGGCACCCAGCCGTTCCGTCGGCAGGGGCGGGTGCTGAAGATCATCCTGTTCGGCAGCTATGCCCGCAACGATTGGGTGGACGAGCCGCAGAACGGCTATCAGTCGGACTACGATCTCTTGATCATCGTCAGCCACGAGAAGCTGACCGACATCGCCGACTACTGGTACGTGGCCGAGGACAAGATCCTGCGCGATCCGCAGGTGGGCCGCACGGTCAACATCATCGTCCACACGATGCAGGAGGTGAACGAAGCGCTCTCTAAGGGGCAGTACTTCTTCACCGACATCGCCCGCGACGGGGTGGTGCTCTACGAGCTGCCGAACCACCCGCTGGCCATGCCTGCGCCGCCGACGCCGAAGGATGCCTACGCGCTGGCGCAGGGGTATTTTGAAGAGCACTCGCGCTCGTTGAGCCAATGGCTCAAGCTGGCCGACATTGCGCGTGCGGAGATGCAGGCGGATCCAAGCTGGTCGAAGAAAGCAGCCTTCAACCTGCACCAAGCCGTCGAGACCGCCTATGCCTGCTTCCTGCTGGTGCGGACACTGTATTTTCCGAGGTCGCACAACATCAAGTTCCTGCGCTCGCTGGCTGAGCAGGGCGAGCCGCGGCTGATTGCGGCCTGGCCGCGGGAGAGCCGGCTGGACCGCCGACGGTTCGAACTGCTCAAGCGGGCCTATGTCGAGGCGCGTTATTCGACCAGCTACGAGATCGGGTCTGAGGACCTGGAGGCCTTGGCGACGCAGGCCGCGGCCTTGCGCGACCTCGTCGAGGCGGTCTCGCGCGAGCGGCTGGCCGAACTGGCCCGCTCGGCAGCACTTTAGTGGGACCTGTCCTTGTCGCGGGCGTCGGGCTTGACCCGGGCGGTAGTGAAGCTGGCTCCGCGCTCCAACCAATAGGCGATGCGCCGCCGCGCGGCGGCCAGGGCCTCTTCGCGCAGAGCCGGATCGACGATCGTCGCGGTCAGCACGGCTTCAACCACCGCCAGGTGAGAGCGGGCGGCGAGGTCCGGCGTCTGGGCCACGCTCGGGGACGGGCTGACGTCGTCATGAAGACGGCGCAGTTGGCGCGCAAGCGCCAGACGGCGCGTGTCCGGCGCGGGCATCTCAAGAACAAAGGCCTTGAGCTGCTCTCCAAGGACTTGGTCCGAAACGTTCGGTGAGGCCGCAAGCTGGCTGGCCGCCGCCAGATAGTCGCTTCTGACGCGCGTCTGGCGATTGAGGATCGCCCCCTCCCAGGGCCGGCTCCCGGTATCCTTGGAGAACGCCGCCAGAGCCGCCTCGTGCAGGGCCCCCTCCCAGGTCCACGACCGCGCAGCCTCCCCGGCCGCGCGCCGCGCCTCCAACTTGAGCAAGGCCAGAGGCTCGCGCCGTCGGGTGACGCCCCGCTCGAAACGCCAGGTGGCCTGCGCCTCGACCCCGCGCTCGCGCAGGCGCGCCGCGAACGCCTCGCGCCAGGCCTGAAGCTCCCCGCGCCCTGGATTGAACCTCTGCCGCTCCAGGCCGTGGCTTCTGACCACCATGTGGACATGCGGATGGCCGCTGTCGGTGTGCAGCACCAAGACATATTCGTGCCGCTCGCCGAAGGTGTCGCGCGCGAAGGCCCGGGCGGCGTCGTGCACCGGGGCCGCCTCGACGCCGCCCGGCATCGACAGCACCAGGCTGTGGCCCAGCGGCGAGCGCGCGTTGCGACGGCGATCGATCTGCGCCTCCGCCGCCCAGTCGGCGACCCGCTCGCCTTGCTCCGCCGATCCCTTCAGAGCCCATCCCTGGTCGTCCTCTAAGTCGAGTTGGCCGTTGCGGGAAATGTAGTCGATATGGGCCTTGAGCTGAGCGCGGCCGTGGATGCGCCCGCTGATCTTGATCACCACCTCGGGCGCCCGCGTCACCAGCCGTTCAAGCCGTGCGCGGCCGCTGTTGCGCGCTCCGGACGGCAAGACCTCGGGCGGCGTCCTCGCCGGCCCGGGCCGCTGGCCCCACGCCTCCTGAAAGCCGCGCGGCGACCAGGTACCGCTCACCAGTCCACCCGCCAGTCTTCGAGATTGCCCGCCAGGGCCGCGCGCAGCCCCGCAAGCTGATCGCGCAAGTCATGGCGAAGATGCTCCAGGGCCTGGCGCTCGCTCGCCGGCAGCCCTGCGCCGGGCGCCTCTCGAGCGATCTGCGCCAGGGCCGCGCAGATCCGTCGCAGATGGAGCTGGATCGCGGCCAGCTCGCGCTCGCCCTCGCGGTTGAAACAGGGCCGATCGGTCAGGCGCCGGCGCACCAGCGCCGAGACCCACGCATTGGGCGAAAGGCCCCGCTCTGCAGCTGCGGCCGAGACGATGGCCAGATCGACGTCTGCAAGGCCCACGGTCAGGCGCCGCCGGCGGCCCGGCGGCAACAGCGCGACCACCTGGGCGCAGGGCCGCTCGGCGACGTCCGAGATCAACTTGCGCACGGCGGCCGACCGACCGCCATGGGCGGCCGCATAGCTCGCAAAGCGGTCGGCCAGATCGTCCGGAACCAGTACATAGAAGATGGGCATGAGAAGGCCGCCTTCGCCCGACCCCGTCTTTGGGATCAGCCTGCCCCAGGTCTGAACGCCGCGCAGCGCGTAATCCTACGGCCTGGCCCGCCCCGCCCTGCCGCTTGGGAGGCCAGCGGGGCGGCCCACGAAACGCCCATCCGCGCGCCAAACGGGCAGGCGCGTTGACCTTCGACGACGCCGGCCGCACGATGCGCAAAACAAGCGTTTGAGGGAGGTTGCGATGGCCGACGGCGAAATCCAGGCCCAGGCGAAGTTCACCGCCATGACCGAGGGCACCCAGGACGACTGGATGGCCATCATGCGCGCGGCGGGCCCGTTCAATCGCGAGCTTCCCGACCGGCTGCTGTCGCACCTGAAGATGCTGGGCGGCGACTTCGGAGGCTATCCGGTCGACCGGCTGGAGCACTCGCTGCAGACGGCGACCCGCGCGTTCCAGGACGGCCGCGACGAGGAATACGTGGTCTGCGCCCTGCTGCACGACATCGGCGACCTGCTGGGCCCGGCCAACCATGCCGAGATCGGGGCGGTGATCCTGAAGCCCTATGTGTCGGAACAGAACCACTGGATGCTCGACAAGCACGGCATCTTCCAGGGCTACTATTTCTTCCATCACCTGGGGCTTGACCGCGACATGCGCGAGCAGTTCCGCGGCCATCCGGACTTCGAATACACCGCCCAGTTCTGCCACCTGTACGACCAGAACAGCTTCGACCCGAAGTTCACGTCCATGCCGCTGGAGGCGTTCGAGCCGATGGTGCGGCGTGTTCTGGAGCGGCCGAAGCGGTCGATCTACAAGCGCGAAGAGGCCTAGGTTCGATTTCCCGGCGTCATCCCGGTTTGCGGAGCAAGACCAGGACCAATTCGCACCGTCTCGGAGAAATGGGGTGAGGCCGAGCCCTAGCTTGAGCGATCAGGTGTTCATGGATCCCGGACAGCCGCTGCGCGGCGTCCGGGATGACACATGAGAACGGGCGCGTTGGGCGGCGCTAGGCGTCCATATCCAGCGAATAGCCGGCCGAGCGGACGGTGCGGATCGGATCGGCCATGGCCTCGTCGCGGTTCAGGGCCTTGCGCAGGCGCCCGACATGGACGTCGACCGTGCGGGCCTCGACATAGACGTCCGAGCCCCAGACCGCGTCCAGCAGCTGTTCGCGGCTGAACACCCGGCCCGGATGCTGCATCAGATAGTCGAGCAGGCGGAACTCGGTGGGGCCGAGATGAATCTCCTTACCCGCACGCTTCACCCGGTGGGCGACGCGGTCGATGGTCAAGTCGCCGATGTGGACGCGGTCTTCGGCGAGACCCGGCCGGATGCGGCGCAGCACCGCGCGGATGCGGGCCGACAGTTCGCTCATGGCGAAGGGCTTGACGATGTAGTCGTCGGCGCCGGTGTCCAGGCCGCGGATCCGATCGCTCTCCTCGCCGCGCGCGGTGAGCATGATGATCGGCACGTTGCGGCTTTCCGAGCGCTGGCGCAGGCGCCGGCAGACCTCGATGCCCGAGATCTTGGGCAGCATCCAGTCGAGGATGATGATGTCCGGCAGTCGCTCGGAGACCAGCGTCAGGGCTTCCTCGCCATCGGCGGCCACGACCACGTCGTAGCCTTCCTTGTCGAGGTTGTACTGCAGGAGGGTCGAGAGGGCGTCCTCGTCCTCGACCACGAGAATAAAGGGGGTCAACTTACGGCAGCTCCTTCAACGAACGGCAGGCGGCTTCAAGCCTGCAGGGCGTCGGTCTTCGGCCGGTCGGCGGAGATCATCTCCTCGCCGGTGATTTCGTAGTGGATGATCTCGGCGATGTTGGTCGCGTGGTCGCCGATGCGCTCGAGGTTCTTGGCCACGAACAGCAGGTGGGCGCAGGCGGTGATCGTGCGCGGGTCGCCCATCATGTAGGTCAGGAGTTCGCGGAACAGGCTGTTGTAATGCTCGTCCACCTCGTCGTCGCGCGACCAGACGGCCAGAGCCCGGTCGAGGTCCGAGCCGGTATAGGCGTCCAGCACGTCCTTCAGCCGGCCCAGCACCAGGCGGCCCATGCGCTCGATCGAGCGGGTCAGCGGGCTGATCGGCTCGGCCTCGTTGAGGATCATGGTGCGCTTGGCGATGTTCTTGGCCAGGTCGCCGCAGCGCTCGAGGTTGGACGCAATCTTCATCGCCGCAACGGTCTTGCGCAGATCGTTGGCCATCGGCTGGCGCAGGGCGATCAGGCGGATGGCCTTGCGCTCGATATCGGCTTCCAGGCTGTCCAGCCGCTCGTCGCGGGCCACCACGGCCTCGGCCATGGCCTGGTCGCGCTTCACCACCGCGTCCAAGGCGTCGTGGACCTGGGCTTCGGTGATGCCGCCCATGCGGGCGCAGTCGGCCGTGAGCGTGTTCAGCTCGTCTTCGTAGGATTTGACGATGTGCTCGTTCATGGAAGGTCCCTCAGCCGAACCGGCCGGTGATGTAGTCCTGGGTGCGGCTGTCGCGCGGGTTCGTGAAGATCTCGCTGGTGGGGCCGGCCTCGACCAGCTTGCCCAGGTGGAAGAACGCGGTCTTCTGCGAGACGCGCGCGGCCTGGGCCATCGAGTGCGTCACGATCACGATGCAGTACTGGTTGCGCAGTTCGTCGATCAGCTCCTCGATCCGGGCGGTGGCGATCGGGTCGAGGGCCGAGCAGGGCTCGTCCATCAGGATCACTTCCGGCGAGACGGCGATGGCCCGCGCGATGACCAGGCGCTGCTGCTGGCCGCCGGACAGGCCCGTGCCGGGCTGGTGCAGGCGGTCGGCGACCTCGGCCCACAGGCCGGCGCGCTTCAGCGAGGATTCGACGATCCCCTCCAGCTCGCTCTTGGACGAAGCGGTGCCGTGGATGCGCGGGCCGTAGGCGACGTTCTCGAAGATGGTCTTCGGGAAGGGGTTCGGCTTCTGGAACACCATGCCGACGCGGGCGCGCAGCACCACCGGGTCGATGGAGCGGTCGTTGACGTCCTCGCCGTCCAGCTCGATGCGGCCGGTGACGCGGGCGCCCGGGATGGTGTCGTTCATCCGGTTGATCGAGCGCAGGAAGGTCGACTTGCCACAGCCCGACGGGCCGATCAGCGCGGTGACCGAGTTCTCGGGCACGTCGAGCGCGACGTCGAACAGCGCCTGCTTCTCGCCGTAGAAGACGCTGACGTCGCGGGCGCGGATCTTCACCGGCGCGTTGGTCGGCGTGGCGTGGGGACGGTCGACGGCGATGTGGACCGGAGCGGTGGTGTCGTGAGCCATGGCGTCATCTCGCTGGCTGGGCATGGAAAACCTCGAAAGCAACTGGCGCATCGGCGTCACCACCGCCGCTCGAAGCGGCGCCGCAGCAGGATCGCGGCCAGGTTCATGATGATCATGAACACCAGCAGCACGATGATGGCCGCGGCGGTGCGCTCATGGAAGCCGCGTTCGGACGCGTTCTCCCAGATGAACACCTGGACGGGCAGCACGGTGGCTGCACCGGTGAACCCCTCGGGCACGCCGGGCACGAACGACACCATGCCGATCATCAGCAGCGGCGCGGTTTCGCCCAGGGCGTGAGCCAGGGACAGGATGGAGCCGGTCATGACGCCGGGCATGGCCAGCGGCAGGACATGGTGGAAGACCGTCTGGGTGCGCGAGGCGCCGACCCCGAGAGCGGCTTCGCGGATCGACGGCGGCACCGCCTTCAGCGCCGAGCGGGTGGCGATGATCACGGTGGGCAGCGCCATCAAGGCCAGCACCAGACCGCCGACCAGCGGCGAGGAGCGCGGCACGGCCAGCCAGTTGATGAACACCGCCAGGCCCAGCAGGCCGTAGACGATCGAGGGCACGGCCGCGAGGTTGTTGATGTTCACCTCGATCAGGTCGGTCCAGCGGTTCTTGCGCGCGAACTCTTCCAGATAGGTTGCGGCGAGCACGCCGATCGGGATCGCCAGGACCGCGGTGACCAGCAGCATCATCAGCGAGCCGACGATGGCGCCCAGCACGCCGGCCTGTTCCGGCTCGGTCGAGTCCGACCGGGTCAGGAAGCCGATGTTGAAGCCCGAGGTGACGGCGCCGGACGCCTTCAGCTTGTCCATCCAGTCGAGCTGCTGGTTGTCCAGCTTGCGCTCGCCTTCCGGCGTGGCGCGCTTGATCTCGCCCTTGAAGTAGAGCGCTGCGTCGGACTTCAGCGGGCCGGTGACGGTGATGGTCTTGCCGATCAGCGAGGGGTCTTCGCGCACCATCTTCAGGAGCTGGAAGCCGAGGTCGTTGGACATCAGCTCCATGACCTTGCCGGACTTGCCGCCGAACTCGTCGTCGGTCTCGCCAAGCTTCGCGAGCACGGACTCGGCGACCATCAGGTCGTAGTTGGCGCCGGCCGGATCGGCCGCGTCGATGCGGCTGGCGTCCAGCTTCACCGGCACGCTGATCTGGTAGTCGACGAAGGTCGTGTAGCCCTGGTGGACGATCCGGCCGATCAGGATGGCCAGGAACGAGAGGGCGATGACGATGGCCATGCGTCCGTAGAGACGGAAGCGCATCTCCTGGGCGTGGCGTTCTTTCAGCCGGGCTTCGACGGCCTGGCGAAGGCTGGCGCCGCTCGCGGCGGCGGGGATGGCGGCGTCAGTCATACTGTTCCCGGTATTTCTGGACGATGCGCAGGGCGATGATGTTGAGGCCGAGGGTCACCACGAACAGGGTGAGGCCCAGGCCGAAGGCCGACAGCGTCTTGGGACTGTCGAACTCCTGGTCGCCGGTGAGCAGGGTGACGATCTGGACCGTGACGGTCGTGACCGTATCGAGGGGGTTGAGCGTGGTCTTGGCCTGGAGGCCGGCGGCCATGGTGACGATCATGGTCTCGCCGACCGCGCGGGAGACCGCCAGCAGCAGGGCGGCCATGATGCCCGGCAAGGCGGCGGGCAGGACGACCTTCTTCACCGTCTCCGAGCGCGTCGCGCCCATGGCCAGCGACCCGTCGCGCAGCGATTGCGGCACGGCGTTGATGATGTCGTCGCTGAGCGAGGAAACGAAGGGGATCAGCATGATCCCCATCACCGCCCCGGCCACCAGCGCCATCTGGTTCTGCACCTGCATCAGGTACTGGGCGAGACCGTCCATCGCGCCGCCGGCCAGCTGGGCGCCGATCCAGTTGAAGAAGGCGCGGAACAGCGGGCCGACCGTCAGGGCCGCAAAGAAGCCGTAGACCACGGTCGGGACGCCCGCGAGGATCTCCAGCAGCGGCTTGACCACCGCGCGGGTCGTCTTGCCGGCGTATTCCGAGAGGTAGATGGCCGAGTAGAGCCCGATCGGGGCCGCCACCAGCATGGCGATCACCATGACCAGGAAAGTGCCGACGAACAGCGGCACGGCGCCGAAGGCGCCGGCGCCGGCGAACTGGTCGGCGCGCATGGCGATCTGCGGGTTCCATTCGGTCCCGAACAGGAACTCGTGGATCGGCACGGCTTGGAAGAACCGCCAGCTTTCCCAGACCAGCGAGGCGACGATGCCGACCGTGGTCAGGATGGCCGTCACCGAACAGGCGATGAAGAGACCGGCGACCCAGCCCTCGACCCTGTTGCGGGCCCGGAACTGCGGCGAGATGCGCGGATAGGCGATGAAGGCGCCCACCAGGGCGACGATGGCGCCCAAGGCGATCGAGCCGTATTCGATCAGGCTGTTGATCTGCTTGGACTTGACGACCTTGGCGTCCAGCGCGGTCTTCAGCGCGCCGTCATAGACGGTCTCGCTGGGCGTGCCGCCGCGGGAAATGGCGCGGGCGTCGTCATAAAAGACATCCTGTTGGGGCGCGGTGAGCTGCTGCACCGCCGCGGGCTGGTCGGTGCGGAGCAGGCCCGCCTCCAGCCGGCCGCCGAACATGGCGAAGAGCAGGATGAGCAGCGCGGCGGGTACGCCGACCCAGAGGGCCGCGTAGCTGCCGTAGTAGCCGGGAAGAGAGTGGAGTTGCGCAGGTCTGCCGCCCGCGGCCGCCACGGCGCGGCGACGGCCGGCCATGTAGGTGGCGAGGGAGAACAGAAGCAGCGCCGTCAAGGCGATCCAGGTGAGCATCGGAGGTCCATGCCGTTGCGCGAGCGCGAGACCGAGGCCTTCAAAGCCCCTCCCCCGCCCGGGCCGGAAGTTGCCCGCCTTATGCTGTCCCTCCGCGACAGTTCCGTGACAGTTTCATTACGACTGCGGCCCCTGCCGCCGCGGCCCCTATCATTTCCGTCAGCTAGGCGGCGCTCCCCTATCCCCGCACGCTCCGGCCAGGATAGGCGCACGCACGCGGAAAACAGCGCGCGGCGAAGGGAGGAAGACACCATGTCGGGCAATCTGCGCGGCGTCCTAGTGCTGGGCGCATCGGCCGCGGCCATGCTGGCGGCGACGCCCGTGGCGGCTCAGTCGAGCGGCGCGACCACCGAGGTCGAAACCATCGTCGTCACCGCCCAGCGGCGGGAAGAGACAGCCAACACGGTCGGCATGGGCATCCAGGCCATCCGCGGCGAGACGCTGGAGCGGCTGCACGTCACCGACGCCAAGGACCTGACCACCTTCGCACCCAGCTTCACGGTCTCGCAGAGCTATCAGGGGGTGCCGACCTACACACTGCGAGGAATCGGCTTCAACACCATCAACATGTCGGCCACCTCGACCGTCGGCACCTATACCGACGAGGTCGCCTACGCCTATCCGATGATGAACACCGGGCCGATCTTCGATCTGGAGCGGGTCGAGGTGCTTAAGGGGCCGCAGGGTACGCTCTATGGCCGCAACACCACCGCCGGCCTGATCGACTTCGTGACCCGCAAGCCGACCGAAGACTTGCAGGCCGGGCTGACCGCCGAGGTCGGCAACTACAAGACCCTGAACTTCGAAGGCTATGTCAGCGGACCGCTCGCAGAGCGCATCCAGGGCCGAGTGGCCTTCCGCGTCGAGAACAGCGACGAGGGCTGGCAGGTCAGCCGCTCGCGCGGCGAGCGCCAGGGCAAGGTCGACCGCTACGGCCTGCGCGGCTCGCTGGCGATCCAACCCAGCGACAGCGTCGACATCGACATCTCGCTGACCGCCTGGAAGAATCAGAGCGACACGGTGGCCGCCCAGGGGATCGGCTTCACGCCCGCCACTGCCGGCAGCCCGTTCAACGCCCCGGGCCTCGCCGCCTATATCGCCGCCAATCCGCCCACAGACGCGAGCCAGGCCGACTGGGCGCCGCTGTCGGTGCGGGCGGCCAATATCGGCATCGGCGCGGGCATCGACGGGCCGCTGCGCGAGGATAACGACTTCTATGCCGGCAAGGTGCGCGTGGCCTGGGACCTCGGCGGCGACACACGGCTGATCTCGCTGACCAGCTACAACAAGCTCAAGCGCAACGCGAAGTTCGACTGGAGCGGCGCGCCCTACGAGATCCTGATCCAGCACGCGCGCGGCGACATCGAATCCATCGCCGAGGAACTGCACCTGGAAGGCGCGGGCGAGAAGACCTTCTGGCTGGTCGGCGGCTACATCGCCCGCGACCGCATCCTCGACAGCAATCGCACCCTGCTGGGACAGAACGCCAACGTGACCCTGGTGCGCACGGTCGGCCAGACCCTGCTCGGCACGCCCTTCAACAGCGGCGGCTACACCGCCCAACAACTCTCCCAGGCGTTCCGTACCTATCAGGACATCGGGCGGATCGAGACCAACACCTGGAGCCTGTTCGCCAACGGCGAGTATCGGGTGAGCGAGGCGTTCAAGCTGACCGCCGGCATCCGATACACCCAGGACAAGCAGGAGTACGAGGGCTGCTCGCGAGACGTCGACGGCAGCATGCTGCCCAATGTCAACGTGGTGAACCGGGCGCTGTTCTTCGCCGCCTACGGCCTGGTCTCGGAGATCAGTCGCGGCGGCTGCGTCACCTTCGACCCCGCCACCCGCAAGTTCGGGCCGGTGATCTCGACCCTGGACGAGGACAACGTCGCCTGGCGGCTGGGCCTGGACTGGACGCCGGCCGACAACGTGCTGGTGTTCGGCTCGATCTCGCGCGGCGCCAAGGCTGGGGCCACGCCGATCAACGCCGCCAACATCTCGACCCAGAACGCACCAGCCAAGCAGGAGCTGCTGACCGCCTACGAGGTGGGGGTGAAGGCCGGGCTGTTCGACCGCCGCATCCAGGCCAATCTCAGCGCCTTCTACTACGACTACGAGGACAAGCAGCTCAGCGTCTATTTCGCCGACCCGATCTACACCGCGCTGTCGCGCCTGCAGAACGTGCCGAGCTCAGAAGCCTACGGCCTCGACGGCGAAATCACCTGGCGGGCGACGCAGGCCCTGACCTTCATCGGTTCAGCGACTCTCCTGCATACCGAGGTCAAGGGCTACACAGGCGTCAACGCGGCCGGAAAGCCGGCCGACTTCGACGGCAAGCCGTTCCTCTACAGCCCGAAGTTCCAGGGCGGCCTGACCATGCTCTACAGCCGCGATCTGACGGACAGCCTTGGCTTCCAGGCGGCGGTGACCGGCCGCTACCAGTCGAAGTCGCACGCCGACCTGGAAGGCGATCCGCGCTTCGAGATCAAGGACTATGGCCTGTTGGGCGCCAGCCTGGGCGTCCACGCCCTGGACGACCGCTGGGAGTTGTCGGTCTGGGGCCGCAACCTGACGGACGAGTACTACTGGACCGCGGTCAGCAGTAACGCGAACGTCGTGGTCCGCTTCCCTGGCCAGCCGAGGACCTACGGCGCGTCGCTGTCAGTGAAGTTCTAGGCTTCGGCGCGGACGAGGGGGAAGTAGGCCGTGAAGGTCGCCCCCTCGCCCTGGACGCTCTCGACCGCCAGGCCGCCGCGATGGCGGTTGACGATGTGCTTGACGATGGCGAGGCCGAGGCCTGTGCCGGACCGCTCGCCGCTCTTCTGCCCCTCCACCCGATAGAAGCGCTCGGTCAGCCGCGGCAGGTGCTCGCGCGCCAGGCCGACGCCGGCGTCGGCGACGCGGATCGCGGCATAGCGGTCGGCGGCGCGGTCGGGCGTCAGCAGCGAGAAGCGGGCCGCGCGCGGGTCGGCCGGCGTGGAGGCTTCCGTCTGCGACACGTCGGGCCGCAGGCCGATGCGGACCGCCTGGCCGGAAGGGGTGTACTTCACGGCGTTATCGACGAGGTTCTGGATCACCTGGATGACCTGATCGCGGTCGCCGGCCACCAGCACCTCGCCGCGCGGCGGCAGGTCGACCGGCTCGATGCGCACGCCACGGTCGCGGGCCAGCGGGCCCAGCGAGTCGATGACGTCCAGGATCGCCATCACCAGATCCACCTCGCCGTGCGGGGCGATGTGCTCGTTAAGCTCGATCCGGCTAAGCGACAGCAGATCGTCGATCAGGCGCGACATCCGTTCGGCCTGGGCCTGCATGATCGACAGGAACTTCTCGCGCGCCCCGGCGTCGTCCCGTGCGTGACCGCGCAGGGTCTCGATGAACCCGGAGAGTGAGGCGAGCGGCGTGCGCAGCTCGTGGCTGGCGTTGGCCAGGAAGTCGGCACGTGTGCGTTCGGCCCGGCGGATATCGGTCTCGTCGCGCAGCACCAGCAGGGCAAGCTTGGCGCCGTCGGGCGCCGAGCCGAGCGGCTTGGCGATCGCACGCATCACTCGCTCCTGGGCGCCGCCCATCTCGTAGACGGCCTCGGCCTCGAGCCCGCCGAACAGCGCCTCGTCGACCGCCTCGAGCACGTCCGGGTCGCGCACGACGGTCACGAGAAGGCCTGCGTCATATTGTACACGGAGGGTTTCGCGGGCGGCCGAATTAACCAGCACGAAACGCCGCCCTGTGAGGTCATCGGGCTCATGGGCGGCGACCACCAGCACGGGATCGGGCAAGGCGTTGATGAGGCTGGCGTAGGGCGGCGCATCCTCGTGCGCCGGGCCTTCGCCCAGCGCCGCCTGGGGCGCCACCGCGCCGACCCGCTCGGCCACATGCCAGGCGGCGAGGCCTGTGACGCCGGCCACCACCAGCAGCATCCATGACGCCGCTCGAACGTCCGCACCCGTCAGAAGCGCAAAGCCGATTATGGCCACGACGCCCGCGCCCCCCGCGACCAGCACCGGGCTCACGGGGCCAAGCCATGCCGGCGGCGTATGAGGCGAAGGCGGCAGCGCCAAGGCGAATCGATCCTGGATCACAAAACCAAACGAAGCCCGACCCTTATGTCACCCCAATGACAGGGACCCAAGGGAATGGCCGACTTGATGTCGCGCTGTCAGGAAATCTGCGACCGCTTGAAGTCAAACTCGATTTTACCGATAGGAATTATCGGGCCTTTAAGCCGTCGAGTTTGAGACGAACTCCAACACAAAGAGGGGCAAGAACCACATGACGTGGAAAACCAAACTCGTGAGCGGCGCGGCTGCGCTCGCCTTTGCGTGGCCGGGTATGGCCATGGCCGACGAGGCGACTGACGCGCGCATCAAGGCGCTTGAGGAACAACTCCAGGCGCTGCAAGCGCAGCTCGCCGACCTCAAGACCTCGACCGCCAACAACATCGCCGACGTGCGCAAGGAAGCGACGGCGACGACCGTATCGCTGGCGAACGGCCGACCGACCATCGCCACCGCCGACGGCAATTTCACCGCCTCGTTCCGCGGCGTGTTCCAGCTCGACGCGGCCTATTACGACCAGGCCGCCGCCGGCCCTCTCGGCACGGACTTCCGCCGCGGCTCGTTCGGCGACGCGGCGGAAGCCGACCACGCCCGCGACCTGTCGGACGGCGCAAACTTCCGCCGCGCCCGCCTCGGGATCGAAGGCAAGGCTTTCGGCGCGTTCGACTACAACTTCCTCTACGACTTCGGCGGTTCGGGCACGGAAGAAGCCGGCAAGATCAGCGCCGCCTGGGTGCAGTACGGCTTCCCCGTCGCAAACCTGAAGCTGCGGGTCGGCGCCTTCTCGCCGCCGTCAGGCCTTGAGGAAGCGGTCTCCACCAACGGCTCGCTGTTCGTCGAGCGCGCCTCCCCGTCGGAAACGGTGCGCAGCATCGCCGCCGGCGACGGCCGCACCGCGGTCGCCCTGCTGGCCAGCGGCGACAACTGGACCGGCACGGCGGCCATCACCGGCAATCTCATCGGGACCTCGACCTACGACGAGCAGACCGCGTTCGTCGGCCGCCTGACCTATGTGCCTTTCCGCCGTGACGACGCCCTGATTCACGTCGGGGTGAACACCTCGATCGTGTTCAATCCGGCCGCCAGCGGCCCGGACGTGGCCGGCGCGCCGGCCGTCACCGCGGTGCGCCTGCGCGACCGGCCGGAAATCCGCGTCGATGGCGCGCGTCTGGTCGACACCGGCAATATCGACGCCGATGGCGTGACCGTCTGGGGCGGCGAGTTCGGCGCCCAGTGGAAGAACCTCTACGTCCAGACTGAATACTTCGACATCAAGGTCGACCGTAAGGGCGCGCTGAGCGATCCCGACTTTTCCGGCTGGTACGTCCAGGGCGCCTGGACCATCACCGGCGAACCGCGCCGCTACAGCGCCGGCACCTTCGACGCCCCGCGCCCCGCCAAGCCCTTCGATCTGAAGAAAGGTCAGTGGGGAGCCTGGGAGCTCGGCCTGCGTTATTCCAAGCTGGACCTGAACTACCTCGCGGGCGCGCCCGGCACGGCGCCGGCGGCTTCGGCGATCCGCGGCGGCGAACAGGAGATCTTCACCTTGGGTCTCAACTGGTACGTCAACAACGTGCTGCGTCTTCAGGCGGCCTATCAGGACGTCTCCGTCGATCGCCTGTCGCCCGGCGGCACGGTCTTCGGCGCCGGGGCGCTGACCCCGCCGGCCGGCGCGCAGATCGGGCAGGACTTCAAGATCTACTCCCTGCGCACCCAGTACGCCTTCTGATCCTTCGGCGAGGCGGCGCCGCAGCGGCCGCGGGCTCCGCCTCGCCCCTCACTCTCGAACGAAAACGGGACCTCGACCATGAGCCAGAACCGACAAGACCCGTCCCGCCGCGGCGTGCTCGCCGCCGGGACCGCCGGCGTGGCCGCCGCCGCCGCCCCCGCCCTGCTGGCCGGCCCCGCCGCCGCCCAGGGCAAGGCCGTCACCCTGCTGAACGTCAGCTACGACCCGACGCGGGAACTGTACAAGGACATCAACGCCGCCTACGCCAAGTACTGGAAGGACAAGGTCGGCCAGGACATCGTCATCCAGCAGAGCCACGGCGGATCGGGCAAGCAGGCCCGCTCGGTGATCGATGGCCTGCAGGCCGACGTCGTCACCCTGGCGCTCGCCAGCGACATCGACGAAATCGCCGCCAAGGCCAAGCTGTTGCCGGCCAACTGGCAATCGCGCCTGCCCAACAACTCGACCCCCTACACCTCGACCATCGTGTTCCTGGTCCGCAAGGGCAACCCCTGGAAGATCAAGGACTGGGGCGACCTCATCAAGCCGGGGATCGACGTGATCACGCCGAACCCGAAGACCTCGGGCGGCGCGCGCTGGAACTACCTGGCCGCCTGGGCCTGGGCCCTGCGCCAGCCGGGCGGCAACGCCGCCAAGGCCGAGGCCTTCATCACCGAGCTCTACAAGCACGTACCGGTGCTCGACACCGGCGCCCGCGGCTCGACCACCACCTTCGTCCAGCGCGGCATCGGCGACGTGCTGTTGTCGTGGGAGAACGAAGCCTACCTGGCGATCGAGGAGTTGGGCCCCGGCAAGGTCGACATCGTCTATCCGTCGGTCTCGATCCTGGCCGAGCCGCCGGTAGCGATCGTCGACAAGGTCGTCGACCGCAAGAAGACCCGCACCATCGCCGAGGGCTATCTCAACTTCCTGTACAGCCCGCTCGCCCAGGACCTGATCGGCAAGAACCACTACCGCCCGCGCAATCCGGAGGCCGCGGCCAAGTGGGCCAAGAAGTTCCCGAAGATCCCGCTCGTCACCATCGACGACACCTTCGGCGGCTGGAAGAAGGCTCAGGCCTTGCATTTCGGCGACGGCGGAGTCTTCGACCGCATCTACAAACCGCGCTGATCCTTCCCTAGCCGGCAGGACACGCAGGGGCGCGGAGCCACGGGCTCCGCGCCCTTTGGCCGACCTGCAACCTCGGCCTTGCAGAGCCGTTCTGCTGGCCATGGCGCTCTCCCTGCCCGACCTCATCGGAACCGCCGCGGCCCTCTGCTCGATGGCCAGCTTCACCCCCCAGATCGTGAAGATCTGGCGCGAGCGGGACGCCTCCTCCATCAGTCTGCGGATGTACGTGGTGACGGTGACCGGCTTTTCGCTCTGGATCGCCTATGGCGTGCTGACCAGGTCCTGGCCGGTCATGGCGGCGAACACCGTCTGTCTGGCGCTGTCGGCGGTGATCCTCGGCCTCAAGTGGCGTTTCCGCGACGGATAAGCGCGCCATAGTTGGCGCCGCCCAGGGCTCTGACTAGATTGCGCGCCGATCGCCTACGGCGACCGCGCAACAGGAAGCCTCGATGTCGCTCGACAGATTCGCCCCCGCCGAAGCGGCCCTCAAGGCCGGCAATTTCGAAGATGGGGCGGCGATCATCGAGCGCCTGCTGACGGAGGATCCGAAAGCGCCCGCGTCGGTCTATCGGAACTATGCGACGATGTTGGTCCGGCGGAAGCTCTACGACCGGACCGAGACTTGGAGCGCGCGGGGACTGGAGATCTATCCACGCGATGCCGAGTTGATGAACGTCCGCGGCGTTGCGCTGCGACGCCTGGGACGCCATGCGGAGGCTCTTGAGATCTTGAGCCGGGCCAGCCGCCTAGCGCCCAAGGATCGTTCCATTCTGAACAACCTTGGAAACGTCTACAACGATATCAAGAATCCCGCGGCCATCGACGCCTTCACCAAATTGGTGCGGCAATCTCCCGCGGATGGCGACCTTCAGCGCGCTCTAGGCCGGGCGTTCTGGTTCGCCGGAGACCTCGAGAAGGCCGAGACACGGTTCAAGCTCGCGACGAAATTGAAGCCCCAGCTTGTGGACGCCTGGCTCGACATCGTCAGCCTGGCCCACGAACTCCACGGCCTCGAGGCCTCAAACGAGCTGCTTGCTCAGGCCCTCGCGGCGAACCCAGCCGATGTCCGCCTCACCGAAGCCCAGGCGATCGCACTCCGGCGCGCGGGAGAAACACGGCGCGCAGAGCAACTCCTACTCCAGGCGATCGAAGCCAACCCCGACCAAGCAAACCTCTATTATCAACTGGGCAACAACATTACCGACTACGATCGGGTTCGCGCGAACGAGTACCTCCGCAAGGCCGTCGAGCTTGCGCCTCACGAACCGAGATATCGCGTGCTGCTGGCCGAAAGCCTTGGGCGGTCACGCCATGGCGACGAAGCGGCAAATCTGGAAGAAGCCTACGGTATCCTGCAGGCTGTGCTGCCGCAGATGCCGCCAGAAGCGGGCAATCTAAAGATCGCGTACGAGTTGATGACGCGTGTCGCCGACTATGACGGGATCGATAAGCTCGGCTCGTTCTCTCAGATCGGGCGGACCTGGGCCGAGGCTGGCCGCCACACGGCGCTCTTCGCCCATCTAGCCAGGGTGGAAGCTCCGGCCGACCGCTACGAGCTTATCGAACAGCATCGGATCTGGGGTCGTAAGGCCGAGGCCGCTGCGGCCCGCAATCCGATACGCCCGTCCCCGCCGCGTAGGCCCAACGGCAAGATCCGGGTCGGCTTCATGTCGTCCGACCTGCGGGCCCATCCGGTGGCCTATTTCGCCCTGCCGCTCTTCGAACACTACGATCGGGAGCGCTTCGAGGTGTACTGCTACTCCTTCTATCAGGGGCAGGAGGATCCCACCCAGCAATCGATCACAAAGTGGGTCGACGCCTTTCGGTGGAACAAGGACATATCCGACCGCGACGCGGCCCAGATGATCGCGGACGACCAGCTGGACATCCTGTTCGAATTGGGCGGCTCCACCCATATGAACAAGTTGGGCGTTATGGCCTTCAAACCTGCGCCGCTCTCGGCCAGCTGGGTTGGCTATCCCCACTCCGCCGGCCCGAGCACGATCGACTATCTCGTAGTTGATCCCTATCTGCTTCCGGAGGATCCAAATCTCCTCATCGAAAAGCCGCTCGTCCTGCCCAAGGCTTGGTACACCATGGGTGCGCGCGCCTTCCGCGAAGAGCCCGCGGTCGCACCAGAGCCGCCCGTCGACCGCAACGGCTACATAACCTTCGGCACGGCCAACAATCCCTACAAATACAACCGCAAGGTTCTCCAAACCTGGGCGCAGATCGTCGCCGAGACCCCAGGATCGCGCTTCCTGTTCGTCCGCCCGGAAGGCGACTCGCCAACGTTTCAGGCAAACATCCGCAAGATATTCGCCTCGCGTGGCGTGGCCGCCGAGCGCGTAATCTTCAATGCGGTTCGCGGTCGCCACCTCCCCTTCTACAACGATATGGACATCTCGTTGGACGCATTCCCCCAGACCGGGGGAACGACGACCTGCGAAGCGCTTTGGATGGGCGTTCCCGTCATCGCCAAACGTGGGCCTGCCGTCTTCGAGCGGCTGAGTTATTCTGTCCTTGAAAATGCCGGCCTAGGTGAGTTCTGCACCGACACGGTCGAGGATTATATGGAGGTGGCGCGCAAGCTCGCCGCCAATCCGACTCGAATTGGTGAGTTGCGGCGTGGCATGCGGGCGCGGCTAAGAGCCAGTCCGCTAGGCGACATCAAGCAATTCGCGGCGGATTACTTCGATATGATCGCCGAAGCGGTCATGGATTACCGCTCCGATCACGCAGGCGCACTCAGCAAACCCGAGGCCGCCACCCTTTGATAATAGGCCGCATAGTCGTCCCAGAAGCCGTCGTCAGCCCAGCCCGGCGCAAGCCATGACTGGTCGTTGATCCTGCTGAGCGGTTCGACGAGCTCAGGCTGGGCCAGGATCTGCAACTGACAGGCCAGTCCCAGTCGGGGACCAAGCTCCGTCGCCAGGAGTCGTGCGAAGGCCTCCTGGGAACCCACGACGCCCGACGGGCGAGCGATCTTTTCCGCCGGACTGTCGCTGTCCAGAAGCTCCTCGACAAGCGCCGCATAGGCCCTCGCCAGCAGCGTGACCGGTATGTTGTCGCGAACGTACCGCGGCGTGCGAACCACGCCGGCCTCGCGCTCGAACCATCGCTGCATGAGCGACCAGACCATCCGGCCCTCTTCGAGCGGACCGAAGGGCCCCGAGACCACGAACTTGCCGAAACGCAACCCACGCCAGCGCGCCATGTGGCGCACCGCTTCATTGGTCAACGACTTGGACAGGCCATATGGGCTGACGGCGAGGTTGTCGCCAGCCCCACCCTCGCCCCCCTCGAAGACGGTCCCAGTCGCAATCACGGCTTGGCCGCCCGCGCCGGCGAAGGTTTCCAGCGCCGCTTGAACGCCAGCGATGTTGCGGACGAACCCTTCAACCGGATCGTAGCTCGCCGAGCGGTAGTTGGGGATGTCGGCCGCATGGTGGGCCAGCACATCATGGCCCGCACCAGCCAGTTCGAGGAAGGCAGGGGACGCCACCGGCGCCGCGTAGACGACCTGCGCGATCTTCGCCAGGCGCTCCATCCGTTCAGCGCGCAGGCCATCATAACCTGTCGTCGGACGCGTGACCGCCGCGACCAGTTCATGACCGGCGCCGGCAAGCGCTTCGGCGATCCAGAGTCCGCTGAACGAACTTCCTCCGGTGAGCAGGATCTTCGCCATCAGCCGGTGAAGTCCGGATAGGTCGCATCCCGGTCCGAAATCACCGTGGGCCGCGCAGGCCATGCGATCGCGAAAGCCGCGTCGTCCCAGCGCAGGCCACGGCCGTGGCCTGGCTCGAAGATGCGGTCGATCTGGTAGAGGACGTCGGTGTCGTCGGCGAGGGTGATGAAGCCGTGGGCCATGCCCTTGCCGATCAGCAGGGCCCGGCCGTTCTCGGCCGTGAGCTCGGTACCCGTCCATCGACGGAAGGTCGGGCTGGCAGGCCGCAGATCGACGGCGACGTCGAAGATGGCGCCGCGCGTCACACGCACCAGCTTCGCCTCCTCATGCGGGGCCGCCTCGTAGTGCAAACCGCGCAGGGTATGGGCCTTGAGGTTGCGCGAGAGGCTGGTCTGCTGCGGGACGAACGGGTGACCAGCGGCGGCGAACTCGTCGGGGCAGTGCAGCCGCGCGAAGGCGCCGCGCGCGTCGCTCGCCGGCTCAATGTCCACGATGACGACGTCCTCGATCTCCGTCGCCGTGAACCGCATCAGCCGACGATCCTGGTGTCCGGCGAGGCGATCACGAACTGGCCGCCCCAGTCCTTGATGTAGGCCAGCTGGCCCATGATCTCGTCCTTCAGATTCCAGGGCAGGATGACCACGTAGTCCGGGCGGATTTCGGCGATCCTGGCCGGCGCGTGGATCGGCACATGGGCCCCGGGCAGGAAACGGCCCTGCTTGTGCGGATTGGCGTCGAACGCCGCCACGATATCGGCCGCGGTGACGCCCGCATAGTTCAGGAAGGTGTTGCCCTTGGCCGCCGCCCCGTAGGCCGCGACCGTTTTGCCCTCCGCCTTGGCCTTGGCGAGGAACGCCAGGAAGCTTGCCCGCACCGCCTCGACCCGCGCCGCGAAGCCCTCATAGCCCGCCGGCTTGTCGAGGTCGGCCGCGGCCTCGTCAGCGCGCAGATCGCGCAGGGCCTGGGTCTCGGCGTGGCTCGACGCATCATGGGCGCAGAACAGACGAAGGGAGCCGCCATGGGTGGAGAGTCGTTCGACGTCGAACGGCCGTAGGCCATTGGCCCGAAGTACTTTCTCAACCGCCAGCAGCGACAGGTACGAGTAGTGCTCGTGGTAGATGGTGTCGAACTGCACCTTCTCGATCAGGTTCAGCAGATGCGGGAACTCGAAGGTCAGCACGCCTTCAGGTTTGAGCACGTGCTGAAAGCCCGCCACGAAGTCGCCGATGTCGGGCACGTGGGCCAGCACGTTGTTGCCGGCCATCAGGTCCGCGGCGACGCCGCGGGCCTTCAGCGCCCGACCGGTGGCGTCGTTGAAGAACGCCACCTCGGTGGGAATGCCGCGCTCCTTGATCGCGACTTCCGCCGTGTTGGCCGTGGGCTCGACGCCCAATACCGGCACGCCCATGGCCTTGAAATGCTGCAGCAGATAGCCGTCGTTGGAGGCGACCTCGACCACCAGCGACTGCGGCCCCAGCGCGAACCGGGCGCTCATCGCTTCCGCATAGCGCTTGGCGTGGGCGACCCAGCTTTCCGAGTAGGCGGAAAAATAGGCGTAGCCGTCGTCGAAGATGGCGTCGGCGGCCACAGGATCGTCGGCCTGGACCAGGAAGCAGGTCCCGCAGACGCGCGTGTGCAGCGGATAGAAGCCTTCCGTCCCGGCTTCGAGCTGGGCCTGCGTCAGGTACGAGTTGGCCAGCGGCTGTCTGCCCAGGTCGAGGAAGGTCTGGGTCAGGGGCGCGCGGCAGAAGCGGCAAGCGGGAACGGTCATCGGAGGCTTTCGTAACGCGTGATCTGGTCGCGGACGAGGTTCAGGGCGTCGCCGCCCTCGGCCTGGGCGCGGTACCAGTCCATAGTCCAGTCGACGGCGACGGGCGCATCCAGCCGGCTCTCGAAGCCCAGGACTTGCCGAGCGCGGCTGGCGTCGATGCCGAGGCTGCGGGCCTCGATCGAATTAGGATCGGGTTCGTGGCGCCAGGGCTGGGCGCCCAGGGCGGCGGTGGCGCGGGTGGCGAGTTCGCCGACCGTGACCTCCGCGCCGCCCGGCCGGGGGCCAAAGTTCAGGGCTCGGGGCGCGGCCGGGTCGGTCGCCAGCCGCTCGAGATAGACGAGGTACCCCGCCACGCAGTCGAGCACGTGTTGCCAGGGACGCGTCGCTTCCGGATGACGCAGGACCGTCTGGCCCTGGCTGCGGCCGGCACGGACGATATCGGAGACCAGCCGGTCGCGCGAGAAGTCGCCGCCGCCGATGACATTGCCGCCGCGGGCGGTCGCGACCGGCACGCCGGCCTTGTCGAAGAAGCTGCGCGCGAAACTCTGGGTGACGATCTCGGCCGCAGCTTTCGAGGCCGAATAGGGATCCTTGCCGCCCAGAGCGTCGCCTTCCTGGAAGGCCCGGCCCTGCTCGTTGTTGGCGTAGACCTTGTCCGAGGTCACAACCAAGACCGCCTGCAGCTCGGCCCGCCCGCGCAGGGTCTGGAGCAGGTGCGCCGTGCCCATGACGTTGGCGGCGAAGGTGGCGACCGGATCCTCGATCGAAGTCCGTACGATCGGCTGGGCCGCCATGTGCAGCACCAGGTCGAACGCCTCGCCTTTCAGCGCGCGCGCCACGGCCTCGCCGTCGCGCAGGTCGACGAAGCGACTGGAAGCGACCACGTGCGCGACATCGGCCAGGTCGAACAGCGCCGGCTCCTGGTCAGGCGGCAGGGCGAGCCCGGTGACTTGTGCGCCCATTCGCGCCAGCCACATCGCCGCCCACGAGCCCTTGAAGCCCGTGTGCCCGGTCAGCAGGACCCGTTTGCCCGACCAGAAGGCGGGATTGGGCCGCGTCATTTCCAGAGCTTCCACGGGGCTTTGCCCGACGCCCAGAGGGCTTCCAGCGTGTTCTTGTCGCGCAGGGTGTCCATCGCCGCCCAGAAGCCGTCGTGCGGGCGGGCCATCAGTTCGCCCTCGCGCGCCAAGCCCTCCAGCGGCTCCAGTTCCCAGACCGTGGAATCATCGGCGATCCGGTCGATTACCGAAGGCTCCAGCACGAAGAACCCGCCGTTGATCAGGCCGTTGTCGCCCGGCGGCTTCTCGATGAAGCGCTGCACGGCGCCCTCGACGATCTCCAAGGCGCCAAAGCGTCCAGGCGGCGAGACGGCGCTGACGGTGGCCTGGCGGCCGTGCGCCTTGTGGAAGTCCAGCAGCGCGCCGATGTCGATATCAGCGACGCCGTCGCCATAGGTCAGGAAAAAGGGCTCGTCCTTGGGCAGATAATCGGCGACGCGCTTGATCCGGCCGCCGGTCATGGTCTCGGCCCCGGTGTCGACCAGGGTCACGCGCCACGGCTCATGGTTGGTGGCATGGTACTCGACCGAGCCCTTGGCCAGGTCCACCGTCAGGTCGGCGTTATGCAGGACGTAGTTGGCGAAATACTCCTTCACCACATAGCCCTTGTAGCCAAGGCACACGACGAAATCGTTGAAGCCGTAATGCGAGAACAGCTTCATGATGTGCCACAGGATCGGCCGGCCGCCGACCTCGATCATCGGCTTGGGCTTGAGGTGACTTTCCTCGGAAATCCGGGTGCCGAGACCGCCGGCCAGCAGGACGACCTTCATGTATGGACGCGCTCCGGTCGCGGCCGGCGATGCGCTCGGCCACGTCTGCTTTTCGATTCTGGCTCATCCAGAACCGCACGCTTCTTATCGCGTGTCGTCGACCCGATGAAGCCGTGTATTCAAGGCATTGTGGCGCCGTAGGCGCGACCAGCCCGGAGACTCGTATGGCGCACGCGCGCATAGACTTCATCGTTGTCGGCGCGCAGAAGGCCGGCACCACTGCGCTACATGACTTCCTTTCCGAAGATCCCGCCTACGCGGTCTCGGGCATCAAAGAGGTCCATTTCTTCGACGACGAGACCATGAACTGGGACGCCCCCGACTACGCCCCCTACCACGCGCATTTCGACTGGAGGCCTGGGGCGATTCGCGGCGAGGCGACGCCGATCTACCTTTACTGGCCGCGCAGCCTAGAGCGAATTTCGGTCTACAACCCCGTTATCAAGCTGATCGTCATGCTGCGCGATCCGGTCGAACGGGCTTGGTCCCATTGGCGGATGGAAACGGTCCGGGGGGTCGAGACCCGGCCTTTCTCGTGGTGCATCCGCGAAGGTCGCACCCGGCTGTTCAAGGCCGCCCCATGGGGCGTCCATCGCGAATTCTCCTATGTGGAAAGGGGCTTCTACGGTGAGCAGATGGCTCGCCTGTTGGATCTCTTTCCGCGCGAGCAGGTGCTGGTCCTGAAGGCCGAGGACCTGCGCACCGCCCCCTCCGCCGCGCTTACTCGCGTGGCCGCCTTCCTCGGCAATCACCACGTCCGGCGGGTCGAGCCTCGCGAGGTGCATGTCGGGCGAGATGTCGGCACCCGGCTGGCGGCGGGCGATGTCGCCTTCCTTCGCGAGATTTATGCCGACGACGCCGCGCGCCTGATGGATCTCACGGGCATCCTGTTCGAATAGGGCTTGGCCGCGCCGGAGGGCTGGGACGCGCCCCGGAGGCTTGTGGCGGTCGGGGGGAGGCGCTCACAAATCCGTTAGCTGCGGGGCCACGAGGTCCGACCCGCTTTGTTTGAAGCTGCGCATGAGTTACAGTTCTTTGTCAGCCTTGCTCTCCATGGCTGTGTCGCTTTGATCGGGCGGCGAAGCATTTGCTTCGCCGCCCGATTTCGTATCGGCGCGAAGGAGCCTGTTGGCAGTGGGGCGGCGGGGGATCGTCGCTTTGGAGAACCGGAACAGATGCCTGCACCAACCTACACCCAGGACGCGCTAAGCGCCCTCATACAGCACGGCGCTGCGGTCATTGGCGACCACACGTATGGGGTTCCAACGCTGCGGTACTGGCGACAGGGCTACCGCTTCATTTGTGGGAAGTACGGCTCCATCGCCGACAACGTCCAGATCTTCCTGGGCGGGTATCATCGGCCGGATTGGGTGAGCATGTACCCATTTCCTGCGTTCGAGCGCTGGAGGGAGGCTCCGCCGGTGACCGATTTCGCCGTCGGCCGGGGCGATGTGGTGGTTGGGCACGACGTCTGGATCGGCAGCCACGCGACCTTGATGGCAGGCGTCAAGGTGGGCGACGGCGCGGTCATCGGAGCCCACGCCGTCGTGGGCAAGGATGTTCCGCCCTACGCTATCGTGGTCGGCAATCCGGCGCAGGTGGTCAAATTCCGCTTTGACGAAGAGCTCGTGCGCGAACTACTCGCCATCCGCTGGTGGGACTGGCCGGCTGAGAAGGTGTTGGAAAACATCCCGCAGTTGTTGAGCGGGGATGTCGTCGGCTTCGTAGAGCGTCATCGCGTCGGTTGAGGGCGGCGGGACAGCCCGCTCAGCGGAGTGGCGGCGGGCCATGCGCCCGCAACGGCCTGGTCGCACGCGAAACCGGAGGGCGCGGCTCGCCATGCGAGCCGTGAGCGACCGGTGACGCCGCCTGGAAAGCTTGCGGCATGCCGGCGAGGACGGGAGCTCTGTGCACGGATTTGGGCTCTCGAATGAGGTCCCCCGGGCATCGCAGGAGCTGGGCGCAAAAAGAAAGGGCCGCCTTTCGGCGGCCCTTCCCAGTAGAACGTCTTCGTCAGCTTAGGCGACGAAGTCGGTTTCCGTGATGCCGAGCGCGGTGCCGGTCAGCTTGATCACGTTGTTCACCGTGTTGCTGTTCGAGCTGTCGGCGAACACGAAGGTGTCGCCGCCGACTTCGATCAGAACCACGTCACGAGCGCCTTGAGTGATCAGCGCCGTCGCGTCGGCCAGAGCCGCCGCGTAGGTGGTGCCGATCACCGCCGCCTGGAAGTTGCTGGTGGTGCCAGCAACGCCGAGGGCGATGGTGTCGGTGCCCGCCACGAAGTCAGTGATCGTGTCTTGAGCGCCCGCCGCCGAGGAGCTGTCGCCCGCCGCGAAGACGAAGCGGTCCGCATCGGCGCCGCCCGTCAGCACATCAACGCCGGCCGAACCGGTGATCGTGTCCGCGCCAGCGGCGCCGATGATCGTGTCGGCGCCTTCACCGCCGGTGAGGTTTTCCGCACCCGTGTTGCCGGTGATCGAGTCATCGCCAGCGCCGCCGCGGACAACGTCCGCATTGCCGCCGGTCGAGATCACGTCGTTGCCGTCGCCGCCAGCGAGGGTCTCAGCGCCCGCGCCGCCGACAATGGTGTCGTTGCCGGCATCGCCGATGATCGAGCTGGCGCCAGCGCCGCCGGTCAGGCTGTCGCCGCCGTCGCCGCCGAGGATGGTGTCGGCGCCGCCGTTGCTGACGATGGTGTCGGCGCCAACGCCGCCGGTCACGTAGTCAACACCAGTCGAACCCACGACACTGTCGTCGCCCGCGCCACCGTCGGCCAGGACGCTCGAACCGCCGGTCAGGACCAGGGTGTCGTTGCCGTCGCCGCCGTAGATGGTGTCGCTGCCGCCGCCCGAGGAGATGCTGTCGTTGCCAGCGCCGCCGTCGAGCTTGTCGTTGCCGGCGCCGCCGACCAGGGTGTCGAGGCCGTCGCCGCCGAACATGGTCGCCGCGACCGCGCCGCCCGTCAGGCTGTCGTTGCCGGCATCGCCGTTCACCAGACCGCCAACGCCCGTCAGGGTGACGACGTCGTTGCCGTCGCCGCCGCTGATCGTGTCCGTACCGCCTGACGAGGTGATGGTGTCGTTATCGGCGCCGCCGTCGACAACGTCATCCCCAGCGCCGCCATCGATCTGATCGGTGCCTTGACCGCCGTAGATCGTGTCAGCACCGGCGCCGCCATCGATGGTGTCGTTGTCCAGATCGCCGCTGACATAGTCAGCGCCGTCGCCGGCCGCGATGTTGTCGTTGCCTTGGCCGCCCAGCAGGGTTTCGGCGCCGGCGCCGCCGGTGATGACGTCCGCACCGATGTTGCCATGGATGTAGTTGACGCCGTCGCCGCCGACGATGGTGTCATCGCCTTGGCCGCCCAGCAGGGTGTCGTTGCCGGCGCCAGCAGTGATGCTGTCGTTGCCGGTGTTGCCGTGGGCGTAGTTGTTGCCGGTGCTGGCCACGATGGTGTCCGCGCCAGCGCCACCAATGATGGTGTCGGCGTCGGCGCCGCCGGTCACGCTGTCGTCGCCGTCGCCGGCGTCGATCGAGTCCGCACCGCCCGCGGCGTTGGTGATGGTGTCGTTACCGGCGCCGCCGAGAACGGTGTCCGCGCCCGCGCCCGAGACGATGCTGTCAGCGCCAGCGCCGCCGATGAGCGAATCCGCGTCATCACCGCCGATGAGAGTGTCCGCATCATCACCGCCATCGAGGGTGTCGGCGCCAGCGCCGCCCGTCAGGCTGTCGGTGCCCGCGCCGCCAGCGACGTAGTCAGCGCCATCGCCGCCGTCGATGGTGTCGTTGCCGAGATCGCCCGACAGATAGTCGGCGCCCGCAGCGCCCGAGATGGTGTCGTTGTCCTGGCCGCCCAGCAGGGTGTCGTTGCCAGCGCCGCCGACTACGGTGTCGTCGCCGATATTGCCGTTCACGAAGTTCGCGCCATCGCCGGAAACGATGTTGTCGGCGCCCTGGCCGCCGAGCAGGGTGTCGTTGCCCGCGCCGCCGTTGATCGTGTCGTTGCCCAGGTTACCCTGGATGAAGTCGTTGCCCGTGCCGCCCGACAGGTTGTCGTCGCCGCCGTTGCCGAACAGGCCGTCGTTCGAGTTCGTGCCAGCGACGGTTTCACCGACGCCCGCATCGCCGACGAACAGCATCGAGCCGTCCGGGAACACGATTTCGCCGACCTGGTCGCCTTCGCCATAGATGCCGACACCGAACACCACGGTGCGAGCACCATAGGTGATCTTCACGGTCGCCGGGGTCGGATCCGGGAAGCCCGGAGCCGGAACGAACAGCACCTGAACGTTCGCAGCGCTCGCGCCCGTGGGGAAGGTCAGGGTGTCAGCCGACGTATACGCCAACGCCTCTGCGGCGGTGATCGTATCGAAGCTATAGTTAGCCATGTTTCTCTCCAGTCTGTGTCACATGGACCCCCGAAACGCCTGGCCACCATTTTCCAATGGAGCGGTCCCAGCGGTCCTATCCGACGCCACAACAGGGTCGTGGCGAAGGTTAAACGAGCCCGAGGAAGACGTATCGGAACCAGGGGGGATGCGCAACACCAAAAACGGGTGAAAACCCCGGCTGCGCCGCCTCCATTGGACACCAATTATTAACGCTTAGTCTTCCCGAAGCGCGTCGCGGATCGTGTCGGTCAGCGGACTGACGACATAGGACAGAATCGACCGTCGGCCGGTGATCACCATCGCTTCCGCCGGCATGCCCGGGCTGAGTTTGTCGCCCTTCGGAAGCTTTACGAGTTCCTGCGGTGGGATCTTGAGGTCGGCGCGGAAATAGCCCTCGCCCGTCTTCTCATCCACCAGCTGATCGGCCGAAACCGTGACCACCGTCGCCTCGACGGGCGGCGTGCGGCGCGAGTTGAAGGCCGACAGTCGGACACGGGCCTTCATGCCCGCGTGCACAACGTCGATGTCCTGCGGCTTGATTCGGGCCGTGACGATCAGCGGCGCATTGGCGGGCACCACGCTCATCAGACGCTCGCCCGGACCGACGACGCCGCCGACCGTGAACTGCGTCAGGTCCAGCACGTAGCCGTCGGCCGGCGAGCGCACGGTCGCCGCGTCGAGCGTCTGGCGTGCGGCGGCGAGCTTCGGCGTCACCTCGGCCAGGCCGCTCTGCATCTGGCGCATGCCCTCAGCGGCCTGGCTGATGCGCTGCTCCTTCAGGGTGGTGATCTGCAGGCGGGTCTCGCCGATCTGCTCGCGCAGCCGCGTGATCTCCGCCAGCAGCGAACCCTTTCGCCCGGCCAGGTCGGCCAGGGTGCGCTGATAGCGCAGGATCAAGGTCTTGGGGGCATAGCCCTTCTCGTAGAGCGTCTGGTAGCCGGCCAGCTCTTCCTTGGTCAGACGATCGGACTCGTTGACGGCGTCGACCTGGGCCTGGACGCCGCTGATCTGGGTCTCAAGCTGCTGCAGCTTCTGCGACAGCACCGCGCTCTGGGTCTCGTAGAACTGCAGACGCGAGGTGAACAGGAAGTCCTGGTCTCGGATGATGCCCGCCACGCGCGGATCGTTGGTGCGAGAGGTCAGCTCCGCCGGGAACGTCACCGTCCGCAACCCTGTCGCCTCGGCCTGGAACCGCGCCGACTGCGCCATCAGCGCGTCCTGCTGGTTCTGGAAGACGTCGTTGCTGGCCTTGGGCTGCACCTCGTCGAAGGTCAGCAGCACCTGGCCCTTGCGGACATGCTGACCTTCCTTGACCAGGATCTGCCGCACCGTGCCTCCCTGGAGGTGGCGCACCGTCTTGCGGTTGTCCTCGACGCGCACCATGCCTGGCGCGACCACGGCGCTGTCGATCTTGGCGACCGCCGAGAACAGGGTCAGCCCGACCACGAACACGCCCACCACCGCCGCACCGGCGACGATGGGGCGGCGCATGCGACGTTCGAGTTCGGGATCGAGTGGGACCAAATCCTTGTCGTCGAACGATGGCGCGACATAGGGCTTGGGCGCGTGGAAATCCATTTTCATCGGCCGGCCTCGATCACGCGCGGAGTTGCAGGCTGAACCACGCGCGCCATCACCTGGTCGCGCGGACCGAACATTTCGATGCGTCCGTCACGCAGCATCAGCATCTTGTCGGCGGAGCGGAAAACGCTGGGCTTGTGCGAGACGATGACGATCGTGGAGCCGCCGGCCTTCAGCGCATCGAGGGCGCTGACCAGGGCTTCTTCCCCCTCTGCGTCCAAGGCCGCGTTCGGCTCGTCCAGCACGATCAGGCGTGGCTGGCCCAGCAGGGCGCGCGCTAGCCCGACCCGCTGTCGCTGCCCCGCCGAGAGCACATGCCCGGTCTCGCCGAGGTCGGTGTCGTAGCCGTTGGGCAGGCGCAGGATCAGCTGGTGCACGCCGGCGACCTGGGCGGCCTTGACCACCTGCTCGTCGTCAACGTCGGCGCGGAAGCGGGCGATGTTGTCGCGAATGCTGCCGGCGAACAGCTCAGTGTCCTGAGGCAGATAGCCGACGTGACGGCCGAATTCGGACCGATCCCATGAATAGACGTCGGCCCCGTCGAGACGCACGTTGCCCGTGTTCGGCTGCCAGATGCCGACCAGCAGGCGGGCAAGCGAGGACTTGCCGGCGCCGGACGGGCCGATGACGCCCAGCATCTCGCCCGGCTCGATCTTGAAATTCAGGCCCTGGAGCACGAAGCGCGTCGCGCCTTGCGGGGCGAAATTGACGCCCTCCACCGACAGCTGGCCCAGCGGCTTGGGAAGCGCGGTCGCCGCCTTGTTGGGCTTGTAGTCCGCAAACAGGGCATTGAGCCGCTCATAAGCCCGGTAGCCGTTGTTGAGCCCATCCCACGAGGCGACCAGACGCTCGATCGGCTGCAGGGCCCGAGCGGCCAGGATCATGTTGGCGAATAGCAGGCCTGAGTGGATCTTGCCCTTGACCACCAGATAAGCGCCCAGGGCGATGATCAGCACCTGGATGCCCTGGCGGGTGAACTTGCTGACATTGCCGAGCACGCTGGCGCGTTCGCTCGCGCCCGCGCTGCGCTCCATGGTCACCGCACGGAAGGTCGCCCAGCGCGAGCCGAGCGGCTCGATCATCCCCATGGCGCGCACCACCTCGCCGTTGCGCAGAGCCGCATCGGTAAAGGCGTAGCTGCGGAGGGCCGCGTCGTTGGCTTCCTTCAGCGCAGGCCGCGTCGCACGGTCCTGGATGATGGTGATGAGGATCAGCAGCCCTGCGCCGGCCAGCGTCACCGCGCCGATGATCGGATCGATGACGAAGAGGATGATCATGAACACCGGCATCCAGGGCAGATCGAAGACCGTGCCGAAAGCCGGCCCGGTCATCATCTGGCGGAAGGTGTCGAGATCGCGCAGCGCCTGAGAGCGGGCCGACGGATTGCCGCGGATCACCGTGTCGAAGAGCGCTGAGAAAACGCGCCCTGAGACGCGTTGGTCCATCGCCACGCCGTAGTTGATCAGCACCTTGGCGCGGTAGTCGTCGATCAGGCCCGAAACCAGGAAGGCCAGCAGCACCATGAAGGTGAGGACCAGCAGGGTCGGAACGCTGTAGCTCGACATCACCCGCCCGTAGATCTGGAAGGTGAAGATCGGCAGAGCCAGGTAAAGCAGGTTGGAGACCAGGCTGAAGAGGCCCGCATAGGCAAGGGGCGTGTAGCCTTCCTTGATCGCGCGGGTGAGCGGATTGTCAGGCATATCCGCCAGCGGATTGAAGATCTTCATGCGCGCCGCGCTGTTCCGTGGATGCTCGCCGCCGATGGCCGGTCTGACCATGGCCGATTTGGGTGCTCGAAGTCCAAGGCGGTTTGCGCCAAAAACGCGCGAGACATGCTCGGGCCTCTTAAGGATGTCAATGGCGCACGAGGCCGCTTAGGATTCGCGCGCGGCTTGTTTGGGGGCGGACGAAGTTCGCCTGAGACGTGAGGAATTTTGCTTTTGCCCAAGGTCGCCGTGATCGGGAGCTGCATTACGCGCGATGTGTGGCCGATCGTGGGCGAAGCGCCGCCGGACGATCTGCTCTACATCTGCCGCACCAGCCTTCCGAGCCTGCTCGCCGCGCCGCTGCCTGGCGTGGATCTGGCGCCGCCGGCGCCGGGCCTGGCCGATTTTCCCTATCGCTCGATGGTCGCCGACCTGACCAAGACCGCGCTAGGAGCGCTTATCGCCTATCGCCCGACGCACCTTGTCTTCGACTTCATAGACGAGCGCCTCGACATGCTATCGGTCGGCGGAACTCTGGTGACCCACAGCTGGGAGCTCGACGTCAGCGGCTTCCTCGGCCAGCCGGCTTTCGAAGGCGCGCGGACGATCCGCCGCACGACCACGGCCAGCGATCTGCTCTGGCGACAGGCGATGCGGGAGATGGCGGCCCTGATCGCCGCAACCCCGCTCGCCGAGGCGCAGCTCATCCTCCACGAGGCGCAGTGGGCTACGACCTTCATCGACAGGGACGGTAAGGTCGCGCCCCTGCCGCATGAGGTCGAGATCTTCACGGGCAAGTCGGCGGCGATCGAGGCCCACAACGCGGCGCTGCGGCGCTACCAGGAGACTTTTGTCGCCCTCTTGCCTGGGGCCGCTCGCGTCGCTGCGCCGCCGGACCTGCAGGTTGCGGATGCGGGCCATCGCTGGGGCCTGAGCCCGTTCCACTATGTCGAGGGCTACTACCGAGACATTCACGCTCAGCTTCAGGCGCTGGGCGTCTGAAGCTCTCCCTGGCGCGCCCAGTGCTCGAGGGGCGTCATGCCCCGCAGCGCCATCTCCGAGGCCGATGAGAGAAAGCCGAGCGAGGTGCGGCCCGGCCACGGCTCGCTGATCGACCAGGCGCCGCCCTGAAGATAGTCGACCAGCGGATTGCGACCGGCCGCCAGTTGGTCGCCGCGCAGAGCGATGTAGCGCTGGGCGTCGAACCAGGGCCCTGGGTGGCGTCCTTCGACGCCGCCGGCGATCACATAGTGGCTCAACGGCTCGAAGCCGCCGTGCGCAACCTCGGGATATTCGGTCGCGTACCACTGCGGATCGAACAGCGGATGGGGCCGAAGCCCGCGGGCGGCTCCCTCGACGAAATAGTGCACGAGCGGTGCGACCTCGCCGATCGGAGAGCCCTGCATCTGGGCGAGATAGAAATCCGGCGCGAACAGCGGATGCGGGCTAAGGCCCCGCCGCCATCCCTCGGCCAGATAATGCTCGAGCGGGTTGGCGCCAGAGCCGATCAGGTCCGGAGCCTGGCGAGCGTAGTGCTCGATGCTGAATAGCGGATGCGGGTCGCGCCCCTCGGCCGCGCCGACCCGCACGAAATGCTCAAGGGCGGTCAGACCGCTTTCCGCCAGGACCTGGCCGTTGCGGGCGGCGTAGAACGCCGTGTCGAACAGCGGATGAGGGCTCGCGCCCTCGGCCGCGCCGTACAGCAGATAGTGGGACAGCGGGCACTTTCGCGAGCCGGCGAGGTCGCGGCGGCGCGCGACGTACCAGGCCTGATCGAACAGCGCGGCCGGCTGCGCAGCCGGATCGGGGCCGCGCCGCGCGTAGGAGGCCATGGCCGCAAGCCCCCCGCGCCGCCGATCCCAGAGCCCGGACCGCGCGATGACCAGGGCCCGCCCAGCGGAGCGGAGCTTGTCCAGCGCCTTCTCGAAGCGGACCGAAACACCCCCGCGCCGTCGCGGCCGGCGATGGCTCCGCGCAGCGGCCATATAGCCGGCCAGCGCCACGCGCCTGGCCTCACGCTCGACATCGGCGCGCGCCTGCAAGGCGTCCGCGAGCGCCAGGCCGAGCTGCGCGCGGCTCATGGCGGAATCGGCCTCATCACGCTGGAAGCCTTCGCGGGCGGCGACGTAGAGACGCCCCAGCCGCTCGATCTTCGCCACGAGCGCCTCGCCCGGATCCGCCTTTGCGGTGATGACCTCGGTCACGCCGGCTCCATGTCTTCGTGCTCCTCCAGCCACCGCCGATAGCCGCCGGCGTCGAAGGGATCGGGGAAGCGTGCGTGCAGATCGGCCCGCTCGCGCCAGATCAGTCGGTGGGCCCGTGGAATCGGAACGCCGTCGGAGTAGGCCCCGTAGGCCCAATATCCGGGCGGCGCGGGGACCGCGCAGGCGGCCACCTGTTCCTTATACCACCGCCATATCTCATCGACCGCATGCGAGCCCTGGGCGTAGCGACGCGTCATCGCATCGCCGGTCGGGCCGAGCTTGGTGAAATGCCAGAAGCGCAATGGCGCGCCATTGACGGTGATCGCCCCGTCGCGGCCGATCTCCACCCGCCGCTGGCTGAGGTTCCAACTGGCGACGTTGCAGCCGGGATCGCGCACGACGCCGACCTTCTCGAACAGCGCCGGCGCGTGATCGCACCATTTCTGGTCGACGAAGAGGCCGCTGGGAATGTCGTCGTAGCAGAACTCCAGCAGCCGCGCCTTCCACCAGTCGGCGAAACGCAGCCCCTCGCCTGCCGCCCGAATAGCGACGAAGCCGAGGTTGAAGATCCCGGTCCGCGAGGCGGAGAGGTCGTTGTCCAGGATCGCCTGCCGGTCGGTGTTGGGATCCAGCAGGTGGGGCGTCAGCAGGATGTCGTCCCGCTCCAACCGCTCAAGGATCGGCTCCAGGCTCTCGAACAGCGCCGTGTCGGGATCGAGATAGATCACCGCGTCCGCGCTCTCGCACGCCTGGCGCAGGAACGGCCCCTTCACCGCCGTGCATATCTCCACCACGTCGTGCTTGAACAGCCAGGATCGGAAGTCCTCGACGCCAAGCTCATGGGCGTAGACCACCCGGTTGAACGGCTCCTCCTCGATCCGCAGGGTGAAGCCCGGCGGCGGCTCGTCGGTGATCAGGGCCACGAGGTCCCAGTCCGGATGGAACCGCTTCAGGCTGCTGAACAGCACCCTCGCCCGGTCGAGGTAGCCGAAGGTGAAACTGGAAAAGCAGGTGACCCTCACGCGCCCTGCTCCACCAGTTGCGCTGTCAGTCGACTGAAGGCCAGGTCGTAGATGCGGGCGTCGCGGGCGGCGCGCGCCAACTTGCAGATCTCGCCGGTTTCGAACCACGTCTCCAGGACCTGCTCGTCGGGCAGCACCAGGCCATGGCCCTGGCCGGCGAAGGCGGCGACGTTGCCGCTGTCGGGCCCCGTCAGCACCGCTGCGCCGGCCGATGCCGCCTCGTACGCGGCGAACGAGAAGGTCTCCAGGCAGAGCGACCAGATCATGGCGACGTCCACGGCGTTGGCCAGCATCGCCTCGCGCATCGCCAGCGGTCGGTCCGCGGTGACGGTCACCGGGACGTGGCGAGCCAGCGATCCGGCCACCGGCTTGGAGGCAAGATGCAGGAACTCGTAGCGCGGATCATCGGCGAAGCGGGCGGCCAGATGGCGGAAGATCGGCCATCCTTTGTGCAGCGTCGGGGAGCCGGGAAAGGCGATGCGCAGCGGGCCCTCCTCGCTGGCGGGGAGCGGCGGCTGCGCTGTCTCCGCCAGATGGGCGTGCGCCAGGACGACCTGTCCCTGGATGTCCAGAGATCCGCCGGCGAGCCAGGCGTCGAGAGCGAGTTGCGAGGGGGCCGCAACGGTGATTTCCAGCCGCTCGAACAGGCGGCGATGCTCCTCCACGTGCACAGCCCGGGCCGGTCCATAGACGCAGATCGCGCAGGCTTGGCTGCCCTGGGGCGGCGCTCCGCAGTCCTCGATGTCGTTACGCAGCAAATGTATGCCGGCGCAGAGGGCGCCCATGTCGTGCAGCCAGAAGAAGCCGCGGCTCATGCCCGCTGCGTGAACGATGTCGGCGACGTCGCGGCTGGAATGGCCGAGCATGTTGTGTATGGCGAAACTGCCTGGACCGTCCGGCCTTGCGTGCTTCAGCGCCTCGACGATGGCGGACGGCGTGAAGACTCCGACCGACCGGCCGTTCAGCAGCACGCCCATCGGCGTGTCGGTCGGCCCGCTACGCACCGTCGGCCAGCCGTTGGCGGGGTGGACATGCAGATGGTTGCGCCCCATCGCCGCGAAACTGGCCGATTCCCGCTGGACGCAGAGCTGAGAGCCGCCGACGGAGCGACTGTAGTCGTCCTGGCTGAAGGTCAGGTGCAGACCGCCGCGCTCGGCTGCGGCCAAGGCCCGGGCCAACGCCTCTGCTGCCGAAAGCTCGACCGGCCGCGCCCAGCGGCGGGAGTCGGCCAGGCGCTCGGCGAACGGTTTGACATGTTCCAAGGCCGCCGCGCGGAAATCCCGATGGGCCTTGGTCGCCCGCCCCTCGCTGCGCCCCTGCATCACGTAGTGGAGGAACGGATGCGCCCCGCCCGCCGCCACGTCGGGGTTCAGCGCAAGATAGTCCGCCACCGAGAAGTCGTGGCTGGGATCGCGCCGCTCGCGCCAACCGTGGACGAGGAAGTGGTCCAGCGGATCGACGCCCGAACCGGCCACGTCGTGATTGGTCGCCAGATAGTAGCGGGCGTCGAACGCCGCGGCTGCAGCCGCCAGCTCATCCTTGGTGAAGCTGGGCGGCTTGCGCGCCGCCCGCTCGTCGTCGCTAAGCGCGTGATAGGCGGCCGAGTGCGCTGAGGCGACGATCTCGCGCCCCTCACGCCAACCGCGCGAAAGATAGTGGAAAAATGGATTCTCGCCGCGGGCCGCCACGTCGGGGTGCGTGTCCAGATAGGCGTTCGTCGAGAACCAGGGCGTCGGGTCACGCCCTTCACGCCAGCCCACGAGATCGTAGTGACGCGGAGGGTCGATCTCGCCGTAGCTAAGATCGGCATTGACCTGGCGATAGAAGTCGCTGTCCACCGCAACCACCAGCAGGCGATGGACGCTGTCGGTTGAGGCCGTTGCGGCCATGCTGCGATTTTCTCCTGCGACGCGAGCCCCGGGTTTGCATCAGATGGCCCGGGCGATCAACCGCCCCGCCCTTGCGGCCTGGCGCGAGCGGCCATACAGCGGAGCGGACTTCGGGCCGCGGGGGCGGCAGGCGGGACAGGCGACGATGCGACAGACCTCCGAGCGCGCGGCCTATCTGGTGCTTGGCATGCACCGCTCGGGCACGTCTGCGACGGCCCAGCTCCTGGCCCTGGCCGGGGCCGAATTGCCCGACAACGTCATGCCGGGCGACGAGCACAATGCAAAAGGCTACTTCGAGCCTTGGAAGATCTCTGTGTTCAACGACCAGCGCCTGCGCGCGGCCGGCAGCGCCTGGGACGACCCTTTCAACCTGCCGTATCGTGCGCTCGCGGCGGACGCCGAAGCCGACTGGAAGGCCCGCGCCGTCGATCTCTTCCGGGCCGAGTTCGGCGAGGCGCCGTATCCGTTGTTGAAGGACCCGCGGGTCTCGGTGCTGCTGCCGCTCTGGCGCGAAGTGCTGGCCCAGGCCGGCGTCGGCGCGCGGGTGGTGATCCCCGTCCGCCACCCGCTGGCGGTGGCCGGCTCGCTGGCCCGGCGCGACTCATTTCCGGTCGAGAAATCGGTGCTGCTCTGGACGCTCTACATGCTGGCCGCCGAGGCCGGTTCGCAGGACCTGCCCCGCGCCTTCGTTTCCTATGACGGCCTGCTCACCGACTGGCGCGCCGAGGTGGCGGCGATGGAGCGTGCGCTGGGCGCGCCGCTGCCGCGCCTGAGCGAACGCGCCGCGGCCGAGATCGCCGGCTTCCTGACCAAGGATCTGCGGCACAACGCCGGCGAAGGCGCCTTGGCCGACGTGCCGATGGTCGGGCCGATGGCGCAGGAGGTGCTGGACTGGTTTACGGCCGCCGCCCGGGGGCAGGCGCCCGCCCGCGCGCCCCTCGAACAGGCCGCAGCACAGATCGCCCAAATGCGGACTCAGATGGGCGTATTGGTCTCGCCCGTGACCCACGCTCTCGATTCGACCCGCGCCGAACTGCTTTACGAGCGCCAACTCGCCGCCCTGCGGGAAGACCGCATCAAGGCGCTGGAGGACGAGATCGGCGCGCTGCGGCAGGAACGCGCGCGCATCGAGGCCGTGGTCGACACGGCTCTCGCCGGCCGCTAATCAGCGCGTCCGAGAGTTGGTTCATTGGCGCACGACCGCAACACCTCCCCCCAGGACTCACAGGCCGAGACCCTGCTGGCCAAGCGGCGCGACCTGCATCGCGCGCGTCGGGTGGTGGCCGAAGATCGGTGGGCGCGGTTCCGCAAGGCGGCGGCCAGACGCGTCGGCGTCGCAGACAAGGGCGAGGCCGAGCAGCGCCTGGACCTGATGCTGGCGCGGGCAAAGTGGCCCGGCCGCGCTGCGCTCATCGCCCGGTCCGGCCTCTGGGACTTCGGACTGAAGACCGCCGTCGGCCGCGACGGCGGCCAGGCGCGGGGGCTGATCGACTATGTGCGCGCCGGGCCGAACGCGGCGGCGCACCCCAAGGCCCTGTTCGACCAGGCCTGGTACATGGAGCGGAACGCCGACCTGGCCGGATCGCGCTGGGCGCCGCTGGCGCACTATCTGGTCGCCGGCGACAAGGAAGGCCGCGACCCTCACCCGCTGTTCGACCTGAAAGACTATCGCAGCCGTCATGCGGTGAAGGTGGCCGCGACCGGCCTGACCGCCCTGCAGCACTTCGTCCATCGCGGGGTTTCCGAGGGTTATGATCCTCATCCGCTGTTCGACGTCCGCTACTATGTCGGCCAGGCCGAGGAAGTGGCCGACAGTGGTGAGAACCCGCTGATCCATTACCTGCGCGAGGGCTGGAAGAAGGGTTACGAGCCGCATCCGCTGTTCAACGGCGGCTGGTACCTGGCGACCAACACCGACGTGGCCGAGGCCGAGGTCGCGCCGCTGTTGCATTACGCCGCCAGCGGAGCCGCCGAAGGACGCAGCCCGCACCCGCTGTTCGAGCCTGGCTGGTATATGGACCGCTACCGAGATGCGGCTCCCATGGGCGTCAGCGCGCTCGCCCATTTCCTCGCCTACGGGTTCGAAGAGCGTCGCGATCCGTCGATCCACTTCGACACCGCCTTCTATCTCGACCAGCTCGCCGAGACGCCGCACGCCGCGCATCCGGTCATCCACTATCTGAGCGAAGGCGCCTTCGAGGGCGTCTCGCCGGCCTCGGATTTCAATGAGCTGACCTATCTGCTTGAGAACCCGGCGGCGGCCGAGCAGCCGATTTCCTCTCTCGAACACTGGGCGCTCAGCCGCGCACCCAAGCCCGAACCCGGCGCCACGCACCTGCGCCCGGCGGGCGAGGCTGGCCTCTTCGAGCAGCTGCGTGCGGCGGGCCGGGCCAAGGACCCGGGCGCCTACGACCTGCAGGCCTATCGAGACATGAAGGCCGCCGGCCGCCGTATCCGCGAGCGGGCTGTAAGCGGGGTGAAGGTGAAGCCCTTCGACCTTGCGAAGATCGCCCCAAGCGAGGTCGACAAGGCCGCCGCCGCGATCTTCTTCCCCGCCGTCGCCGCGCCCGCCGTCTCGATCGTCATTCCGGCGTTCAACAACCTGACCTTCACCCTGGAATGCCTGACGGCCCTCCAGGCGGCCGGCGGACTGGAAAGCTGCGAAGTCATCGTCATCGACGATGCGTCCAGCGACGCCACCGCCACAGTCCTCGCCAAGGTCGCCGGCCTGAAGCTGATCTCCAATCCGGAGAACCTGGGCTTCATCCGCACATGCAACCGGGCGGCCGAAAGCGCCAAGGGCGAGTTCCTTGTCTTCCTGAACAACGACGTACAGGTGCGGCCAGGCTGGCTCGCGGCCCTCACCGAGGTCTTCACCCAGGAGCCGGACGTGGGCGCGGCCGCGCCCAAGATGCTGTTCCCGGACGGCCGTCTGCAGGAGGCCGGCGCGCGCATCGGCGTCGACGGCAAGGCCGAGATGATCGGGCTGTTCGAGGACCCCGCCCTGCCGCGCTGGAACGTGCGGCGGGAGGTCGATTACGCATCGGGCGCCTGCCTGATGGTCCGCCGCGAGGTCTTCGCCGAATTGGGCGGCTTCGACGTCGCCTTCGCGCCCGCCTATTGCGAGGACGCCGATCTCTGCTTCCGCCTCCGCGAGCGGGGCCTGCGGATCGTCTATGAACCGACTTCCGAGATCGTCCACCACCTCAGCGTCACCGCCAATTCGATCGACAGCGGCTACAAGCACCGTCTGGCGACCCGCAACCAGCAGGCCTTCGTGGAACGCTGGGGCCAACGGCTGGAGACCCTGAACCGCGTCCGCACCATCGCCTTCCACCTGCCGCAGTTCCACACCGTGGCCGAGAATGACCGCTGGTGGGGTCCAGGCTTCACCGAGTGGACCAATGTCAGCCGCGCCCTGCCGAACTATCGCGGCCACTATCAGCCGCACGTGCCGGCGGATCTCGGCTTTTACGACCTCTCCGAGCCCGCCGCGATGCGCCGCCAGGCGGAGTTGGCCGCGCGCTACGGGATCGGCGGCTTCTGCCATTACTTCTACTGGTTCACCGGCGGGCGGCGGATACTGGAAAAGCCGCTTGAGCCCCTGCTCGACAGCAAGGCCGAGGATTTCCCGTTCTGCCTCTGCTGGGCGAACGAGAACTGGACCCGCACCTGGGACGGCCAGGAGCGCGACGTGCTGCTGGCCCAGACCTACGCGCCAGGGGACGCCGAGGCGTCGATCCGCGAGATCGAACCTTTCCTGGCGCGTCCCAACTACATTCGCGTCAACGGCAAGCCGCTGCTGCTGATCTACCGGCCCGGCCTGCTGCCCGATCCGAAAGCCTGGGCGCAAGCCTGGCGCGAGCACTGCCGTAAGGCCGGCGTCGGCGAGATCTACCTTGCGTTCGTGGAGAGCTTCGAGAACGCCGGCGGCAAGACCGATCCGGCCGAACTCGGCTTCGACGCCTCGGTCGAGTTTCCGCCCGCCGGCGCCGGGGCGCTGATCCATCCCCCGGGACCGCTCTACAACGCCCGCTTCGTCGGCCGGGTGAACGACTACAGGCAGATGGTGCGCAGCTTCTTCGACGCCGCTCCCCTGGGTCACAAGCGATTCCGCGGGGTCATGCCCTCGTGGGACAACACGCCTCGCCGCCAGGACGGCGGCTGGGTCTACCAGCACGCCACCCCCGGCGCGTTCCAGGCCTGGACCGAGACGATGTTCGAAGAGACCCGCCGCCAGAACTTCGGCGACGAGCGGATCGTGTTCATCAACGCCTGGAACGAATGGGGCGAGGGCGCGCACCTCGAACCCGACCAGCGCTTCGGCCACGCCTGGCTGGAGGCGGTGAAGAACGCCGCCGACGCCGACCTGCTGGACCCGTCATGACGCCCGACGATCTCGTTCTGGTCGGCCATCCGTTCTCGGCCATCGGCATGGCCGAGCACGTCCGCTCGGCTTGGCGCGCCTTTCGCGCCGCCGGAGCCACGCCGGGGCTGATCGACATCTACGGCATGGATCGCCACAAGGATCCGGACTTCGAGCGTGAGTTCGCCGGCCGCATCGTGCCGCGCCTGTCCGAGCACACCAACCTCTTCTGCATCAACGCCGACGAGGTCGAGCAGGCCATGGGCGTGCTGGAGCACCAGGGCTCGGGTCCGGCGTTCGGGAAGGCCTACAACATCATCTACCCGGCCTGGGAGCTGGCCAAGTATCCCGCGCCCTGGGCCAAGATTCTCGACCGCTTCGATGAAGTCTGGGCCCCGTCGCGCTTCATCGAGGACGCCGTGCGCGCGGTCACCACGCGGCCGGTCGTGCACATGCCGCTGTCGGTCGAGCTGACCATCTCCTCGTTCCTCGGCCGCCGGCACTTCGGCATACCCGAGAACGCCTTCGTCTGCCTTTTCTTCTTCGACTTCTCGTCCTACGCCGAACGCAAAAATCCCTTCGCCATGCTGGAGGCCTTCGAGAAGCTGGCCGCCCGCCGACCGCACGCGCCGCTGCATGCCGTGGTCAAGTACAAGGGCGGCGACGACGGCAATCCAGCCCGCAAGGAGCTCGAACGGCGGATCCGCGCCATGGGCGGTCAGATCCAGGCGATCACCCGGCAACTCTCGGACAACGAGATCAAGAACCTCGTCCGCTGCTGCGACGCCTTCGTCTCGCTGCACAGGTCCGAGGGCTTCGGCCGCGGCCCGGCCGAGGCGATGGCGATGGGCCGCGCGGCCGTCGCGACCAACTATTCAGGCAATCTCGACTTCATGACCCCGCAGACCAGCCGACTGGTCGACGCCAAGCTGATCCCCGTCGCGGAGGGCGCCTACCTGTTCGGCGAGGGGCAGGTGTGGGCAGACCCCTCCGTGGACCATGCCGCCGACCTGATCGAGGCCCTGCTGGACGACCCGGCCGGGACGCGCGCGCTCGGCGAGCGGGCCCGCCGCCACATCCGCACCCACTTCAGCGCCCGAGCCGTCGGCCTGAAATACCTGTCGCGCTGCGAAGATCTGGGCTCTAAGCCCGTTTTGTCGCCTAAGGCATGAGTAGCGGTTGCATCATCGTGCACCACGCATAGTCCCACATTGACACATCCTCCAGCACACTGAATGTTTGCTCCAGCTCGGAGTACTCAAATGCAAAAGATTTTGGCGGCCCTTACTGTGGCCACAGTCGTTGTTGGCGCCAGCTCTGCTTCGGCGGCGCGATACTATGAGGTTCAACTGACCGGCACGCTCGTGTCAGAGCTTGGCTATGAGCCCTGGCAGCTCAACACGGGGATCGATCCGACATTCTCGGTGGGCGACAAATTCTCGCTCACGGCGCGCTTCGAAGAATCCCAGGCGCTGGACTTCAACGGCGGCAAGGTGGCGGGTTTGTACGGCTTCCCGACGACGGGCAGCCAGTTCTGGCGGGTGGACGCCAAGGGTCTCACCTGGCGATCGACGGACGACACGTTCGACGGCTTCCCGCTGGATATCGCGTCGGGCAGCTACGCCTTGCCGGCGATCTTCTTCTCAGGCGGCAAGGTCACCGGACTGGCCGGCGAACTGGTCGGGCCGTCGACGCGGCCCGTCCTGCAACTGGCGAGTTTCCGCGTCGAGCCGGGCGAGGGCCTCTACGGCAACCTCTACAATTCCCAGGGCTTCCAGGGCGTTTGGGACTTTTCCGGCTCCAGCGTAACGCTGAGCGGCGTGCCGGAGCCCGCGGCCTGGGCGATGATGATCGTCGGCTTCGGCCTCGCCGGCGCCACCCTGCGGCGGCGGACGGCTCTGAAGCCCGCCTAGCGCGACGCCAGCCGCGTCGTCGTAATCGGCGCGGCGGCCAAGGCCTGCACGCCGGGATTCTCGGTGACCGCGACCTGATGGACCGTGAAGGCGCCGCCGCCGGCGTCGTCGGTGTCGAGGCGGATCTGATCGATCAGCGACGTCGTCCAGTCATCGCCGCCGTCCGTCAGCCGGGTCATGTCGTAGACAAGCACGACCGTTTCATTGAGCGCGGGATCGGCGCCGGCCACTGGCTTGGCCTGGAAGCCGCCGCCCTCGCCATGGGCGGCGGTGGTGTAGAACATGCTGCCGTCCCAGTCCGCCCCGGCCCGGGTGCGCGTCAGGCGCACCAGCACCAACGAATAGCGGCTGCCGTCCAGGGCCAGGCCCTTGGGGGAGCGCAGCACAGGGTCGGCCTCCACATTGCGCATGTCCATACCCATCGGCGCGCTGGGCAGCACCTCGCCGCCGGTGAGGACGAAGCCGTCAGTGGCCCCATCGAAGGTCCATAGGCGCCCCGAGCGAAGCGGCGCGCCGTTGAGTTCGAAGCGTCCCTCGCGCTCGTTCCAGGCGACGGCCTGACTGCGGAGATTGCCGGCGACCTGGACCGGTTCGGGCGCGGAGGCTGCGCGCGCCCAGGGCGCCGGCTGATCGCAGGCGGCGAGCCCGAGAGCCAGGGTCACGGCCGCGGCGGAAAGAATGGACTTCATGCCGAATTTCCCGGCCTGTCCCCGCGGGGAGAGCGGGCGGCCTCCGCCCAGATAGATACCGATCGGTCTTGTCGCCAGGGCGCCCGCCAAAGTTTCGCACCTTTCCCACGGCAAAGACGCCGCCGATCATGGTTGCCAAGCCCGGCCGCGGCGACTACCCCGCGCGGATCGGGGTTCGTCACGTCGGGGATAGAGCGCTTACAATGCGTCATGAATTGGTGCGCGCCCGTGCGCCCCTCAGGCTCGGTTTCGGCGGCGGCAGCACCGACGTCTCGCCCTATTGCGACGAGCATGGCGGCGTGGTCCTGAACGCGGCGATCGACCTGTTCGCGCACGTCACGGTCCAGGCGCGGGACGACGGCGAGGTGCGGCTGGTGGCCGCCGACCGCGACCAGTCCTGGCAGGCGCCAGCCGCTGCGCCCCTGCCCACCGAAGAGCCGCTGCGCCTGCTGAAGGGCGTCTACAATCGGTTCATGGCCGATCATGCGGGAGGTCGCGCTCTGCCGCTCACGCTCGTCTCCTACGCCGACTGTCCGCCAGGTTCGGGCCTAGGCTCGTCCTCCGCACTTGTCGTGGCGATGGTGGAGGCCATGCGCAGATTCATGGGACTGTCCATGAACGCCCACCAGGTGGCCGCGCTGGCCTTCGACATCGAGCGACGCGAACTCGGCCTGGCCGGCGGCGCCCAGGACCAGTACGCCGCCGCATACGGCGGCCTCAACCTGATGCGCTTTTTCGAGGCTGCGCGGGTGGAAGTCGAGAAGGTCGAGGTCCCAGCCAAGGTGATGAAGGAGCTCGAGGCCAGCCTGGTGCTCTATTTTACGGGGGTCAGCCGTGAATCCGCCGCGATCATCGAGGAGCAGACCGCCAACATGCGCAGTCACGCCCCCAAGTCGCTGGAAAGCCTGCACGCCATCAAGGCCAGCGCGTTCGAAATGCGGGACGCCCTGGTGGCCGGCGACCTCCCCCGGTTCGGAGAACTGCTCGATTCCGGCTGGAGCCTGAAGAAGCAGACCGCGCACAACATGTCGTCGTCGTCGATCGACGCGGTCTACGACGCGGCCAAGAGCTTCGGCGTCTTCGGCGGCAAGGTTTCCGGCGCCGGCGGCGGGGGCTTCATGATGTTCCTGGTCGATCCGACCCGGCGCGAAGCCCTGAAGCGACTGCTGTCCGGCTTCGGCGGCATGGCCCAGGCCGCCCGCTTCACATCGATCGGCGCCGAATCCTGGGACGTGCGATAGGAACGAACGATGAAAGAGCTTTCCAAGTCCATCGTCCGGCGCATGGCCGATCCGAACTTCTCCCGCCGCTGGTTCGTCGGCGAGGGGCTCGACATCGGCGGCAAGCCCGATCCGCTGTCGCTCTACGTCCCGTTCTTCCCCGGCCTGGCGTCCGTGCGCGTCTGGGACTGGGAGGACGGCGACGCCCAGTTCCTCGAAGGCCTCGCACCCGAGAGCCTGGACTTCGTCCATTCCAGTCACTGCCTGGAGCACCTGGTCGATCCGCGCCAGGGGCTGAAAGCCTGGTTCGGCGCGATCAAGCCCGGCGGCTTCCTGATCGTCACCGTTCCGGACGAGGACCTCTACGAACAGGGCGTCTTCCCCTCGACCCACAACCGCGACCACAAGTGGACCTTCACGATGCTGAAGGCGAAATCCTGGTCGGATCGCTCGATCAACGTGCTCGAACTGCTGTCCGAGCTCGGCCCGGCCGCCGACGTCGAGAAGGTGGCGCTGCTGAACTCGACCTTCCGGTACGACCTTCCGCGCTTCGACCAGACCCTGACGCCGATCGGAGAGTGCGGGATCGAGTTCGTGGTGCGCAAGCGCTCGGCCGCCGAACTGGAAGCCGGGGGCCTGGTGCGCGAAACCGCACAGCCCGCTCCGGCCATGCGCCGCTATTTCAATCAATACCGCGCCGACCACGCGCACCTGAAGACCAGCGCTCCGCCGTTCGAAGACGAAAGCCCGCTCTAAGCCGTCCAGAAGCCGGCTTTCGCGAATTTTCCTTGGGATTCATGGGCCGGCGCCATGCTTGCGCCGTAAAATGCGACCTGTTACCCACCGGGTTTGAGCGCCGTCGGCGAATGCTTCGGCGGCTCCGGGTCGGGAGACTGAATGCAATCCGTACAACACATGGTGCGCACCGGACGGCGCGGGCCCATGCACGAGTTCAGCATGGCGTTCGCCGACCTGCGGGCCTCGTTCGAGCGGATAGGACTGGCCTGGTCATTGGCCTGGCACGACGTGGTGTCGCGCTACCGCGGTTCGATCCTCGGCCCGTTCTGGATCACGCTTTCCATGGGCCTGATGGTGGCGGGGATCGGCTTCCTCTACGCCAACCTGTTCAAGGTCCCGGTCAACGATTTCATCCCGTATGTGGCGCTGGGGATCGTCTTCTGGGGAATGATCTCGAACGTCATCCTCGAGGGCTGCAGCGCCTTCGTCCAGGCCTCGGGCATCCTGTCCCAGACCTCACTGCCGATGATGACCTTCGTCTGGCGCACCGTAATGCGCAACGTCATCAACTTCCTGCACCACCTCGTGATCATCGTCGGGGTGCTGATCTATTATGACCACTGGCGTCAGGCGAACGTGCCGATGGGACTGGTCGGACTGCTGCTGCTGCTCGCCAACATCTCCTGGATCAGCCTGGCGGCCGGCATGGCCTCGGCCCGTTTCCGCGACATTCCGCAGATCGTCGCCTCGGGGATCCAGTTCGCGATGTTCATGACCCCGGTCTTCTGGCTACCCGGCGGGCGCCTGCTCGACCATGCTGTCCTGCTGCTGAATCCGTTCTATCACCTGCTGACGGTGGTGCGCGCGCCGCTGCTCGGCCAGGAGGTCGCGCCCTTGACCTATGGCGTTCTCGTCACCACGGCGATCGTCGGCTGGATCGCCACCTTCGCCACCTTCGCCAACATCCGCCGCAGGATCGTGCACTACCTATGAAGGGTCCCGAGGTTTCGATCACGGTCACCGACCTGACCCTGCGCTTCCCCGTCTATGGGGTCGATTCCAAGTCGCTGAAGAAGCACCTGGCGCGCATCACCGTGGGCGGAAAGCTGGGCAAGACGTCGATGGGCGCGCCCGAGATCACCGCGCTGTCCAAGGTCAATCTGCAGCTCCGCTCCGGCGACCGCCTGGGCCTGATCGGCCACAACGGCTCGGGCAAGACCACCCTGCTGCGCGCGCTCGCCGGCGCCTATGAGCCGGACGAAGGCACGATCGACGTCCACGGGCAGATCGCGGCGATGCTGGACCTCAACCTCGGCATCGACCCGTCGGCCACAGGGCTGGACAACATCCGCCTGCGCGGTCGGATCGCCGGCCTGTCGGCCAAGGAGATCGACGAGCGCCTGGGGGAGATCGCCGAGTTCACCGGCCTGGGCGCCTTCCTGGCCATGCCGCTGAAGACCTATTCGGCCGGCATGCAGGCGCGGCTGGCCTTCGCCGTGGCCACCGCCGTCCACGCCGACATCATTCTTATGGACGAGTGGATCGCCGTCGGCGACGCCGACTTCAAGAAGCTCGCCCACAAGCGCATCCTCGACCTGATGGAGCGGGCCGGCATCCTGGTGCTGGCCTCCCACGAGCTCGAGCTGATCCGCCTCTACTGCAACAAGGTCATGCGCATCGAAGGCGGCGTCGCCTCGCCGATCATGGACGTCAAGAAGCTGGACGAATTACTGGCCGCGGCCTGACAACGCCAAGGGGCCGACCGTGGACGTCATCTTCACCATCGTATCGCGGAACTACGCCGCCCAGGCCGCCAGCCTGATGGAGAGCCTCGCCGCCGCCGAGCCGGACGCACGGCGCGTGGTGATCGCCACCGACGGCCAGATACGCTTCAAAGACCCCGCGATCCGGGTTCTGGACGCCGCCTATCTCGATCCCGACTTCGCGGCCAAATGCGCCTATTACGACGCCCTGGAGCTGAACACCGCGGTCAAGCCGCACGCCTTCAAGGCGCTGCTGGCCGAGGACGGCGTCGCCAGCTGCACCTATCTTGACCCCGACATCTGGGTCTACCGGCCGCTGGACAAGGTGCGCGAGGCCCTGGCGCGGGCGCCCCTTGCCCTGACCCCGCACATCACACGCCCGCTGCGCGGTGAGGCCAGCCCCAGCGACCACACCCTGCTGCAGTCGGGGGCCTACAATCTCGGCTTCATGGCGGCGCGAGCCGAACCGCAGATCTTCGACCTCCTGGACTGGTGGGGCGAGAAGCTCCGCTTCGACTGCCGCGCCGACTTCGCGGCCGGCCTGTTCACGGATCAGAAGTGGATGGACCTGGCGCCCGGCTTCGTCAGCGATCTGGCCATCCTGCGCAGCCCAGCCCTCAACCTCGCCTACTGGAACCTCGAAGGCCGCGAGGTCACGCGCGAGGCGGGCGAGTGGCGCGTCGACGGCCAGCCGCTGGTCTTCTTTCACTTCTCGGGCTTCGACCCGCATCATCCGGGCCTGCTCTCCAAACACCAGGACCGGGTAAAGGTGGCCGCAGGCAGCCCGCTCTCGGCGCTGCTGGCCGACTACGCGGCCGCCCTCCTCCGCAACGGCCACGTCGAGGCCTCAGCCACCCCGTACGGTCATGCGACCTTTCCCTCGGGGCAACCGGTCGCAAAGGCCGACCGGCGCCGTATGCTGGCCGCCGCCCGCGCCGGCGAGGACTTCGGCGGCGGCCTGACGGCGGCGGCGGAGACCTGGGTTTCCGTTCGGCCCGGCGCGGTCGTGCGCGATCCCGAAGGCGTCCGCGGCGAGGGGCCGTGGCTCGCTTCATCGGCCGAGCTGACCACTTGGCTGACCACCACTCCGCACGCCCCAGCCATCGCCGCCATGAAGGCTGCGCGTCGGGACCTTCGCGACCGCTTCGCCAGCGACGAGGCGGGCCTGCGCGCCTGGCTGCTGGGTCCGGAGTCGGTCGAGGGCCGGTTCAACGCCCGGCTGGCGCCGCTTGAGACCTTCGCCGATCCCGACCTGGCCGTGCGTGCGGCGCGATACGTGGCCGGCGACCTTTCCGACGCCAGGCTGCGCTTTGCGGCCTACGGCCTGGCCAGCCGCGCCGCCTGGCCGCGGCACGTGGGCGCCACGCTGCGCTCGGGTTTCGACGCGCCGGTCCGCGACCTGGCCCGCGGACTGCCCTTCCCGCGGCTATTCCTGTCGATCTGGGAGAGCCGCAGCGATCTGCAGAAGCTGTTCCCCCTGAACGGTTTCAACGGCCGCTTCGGATTCCTGCGCTGGCTGATCGGCGGAGGCCTGGCCGAATATGGCGTCGACCTGGCCGCCCTGCCGCCCAGCGTCGACAGTCACCCGATGTTCGAACTGGCGCGCCTGACCGTCCGCCGCACCGCGCCCGAGACGGCGCGCGCCCAGGCGGCGGGAACGGTGAACACCCTGCTGGTGGCTGAGCGCTGGACGCCCGAGGCCGCAGGCGGCGACGCCCTGGTCTATGACGCCGGCGCGGCGCGCTTCCGCACGCCCGACGGCGCACCCGCCCTGGCGCCGGCCCGCGCCGACATCGTCATCTTCCGTACGGCGTCGGGGCTGGTCCCGGCCGACGCTGTGGCCCTGCTGAGCCAGGGCGTGTCCTGGAGTTCGGCCAGCGCATGAGTCTGCTTACCTCCGCCCGCCGCGCCTGGCGCGCCGCCCTCCCCCCGCAGCTGCGGGTGATCGCCCAGCCGCTGCTGGGCCCGGCCCTCAAGGCGTATGTCCGCCGCCAGGCCGAAGCGCCGCACGCCGCCGACGACTTTTCCGGCCCGATCCGCGTGGTCGGCGACTTCGGCGGCTCGCACGGCATCGCCCATGGCGCGATCCTGTCCGCACGCGCCTTCGAGGCGCTGGGCGCCCCGGTGGAGAAAGTCGACATCTCGGGCGCCAGGCTCGACTGGATCGGCGCGGCCGACGCCGCTCGCTCTCCGGGCGCCTGGATCTTCCACTGCAACGCCCCCGAGCTGCTCTCGGCCCTGGCCTATCTGGGCCCCAAGAACGTGCGTGGCCCGCGCTACGGCTACTGGGCGTTCGAGTTGCCGCGCGCGCCCAAGGCGTGGCTGCGGGACGCGGCCATGATGGACGAGGTCTGGGCGCCCTCGAACTTCACCGGCGCTTCGCTGGAGGGCGCACGATCACCGGTGCGCACTGTGCCCGTGCCGCTGTTCATCGAAGACTACCGCAACGTCGAGCCCGCGCCGCGGGACGACCGCTTCCTGGCGGTCACCCTGTTCGATTTCAACTCGTCCATGGCCCGTAAGAACCCTCAGGGCGTCATCGCGGCCTTCCGCAGCGCCTTCCCGGACGATCCGACCGCGCGTCTGGTCATCAAGACCCAGAACGGCAAGCTCTTTCCCCACCTGCTGGCCAAGCTGCGCGCCATGGCGCCGCCGAACGTCGAGGTGATCGACGAGATCTGGCCCTACGCCAGGGTCAAGTCGCTGATCGCCGCGTCGGACGTCGTCATTTCACTGCACCGGGCCGAAGGCTTCGGCCTGATCATGGCCGAGGCGATGGCGCTCGGCACGCCGATGATCGGCACCGGCTGGTCCGGCAATCTCGACTTCATGGACGAGACCTGCGCCATGGTGGTGCCGTCCAGGCTCATTCCGGTCGAGGATCCGCAGGGTATCTATCGCGGCCAGACGTGGGCCGACCCCGACGTCGCCGCCGCCGCCGACGCCCTGCGCCGCATCCGCACCGAGCCGGGCCTGGCCCAGCGCCTGTCCGACGCGGGCCGCAAGCGGGTCGCCGAGCGGCTCTCGCCCCAGGCCTGGCTGGCGACCATGCCGGAAGGCGTGCAGCGCGCGGCTTTGAAGGCCGCCGGCGCCGCCCGCAGAGCTCAGCCTTCCCGATAGGGTTTGCAGAAGGTGGTCAGCGCCCAGACGCAGACCGCCGTCGCCACCGCCGCCGGGGCCAGGAAGCCCAGCACCTCGCCGGGGCTGTAGCCGGCCGCGCGCAGGTCGCCGGCGATCACCGGCCCGACGATCGAGCCCAGCCTGCCGACGGCGATGGCCGCGCCCGCCGCCGCCGCCCGCACCGGTCCCGGATAGTAGGTCGGAGCGAGCGCATAGAGCACGTAGAGGCCGCCGACCACGGCGAAGCCCGCCGCCGCCGAGCAGGCCAGAACAGCGCTCAGGCCCGTGGCGACCGCCAGTCCCCATAGCGCGCCCCCCAGTCCAAGGAACACGGCCGTCAGCAGCCAGCGTGACCCGATGCGGTCGGCGCTCCAGCCGAGCACCAGCGCGCCGACTACGCTCATCATGTTCATCCAGAACGAGGCCGAGGCGCCGTCGGAGGCCGAGAATCCCTTGGCCACCACCAGAGTCGGCAGCCAGTTCAGCAGCAGGTAGGTGATCAGCAGGTCCAGGCCGAAGATCACCCAGATCAGCAGCGTCGCCGGGAGACGGCGCTCGCCGAACAGGCCGCGGGCCAGCTTGCGCTCGGCGCTCGCCTCATGGACCTGCCGCGTCTCCGGCAGCAGGAAGAAGATCACCGGGACCAGCAGCAACGGCAAGGCGCCGCCGATCAGGAAGATCATCCGCCAGTCCAGCGCCTCGCCGCCGGCCTGCGCCATCAGCGCCACCAGGGAGCCGCCGGCCGGCAGGCCGCAGAACATGCTGGTGGTGGTCAGGGCCCGCCGGTGCGGCGGGCTGATCTCGGTGGCGATCGCGATCAGGTTCGGCATGGCGCCGCCGAAGCCGAGGCCCGTGGCGAGCCGCGCCAGGGTCAGCATCTGGCCGCTGTCGGCGAAAGCGGTGACCACCGAGAAAAGCCCGAACAGCGCCACCGAGACCAGCAACACCGGCCGCCGGCCGATGCGGTCGGCGATCCAGCCGCCGCTCATCGCTCCGATCATCAAGCCCAGCATCGCCGCGCTGCCGGCCACGCCCAGTTCGGCCGGGCCGAGCCCCAGATCCGGCGCCATGTGCGGCGCCGCCACACCGAAGGCCTGGATGTCGTAGCCCTCCAGCGCCGCGATAGAGAAGCAGATAGCGACGATCAGGCCCGGCCCGGTGCGCCCGGCCCCAATAGCGGTCATTTGGTGATTCCCCCCGACTTTGGAGCATCAGAGCCGCAAGCGCGGTAAACCGTCCAGCGCTTCGAGCGATTGGCTGAGCCGGGCCGCTGTCCTATAGTCCGGCGAACCAATCAACGTAGCCTGCGATGCTGGATCACCTGGGCGCTTCAATAGACTGCCAGCCGGTCATGGTGGTCGTGGCGGGCCAGTCGAACGCCCTGGGTTATACACTCTCGGCTGCCGATCTTCCGCCCCGTCTCGCCGCCCCTACCGAGGGCGCCATGATCTGGGATCCGGCACGGCGCGCCTTCGCCGATCTTCGGCCTGGGATCAACACTGGCTCGCCGAACCAGCCGCGCAACTGGGGGCCGGAGGCCCAATTCGCCTATCGATGGCGCGCCGAGCGCGCTTGCGCGCCGCTCTACATCGTCAAATACGCCCGCGGCGAGACCGGCCTGGCGCTGGATCCGCTCCGGCCCGACTGGTCTACACAATCGCGCGGGGAGCTCTGGGACAAGGCCGCGGCTGAGATCGACGCGGCGAAGGCGGCGCTCGCGGCCGGCGGACTGCGCCCGTCAGTGACCGCTGTGCTCTGGATGCAGGGCGAAACCGACAGCGAAACGCCGGCCAAAGCCGCCGCCTACGAGGTGAACTTGAGGGCCTTTGTCGCCGCCATTCGCATGCGGTGGGGCGATAAAGACACTGTCGTGCATATTGCGCAGATCGATCGACCGGTTCCTGCCAAGCGTGGCTGGGATACTGTACGAACGGCTCAGGCTGCGGTCGCAGCGTCAACGCCTGGTGTTACCCTGATCGACACCGCCCCATTCGAGCGACAGCCATCGGACGGCACGCATCTCACCGCGCAGGGGCAAGTCAAGTTGGGCGACGCATTCTACGAGCAGGTGCGCGGTCAGCCGTCCAGCTTCTCCGGGGTGAAGCTGATCACGCCCTGACGTTCCAGCTCGGTCAGAATCTGGTCGATCTGGCTACGCAGCTCCAACATGCAGCTGGGCGTGATGATCAGATAGCCGGACTTCACCATATGCTCCTGGCCTGTCTCGTCGGCGGTGTTGGCCGCGAACGCCAGCCGTGCGACGCCCGACTGGAATCCAAGGCCCGCCATCGAATCCGCGAAGATCATCGGCAGGTCGAACTCGGGCAAACCGGGCGGGCTGGGCATGGCCGCCTCATCGCATGATTCCGCCCTCGCGCGATGCGCGGTTGAATTTGCGCAAAAATACACAACATGAAGCTCCAACCTGTTCATGGAGGCGCTCATGCCCAATCTCGTCTTCGTCGCCCTCGCGACCGGCGATCAGCAATCCGGTTACCAGGCCAAGGTTCCGGACCTGCCGGACCTGAACGTGGCCGGCGCCGGCATCGCCGATCTCGTCGCCGCCGCCCGCGAGGCCATCCTGAAGGCGCTCCAGCGGCTGACCGACGAGGGCCAGGAGTGGCCACGGCCCACGGCGGCCGAAGCTGTGACCACCGCCAGCGGCGAAATCCCCTTTCTGATCGACATCTCGGTCGAGGACGCGCCGGTGCGCGTGAACATCTCGATCGGCGAACAGCTGCTGAAACGCATCGACCAAGCGGCGGAGGCGCGCGGCATGAGTCGCTCTGGCTTCATCGCCTCGGCGGCCCGTACCGCCCTCGGCGAGAAGATCGGCTCGGGAACCGGCGCTGACTTCGACGCCATCGCCCGCAAGCTGCAGGACGAATGGTCGGTGCTTGGCCGCAAGATCACCGAGAGCCTCGGCCCCGACTCCGCCTTCACCCGCCGCCGGTGTTCCTGCAGCAACTGGGGATGGACGAGCGCGCCGTCCGGGCCGTAGGCCAGCGTCTCGACAACCTCCATCCGCGCGCGCGCCATCGCCGCTTCGGTCGCCGGCATGTCCATCCTGGCGGGCGGATCGGTGTCCACGGGCCGCACCTTGCGCACCAGCCAGCCCAGGCTGGCCCCCTGCGCCACCACGGTCACGAAGACCACGGTGAAGGCGCAGACCAGCATGAGGTCGCGGCCAGGCGTGTCGAGCGGCAGGGTCAGGGGGACCGCCACCGTCACCACGCCGCGCATGCCCGCCCAGCCGAGAATGGTCGACTGCCGCCAGCCCAGCGGATGGGCCGTCTTTAGTCCGGCCGTCTCGGCGACCTTCAGCACCGTCTCCGTCGCGAACACCCAGACGAACCGGGCGACCGTGACGGCGAGCACGACGCCGGCCACGGCGTAGACCATCTCCAGCGGCATCGCCTCGATCCCGCCGATCCGATCGATGACCCCGCGCAGCGAAAAGCCGATCAGGATGAAAACCAGCGCCTCGAGGACGAAGACCAGGATCCGCCAGACGGAGTTGCCGAGCAGGCGGACGTCGGCCGAGAGGATCGTATGCTGGTGCCAGCCCAGCACCAGGCCGGCCGCGACCGTGGCGATGACGCCCGAGACATGGACCGCCTCCCCCGCCAGATAGGCCGCCCAGCCGAGCGACGTGGTGGCCACGACGATCAGCATCCGGTCATGCAAGCGCTTGACCACGAACATCCAGACGGCGCCGACCGCCAGGCCGACCGCGGCGCCGCCGACGGCGACCACCGCGAAGCTCTGCACCGCCTCCCCGGCATGGAAGACCCCGCTCAGGGTCGCGGCGACGGCGAAGCGGAACAGGATCAGTCCGGTCGCATCGTTCAGCAGGCTCTCGCCTTCGATCAGCGCGGTCAGCCGGCGCGGCAGGGTCACGCCCTTCAGCACGGCCCGCGCCGACACGGCGTCGGGCGGCGAGACGATGGCGCCCAGCGCGAAGCAGGCCGCCCAGGGCAGGCCGGGCAGGATCCAGTGGGTGACCACCCCGACCGCCAGGGTCGTGAAGACCACAGCCCCGACCGCCAGCGAAAGAATTCCGCCCAGATGGCGTCGGAAGCGCCCCAGCGCGGTGTAGTAGGCGCCATCCATCAGCAGCGGCGGCAGGAACAGCACCAGCGCCAGTTCCGGGTCGAGCGAGATGGCGGGCAGGCCCGGGGCGAAGGCGAGCGCGCCGCCCCCGACCAGCAGCGCGGCCGCGGGCGGAAGCTTCAGCTTCAAGGCAAGCCACGAGAGCGCCACCACCAGCGCCAGCAGGATGAGCACCAGCTCGAACGCTTCGACGCCATGCATCAGGCCGCCCCCCGCTGACCGCGCGCCCTCCAGGGCCCGCCTTTAAATCCGTCTTCCGAATGGTGCTGGCGCCGGAGCGGCGAAATCAACCGCATCGAATGCAAACTGCGGTTTCACCGTTGGGGGAACCGTGCGCGGACGATTGCTACACAAACCTGCTACACAATCACGCGCCTGAAATCGTCCCAACCATCGGGAAAGGCTCAGAAAAGCGGTCAGTTGGCTTCCCACCCTTCAAGTGCAAACGGATTGAGGAACTGGCGCCCCCAGAGGAACCGGCGATCCACTTCCGTTAAACCTGCCTCGTCGCATACGGCTGACCACTGCGCACGGATGACTGCCAACTGAGCCTCGATGATCGCCTTCGCCCGTTCCTCCGACAGAAGGAATTGGGGCGCCGCTTCGAGGCAGACCGTCAACTGGCTCAGACGCTTGTTGCCTGTGATCAGCATAGCCTGACTCGCTTCGCCCCCGGTGCGGCCTTGGGGACAAATGTCGTAGGCGGGCGTGAGGGAGAGAATTCTGCCGTCCCAGAACGCGGCGTGATTGCGGGCATGATCGTCGGTGTTGCCCGAGAGGATGTTGAAAACGACGCGCCCAAATAGCTCTTCCAGCGTCGGCGTCGGATCGGTGAAGCGATGCCGGATCGCGGTCGCTAAATCTTCGTAGCTCGCATAGCGAGCTTCATTCTCATCGAGTTCAAGAATGGTGAGCGCAGAGACCATCGCGCGCCTCGTCCATCCTTCTTCCACCAGTGACCGGTCGAAGCGTTCGATCAGGAGAACATCTTTCCCCAGCCCGTTCGTGAGCGACACATTGGCGGCATTCAATCCGACTTCACGAGCGAGCCGCATGGCGACGAACTCTGCCTTCACGACGTTGTAGAGGTCGCCGGTGGCTGAGAATTTCGCGATCAGCTTCCGATCCCCGTCCTCGATCAACGCCTTTGGCCGGGCGCCGCCCAGCGAGGTTCCATGTTGGAGCGCCAAGTCCAGGTCAGGGGATAGGGGCACCCCCTTCTCGACCCGCTCCGCAGACTGCATCAGCTCATCGAGCGTCGCATTTTGGCGGGCACGCGCGACGTATTCCGTCGCAGAGGCCTGAAAGTCCAAGGCCCCGATCCGATCCGAACCGGATTCCATCAAGTATGTAAGTTCGTCGAGATCGATGCTGTCCGCATCCTGTCCCTTAAGGCCCATCGTGCGGTTGATGATGACACGTCTGCCCCACGCATCCGGCGAAGCATCTCGGATGCAGCTTGGCATTTGCATGTTCGCCCGAGGTCGCATCTCGCCGGACTGAAGCGGCAACTCGGGTTCGTAGATCGAGATCGCGTCTTTGCGAGCGAGGTAGCTGCGGCCATAATTGAACTGCAACCGACCGTCTCGCTGACGCTCTATGCGTCCAGCAACAACCGGCTCGGTTTTGCCCGGCAGCCATATCCACACGTAGGCTTCGTCGTAGCGAATTTCAGAAGTCATCCTTCACCGTCGTCCGTGCCTTGTGGATGGCTTTGGGCAGAAGGCGCAGCTTTTCATCGTGCTCGGCCAGACGCATGGTCAGGTTACTGCGATCTTCCTCAAAGAGGGTCACGCCGACGATTGAGGCGGCTTCAAAGGCGACGCCGATGGCGCAGCGTGGATCACCAGCCTCGATCCGCCGCATCATGTCGCGCGAAACGCCAACCCGCTCCGCCAACTCGGCAACGCTCAATTTGCGCTCCAATCGGTTGATACGGATGGCTTGCCCAAGCACTCTTACGGCCTCTCGCCCATAGCGGGAATATGCGCGCACAACCCTTTCCATGACACAGGCCTCCTGACCGGATTGCAGATATTTTGACTTACATATAAGCCATAAATTTCTTTGTGACTTACATATAAGGCAATCGCTCTGTAATTCATATGGGATCGCCGACGTTCGTCGTCAGCTACGGTTCGAGATGGGAAAGGTCGAGATCAGGGTAGCTGACCCGACTGATCGCCTCGAACAGGGTCGCGACCCTGTAGCCGCTACCATAGGCGTCTGAGACGGAAGCCGATGAACCGGAACCGCCCGGAGCCGACCAACCGCCCAGCGCGAGCGCGATGTCCCGTTCAATCCGAGCCTCTCGAAGCGCATCGCGGAAATTGTGCCGAAAACTATGAAAGCAGGTCTTATTCGACCGCGCTTTGGCCTTCCCTGTGAACCGCGTGAACCAAGCCGAGAACGTGGTTGAGCGGTAGCCTGTCGCTCCAAGCCCGACCTCGCCAAACAGCTTGATCTCCCCGGCGCGCCTACGCTCAACAACGAAGTCCATGAACCTCAGAGCCACAAGCTCCGGGTGGATCGGAACCACCCGCGCGCTTGAGGCGGTCTTGAGCCGTTTATCAGTCGCGCTGCCAGCCGAGGCCTCCGTGATGACGAAGCACGGGACTTCTTCGATCAGTCGGACATCGGTGACATCAAGCTGGCAGGCTTCATTCAGCCGAAGGCCGTTGAACAGTGAGATGAGCGGAATCCAGAAGCGCGCATTGCGCGGACGGCAATTTCCCGGCGCGGCGTAGCCATGCCCGTCGTCGCGGCAGCCGGTGTGGAGCGGCGCCGTGAAGATCGCTCGAAGCTGGGCCGTGGAGAACGGTAGTCTCTTATCCCTCCGCAGCGCCGCATCTGGCACCCTCAATCCATTTGCCGGATTGCGGTCCATCATCTCTTCCTTCACCGCCCAATTGAACACGCCGCCCACCTTGTTGAGGTAGGTGTTTATGTTGCTCGGGCTCATGAGGTCGGTGCGCTCCGCCTTCTTGGCTCATGCCGCGATCTCGATGGGGCTCAAACGGGGATAGCGCGTCAGCACGTTGCGCGGCAGCCAACGCAAGGTCTCTATCAGGGCGCGGCAGTGAGCCCGAGTGATCGACCGAACGGGGGGCTTCTCGCCTAAGATGGCCAGAACCAGCCTTCGGGTAGTCTCGTAAGAGAGCCGGGTTCGAGGCGACCAATCCCTCGTCGGATCGGTCATCGTAGAGTTCTTGGAGGGTGGCGCCCGGCGACACCTCCGCAGCCGTTGGCCTAATCTCGGACCAGCCGCTCGATAGCGAGCCTCGCAGATCACACCTCGACAGAGGTTGTTGATCGACATGTAGCCCAGCGCGAGCGCGGGCTTCCTCGAAACCCTGCTCAATCGTCCAACTGACCGCTTTTCTGAGCCTTTCCCGATGGTTGGGACGATTTCAGGCGCGTAATTGTGTAGCAGGTTTGTGTAGCAATCGTCCGCGCACAGTTCCCCCAACGGTGAAACCGCAGTGTTTTCAACGATGGGGAGAAGAATGGCGCCCCGCACTGGATAAACATAACGAATATGTGTCGCCGCTTACACTACTCTAGAACCGCCTTCCCCCGCATCACGCTGCCGCGCGTAGTCGTTATGTGACAATCGGCGCTTCGTCGATGAAGTGCGCGATCAGCCGGAGTTAGGCCATGCGGGCGATCTGCGCGAAACTTCCGTCACCGGGACTCTCCATTCATGCGAGGACGACATAGGTTGCGCCGAGGCCGGCGCAGGCGAACAGCGCCGGGATCATACCGACCTTGAACCGGAACACCGCGATCGCGGCACCCGCCGCCAGCAGCAGCGCGGGCAGATTCAGGGAGGCAAGGACCGGCGTCTCGAACACGGTGCCTGCGATCCTGACCTCGCGCACTTCGCCGAACAGCGTGTGGATGGCGAACCAGAGCGCGAGGTTGAGGATGACGCCGACCACCGCCGCCGTGATTGCGGTGAGCGCTGCCGAGAGCGCCCGATTGCCGCGCAGCCGCTCGACGAATGGCGCACCGGCGAATATCCAGAGGAAGCACGGGAGGAACGTCACCCAGGTCGTGAGGATCGCGCCCAGCGTTGCGGCGACTAGCGGCGGCAGGCCGGTCGCATCGCGGAAGGCCGCGAGGAAGCCGACGAACTGGACCACCATGATGAGCGGTCCCGGCGTCGTCTCGGCAAGGCCGAGGCCGTCGAGCATCTCGCCGGGCCGGAGCCAGCCATAGGTATTCACCGCCTCCTGCGCGACATAGGCGAGCACCGCATATGCACCGCCGAAGGTAACAACCGCCATCTGGCTGAAAAAGGTCGCGATGCGCGTGAACACATCGTCCGGGCCGAGCAGCGCCAGCAGCAGGATGACCGGTGCCAGCCACAGGAACAGCAGCGCGCCGGAAATCTTGAGCGACCAAGCGAGATTGGGCCGGGCATGATCGGGCAACCCCTCACCAAGCGCTGTGTCGCGATCATGGACCACATTGCCGCCCGTCGATCCGTGTCCGCCGCCACCCTTAAACGCGGCGAGCCCTCTGCGGCCGCCAATGTATCCGGCAAGGGCAGCGGTCAGCACGATCAGGGGGAACGGCACATGAAGGAAGAAGATGGCGACGAACGCCGCAGCGGCGATTCCGCGCATGACGTTGTTCTTGAGCGCCCGCGACCCGACGCGCACGACGGCTTGCACCACCACAGCAAGCACCGCCGCCTTGAGGCCGAAGAACAGCCCTTCGATCAGTGGTGCATGGCCGAGCAGCACATAGAGATAGCTCAGGCCCAGAATAGCGAGGAAGCCGGGCAGGACGAACAAAGCTCCCGCGACCAGCCCGCCCTTAGTCTTGTGGAGCAGCCAACCGATATAGGCGGCGAGCTGCTGCGCCTCGGGACCGGGGAGCAACATGCAATAGTTGAGCGCGTGCAGGAACCGTTCCTCCCCGATCCACTTCTTTTCGTCGACCAGGATACGGTGCATTACGGCGATCTGCCCGGCAGGACCGCCGAAGCTGAGTGCCGCGATCCGCGCCCAGACACGCATTGCCTCGCCGAATGGGATACCATGATCCCTGTAGGGCACGTCTGACCGTTCCAGCGGGTCGGTGAGGACCGGGCTCATCGCTCGCCCTTTCGGCTGCTGAAATAGGCGTGGAACTGATCGAGCGCGTCGCCGCCGCGCGCGATCCGCTCAAGATCATCTTCGCTGGACGCGCAGACGCCCGACAGCATCGCGTCAAGCCCGGCCGCCTCGGGCCGGTCGAACTTGCCGTCGCCAATGTCCAGCTCGTGGATGATTTCCGCGATCGAAACTAGCGCTGGATCGCCGTCCAGCCCGGCGCGAAACACCAGCGTCTCGAAGCTGCACCGATCGCCCTCATGGGTGAACTCGGCATCGGCCATGTCGAAGCGCAGCTCGCCGGGCTCGGGCGCATAGCTCTTGCCGTCGATGAACTTGAAACCAGCCTTGGGGTCGATGAAGCGGCGGATGAGCCAGGCGCAGGCGATGCGATCGACATGGACGCCGCGCCGCGTGACCCAGGTCCGGCCCTTGAGATCGGCGGGTGTCAGCTCAGGCGGGGTGTCCAACCGGCTGACATCGGGATGCGCGTAACGCTGCGCATCCAGCTCGCGCAGCGCCGCTTCGGCGCCTTGCCGGCCATGCGCGCCGAAGAAGTCGAGCCGGACGATTTCGGCAAGCCGCCTCTGGAGTTTGGCGATCTCGGGACCGGACGCCGGACCCGTATCGAGCAGCCGTCGCGCGGCGTCGGCCAACTCGTCATAGTCCGCGTCGCGCGCCGCATCGAACAGCGTGCGCAGCTCGGCATCGCTCTGGCCCTCGATCAGACGCGCGTCGATCAGCACGGCTTCGCCGCCGCTGGCAATGATCTCGCCGAGCAAGTCATGAAAGGCGATCTCGGCATCCTCGCGACGCGGCAGCACATGGACGGCATTCTTGAGCGGCACCGCGCCAATCGCCTGCAAGCGGCGCCAGATTTTCACGCGCAGATAAGGCGGTTTTGCCGGGAGCTGATGCAGCAGCGCCAGCCAGTTTTCGGGACCGGTTGTATCAATCATAGTGCATATGTATCATTTCACGCGATTCGATGAAACATATATATCTCATATCGGCTTTCGCGCTCACCGCGACCTTCGCCCAACCTGCTCGGGCGCAGCAGGCGCCGCCGGACGGCCTGACGCTCTCCGGCTCGGTGCGCGTGCGCTATGAGACGCTGGACGGCCAGGCACGCGCCGGGTTCGGTGTCGAGGATGAGTTGTTCAGCATCCGCACCACGATCCTCGCCGAATATCGGGAAGATGGGTTCAGAGTCGGGGTCGAGCTTTACGACAGTCGAGCATATGGCAGCGAGCCGGGCAGCGCGATCGGCACGGCCGAGGTAAACACGCTGGAGCCAGTGCAAGCCTATGTCGGCTATGAGGTCCGCGAACCCTTTGGTCGGGGCACGGCGCTGGCGGTGCAGGCGGGACGGTTCACCCTCAATCTCGGCTCGCGGCGTCTGGTCGCGGCCGACGATTATCGCAACACCACCAACGGCTATACCGGCCTGCGCGCCGACATCCATGCGGGCGACGGCACGGCGGCGACGCTGATCTACACGCTGCCGCAGGTGCGCTTGCCCGACGATCTGCCCGCGATTCTCGACAACAAGGTCCGGCTCGATCGCGAGAGCTTCGACTTGCAGCTTTGGGGCGGGCTGGTGAGCAGGCCGCGCGTGATTGCGGGCGCGTTGGCGGAGATTGGCTATTTTGGCCTTGCGGAACGCGATGCGCCGGGGCGGCCGACGCGCAACCGCCATCTCCATAATATCAGCGCGCGGCTGATCCGTGATCCCGCGCCGGGCAAGGCGGATTTTGAGGTCGAGGGCATCTATCAGCTCGGCTCGTTCCTCGCTGGCGGCTACCGCGCCCGAACTCGACGTATCGGCTTGGTTCCTACACGCCGATGCGGGCTATACCTTCCACGGTCCGCTGAAAGCACGGCTGTCGGTCGAATATGACCATGCCAGCGGCGACGGATCGGGCCGCGCGTTCGGACGGTTCGATACGCTGTTCGGGATGCGACGAGCCGATCTCGCTCCGGCGGGCATCTACGCGCAGATCGGACGGGCCAATATCAGCACGCCGGGCGTCCGGCTGGAAATGGCGCCGACATCCCGGCTTGACGGCTTCGTTGCTTATCGGGCGATGTGGCTTGCCGAGCGGACTGATGCTTTTTCGACGACGAGCGTGCGCAATCCCTCCGGGCGCAAGCAGGTCTCAGGCGCTTGTCCTTTGATATTCGCCAGCTTCAATATGCTGTCGCGGCTGCGGATCATGGCAGTTTCTACCGCGCGGCGCGCGCTCGACCTCGAACAATCAACCCTAAGTCGCAACCTTCGGCCAACTCACGGAGAACAAGGCCAGCGTCAACGGTGTATTATGGATACTGGCGTGATGATAGCGGCAATTCAAGTTTACAGATTTTCCTGTAATTCATAAGAGTCTATTTTGGCTATATTTAAATAGCGAGATTGTTATTTCTATTTCTTGTCGGAGGCAGATGGCATGTTACAAGGCAAGACACTCATCATCGTGCTGGTTGCGCTGGTCATCGGGTTTGCCGGAGGGTTCGTCCTAAGGCCCATCATCATTCCAGCGCAGCAATCGGTGGTGGACGCCAACGCGGCGCCCATCGCGCCGACATCGACCGATGCACGCGGCACCCAGTATTTCTTGGTCCACATCGACGAGGCGCGGCAGGTCGTTACCGGATGCCGCAATGGTTCGGTGCGGGGTGGCGAATGCACCACCGCCGAGGAAGCGATTATCAAGGCCGATGCCCAGGAACGGCGCAAGCGATTCTTGGGCAACTGACGGCTATGCGCCAGAATAGTCCTTCGCGGCCGCATCGTCAGAATGCGGTCAGGTTCATCCTGTAGCCGGCTAAGCTGACAATAACGATACTTCCGATCAGTCCAATGATCGGTGAGCTTGATGGCGCAGGCCGAAACTCGAACTGAATCATCGCCGGACCGGGACGATGTCACAAGTGGAGCGCTAAGGATGAGTGGGAGCCTGAAATCCGGACGCTACGGAAGCTTGAGCATCGCGCTGCATTGGCTGATGCTGCTGTTGATTGCGGTCGTTTATGCCTGCATCGAACTTCGCGGATATTATCCAAAAGGGAGTGACATCAGGGAAGGCATGAAAGCGTTGCATTTCATGCTGGGCCTGACAGTCCTGGCCTTGGTCATTATCCGCGTGATCGCCCGCATAGTGGGAACCACGCCTCGAATCACGCCTGAACCAAAGGCATGGCAACGCTTCCTGTCGCGTTCTGTCCACCTAGCATTGTATCTGTTCATGATTTTCATGCCCGTGGCCGGTTGGCTGGTTCTGAGCGCTTCGGGCAAGCCTATCCCGTTCTTCGGCCTCGTCTTGCCTCCGCTGATGGGAGAGAACAGGGATGCCGCCCACCAGATCAAGGAACTGCACGAAACGGTGGGGACTATCGGCTATTACCTGATCGGCCTTCACGCCCTCGCTGCACTCGTCCATCACTATGTCATGAAAGACGATACATTGCGCAGGATGCTGCCATGGCGCGCCTAGAACAGCCGGCCCGCGCCGCCGGGTCAGATCGCGTGGGGACCAAGCGATGAGCAGACTACGAACTCATCCTGAGCGCCACGCAGTGAGCCGCATCGGCTGGCTGCGCGCTGCCGTCTTGGGCGCCAACGACGGGATAGTGTCGACAGGGAGCCTGATCGCCGGTGTCGCTGCTTCCGGCGCGGATAAAGCCGCTATCCTGATCGCAGGCGTTGCGGCGTTGGTTGCCGGCGCAATGTCGATGGCGGCGGGTGAATATGTTTCGGTCAGTTCGCAGTCGGATACAGAGAAGGCCGATCTTGCGATGGAAAAGCGCGAACTCACAGATCAACCCGATTTCGAGCGCCAGGAACTGGCGAATATCTACGTCGGACGAGGACTCGATGTCGATCTCGCCTTGCAGGTTGCCGATCAACTTATGGCCAAGGACGCTTTGGGAGCACATGCTCGCGACGAACTTGGCATCTCGGAAGTCTCGACTGCGCGCCCCCTGCAGGCCGCGCTGACTTCGGCGATCACCTTCAGCGCCGGAGCGGCGGCGCCCCTGGCCGTCATTGCGCTAGCCCCGCAACAGTTCCTGATCCCGCTAGTGATCGCCACATCGCTGGTTTGCCTGGCTGTGCTCGGATTCCTCGGCGCCCAGGCGGGCGGAGCTGCACCTATTCGCGCCGTGATCCGAGTCACCTTCTGGGGCGCACTGGCGATGGCTCTGACGGCGGGTATCGGACGCCTTTTCGGGACATCTCTTTGAATTTTCGCATCGCATCGAGAAATCTCTACCGTCAGGGTGACTTCGGCCATGGGACGTATCGCGACAAGAGCCGATCATCTTCTCCCGAGGTTCAGCAGATATCCATGCGATTTCCGTCATTGTGATTGAAGAACGCAGGTCGAACACGACCGCGCCCGAACTCTAGACTAGAGAGTCGCCCCTCATGCGAGTGCTTATCGTCGAGGACAACGACCGGCTGGCAAAGCTGATGGCCGAGGGACTTCAGCGCCGGGGCTTCTCATGCGACATCGCCTGCAATCTCGCCGATGCGGACAGCGCCATGGATGGCGCGGCCTATGACGCGATCGTACTCGATCTCGGCCTGCCCGATGGTGATGGCATCGACTGGCTCGGCGCAAAGCGCCGCGCACGGCATGTCGCGCCGGCGCTCATCGTGACGGCGCGCGGTGCGCTGGAAGACAGGGTTGCGGGACTCGATGGCGGAGCGGACGATTATGTCGTGAAGCCGATCGAGATCGAGGAACTCGCGGCACGAATTCGAGCACTGCTGCGCCGTCCCGGTCCACGAGCGCAGACCGTGATCGAAATAGGATCGCTAAGCTTCGACACGGCAGCCAGGGCGGCGCACTACCAAGGCAATGAGATCGACTTGTCCCGCCGTGAAGCCGATCTTCTGGAGCTGCTCATGCGTCGCGCGGGCACGGTTGTCCGGCGCGGTGTGATCGAGGATGCGCTCTATAGCTTCAACGAGCCGGTCACGCCCAATGCCGTGGAAGCGGCGATGTCACGATTGCGACGGAAAATCGACGAAGCTGGAGCCGGCGGAAAGCTGCATACGATCCGGGGCATCGGCTATATGCTGCGAGAGACGGCATGACACATCGGCGATCCGTTTCCCGGCGTCTGGCAAGAGGGCTCGGTCTGGTCGGATTGGTCGGTTCGCTTCTTTTGCTTGCCGCCGTTGTCTTCTTCTACCGCCTCTCGTTTGTCGATCTCAACGCGAATCAGGCCACCGTCCGCGCGATCCAGGAGATGCTGGAACATGTCGCCTTGCCGGTTCTTGTCCTATTGGCGCCGATGGCGTTTGTCGGTCTCAGGGTCATCCGGCAGGCTTTCATGCCGCTGGAAGAGACCGCCGTGGAAATCGAGGCGGCGCGCGGGCATGAGCGCGGATATCGAATCGACACGTCGCGGATGCCTGCCGAAGCATTGCCGTTCACGGATGCCGTCAACGATCTTCTTGGGCGTCTGGACGAGGCGGCGGCACGGCAAGAAGCTTTTGCCGCCGACGTCGCGCATGAGTTGCGAACCCCGCTCGCCATGCTGTCACTGGAGCTAGACCGGCTCGACCATGCCGAGGCAAGTCGTCTGAAAACCGATGTGGCGGCAATGCGACGGCTGATCGATCAATTGATGCTGCTCGCCCAGGTCGACGCGGCGACGGCGGCGCAACTGGCACCCGAGGCCGTGCCGTTGACCGATGTAGCGACCGATGTCGTTAGCCTATTGGCGCCGGGTGTGATCGCGGCCGGCAAGACGATCGCCCTGGAAGCCGGGGCGGAATCGCCGATCGTGCGCGGCCGGCGCGAAGCGATAGCGGCGGCGCTCCGCAATCTGGTGGAAAATGCGGTGCGCGCGACGCCTGCCGGTGGCACAGTGCAGGTGTTCGTCGGCCCAGGGGGCGTCATACGGGTCAAGGATCAGGGGCCGGGCCTGTCTTCCGATCGGCTGCGTGATCTGGTCCAGCGTCACAGCCGCGCCGACCATGCCAGCAAGGACGGCGCGGGTCTAGGCCTCGCGATTGTCGAGCGGATCATGGCGGCGCATGGCGGTGCGCTGACCACCGATCCGGGCGGGCGCGAACTGACATTGCAGTTCCCGAACAATAGCTGAATCTTCTCGTCGTCAGGGAGCCGTCAGTTTGCCCTTCTAGGCGACGGGCATGAACAGCCGGGTCCATATTCCCATTAGCGCCATAGTCCTGGTCGGCGTCGTATCCGGCCTGTGGTGGACCGCTGCGGACTTGATCGCGCTGGCGCCCCCCTGCGGCGCGGCCGGGGACGGTTCAAGAAAATGCAGGAGCCGTCCCCGGCGAACTCAGGGTGGACGGCAAACAGGCGGCGCAGCTTGGTATCCGGCTGGCGCCTGCCGTCGCGGCCGAGGACACCCCGCTGGCAACAGTGCCGGCGGTGATCCAGTGAAGAGCGGGCTGCACGGCTCGACTAAGGATTCCTGCATTGACAGATCGATTTGGGGCGTTCGATGACGGACCTGTCGGCTGTCGCGGAGCCCAAGCGTCGTTCGCGTCGCCTCTTTTCCGAACACCGTCTGCGGCGAAGGGTGACCTGGGCGCGCCTCGTGCTCGTCGCCGGCGCGCGGCCGGATGAGCCCGTGGCCATCGCCCTGGCCGCGACTCTTGGCCTGTCGGCCTATTTCATGGTCCTGCCGGGCATCGACATGGCGGTCAGCACCCTGTTCTACAGCCCCGAAACGGGCTTCGCCCTGGCCGCCGAGCCGGTGCTGAAAGCCTTGCGGAAATCTTCCAGCCTAGTGCTGGGCGTGGTCCTGCTGGGCCTGGTCGCGACGGCGGTGGCCGGTGTCATTCGCCGCCGTCGCCTTGCCGGCCTGGCCCGGCGCGCGGTCGTTCTGCTGGCGGGCTTGGCGCTCGGTTCGGGCCTCATCGTCAACAGCCTGCTGAAATCACTGTGGGGCCGCGCCCGGCCGGTCCAGATCGAAGCGTTCAGTGGCGAGGCCGACTTCACCGCCGCCTGGAGGCTGAGCGACAATTGCGCCTCCAACTGCTCGTTCGTCTCGGGCGAAGCGTCCTCGGCGGCGTGGATGGTCGGCGTCGCCGTCCTGATGGCGCCCGCGGCTTGGCGCGCGCCGGTCGTGGCGGCGGCCCTCGCCTATGGACTGGCGCTGTCGCTGAACCGGATCGCCTTCGGGGGGCATTTCCTGTCGGACGTCCTGTTGTCCTGGGCGATCACCGCGTTGGTCATCGCGGTGCTGCACCGGGCGGCGCTGGCCTGTCCCAAGGTCGCGCGCCGGGCTCGCCGCGTCCGTCGCTGGGTTCTGCCGGCCTGAAATCCCGGCGAAGAAGCGCCAATTCTGCGGCAGGGCGCAAAGGCCCAGGCCGTGGTTTGTTCGTGACCGGCCGGATTCTGCGCCTTCTTCTCCTGACGTCGCTCGCCCTGCTCCTATCGGCGGCGGCGACTTGGGGGGCTCGGCCGGTTCTGGACCGCCATCGGCGGCGCATGGCGGAGCGCTGACCACTGATCCGGGCGCGTGAACTGACATTGCAGTTTCCGGACAATAGCTGAATCTTCCCGCCGTCAGGGAGCCGTCAGCTTGCCCTTCTAGGCGAAGGGCATGAACAGCCGAGTCTATATTCCCATTGGCGCCATAGTCGTGGTCGGCGTCGTATCCGGCCTGTGGTGGATCGCTGCGGACTTGAACGCGCCGGCGCCCCCTGCGGCGCGGCCGGGGACGGTTCAAGAAAATGCAGGAGCCGTCCCCGGCGAACTCAGGGTGGACGGCAAACAGGCGGCGCAGCTTGGTATCCGGCTGGCACCTGCCGTCGCGGCCGAGGATACCCCGCTGGCGACAGTGCCGGCGGTGATCCAGCCCCCGGCGAATGCGCGTGTCGCGGTGGTGGCGACCTTCCCTGGCGTGGTGATGCGCACACTGGTCGTCGAAGGCGACACCGTGCGGCAGGGACAGGCGCTGGCGGTCATTTCCAGCCGCGAGGTGCTGATGTTGGGGGCTGACCTGACGCGAGCAAATGCGCGCCTCGGAGTCGCCCGCTCGAACGCCGCCCGTCTGACACAACTCAGCCACGAGGGCATTGTTGCCGGCGCGCGCGCCGACGAAGCGAGTGCGATGGCCGTGGAAGCCAATGCCGACGTTTCCGAGAAAGCGCGCATCCTGCGGATGGTCAACGGTCATGGCGCGAGCGGCGCCTATACGCTGACGGCGCCCATCGGGGGGCGGGTCACGGCCGCCAGCATTCAGGCAGGAGGTTCGGTGGACGGAACGACCGCGCCTTATGTGATCGACGCGGCGAACCGCTACGAGGTGCTCGGCCAGTTGCCCGAGCGTTTTGTAGGGCTGGTCCGCCCCGGAATGACCGTGCGGATCGACCCGAACATAACGGGGCGTGTGACGGCGGTAGGATCGACAATCGATCCGGCAACCCGATCAGCCAGCGTGAAGGCAGAGATCGCCGCAGGTCCGGGCATCGTCGCCGGCCGGGCGACCAGTCTGTCGATTGCCGGCCCGGCCCCTGCGGGCGCGGTCGCCGTGCCGGCTAACGCTGTCACCAGGGTGGATGACCGGACCGTCGTTTTCGTCCCCACTACTGGCGGTTTTGCAATGCGCGACGTGACAATCGGTGGGACAGTCGGCGGTCAAGTCGTATTACTGTCCGGCTTGGCGCCCGCCGAACAGATCGTGATCGCCGGCACGAGCGCGCTCAAAGCGCTCGCCCTGTCGCGGTAATCGGCCCATGCTTCGCGCGCTGGTCGCCACGGCACTATCCTATCGCCTGCTCGTTCTCGCTCTCGCCCTGACAGTGGCGGGCCTCGGCGCATGGGCATTCGTAAACCTTCCTGTCGATGCCTATCCCAATATCGCCCAGACGCAGGTCAAGATGATCCTGAAGGCGCCTGGTATGACACCCGAGGAGGTGGAGAGCCGCGTCATCACGCCGATCGAGATGGAGATGCTGGGTATCCCCAATCAGGCGATTCTACGCTCGACCGCGAAATATGCCATTGCCGACATCACCATCGACTTCACCGATGGGACCGATATCTACTGGGCGCGCCAGCAGGTCGCCGAGCGCTTGTCGGGTGTGCTGGCCGACCTCCCGGCTTCGGTCAGCGGCGGCCTCGCGCCAATTTCAACGCCGCTGTCCGATGTCTACATGTTCACGATCGAGGGACCGCTCAGCCTCCAGCAGAAGCGCGAGTTGCTCGACTGGACGATCCGGCCCGCGCTCAGGACCGTGCCCGGCGTCGCCGACGTCAATGCGCTTGGCGGCTATGTGCGGACGTTTGAGGTCAGGCCCGATCCGGTCGCGCTCGCAAGCGCGAAGCTTTCGATCGCCGACCTGCGCGGCGCGATCGAGACCGGCAACCGCAATGACGGCGCGGGCCGGCTCACAGCCGGCGAGGAATCGCTGATCGTGCGCGCTGTTGGCGCGATCCGCACGATCGAGGATCTCGAGTCGCTCGTCATCGCCAGCCGCGATGGCCGCATCATCCGTCTGGGCGATGTCGCGGCAGTCGGAGCTGGGAGCCTCACCCGCTACGGCGCCGTTACCAAGAACGGCAATGCCGAGACAGTCGAGGGATTGGTCATCGCCTTGCGCGGGGCCGATGCCCGGCAGGTTGTCGATGGCGTGCGCGCCCGGCTGGAGGAAGTCCAGAAAACCCTGCCGGCCGGAACCCACATTGATGTCTTCTACGACCGATCCGACCTCATCGGTCACGCCATCGGCACGGTCGAGGAGGCACTACTCGAAGCCACGATCCTCGTCATCGTCCTTCTCATTCTGTTTCTGGGCGACTGGCGAGCCGCCGCAATCGTCGCTGCGACTCTGCCGATGGCGGCGTTCATTACTTTCCTGTTCATGCGCGGCATGGGCCTGTCCGCTAATCTGATGAGCCTGGGTGGCCTGGCCATCGCGATAGGGATGCTTGTCGATGGCGCGGTGGTGGTGGTCGAGAATATCGTCGAGCGGCTTGGGCGCGAACATGAGGAAGGCCATCCGCGCCTCAATCAGATTTTCCAGGCGTCAAGCGAAGTCATCGTGCCAGTCTCTGCCGGCATCATCATCATCGCCCTCGTCTTCCTGCCACTGCTTTCGCTCCAGGGGCTCGAAGGCAAGCTGTTCGCGCCGGTCGCGCTCACCATTGTCTTCGCGCTAGCCGGATCGCTTCTGTTGGCGCTGACGCTGGTTCCGGTTCTGTCGTCGTTCGGACTCAAGAGCGGTCATCAAGGCGAGCCGTGGATCATGCGCCAGCTCTCGCCACGCTATCATGCACTGCTGGAAGCCGCGTTCGCCCACAAGCGGATCGTCTATGGTCTGGCGGCGGCTGGTCTTGTGATCGCCGGAATGGCCTATGGCGCTGTCGGCAAGACCTTCATGCCGACGATGGACGAAGGTTCGGTCATCGTCCAGCTCACCAAGCTGCCCTCGATCAGCCTCGACCAGTCAGTGCAAGGCGACATGGCCGTTCAGCGCGCGCTGCGCACCGTGCCTGAGGTGCAGGACGTGATCGCCCGCGTCGGTTCCGACGAGATCGGTCTCGATCCGATGGGGCCAAACGAGACCGATAGCTACGTGCGCCTCAAGCCGCAGTCCGAATGGCGCGGGGACAAGGATTTCGTGGTCGGCGAAATGCGCAGGGCGATCGAGGGTCTGCCCGGCATCCAGCCCAGCTTCACCCAACCGATCGAGATGCGCGTATCCGAGATGCTGACCGGCGCGCGCGGCGACCTTGCGGTCAAGATATTCGGCCCAGACCTCGTGACGCTCGGCGATCTCGCCGGGCAGGTCCAGCGCGCGCTCTCGGGCATCAACGGCGCCTCTGAAGTGCTGACCGTCGCCAATGACAGTGTCGACTATCTTCAACTCGACATTGATCGCGCGGCCGCCGGACGCTTCGGGATGCCGGTCGATCAGATGCAGGATGCGCTTCGCGCTCAGGTCGAGGGGGTTCGGGCCGGTATCGTCGCCGAGGGACAGAAGCGCGTGCCGATCGTCATCCGTGGCGACGAAAGCCTGCGCTCCGATCCCGCCCGTTTCGCCGACCTGCAATTGCTCACGCCGGATGGAGGTCTGGCGCGGGTCAGCGACATGGCTCGGGTCGAAACGACACAGGGGCCGGTCAAACTCGACCATGAAAATGGTTCCCGCTTCGCCCTGGTGCAGGCGTTCGTCTCAGGCCGGGATCTGGTCGGCTACGTCAATGAGGCCAAGGCGGCGGTCGCTGCACAGGTGAATCTGCCGCCGGGCTACCGCATTGTCTGGGGCGGCCAGTTCGAGAATCAGCAGCGCGCCTCGGCCCGATTGATGCTCGTTATCCCGGTGGCGCTGCTGCTGATCTTCTTCGTGTTGCTGGCGACGCTGCGGTCGCTGCGCGCAGCGATCCTCATCCTCGTCAACATTCCGTTCGCGATGGTCGGCGGCATCGTTTCTCTATGGGCTTCGGGTCAATATCTCTCGGTTCCCGCATCGGTCGGGTTCATCGCATTGCTCGGCATCGCCGTTCTGAACGGCCTCGTGCTGGTAGCCTATTTCCGCCAGCTTCTGGCTGAGGGCTACGGCATGGCGGAAGCGGTAAGGCACGGCGCGGAGCGCAGGCTGCGCCCTGTGCTGATGACCGCCAGCATCACCGCCTTCGGCCTGGTGCCGCTTCTGTTCGCCAGTGGCCCCGGATCGGAGATTCAACGACCGCTCGCCATCGTCGTCATCGGCGGCCTCATCACCTCCACGCTGCTGACGCTCGTCCTGTTGCCGATCCTGTTCGAGCGTTTTGGCGAGAGCGCCGGGAAGACCGAAAATGCCTGACCAGCTTCTGACTTTTCATTGCGCGATCCGGGATACGGAGACGATCGTGGAAGCGATCCGCACCATCGCACACGCACCGATACATATTCGGGAAGAGGCCGTGCGTGGTCGGGATTTCAGCGACGCGCAAACCACTGAACAGGTGACGGGCAGTCTCCGGCGAAGCGCGGTCGAGTTGATCGTCACAGAGACTACCCTGCAGGATGTGGTTCGAGCGGTGACGGACTCGCGGCACGAGCGGCCGGTGCGCTGGCACGCCCTGTCGGTCGTCAGCCATGGGAGGATCGCATGAGACCCTCCATTCTGGCTCTGGCCATGCTCTTGATACTCGCACCGACTGCACTTCATGCTCAAGAGCCCGACCTGCCGCCGGTTGAGAAAGTAAACGAAGCTCTCGACAACCATCCGACCGTCATGGCCGCCGCTGCCCGGGTCGACGCCGCGCGCGCGCGCGAGGACATGTTGCGCATGGGGGCTCACGAGGCGACGATCGCGGGCAGCTATGTTCGCCGCAACGTCGACCGCGAAGGCGGCTATGACGAATTCGATGCGACCCTTTCCCGTTCGTTCCGTCTTCCCGGCAAGGCGGCGCTTGATCGCGAATCGGGCGCGCTGGGCGTCGAGGTTGCGGAGAACCAGATGGAGGACGCCCGCCATCAGGCGGCCTTGATCCTGTCGGGCCTCTGGCATGACTGGCTAACCGCCGGCAGTCACTATCACAACGATCTGGACTCGGCGCACGCGCTGGAAGCGGCTCTGACCGCCTTGCGTCGCCGCGTCCAGTTACGTGATGCCTCAGTGCTCGATCTCGACCAGGCATCCGCTGCGCTGGCGCAGGCTCAAGCTCTGGTCGCTGCATCGCTCTCTGCGCGCGAGCAGGCGCGCGTGATCCTGGCCGCGACGTTTCCGGAGATACCGCTTCCTCCCGAGCCGACCGAACTCGCCCTGCCCGAACCGCCGACACAGAATCTCGAAACCATGCGAGCACTGGTCATTGAGCGCAGTCATGAGATTCGCGCCGCCGATCGCGAAGCACAGCGATTGGCCGTCGTCGCGCGACGGGTTCGAGCAGACCGGATCGCCGATCCCTCCTTCGGAGTCCGCTTGTTCAGCGAGCGTGGCGGCATGGAGGGGGGCGCAGGCGTGGTGGCATCCATCCCGCTTGGAGGTGGCTATCGCCGGGCGGCGGCCGATCAGGCTTCAGCCGAGGCGAACGCCGCCCGTCTTGAACTCGCCAATATCCAGCGATCGGTCGCGGCCATTGCCGACGCGGACCTGTCCAACGCACGCACCCGGCTGGAGGCTTGGCGAAGCGCGCAGGCATCGGCACAGAGCGCATCCGACGCGGCCGGGAGGACGGAGCGTGGTTATCAGCTAGGCCAGATTGATCTGGTCGAACTGCTCTATGCTCGTCGGCAGGCGAACGACGCCCGCCGATCCGAGATTGATGCGCGATCGGAGGCATCGCGGGCGCTGCTGAAGTTGCAGATCGATTCCCATAGCATCTGGATTCCCGACGGCGATCATGATTGAGGCGTGCGTCGTTCGTGGGCGTGAAGCCAAGCCAAGGATCATGCCCGTTTGACTATCAAGCAAAGTATCCTTTCAGGAAGGCTCTTGATCGAAAAGACGCTCTAACAAAAAGAATAGAGGGCTATGCGTGCCGTTCGACATTCGTCAGCTTCGCTACGCCATAGCGGCGGCAGATCATGGCAGTTTCTACCGAGCGGCGCGCGCATTGGATGTCGAGCAATCGACGCTTAGCCGGAGCATTCTCAAGCTGGAGCGCGTGGTCGGGGTGAAGATATTCGAGCGATCCCGCGCGGGCGTCACCATGACGATCGCGGGGCGTCAGCTCGTCCGCGGCGCCCGGCCGATGGTGGCAAGCGCCGACAAGCTGGTGGCGACCATGCGGGCGGCGGGGCAAGGCCGCGCTGGCGGGCTTATAGTCGGGCATTACAGTTCGGTCTCCGCCGGAAACCTGCGCGCGACCATGTTGGGCTGGCGCAACGCGCATCCCGATGTCGATCTAGATGGCGTGGAAGTGGACCGGCGCGCGCTGTTCGCCGGGCTCGATACCGGCGAGATCGACATTGCGATCCTGTTGGGCGACGCCAGCCATGACGGGTTCCGGCACGAATCGCTCTGGAGCGAGCGCGTAATGGTCGCGCTGCCGGCCAATCATCCGCTGGCCGAGCGTGACCTGCTCCACTGGACGGACCTACGGCGAGAGCGGTTCCTGCTTACGGCCGCCGATCCCGGCCCGGAAATCCGAGACATGCTGCTGGGCCGCCTGTCGCTCGTCGGTGTCCAGCCGGACATCAGGATGCACCATGCCAGCCGCGAGACGATCCTGAGCATCCTAGGTGATGGGCTCGGCCTATCGATCGTCTGCGAGGGCGGGACGGGCGCACGCTATCCCGATGTGGTTTACCGACCCGTTCATAGCGAACAGGGGCCGGTGCTCATCGGCTATTCAGGATACTGGCGGAGAGACAACGGCAATCCCGCGCTGCGGCGATTCCTCGCCTTCGTGCGCGACCGCTATGCGCTATCCTTCGACATCCCCTGACGCTGGCTCTTGGTGAACGCCCGGTCGGTCGCCATGAATCGCGCGAGCATCGGGGCGACCAGCTTCTCCGGCGTCACGGCTTCGCTGCCGGTTTCAGTGGCCAGCGCAGCGGCATAGGCGGCGAGATCGCGGTGGACGGCAGCGGACAATTCCACCGTCAGCTTGACCGGCCGGTCGTCGGCGAGCGGCCCGAGCTTCAACTTGGTCATCGCGTTTCCCCGATGGGTTCGAGCACGAGGTCGCGCGTGATGACCACGCGCATTGGGTGCCCTGGCCGGATGGTGAGGGTCGGCTGCACATTGAGCTGACGCCGCACGATCTGCTGGCCGGTCTGGTTGATGGTGTCCTGCGAGCCGCGCCGCAGCGCACGGGTCAGGTCGTCCTCACTGTCGGCGCCCAACTCGGTGCCGACGCCGAGCAGCGTCGAGACGGCGGCGGCCTTGAGCAGATTGCCCCAATGCTGGTTCACGCGGTCCTGTAGCCCCGCAAACCCCGCGCCGTCGGCGCCAGGCTGGCGCTCGAGAACGATCGAGCGCCCGTTCGGCATGATGAGCCGATCCCAGGCGAGCAGCACGCGGGTCTGTCCGGCGGCGACTTCGCTGTCATACTCGCCGATCAGCCTCGCGCCCTGCGGGATGAGGAGGATGCGGCCGGTAGGGCTGTCGTAGACATTGGCCGTCACCTGCGCCGTGATCTGGCCGGGAAGGTCGGAGCGGATTCCGGTGATGAGTGCTGCCGGGACGACGCTGCCGGCCTGCACGACGTTGGGCGATGCGGGCGCGGCGAACCGTTCGACGCTTACCGAGCGCTGGTTGGATGCCTGCGCCATGAACGCGCGCTTGCCGGCCTGGTCGCCTTGTGCGGCCTGCTGAGCCGGCTCCTGCCCGGACGGAGTCGGCAAGCCCGGCGTCGCGATGGGCTCCGCGCCTGCGCGCGCGCCTCCGCTGCCAAGGAAGACCGAGCTGGTGCGCGCCGCATCGCGCTCCTGTGCGGCGCGCTGCCGGGCGGCTTCCGCCGCCTGTGCGCGGGGATCAGGCTGTCCAGCCTGGGCGCCGACCGGCGGCACGGGCACGTCTTCGCCGCGCTGCTGCGCCGACACGATCGGGCGGCCGAGATCGCCGGGCAGCGGAGGTCCAAGACGTGGCGCTTGGGCGTAGTCTCGCGGCCCGGAAGTGATCGCCTCCGAGGTAGCGCGGCTGTCGGTGTTGTAGAGTTCCTGGGCCGCCTTCTCTCCCGGTGGCCGGAGCGCATAGATCAGCGAGCCGCCGATGCCGAGTCCAGCGGCAACGCCGACAACGGCGAGTGCTTTGCGTGACAATCGCATGACGCGGGGCGGATCGCCGTGAAGCTGGAACGCGGCGGGATCGGACCGGCCCGCTTGGGGCATGGGCTGGCCTCCAACGGCGGCGTCGTGGCTGTTGGTCACGGCCGCCCCCTCCGTCCATCGTCGCGCACGATGCGGACGCGCTGCTCGGTGCGCCGATCGCCCAGGCGCAGCTCGGCGGCGGCGAACAGGCGATCGACCACCATGTAACGGCCCTGCACGCGGTAATTGACCAGCTCGGCGTCACCCCGCGCGCCGGTCACGAACAGCGGCGGCATCTCGCCTTGCGAGATCCCGGCGGGAAACTCGATGAAGACCTGCCGCCCGTCGTCGAACGCACGGGCTGGCGTCCACGGCACGCGGTCGCCCTCGATCCGGTAGCGGAAGTTGAGCGCCGAAACATCGACGCCGGTGGCTGCCGGCGAAGCGGCGGCAGCCACCGCATTGCGGCCCTGCAAGGCGATGAGCTGGTCCTGCGGATAGGTCCAGGAAACGGACGCCATGTAGGTCGCGGGCGTGGCGCGCAGCTCCACATGATAGGTGCGCCTATCGGTATTGATGACGAGATTGGTGGCAAGGTCCGGCCGGGTCGGCTTCACCAAGATATGGACACGCGCGGTCGCGCCGCTGCCGCTCACCGTGTCGCCGATGATCCAGCGCACCGTGTCGCCGGCCGCGACCGGCCCCGGCCCGACGAGCTGTTCACCCTCCTGCAAGGCAATGTCCGTCACCTGACCGGGCGCGGTATAGACCTGATAGAGCGCACCTTCGGTCCACGGATATTGCTGGATGGCGTTGAGGAAGCCGTCGCGCACCGGCTGGTTGCGGGCGGCGTCGTTGGCGTCGCCGACACGGCGGCGCGGATCGGCGGGCTCCGCCGGCCGCGCGCTCTCCGTCAGCGGCTTCAACTGGCCGGGCAACGGCAACGGCTCGGGGATCGTGACGATCTCGACCGCGCGGGGCGGCTCGGCCGCAGGCGTCGCCACGATCGCTGGGGGCGGATCGTCGAAGGCGATCACGGGCGGCCTGGCCGACGTGGTGGCGCAGCCGGCGAGTGCGGATGCAGAGACGAACAGCGCGGCCGTGACCGCGCGGCGGATGGGTATGCCGGTCATTGCGACAGCTCCTTCGACCAGTTGAGGGCATTGACGAAGACACCGAGCGGATTCTTGCGCAGGGCGTCAGGGGTGCGTGGCGGCTGGACGACGATGGTGAGGATCGCGGACCAGCGTTCGGTGGCAGCAAGGCTGCCGTCCTGATAGCGACGCTCGATCCAGGCCACGCGGAAGCTGTCGGGCGAGGCGCGGATGACGCTCGACACTTCCACTGCGACCTGCACCCGCCCGACATTGGCGAAGGGGTCGTTGGCGCGCGCATAGTCGTTGAGCGCGAGCGCGCCGCGATCGGTCGTGAAGTCGTAAGCCCTGAGCCAGTTCTGACGCACGATCACCGGATCGGCCGGGATCGCGCGGACCTGCTCGATGAAGCGGGCGAGATGGAACGCCACCTGCGGATCGGTCGGCCGGTAGCCGGCCTCGGCTGGCGCCACCGCCTGCGCTTCGCCCAGCCGATCGACCTGCACCACCCACGGGACGATATGGCCGCGAGTCGATTGCCAGACGAGGCCGCCGGCCAGACCGCCCGAAAGCGCGAGCGTGCCAAAGAACGCGAGCCGCCAGTTCTTCGCCTGCACGCGCGCCGAGCCGATGCGGTCGTCCCATGCCTGCGCCGCGCGCTGATAGGGTGTGGCCGGCTCGGGCGTCTGGCCGTAACGGATGCTCGGTCGCTTGAACATAGATCAATCCTTCTGGCTGGTATCGACGGATGCGCCGCTGCCGCCGCCGTCGCCGGAGCGCAGCGTGTGGGCGGCAATGGTCGCGCCGTGGGTCATGGTCTGGCGGTTCTTCATCGCAGACGCCCAGGCGGGCGCGCCGGCCGGTGCGTCCGGCGACGGCGCGGAGCTGCCGCCCGAAATGGTCCCGCCCGTGGCGGTGACGGCCGCACGTCCACCGGAACGGTAGCTGTCCTTGAGCGAGGCGGCCGCCTTGCGGAGCGGTGACATGGCGGCACCGACCGCCGCTTGACCGACACCTCCAGCGCCGCCGGCAATGGCGGCAGCGCCGGTCTTGCCGGCCGAACCGAGTGCATAGGCGCTGTTGGCGGCGCCCGAAGTGAAGGCAGCGCCGCGCGCTGCGCCGCCTACTGCACCCGCCGCCGCGCCGACGCCGAGGCGCGCCGCAGCGGCGCCACCGGCCAGCGCGCCGCCGGCCGCAAGCACGGTTCCTGCCGCAGCCCCAGCGCCCAGCGCCGGGCCGCCCGAGACGATGCCGTTGGCGATCGACGGGCCGAAGATGCCAAGCCCGAGCAGACAGAGCGACGCGAGCGCGACCGCCAACGCATCCTCAATGCTGGGCTGCGCGCCGCCGAAACCGGCGCGAAACTCGTCGAACAAAGTCGAGCCGATGCCGACGATGACGGCGAGCACCAGCACCTTGATGCCGGACGAGATCACCAGCCCCAGCACGCGCTCGGCCATGAAAGCGGTCTTGCCGAACAGGCCGAAGGGCAAGAGGACAAAGCCGCAGAGCGTCGCCAGCTTGAACTCGATCAGCGTGATAAAGAGCTGAATCGACAGGATGAAGAAGGCGAGGATGACCAGCACCCAGGCAAACAGCAGCACCGCGATCTGGATGAAGTTCTCGAAGAACGACACCCAGCCCATCAGGTCGGATATGGATTCTAGGATCGGCTGGCCCGCGTCCAGACCGACTTGGGCGACCCGGCCTGGCTGGAGCAGCTCGGCGGCGGTGAAGCCGGTGCCTGACGCTTTCAGGCCAAGGCCGGCGAAGCTCTCGAAGACGATCCGCGCCAGGCTGTTCCAGTTACCGATGATGTAGGCGAAGACGCCGACAAACAGGGTCTTCTTGACGAGGCGTGCGATGATGTCATCGCCTTCACCCCAGGTCCAGAACAGCGCGGCCAGAGTCACGTCGATGACGATCAGGGTGGTGGCGATGAACGCCACCTCGCCGCCAAGCAGGCCGAACCCACTGTCGATGTAGCGGGTGAAGACATCCAGAAAGCGATCGACGACGCCGGTGCCGCCCATATCAATTCTCCTGCGGGGTGGCGCCATCGGCGATGCGGGCGGTGGGACGCGCGCCGGGCGCGAGGAACCGGCGACGGTTCTCGGCCCAGGCGCGCAGGCAATCGGGGTCGCTTGCCCCGGCCGCGCCGATCGACTGGCAGCGGCGCAGCTCGATCAGCAGCGGGTCCGTCGCCGATGTCTCGGCGACGGCCGCCGGTCCCGCGCGCGGTGGCTCGGGCGCACGGCTCATCTCGATCGCCGTCATCGTGATGGCGATGGCGATGAAGATGACGGCGCCGATGCGCGCGAGGAGCTTGCTATCCACGGGCGTCAGTCGTGGAACATGCGGGCGTTGCCCGGCTGATAGCCGGTGGAGCGCGTCAGGAAGCGGCGGAGCCGTTCGCGGCTTTCGGCTTCGACAGCGGCATTGCGGGCGGAGTCCAACGCCTGCGCCCGGCCCTGCGCGGCGAGCAGCGCCGTCAGGTCCGCGAGCTGCTGCGATTGCAGCGCGAGAAGCTGGTTGCCCGCCTGCGCGGCCTGGAGCGCGCCGGTGGCCGACTGGCTGGACGTGACCAGCCCGTCCATCGTCGTGCGCGTGCCGTCGATATTGCCGACGACGCCGGCCTGAACGCGCAGCGCGTCCTCGAACGCGCCGACGCTATCCTCCCAGCGCGCATTGGCGTTGGCGACCATCTCCGCGTGCGTGCCGGTCAGCGCCGCGCCCTTGTAGCGGCCGTTGAACACCTGCTGGACGTTCTGCACGTCGTAGGCGATACGCTGCGCCTCGCCGAGAAGCTGCTGGGTGCGCTGCACCTGCTGCTGCAACTGCTGAAGCGAGCTGAACGGCAGCGATGCCAGGTTGCGCGCCTCGTTTATCAGGCTGGTCGCCTGCTGCTGGATCTGCTGAATCTGATTGTTGACCTGTTGGAGCGACCGCGCGGCCGTCAGCACGTTCTGCGCATAGTTGGTCGGGTCATAGACGATCCCGCCGAACTGAGCGTGCGCCGAAGTGGCGACGGTGATGCCGATCATGCTCGACGTGGCGATGGCGCCGACCAGCATGGCGCGGCGCAGAATATTGGGTTTCATGGGGTCATGTCCTTCAAGGCAGGGGGGAGCTGGCCGGCATCTTCCCGTCGACCGGCCAGCGGATCGGGTTGAGGTTCGGGAAGAAGATCGACAGCCCAGGCCAGGCCGCGATGGCGCAACCATTCGGCGGCGAAGCGCTCGCGGCCGTGGGTCTCGACCAGCTCGGCGATGCGGAGCTGATCGGTCTTGGAAGACGCGGCGGCGAAGGCCAGCGCGACCTCGCCCAGCCCCAGCTCGAACAGCCGGTTGCCGCGCCGCGACTGGCAGTAATAGTCGCGCTTGGGCGTGGCCCGGCTGAGGATTTCGATCTGGCGGGCGTTGAGGCCGAAGCGCTCGTAGATGGCGGCAATCTGCGGTTCGGCCGCGCGCTCGTTGGGCAGGAAGATGCGCGTCGGACAGCTCTCGATGATGGCCGGCGCGATGTTCGAGGTTTCGATGTCGGCGAGGCTCTGCGTGGCGAACACCACGCTGGCGTTCTTCTTGCGCAGCGTCTTGAGCCATTCGCGGAGCTGCGCGGCAAAGTCGGGGCTGTCGAGAACCAGCCAGCCCTCGTCGATGATGATGAGCGTGGGCGAGCCGTCCAGCCGGCCTTCGATCCGATGGAACAGATATGACAGCACCGCGGCGGCTGATCCGGCGCCGACCAAGCCCTCAGTCTCGAACGCCTGCACCGACGCTTCGCCGAGACGCTCGGCTTCGGCGTCGAGCAGCCGGCCCCACGGGCCGCCAAGGCAATAGGAGGCGAGCGCCTGCTTGAGCTGCTGGCTCTGCAACAGCACGGCGAGCCCGGTCAGTGTGCGCTCCGGCACGGGTGCGCTGGCAAGCGAGCCGAGCGCCGACCACAGATGCTCCTTGGCCTGCGGATCGACCGCGACGCCTTCGGACGCGAGGATCGCCGCCAGCCATTCCGCCACCCAGGCGCGCTCGGCCGGATCGTCGATCCGGGCGAGCGGCTGGAGCTGCACGCCGTCGCCGGTCTCGTCGGCAAGCATCCCGCCCAAGTCCTGCCAGTCGCCGCCCATGCCGATCGCGGCGGCGCGAATGCTGCCGCCGAAGTCGAAGGCGAAGACCTGGCCGTTCTCGTAGCGACGGAATTGCATCGCCATGAGGGCGAGCAGCACCGACTTGCCGGCGCCGGTCGGCCCGACGATCAGCGTGTGGCCGACATCGCCGACGTGAAGGGAAAACCGGAACGGGGTCGAGCCTTCGGTCTTGCCGTAGAGCAAGGGGGGAGCACCGAAATGCTCGTCCCGTTCCGGCCCCGCCCATACTGCTGACAGGGGGATCAGGTGGGCGAGATTGATAGTGGAAATCGGGGGCTGGCGGACGTTGGCATAGGTGTGTCCGGGGAGGCTCCCCAGCCATGCCTCGATCGCGTTCATGCCTTCGGGGATGACGGTAAAGTCGCGGCCCTGGATGACCTTCTCGACCAGCCGCAGCTTTTCCGCCGCAATGGCTGGATCGCGGTCCCACACCGTCACCGTCGCGGTGACATAGGCCATGCCGGCATAGTCGGCGCCCAGCTCCTGCAGGGCGGTGTCGGCGTCGGCGGCCTTGTTAGATGCGTCGCTGTCCATCAGGACCGACGCCTCGTTGGTCATCACCTCTTTCAAGATCGCCATGACGCTCTTGCGCTTGGCGAACCACTGGCGTCGGATGCGGCTCAGCAGCTTGGTCGCGTCTGTCTTATCGAGCATGATCGCGCGGGTCGCCCAGCGATACTCGAAGGCGAGCCGGTTTAGCTCGTCGAGCACACCGGGGAAGGTCACGCTCGGGAAGCCGATGATAGTGAGCGTGCGAAGATGTTGGTCGCCGAGCTTCGGTTCGAGCCCGCCGGTCAGCGGCTCGTCGGCCAAAAGCGCGTCGAGGTGCATCGGCGTTTCCGGCACGCGGACGCTCTGGCGGCGCGTCGAAACCGTGCTGTGAAGATAGGTCAGCGTCTCGGCGTCATCGAGCCAGCGGACCTCGGGCACGAAACCTTCGACCAGGTTGAGCACCCGGTCGCTGCGGTCGGTGAAGCCCTTGAGCAGTTCCCACGGATCGACGCCGCTGGTGGACCGGCCCTCGTAAAGCCAACCTTCGGCGCGGGCGGCTTCTTCGGCCGGCGGCATCCACAGCAGGGTGAGGAAATAGCGGCTCTCGAAATGCGCGCCTTCCTCGCGGAACTGCTCGCGGCGCTCGAACTCGACCAGCGACGACACGGGATCGGGAAAGTCGGACTGCGGATAGTCGAGCGCGGGCGTGCGCTGCGCCTCGACGAAGATTGCCCAGCCGGAGCCGAGCCGGCGCAGCGAATTGTTCAGCCGTGCGGTCGTGGCGACCAGCTCGGCGGGCGTCGCGCTGTCAAGGTCGGGGCCGCGGAAGCGCGCGGTGCGCTGGAAACTGCCGTCCTTGTTTAACACGACCCCCGCACCGACCAGCGCCGCCCAAGGCAGGAAGTCGGGCAGGTTCGCAGCTTTGCTGCGATATTCGCGCAAGCTCATCATGGCCGCATCCATGTCGGGTAGCGGAGGTGACGCCGGGCCACGTCCACGAATTGCGGGTCGCGGCGGGCGGCCCAGACGGACAGCCCGTGGCCGACAGCCCAGATGACCAGACCGGCGATCCACAGGCGCAGGCCGAGGCCGATCGCGCCCGCCAGCGTCCCGTTGACGATGGCGAGCGAGCGCGGGGCGCCGCCGAGCAATATCTGCTCGGTCAGCGCCCGGTGGACCGGGGCGAAGTAGCCCGCGATCGGTTCGCCATGATCGGCCGCACCGTTCATGCGATCAGCGCTCCGCCGCCGAACGAGAAGAACGACAGGAAGAAGCTCGACGCGGCGAACGCGATCGACAGGCCGAATACGATCTGGATCAGCCGGCGCGAGCCGCCCGACGTGTCGCCAAACGCGAGCGTCAGCCCGGTCACGATGATGATGATGACGGCGATGATCTTCGCCACCGGCCCCTCGATGCTTTCGAGGATCGACTGGAGCGGCGCTTCCCACGGCATCGACGAGCCGCTGGCATGGGCCGGAACGGCGAACGTCAGCGCGATCACGCTGGCGGTAGCGGTGAGCATGGCGCGGCGTGCGCCATGCCGAAGGGCATGGATCATTGCAGGTCTCCGGGCTTGGGGGTGGTGAAAGGTGCGAGGCGGTAGTCGCCGGTCGCGGGGTCGATCCCTTCGACGCGGGCCAGCTCGGTCAGCCGGCGGCCGTGCGCGTCGCGGACCAGCACGGCGATCAGGTCGATCGTCTCGGCGATCAGCGCGCGGGGGACCGTCACGACGGCCTCTTGGATGAGCTGTTCCATGCGGCGCAGCGCGCCGAGCGCGGTGCCGGCGTGGATCGTGCCGACCCCGCCGGGGTGGCCGGTGCCCCAGGCTTTGATGAGGTCGAGCGCCTCGGCGCCGCGCACCTCGCCGATGGGGATGCGGTCGGGGCGCAGGCGCAGCGACGAGCGGACCAGCTCGGACAGCGACACCACGCCGTTCTTGGTCCGCATGGCGACAAGGTTCGGCGCGGCGCATTGCAGCTCGCGCGTGTCTTCGATCAGGACGATGCGGTCGGTGGTCTTGGCGACTTCCGCCAAGAGAGCATTGACCAGCGTGGTTTTGCCCGCGCCGGTGCCGCCCGCGACGAGGATGTTGGCGCGGGTCTCGACGCCGTGGCGCAACGCCTCGGCCTCGGCCGTCGACATGATGCCGACGCGCGCATAGTCGTCGAGCGTGAACACGGCGACGGCGGGCTTTCGGATGGCGAAGGCTGGCGCGGCGACGACAGGCGGCAGCAACCCCTCGAACCGCTCACCGCCTTCTGGCAGCTCGGCCGAGACGCGCGGGGAACGGCCGTGAACCTCGACGCCGACGTGATGGGCGACCAGGCGAACGATGCGCTCACCGTCGGCGGCGCTCAGCAACTCGCCCGTGTCGCTGACGCCCTCGCCGAGCCGGTCCAGCCACAGCCGTCCGTCCGGGTTGAGCATGACTTCGATGACGGCGGGGTCGTCGAGCCAGCCCGCGATCGACGGCCCGAGCGCGGTGCGCAGCATCCGCGCGCCACGTGATTTTGCCTCGGATCGGATCGGGTGGATGGTCAACGACTGGCCCCTGCAAAGGACCGGGCGAACCGCCGCCCGGCTGTCGGGGCACATCAAGAGACGCAGGAATACTCAGGCCGCAACAGCTACTTGTCGGCGTAGTAGAGGGGGCGGCAGATACGGTGCCGAGGGCGGAAGCGGCTTTCCGCTACATCATGATCGGCGGTGCAATTCAGTCCGACTCGGACGATGTCGAGCGCGGCCAGACATCTTCGGGAATCTCGTCCATCAAGGTCTTGCCGCTGGCGAAGCGCCGGCCGAGCGTTTCGATAAAGCCCTCGTAGCGCTTGCGGCCTTTGACCTGCGCCGCCGCCTGATCTTCGTCGGGCAGCGGCGGCGTCACCGCCAGCCAGAACCGGACGAACAGGGACAGCGCCTCGGTGGAAAGGCCGGTGTTGCGCTCCAGCCGTTGCACCTGTCGCGACAGGCGATCAAGCCTGCGCGCGAACGCCGCCTCCATCCGGTCGGCGCCGTCCGGGGACAGGTAAGAAGTGACCGCTGCCTCCACGATCGCGGATCGCGAGATTCGTCGGCGGATCGCCAGCTCATCGACCTGCTTAGCGAGCGCGGGCGGGAAATAGACGTTGAGCCGGGTTCGCATGACGGCCTCCTACAAGTCGATGCCATCGCCCGGATCGAGCGACGCCTGCCGCGCGAGCCCTTGCATCCGGCGGCGCACGGCCGCTTGCCGGGCCGCGTCATCCTGTTCGTCATCGACGATCGAAAACTCCTGGCTCGGCGGGGCCGTCGTCTCTGGCGCGATAGCGACATGCTCCGGCAGCTCGGGCTCGCGGCGCAGTCCGCCATTGGCGGCGTCCTCGGCATCGCGGACGATGCGCGCGACCTGCTTCGGGTCGGCGGATGCCTGCCGCCCGGTCCAGTCATCGGGCATCACCCTGGCCGCCTCCGGCGCGGGCGCCGACGCGATCCGCTCGGACAGGCGGCGATCCTGATAGTAGCGCGCCTTCTTCGCGCGGATCGGATGGACGCCCGCGACCATGACGATCTCGTCGTCGGGCGGGAGCTGCATCACCTCGCCGGGAGTGAGGAGCTGGCGGGCGGTCTCCGACCGCGACACCATCAAATGCCCGAGCCACGGCGACAGGCGATGCCCGGCGTAGTTCTTCATCGCCCGCATCTCGGTGGCGGTGCCGAGCGCATCTGAAACGCGCTTGGCGGTGCGCTCGTCGTTGGTGGCGAAGCTCACGCGGACATGGCAGTTGTCGAGGATCGCGTTGTTGGGGCCGTAAGCCTTCTCGATCTGATTGAGCGACTGCGCGATCAGGAACGCCTTGAGCCCGTAGCCCGCCATGAACGCCAGGGCGGACTCGAAGAAGTCGAGGCGGCCAAGCGCGGGAAACTCGTCGAGCATCAACAGCACGCGATGGCGGTTCCCCTTCGGGGTCAGCTCCTCGGTCAGCCGGCGCCCGATCTGGTTGAGGATGAGGCGGATCAGCGGCTTGGTGCGCGAGATGTCGCTGGGCGGCACCACCAGATACAGCGTCGCCGGCCTATCGCCCTCGACCAGATCCGATATGCGCCACTGGCAGGCCCGCGTGACCTGCGCCACGACGGGGTCGCGGTAGAGGCCGAGGAACGACATGGCCGTGCTGAGCACACCGGACCGTTCGTTGTCCGATTTGTTCAGCAGCTCGCGCGCGGCGCTGGCGACGACGGGATGCACGCCCGCTTCGCCGAGGTGCGGCGTCGCCATCATCGCTGCTAAGGTCTGCTCGATCGTGCGCGCCGGGTCCGAGAGGAATCCAGCGACGCCGGCCAAGGTCTTGTCCGCCTCGGCATAGAGGACGTGGAGGATCGCGCCGACCAGCAGCGAGTGTGACGTTTTCTCCCAATGGTTCCGGCGCTCCAGCGAGCCTTCGGGATCGACCAGCACGTCCGCGACATTCTGCACGTCGCGCACCTCCCATTGGCCGCGCCGCACCTCCAGCAACGGGTTGTAAGCCGCCGACGCCGCGTTGGTCGGATCGAACAGCAGCACGCGGCCGTGTCGCGCGCGGAAGCCCGCGGTCAACGTCCAGTTCTCGCCCTTGATGTCGTGAACGATCGCCGACGCCGGCCAGGTCAGCAGCGACGGCACGACCAGGCCGACGCCCTTGCCCGAACGGGTCGGGGCGAAGCACAACACATGCTCGGGGCCGTCGTGGCGGAGATAGTCGCGGGCGAGCCTGCCGAGCACGACTCCGTTCGGCCCCAGCAACCCGGCCGCATGAACTTCGCGCTCGGTCGCCCAGCGCGCCGAGCCGTAAGTCTCGGCGTTCTTCAATTCACGCGCACGCCAGACCGACATGCCGATGGCGACGGCGATCGACGCGAACCCGCCCGATGCGGCGATGAACGCGCCCGTCTTGAAGATGTTGGGCGCGTAGGCGTCGAACGAAAACCACCACCAGAAGAAGGCCGGCGGCGGATAGATGCGCCAGCCGAAGGCAACGACCCACGGCGGGCCTAGCTCGGGCTGGTAGGCTAACGCGGCGGCGGTCGACTGCGTCGCGCCCCACACCCCGGCGAGCACGATCAGGAACACGATGATGATCTGGCCCCAAAGTATCTTGGTCGCGGACATGGAGGTCTCCTGATTTAGATGCCGAGGCCGCGCTTGCGGCCGAGTGTCCAGTCGATGCCGCCACCGGCGCGGACGACGCCGGACACCTGACGGCCGAGCTGCTGTTCGAGGGTGCTGGCCCAAGGCACGAGCCGGAAGCCGAGGCCGTCGTCGATCATGGCGAAGCGGCCGGAGGCGAGCGCAAGACGCTGGCGCACGATGCCGGCGATCTTTTCGCCGGACACGGCGGGGCGATAGGCGAGGCCGGTCTCGCCCGCGATCTTCGCGCCAACCGCGTCCAGCTCGCGCTTGCGGAGCGTTTCGAGCATCCCGCGCTCGAACACCGTCCGCTCGCCGAAGCGGCGGGCCAGCCCTTCCTTGACGAGATGGTCGGTGCGCGCGTCCATCGCGCGCCGCACCTCGGCGCCGAACCCGCCATCGACGACGCCAGCGCCGCGCTCGATCAGCCGATGGTCGAGCCAGGTCGCGCCAGGCGCCTTTACCTGTGCGGTAAGGTCGAGATCCGATCGGGTGGCGAGGATAAAGGTCGGCTTCTCCTCGCCGGCCCGTTCGATCGCGCGCAGCTCGACGATACCGCCGAGCTTGGGGCTGTGCTCCAGCGCCTCGATGCCGGGCAGCCGGACATGGTGGGTGCGGCCATCGGTGCCGTCGATCACAGCATAGGCCGTGCCGGTCAGCTCGTCGTGCAAGCCCTTGTCGATCAGCCGGCCAGCGATCGGCGTCTCGGGCGCGCTGGTGACGACGGCGTAGCTGTCGAGCGGCCGGTCCTGACCATGCTCGCGGAGCGCCGCGCCGATCATGCGGATGATGTCGCCGCGCGTGCCCAGCTCGCGCAGCTTCGCCGCCGCGCCTTCCGCCACCGCCCATTGGCCGGAATCGCCTTCGGCCGCGAGCCCCATCGTCTCCAGATGCTGCAAGCGGCCTATCATCAAGCGGCGAAGCCGCGGGTCGTCGGGGCCGGGCCGCTCGGGGCGCAGGTCGATGACGCCCAGCTCATCGGCGGAACGCTGGATCTCGGAATCGAGCCGGGTCCAGCGTTCCACCGTCACCTCGCGGTCGAGCGCGCGCTGCACCTCATGCTCGGGTTTCGGTCCAAGCTCGGCGAAGGCCAGGTCTTGTGCGCGCGAGCGGAGATTGTGGCTGATGTAGTCGCGGGAGATGACGAGATCGGCGCCCTGATCGGTAACGCCGCGCACGAGCAAGTGGACGTGCGGATTGTCGGTGTTCCAGTGATCGACCGCGACCCAATCGAGTCGCGTGCCCAGGTCGGCCTCCATCTGGCGCATGAGGTCGCGCGTGTATTCGCGCAGGTCGGTCAGCTCGGCGGCGTCTTCGGGCGACACGATCACCCTGAAATGGTGCCGGTCATCCCTGCACCGCTCGGTGAAACCGCGATCGTCCGCGTTGTCGCCGGCCGCGTCGAACATGCGCGTCGGCGAACCGTCGCGGGTGACGCCTTCGCGCTTCAAATACGCGACGTGCGCGGACAGCGCCGCCGAGCGCCGGCCGCCCCGGCTGCGGGTGGTCACGGGCAGCATCTTGACCATGACTCGGCGGCCCGAGCCGAACAGGCGGCTGCGGGCGAACGCGGTGCGACCCCGCCCGAAGGTCGATTGCGCGCCCCGGCGCGCGCCGCTGGCGCCGCCGCGCCGGCCGCCGCTATGGATCGCGGCCACCCGCAACACCTCGGCGACCAGGCCGCGGGCATTGCGGCCCTGCGCCTTGCTGCGCTTCGCCTTGCCCGGCCGGACGCGGAAGTCGCTGTCCTCGCTCACGGCCGGGCTGCCTTCGGCCGAGAATGGCCTATGGTGCCATTGGAGGCGTTGATTTCGCTAGCTTTTCCCTTCCGCGCGGCACGCGCGCCGACCGACGCCCCCGCGTGAAGCCACGGAAAAGCCTCGGCTTTTCGGCTAAACGGGGCGCTGCTTATATCTTGCCCTCGTCTGTCCCTGCCGTTTTCCTCCTCCCCAGCGCCCTCACTGCTTCGGACAGATGAAGGGAGCGACAAGCCGATCATTGCGGTCGGCCCGCGCGGGCGCGGGACACGAACAGCGTGTCGCGCGGAGCATTGGCGGACGGATCGGCCGCGCGAACGTCGCCGTCCGATTGCCCGGCGACAGCGTCCGATGCGGCGCTGGCGGTGCCGACGAACAGCGCCGCACGACGCCATGCAAACGGATCAGGCGTAGCGGTCGCCGTCACCTCTCCCGCGCCCGCTGCACCGGTGATCGGTACGAGTTGGGCGAGATAGCCAACCGTCTCGGCGGGCAGCGGACGGCCGCGCGACACGAAGTCGTCGTAGCGGCCCGGTCCCGCATTATAGGCCGCCAGCATCGCGCTAGCGTTGCCGTAGCGGTCGTGCATCTCGCGCAGGTAGGCCGCACCCGCCATGATGTTGTCGCGCACATCGAACGGATCGGGGCCGAGGCCGTAGCGGGTGCGCAGCCCCGCCCAGGTCGCGGGCATGATCTGCATCAAGCCCATCGCCCCGGCGCGCGAGACGGCGCGGGAATTGCCGCCGCTCTCGACGCGCATCACGGCCCATATCCACGCCTCGGGGATGCCGAACCGCCGTGCGGCTTCGGCGACATGACCGGCGTAAGGATGGATGACGGCCGATCGCGCGGCGGGCATATCCTGCGCCATCGCCGGGGCAGACAAAGCGCCGCCGGGCAGCAGGACGACGGCAAGCGCCACCGCCGATCCGACTCCGCTCCGACGCCAGCCTGCCAGCGTGCTCGCTGCGGTAAAGGGTGCGCGCGGAGCGCCGGCCTTCGGCCGCCCTTGACCTTCGCTGCGCGCCCCGGCCGGCCTGCGACCGAGCGGGACGAAGGGATGAGACGGCTCTCCCGCGAGCAAAGGGATGATGATCGGCCGCACGGGATCAGTCCTGCTCGCGCGACTTTGGCTGGCGGTTCCAGCGCAGCGACCAGGCCGATTTGTCGGCGGTGTTCTGGAACAGCGCGGCGCGGATTGGCTGTGCAAAGGCGGGGTCGTCGATACGGAGCGAGACGTAATCCCCGGCGCGCTCGCCGCTCTCGTTCCAGCCGGCGCCGATCTCCGGGCCTTCACCATCGTCGCCGCGGTGGACGCGCCAGTCGGGCGCCTTGTCGGCGTCGCTCGGCTCGGCCGGAACGATCGAGATACGGATGTCGAGCGTCGCCGTCTCGATGATGCCTTCGTAGCCGTTGGCGGTGCGGAAGAAGCTGCCGATCTGCATGGGAATCTCCTTTGGGTTGGCAGGCGAGGAAGCGGGTCAGCGCCAAATGAGCGGCGCGTCGGGCGTGTCGCGGGTGAGGATCGGGATCGCGCGGCCGAGCACGGTCGAGGTGGGCAGCGGTCCGAAATAGCGACCGTCCATGCTGTCGGCGTGGTCGGGGTTGAGCATCAGCAGCTCGCCGGCGCGCAGCGTGCGGCAGCCCTGCCAGACCGGCAGCGGGCGCCCCCGGCCGTCACGCTGGCGGGCGGCGACGATGGGCTGGCCATCGATGCTCACCACCGCGTCGATGCGGCACACGATCTGCCCCGGCCGCGCGGCGACATGCTTCAACAGCGGCACGCGCTCGCCGAGATAGCCACGCTCCGCCAGCCAGCGCGCCAGCGCCGGCGGCGGCGTCACGGCGACCAGCGCGCCGAGCGGTGGATCGGCCGATGGCTCGATCCGGTAGAGTCCGATCGGCGCGCTCGCGCTGGCATTCCAGACGACGCGCGGGAACGGGTCGAACACCGCGATAGCGGCAAACGATGCACCGAACAGCGACGCGGCGGAGACCGTCGCAATGCCCCATCGACGGCGGGTCATCGCTCGATCTCCCGGCGCTTGAGCCAGGCGCGATGGCGCTCCATCGTGTAGGGGCGCGGCGGCTGGCCGGCAGCGATGCGGTTATGAACGTGACGCCAATGGTCGGGCGCGGCGTCGCACGGATCGACGCCGGCGGCCTCGGTCGCGTCGATCGCGGCGAGCACTTGGCTGACCTTCGGCCAGCCCTCGATCTTGAGCAGGATGTCGCCGCCCGGCCGCACGAACGGCAGCGTCGTGAACGGCTCGCCCATGCCGACCGCGCGCACGATGTCGATACGCGAGCTGACCGTGCCATAGTCGTTGGCCGCCCAGCGGACGAAGGCGAAGATGGCGGCGGGACGGAAGCGAACGATGCGGCGGCGGCGATCGACGATCTCGTCAACGGCGACGCGCCCGAACCTGATCCAGTGCTCGATCCGCTTTTCAATCCACGTCAGTTCGACGCGGACCATACCGTCGTCGGAAGGCTGGCGGTGGCGCATGGGTGACGGCGGGACGGTCATCGCCGGCTCCGGGCGATGGCCGAATCCGCGCGCGGCATGAGGTCGTCCTGCCCCGGATCGGAGGTCGAATGCTTGATGCCGATGTCCGCCCAGGCGCGCAGATCATCGACCGAATAGACCACCCGGCCGCCGATCCGTCGGTAGGCCGGGCCGGTCCCGAAATAGCGGTGCTTCTCAAGGGTGCGGCCTGAAAGGCCGAGGAATCGCGCGGCTTCCGGCGTGCGCAAGAAGCGTGGCGGCAGGTTGGTAGGCGTATCGGACAAGGGACGGCTCCTGCGGGCGGTGGCGGCAGGAGGCGTATTTGTCAGAACGAAAGCGCTTGGGTGGGGTATGAAGATGTGCGGCTGCACGGATGCGACCACCCCCTAAAGGGTGTCGCTGGTGGCGCTCGGATCAACGGATGCGGAGCAGTTTGCGGTAGTCGCCGTTCATCATCGCGATGCCGTCGCGGACCAGGCGCACCACGAATGACCGCGACGCCGACATTTTCCAGTCGCTTGCTGACAGCCGGGCGGCGTCGTCACGGCCCAGGGCGGTCGCGATCTCACGATAGGTTGCGCCCTCGTCGCGCAGGTCGAGCGCGCGGAGCATAAGGTCGAGCCGCGCCAGCCGGTAGGCGGTCAGCGGCCAGCCGCGCGGCAGCGGCCCTGCCGCGCGACCGAGCAGCCGGCGGTGGAAGCGCAACAGGCTGGCGATGCGGGTGATGAAATCCTTGTCCAACGGGACAACGGCGGCGAGCAGCCGGCCGGGCTGCGGATCGCGCAGCCACAGCCGATGCTCGCCGGCCGCATCGGCGACAATGACATGGCGTCCTTCAATTCCAGCTTGGTCGGCGAGCAACGCACCGAGGGCGCGCGGATCAACCGGAGTGGCGGTTTTGAATCCATCCGGTGCGGCGTCGAGAATGACCGTGACGGCGGTCAGTTCCGGACGCCAAACAACCGGGTCTGAAAAGTCATCCGGCGCCGTGGCGAAAAGACAACCCCCAGCGCCGCGCGAACGCCGTTTCGGCGGCGTTCTTTGCGACGGCGCCGTCCGCGATGCGTTGCTGCATCTGCGCATGTTCGGCGCGATAGGTGTGGTTTCGCCGCAAAAACTCGGCGGCTAGATCGGCGCGACCGAGCGCGTCGGACAGATTGCCGGCGCGCCGCTGGCGCCGGCTCGGCGGCGTCGGCATTGCATCCTCCAATCGCGCTATGCGCAGATTTCGGAGGATGAAAGTCGCCGCCTTACCCAACGCATGATAGCGCCAAGGATGAGTTCAACCATGCCGCGCGCGCTGCGACGGAAGCAATGAATTGATACCAAAATGGATTAAAACTTAACGACTTAGCGGGCGCTCGCAGCCGAGCAGATGCGCGTAACCAACCTCCGTCATCCACCGCGCGCGAGCAAGGTGGCTATCGTGCATCGCCTTGGCTCGTTGCGGCTCGGCGGCTGGGTCTACGCCGAGAATCACGGCCGCCGCCTCGCGCCAGTCCGCTCCTCCTTCGTCCGCATCGAGCAGCCGCAAATAGACAGTGAGATGGCTTTCGTCATAGGCCGTGAGCTGCGATACCTCCGGCGCGCGATCGGCGAATTGGCTGGTGCTCATGGTGTCCCCGTTAACCAGTCTAGCTCAAAAAACAGAACCGGATATGCGCAAGCCTTGCATCGTTAGATGCACCTCCCGCAGCGGCGGATAGTGCGATTTAGCCAATACAACTGATATGGGATAAACCGGATGAGATGTATCGTCCAGCTTCGCGCGCATGGATATGCGCCGCCTAGTGGGATTGAACTTCGCCAAGCTGAGGAAGGATAAGGGCTTTACCCAAGAGCGCTTTGCCGAGACGTCCGGCTTTACCCAACAATATGTCAGCGATCTGGAGCGCGGCCAGCGCAATCCGACCGTCGTCACCTTGTTTCACTTGGCTTCCGCGCTTGGCGTCACGCCCGCCGATCTTGTTGCCGAACTCGATCCGTCCGAAACCGACTAGCTCCGCAAAACTTCGGCGCGAGCCGGGCACCAGCCCGGCGAG
>NZ_JAYRSU010000017.1:0-100949 GCF_041919955.1 Phenylobacterium sp. | reverse complement strand
AGCTCGTCAGGCTCATAACCTGAAGGTCACAGGTTCAAATCCTGTCCCCGCACCCAAGTTTCCTACCCTCCAGCCAACAGGCCGGAGGGTTTTTTCATGACCAAAACACCGACCCAACCAGCCTAGATAGTCAGCGTCACGTAAGCGAATCCGCCAGACATCAGGTCTGGCCTCCGGCCGCAATCAGTTCGCCCTGGGTGAAGTCTCGCCGCAGACGCCGCTCTCCTCAAGGCGGCCGGCCTACGCGCTATCCTGACCGGGCTCGACGCCGCTCGGCGAAGACGCACGGCTTTTTCGCGGCGCGAGCCACTTTCCCGGCTCATTCCGGGTCCACCGGCTTAGACTTGGCGGCGCGGACGGATTCGCGGCGCCGGAAACTTCGGAGGGCTTCATGATCATCGCCGGGTGGATCCTCGCCATTCTGGGCCTGGCCCAGGTCGTCTTCGCCGGAACGATCGAGGTTTCGCAACTGACGGAAGGCAATCGCCTGATCGGACTGGCGCCCACCGTCGTCGCCAATGCGGACCTGGTGGGCCAGCGGGCGATGATCCATACCGGCGGTTGCGCGACCTTTCTGGCCGGCGTCGTCTTCATCGGCGCGGCCTATCTGAAGCCGGCCCCTCCTGGCCAGCAGTCGAAAACCTGGACCGGCATTGCGGCGATCGCGGCCCTGGTGCTGACCGTCGGCGCCGTCGCGGGCTTCGGAGCCTTCCTGTACGCGCTGCACGTCCAGAACTCGGACCAGCGGCTGGTCGACGAGATCCGCGCCCGCGAGGCGCGCAACCAGTCCACAGAAGCGCTGATGAAGGAAGCCGACCGCCGCCTGCGCAATGAGGCCGAAGCGGCCGCCGCGTCGCGCTGAAGTCCTTGCATCGCGAGCGGCGGGGCGTCATGGGAGCAGCATGACCGCGCCGCTGTTCTTCGACCTAAAGGCCACCCACAATCCGCACCGCTGGTACCTGCCGCTGACACCGGCCGTCTGCGTGGGGCCGCGGGACAATCTTTTCATGTTCGGCGGCGTCGGGATGGCCTCGGCCATCGTTGCGCTCGAGAGGACCTGCGGCCGGCCGGTGATCTGGGCGACGGCGCAGTACCTGTCCTATGCGCGGCCGCCCAGCGTGGTGGACCTGGACGTCTGGACTCCCGCCGCCGGCAAGTACAACACCCAGGCGCGGGTGATCAGCCATGTGGGCGACAAGGAGATCCTGACCGTCAACGCCGCGCTCGGCGCGCGCCCGAGCGACATCTCCCGCCAATGGCTGACCATGCCCCCGGTGGACGCGCCGGAGGCCTGCGAGCCGGCCGATCACTGGCGTGGGGGCGGCGATGACCTCCACAGCCGCATCGAGGTGCGCGTCGCCAAGGGCCGTTACGGCGGAACCGACGCTGGCGGCGGCGAGGAGGATGGGCGCCTGCTGCTCTGGATCCGGCCGCGCGACGGGATGGCGATCGACGCCGGCATGCTGGCCATCATGGCCGACTTCATTCCCGGCGCGGTCGGCAACGCCCTTGGCCTCAACGCCGGCGGCAACAGCCTGGACAACACCATCCGTTATCGGCGCATCGTGTCCACCGACTGGGTGCTGTGCGACATCCGCATCACCGGTGTGCACGGCGGCTTCGGCCATGGGGCCATGTATCTCTTCGCGCAGGACGGCGAGTTGATGGCGACGGCCAGCCAGTCGCTGATCGTGCGGGTGCGCGACTAGCCAAGCGCCTCCAGGAGCGCCACACGCGTCAGGTCCTTCGGCCGCCCGAAACGGCGGCAGATGGCGGCCTGCTCGGCGGCGTGAGGCGTATGGAGCCAGCCATCCTTCCAAGCAATCGCTTGGCGGGTAGCGGGAACCACTGGCGCCCAGCTCCCGGCCGAGAATGCCTCGAACCCTGCCATGATCTCGATCGGCAGGGCGGCGACCTGCGCCTTGGCGAACACCTTCGAGCGGAAGAGAGGGGACGGTGCGGCAGCGACCGGCGCGGCTTTCCAGGCTGCGACCAGTGTCGCCGCATCCCGCTCGGAGACGATCAGGTCCACATCGGGCGGCGCGAGGCCAGGGACGCCGACCAACGCCATGCCGGCGCTGCCGAACACCCACCACGGATCAGCGAGAGCGGAGCAGTCGCGGGCGACCAGATCGAGGACGCTCTCAAGCACGGGGTTGATCTGAGGTTCGGCCATGCGTGCCGCTCTAGAGAGGTTCACGGAAAGGCTCAATCGGTTGTAGGGCTAGGTCGGCGCCGAAGTTCGCGGCGCGCAGTGGAGGGGACGCCGATGGAATGGGTTCGCAAACACGGGCCCTGGGCCCTGCTGGCCGGGCTCGGCGCAGCCTCGCTGGGCGTCTTGGCCAGCGCGCGGGGCGAAAGCGTCAATGCCTTGTGGATCCTCACCGCGGCGGTCTGCGTCTATCTGGTCGCCTATCGCTACTACAGCCTCTACATCGCCGGCCGTGTCATGCGCCTGGACGCCGCGCGGCCGACGCCCGCGGTCACGCGCAACGATGGCCTCGATTACGTGCCGACCAATCGCTACGTGCTGTTCGGCCACCATTTTGCGGCCATCGCCGGGGCGGGTCCCCTGGTCGGGCCGGTGCTGGCCGCCCAGATGGGCTATCTGCCGGGCGTGCTCTGGATCCTGGCCGGCGTGGTGCTGGCGGGCGCCGTGCAGGACTTCCTGGTCCTGATCATCTCGATGCGGCGCGACGGTCGTTCGCTTGGCGAGCTGATCCGCGAGGAACTTGGGCCGATCCCGGGCGTCATCGCCCTATTCGGCGCCTTCATGATCATGGTGATCATCCTGGCCGTGCTGGCCCTGATCGTGGTCAAGGCGCTGACCGCCAGCCCATGGGGCACGTTTACGGTCGCGGCCACCGTCCCGATCGCGATCGTCATGGGACTCTATATGCGCTTCGTGCGGCCGGGGCGCATCGCCGAGGTTTCGATCTTCGGCTTCGTGATGTTGATCCTCGCCATCGTGGGCGGACAGAAGGTCGCGGCTTCGCCGGAGCTCGCGGGGATGTTCACCCTGACAGGGTTGCAGCTCTCTTGGATTCTCATCGGCTATGGCGCGGTCGCCGCGGTTTTGCCGGTGTGGCTGCTGCTGGCTCCGCGCGACTACCTGTCGACCTTCCTGAAGATCGGGGCGATCCTGGCTCTGGCCATCGGCATCGTCATCATGCGGCCGCAGCTGCAGATGCCGGCGATCACACAGTTCGCGGCCGGCGGCGGCCCAGTCTGGTCCGGCACGCTCTTCCCGTTCTTGTTCATCACCATCGCCTGCGGTGCGGTCTCGGGCTTCCACGCCCTGATTTCGTCAGGCACCACGCCTAAGCTGATCGCCAGCGAGGCCGACGCGCGCTTTATCGGCTATGGCGGCATGCTGATGGAAAGCTTCGTGGCGATCATGGCGATCATCGCCGCCTCGATCCTCGACCCCGGCGTCTACTTCACGATGAACAGCCCCGCGGCCGTTGTGGGAACCACCGCGGAAAGCGCGTCGGCCGCCGTCGGGGCCATGGGCCATCCGATCAGCGCCGAGCTGATCGAGCAGACGGCCCGAGATGTGGGCGAGACCACCATCATTTCCCGCGCCGGCGGCGCACCGACCCTTGCCGTCGGCATGGCGCACATCTTCTCCCACGTGCTGGGCGGCAAGGCGATGATGGCTTTCTGGTACCACTTCGCCATCCTGTTCGAGGCGCTGTTCATCCTCACCGCCGTCGACGCCGGCACGCGGGCCGGGCGCTTCATGCTGCAGGACCTGCTCGGGACCTTTATTCCGAAATTCAGGGAGACCTCGTCCTGGGGGGCGAACCTGACGGCGACGGGGCTCTGCGTCGCCGCTTGGGGCTACTTCCTGCACCAGGGCGTCACCGATCCGCTGGGCGGGGTGAACACGCTGTGGCCGCTGTTCGGCATCTCCAACCAGATGCTGGCGGCCATCGCCCTGATCCTGGCCACCGTCGTGATCTTCAAGATGAAGCGCCAGCGCTTCGCTTTCGTCACCATTCTTCCGGCTGCATGGCTGTGCGTCTGCACCCTGACCGCGGGCTTCCAGAAACTCGCCTCGGCCGATCCGGCCATCGGCTTCCTGGCCCATGCGCGCAAGTACGGCGAGGCGCTGGCCGACGGCCAGGTTCTGGCGCCTGCCAAAAGCATGGCCGACATGAGCAAGATCGTCTGGAACGACCGCATCGACGCGGCGCTCTGCGCGGTCTTCATCGCCGTGGTGCTTAGCATGATCGTCTTCGGGATCATGGCGTGCCTGAAGGCCCTGCGCGCTCCCGGCTGGACGGCGCGGGAGTTCAATCCCGACGCGGTAGCGGCGGAGTAGGGCCGTGGTGCGTACGTCGAACCCCTTCGCCGACTTCGCCCGCTGCCTCTGCGACGGGGCGCGGCTGATGGTCGGGGTGCCGAACTACGAGACCTATGTCGCGCACATGGCCGCAACCCATCCGGATCGCCCACCGATGACCCGAGCCGAGTTCTTCCGCGACCGGCAGGACGCCCGCTATGGCGGCGGCAAGGGCGGGTTCCGCTGCTGCTGACACGCGAAAGGCCGGCGTCGCCGCCGGCCTTTGCTAGTCCTGGAAGTGCGGTTTAGCGCGCGGCCAGGGTCGAGTTCGACTGGGCCTGGGCGGTGGCGAAGGTCTCGAGGCTGGCCTTGGTGGTCGCCTTCACGCAGCGGCTGTAGGCGTCCATCACCAGGGTCTCGGTGCGGGTTTCGCGGAAGCAGACGGTGCGGGCGGCCTTGGCCACTTCAGCTTCGATCTGCGCTTGGGACTTGCCGGCCAGCGGGACGCGAACAGAGCCGGCTTGGGCGGGGGCGGTGATCGCGAAGGCGGCCACGGCGGTCAGAGCAAGAGTACGGATCATAATGATTTAGTTCCCGGAAAGGGGTTGAGACCAACCGCCTCCCGGCGTTTCCCTTATATGGCGGCGGTTCAAATGATGGCGACCGCTTCGCCTGACCTTTCTCCTGCCCCCAGCGGGCAAGCGATTCAAGAAAATATTTTGCGGCGCAATATCGCGTTGCTGCGATGCAACCGAGATGGGCGCCGGCGCCTCTTTTCCGACAGAACGGGCGACTGGGCACGGCGATTGCGGTGGACAACCGCGACGGCTCCGAAATGAAACACTTGCCACGTGCGGAGCTTCACTCTTGAGTAACCTTCGTTAACGCTGAGGTCCCATGTTCCTGTCCGTTCTTGCCGCCGCCGCTGTCATCGCCAGCGCCAACACCACGCCGCCGGCCCCGATCGAGCAGGCCGTGGCCAAGGCGGTGATCGTCGATTGCCAGGTGACCGGCGCGAACCTGACCGACTGCAAGGCCGTCGACGCGGATGGCGCGGACGCCATGCAGGCCCAGAAGCTGGCTGAGCAGGTCGAGGTGCCTGAGGCGTTCGCCCTGGCCAATCCGGGCCGCGTGCTCATCAAAATGAAACTGACGCCGTAAGGGCGGTTGACCGCAGGCGCGCTCCTGACGCCTTCTCCCGGCGCAATCAGCCACGGGAGCGTCGCGCATGGACAAGCGGAAAGTCGGACAGTTCGAGGTCTCGGCCATCGGCCTCGGATGCATGAGCCTGTCGCACGCCTACGGCTCGCCGCCGCCGCGCGAGCAAGCCGAGCGGGTGCTGAAGGGCGCGCTCGACGCCGGCTACACCTTCCTCGACACCGCCGCCGTCTACGGAATCGGCCACAATGAGACCCTGATCGGGGAGGTCCTGGGCGATCGGCGCCAGGACTATGTGCTGGCCTCCAAGGCCGGCCTGACCAACGGCGACAAGCGTGAGCTGAACGGCCACCCCGATGTCCTGAAGGCGACCTGCGAGGGCAGCCTGCGCCGGCTGAAGACCGACGTCATCGACCTCTACTACCTGCATCGCTACGACAAGCGCGTGCCGATCGAGGACAGCGTCGGCGCCCTGGCCGACCTGGTGAAGGAGGGCAAGGTCCGCACCATCGGTCTGTCGGAGGTCTCGGCCCCGACCCTGCGCCGCGCGCACGCCGTGCACCCGATCACCGCCCTGCAGACCGAATACTCGCCCTGGACCCGCAATCCTGAGATCGCGGTGCTGGAGGCCTGTCGCGAGCTGGGCGTCGCCTTCGTGGCGTTCAGCCCGGTGGCCCGCGGCTTCCTGGCCGACAACCTGCACGATCCCGACGCGCTCGAAGAGGGTGACCTGCGCAAAGCCATGCCGCGCTTCCAGGGCGAGGCCTTCCAGGCGAACCTGAAGCTGCTGGACGGCTTCAAGGCCATCGCCAAACACGCCGGTTGCACGCCGGCCCAGCTTTGCCTGGCCTGGCTGCTGCAGAAGGACGAGATCATCGTGCCGATCCCTGGCACGACCAATCCCGACCACATGGTGGAGAACGCCCGTGCGGCCGAGGTGCGCCTGTCGGCCGCGACAATGGCCGCGATCGAGGAGCTGGTGAACCCGCGTACGGTCTCAGGGCATCGCTACTCGCCGGCCATGCAGGCGGCGATCGACACCGAGGGCTGAGGCGTCAGGCCGACTGCAAGGTATCTGGGGCCGAGCGCAGCGCCTGCATGGCCAGGCGCCGCGCGCGCTCGGCCACCTCGTCGGCGGGAAGGTCGTGCAAGCCGCGCGGCCGCGGCAGGCTGATCTGGACGGTGGCCCCGTCGTCGGTCAGCACCGAGACGCCGACGATGGTGGGGCTGACCGTCACCGAGGGCGGCAGGGACAGGTCGGTCATGGCTCTGCTCTCCGTTCCCCCCTTGGGGCCGCGATGTACTCGCCTCGCAAGCGAAGTCCAGCCACGCTTTTATGACTGCAAGATCCGGGAACCGATCGACGTTCAGGATGTAGCGGGCGCGGCGAACAGCTCGTCGTGCTTGGCGCATATCGCCGGCCAAAGGCGGGCGGCTTCCGGCAGGTCCAGGCCGAACTCGCGGGCCAGCACCTCCACCAGTTCGGCCTCGGACGCGATGAGGTGCGTCGTGCGGCCGTCAGGTCGGATTCTGTTCAAGGTGCGGCCGAGGAGGCCGGTGACAACGCCGTCGCCATGACGGAAGGCCAGGGCGGTCTGGGTGAAGACCGAGTCCGGAGAACTGCTCAGCCAGTCGCTGGTGGTGGAGAGCTGCGCGCGATCGGCCGGCTGGTTTTGGAAATCGAAATAGGCCGCGCCGCCGAAGGCGTGGTTGTGAAAGCGGATCCAGCCGTCCTCGTGCAGCTCCTCGATACGGAAGTTGAAGCCGCGCCGTTGGAAGGCTCCGGGCGCCAGTGGCGCAGGCTCGATCATGCCGTCGCCGAAACCCATGTCGGCGATGTAGGGGCGATCCAGATCGACTCGCAGCAGCAGGTGGTTGCCGTGGGTGATTGGCCCGCGGTCGGCGCGCAGCACCGCTCCGGCCATCTCCGTGACCTCGAACCCGATCTCGCGCAGCATGGCGCCCAGCAGGCCGTTCATTTCGTAGCACCAGCCGCCGCGGCGTCGGCGCACGATCTTCTCGTAGGCCGCGGCGGGATCGATGCTGGGACGAACGCCCAGCATCACGTCCAGGCTTTCATAGGGGATCGCCTGGAGATGCAGGCGATGGAGATCGGTCAGGGTTTGCAGGTCGACGCGCGGGACGCCGGCGTATCCGATGCGGTCGAGATAGGCCTGCACGTCCACCGGCTCACTCCTTGGGCGGCTCGCCCGCCCCCTGGATCATCGCGACGATCTCTGGCCGGATGTTGTCCGCGCCCTTTTCCATCATATGCGAAACGATGCGCGCGCCCACCGCCGCGCGGGTCTGGCTGGTGAATTCGCCCTTGTTGGCGCCGACCCAGTCCATCGAGGCGCGGCGGTTCACGTTCAGCTGCTGGAAGTGCGGGACCACGTAGCGGGCGATCATCTCGTAGGAGCGCTTGGTGTCTTCCCACCGGGCCCAGTTGTGCGCCATGAGCAGGAAGCAGCCGAAGCCGCCGCTCTCGTCCACCAGTTGCTGAACGCGTTCGATGGCGTCATCGGGCGTACCCACCACCGCCTGGCCCAGCGCCAGATAGGCCTCGACCGGATCGCCGGCGAAGTTGTCGGGCACCATGGGCAGGTTGGCGATCTCGCGGAAGTAATAGATCCACTTCTCCAGGCCGAAACGGATCTGGTCGATGGCCTTGTCCTTGGTCTCGGCGATGTGCATCTGGCCGACCAGCCGCCAGCGGCTGCGGTCCATGGACTGTCCGTGCAGGGCGGCCTGCTCCTCCGCGATGGCCCAGTTGGCGGCCAGGGAGTTGAAGCCGGCGCTGGTAGTCGCGCCTAGCGACAGCAGGCCCGCGCCATGTTTTCCCGCGGCCCGCGCCCCGGTCGGCGACACCTGGCTCGCCACCGCGATCTCGACCGAGGGGCGCGAATAGGGCGTCATCTGCAGGCGCGCATTGACCAGGCTGAACCAGTCGCTCTCGTGGGTGACCTCCTCGCCACGCATCAGCGGGACCAGCACCTCCAGAGCCTCGTCCATCCGGTCGCGCTGCTTGGCGACCGGAATGCCCATCATGAACGCGTCCGAGACCAGAGCTCCCGGACCGACCCCGAACATCACCCGTCCGCGGGTCATGTGGTCGAGCTGGTTGATCCGGTCGGCCAGCATCATCGGATGGTGATAGGGCAGGGAGGCGACCCCCGTGCCCAGCCGGATGTGCTTTGTGCGCTCGGCCGCGGCGGCGATGAACACCTCGGGGCTGGCGATCAGTTCGTAGGCGGCCGAGTGATGCTCGCCGATCCAGGCCTCCTCGTAGCCGAGTTGGTCCATCCACTGCACAAGCTCCAGGTCCCGTTGGATGGCGAGGGTGGGATTCTCCTCGATCGGATGAAACGGCGCGATGAACGCGCCGAAGCGCAGCTTGGGTCCGAGCATCTCACCTCCCACGGCGTTAGGTGGGCAGGCTAACGCCTGTTTTTCGGCCAGCGCCAGACTGACCCCCCGTCAAGGCAGGGCTCATCGCACCCCCTCCTGGGCGGCCTCCAGGAAGCGCAGGACCGACAGTTCGAACCCGCGCGCCGAGTGGGACGGCTTCAGCGGCAAGGCGCCCCGCTCATAGGCTTCCAGCACCAACGGGTGGATGTAGGAGCCGCGGCAGACGGCGGCGGTGTTGCCTAGCAGCCCCGCCACCGCCTTGACGGTGGTGACGACACGCCGCTTCGCCTCGGCGGCCTCCACCGCGCCGGGCGGCTCGACCAGGGCGCGGGCGGCCGCCAGGGTGCCGGCCCAGGTGCGGATGTCTTTAGCCGAGAACTGATCGCCGATGGCCGCGCGGATATAGGTGTTCACGTCGGCGGACTCGACCGGATGGCGCGCCCCGTCGGGGTCGACATATTGGAACAGCCGCTGGCCGGGAATGTCCTGGCATGCCTTCACGATCCGGGCGAGGCGGCGGTCGCGAAAGCCGGTGCAATGCACCTTTCCCGACTTTCCCCGGAACTCGAAGACCGCGCCGGTCGCGGTAATGGCGGCGTGACGGTCGCGCAGGGTGGTCAGGCCGAAGCTCTTGTTGGCCTTGGCGTATTCGTCGTTACCGACGCGGATGAGGGTGAGTTCCATCAGCCGCACGACCGCCGCCAGCACCTTCTCGCGCGGCAAGCCCTTGCGTCGCAGATCCGCCTCGACCCTGTGGCGCAGCCTGGGCAACGCCCGCCCGAAGGCGATGATGCGCTCGAACTTCGCCTGGTCCTGCGCCTGCCGCCAGTCGTCGTGATAGCGGTACTGCTTGCGCCCGCGCGCGTCTCGGCCGGTCGCCTGGATGTGGCCGCGGGGCGAGGGGCAGATCCAAACCTCGGTCCAGGCCGGCGGCAGGACCAGGGCGCGGATACGCTCCAATGTCGCGGCGTCGCGGACAGGGCGCCCTTCGGCGTCGCGATAGCCGACGCCGCACGCGCTCACGATCCTGGAAATGCCGGGATCACCGTCGTTCACATAGGAGAGGCCGGAGGCCAGCGGCGCCTCCACGTCCTTGGGCATGACGAGCCTTTTGGAGTTCATCGCGATACGTGGCAGGAAGCGCGTCGTCTCAACGGGGCGCATGCGTCCCGGTTCCGTCCGAGGACTCGCCGTGAACTATCGCCACGCCTTTCACGCCGGCAATTTCGCCGATCTGGTCAAGCACGCCGCCCTGCTGGAGCTGTTGGCGCGCCTGCAGACGTCGAACGAGCCGCTGCAGGTGTTCGACACCCACGCAGGCCGCGGTCTGTACGATCTGACGGGCGACGAAGCCCAGCGATCGGGCGAGGCTGAGGCCGGCGTCGGCGCGTTGATGGCCGCCGGCGACCTGCCCGACGCCCTGGCGTCGCTGCGCGCGGCGGTCTCGCAACTGAACGGCGGGGGCGAGGCGAGCCTCTATCCCGGCTCGCCGCTGCTGGTCGCCGGGCGGCTGCGGCGGGGCGACGGCTATCTCGGCTGCGAACTGCGGCCCCAGGAGCACTCGGCCCTCTCGGAGGCCCTGGCCGGGTGGCCCGCTGCGCGCACGGCCTGCGCCGACGGCTATGTCGAGGTTCCCAAGCGCCCGGTGGGCGGCGGGCGGACTTTGGTGCTGATCGACCCGCCGTTCGAGAAGAGCGACGACTACGACCGTTGTGTCGGCGCGCTGGACGCCATCACCCGTAAGACGCCGGCCGCGGTGGTGATGATCTGGATGCCTCTCAAGGACCTAGAGACCTTCGACGCCTTCCTGCGCGACGCTGAGGACGCCTATGGTCGTCCGCTGTTGGTCGCCGAGGCGCGCATGCGCCCGCTGACCGACCCGATGAAGATGAACGGCTGCGCCCTGGTGCTGGCCAACGCTCCGGACGGCTTCGACGCCGTCTTGAAAGACATCTGCGGTTGGACCGTCTCGCGGCTGGGTGACGGCGGTCAGGCTCGGGTCTGGACTGCCGCCTAACTGTCATTTTGCGCCTGCGAAATCTCGGGCTAGAGTTTGTTGCATCGCACAAACTCTAGCTGTTTGGAGGCGTTTCATGGCTCTCACCGTGTTCGAGGAGGGGCGTGCGCCCCTCGATCCGCAGAAGGCGCTCTACGTCCCGCTGGGCGTAGCTTCGCCCCTGTGGCTGCTGTTCGGCGGAGCGGCTTCGGCCGGGCTCGCCTATTGGTGGATGACCCGCTGGGCTGACCGGACCCATCTGGAAGCCGTATTGGCCGCGCCCGCCACGGCGCCTTTACCCGAAATCACCGTCGAGCCGGCCGTCCAGGCGGTTGAGGAGGCCGCCGAGACGACCGCGGCCGTCGCCGAGCAGATTTCGGAAGCGGTGGTGGAAAGCGTCGTGGAAGCCGCCGACGTCGCCCCCGTCGTCGTCGAAGCCGCCGCCGAAACGGCCGTCGAGGCCGATCCGGCGCCCAAGACCCGCGCCCGCGTGCGCCCGAGCGAGCCTCCGTCCGCCTGATCTTGGCGCGCGCCGCCTGACCGCGCTATGGCTTGCGCCGTCGCGAAGGCGTGGGAGCAGGCGTGGTCAAGCGAGGCTTCGACATTTTGGCGGCCCTGGTCGGGCTGCTCGTGCTGTCGCCGCTGCTGGCGGCGCTGGCCATTGCCGTGCGCCTCGACAGTCCCGGCCCGGCGCTGCACTGGTCCAGCCGCGTCGGCCGGTTCAACGCGCTCTTCAAGATGCCGAAGTTCCGCACCATGCGGATCGGCGCGCCGAATGTCGCCACCCATCTGCTGCCCGACCCCGATGCCTGGATTACGCCGCTAGGCCGCTTCTTGCGCCGCAGCAGCCTGGACGAGTTGCCCCAGCTCTGGAGCGTCTTGGTCGGCCATATGAGCCTGGTCGGGCCGAGACCGGCTCTGTTCAACCAGGACGACCTCGTGGCCCTGCGCTCCGCGGCGGGCGTGGACACCCTGCGGCCTGGCGTCACCGGCTGGGCCCAGATCAACGGGCGCGACGACCTTCCCGTGCCCGAGAAGGCGACGCTGGACGCCGAATACCTTGCGCGGCAGGGGTTGATACTGGATTTGAAAATCATCCTCACCACCGCGGCCACGGCCTTTTTCGGCCGTGGAGTGAGGCATTGAGTCCAACCTACCGGCTGCTCGCGCGTTGTGCCCTACCGGAGCCGACGCGTGGAACAAGCGATCACACCAACGCCATGGCTGACGCGCCATAGGAAGGCCCTCCTCTGGAGCGGCGCGGCGCTCGCCGTCGTTGGCGGAGCGGCCTTTGCCCTGGCCTTCCTTGACTGGAACATGCTGCGCGGGCCGATCGGCAGCTTCGCCTCGGCGCGGACCGGGCGCGAGGTGGTGATCGGCGGCGACCTCGACGTCAAGCTGTTCAGCCGGACCCCGAGCGCTTCGGTTCAAGGCCTGCAGATCGGCAATCCGACCTGGGCCGGCAAGGGGCGCATGGCCGAAATCCCGCGCCTCGACGTCGCGATCGAGGCCTGGCCCCTGCTGCGCGGGAAGGTGGTCATGCGTCGGCTGGCGCTGGAACGGCCCGCGTTCAATCTCCTCCGCGACGGCGAGGGCAGAGCGAACTGGTCGCTGTCGCGCAAGACGTCGGCCAGCCAGCCGCTGCGCCTGCCGCCGATCCGCGACTTCACCATCAGGGGCGGCCACTTGAAGTTCGCCGACGCCAAGCGGCGGCTGACCCTCGACGCCACGCTCGACGCCGCGGAGCAGGCCGGCGCGGCCGACCGCGGCTTCAGCCTGGTCGGCAAGGGTGCGATCAATGCCGCACCCTTCCTGCTTGAGGTCCGCGGCGGGCCGTTGCTGAACATCCGCCCCGAACGGCCCTATCCGTTCGACGCCGACATCCGCGCCGGATCCACGCGCGTCCTGGCCAAGGGCGCGATCCGCAAACCGTTCGACCTCGGCGAGCTGGAGGCGCGCGTGACCGCCAGCGGTGAGGACCTGGCCGACCTGTACCATCTCACTGGCGTACCGTTCCCAAACTCCCCGCCCTACCGGCTGTCGGCGCAGTTGACGCGGCAGCAGAAGCTCTGGCGGGCGACCGGCATCGGCGGCCGCGTCGGCGACAGCGACATGGCCGGTGAACTGTCGGTGGACGCCGGTGGTTCGCGGCCGTTCCTACGGGGCGACCTGCGCTCGCGCAGTCTGGACTTCGACGATCTGGCGGCCGTGTTCGGCGGCGCGCCGTCGCGCCGGCCGGGCGAGACGGTGTCAGCGGGGCAGAAAGCCACGGGCCTCCAACTCGCCGCTCAGCGCCGGTTGCTGCCAGACGCCAAGCTCGACCTGCGTCGGATCCGGGCCATCGACGCCGATGTGAAGTACAGCGCCGCCGGCATCCGCGACGCCATGCTGCCGCTGAGGTCCGGATCGGTACGCGTACGGCTCGACAAGGGCCTGCTGACCGCAGACCCGCTGCGCTTCGATCTGCCGCAAGGCGCCATCACCGGCCAGGTCCAGCTGAACGGCCGCAAGGCAACGCCCGTCACCAGCCTTGACCTGCGACTCTCCAAGGCGCGGCTCGAGCAGCTTGTTCCGATCCGCGCCGGGGGCGCGACGCCCCTGACGGGCGGTCTGGTCGGCCGCGTTAAACTGACGGGCTCCGGCGCCTCCGTGCGGGAAGCCGCCGCGCATGCCGACGGGCAGGCGCTGGTGGTCGTGCCGGGCGGCGAAATCCGGGCAGCCTTCGCCGAGCTGCTGGGCGTCAATGTCGTGAAGGGGCTGGGCCTGCTGCTTGCCAAGGATCAGAGCAAGACCGACCTGCGCTGCGCTGTGGCGCATTTCCAGGCCAAGGGCGGCGTGCTGACCGCCAACCGGATCATCTTCGACACGACCCCCGTGCTGGGCGTCGGCCAAGGAACGATCGACCTGCGCACCGAGCAGCTGGACTTCCGGATATCGGGTCGTCCGAAGCATCCGCAGTTGATCCGGGTGATGGCGCCGGTGACCGTGCGCGGGCCGATCGTTCAGCCGAGGGTAGGCGTAGAGACATCCAACGTCGTGGCTCAGGGCGGGATCGCCGCGGCTCTCGGCGCGCTGGTCTCGCCGCTGGCGGCGGTGCTGCCCTTCGTGGACCTGGGCGGGGCGGACGACGCGGCCTGCGGCGCCTTGATCGTCCAGGCCGGCCGTCAGGGCGCGCCGGTCAAGGGACCCGCGCGCCGCTAGAGCGTCTCAACCGCCGTTGGCGGCGTCGCGCAGGCAGCTCAGCCAGGCGTCTTCACGCGCCTTCTCCGCCGCGCGCAGCTTGTCCTCGGCCTCACGCACCCCGGCGTCGTGCTTGCGCCATTCCATCACCGCGCCTTCGCGGGCGGCGCGGGCGGCCTCCATGGTCGGGAAGCGGGCCAGCACCGCGCGCACGCTGTAGTTCACGGGCGGGCCGACGGTCTCGCGGTCGGGATAGAAGCCGGTGATCGAGTCCGCCGTCTCGCTCTCGATGTGGAAGACGTCGGCCCAGCCCGCGTGGTGGCGCATCAGGGCCCAGGGCCGTTCGATCCGGTCGCTCATGAAAAACTCCTAGAATCCTGGGCCCAAGCTAACGCGGGTCGCGTGACGCTTTCTAGCCCCACAGACGCGGCCGACGGTCCTTCCACGGCGCTTCTTTTTCCAGCTGGGCGGCCAGGCGCAGCAGCGTGGCCTCGTCGGCGAACCGGGCGGTGAACATCATCCCGATCGGCAGGCCGTCCGCATCGATCTCCAGCGGCAGCGACAGCGAGGGCTGGCCGGAGAAGTTGAAAGGCGGGGTGTAGGGGAAGGCGACGCTCTGCCGCTTGTTCAGCTCCTGTGGGTCGAGGGCGACCGGGTCGATGTGGCCGACCTTCGGCACCGGCGTGCCCAGCACCGGGCAGAGATAGATATCGACATCCTCGAAGAAGAGCAGGGTCTTGCGGTTGAGGTCGCGCAGGTCCTGCCAGCCGCGGAAGGCTTGCTCGCCGGTCACCTTGCGCCCGCTCTTCAGCGCCGCCCAGGTCAGCGGCTCCAACTCATGCTCCTGCGGCTCGCGGCCGAGCTTGGCGGCGAGCCGTCCGATATTGGCTGCGAAGTTCGCGCCCGAGACCGGACCGCGAGCGGTGTAAAGCGCGCGGTAGTCGATGCCGAGGCCCTTTTCGAACACGTCGTGGCCCAGCCGCTTCAGCAGGTCGGCCGTGCGCTCCAGCGCCGCCTGGATCTGCGGGTCGATCGGCCGGCCCGACGGCGTCTCCGAAGACCAGGCGATGCGCAGGCGGCCCGGGCTGCGCTGGATCTCCTCCATGTAGGGCCGGTCCTTGTGCGGCGCCTCGAAGGGCGCGCCCGGCTCCGGGCGGCCGGTGACGTCCAGCATGGCGGCGCTGTCGCGCACGGTGCGCGTCACCACATGGTCGACCGAAAAGCCCATGGCGTAGTTGTCGCCGTCCGGCAGGTTCGGGTTGCGGTCGCGCGTGACCTTCAGCCCCACCAGCCCGCAGCAGGCCGCCGGAATGCGGATCGAGCCGAGGCCGTCGCTGGCGTGGGCGAGGGGGACCATGCCGCTCGCCACCGCTGAGGCCGCCCCGCCGGACGAGCCGCCCGAGACGTGGTCCGGGTTCCACGGATTGCGGCAGGCGCCCAGATAGCCGCCCTCGGTCACGCCCGTGATGCCGTATTCGGGGGTGTTGGTCTTGCCCAGCAGCACCACGCCGCTTTCGCGATAGCGACGGGTCAGGCCGCAGTCCTCGTCGTCCACGAAGCCGGCGGCGAAGCGGCTGCCATAGGTGCGCGGCCAGCCGGCGACCGGCACGCCGAGGTCCTTGATCAGGAACGGCACGCCCTTGAAGGGGCCGTCGGCCAGCGGCCCCTGGGCCACCCGTCGCGCCTCGTCATAGGCCTTGTAGACCACCGCGTTCAGGGCCGGGTTGTGGCGCTCGATCCGCTGTATGGCCGCATCGACCAGGTCGAGCGGCGTGACCTCGCCCTTGGCCACCAGCTCGGCCAAGCCCAGGCCGTCATAGTCGGAGAACGCGTCCATAATCCTACCCTTTTGAAATTTATTATCTTTGTCCGCCGGCCAGGAAGGCCAGCTTGTCGACCGGCGCCAGGCCGGGACCCTCGCGCTTCAGGGCTGCGAAGGCGTCCTCGGCGGCGTTGAGCACGCCGTCGATGTCGGCGTCGGTCATGGCTGCGCAGAGGAACATGTTGTGCCAGGGATGCAGGTAGGCGCCCCGGTCCAGCATTTGGGAGACGAAGAAGAACCCCTTGCGAAGGTCCGGGTCGTCGTCGAACAGGTAGAGCGGCATCTGGCCCGGTCCGCTGCAGCGCAGGCCCAGGCCATGGGCCGCCGCCCGCTCGGTCAGGCCAGCCGACAGCCGCTCGCCCATGCCGGCGATCCGCTCCAGATAGTCGGTGGTGCGCACCAGCCTCAAAGTCTCCAGCGCCGCGGCCATCGGCGCGGCCTGGAACCAGAACGAGCCGGTGACATAGATCGAAGCGGCCGCCTTGCGCGCCTTTTCCGAGCCCAGCAACGCAGAGATCGGATGGCCGTTGGCGATGCACTTGCCCCAGGTCGATAGGTCCGGCTCGACGCCGATCGCGCTCCACGAGCAGTCGCGCGCGACCCGCAGGCCGGCCCGCACGTCGTCGACGATCAGCAGCGCGCCCGTCGCATCGGCCAACTCGCGCGCCTTGCGCGCGTAGGCGAGATCCGGCCGGGCCTGATCGATGAAGGCGTCGTGCTTGAACGGCGCGGCGAAGATGGCGGCGAGGTCGTCGCCGGCCTTGGCGACCGCCTCTTCCAGGCTGGCGACGTCGTTGTAGTCGCAGAAGATCTGATGGGCGTGGTCGGCGTCGATGGTGCCGGTCGGCCGCGGCGTGCACCAGGGGGCTGCGCCGTGATAGGCGCCCTTGGCTCGTACGATGGTCTTGCGGCGGGTGTGGGCGCGGGCGGTCATCAGCGCCATGGTCGTCGCGTCCGTGCCGTTCTTGCAGAACATCGCCCAGGCCGCATGGCCGACCATCTCGGTCATTTCCTCGGCCAGCCGCACCATCAGGGCCGTGGGGCCGGTGAGGGTGTCGCCGACGCCCAGCTGACGCACATAGGCCGCATCGATCTCGGGATGAGCGTAGCCGAAAAGGTTCGGGCCGTAGGCGCACATCAGGTCGAGATAGCGGTTCCCGTCCGCGTCCCAGATGTGCGCGCCGTCGCCGCGCTTGAAGAACTGCGGATAGTCGTCCGGCAGCAGGCCGACCGCCTGGTGGCCGTACATGCCGCCCGGGATCACCGCTGCGGCGCGGTCGCGCAAGGCGCGGTCTTGGCTGTTCGCACGCGTCATGGGAGTTCTCCGTCGACGGGGGCCTGACTTCCGAACCTTACGCGGCCTTCGGGCGTCGGCAACTGGAGAGAACGGATGAAGCCGGTGGTGTTGGGTCTGTCGCTGGCCGCAGCCGCGCCGGCGGCGCTGGCCAACGAAACCTTCAAGGATTGGTGGGCGACCTGCGACAACACCCGCCAGTGCGCAGCCTTCGGTTTCGGCGGCGAGGCCTTCGAGATAGCCGGCTACTTGAAGATCACGCGCGGCGCCGAACCAGGGGCCACGCCCGAAGCCAGGATCGTCATGGAGGGCAAGGCCGGCGCCTGGGCCCTGTCGGTCGACGGGCGGTCGCTGGCGACCGTGAGGGCCCGCGACGAGGACGGCGAGCGCGCCGCAGCCGAGTTGACCGCGGCCCAGGCCAGCGCCCTGATCGCCGCAGCCGCCAATGGCAAGGCCATCCAGGTTTCCGCGGGCGGCAAGCCGCTGGGCGCGATCTCGCTGGCCGGCAGTTCGGCTGCGCTGCGCTGGATGGACGATCGCCAGAAACGCGCCGGAACCGTGACGGCCCTGGTGGCCAAGGGGCACGCGCCTGCGTCCAGCATGCCGCCCCCGCAGCCGACGCCGGTGGTTCAGACCGCGCCGCCGGTGTCGCAGGACGGCTTGAGCGCCAAGACGCCGCGGGCGGTCAGCGCGCTGATGAAGGACTGTGACGACGACATCGCCACCTTGGAGGTCGAGCCGCTCGTGGCGCGCCTGTCGCCTGGTCTGACGCTCTGGGCGCCGCTCTGCACCCGCGGCGCCTACAACATGATCCACAGCTTCTTCTTGATGGACGCCAAGGGCGTCGCCCGGCCGCTGGCGATCCGCCATCCGGGATCGGACGATGCGGTGACCGAGCTGATGAACGTCAGCTACGACGCCAAGACCCGCACGCTCTACAATTTCGAGAAGGGCAGGGGCCTGGGCGATTGCGGAGCGTCCAACGCCTGGGTCTGGGACGGCAAGGCGTTCGTCCCAACCGCTCAGGACCTGATGGGAGAATGCCGGGGCGTGCCGCCGGACGACTGGCCGGTCACCTATCGCGCGCAGGTCAGATAGGGCTCAGAACATCCCCACCAGGGCCGAGAAGAAGGCCAGCATCGCGGCGATCATCGGTTTGACCAGCAGGACCAGCACCAGGATCGAGGCCACGGCGGCGATCCAGCCGATCACCGCGGCCAGCCCGTCGCGCTCGGCTCCGCCGATGGCGAAGGCGGCGATGGCGAAGGACGGCAGCATGTTCCCGAACGGGATGGGCAGGAACACGATCAGTGCCAGGATGAAGCACAGCGCCCCGACCAGCCGGTCGCCCAGCGGGTTGTACATGAAGGTCAGGCGCGGGCGCAGCCGCCGCTCGAGCCGCGCAAGGTGCGGCTTCAGCTTGGTGACCAGGGCGCGGAAGTCCGAGGTCGAGATCGTCCGCGCCAGCAGCGCCTTGGGCAGCCACAGGGTCTTGCGTCCCATGGTCCATTGGGCGGTGATGAAGATCAGCGGCGCGCCCAGCAGGGCCGAGACGCCCGGCGGCATCGGCAGGACCAGCGGGGCGGCGAACACGAACATCAGCGCGCCGAACGCCCGGTCGCCGAAGGTCTCAAGCAGGTCGGCCACCGACACCGCCTCGGCCTCGCGATCGGCGATCTGTTCGAGCAGTTCAGTGACGCTGGCGGCTTTTCGGTGTTCGGACATTTCAAGCTTGGCGCTAACACGTCGCGGCGCCGCAACGAAAGGCAAAGCCGTGGCGAAAAGGCGGCGCGTCACACGATTGTTGGCGGCGACTCGCTCTAGTCAGGCCGTGTGATGTCCCAGCCGATGCGCCTCGGTCTCGTCTATGCGGCCCTGTTCATCGGCACGGGCGCCAGTTCCCCCTACATCCCGGTCTGGTTCGCCCACCGCGGCCTCAGCGGCGCGGAAATCGGGCTGATCCTCTCGGCGCCCATGCTGGCGCGGGCCGTCACCGCCCCGGCCATCGCCATGTGGGCCGACAGCTTCCGCCTGCGCCGTACTCCCCTGATCCTGATGGCGCTGGCGGCGGCGCTCGCCTACGGCCTGCTGGCCGCGCCCTTCGGCCTGGCTTGGTGGTTCGGGGTCTGGTTCGTGGCCTCGACCCTGATCTCGACCATGGCGCCGCTGACCGACGTGGTGGTGTTCCGCCGGGCTGGGCAGGACGGGTTCAATTACGGCTTCCCGCGCGGGATCGGCTCGGTGGCCTACATCATCGCCAATGTCGCGGTCGGCGCGCTGCTGGCGCGGTATTCGCCCGAGCTGGTGCTGGTCTGGATCACCGGCGCGGCCATCCTGGCGGCCGGGGCGGCCCGTGGCCTGTTGCCGCCCGACACCGTACGCGAAGGCGGCGGCTCGAGCCGGCTTTCCGAACGGCTGGCTGGTCTGGGCGACCTGGTCCGCGACCGCCATTTCATGCTGGCGGTGGTGTCGGTCGGGCTGATCCAGTCGGCCCACGCCTTCTACTACTCGTTCTCAGCGCTCACCTGGAAGCAGCAGGGCCTGCCCGAGAGCATGACCGGCGTGCTCTGGGGGCTGGGCGTCGGAGTCGAGGTCGCCTTCATGTGGTTCATGGAGCCATGGCGCCGCCGCATCGGTCCGCGCAATCTGCTCATGCTGGGCGGCCTGGCCGCTCTGGTCCGCTGGAGCGTGCTGGCCTTCTCGCCTCCGCTCTGGGCGGTCCTGCCGCTCCAGGTGCTGCACACCTTCACCTTCTCGGCGACGTTCCTGGCCTCGCTGCAATTGGTCGAACGGCTCTCGACGCCGGCCAATGCGTCGGCCGCCCAGACCCTAAATTCCGCGCTCTCGGGCGGCTTCCTCATGGGGATCGCCACCATCGGTTCTGGCTGGCTCTACGATCACGTCGGGGCCAAGGGCTACCTGGCCATGGCCGCGATGTCCGCGCTCGGCATTCTCGGCGCCCTGCGACTTTACGGGGTCAAGCGGCTCGACGCCTGATCGGCGCGGCCTTCCGCGACGACAGTCTTGCGGCGCCCCGCGAAGGGGCGACTATGGCCGCAACGAGATAGACCGGGAGAGACGCATGCGGGCCTTGGAAGTCGCCGCGCCGTGGGGCCTGGACGCCCTGAAGGTGGTCGAGACGCCCGATCCTGCGCCGGGCCACGGCGAGGTGCTGGTCCGCATGAAGGCGGTGTCGCTGAACTACCGCGACCTCCTGATGGTGAACGGCATGTACAGCCGCGGATCGGCGAGCGCAGGCGGCGCCATCACGCCCTTTTCCGACGGCTGCGGCGTGGTCGAGGCGGTGGGGCCGGGCGTGACGCGGGTGGCGGTCGGCGACCGGGTCGCGACCCTGTTCTTCCAGAACTGGATATCGGGCCGCCCGACCCTTGAGAAGCTCTCCTCGGCGCTTGGCTTCCCCATCCCCGGCGCCGGGCGCGAACTGGCGGTGTTCAGGCAGGATGGCGTCTCCAAGGTTCCTGAGTTCCTCACCGACCAGCAGGTCGCCACCTTGCCTTGCGCCGCCCTGACTGCCTGGCGCGGCCTCTTCGAGGACGCGCGCCTGGAGCCCGGCGACACGGTGGTGCTCCAAGGGACCGGCGGGGTCTCGATCTTCGGCCTGCAGTTCGCCCATGCCGCCGGCTATCGGACGGTGATCACGTCGTCGTCGGACGACAAGCTGGCGCGGGCCCAGGCGCTGGGCGCGAACCATCTGGTCAACTACCGCACCACCGAAGACTGGGCCGGGGCGGTTCGAGCCGCAACACACGGAGTAGGCGCCGACTTCGTCATGGAGGTGGGTGGCGCTGGCACCATGCAGCAGAGCCTGCGGGCGGTGCGGATCGGCGGGCACATCGCCGTCATCGGCGTGGTCGCCGGCGGGACGGAGGGGGTGCATCCCGGCGTCCTCATCGGCAACAGCGCACGCCTGCAGGGGCTCAGCGTCGGCTCGCGCGACATGTTCGAGGCCATGTGCCGCGCCATCGACCTGCATCGCATCGAGCCGGTGGTCGACAAGGTGTTTCCCTGGACCGACGCTGTCGCGGCCTTCCGCGCCATGCAGGGCGGCGAGCATTTCGGAAAGATCGTTCTCCAGTTCTAGCCACCAAGGAGCAGGCGATGCGTACGACGGGTATCAACCATCTGGCCCTGGTCTGCCGCGACATGGAGGAGACGGTGAAATTCTACACCGAGATCCTCGGCATGCCGCTCTACAAGACCGTGGCGCTGCCGGACGGCGGCCAGCACTTCTTCTTCGACTGCGGCGGAGGCGACAGCGTCGCCTTCTTCTGGTGGCCGGACGCCCCGCCCGCCGCGCCGGGGATCGCCTCGGTGAAGTCCTTTCCGCAGGAGCCGAAGTCGGCCATCGGCTCGATGAATCACGTCGCCTTCAATGTGCCAGAGGAGAAGCTGGACGAGTACCGCCAGCGGCTGGTCGACGCCGGGGTGAAGGTGCTGCCGAACATGGTGGTCAATCACGACGACAGTCCGATGGGCGTCAGCGCCGAGAACCATCCGGGCGTGTTCTTCCGTTCGGTCTACTTCACCGACCCGAACGGGATCATGCTGGAGCTGGCGGCCACCACCAAGGCGTTCGGCCCGGATGATATCAAGCACCAGCCGGCGCGCGCCGTTCCGGTGGGGGCGTAGGGGACCATGCCGCGCCTACGCCAGGTTTCCCGCGCCGAAGCTCAGTCGGACGTCGTGATCCGCACCTATGACCTGCTGTTCGGCGACCGCGATCCGGTGGCCCAGCCGGGCACCTCGACTGGCACCACCGGCGACTGGTGGACCGTCTTCGCACTGGTCCCGGACATCCTGGAGCACGCGAACCGAGGTTTCGCCCTCTACCGCAATCCTGTCCGCAAGCTGGACCCGGTGCTGCGCGAGCTGGCTCAGACCCGGGCCGGCTGGGCCAAGCAGTGCCAGTTCGTCTTCTCCCAACACTGCAAGTCCCTGCGGGGCCTGGGCGTTTCTGAAGACCGCATCGCCGCGATCCCGAATTGGCAAGTCGCCGACTGCTACACGGCCAACGAGCGGGCGGTGCTCGCCTATGCGGACTGCTTGTCGCTCCAGGGCGGCAGGACGCCGGAACCGGTGATGAACGCCCTGAAGGCTTTCCTTTCCGACGAGGAAATCCTCGAATTGACCTACATCACCTGCCTCTACGACATGCATGCGGTGATGACACGGGCCCTGCGCCTGGAGTGGGACGACCGCGACGATCCGGTCGTCGAGGTCGCCGCGCCGGAGGGCTTTAGCGGGCGCGACTTCCTCGATACCGGCCGCCGCCCGACCTAAGTCGGGGACGCGGGCTCAGCGGAGATTTCCTCCAGCGTGCGGCCCACGGCCTTTGCGCCGTAGTCCATGGCCACGTCGCCCAGCGACAGGATGCCGGTCAGGCGGCCGGCCTCGTTCAGCACCACCAGGCGGCGCACCTGCTGGGCTCCCATCTTGGCGGTGGCGTCGGCCAGGTTGTCGTCCTCGCGGCAGGACTGGACGTCCTCGCTCATCACCTCGGACGCCGCGGCGTCGAACGAGCCGCCGCTAGCCACCACCCGGACCACGATGTCGCGATCGGTGACCACGCCCAGCACCTTGCCGTCCTCCGAGATCGGGATCACGCCGGTGTCGATCTCCGACATCATCCGTGCGACCTCCTTCACCGAGGTCGTGGGCTTGGCTGTGGCGACCTGCGCGGTCATGACTTCGCTGACTTTCAAGTCGAACCTCCTTGCGTGTCAGGAGGTGCTTGAACCCCGGCCGCGCGCGATCCGTTCCCTCGCCATGTGTCAGGCGGCGGGCGCGGGCTGGATCGCGACCGTGTCCGCCGGCCCGTCTTTTGAGGGTTCGGCGATGCTGACCGCCGCCACGCCGCGCGCCCGCAGGCCCAGGGCCACCGCCTCCGCGCGAGCCTTAGCCGGCTTGGCGTCGGCCGCCGTGATGCTGGCCCCGGCGGCGCCCCAGCGCTTGAGCGCCCAGGCATCGATCTCCAGCGTGCGGTTGGCCTCGGGCGTCAGCTCCGACGACCCCGGCGCGAAGGCGATGGGGCTCAAGGGCGCCAGTGGCGGGATCAGCCGCACTGTCGTCCCCGGGCTGAAGCGCTGTGCGGCCTGTTCGGTCGCCAGATAGTCGGCCAACTCGGCGCCCGGCATGGCGAAAGCGATGTCGAGCGCTCCGTCGCTCGCCTCGATCCCCAGCACCTGGCCGAGTGGGCCGAGCATGGCGCGCAGGCGCTGCTCTGGCGTTGTCGAGGTCGCCTGGACCGTGGTGCGCGCGCCCAGCGCCGCGGCGGGGGGCGCCAGGGCCGACACGCCCTCGGCGGTGACGATCTGCTCCACCTCGACCTTGGAGCCGGGGTGCAGCAGCTTGGCGATCGCCTGGGCCGCGCCGGGCACGTACTTGCGGGTGACGACCACGCACTGGACCAGGCTCGCCTTGCCCTGCAGGTCCACCTTCAGTTCGGTGATATGCGGAGCGGCGCCGGCGAAGGCCTCGTTGATCGCCGTGCGGGCCCGCGTCGTCTCGCGCGCCTCGGCGACGATGCTGCGCAGCGAGATGGCCAGCGGCACGCAGAGCAGCAGCATGACCGCCAGCAGGGCCGGCGTTTCCCAGGCGGCCCCTTCGCGCGCCCGTGGCCGAAAGCCGTAGCGCCGCGCGACCCCGAACACGGCCCCCAGGATCGAGACCACATTCGTCAGGAACAGCAGGAACGCCCCGCCGGCGATCGGCCAGGTCGCGGTCGCCAGGCCATATCCCACCACCGCCAGCGGCGGCATCAGGGCCGTGGCGATGGCGACGCCGGCGATGGCGCCCCCCTTGCGATTGATGGTCAGGTAGGCGCCGACGAAACCCGAGAGCAGGGCGACGATCAGATCCAGCAAGGTCGGCTGGGTGCGGGCGAGGATCTCCGGCGTCGCGTCCTTCAGCGGCGAGATCCAGATGATCAGCACCGAAGCCAGCACCGACAGCAGCGCTCCAATCACCAGGGTGGTCGCCGCTGAGCGGAAAGCGCGCGGGTCGAGGCGCGCTACGGCCATGCCCATGGCCATGATCGGCCCCATCAGCGGCGAGATCAGCATCGCCCCGATGATCACCGCCACCGAGGACTGCAGGAGGCCGAGCGCGGCGATGCCGCAGGCGCTGAACAGCATGAAGCCGTAGGCCGGCGTCAGCCGCCCGCCGTCATAGATCTCCGCCACGACCGACTTGCGGTCCTCGTCAGTAAGCAGGCGGGCAGGGGGCAATGTCGCTTCTCGCGCCGCCCGCGCCAGTTCTCCAAGCGCCGAATTCGCCATGGCCCCTCCGATGCATTTCGAAGGACACCATAGCCCGCTTGGTCAGATCGAATAGTCGAGCTCGCCTTCCAGCCAGGCGACGATCTTCTCGGCCGCTTCCGCCGCCGACATGGCGGTGGTGTCGATGACGATCTCGGCGTCCTCGGGCGGCTCGTAGGGGCTGTCGATGCCGGTGAAGTTCTTGAGCTCGCCCGCGCGGGCCTTCTTGTAGAGGCCTTTCACGTCGCGCTGTTCGGCGACCGACAGCGGAGTGTCCACGAAGACTTCGACGAAATCACCTTCGGCCTGCAGCTCGCGCGCCATGCGCCGCTCGGCGCGGAACGGCGAGATGAACGAGACCAGCACGATCAGGCCGGCGTCGACCATCAGCTTGGAAACCTCGGCCACCCTGCGGATGTTCTCGACCCGGTCCTCGTCGGTGAAGCCGAGGTCCTTGTTGAGGCCGTGACGGACGTTGTCGCCGTCGAGCAGGTAGGTGTGGCGTCCGTCCGCGTGCAGGCGCTTCTCGACCAGGTTGGCGATCGTCGACTTGCCCGAACCCGACAGGCCGGTCAGCCAGACCACGCGGCCGCGCTGGCTCTTGATCGCCGCCCGCGCAGCCTTGTCGACATCCAGCGCCTGCCAATGGATGTTCTGGCTGCGGCGCAGGGCGAAATGCAGCATGCCGGCGCCGACCGTGCGGTTGCTCAGCCGGTCGATCAGGATGAAGCCGCCCAGGTCGTGGTTCTCGGCATAGGCGTCGAAGGCGATGGCTGCGTCGAGCGAGAGGTTGCAGACCCCGATCTCGTTGAGCTCCAGCCGCTTGGCGGCCAGGTGCTCCAGCGTGTTGACGTTGATCTTGTACTTCGGCTCGGTCACCTGGGCCGAGACGACACGCGCCCCCAGCTTCAGCAGGTAGGGCCGGCCGGGCAGCATGGCCTCGTCGTCCATCCAGACGAGCGTCGCCTCGAACTGGTCGGCGACCGGCGGCGGCGCGGCGGCTTCGGCGATCACGTCGCCGCGCGAGATGTCGATCTCGTCCTTCAGGGTCAGGGTGACCGATTGGCCGGCCACCGCCTCGGGCAGGTCGCCGCGGAAGGTGACGATGCGCTCGACCGTGCTTTCGCGGCCCGACGGCAGGGCCTTGATCTTGTCGCCCGGCCGGATCGTTCCCGAGGAGATCAGGCCCGAGAAGCCGCGGAAGTCCAGGTTCGGGCGGTTCACCCACTGGACCGGCATGCGGAACGGCTTTTCCCGCTGGTCGTCCTCGACTGGCAGGCTCTCCAGCAGCGGCATCAGGGCTGGGCCCTCGTACCAGGGCGCGGCGTCGCTGGCGGTGGTGATGTTGTCGCCCTTCAGGGCCGACATCGGAATGGCGGTGTAGTCCTTGATGCCGATCTGGGCGGCGAACTCGGCGTATTCCTGGAGGATCGCGTCGTAAACCTGCCGATCCCAGCCCACCAGGTCCATCTTGTTGACGGCCAGCACGACGTGCCGGATGCCGAGCAGGCTGACCAGGTACGAGTGCCTCCGCGTCTGGGTCAGCACGCCCTTGCGCGCATCGATCAGGATGACGGCCGCGTCGGCGGTCGACGCGCCGGTGACCATGTTGCGCGTGTACTGCTCGTGCCCAGGCGTATCGGCGACGATGAACTTGCGCTTGTCGGTCGAGAAGAAGCGATAGGCGACGTCGATGGTGATGCCTTGCTCCCGCTCGGCCGCCAGGCCGTCGACCAGCAGGGCGAAGTCGATGTCGCCGCCCTGCGTCCCGACCTTCTTGGAATCGGCTTCGAGGGCCGCCAGCTGGTCCTCGAAGATCATCTTGGAATCGTAGAGCAGGCGGCCGATCAGGGTCGACTTGCCGTCGTCCACCGACCCGCAGGTCAGGAACCGCAGCAGGCTCTTGCGCTCGTGCGCGGCCAGGTAGGCCTCGATATCCTCGGCGATGAGGGCGGACTGGTGGGCCATCAGAAATAGCCCTCCTGCTTCTTCTTCTCCATCGAGGCGGCCTGGTCGTGGTCGATCATCCGGCCTTGGCGCTCCGAGGTCGTGGTCAGCAGCATTTCCTGAATGATTTCAGGCAAGGTGGCGGCGGTGCTCTCGACCGCGCCGGTCAGCGGATAGCAGCCAAGGGTGCGGAAACGCACCGACTTCTGCATTGGAACCTCGCCGGGCCGCAGCGGCATGCGCTCGTCGTCGACCATGATCAACGTGCCGTCGCGCTCCACCACCGGGCGGACGTCCGAGAAGTACAGCGGCACGATCGGGATCTGTTCGAGGTGGATGTACTGCCAGATGTCCAGCTCGGTCCAATTGGAGATCGGGAAGACGCGGATGCTCTCGCCCGGGTTCTTGCGGGTGTTGTAGAGCCGCCAGAGTTCTGGGCGCTGGTTCTTTGGGTCCCAGCGGTGCTGGGCCGAGCGGAACGAGAAGATGCGCTCCTTGGCGCGGCTCTTCTCTTCGTCGCGGCGTGCACCGCCGAAGGCCGCGTCGAAGCCGTATTTGTCGAGCGCCTGCTTCAGGCCCTCGGTCTTCCAGATGTCGGTGTGCAGCGCGCTGCCGTGGTCGAACGGATTGATGTTCCGCGCCACCGCCTCGGGGTTCTTGTGGACGAGCAGTTCGAAGCCGAGCTCCTTGGCCATGCGCTCGCGCATCTCGTACATCGCCCGGAACTTCCAGGTGGTGTCGACGTGCAGCAGCGGGAACGGCGGCTTGGACGGATAGAAAGCCTTGGCCGCCAGATGCAGCATCACGGCCGAGTCCTTGCCGATCGAATAGAGCATGACCGGGCGCTCGGCCTCGGCCGCCACCTCGCGCATGATATGGATGCTCTCGGCTTCCAGGCGCTGCAGATGGGTCAGGGTTTGCGGAGTGATGACCGGCGCCGGCGCCTGCATCAGGGCTGTACCTTGCACGTGAACCTCGGGCCTCACCCTGGAAATCTAATGACGAAATAGCCGCCTGTCGCACGCGATGCGACATGCGGTTTGGCCCTGAGCGACGGATTACGGGACGCGGCGGCCCCTGACGATAGAGTTTTCCTGACAGGGCGACGAGGAAAATGGCGCCGACCGGAAGCCGCCAGTGCTCCGACGGCTATGTCCGAAAACCGCGAGACAGCGGCGGCGGCAAGGTCGATGATCGACGCATGGATATGGACGACGACGCCTGTTACCGCGCCTTCCAGATGCGCGACGCCCGCTTCGACGGACGCATCTTCTGCGGCGTGAAGAGCACTGGGATCTATTGCCGGCCGATCTGTCCGGCCAGGACGCCCAAGCGCGAGAACATGACCTTCCACCGCTCGGCGGCGGCGGCTCAGGAGGCCGGCTTCCGGCCCTGCCTGCGTTGCCGGCCGGAGACCTCGCCCGACCTCGGCTCCTGGCGCGGGACCTCCAATACGGTCTCGCGGGCCCTGGCGCTGATCGAGGCCGGCGCCCTAGACGCCGGCGACGTCGATGGCCTGGCCGAGCGGCTGGGGGTGGGCGAGCGTCAGCTGCGCCGCCTTTTCCGGCAGCATGTCGGCGCCTCGCCCATTGCAGTCGCCCAGACGCGCCGCGTGCTGCTCGCCAAGCAACTCATCCACGAGACGCGGATGCCGATGGCCGAGGTGGCGCTGGCCGCCGGCTTCGGCAGCGTGCGTCGCTTCAACGAGACCTTCCAGCAGCTGTTCGACCGCCCGCCGGCCAAGCTGCGCCGGCTGGGCGGCGCTGAGATCGCGGCGGGCGAGGGCGGGGCGGTCAGCATCCAGCTTCCCTATCGGCCGCCCTACGACTGGCAGGCGATGATCGCGTTCCTGACCGCGCGCGCCATCCCGGGCGTCGAGAGCGTCCAGGCGGGTCGCTACGCTCGCACGCTGGTGGTTGGCGAGGCGCGCGGCGTGGTGATGATCGAGCCGGGCGAAGGGGCGACCCTGCGCGCCACCCTGCGGTTCCCGAAAGTCCAGGCCTGGCCGGCCGTTCTGGCGCGCGTGCGCCGCGTATTCGACCTGGCCGCCGACCCCGCCGCCATAGCCGCCCATCTCTCGGAGGATCCGGACCTGGCGCCGATGGTCGCGGCTCGCCCGGGCCTGCGCGCTCCGGGCGCCTGGGACGGGTTCGAACTGGCCGTGCGGGCCGTGCTCGGCCAGCAGATCACCGTGCATGCGGCGCGGATGCTGGCCGGCAAGATCGCCGCCGCCCATGGCGCGCCTTTGGAGGACGAGGCGGCCAACGCCCTCGGCCTCACCCGCTTCTTCCCGACCCCTTCGCAACTGGCCCTGGCCGACGTCGAGACCCTGGCGATGCCCCGAGCGCGGGGGCGGGCCCTGGTCGGCCTGGCGGCGACCGCCGCCGCTGATCCGGACCTCTTCGGACCGCGCAAGAGCCTGGACGAGGCGGTCGCGGCCCTGCGCGCCCTGCCGGGCGTCGGCGAATGGACCGCCCAGTACATCGCCATGCGCGCGCTGCGCGAGCCGGACGCCTTCCCCAGCGCCGACATCGGCCTGATGCGGGCGCTGGAGACGCCGGACGGCCGTCGTCCCACCGCCGCCGAACTGCTGGCCCGGGCAGAGCGCTGGCGGCCCTGGCGGGCCTATGCGGCCTCTCACCTTTGGGCCGCCGATCCCAAGAACCCCTCGGACGCCAAGCATGCCAAAGCCGCCTGAAGCCCTGACGCTCGAGCGCGTCCCCACCCCGGTCGGCGAGGGCATCCTGGTCACCGACGCGCAAGGCTTCCTGCGCGCCTTCGATTGGACGAGCCATGAGGCGCGGCTGCGCACCCTCCTGCGCCGGCAGAACCCCCCGACCGATCTGGTCGACGGCGCAGCGCCGGCGGCGATCCGTGAGGCGGTGAGCGCCTATTTCGCCGGCGACCTTGGGGCGCTGTTGCAGATCCCCTGGCGCACCGGCGGCACCGACTTTCAGCGCAGCGTCTGGAGCGAGCTCTGCGCCATCCCCGTCGGCGAGACAGTGACCTACAAGCAGCTGGCCGAGCGGATCGGGCGGCCCAGCGCCGTGCGGGCGGTCGGGCTGGCCAACGGCGCCAATCCGGTCGGGGTGGTGGTGCCTTGCCATCGCGTCATAGGCTCGGACGGCGGCCTGACCGGCTACGGCGGGGGACTGGAGCGCAAGCACTGGCTGCTGACCCATGAGGGCGCGAGTTTCCGCCCGGCGGCCTGACGTCCCGCGCCGCGCCCGATGCTCGAGGTTACATGACTGAAATTTCATGTTACCGCGCATCGCAGAGTGGTCGCGCTTATCGTATAACGACGCTCGCTGGAATCGTATCGGACGCACGGGAGAGTTCCGATGCAAACCTTGACCGAAATCGTCGCCGCCGTGGTCGTCTCGTCCTCGGCCGCCGCGTATTCGCATTTCGGCGTCACCCTGGATACGCAGCAGGCTGAGAAGCCCGCTCCCGCCGAGCGCACCATCGCGCGCACCACGACGCGCCGCGTTGCGCCCAATGCGGCGACTGCGCCGCGGGTGGTGGTGAAGGCGGGCAAGTCCGCGACCATGGTCAAGGAACTGTGCCCCGAAGAACGAGCCCGGATGGTCAAGGCCTGACCATCTGTCGCGGCTCGCGCACAGATTCCCGCTCATCAGTGCTTTGCGTGGCGGACGTTCGTCGGTAATCCTTCGATCTTAGGCGCAATGGCGGGTTGCGCGCGCGACGGCGCGTTTGCGCCCGCAGGGGTGGGAAGGCCGCTTACGACGGGCCATGAAGATCAAGAAGCGGCACCAACCTGTTGATTTCCAATCGCTTGACGGCGAGCCCGCGCAAGCTGAGGCCGAGCCGGCCTTCGCTTTCGCCCCGCCGCCCGTAGGCGAACTTGCGGTAGAGCCTCAAGCCGCAGCATCGCTCAAACCCGTCGCCGGCCAGGGCGAGGTCGCGGCTGCCGCCGAGGCGCATGCGCCCGTAACCCGGCTCGCGCGGGCCGAGCCCTCCGGGTGGCCGATCTATCTCGTCGCCCTGATCGTGTCGGTGCTGTGGGCTTGCGCGCCGATCGCCTTCGCCTGGGGCTATCGCCGCTCGATCGCGCCGTTCGACTTCGAGCCCTTCGCCATCATCGTCTTCGCCATGCTGGCGATCGGCCCGGCGGCCCTGGTCTGGCTGGTCGCCTACATGGTTCGCCAGGCCCAGAAGCTGAGCGCCGAAACCCGCCGCGCCAAGGCGCTGGCCGATGAGTTGGTGACCCCGGCCATGGCCGCCGGCGCCCAAGCGGTCGACATGGTCCAGGCCGTCCGCGACGAGATCGCCCGGGCGAGCGCGGCGGCCCAGGAGGCGACCGAGACGATGGTCGTGCTGCGCCAGGCCCTGGCCGGCGACAGCGAGGAGCTGGCGAGCGCGGCGGCCAAAGCGGCGCGCACGGCTCAAAGCCTGTCGGAAACCCTCGGCAAGGAACGCAGCGAGCTGAGCGGCCTGGCTCAGACCCTGGACGCCCAGTCGGCGGCGGTGGCCGACGCTATCGCCCGCCAGGCCAAGATGGTGGGCGAGGCGTCCGACCTTGCCGAGGCGCAGCTGCGCGAGGCCGAGGCCTCGCTGGCGGCTCGCGCCGCCGACCTGGCCGCCGCCGCCGGCGAGACCAGCGACGTCGCCCGCGCCGCCGCCGAGGACCTGACGCGCCACATCGCCCGCCTGGAGACGGCCGGCCTCGGAGTGACCGAGCAGATCGGCGCTGTGGAGAAGGGCCTGACCGAGCAGCGCGCCGGCCTTGTCAGCGTCTCCCACGCCCTGCGCGCCGAGCAGGAAACTTTCGCGGCCCACGCCGAGACCCATGCGGCCCAGCTGTCGGAGTTCATCAGCCAGGCGCGGCTGTCGGCCGCCGAGATGGGCGACCGGGCCGTGAAGGGCGGCGAGGCGCTGCGCCAACTGATGGGCGAGGCCGTCGAGCAGTTCCGCGAGCTGGCCGAGACGGCCAAGGCCGAGCGCGACGAGTTCGGCCAGTCCACGCTGCAATCGGTCGAGGCCGTGGCTCAGGCGGCGGCGGCCGAACGCCAGCGCCTGGAGGAGCAGACCAAGGCCGCGATCGCCGCGATGACAGCCGCCGCCGAGGAGACCAGGCAGGTCGCGGCCAAGCATGCCGAGACCGCGCGCGACCAGGTCGATCAGCTGTCGGAAGCCGCCTTCACCGCCGGCCAGCAGGCGAACAAGGTGTTCGAGGCGCGGCTGTCCGAAGCCCGCGCGTTGATCGAGCAGTCGGCCCAAATGGTCGAACAGGCGGGCGCGGCGACCATCCGCAAGCTGGACGAGGGCGCGCGCGCGGCGCGGAGCACGCTCGACGAACTGTCGACCATGCTCAGCGAAATCGAGGAACGCACCGCCAAGCTCCCGGTGGCCGCCCGCGGCCAGGCCGAGGAGGTCCGCCTCGCCGTGGCCGAAAGCATCGATGAGCTGATGGATCACGCGCGACGCACCGCCGACGAGACGCAGGCGATCGACGAGGCCTTCCAGGAGCGGGTGCGCCGCAACTACGACATGCTGAGTGAGGCCGTGCGCCTGATGGGCTCGGTGGCCACCACCGCCAATGTCGCGCCGCCGGCCTCGCTGTTGCGCGAGCGGCCGGCCCGCGCTTCGCTACGCGCGGCCATCGACAAAAGCGCCAAGGCCGAGGCGGAGGTCGTGGTCGAGGCGCCCGAGCCCCAGCCGCAAGCCGCGCCCGCCGTCACTGAGGCTGCCGAGCCGGAACCGCCCGCCTCGGACGACGAACTGGAGCTGAGCGAGCCGATCCCGCCGCCGCCGGCCGCCGAGCCGTCGGCCCGCCCGCGTCTGCGCCTGACGCCCACGGCGACCGACGCCGAGTTCGGCGCGGTGTTCGAACAGGCCGCCGGCCGCCACGACGAGCCGGCCGGCGATGGCGGCTGGACCTGGAAGGACCTGCTGTCGTCGCTCGAGGAACCCGAAGGCGGCGAGCCTGCGCCCCAGCCCTCGCTGGAGGAGACGCTGTCAGCGGAGATCGGGGCGATGGGTATCGACCCGACCGCTCTACTTCCGCGCAGCCGCATCCAGGAACTGGCCGCGGCGCTGCAGGAGCGCAATCCTGAACACGCCCGCCAGATCGTGCGCAAGGTGGCCCCGGCCGCGACCCGTCGCCTGGCTCGCAAGCTGTTCACCGACGAGGGCCTCAAGCGCCAGGTGCTGAGCTACCTGCACCGCTACCAGGGGCTGGTTGAAGACGCGGCCGAACGCGATCCGGACGGCTTCCTGATCGAGACGCTGCTAAGTTCGGAAGCCGGTCGGACTTATCTGCTGTTCGACGCGGCGGCCGGCGACCTGGCTTGAGCCGCCGACTTAGCGTCCGCGAGGAGCGTTGGCCGCTCGCCGCGGCCTTCGTCATTGCGCGCGGCGCCAAGACCGAAGCCCATGTACTGGTGGTCGAGATCGCCGACGGCGAGGCGGTCGGGCGCGGGGAGGCGGTTCCCTACGCGCGCTACGGCGAAAGCATGGAAGGGGCCGTGGCCCGCGTCGAGGCGTTGCGCGGGCAGATCGAACGCGGACTGTCGCGTCAGGAGCTCCAGGTCAGGATGGAGCCGGGCGCGGCCCGCAACGCCGTCGACTGTGCGCTCTGGGATCTGGAGGCCAAGCAGACCAGGCGGCCGGCCTGGCGAGCGGCGGGACGCGAGCGGCTCGACCCGGTGAAGACCTGCTACACCATCAGCCTCGATGCGCCGCAGGCCATGGCCGACGCGGCCGCGGCGGCGAAGCGGCGGCCCTTTCTCAAGCTCAAGATCGGCGGCGGCGACGATCTGGACCGCGTCATCGCCGTACGGGCGGCTGCGCCGAAGACTCGCCTGATCGTCGACGCCAACGAGAGCCTGTCGTTCGACGACCTCCGGCGGCTGGCGCCCGAGTTCGCGCGCCTCGACGTCAAGCTGATCGAACAGCCGCTGAGAGCCGGGGAGGATGCGGCGCTGGAGGGCTGGGCCAGCCCCGTCCTGCTCTGCGCCGACGAGAGCCTGCACACCCGCGCCGAACTGGCGGAATGCGCGCGGCGATACGGCGCCGTCAATGTGAAGCTGGACAAGGCCGGCGGCCTGACGGAGGCGCTGGCTCTGGCGGCCGAGGCGCGCCGCCTGGGGCTCGACCTCATGGCTGGTTGCATGGTGGCGACCTCGCTGTCGATGGCCCCGGCGGTGATCCTGGCGCAGGGCGCGGCGGTGGTGGACCTGGACGGCGCGCTGTTGCTGGCCCGCGACCGCGAGCCTGGCCTCCGTTATGATGGCTCCTTGATCTATCCGCCGGAGCCCGAACTGTGGGGGTGACGGGCGGAGCCTTCCTGCGGCGACGGCGTTGAGGCGGCATGACTGACGACCGGGAAAAAGCCCACACGGCCTGGCGGGCGGCCGAGCGCATCAAGCGCCTGTCTGACCGCCTGATCGGCGTCGGACCCATCGGGGTAGGGTTGGACGGCGTCCTGGCCTGGGTGCCGGTGGCGGGCACGGTCTACAGCGTCGGGGCGGGCGCTCTGTTGATCTATCATGGCCTGACCGCGCGGGCTTCGTTGCCGACCTTGGCGCGGATGACCGCCTACTTGGTGCTCGACTCCGCCGCCTCGGTGCCGCCGGTGATCGGCTGGGCCGTCGACACCTTGTTTCCCGGCCACCTGATGGCGGCCGGCGCGCTGCAAAAGGACATCGAGGCCCGCCACGGTCCCTCTGAACTGCCGCACAGCTGGTACAACAGGCCAAGAGGCCGCAAGGTCGCCAAGGCGAAAGTCTAGGCGGCGGGCTGCAGCATCGGCGGCGGCGGCGTCGCCTTCATGCTCGGCCGCTCGCTCATCCGTCCCAGCGAGGCCGCGAGCGGCGTCCCGTCAAGCAGAGTGCGGGCCTCCGGCGTCTGGGCGAAGTAGGCCAGGTGGGGCGCCACCATAAGGTCGGCTATGCTCAGCGTGTCGCCGGCGAGGAAGGCGTGGTCGCCGAGCAGGCGGTTGAGCTCGACCAGGCACGCGGCCGCCTTGGGCAGGGCCTGGGCGATCGCCGCCTCATCCGGCTCGAGGCCGAGCAGGATCGGCCCCACGATCCGCTGGAAGACGACGCCTACGCCCAGGTCCGGAAACAGGTACCAGTCATTGATGCCGACGATCTGGTCCATGCGGGCCGCGGCCCGCGGATCGGCCGGCTGCAAGCGTACGCCCGAAACCACCGCGTCAATGTAGCGGATGATCGCCTGGGTCTCGTAGAGCCGGAAGTCGCCGTGCTCGAGCACGGGGATCTTGCCGAACGGGTGCGCCGCAAGGTGTTCGGGCGTGCGCAGAGACCCCGGCGCCAGAAGGCGGACCTGGTATGGGGCCGACTTTTCCTCCAGCGCCATCAGCACGCTGCGCGCGAACGGGCTGCCGGGGACCAGATGGACGAGGAACTCAGACATGACGGACGCTTCCTTCTTGTCTTTCGGAAAGTTAGGCCTCGGCGGCCTCGCCGAACAGTTGGAGCACTCGGCCCCAGCCGTTGGGGGAGCCAACGGCGTCGATGACGCGCTGAGCCGCCTCGCCATAGCGCTCCAGCATGCGGTGCTCCAGGTCGACGCGGGTGCGGTCCGGCGCTTCGGCGGTGAAACGCACCTCCACCTCGGTCATGAAGTCCGGGTTGAACCTGTACTGCGCGTCCAGTTGCCAGGCGAGCACCAGCCGCGTCGGCGGCTCCCAGATCAGAACCTTGCCCCAGTCGCATTGCGAGCCGTCCTCGCCGATCTCGTACCAGCGGCCGCCGGCATGCGGCTCCAGCACGTTTTCCTTGTAGGGCGCGGCGCCGACATGATGCGAGGGTGGCCACCACCGGCCTATGTCGGCCGTGAAGACCCGGAAGGCGTGCTCGGCCGAGGTCCTGACGCTCACCGAGCGCCGAACGGGGGCAGGTGTGATCTGGGCGCTCATTCGGGGGCCTCCTGTGGCGGGTTGACCTGCCGTTCGACCTCGGCCGCATAGGCGTCGAGCGCTACGGTCCAGAACTGGTCGAGCCAGGCGCGCAGGGCGCCCAGGCCGTGGGGGTCGATCTGGTAAACGCGCCGGGTTCCATCCGGCCGGTCGCTCACGAGACCCGCCTCCTTCAGCACCTTCAGATGCTGCGATACGGCCGGGCGGCTGACAGGCAGACCGCGGGCCAACTCACCCACTGGCGCAGGGCCGGCGGCCAGGCGCTCGAACACCTGCCGACGCGTCGGGTCGGCGAGGGCGGTGAAAGCACCTGCGTGGTAAGTCATGACTTACGGTAAGTATGAACTTACGAGCGAGTCAAGGGCTGACCTGCCTGGCGCGGCTGATAGTCTCTCGCGTGAAATCACGGAGGAACCGATGTTCAAGTACGTGAAGTTCTCGGGCCTGCCGGTCAGCGACCAGGATCGCGCCGTGGCCTTCTACCGCGACGTCCTTGGCCTGACTCTGGACACCGACCAGCAGTATGGCGGCGACTGGCGCTGGATCGAGTTCGCGGTCCCGGGCTCGCCGACCCGCATTCTGTTCGAGAAGCGCGCGAACCAAGCGCCCGGCGAACAGCCGGCCCTGGTGCTGGTGGTCGAGGACGTCGATGCGGCCTTCGCGGCGCTGACCGCCAAGGGCGTGGTGTTCGACCAGGAACCGACCGCCGCCTCCTGGGCGCCCAAGGAACGCTACGCGCTGCTGTGGGACAGCGAGCGCAACCTGGTCATGCTCCGGTCGGGCTAGGCCTTTTCCAGCTGGGCGTATCCCATCTGCTCGTTCAGGCGGTCCATGACCTCGATCGCCGCCTCCGGCACCACCGTTCCGGGGGTGAAGATGGCGGCCACGCCTGCGTCGCGCAGGGCCTGGAAGTCTTCGGGCGGTATGACCCCGCCAACGACCACCAGAATGTCGGGGCGGCCCAGCCTGGCCAGCTCGTCCTTCAGTTCCGGGACCAGGGTCAGGTGGCCGGCGGCCAGGGAACTGGCGCCCACCACGTGCGCGCCCTCGGCCACCGCCTGGGCGGCGGCCTCGGCCGGAGTCTGGAACAGGTTGCCGATGTCGACGTCGAAGCCGAGGTCGGCGAAGCCCGACGCGATCACCTTCTGGCCGCGATCGTGGCCGTCCTGGCCCATCTTGGCGATCATGACGCGCGGCTTGCGTCCGTCGGCCTGGCGGAAGGCCTCGGTCATGGCCTTGGCGCGGTCTGCCTGGGGCGTGGCGCCGGCCTCGCGCAGATATACTCCGGTGACGGCGGAGGCCTCGGCGGCGTGGCGGCCGAACACCTTTTCCAGCGCCAGGCTGATCTCGCCCACGGTCGCCTTGGCCCTGGCGGCGTTGACTGAAAGCTCCAGGAGGTTGCCGGTCCCGGCTGCGCCTTGGGTCAGGGCGCTCAGCGCCGCCTCGACCGCGACCGGGTCGCGCTCGGCGCGCAGGCGGGCAAGCTTTTCCAGCTGGCGCTCGCGCACCGCCGAGTTGTCGACCTTCAGGACCGGGATCTCATCGGCCGTAGCCGGCTTGTAGCGGTTGACGCCGACGACGCTCTGGCGGCCGGAATCGATGCGCGCCTGGGTGCGGGCGCTGGCTTCCTCGATGCGGCGCTTGGGCAGGCCGTCCTCGATCGCCTTGGCCATGCCGCCCAGGGCCTCGACCTCGGCGATGTGCGTAAGCGCGCGGGCGGCGAGGTCGGCGGTCAAGCGCTCGACATAATAGGACCCGCCCCAGGGATCGATCACCCGGGTCTGGCCGCTTTCGAGCTGGAGGAAGAGCTGGGTATTGCGGGCGATGCGGGCCGAGAAGTCGGTCGGCAGGGCCAGGGCCTCGTCCAGCGAGTTGGTGTGCAGGCTCTGGGTCTGGCCGCCGGTCGCGGCGATCGCCTCGATCAGGGTGCGCGGCACGTTGTTGTAGACGTCGTGGGCGGCGAGGCTCCAACCGCTGGTCTGGGTGTGGGCGCGCAAGCTGAGCGAGCGAGAGTCCTTCGGGTCGAACTCGTCCTTCATCAGCTTGGCCCAGAGCAGGCGGCCCGCGCGCTGCTTGGCGATTTCCATGAACGCGTTCATGCCGGCGTTCCAGAAGAACGACAGGCGCGGAGCGAACTGGTCCACGCTCATGCCCGCGGCGACGCCGGCGCGGACATACTCGACGCCGTCGGCCAGGGTGTAGGCCAGTTCCAGGTCGAGTGTCGCGCCCGCCTCCTGGATGTGATAGCCGCTGATCGAGATCGAATTGAACTTCGGCATTTCGCACGAAGTATATGAAAAGATGTCAGAAATTATCCGCATCGAGGGTGCTGGCGGATAGATGTAGGTGTTCCGGACCAGGAACTCCTTGAGGATGTCGTTCTGGATCGTGCCCGACAGCTTCTCGTGCGGCACGCCCTGTTCCTCGGCCGCCACGATGTAGAGAGCCAGGATCGGCAGCACCGCGCCGTTCATGGTCATCGACACGCTCATCTTGTCGAGCGGGATGCCGTCGAACAGCGTACGCATGTCGAGGATGGAGTCGATGGCGACCCCGGCCATGCCGACGTCGCCCTTCACCCGTGGGTGGTCGCTGTCGTAGCCGCGGTGGGTGGCCAGGTCGAAGGCGACCGACAGGCCCATCTGACCGGCCGCCAGGTTGCGGCGGTAGAAGGCGTTGGAATCCTCGGCCGTGGAGAAGCCCGCATACTGACGGATGGTCCACGGATTGGTCAGGTACATGGTCGGATAGGGACCGCGCACGAAAGGCGCCAGACCCGGATAGCCGGTGTTCAGCCCCTCGATGTCGGCCGGGCCGTAGGACGGCTTTACGGCGACGCCTTCCGGGGTCTCCCACGCGTCGCCGCTTGCAAGCGCTCTGCGCGCGCCTTCACCGTCGAAGGGCAGGGTGGAGAAATCGGGGAACTGGCTCATCGGGCGGTCTCATGCGGCGCGGCGAGACGGATGGAACTGAGCGGCGGGCAGCGCCCGTCGGGTCCCGGCAGGCGTACGGACGGCGGTTCGGCGCGGCGGGGCGCGGGCTGCTCGACCTCGACCGGCGCGTCCTGAGTGGGCGGGAAGGCGGTGACGCCGACGATCTTTGACGGGCCGGCCGCTTCGCGCGCGGCCTTCGCCTGCTCGACGCCCGCCGCGATCAGGCCCGTGGTCAGAGCCGCGACGATGCCGCCGGCGGCCTCGATGGCCTGGAACTGCGCCCATGCGGCGCGGGCCATTTCGTCGGTCAGAGCCTCGACATAGCCCGAGCCCGCGGCGGGATCTGCGACGCGGCCGAGGTGGGCTTCCTCCATCAGCACGAACTGGGTGTTGCGGCTCTGGCGACGGGCGAATTCGGTCGGCAGGCCGATAGCGTCGGTGAAGGCGCCCAGCACCACCGAGTCGGCGCCGCCGACCGCGGCGCCGAAGGCCGCCGAGGTCAGACGCAGCATGTTGGTCCAGGGGTCTTGCACAGTCAGCATTCGCTGGGAACTGCGCGCCTCGATCCGCGCAGGGACCTCGATCCCGCAAGCCGAGGTCAGGCGCGCCCAGAGGACGCGTGCGGCGCGCAGCTTGGCGAGCGTCGCGAAATAATCGGCGTCGGCGGCTAGCCCAAGTTGGACGCCAGCGAAGGCCTCGCGCATCGGCAGGCCGGCGCGGACCAGGGCCTTTGCATAGGCGAGCGCGCTGGCCAGGGCGAAGGCCAGCTCTCCAGCCTCGCCGCCGCCGGCCTCGTGGACCACGCGGCCGCTGGCGAGGAAGAGCGTGGCCTTGGGGTAGGTCTCGCTCAGGCGCGCCCCGACCGTCGCGGCCGAGACGATGTGGCTCTCGATCGGCCCCGGGCTTTCGCCGGCCGTCGCAAACGCGCCGAGCGGGTCCAGATGAAACTGTAGCAGGGCCGAGGGCGAACTCTTGGCCGCCGCGCTCAGCCAGTCGGCGGCCTTTGGGCCGAGGAAGCCGGCGTCCAGCGCCACAACGGCAAGTTCAAGGAAGACGCCATCCAAAACCTGCCCAAGATCGGTCGCCGAGCCGATGGCGACGCCCGCTTCGCCGGACGGATCGAGGGTCACCAGGATCGATGCCGCACCGCCGTCCAGGTCGGCCAGCAGGTCGGCGCGGGCGCGCGCCGGGTCCGGATGGCGGACCGCCGCGCGCACATCCCAAGGACGCTCGGCGTCGTGCGGGCGCGGGGTGAAGGCTGCGGCTTGCCCGGCCTCATAGAGCGGCGCGATCGGCAGCCCCTCGACGGTGGTGCGCCTAAGGCTGTCGAAGGGCGCATCCTTCAGGGTCTTCTCGACGAGGGCCCGCCAGTCGGCGGCGGTCGCGGCGGGGGGAGGGCCGAAGGCGTTGGTAATGTCGGTCATCGCTCCGTCATTGGGACCTGTCCGCCCAGGGCGTCAAGTTCACGCCGGGTCACGGCTTGCACGACCCGGAGCTTTGTGTGTACGCTGTAAAAATTAGATCGACGCCATTCATAAGGACGAGCTTCCATGGCCTTGCCTCCCGTTCTCGCCGAGCGCCTGCGTATTCCCGTCATCGGTTCGCCGTTGTTCATCATTTCGGGGCCCGAGTTGGTCATCGCCCAGTGCAAGGCAGGGATCGTCGGGTCGTTCCCGGCGCTGAACGCGCGACCGGCCAGCCAGCTCGACGAATGGCTGGCCCAGATCACCGAGGAACTGGCTGACTGGGATCGCAAGAATCCGGACCGCCCGTCCGCGCCGTTCGCAATGAACCAGATCGTCCACAAGACTAACGACCGGCTCGAACACGACGTCGAAATGGCCGTGAAGTACAAGGTGCCGGTGACGATCACCTCGCTGGGCGCTCGCGAGGACGTCAACGCGGCCATCCATTCGTATGGCGGCGTGGTCCTGCACGACGTGATCAACGACAAGTTCGCCCGCAAGGCCATCGAGAAAGGGGCCGACGGCCTCATCCCGGTCGCCGCAGGCGCTGGCGGCCATGCCGGACACCTGTCGCCCTTCGCTCTGGTGCAGGAGCTACGCGAGTGGTTCGACGGCCCCATCGCGCTTTCCGGTTCGATCGCCAATGGCGCGGCGATCCTCGGCGCTCAGGCCATGGGCGCGGATCTGGCCTATATCGGCTCGGCCTTCATCGCCACGCAGGAAGCCAATGCGATGCAGGGCTATAAGGACATGATCGTCGCCTCGTCGGGCGAGGACATTGTCTATTCGAACCTGTTCACCGGCGTGCACGGCAACTATCTGCGCCCGTCGATCGAGGCGGCGGGGCTGGATCCGGACAATCTGCCGGTCTCTGATCCCTCGAAGATGAACTTCGGTTCGGGCGGGAACACCAAGGCCAAGGCCTGGAAGGACATCTGGGGCTGCGGCCAGGGCATCGGCGCGGTGAAGCACGTGCCGACCGCGGGCGAACTGGTCGACCGGCTCGCGGCGGAATACGAGACGGCGAAGGCCGAGCTTGCCCGTAAGACGGCCCTGACCCGTGGCAGCGCCCTGGCTATGGCCGCCGAGTAGCGCAAACGAAAACGGCGGGAAGGTTTCCCTTCCCGCCGTCAGCGATGAACTCGAAGAGTTCTTCAGGCCTATCGGAACAGTCCGAGCAGCGAGCTCGACGACTGGTTGGCGATGCTGAGGGCCTGGACGCCAAGCTGTTGCTTGGTTTGCAGGGCCTGCAGCTTCGCGCTTTCCTTGGCCAGGTCGGCGTCCACCAGGTTGCCGACGCCGGAGTCCAGGGTGTCCTGGAGCTTCATGACGTTGGTCATGTGGGTGTCGAGCGCCTTGGCGCCAGTGCCGAGCTTGGACAGGGCCGAGGAGACGTCCTGGATGGCGTCTTCCACCGCCTTCACGTCCGCCGAGCCGACGGCGCCCGTGAGGGTGGTCAGGGTGGCGGCGATCTTGGTGTTCGACTTCGACAGCACGACGTGGTCGATGTCGATGGTCGCGGTGGCGTCGGCATTGGCGATCGCCTTGATGCTCGAGCTGTTGGTGCCCAGCGACGAGATCAGGTTGACGCCGTCGAAGGTGGCGTTGTTGGCGATCGTGTTGATCTGATCGCGCAGCGACTTGTACTCGTCGCTCAAGGCCGCCTTGGAGGCGGTCGAGAGACCGGCTTCCGTGGCCGCCAGGACCTTTTCCTTCATCTGGACGAGGATGTCCGAGATGGCGGTGCCGGCCGACATGGCGACGTCAGCAACCGACTGGCCGCGTTGCAGCGACGAGACGACTGAATTGAGCGAGGCCGATTCCGCGCGCTGGTTCTGGGCGATGGCCCAGATAGCGCCGTTGTCCTTGGCGGTTGCGATCTTCAGGCCGGTGTTCACCCGGTTCTGAACGACGCCAAGGTCCTTGTTGGTCGAGTTGAGGTTTTGGAGCGCGATCATCGCGCCCTTGTTCGTGTTGACCGAATTCAGCGACATACACGTGGTTCCTTTTCTCAGGGACCGGCGTCATTTTGACTGCCGGAGGCGTTTTGCCTGTGAAGGTCCTGAGCAAGTCGCAGGCCAAAGGCGGCGCTTAAGGTTTAGCTGTTGATTACCATGCGAATTTTTCGAGAATCGTTGTTCTGCAAAGAGTCGCAAGTGGGCTGCTGGGCTGGGCCATGGTAAATTCTTGCCGAGCGCCCGCGGCAATAATTGCGCGGTGAGGCCGGCAAGAACTGCCTCGTCGGCCGGGCCTGGGGCCATTCCGCCTTCAGCTTTTCTAGGGGTAAAATCAGCTCAAACCGCTGGCGCGCGGGGCATGCGACGACCATGCTCGCGCCAATTCCAGTAGGAGCGTTTCATGGCGCAGGCGCGCAAGCGGGGCGGCTTATTCGCCTCTTTCGGTTTCCAGGTGATGGCGGGCATGGCTCTTGGGCTCGGCCTGGGCCTGCTGGCGCGCAATCTCGGCGTGGAGGACGGTCAGGCCGGCCACGGGCTCTCAGAAGCCCTCAGCCTGGCCGGCTCGACCTTTGTGCAGCTATTGAAAGTGCTGGTCCCGCCCCTGGTCTTCACAGCCATCGTCGCGAGCATCGCCAACCTGCGCCAACTACAGAACGCCGCCGCGCTGGTGTGGCGCACGCTGCTTTGGTTCGCGGTGACCGCTTTGATCGCGGTGAGCATCGGCATCGTACTGGGCTTGGTCCTGCAGCCGGGCGTCAACACCACCGTCGCGGCCGCGGCGGCCGAAACACCGCATACGAGCGGCTCCTGGCTGGACTTCCTGAAGGGGCTGATCCCTTCGAACATGCTCGGCTTAGCCGCTACGACCAAGCTGGTGGGCGGCGAGGCGACGACGTCGCTGTCATTCAACGTGCTGCAGATCGTGGTCATTTCGCTGGTCACCGGCGTCGCGGCTCTGAAAGCCGGCGCCGCGGCCGAGCCGTTCCTGGCGTTCAACGCCTCGGCCCTGGCGATCGTGCGCAAGATCCTCTGGTGGGTGATCCGCCTGACGCCCATCGGCACCATCGGTCTGTTCGGCAATGCCGTGGCCCACTACGGATGGGACGCTCTGGCCCAACTCGGCGCCTTCGCCCTGGCGATCTATATCGGCCTCGCCCTGGTCATGCTGGTCGTCTATCCGAGCCTGCTGCTCGCTCACGGTCTGAACCCGGTGAAGTTTTTCGCCGGCGTGTGGCCGGCGATCCAGCTAGGCTTCGTATCGAGATCGTCGATCGGCACCCTGCCGGTAACCCAAACCGTGACGGAATCGGCGCTCGGCGTGCCGCGCGCTTACGCCGCTTTCGCCGTGCCGCTGGGGTCGACGACCAAGATGGATGGGTGCGCGGCGATCTATCCGGCCGTGGCGGCGATCTTCGTGGCTCAGTTCTACAACGTGCCGCTGCAACTGACAGACTACTTGCTTATCGTCTTCGTCTCGGTGATCGGCTCGGCGGCGACGGCGGGCCTGACCGGTGCGGTGGTCATGCTGACCTTGACCCTGTCGACCCTCGGCCTGCCGCTCGAGGGCGTAGGATTGCTGCTGGCGATCGACCCGATCCTCGACATGGGGCGCACGGCGACCAACGTCACCGGACAGGCGCTAGTGCCGACCTTGGTCGCCAAGCAGCAGGGCATCCTCGACCTGACGGTCTACAACGCCGCATCAGGGGACCTGGAGGCCGAGGTCGAGGCCGACGCGGAGCGCACCGCCGCCTGAGGCGACGCGTCCTCTGTCCAGGCCGAAGCGGTCGGCCTAATATCGAGATCCATCCAGGGTGGAGGGTCCATGGCCGATGAAGAGCAGAAGCACCGCCGGCTAAGCGCCGGCGGCGGGGCGGCTCTGCTGAAGGCGATGTTCGACGTCTCGTCGGTGATGGCCGGCGTGGTCGAGCTGCTCGGCGACGACTATCGCTTCCTGATGGCCAACCGCGCGACCACAGACGTCTATGGCCAGCCGCCAGGCGGCCTGGATGGGCGTTCCGGCCAAGAAACCGGACTGCCCTCCCACGAGGTTCAGGGGCGGATGAAATTCCTCCAGGGCGTCCTGGAAGGGGGGCGCACGGAGACGTCGGAATACTGGTTCCGCTTTCCGGGCGGTCGCGAGGGCTGGTTCCTCGGCGCTTTCTCGCCGTTGCAGGGTGAGGCGTCGCAGGTGTCGTTCCTGATCATCGACGTCACCGAGAGCCGCAGCGCGCACATGGAGGCCGAGCGCCAGGGCGCGCGGCTGGGGCTGGCGCTGCGGGCGACCGACCTTGGACTCTGGGACTATGACATCAAGGCCGATCGGGTGGATTGGGACGCGCGCATGCGCCTGATGTTCGGGGTTCCGCTCGAAGGCGACATCGATTTCCAGACCTACGCCAACTCGATCCATCCGGACGACCTGCCGATCGTGCAGGCCGCCTACGGAGCGGCGATCGCCGGGGAAAACGAGGGCCACTATGTGGTCGAGCACCGCATCGCCTCGGCCGGGGCGAACGGGTCGGCGACCTGGGTGCGCGGCGCGGCCCGCGTGCTGTTCGACGCTGACGGACGCGCGACCCACGTGATCGGCACGGCGCAGGACATCTCCACCCAGGTCGCTGCCCGCGAGCGCCAGGACCTGCTGCTGGCCGAGCTGAACCACCGGGTGAAGAACAACCTGGCCGCGGTCCAGGCGATCGCGGCGCAGACCATGCGCGGGGCGGGCGACGACCCGTCGGCGTTCAAGGCCGCCTTCGACAGCCGCATCCAGTCGCTGGCCCGCGGACATGACCTGTTGACCCGCAACGCCTGGGAGGTCGCCGACCTCAAGGACGTGATCGCGGTGGCGCTGGAGCCTTTCTCGATCGAGCGGTTCGAGGTGAGCGGCGGCGGCGTGGCCGCGCCGCTGTCGCCGGAGATGGCCGTGAACCTGGTGATGGTGCTGAACGAACTGGCCACCAACGCGGCCAAGTACGGCGCGCTGTCGCAAGAAGGCACCGTCGCCATCGCCTGGGGCGTCGACGAGGGGCGTCTGACCCTGGTGTGGCGCGAACGAGGCGGCCCGCCAGTGGTGCGGCCCGCCCGGTCGGGTTTCGGCACCCGTCTGACTCTGTCGGCGCTGGCGGCCTATGGCGGCGTGGTCAAGCTCGACTTTCCGGCCGAAGGCGTGGAGTGCCGGATGACGGCGCCGCTCGCGACCTAGGTCTCCAGCGTCGCGTCCAGGGTGATCTGGGCGTTCAGCAGCTTGGATACCGGGCAGTTCTTTTCCGCCGCCTGGGCGAGCTCGTCGAATTTCGCCTGGTCAAGGGCGGGGACCTTCGCTCGCAGGGTGAGGGCAGAGCGGTCGATCTTGAAGCCTTCGCCGTCGGGTGACAGCGAGATCGCCGCCTCGGTCGCCAGCTCGTCGGCCGCGAGGCCCGCGCGCTGGATGAGAAAGGCGAGCTGCATGGTGAAGCAGCCGGCGTGAGCGGCGGCGATCAGTTCCTCGGGGTTCGTGCCAGGCTCGCTCTCGAACCGGGTCTTGAAACTGTAGGGCGTGCTGGAAAGCACGCCGGAGTCAGTGGTCAGGTCCCCGTCGCCGTCGCGACCGGTTCCACGCCAGAGGGCGCGCGCCTTGCGGATCATGAGGATAGGTCTCCTGCTGCAGATTCCCCGGGAACCTTATCCAACGCTTGTGACGATGGTTTGGATCATCGCACCGCGCGCCCGTTGAGCGCATCGCCGGCGTTTCGAGGCAGGGGAACGAAGAAGGCGAGCGAGATCAGCGTCATCAGGCCGATCACGACGAAGGCCGGCGTGACCGCCCCGGCGGTGAGATGGTCGTCGCCACGCGCGACCATGAAGGCGTGGATCAGGCCGGCGGCGAGGCCGATGCCGACCGACTGCACCAACTGCTGGACCATGGACGAGGTGGTCGAGGCGCGGCTCATTCGGTCCTGCTCGATATCGGCGAAGGCCAGGCCGTTGAGACTGGTGAAGTGCAGCGAGCGGAAGAAGCCGCCGATCGCCAGCACGGTCATGATCAGCCAGTGCGGCGTCGTGGGTTTGAAAAGGCCGTAGGCGACGAAGCTGATCGCCACGATGAAGGCGTTGGCGATCAGGACCGTGCGGAAGCCGAACCGGCGCAGGATCGGCGGGGCGGTGGTTTTCATGACCAGGGCGCCGGCGGCCGAGATGAAGGTCATCAGGCCGGCCTGCAGCGCGGACAGTCCAAAGCCCACCTGCAGCAGCATGGCGAGCATGAAGGGGCTGGCGCCCATGGCGATGCGCATGAAGGCGCCGCCGATCACCGAGGCCGAGAAGGTCTGCAGGCGGAAGACCGAAAGGTCGAGCACAGCATGCGGATTGCCGCGAGCGTGACGCCAGTAGAGGACGAGGGCGAAGGCTCCACCAAGGAAGAGGCCGGCGACGGCCGCGGGCGGCAACATCGAGCGGCCGACGTTCTCGAAGCCGAAGATCAGCGCCGCCAAGCCCACGCCGGTGAGGACTACGCCCTTCAGGTCGATCGGCGACACTTGCTGTTCGCGCACGTTGGGCACGTAGCGGAGGACCAGGGCGACGCCGACCGTCGCGACCGGGATGCTGAGGAAGAAGATCCAGCGCCAGTCGGCGAAGGTGACGATGGCGCCGCCGACGATGGGGCCGATCACGGGGCCGAGCAGGGCGGGCATCGTCATGACCGACATGGCGCCGACCAAGTCCTCCTTGGGCGTAGTGCGCAGCAGGACGAGGCGGCCGACGGGGGCCATCATCGCACCGGCCATGCCCTGGAATACGCGGGCGATGACGAGCTGGGTCAGGTCCTGGGCGAACCCGCAGGCCGCGGACGACAGGGCGAAGAGCACCATCGAGAGCACGAAGATGCGGCGGGCGCCAAACTTGTCCGCCACCCAGCCGCTGATCGGCAGGAAAACCGCCGAGGCCAGCAGGAACATGGTGATGGCGAGATTTAGCCGCAGCGGCGGCTCGCCCAAGGCGACGGCCATGGTCGGCAACGCGTTGGCGATCACCGTGGCGTTCATCGTCTGCATCAGCATGGCCGAGCCGATGATGGCGGGGATCAGCCAGCCGCGGCGGACGGCCGATGCGTCGGCCGGGACGGCGTCGTCGACGGGACTCATGGATCGAGGCTCAGCAGCTTGAGGAAGGCGGCCTGGGCCGCGGCCAAGTCAGCGCGCGAGCCTTGGTCCAGACGCGCCAGGCGGGCCGCGAGCCAGTCGTTGCGGCTCTGGCGGATGGCGGCCAGCTGGTCTTCCCCGGCCGCGGTGATCTGAAAGCCGGAGCGGCGCCCATCGGCCTCGTCATCGGCCCGAACGATCCAGCCGGCGGCCTCGAGCCGCTTGATATGACCGCTCATGCTTGGGCGAGACATGCGCTCGGCGCTCGCCAGTTCGGAGGCGCCGACGCCGGGCTTCTTGCGAATATGGCCGAGGATCAGAGCGTCGAGCGCAGACATGCCGACGCGCTGCGCCTCCTGGCGAAGGCGACGGGAGATCTGGAGCAGTGGCGCGCGGAGCGCCTCGGCCAGGGCGGCGGGGTCGGTGGGATCGGGCATCGCTTATAGTTAGGTTGTCTAACTATCTATATGGCGCGGCTGGTGCGTCGCGTCAATTGCACACGGTAAACGGGAACATCTCGTGTGTGGTCTCGTTTGGGAGGTAGGAGGAGACAGGAGTAAACCCATGAGCTTCAGTCACGAACTGCCTCGTCCCCAGATGAAGCAGCTGACCCATGAGGTGCGAGGCGCAACCCGACGCCTGTCGGCCGACCAGATGCTCGAACTGGCCGACGTGCTGCACGACGCCATACGCGAGCGACGCGAAGAGGAGCGATCGTGGCGGCCCTCGTCCAGGACCTTCGGGCGTCGTAACTAGCCGCCGAGGCGGCGGCGGGCGCTCCGCGCGCCCTGACGCAGGCGTGCGGCCTTCTCCCGGAGTTCGTCCAGAATGGCCGCCCGCCACGCGGCTGTCTCTCCGCGAGCCGCTCCCGCGCGGGCGCGGTCTGCGAGTTGGTAGGCCTCGCGGGCCGCCGCCTGGCATTCGGCGATGGCGGTAAGGAAAAGTCCGTCGGCGTCCTGCCGCCACGCCGACAGGCGAGCGTGGCGAGACCGGGCGCGCGCCTCTATCGCCGACTCTGAGGCCACAGGCCTCGGCTCCGAAGCCAGGCCAGACCAGCACACGCCCTGATGGCGTGCGGCGCTGCGTTGGGCGAGCGCGAGCAAAGCGGCTTCCGCACGGATCTCCGCCTGTCGGATTTGTTCGAGTTCGCCGGAGTTCATTCTGGAAATGTATATTATATACAGATTTCGGCCAAGCGAAACTGTATGAAAAGTGTGCGTCCTAGCCCTCGCTGATGATAATCCGGCGCGCCTGGAACGGGGGAATGATCGCGGTGATATGAGCGGCCCAACGCAGCCGGGCGTCGTGCCGGGTGGGGCCGGCTATGCTCTCGAGATCGTAGACGCCGGGGTGCGAGCCGCGCAGCAGGCGCTTGACCAGCACCTCGTCGGTGTCGGTCTCGACCACGACGATCTGGCCGAGCATGTCGGTGCTGGGCAAGGTGCGCTGATCTTCGAAGTAGATCAGGGCGCCGTCGTCGGCGAGCCCGCGCATAGAGTGACCGGATACCCTCAGCGCCACGGCTTTCTCCGTTCCGCCGGGCGGGATTGGGGTGAGCTCGCGGCCGTCCTGCCCAGTGGCCAGAAGGACATCGCCCTCGGGATTGGCCCCCACACGGCCGATGATTGGCACGAGGCCTGCGGCGGCGCTTGCCTGCATGGTTCCAGCGGCGTCGTAGAGCCATTCGGGCCGCACGCCGAAGGCGGCCGCATATTCCTTGGCGCGGCGATAGGAGAAGGCTGCATTGCCGTTCTCGTTCGAGGCGTAGGTGTTGCGATTCCAGCCGAAGGCGTCGGCCGCGGCGGCGGCCGTCTCGAATCCTTTCTGGGTGCGCGCCAGGCGCAGGCGTTGATAGCGCTCGTCCATTCCACGCTCACCCTACTGGCAAAAGTGTGTATTGAAAATACAGAATCTGCTTGCTCGTTCACTGTATGTTCCATACATTCGCCTCATGGGACACGAAACGCAGGTCAGGCGGCCCGCCACGGGCCAAGAATATGCAGCTCTACGTCAAACGGGGACGTCCCCCATGCGCGCACAGGTAGAGCTTGGACTCCAGGTTGGGGCGGCGCGGCGAATGGAGCGGGCCTTCCGCCTGAAGGCCGCTTCGGGGGCGGGGGACATCCAGCTTCCGAGGTTTGCGCGCCATGACGCGCATGTCGCCGCGGTGATGCGGCAAGGCGGGTTCTGCGCCTTTTCCGAACGGCGAGTGGGTAGGGACGGCGTGGCGATCAGCCTGCCGCTGATGTGGCCGAAATGAGCGCGGCGATCTCCGAGGTGGTGACGCGCGCACTGAAAACCCTGCCGCCGGAGCGGCGCGGTCCGTTCCTGCGGGACCTAATGGCGACGGCCGCGGCAGGATTGGCCGCGACCGAGGGAGAGCGCGTGGCCAGCGAGGCTGTCTACCGGCTCGCCGATGCGATGGTCGAACACGCCGCCGACGCCTGAGATTTTGGACGACACAAGGGAGCAAGTCATGAGCCGAGCGGCCTATTTGGCGCGCATGGAGCGAGAGCGCCTGGCCCGGTTGGAACAGCAGGGCAGGGCGCGTCGCCTCGCCCGCGAAGTCGCCGAAGGGGTGGCCGAGACGGTGGCCCTGTCGGCGGCGCGCGGCGCCGAATTCGACGCGCCCGAGCCCGCGCGGGGAGAGCGGCAACGGCCGTATCGCCGGCTGGCCGGCCTGGACTGGCTGGCGCGCAAGGGGCGTCTGAGCGCGGCGCAGAAGGCGGCTGGGGAGCGGTACGGCGAATGCTATCGCCGCGCGCGGGGCGAGATCGCCATCGGTTCCACCCTGGACATCAAGCCTGGCGGCGCGGCCGAGACGCCGCTGACTGCGATCATCGCCCGGGCCGAGGCCAACGCTCGGGCGCGGGACGCCCTGGCGCTGTTCCGCGCGCGGCTGTCGCGCCAGCCCACGCTGGTGGCGGCTTGCGACATGATCTGCGGAGAGGAGCTGACCCCGCGCGAAGCGGTGCAAGGGGGCGATCGGGAGACCTATCGGCTGGAGGCCGTGCTGGAGGTCGCGCTCGACATTCTGGCCAGTGAGCGGATCTAGATTGTTCCTGATTTGTTCTTGACTTTCCCCCGCGGATTTGGCATCATCTATGTCGGCAAGAGAGTCACCTCGCGGGCGGTCACGCCAAGCTTCGGGCGGCCGCGTTGCGGGGGCTGCGCCTTGGGCGCGATGCGCGCGAGGACATTTTCGATCTGCCCGCGAAGGTCCAACTCGACCTGACGGCCGTCATCGTCATTGAAAACGAGCAAAGGAGAGCGATCGGCGTCCCAGGCGGACTTTGCGGCCCGTGCGACCTCGGCCAGTTCGCCATGGGCGATCTGGTCATGGCCGACAAAGGCTGAATAGGTTGCGGACATGGACTCAGGCGATTTTCCGAGAGCCGTCCATATCGAGCGAACTTGCTATAGGGTCAATATTGTCCGGGCAAAAATCTCGTGATTTGCGGCAAGCGAAAGGTCTGATGCGCTGCTATTGAAGATGCGCCGGCGTGCGCTGGTGCTCGTGTTTTTCGAAAGCGGATTGGCCTCCCATGCGTGTTGCGTTTCGAACCCTTCTTCTTGCTTGCGCATTGAGCGTCGCTTCGGGTGAGGTCGTCCAAGCAAATGAGCGGGCGATTGCGCCCATCCTGACTACCGCCGAGGCGAAAGACGCCAAATCCTATGCGCAGCCGCTTCTCGCGCGGGTGACCCATGTCGATCTCGACCTCGACGTCGACTTCTCGACGAAGAAGCTGAGCGGCCTCGCGGTGATGGACGTGCAGGCCGCGCCCGGCGCAACGTCAATCGTCCTCGACAGCCTCGACCTGGACATCGCCTGGGTCAGGGACGACCAAGGCCGCGATCTGCAATGGTCACTGGGCGCGTCAGACCCGGAGCTTGGCGCGCCGCTGACCGTTAAGCTCGCCGGTGCGCGAAAGATCGTCGTTCGCTACGCCTCGCGTCCCGGCGCGCGTGCGCTGCAGTGGCTCGACCCGTCGCTGACGGCTGGCAAGCGCAAGCCTTATCTCTTCAGTCAGGGCCAGGACATCAACAACCGGAGCTGGGTACCGACCCAGGACAGTCCAGGTATTCGCCAAACTTGGTCGGCGAGGATTGTCGTGCCGGCCGACATGATCGCTGTGATGAGCGGTGAGCGCCTGACGCCGGCCGGCGAACCGGCCGGCGATGGCAAGCGCGCCTTCCGCTTCCGTATGGAGCACTCCGTGCCTCCGTACCTGATCGCGATCGCGGTGGGCGACATCGCCTATCGAGAATTGGGCCCGCGCACTGGCGTCTATACAGAGCCGGCGATGCTCGATCATGCGGCTTACGAACTGGCTGACACCGAGAAGATGGTGACCACGGCCGAGAAGCTCTACGGTCCCTATCGGTGGGGCCGCTACGACGTGCTGGTGCTGCCGCCATCCTTTCCCTTCGGCGGTATGGAAAACCCGACGCTGACCTTCTTGACGCCCACATTCATCACAGGCGACAGGGCGAACGTAGGTCTTGTGGCGCACGAGCTGGCGCACAGCTGGTCGGGCAACCTCGTCACCAACGCGACCTGGCCGGACGGGTGGCTAAACGAGGGTTTTACGACCTACTTCGAGAACCGCATCATGGAAGCCCTATACGGGGCCCCACGCGCTCAGATGGAGGCGGATCTCGACTGGGGCGACATGCAGTCGGAAATCGGTGAGGTGGGCGGTCCCACGTCAGATGCGACAAAGCTTTACGGAGAGACCGGGGGACAACTCGCCTATTTCAAGGGCGCAACCTTCCTGCGCACGATCGAGAAGACGGTCGGGCGTGAGCGATGGGATGCCTATCTCCGCTCCTACTTCGACCGCCACGCGTTCCAGCCGCAGACGACAGCGGGCTTCCTGAAGGATCTGCGCGGCAACCTGATCAAGGGCGACGCGGCGCTGGACGCGAAACTCGATCTCGATCGTTGGGCGTATGGGGTCGGCCTGCCGGCGAACGCCGTGCATGTGCAATCGTCCGCCCTGGCCCGCGTCGACACGCAGGTCGCCGCCTTCGCAGGCGGAGGTGCCGCTTCGCAGGTTTCCACCCGCGGCTGGACGACACAAGAGTGGCAGCGCTTCCTAAATGGGCTGCCGCGGCAGTTGTCGAAGGCGCAACTGGACGACCTTGACGCCACCCTCAAATTGTCGGGCTCCACCAACGCCTACATTCGGTCCGCCTGGCTGGAGCTAGCGATCGCCAATCGGTATGAGCCCGCTTTGCCGTCGCTGGAGACGTTCCTGACGACGATCGGACGAGGGCTGCTGATCCGGCCGCTCTATGCAGCGCTCATGAAGCAGGGCGATTGGGGGCGGCCGATTGCTCGCGCCCTGTTCGAGAAGTCGAAGGCCGCGTACCATCCGACGGTTGCGGCAAGCATCGAAAGGATGGTGTCAACGAGCTGACGCGAGTCAGGCCGCCGCCAGAGTGTCGAGCTCGATCAGGACGGCGGTCCCCCACACGAGTTGTAGCGTTTCACCGGGCGCGGCGCGCACGGCGTCCTCCGCCTGCAGGGTCTGTTCGCCCAGTTGGCAGTCGGTGGCGGCGACCAGTATCGTTACTGTCGCCTTGCTCGCGATGTGATCCGGCGCGTTTAGGCGACGGGCCCGGGCTTGCCATCTATGGCGACGGACCATCACGTTCAGATCCCTGATGGCGCCCGAGACCAGCTTGGCGCTGCATAACGAGTCGCCAGGAAATGCGAACGGCGGCGATGTGGTGTCTAGTGTCATCGGAATATGGCCGACGACGTCCAACGCCATTCCCTCGCCGGTGAGCACGATCAGGATACGGTCGATCTGGGGGAAGGTTGAGAACGGGCCGCCAGCGGCCACCTCGGCGATGCTAATCCGCCAATCGAAGGTATCGAGGCCTGCGCCAGTGGGGCTGGCAGCGAGTTCCCAGGTGACGCCCCCGCCGTTCTTCCAGGGGGCCGGCGCCCGGTCGGAGGCGCGTAGCAGGCGCATCAGTCGAGAATGCCCGGCAGGTCGAGCCCCTTCTCCCGCGCCACATTCAGGGCGATGTCGTATCCGGCGTCCGCGTGTCGCATCACGCCTGTCGCCGGATCGTTCCAGAGAACCCGCTCAATCCGCTTCGCCGCGGCTTCCGTGCCGTCGCAGACGATGACCATGCCGGCGTGCTGAGAAAAGCCCATGCCGACGCCGCCACCGTGGTGTAGGGAGACCCAGGTCGCACCGGAGGCGGTGTTGAGCAGTGCATTCAGTAGTGGCCAATCAGAGACCGCATCAGAGCCGTCGCGCATCGCCTCGGTCTCGCGGTTCGGCGATGCGACTGATCCGGAGTCGAGGTGATCGCGGCCGATCACGACGGGCGCCTTCAACTCGCCCCTGGCGACCATCTCGTTAAAGGCGAGGCCAAGGCGGTGGCGGTCGCCGAGGCCGACCCAGCAGATACGGGCCGGCAGGCCCTGGAATTTTATCTTCTGACCGGCCATGTCGAGCCAGTTGTGCAGATGGGCGTTGTCGGGGATCAGTTCCTTGACCTTGGCGTCGGTCTTGAAGATGTCTTCAGGATCGCCGGACAGGGCGGCCCAACGGAATGGGCCGATCCCGCGGCAGAAAAGCGGGCGGATGTATGCGGGCACGAAGCCCGGGAAGTCGAAGGCGTTCGAGACGCCTTCTTCCTTGGCCATCTGGCGAATGTTGTTGCCGTAGTCGACGGTCGGCACGCCGGCGGCCTGGAATTCGAGCATGGCCTGGACGTGTTCAGCCATCGACGCGCGGGCGGCCTCTTCCACTTGCTTGGGGTCCTGATCGCGCATCGCGTACCAACGCTCGAGACTCCAGCCCTTCGGCAGGTATCCGTTGACCGGGTCGTGGGCCGAGGTCTGGTCTGTCAGCAGATCGGGACGAACGCCGCGCTTGAAGAACTCCGGAAGCAGTTCAGCGGCGTTGCCGAGCAGGCCGACCGAGATCGGCGACTTTTCGCGGCAGGATTGCTCGATCCAGGCCAGGGCTTCGTCGATGTTGTCGGTGGAGCGGTCAAGATAGCCCGTGCGCAGGCGCATATCGATACTCGACGGCTGGCACTCGATAGCCAGGCAAGAGGCGCCGGCCATGACGGCCGCGAGTGGCTGTGCGCCGCCCATGCCGCCGAGGCCGGCAGTTAGCAGCCACTTGCCGGAGAGGTCGCCGCCATAGTGCTGGCGGCCCATCTCGACGAAGGTCTCGTAGGTACCCTGCACGATGCCCTGGGCGCCGATATAGATCCATGACCCGGCGGTCATCTGGCCGTACATGGCCAAGCCCTTGCGATCGAGTTCGTTGAAGTGGTCCCAGGTCGCCCAACGCGGCACCAGATTCGAGTTGGCGATCAACACGCGGGGCGCGTCTGCGTGGGTGCGGAACACGCCAACAGGTTTGCCCGACTGGACCAGCAGAGTCTGGTCGTCCTCAAGGCGGCGAAGGGTGTCGACGATCTTGTCGTAGCTCTCCCAGTCGCGGGCGGCGCGGCCGATCCCGCCATAGACGACGAGGTCCTCCGGCCGCTCGGCCACGTCGGGATGCAGGTTGTTCATCAGCATGCGCAGCGGCGCCTCGGCGTAGCGCCCCACAGCCTGCGCGCCGTGACCCCTCGGGAGTTGGCGGATTTGGTGCAACTCGCTGACGGTGCGCCGTTCCACATTCACATCGCCGAGCAGACCAAGGAGGTGGACGATTGCCTGGCTTGGTCGGGCGCGCGCCCGGTCGAGTGGCTGCAGGCTAATGCGCCGATTGGCCCGTCCTGGTGCGTGATCCATGCGACCCACATGACCCCGACCGAGACGCTGGCTCTCGCTGTCAGCGGAGCTGTGGCGGGTCTGTGTCCGATCACCGAGGCGAATCTCGGTGACGGGCTATTTCCGGCGTCGGAGTTCCTCGCCGCCGGAGGCCGCTTCGGGGTCGGCTCCGATTCCAACGTCCTGATCGATGCAGCCGAGGAGCTTAGGCTGCTGGAATACGGTCAGCGTCTTGCTGTGCGCAGCCGTAACGTCCTGGCGCGCCGGGCTGGCGGCTCAACCGGCGCGGATCTCTATCGCGCCGCGCTGATCGGCGGCGGCCAGGCGCTGGGTGCGGCTGCAGCGATCAAGGTCGGCGCGCCAGCCGACTTCGTCACCTTCGATCCGCAGCATCCGGTGGTCGTCGGGCGGCAGGGCGACGCAGTACTCGACAGCTTCGTGTTCGCCGGGCGGCGCGACATGATCGACTGCGTCTGGCGCAACGGCGCGAAGCTGGTCACAAACGGCGCGCACCATCGGAAAGCTGAGATCGTCGCCCGCTATCGACTGGTTCTTGAGAGAGTGCTGTCGTGAACAGGCCCATCAACGACCTCGAGACGCCGACCGCGCTGCACCAGCGCATCCGCACGGATATCGAGGCGAAGATCCTGTCGGGGGAATGGGGGCCCGGGCACCGCATCCCGTTCGAGCACGAACTGACAGAGCAGTACGGCTGCTCGCGCATGACGGTCAGCAAGGCGATCACCGCCTTGGCGGAGGCGGGGCTTATCGAGCGCCGCCGCCGAGCCGGTTCGTTCGTCGCGCGGCCGAGAGTGCATTCGGCGGTTCTCGACATTCCCGACCTGCGGTCGGAAATCGAAGGACGCGGCGAGGCCTATCGTTTCGATCTGATTTCCTGTGTCCGACGCGGCGCGCAGGGTGGGGACGAGGCCGAACTGGCTGGGGGGCGCACGCTCCTGGCCCTGCGCGGCGTGCATTTGGCCAACGGTCGTCCGCTGGCGCTTGAGGACCGCCTGATCAGTCTTCGCGCCGCGCCGGAGGCTGCGCGGATCGACTTCGCGGAAATCTCGCCGGGCGCCTGGCTGCTCGAACACATTCCCTGGACAGAGGCGGAAAATCGCATCAGCGCGGTCGCCGCCGATGCGGAGGCCGCCCGGTTGCTCGCGATCCCGGCCAAGACGGCCTGCCTGGCGGTCGAGCGCCGCACCTGGCGCTCGGGCGAGGGCGTCACGCGCGTGCGCCAATTGTTCCCTGGAGAGGCCTACGACCTCGTCGCGCGTTTCGGTCCGTCGCGAAGCTGAGGCAGGATTAGGCGACTCGAAGAGGAGACGCCTGTGCTGCGCGTAATCGACGCCTTGAGCGCCCCTGGCGCGGTCCTGAACGAGGACGCCTGGGGCGCCGTCGACGACGCCGTCTGGGTGCTGGACGGCGCGACGGGCGTCTGGCCTGAGCAGCGACTTTCCGCAGACTCCGACGCTGCATGGCTGGCCCGCGAAATCAGCCTGGCCATGGTGCAGACGCACGATCCCGACTCCGACGCGAGCGCAGTTCTGACCCGCGCCATTGGAGCTGTGGCCGAGAAGGCGAGCGGGCTCTGCGATCTCGACGCGATCCCCCCTTCCCATCTCCCGTCAGCCAGCTTCGTCGCCGCGCGGCGCGTAGAGCACGGGATCGAACTTTCCAACCTGGGCGATTGTGCGCTGCTGTGGCGCGCAGACGGCGGTTCTGCCGGCCGGTTCGGCAGTTCGGGAGTGACGAGGCTGGAGGCGGAGTTCACCGCCGCCCTGGCTGCGCATCGGGCGGTGGGCAAGACCCGCGCCCAGGCGCGAGACGCGGTGATGGATCTGCTGCGCGGCCAGCGTGCGCTGATGAACCATCCCGACGGCTATTGGATCGTCGACCTCTCCGGCGCGGGAGCACCGCACGTCCAGACCCTGCTGCTCGAGTTGCAGGTCAAGGGCGAGCTCCTGCTGATGTCGGACGGCTTCTATCGCCTGGTCGAGGTGTTCGGCCGTTATGACGATGACAGCCTGATGGATGCCGCGGCGTCCCGCGGCCTTTCGGACCTGATGGCGGAACTGCGCGAGATCGAACGCGGCGACCCGGACTGCGAGCGCTTTGATCGTGGCAAGACCCACGACGACGCCACCGGGGTGCTGCTTAAGGTCGGCTAGCGCGTCGCTTGTGGGCGCCATCGTCCTCGGGGATGGCGAACGGATGGCGCCCACGGACCGCCCAGCAGGGCGAGCCGGACGGTGACGGGACTATTTGCAGGCCCCGGCGTTGAGTGGATTGCAGCGGAAGCCGTCCTTGAACGGCCTCACCGCATAATCGTTGCCGAAGATGTTCGGCGCCCAGGGATAGTCGGTCGAGACGATCTGGGCGCCGCTGGCCAGCGTCGCCTCGCGGCGCGCAACATCGTTCTGCCGGGCCTCGTAAGTGTCGATGTCGGCGCGCGAGCGCACGATGCGGCCGCTCTTCACCAGCTCCTCGATCTTCGCCCGGTTGGTCAGGGCGTTGTCGACCATGGCGAAGGCCCCATGGGCCATGCCCGGCTCGCCCTGGACGAAGGCCATGCGGCCTTCGAGGTTCGGATGGTCGTCGAGATAGGGCTTGAACGCGGCGAGGTTCATCCCGGGAACGATCATCAGGAAGACGAACTTGCCTCGCGCCTGGCGCACGGTCGGCCAGGCGCCGGCCAGGGCCGCCTCTTCCAGGGTCGGGTGCTTGCCGCGGACGTCGTCGGGCGCGACGACCTTGTCGCGCCCGATGATCTCGCCGATGGAGGCGTCCAGTTCGGCAAAGGCCTTGGCGTCGAAGGGCAGGACTTGGGTCGCGTTCGGGACGACCGCGCCCAGCCCGCCGAACTTCGGCTCCAGCAGAACGAACAGCGGGGAGTGGCCCGGATTGGCGTCTGACCAGACGCGCATCTGCTGCAGGCACAGCCGGAATGTCGGGCAACTGCTGCGGAAGTCGACGTCGGCCATGTGCAGGGTCTTCAAGCCCGGCTCCTTCAGCGCCTCGGTATAGAGCGGCGCCAGGTCCTTGGCGCCCTTTTCCCGCAGCAGGCGGTAGGCGAGGGGATCGGAGAAGCGGCCGCCTTCATGATCGACGTTGAGATCGAACTCCAGGCTGCGCAGGCCCGCGCGCAACTGCATCTCGACCGGCGGATGCACGTATTCGAGGCCGGCCTTGAGATCGGCGGCCAGCGGGTTCGGATGCTCGTCGGCGAAGCGGGCGGCCATGGCCGGCGGCATCATTTTCGTCATGCCGTCCAGCATCGGCTTGAGCAGCGGGGTCATTACCGCGAACACCCGCGGGTCGGCCGGCTGGCTGTAGCTGTTGTGGGTGCCGACGACCTGGATCTGATTGATCTTCAGATCGTCATTCGCGGCCAGGGCGCTGGAGGCTGCGCCGGCGAAGGCGAGGGCGAGAAGGGCGGTCATGCGCAAGGTGTCCTCTCCCATCAGCGGGCGATGCGGACGCGCAGGCCGACCATGCGCGGGTTGGCGCGGATCGAGGTCGGCACGCCGAAGAACTTGCCGCCGTTGCCGACGTCGCGGACCCAGTCCTGATCCAGCAGGTTTTCTGCGTAGGCTTCCACCAACACGCCGTCGGCGCTCTGGGCGCCCAGGCGCAGGTCGACGAGGCCGAAGGCCTTCTGCATCTCGCTGTCGAGGTTGTCGTTGTTCAGGAAGTACTTCGAGCGCCAGGCGCAATTGGCGTTCACGAAGCCGTCCCAGTTTCCGAACAGCGGGCGGCGGTAGTCGGCGCTGATCGAGGCGGTGTGCTCGGGCGCCATGCGGAAGACATTGCCCGAGCGGTCGACGAGCTGCCCGCCGACCACTTCGCGGAACTCGTCGTACTGGCTGTGCAGGTAGGCATAGGCGCCCGACAGGGTCAGCTCCGGCGTAACCTTCAGGCCTCCGTTCAACTCCACGCCCCAGGCCGAGGCCTTGCCGGCGTTGACCACGCCGACCGTCAAGTCCACCGCTCGGGTCTGGAAGTCGTTGTAGTCGTACTTGAACGCCGAGGCCTCGAAGTAGAGGCGATCCATCAGCGTTCCCTTCGCGCCGATCTCGTAGTTCACGACCTCCTCGGTCTTCACCTCACCGAAGGTAGGGCGGGCCTGGCCGTTCACCGGGGCGGCGAAGGTCGTCTGCGGATAGCCGGCCTTCAGGCCGCGCGAGGCGCCGGCATAAACGTTCACCTGGTCGGTGAGGCGGTAGGTGACGGCGATCCGCGGCTGGATCATGTCGTAGTCGCGGCTGTTGGAGAACTCCTGGCCGAGCGAGTTGGACAGGCCGCTGGGCAGGGCGATCGGCTTCACGCCGTCGACGGTGGTGACGAGCGAGGCGTTGCGCACGGTCGCCTCGTCGTGGGTGAAACGAACGCCGGCGTCGACGACGATGCGCGGCGTCATGTCGTAGCTGCCGTTCAGATAGGCCGACCAGCTCTCGCGGTTGTTGCGGGTGGAGGACAGCGTCGAGACGCCTTTGGTCACCGGCAGCAGGATGCTCGTGCCCGGCACGGGGAATTGTGTCATCGGCGTCGTGCGTTTGGGAAAGCCGGCCAGCAGGTGCTGCTCGTTGACCACGAACTCGGAGACGTTGAGCGTCTTGTCCTTGTAGAAGCTGACGCCGCCGACCGCGCGGAAGGCGCCGCCCCGGTCGTAGGCCAGGCGGAACTCTTGGCTGAGGATACCCTGGTCGTCGGCCAGGTTGCGACCGATCAGGAACTCGTAGGTCGTCCCGTCGACGTCCCAGCTTTCTGCGAAGTCCACCTCCCGCCAGGCGCCGATCGACTTGAGGTTCCAGCCGTCGGCGAAATCCCAGTCGGCCAGCAGGGTCGCGCCGGTCTGGCGGCGGCGCTGGGGCGGGTCGTAACGGTTCTGGCCGGCATCCGAAAACCAGTCGGTGTCGCCGCCAGGCGAGGCGACGTTGATCGCCTTGGTGGCTGCCGCGCCATCGTTGTCGGCCTGGTGGTCGAGGATGACGTCGAAGGTGAGATTCTCGCTCGGCGCCCAGCGCAACGAGGCGCGGGCGGCCCACAGGTCGTCGTCGTTCAGCTTCTTGCCGCCGCCGATATTGGTCATGTAGCCCTCGCGCTCGCGACGGCGGACTGCGATGCGCACGCCCAGTTCGTCCTCGACGATCGGGGCGTTCACAACGCCGGTCAGGCTGTAGAGGTTGTACGAGCCGATCTGGCCTTCCGCCGACCATTCCGTGCGCGACAGGTTCGGGCGGCGGGTGACCACCGCCACCGCGCCGATCTGCGAGCCGCGGCCGTAGAGCGTGCCCTGCGGGCCCTTGGCCACTTCCACGCGCTCGATGTCGAACAGTTCCTTGAGCATCCCACGCGAGCGGCTGGTGTCCACATCGTTCAGGAAGAACGAAATGCTGGGCTCGGAGACCGCGCCGGCGTTGCCGGCCTCGATACCGCGCATAACGAAGCTGGCTGAGGAGTCAGTCTGCTGCTGGACGAAGAAGCCCGGGGTGCGGGTCGAGAGGCGCTCGAAGTCGGTGAAGTTCTGCTGCTCAATCGCAGCCGCGCCGAAAGCGGCGATGGAGATCGGCACGTCCTTTAGCTTCTGCTCGCGCTTCTGGGCGGTGACGATCACCTCCTCGACGGCCAGCGGATCGGCCGGCGCGTCGGCGGCCTCGGCGTACGCTTGTTCAGCGGCGGCGGCGCTGATCCCGGCGACAAGCAGTGCGCGCAGCGTATGGCGGCGTGCAAGCGCGTTTCTGAACATTTTTATATCCCCTCTGGCTCGGACGGGCGCCTTCTAGAGGAGAGTTCATGGTCGCGGAAAAACAGTTGTGCGAATTTTTCGCGACGAAAATTCGCCGCACACGAGTGTTCGCAGTACAAATGTTCAGTTCTGAGCGGCGGCTTCGACCAGCCATTCGACGAGGTCGCTGGCGTTCGCCGGCTCGCCCTGCGCCTGGGAAAGCAGGATGGCGCCCAGTCTTGCGATGGAGACCGCCTGCGCCGCGGCGAGATCCAGCGAGACGCCCAGCCGTTCGTTGAGGCGCCGCCGCAGATTCTCGCCCCGCAGTCGCCGCAGGTCGACGGCGTAGGGGACGAGCTCCGCTTCCCGCGCCGCGGCCAGGGCGACCGAGACGGTGCCGCGAGCGACGAAGACTTCCAGATCCCCGCGCGCTTGGCGCGGCGTGAGGCGGCCCTGGGCGACGCGATAGACGACCGTCAGGCCCGCTCGCACCACGTCCAGCCGTGTTCTGAAATGATAGGCGACCGAGGAGGCGGGCACGTTGGCGCGCTCGCCGACCGCGCGGTGGGTCACGGCCTGTGCGCCGTCAGCGACGATCACCTCGCCGGCCGCCAGGGCGATCGCCTGGGCCTTTTCGCTGAATGGGTCGCCCGAACTGGCGCTGGGCAGGGCCAAAGCGGGGTCCATCCGACAGACGACTTGTTCGAAAAAGCTTCTCTCCGACAGTCCGAGTGAGCGTCCACGGCCGGCCAGCCGTTCCAGCGTCATGCGACGCAGCAGGCGATAGTCGGGCAGGTCGCCCTGGGCCAGGCTGTGCACGGTCTCGTCGGTCACATAGCCGAAGGCCGCGCGCCACCAATGATCGGCCTCATCCATCCGGCCCGCAAAGAAGGCGCGCCAAAAGTCGCTGCGGGCGGCGATCCAGGGGCCGACGAGCACCCGGGCCTCCTCGTCCACGCCCGCCGCCAGCACCAGTTCGCACCAGATAAGGCTCGTCACCCGCCGCGCGACCGCATCGTCCAGATAGGCCTCGAGGATTGCAGCGAGGGCGGCGGGCTCCAGACGCTCCAGACCCGCGAAGCGTGCGGCGAACGCCTGGTGCGCCGCCTCGTCCGCCATGCGTTCGGCGCTCACCAGCCGCTCGATCAGCTGTCCTTTGGCGCCGAAGTGATACGTGAGGGCGGCGATGGTGGCGCCGCTCGCCTCGGCCAGCGGGCGTAGGGTCAGGTCGCGGAAGCCCCCGGCGGCCAGTCGCTCGCGCCCAGCCGCCAGGATACGCGCCGCCGGCCCGGAGTCGATGTCGTGGGCGTTCTCCATTCGCCGGTTGTGCCGCCGGCCGCGGGTTCTGGCTAGTCCGTGGCTGTAAGCACGAGGCGACAGGAGTTGTGTAGAGCTTGCGCGCTCTGCGCGGTGCGCTGCAAATGCGCGCGTGACGACACTCCTCTGGTTTCGCGGCGATCTGCGCCTAGCCGACAACCCGGCCTTGACCGCCGCCCTCGCCGAGCGGCGTCCGGTGGTCCCTGTCTTCGTGCTTGACGACGAGGACGCCGGGGTCTGGGCGCCGGGCGGCGCCTCCCGGTGGTGGCTGCACCATTCGCTGGCCGCCCTGGGCGCCGACATCGCCCGCCGAGGCGGCGAGCTTATCCTGGCCCGCGGCCGAGCCCAGACGGCGATCCCACGGCTGGCGGCCGAGCTGGGCGCCCAAGCCGTCATGTGGAACCGCCGCTACGAGCCTTGGGCCGTCGTCCGCGACGAGCGTCTGAAGGCCGACCTAAAAGGACAGGGGCTCAAGGCTGCGTCTTTCAATGCCGGCCTCTTGCGGGAGCCCTGGGAGGTGATGAACGGCAAGGGGGAGCCCTATCGCGTCTTTACCCCGTTCTGGCGGGCCTTGAGGAGCGGCCTGGAGCTGCCGTCCGCCGCCGCCGCCCCCGAGCGCATTCCTGCGCCGGAAATCCAGCCGGCTTCGGAGCGGTTGGAGGACTGGGGGCTGCTTCCGACGCGGCCGGACTGGGCGGGCGGCCTGCGGGGGGCCTGGACGCCCGGCGAGGCCGGCGCGGGCGAGCGGCTTGGCGCCTTCGCCGGCGCCGACGCGCCCTTCTACGCCGACCGCCGCAATCTGCCGGCAGTGGACGGAACCTCTCGGCTCTCGCCCCACCTGCACTTCGGCGAGATCGGCCCTCGCCAGATTTGGCGCGCCGTCACGGCGGCGGCGCTGGCGCAAACCGGAGAAGCCATGTCCGGCGGGGTCGAGACCTTCCTGTCCGAGATCGCTTGGCGTGAGTTCTCGCACCACCTGCTGTTCCACGCGCCGACCTTGCCCGAGGCGCCGCTGCGGCCCGAGTTCGCGGCCTTCCCGTGGAGCGACGACGCGGCGGGAGTGGCCGCCTGGCGGACGGGGCGCACAGGCTATCCGATCGTTGACGCCGGCATGCGCCAGCTCTGGACGACCGGCTGGATGCACAACCGTGTGCGGATGATCGTCGCCTCGTTCCTGATCAAGGATCTGCTGGTTCACTGGCGGACGGGCGAGGACTGGTTCTGGGACACGCTGGTCGACGCCGATCTCGCCAACAACGCCGCGAGCTGGCAGTGGGTGGCCGGTTCCGGAGCCGACGCCTCGCCCTACTTCCGTATCTTCAACCCGGTGACCCAGGGCGAGAAGTTCGATCCAGACGGCGATTATGTGCGTCGCTGGGTTCCCGAACTGGCGCGTCTGCCCGCCAGGCTCATCCATGCGCCTTGGACCGCCCGGCCGTTGGACCTTGCCGACGCCGCCGTGCGGCTGGGCGTCGACTATCCGCTTCCGATCATCGATCATGCTACGGCGCGGAGTCGTGCGCTCGAGGCCTATGGGGCGATCAAGGGGCGCGCGGACTTCATCTGAGCGTCGCCATCTGCGCCTGCACGGCTTGCCAGTCGACCATGTAGGCCGCGGCGATCAGCCGGGCGAGGCCATCGGTCGGCGGGGTGCGGCCGCGGCCGATCTCCTCGTGGTGTTGGCGCGAGCCGGCGACGCGCACCAACAGCGGATGCACGCCGGGCCGCCCGATCCAGGACTCGTCGGCGGCGAAGGCGTCTGCGCTCGCCTTTCCGTCCCACGGTCCGGCAGGCGCGTCGGTGACGAGCAGGCCGATGGTCGTGCCGGCGTTGAGCGCCATGGCCCGACCGGCGATCGGGCCCGGCCGCAGGTTGGAGCCGGCGACATAGCCATAGGGATTCAGCATGACCTCCAGCACCGGTCCTTCGCCGCCCGGCGTCACGTAGCGGCCTTTGAGAGCGAAGGTCTTCGGATCGCCGCGGATGATCGGCTTGGCGATAAAGGTCAGGCTGGCGTTGATCACCGGTTCGCCGTCGGTCGGGGTGCGCGCGATATTGATCGCGACCTGCAGGCTGGACCCATGGATGTCGGCCAGCGACGGCTGGGCCATCAGGGCCTGGTAGGCGACCATCAGGCGGCGCTTGAGCAGCTCCGCCTGAGCCGGCGGGATCTTCGCCCCGTAGATGTTGTGGACGTAGAGCGTGGGGGCGTCCGCAGAGTAGCCAGGCGAGGTCTCGGAGGCGTCGATCCCCAAGGTCGATCCCGCCGCATGGCCGCGCCAATAATCGAGCAGGTAGGCCGGCGCATTGCGGTCGGTCGGCAGGCCCTGGGCCAGCGCGGGCGCGCCGGCCAGCAGCAGGGCGGCGAGAGTAATCGGGACAAGGAAGAGGCGCATGTTCGGGCTCCGTGGAGAGCCGTCCCTTGCGGTGTCGCACGCGGCAGCGCACGCCTCGTGCGCTCAAGTCCGCCGGGCGGAAGACGAAGCCGGATCAGGCGGGCAGGGACGCGCCGCCCACCGGCTCGGTGGTGATCGACTGGCCGAACCCTTCGATCAGCGGCATGGCCCGGTTGATCGCGTCGCGCACGGCCGGCAGCTTCAGCGAGCGTTCGTGGCTGGCCTGGCTGTCCCACACCTCAGTGATCCAGATCGAAGTCTCGGAGGCGGGATCGCGGGCGACCACGTAGCTGAGGCAGCCGGGCATCTCGTTGATCCCCTCCAGCAGGATGGAGATCAGGGCTTCGCGCTGGCCGGGCTTGGCCTTCATCTCGCCGATCAGTCCGAACATCGCCGTCTTCTCCCTGGCCGCCATAGGTCCCGCAGACGCGGCGGCGAAAGCGACCAGCGCCGCGAGCGCGGACCGTCGCTGCAACCTCATGCCGTTTCCTCCGCGCCGCAGACAGGCGCCCGCCGCAGGACGAACTAGAGGTCCAGCCCGTCCTCGCGCCGCATCAGCGGATTGCCGCGCGGCTCGGCCACCTTGGTCAGGGTGTTGCGGTCGCGGTGCTGGAACAGGCCCTCCTGGCCGCGGACCGCGAGCATCGTGTCGGACACGTAGCTCCAGCTGCCGTCGTCGTGGAAGGTGATCTCCAGCGTGTAGGAGTCGGTCCGGAAGGCGTGCTCCAGGAAGGCGGTCGAGCTGATGCCGTACTCGGTTTCGCCGCGCCTGGCGCTGACCTTCAGGCCGGTGTCGGTCGCAGCGCCGCCCGCCAGCGCGGTCTGGCCACGCGGGATCGCCAGGCTCTGCATCACCAGGCCCGTGGCCGGCTCCCACAGCCAGTAGCCAACCTGGTCGTGGAAGGTGGTTTCCTCGCCGACAGCGATGATCCGCACATGGTAGCGCAAGCCATAGAGCAACTGCGGGCCGTTCGCCTGCGGATCGATCGGCGTCATCTCGATGCGCTCGACATACTCGCGCCGTTCGGGGCCGTCGGCCTTCGGATTGACGTCCTGGCCCTTGCGGCCTTCCCACACGCCGGCCAGACGCCGCAGCGGGCCAAGGTTCGCCAGGCCGTCGGGATCGACGTTCTCCGGTTCGGTGAAGATGTCGTCGGGAAACGGGTTCACGGGCCCTCCTGGCGCAACCTTGTCAGGCGCAGCTTTGGCGGGTGGAGGGCGGGAAGGTCAAGCGGCCTCAGACCGGCATGGCGGTCGTGTACTTCACCTGGTTGAGCGCGAAGTGCGAGGCGGCGGTGGCGACGTTGGGGTGGTTCAACACCACGCCCATCAGGAAGCGCTCATAGCCGGCTACGTCCGAGACGACGACGCGCATCAGATAGTCCCACTCGCCGGACATGGCGTGGCATTCCATGACCTCGGGCCGGCCGCGCAGGAAGGCCTCGAAGTCCTGTCGGGGGCCGGCGGCGTGGGACTTCATGCGCAGCTGGCACATGACATTGACGCCGCGCCCGACCTTCTCGGCGTCGACCAGCCGCACCGCCTCGCGCAGCACGCCGGAAGTCTCCAGCGCCTTGATCCGTCGCCAGCACGACGCAGGGGAAGCGCCCACCAGCTCGGCCAGGGCGGCGTGACTCAGGGAGGCGTCCTGCTGCAGAGCGCGGAGCAGCTTGCGGTCGATCTCGTCGAGTTGATTGTCGTCTTTCACGAACCAGCCTTCTTGCGAAACGCTTCGCCAGATGATCGCCAAAACGCCGCGATATTGAAAGCCGCATATCGCGGTTCCGGCGTAAATTCATTCCGAGTTCGAGGAGGATCGTGAAATGACCGACGTGGCCACCCCCACGCGTGCGCTGTTCGCGGGCTTGCAGCCCCAGGCGCCCGATCCCCTGCTGTCGCTGATCAAGCTCTATCGCGACGACCCGCGGGCCCAGAAGCTCGACCTGGGCGTCGGCGTCTATCGCGACGAGACCGGCGCCACACCGGTGTTCGCCTCGATCAAGGCGGCAGAGCAGATCCTGCTCGAGACTCAGGACACCAAGGCCTATCTCGGCCCGGAGGGCGACATCGGCTATCTGGAGCGCCTGCGTCCGGTGGTGTTCGGCGCCGGGAAAGGCGGCGACTTCTTCGGCGTCCAGACCCCCGGCGGCACCGGCGCGCTGCGCATGGCGGCGGAATTGGCGGCGGCGGGAACGGCCGGCGCCCGCATCTGGATGGGCGCCCCCTCGTGGCCGATCCACGGGCCGCTGTTTCGTAAAGCTGGCCTGACCGTCGAGACCTTCCGCTACTTCGATCCCGTCACCCAGCGCCTGTGCTTCGAAGACATGATGGACACCCTGTCCAAAGTCGAGGCGGGCGACCTCGTGCTGCTGCACGGGGCCTGTCACAACCCCACTGGCGCCGACTTGTCGCTCTCCCAGTGGGGCGAGGTCACGGCCCTGCTGGCTGCACGCGGCGCGGTTCCGCTGATCGACCTCGCCTATCAGGGCCTGGGCCTTGGTCTGGACGAGGACGCGGCCGGCCTCAGGATGACGGTCGAGGCCTGTCCGACCGTGCTGGTCGCCTATTCCTGCGACAAGAACTTCGGCCTCTACCGCGAGCGCACTGGCGCGCTCTACGTCCGCGCCGCCGGCTATCAGGACGTGGCCGCCTCGAACATCCTGCAACTGGCGCGCTGCGCCTGGTCGATGCCGCCGGATCACGGCGCGGCCGCAGTGCGGATTGTGCTGGAGTCCGAGGGCCTGACCGCCCAGTGGCGCGCCGAGCTTGAGACCATGCGCCTGCGGCTGAACGCCATGCGCGTGGCCCTAGCTGAAGCCGATCCGCGGCTGGAGCCGCTGCGCGACCAGTTCGGCCTGTTCGGCCTGCTGCCGCTTTCCCCCGCCCAGGTCGAGGCCATGCGCCGCGACCACGCCGTCTACATGGTCGGTTCGGGCCGCATCAACATCGCCGGCTTCACGCCTGCGACCGTCCAGCCATTCGTGCAGGCGCTCGACGCCTGCCTCAAAGGAGACGCCTGACATGACCGTGACTCCGGAAAACCCCATCGGCCTCGACGGTTTCGAGTTCGTCGAGTTCACCAGCCCCGACGCGGCCAAGATGACCGCGCTGATCGAGCAACTCGGCTTCACCGCCTACGCCAAGCATCCGACCAAGGCGATCACCCGCTACAAGCAGGGCAAGATCAATCTGTTGGTCAATCTGGAGACCGCCGGCCAGGCCGCGGACTTCCGCGCCGCCCACGGCCCGTCGGCCAACGGCATGGCCTTCCGCGTCGCCGACGCCAAGGCGGCCTACGAGCTGGCGTTGTCGCGCGGCGCCAAGGCGGCGGACGCGGGCGCCAGCGCGTTCCCGGAGGCCTATGTGCTTGAAGGGATCGGCGGCTCGCTGCTCTATCTCGTCGACCGCTTCGGCGACGCCGGTACGATCTATGATGGCTGGGAGCAGATCCCCGGCGCCGCCGAGGCCGAAGCCGTTAACGGCGTGGGGCTCGACCTGCTCGACCACCTCACCCACAACGTCAAGCGCGGCCAGATGCGCACCTGGTCGAGTTTCTACAACCAGATCTTCGGCTTCGAGGAGCAGAAGTACTTCGACATCAAGGGCCAGGCGACCGGTCTGTTCAGCCAGGCGATGATCGCGCCCGACAAAGCTATCCGCATCCCGCTGAACGAGAGCCAGGACGACAAGTCCCAGATCGAGGAATTCATTCGCGAATACAACGGCGAAGGCATCCAGCACCTGGCCTTCACGACCGAGAATATCTACGACACGGTCGAGCGCCTGCGCGCCCGCGGCGTCAAGCTTCAGGACACAATCGAGACCTATTACGAGCTGGTCGACAAGCGCGTGCCGAGCCATGGCGAAGACCTCGAACGCTTGAAGAAGAACCGCATCCTCATCGACGGCAACGTCGGCGACGAGGGCATCCTGTTGCAGATCTTCACTGAGAACCTGTTCGGCCCGATCTTCTTCGAGATCATCCAACGCAAGGGCAACGAAGGCTTCGGCAACGGGAACTTCCAAGCCCTGTTCGAGTCCATCGAGCTCGACCAGATCCGCCGCGGTGTGATCAAGGTCGACGCCGCGGAGTAGGGCGAGGGCGCCTTCTCCCGCCAAGGGCGAAGGGTAAAGTCTGCGGTCAGGATAGGGATGGGACCATGCCGCTGAACTACATGTCCGGCTTCGGCGGGAGCTTTGAGGCGGAGGCTGTGGCCGGCGCCCTGCCGGTGGGGCGGAACTCGCCGCAGAAGACGCCGTTCGGCCTGTTCGCCGAGCAGCTCTCGGGCAGCGCGTTCACCGCGCCGCGGCACGAGAACCGGCGCTCGTGGCTCTACCGGCTGCGCCCGACCGCCAGCCATTCACCGTTCAAGCCCTATGGCGGCGGCGCTCTGGTCCGCTCCGGCCCGTTCGACGAGGTTCCGCCCAGCCCCAACCGCCTGCGCTGGGACCCGCTGCCCATTCCGGCCGAACCGGTTGATTTCGTTGATGGTCTTGTGACCTACGCCGGCAATGGCGATGTATCGGCCCAGGCCGGGATCGGCATCCATCTCTACGCCGCGAACGCGTCGATGCAGGCCCGGGTGTTCTACGACGCCGACGGCGAGCTGCTCATCGTGCCCCAGCAGGGCGCGCTCACCCTGGCGACCGAGCTCGGCCGCCTGGAGGTCGCGCCCGGCGAGATCGCCGTGGTTCCGCGCGGCGTGCGCTTCCGCGTCGAACTCGAAGGTCCCTCGCGCGGCTATGTCTGCGAGAATTACGGCGCCCCTTTCCGGCTGCCTGAGCTCGGCCCCATCGGGGCTAACGGCCTCGCGAACGCGCGCGACTTCCTCCACCCCACGGCTTGGTTCGAGGATCGCGACGAAACCACGGAAGTCGTTCAGAAATTTCAGGGCAGGCTGTGGACGACGACGCTCGACCACAGCCCGCTGGACGTGGTGGCCTGGCACGGCAATCTCGCGCCATACAAGTACGACCTGGCGCGGTTCAACACGATCAACACCGTAAGCTACGACCACCCGGACCCGTCGATCTTCACGGTCCTGACCTCGCCGTCCGAGGTCCCTGGCACCGCCAACTGCGACTTCGTGATCTTCCCGCCGCGCTGGATGGTGGCCGAGCACACCTTCCGCCCGCCCTGGTTTCATCGGAATATCATGAGTGAATTCATGGGTCTGGTGCATGGAGCTTACGACGCCAAGGCCGGCGGGTTCGCGCCCGGCGGAGCCAGCTTGCACAACTGCATGGCTGGCCACGGTCCGGACCGCGAGAGCTACGAGAAGGCTGTCGCCGCCAATCTCGGCCCGCATAAGATCGAGGACACCATGGCCTTCATGTTCGAAAGCCGCTGGGTGATCCGCCCCACCAAATTCGCCGCCGAAACTCCGCTCGCCCAGCTCGATTACGACGACTGTTGGGCAGGTTTCGCCAAGGCGCAGGTTCCTGTTTCTTAAAAAGCTGCCAGATGATCGACGAGACCCACGACCCCGCCCGCACCAGCTGGGTGGAGAGCGCTAACGGCAGCTCCGAGTTTCCCATTCAGAACCTGCCGCTCGGCAGCTTTTCGCCGAACGGCGGGGCGCCGCGCGGCGGCGTGGCCATCGGCGAGATGATCCTCGACCTGTCGCTGGCCGCCCGCTCGGCCCTGCTGAGCGGGGAGGCCAAGGCCGCGGCCGAGGCCGGCGCCGGCGGGGCGCTGAACCCGCTGCTCGGCCTGCCGGGCTCTGCACGCCGCGCCCTGCGCCGGCGCCTGTCGGAGCTGCTGAAGGACGGCGCGCCGGACCGGGCCGAGGTCGAGACCTGGCTCTATCCCGCCAGCGCCTGCACCCTGCACATGCCGGCGCAGGTCGGCGACTACACCGACTTCTATGCCGGCATCCATCACGCCCTGAACGTCGGGCGCCAGTTCCGGCCCGATAATCCGCTGCTGCCGAACTACAAGCACGTGCCGATCGGCTATCACGGCCGCGCGTCCTCGATCCGCGTGTCGGGCGCCGGCGTGCGCCGGCCAAGCGGGCAGAAGAAGTCGCCGGACGCCGAGACGCCCAGCTTCGGCCCGTCGGCGCGGCTGGACCTGGAGCTGGAGCTGGGGATCTGGATCGGCCAGGGCAACGACCTCGGCGCCCCGATCCCGATCGGGCAGGCGCGGGGCCACATCGCCGGGTTCTGCCTGCTCAACGACTGGTCGGCCCGGGATCTGCAGGCCTGGGAGTACCAACCGCTGGGGCCGTTCCTCGCCAAGAACTTCATGACCACGATCTCGCCCTGGATCGTCACTGCCGAGGCGCTGGAGCCGTTCCGCATCGCCCAGCCTCCGCGGCCGGGCGGCGACCCGGCGCCCATGCCCTATCTCTGGGACGAGGCCGACCAGGCCGGCGGCGCCTATGGGCTCGACCTGGAAGTCTTCCTTTCGACCCGCGCGATGCGGGAGGCGGGGACCGCCCCCGTCCGCATCAGCCGGAGCGCGGCGCGCCACCTCTACTGGACCGCGGCCCAGATGGTGACGCACCATACGGTCGGCGGCTGCGACCTGAACCCCGGCGACCTGCTGGGCACCGGCACGATCTCGACGCCGGACGACAGCGGCCTGGGCAGCCTGCTCGAGCTGACCCGCGGCGGCTCGGCGCCGATCAGCCTGCCGGGCGGCGAGACGCGGACCTTCCTCCAGGACGGGGATGAGCTTTCCATCGCCGGCCATGCGCGGGCCGAGGGCTTCGCGACCATCGGCTTCGGCCCCTGCACGGGCGTGGTCGTCGGGTGAGCGAGCCCACGGCCCACACGCGGGTCTTCAAGACCCCGGCCGGGGTGAAGCTCGGTCCGCTGGAGCTGGTCGCCGACGGCAAGGCGCGCAACTTCGTGCTGCAGATCGGCGAGGCCTATTTTCACGGCTTTGTCGTCCGCCGCGGGGAGGAGGCGAGGGGCTATGTCGACCGCTGCCCACATGCGGGCCTGCCGCTGGCCCAGCAGCTCGACGCCTATCTGACGCCGGACGGCGACCTGATCGCCTGCTCGTGGCATGGGGCGCTGTTCGATATCGACAGCGGCGCGTGCGTCGGCGGTCCCTGCGTCGGAGCGGCCCTGATCCCCTGGCCGGTCACGGTCGTGGACGGTTGGCTGCGCACGGCCTGAGTCTCGCAGCAAGAAATCTGGGGCCCGGGCGGCTGGACCTCTCGCCACGCGGCGGGCTAGGTCGCTGCAACGAGATGCAAGAGGACGCCGCATGACCCAGAACTTCGAGACCCGCGCCATCCACGCCGGCGCCGCGCCGGATCCGACCACCAAGGCGCGGATCACGCCGATCTATCAGACCACGGCTTTCGTCTTCGACGACGCCGACCATGCGGCGAACCTGTTCAATCTTGAAGCGGCGGGGAACATCTACACCCGGCTCGGCAACCCCACGAGCGGGGTGCTGGAGGCGCGCGTCGCCGACCTGGAGGGCGGGATCGCGGCCCTGGCGGTCGGCAGCGGCCATGCCGCCCAGCTCCTGGCGTTCCATACCCTGATGGAGCCGGGCTGCAACATCGTCGCCTCGCGCAAGCTCTATGGGGGCTCGCTGAACCAGCTGGGCCAATCGTTCAAGCGCATGGGCTGGGAGACCCGCTTCATCGAGGGGGACGATCCGGCCGACTTCGCCGCCGCCATCGACGACAAGACCCGCGCGGTCTTCGTCGAGTCCATCGCCAACCCCGGCGGGGTGATCACTGACCTGGAAGCCCTGGCCAAGGTCGCCCACGACGGCGGCGTGCCGCTGATCGTCGACAACACCCTGGCCAGCCCCTACCTCTGCCGGCCCATCGAACACGGCGCGGACATCGTCCTGCACTCGCTGACCAAGTTCCTCGGCGGCCACGGCAACTCGATGGGCGGCGCCATCGTCGATTCCGGCCGGTTCGACTGGGCCGCCAGCGACAAGTTCGGCTACCTGACCCAGCCGAACCCCAGCTATCACGGCAAGGTCTTCAGCGAGGCGTTCGGCCCCGCCGCCTTCATCGTCGCCTGCCGAGCGCTCGGCCTGCGCGACCTTGGCCCGTCGATCTCGCCGTTCAACGCCTTCATGATCCTGACGGGCATCGAGACCCTGCCGCTGCGCATGCAACGGCATGCCGACAACGCCCTGGCGGTCGCCAAGTGGCTGGAAGCCCATCCGAAGGTCGACTGGGTGTCCTATGCCGGCCTGGAAAGCAGCTCCTACAATGCGCTGGCCAAGCGCTATACGCCGAACGGCGCGGGCTCGGTCTTCACCTTCGGCCTGAAGGGCGGCTATGCCGCGGGGGTGAAGCTGGTCGGCGCGGTGAAGCTCTTCTCGCATCTGGCCAACCTGGGCGACACCCGCAGCCTGATCATCCACCCGGCCTCGACCACTCACCGCCAGCTGCCGGAGAAGGACCAGATCGCCGCCGGCGCCGGCCCCGACGTGATCCGCCTGTCGGTGGGCATCGAGAACGCCGCGGACATCATCGCCGACCTCGACCAGGCCTTCGCAGGCCTTTGACCAAATCTCGGCGCGTGCGGCGAGATATCGCGCGCGCCGAGAGCCTGCCTCGGGGAACGAGTTCGCCGTCGATCTGTTGAGACCAGACCGGCTGGTGGACGCCCCTGAGGGTTGTCTCGACCCGGCCACGGTCACAGGCAGCCCCAGGGCGTCGCTCCAGGTGAGACCCATGAGATCCGTCGGCAGGCCCAAAGTCTGGGTCCCCGCTGCAGCGCTGGTTGCGGCGCTTTTCGGCCCGGCCGCCGTCCAGGCCCAGGCCGATCCCGGCCAGCTTCCCGTCCTCGACATCGCCCCGAGCGTTCTCAACTATGCCCAGGACGCCTCGGTGCGCGAGGGTCTGCAACAGGCCTTCGCGGCCGCCCCGGTCCGCCGCGGCGCGCGCGCGCCGGCCCGCGCCTCCCTCGCCTATGATTCCACCCCGGCCCTGCGCGGACAGGCCCTGCTGGCCTTCGCCGCCCGGGCTCCGGACGCCGCCTCCGCCGAGGCTGTGCGCACCGCCTTCGCCCACAACGACTATGACAAGGCCTATCGCGGCCTCATCGCGTCGTACGGCCTGGCCGCCGACGACGTAGCCGACGCCATGACCGCCTACCTGGTGCTGGGCTGGCTGATCGTGAACCGGGCGGACGATCCGCATCCGGGCTCGGTCCAGGCCGCTCGCGACCAGATCGCCGAGACCCTGGCCGACGACCCGAGATACGCCGACGTCAAGGCGCGCGGCCCTGCCGGCGAGGAGTTCAAGCTGCTGTTCGTGGCGACCCACGCAGGCTGGAATTCGGCCCGCAAGGACGGGACGCTGCCAGCCTACGAGGCCGGGATCGCCCGCAACCTGGCCATGTCAGGCTTCGACATGAAGACCCTCGATCTCACCGGCGCCGGCTTCACCGCACGCCGCTGAAGCGTATTCGTTCGCCGCCCGGCGGCCCTCTGGAGTATCCCATGATCCGATTGCTTGCCGGCGCCGCCGTCCTTAGCCTGGCCGCCGCTCCGCTCAGTGCGTGCAGCAGCACCGCCAGGACCCAGGTCGAGACTTCGACGACCGGACAGCAGCTCATCGACTTGAAAGCCGCCTATGATCAGGGCGTGATCAGCAAGTCCGAATACGAGCGTAAGCGTAAGGACATCCTGCGGCGGCGGTAGGGTCGGGCCCGGGGCCCGACGGAGGCGGCGATGACGGCCTATCTGGTGCTCGACTTCTCCGTCAAAGACCTGCGCGGCTTCCTTCCCTATGTGGAGGCCATCCCGACCTTCATCGAAAAGCACGGCGGGCGATATGTGGTCCGCGGCGTGGAGCCGACGGTGATGGAGGGCGAGTGGGCGCCCGCGCGGATGGTCATCCTGGAATTCCCATCGCGGGAAAACGCCGAGGCGTTCCTGGCCGATCCGGACGCCCAGCCGCTGTTCGCGTTGCGCCATCGCACGACCGACAGCAAGCTCGTGCTCGTCGACGGATGTATTTGAGGCAAGCCTTGCCTCGGCCGGCAAACCCCGCTACCCAGCGCTTTGATAGCATCAAGAGTTTGAGCTGACGCTCAAACGCCAACCTGCTCCCCGAGCAAGGTGGCGCTTCCGCAAGGAAGGATGTGGCCGGTCCGGCAACCAAACGGGACGAAGCCTTAAGCGTCACTCACCCTCGCGATGTGCAAACCGCAACACGAGGGGCGCATGTCCGACATTCAACAATTCGCCAGCGACAACTACGCCGGGATCTGCCCGCAGGCCTGGGCTGCCATGGACGGGGCCAATCGCGGCCACGCGCCGGCCTATGGCGACGACCGCTGGACGCAGCAGGCGGCCGACGCCTTCCGCGCGCTGTTTTCCACCGACTGCGACGTGTTCTTCGCCTTCAACGGCACGGCGGCCAACTCCATGGCCCTTGCGGCGTTGTGCCAGAGCTATCACAGCGTGATCTGCGCGGAATCGGCCCACGTGGAGACCGACGAATGCGGCGCGCCCGAGTTCTTCTCCAACGGCTCCAAGCTGCTGGTCGCGCCCAGCCCGGACGGCAAGCTCACGCCGGCCGCGATCCGCGAGATCGCCTGCAAGCGCAGCGACATCCACTATCCCAAGCCGCGGGTGGTCACGATCACCCAGCCGACCGAGACGGGGCAGGTCTATTCGCCCGCCGAAGTGGCGGCGATCTCGGCGGTCTGCCGCGAGCTTGGCCTGAGGCTGCACATGGATGGCGCGCGGTTCGCCAACGCCTGCGCGCATCTGGGGTGCGATCCGGCCGACATCACCTGGAAGGCCGGCGTCGACGTGCTGTGTTTCGGCGGGACGAAGAACGGCATGGCGGCGGGCGAGGCGATCCTGTTCTTCGACCGCGCCCTGGCCGAGGACTTCGACTATCGCTGCAAGCAGGCCGGGCAGCTGGCCTCCAAGATGCGGTTCCTGGCCGCGCCATGGGTCGGGATGCTGGAAAGCGGGGCGTGGCTATCCAACGCCGCCCACGCCAACGCCTGCGCGGGGCGGCTGGCGCAGCGGGCCGCGGGCCTGCCGGGCGCGGCCCTGATGTTCCCGGTCCAGGCCAATGCGGTCTTCCTGTCGGCGCCCGAGGATCGGCTGCAGGCCCTGCGCTCGCGGGGCTGGCGCTTCTATACGTTCATTGGCGGCGGGGCGCGGTTCATGTTCTCGTGGGACGCCGATCCTGCGCGGGTGGAGGCCCTGGCGGTCGACCTGGAAGAGGTGTTCGGCGCGGTCCCGGCCTGACGGCGGCTGACGGCCACGGGCGGCCTGTGGTTCTATTTCAGACCGTCCAGGAAGGAGAGCGTCTTGCTTCGCGTGCGCGAGTTCTCGGCCATCGGCTATCGGTCGCTGCGCAAGATCGCCTGTCCGGTGTCGGACCTCGAGGTGTTCGTCGGCGGCAACGGGGTCGGCAAGACCAACCTCTACAGGGCCCTGGAGCTGATCCGGGCCGCGGCCGACAACAGCCTGGGGCTGCATCTGGCGCAGGAGGGGATGGCGGCCGCCTTCTGGGCGGGCCAGCGCCGGAGCGGGCCGCAGCGGATCGTGCTGGAAGCCAGCCTCTCGAATCCGCAGGCGCGGGGCGTCTATCGCTATCACGTCGAGGTCGGCTTTCCGCAGCGGGGGACGGCGGCCGCCTTCGACCTGGAGCCGCAGGTGAAGGAGGAGTGGCTGTCCTATGACGGCGGCGGACGGCAGGTGCGGCTGGTCGACCGGCGCGGCCCGTCGGTCATGGCGCGCGACGAGACCGGGCGGCCGGTCGAGGTGGACATCGACCTGCTGGCCTCCGAGACGGTCCTGGGGCGGCTGGAGGACCCCGGCCGCTACCCAATGCTCGACATGGTGCGCCGGACCCTGCTGGAGTGGCGCTTCTATCATGGCCTGCGCACCGACGCGGCCTCGCCCCTGCGCCGGCCGTGCCCGGCGGTGGCCAGCGCCAATCTCGCCGCGGACGGGGCCAACCTGGCGGCGGTGTTCGCCACGCTCGCCCATATTCGCCAGGACACCAGCGATCTGGACGCCGCCGTCGCCGAGGCGTTTCCGGGCGCGCGGCTGATCGTGCCGCCGCCGGAGCGGGTCGCGAGCTTCGGCATGACCTTCGCCGAGTTTCCCGACCGGGTGTTCGAGCCCGAGGAACTGTCGGATGGGACGCTGCGGTTCCTGGCCCTGGCCGGGGCGCTGCTCGCCTACCGACTGCCGCCGTTCGTCGCCTTGAACGAGCCGGAGGCCAGCCTGCATCCCGAGCTGATGGCCCCACTGGCGCGGCTCGTCACGCGCGCCTCGGAGCGGGCGCAGGTCTGGCTGGTGACCCATTCCCACCCTCTCGCGGACGTGATCTCCCAGTCGGGTGCGGGCGAGGTGCGCACGGTCCGCAAGGACGCCGGGGCGACGGCCATCGAGGGGCTGTCGCTGCTGGGGCGTTACGCCGAAGCCGAGGAGGACTAGCCCGCCGGCTTCCAGTCGGGGCCGGGATTGGTGTTGACCATCCAGGGGATGCCGAACTGGTCGACCAGCCCGCCATAGCCGGGAGACCAGAAGGTCTCGGCGAAGGGCATGGTGACCTTGCCGCCCTCGGCCAGGGCGTCGAACACGCGGCGGGCCTCGCCTGCGTCGTCGGTATGATAGGTGACGTCGAAGCCGTTCTTGGGCTTGTCGATGTTGGGGGCGAATTCCGGGGCCATGTCCGCGCCCATCAGCGCCTGGTCGCCGACCTCCAGCCAGCAGTGCATCAGCCAATCCTTGTACTTGGGATCGACGGGCATGTCGGGTGGGCCTTCGCCATAGGGGAAAGCGGCCGTGACCTTGCCGCCCAGCACGCGGGCGTAGAAGTCGAAGGCGGCTCGGCATTGGCCCTGGAAGCTCAGGCTGGTGACGATCTTCATGGCGCTTTCTCCGGGAATAGACGGGCAGGCTGTGTGCAGCCTTCGCCCTCCAATCGGGAAAGTCCACCAGAGTTCCCGCGAACGGCGAGTTCTCAGCCGCGGGCGCCGCCGATCCAGGTCGCGCGGGCGGTCAGGTCGGCGTCCAGCAGTACGAAGTCGGCGCGGCCGCCGACGGCGATGCGGCCGTGGTCCGGTGCCAGGCCCAGGAACTCGGCCGGATAGGTCGCGGCCATGCGGGCGGCTTCCTCCAGCGGCAGGCCCGCCAGGCGCACGGCGTTGGCGACCGCACTGGCCATGTCGAGGTCCGAGCCGGCGAGGGTGCCGTTCTCATCGACGCAGACCCCGTCGACCACCCGGATCGGCCGGCCCTGGATGGTGAAGCGCTTGTCGCTCATGCCGACGCTCGGCATCGCGTCGGTGACCAGCATGAAGCGGTCGCGGCGCTTGGCGGCGAAGGCGATGCGCAGGACGGCCGGGTGGACGTGGCGGCCGTCGGCGATGATCCCGCACCAGGTGTCCTGGCTCTCAAGCGCCGCGCCGACCGCGCCGGGCTCGCGGCTGGTCAGGGGCGACATGGCGTTGAAGAGGTGAGTGAAGCCGCTGACCCCGGCGGCGAGCGCCTGGGTCAGCACGTCGTAGGTGGCGTTGGTGTGGCCGGCCGCGACCGTCACCCCGGCGGCGGCCAGGCGGGCGATCATCTGCGGGGTCGTGGTCTCGGGCGCCAGGGTCACCAGGGTGCGGCCGCGCCGCGCGGAGGTCAGCAGCTCGATCGAGGCGTCATCCAGGGTGCGGAACTTCGAGGCGTCGTGGACGCCCTTGCGCTCCTCGCTGAGGAAAGGGCCCTCGATATGGATGCCGAGCACGCCGGGGACGCCCGCCTCGATAGCCGCGTCGACCGCCGCGATGGCCTGGGCGACCGTGGCCAGGTCGTCACTGATCAGGGTCGGCAGGAAGCCGGTGGTGCCGTAGGCGCGGTGCGCGGCGCCGATGGCGGCGATCGCCTCCACAGTGGGCGAGTCGTTGAATAGCGCGCCGCCGCCGCCGTTCACCTGAGTGTCGATGAAGCCGGGCAGCAGGTAGCCGCCGTCCAGGTCGATCCGCGCGTCGGCGCCGGCGCGCGGGCCAATGTCGACGATGCGCTCGCCCTCGACGACGACGTCGAGCGACTGGAAACCCTGGGCGGTGAGAACCTGGCCGTTGACGAACGCGGTGGTCATCAGACGGTCTCGGTCACCTTGTTGAGATGCGGGGGGCGGTCCGGGTCGTGGCCGCGCAGGATCGAGAGCGCGTTGGCCATGCGATAGAAGCCCTGGATGCGGACGATCGGCTCCAGCACCGGATGGGCGGGCAGGGTGGGCAGGGCGCCGTCGCCGCCGGCCATCATGACGTCGGCCCCGCGGGCGGCGAGGTCTCGGGCCAGGCCGACGACGCCTTCCTCGCTCTGGTCGTCCTGCGCGAAGACCAGGACTGGAAAATCTTCCTTCACCAGCGCCATGGGGCCATGCAGCACCTCGGCGGCGCTGAAGGCTTCGGCGTGCAGGCCGCAGGTTTCCTTGAACTTTAGCGCCGCCTCCTGGGCGACGCCGAAACCGACGCCGCGGGCCAGGACGTAGAGGTTGCGCGCATCCTTCAGGCGCTGGGCGGCCTGGCTCCAGTCCAGCGGCCAGGCCTTGGCGAGAATGGGGGGCAGCTCGTCGAGCGCCGCTTCCAGCGTTGCGTCCTGCGTCCAGGCGGCGACGAGCTGGGCGATGGCGGCGAGGGCGGCGATGTAGGACTTGGTGGCCGCGACGCTGATTTCCGGGCCGGCGTGCAGGGGCAGCACCCTGTCGGCCAGCCTCGCCAGCGGCGAGGTCTCGTCGTTGACGAGGGCGACCGTCAGCGCGCCGCCGGCCTTGGCGGCCTCGACAGCGGCCAGCAGGTCCGGGCTCTTCCCCGACTGCGAGATGGCCAGGTAGAGCATGCCGTCCAGCTTGGGCTCGGCGGCATAGACCGAGCTGACCGACAGGGCGGCCGAGGAGGTGACGACGCCGGTCCCGGTCTCGATCAGATACTTCGCATAGGTGGCGGCGTGGTCGGACGAGCCGCGGGCGCAGGTGACGACCGCGCGGGGCGGCTTGGCGCGCAACTCTTCGCCGAGCGCGTGGGCGGACTGGCGATTGGCGGCCAGCAGCCGGGCGACGACCTGCGGCGCCTCGGCGGCCTCCTGGAACATGCGCGTGTCTTGCGGGCGCAGGGCAGGGGGCTTCGTCACGCGGCGTCTCCGGAGGCTCATGTCAAAGGGCGTTCAGCTCAGCGACGAAGTCGTAGGCGTCGCCGCGATAGTAGGACTGGGTGACCTCGACCGTACGCCCGTCCTTCAGGAAGCCGCGGCGCTCGATCAGCAGGCCGGCGTCGCGCGGCGCTACGCCGAGCAACTGGGCCTGTTCGTCGGTGAAGAGCACGGCGCGCAGCCGCTGCAGGGCGCGCACCGGCCGGTGGCCGGTCTTTTCCAGCGCTTCGTAGAGCGAAGTCTCCACGAACTCCGGGCTGGGCATGCAGAAGGCCGCAAGGGTCGAATATTCCAGGGCCATGGGCGCTCCGTCGGCGTAGCGGATCCGGTGGAAGCGGTAGACCGGCGCGCCGGGCGAGAGGCCGAGGGTCAGCGATTCCTCGGGCGTCACCTGGCCCTCGGCGCGCGACAGCCAGGCCGAATGCGGGGCGCGGCCGCGCGAGATCATATCCTCGGTGAAGGACGAGAGCTTCGAGAAGTTCTTCTCGACCCGGGCGGCCACGAAGGTGCCCGCGCCCTGGCGGCGGACCAGCAGCCCTTCGCCGACCAGACCGTCGAGCGCCTTGCGCACGGTGATTCTGGAGACGCCCAGCTCGTCGGCGAACTCGCGCTCGGCCGGCAGGGCGTCGTCGGGCGCCAGGACGCGATTCGAGATCGCATCGCGCAGCACCCGCTGAAGCTGGCGGTAGAGCGGCGCGGGATCCTGCTCGTCGAGCCCGCCGATGCGTTCTGAAAAGGTCAAAGGCGTTTCTCCGCGACGACCGCCGGCTTATGCCCCGCCGACGTATCGTGAGACCATTTAGATACCAATATGTTCTGGGAGTGCAATTGGTCTCTTTTTGGGCTTGTCATTTTTTTGAAACTCAGCACAGTTCGACACCGCAGGGTCATGGACGCTGGTTCTCGCCGCTAATACGCGAAGAATTGGTATCACATTGGACTCGCGTCGGCTCCGGGGGAAGGCCCGGAAATAGGGGAGAAGCCGAGTGAAACAGCATCACAAGTCCATTCTGATCGCGTCCGCGAGCCTTTTGGCCGTCGCCGCCGCCAGCCCGTCCTTCGCGCAGGATAGCCAAGTCGAGGAGCTGGTCGTCACCGGCATCCGCGCCTCGCTGCAGCAATCCCTCGAAACCAAGCGCAACGCGGACGCCATCGTCGACTCGGTCACGGCCGAGGACGTGGGCAAGTTCCCGAACACCAACGTCGCTGAAGCGATCACCATGGTCCCCGGGGTGACCGTCGACCGCGCCTTCGGCCAGGGCGAGAAGGTCTCGATCCTGGGCACCGATCCGGCGCTGAACCGCACCCTGCTGAACGGCCAGACGGTAGCCTCGGCGGACTGGTTCATCCTCGACACGCCCGGCCGGACCTTCAACTACGCCCTGCTGGCGCCGCAGATCGTCGGCCGGGTCGACGTTTACAAGACGCCGGAAGCGCGCATCGACGAAGGCAGCATCGGCGGCACCGTCATCGTCAGCACCCGCCGGCCGCTGGACCTGAAGACCAATACCCTCGCCGGGTCGCTGGCCTATCTCTACAATGACCGTTCCGAGAAGGGCGACGTCCAGGGCGCCCTGATGGGCAGCTGGAAGAACGCCGACGAGACCTTCGGCGTCTCGCTGTCGGTGCAGCGCGCGACCGACCAGCTTCGCCGCGACGGCCTGGAATCCTACGGCACCATGGCCGCCAACCAGTGGGCCGGGGGCAACGCCGACAACCCGGTCGACTCCCGCACCCGCGGCTGCCTCGGCGCTTGCGCAACCACCCTGACCGCCAACCTTAACGCCCGCAGCCCGAACGCCTTCGGCACGTCCTATTTCGAACAGGAGCGCGAGCGGACCACCTACACCGCCTCGCTGCAGTGGCGGCCGATCGAGCAGCTCGAGCTCGAGTTCAACTGGCTGAAGATCAAGGCCACCTACGACAACCTGAACCAGTCGATGTACGCCTTCCAGGGCAACACCTGGAACAGCCTGGGCGCCCTGACCGGCATCACCGTGAACAACGGGGTCGTCACCAGCGCCACCCTCGCCAACGCCCTCAGCGTGCTGGACGTGCAGTACCGCGAGGCGGAGATGAACTCCGACACCTATGACCTGCGCGGCAAGTGGAAGGGTGACGGCTGGGACCTGTCGGGCGTGGTCGGCAGCTCCAAGGCCGACGGCGGCACCAAGCGCCAGGTGTTCCTCGAGTTCCTGAACTGGGCCGACTACACGGTCGACCTCAGCCAGGCGCCGAGCAATCCGGGGTCCGTCTCGTACAAGACCAACGTGATGGGCAATCCGGCCGCCTTCGCCACCGACCCCGGCTGGAGCGGCAACCTGGTCAGCAAGCCCACCACCGACGAGGAGAAGTACGCCCAAGCCGACTTCGGCCTGGACCTGGACGGCGTGATCAAGCGCGTGGAGGTCGGCTACAAGTTCCGTCGCCATGAGACCGCCCAACAGTACGCCGGCATCGCCATCACCGGCGTCTCGGCCCCGGCCAGCCTGTTCAACCCTTCGACCGTGCCCAGCAACTATCTCGAAGGCGTCGGCGGCAACGAGCAGATGCGCTCGCGCTTCCGCATCGACGGCAATTCGATGGTCGACTACGTCCAGTCGGGCAAGTGGCTGCCGGCCGGCGGCGCCCTGCCGGTCCCGTCGATCTTCGCCGCGCCGGAGTTCACCGCCGGCAACTGGGCTATCCAGGAAGACATCAACGCCCTCTACGCCCAGGCCAACATCGAGGCCGGCGAGCTGCGCGGCAACATCGGCGTCCGCTACGTGCGCACCGAAGTCGACAGCGCCGGCTACATCTGCAAGCCGGGCGCGCCGTGCAACAAGGCGGCCGACTGGGAGTGGAAGTCGCAGTCGAAGTCGTACGACAACGTCCTGCCCAGCGTGAACCTGGCCTACAACCTGCGTGAGGATTTGATCCTGCGCTTCTCGGCGGCCCAGGTGATCGCCCGTCCGAACTATGCCGACATGACCAGCTTCTTCTGGCTGTCGGACCAGATCCTGACCGGCGAGGGCGGCAACCCGAACCTGGATCCCTACAAGTCGAGCAACTTCAACATCTCGGCCGAATGGTATTTCCAGCCGCAGGCGATCATCGCCGCCGAGTTCTTCTACAAGGACATCAGCAACTACATCCTCAAGCGCACCGCGCCGGAGCAGTACTTCAACACCTCGCAGAACCGGGTGACGACCTATCAGATCAGCCGCCCGTACAACGCGGGTTCCGCCGAGGTGAAGGGCGTCTCGCTGGCCTACCAGCAGAACTACGCCTACGGGTTCGGCCTGCTGGCCAACTACACCTATGCCGACGGCCAGGGCCAGGACGGCGCGCCGCTGCCCTACAACTCCAAGCACCAGGTGAACATCAGCCCGTTCTACGAGCACGGTCCGTTCGCGGCCCGGGTCACCTACAGCTGGCGCTCGAAGTACTTCACCGGCATCGATCGCGGCGATGCGATGTTCGTGCGTCCGTACAAGTCGCTGGACATCTCCGGCACCTACAACGTCACCAAGAACGTCAGCCTGACGGCGGCCGGCATGAACCTGCTGGACAGCGAGTACTACGCCTACGCCAACACCACGGCGCTGGCCCGGGGGGTCTATCGGACCGGCCGCAAGTACATGCTCACCTTGAACGTGACATTCTGATCGGGTTCGCCGGCCCGCGCGGGGGCCGGCGCCAAGACGCGGATGTGCGGTCCAGCTTCCGCCTTCTGCGGCGGGTGAGGGGTTCATGCCCGAACGCCTCACCCGCGCCCTCTCCGCGCCCAGCGGCCTGGACGCGTGCGGCCGCGGACCAAGACCAGTTCCCTCCACCCCCGCCTCGTCTGATCGAGAGGCGCCTGAGCGGGGCGGCTTGCCGCTCCGCTCTTTTTTTGCGCGAGTCCGGTGCATGATCCGTTCTCTTCTCCTGGCCACGGCGGCCCTGGCGATCGCTTCCCCCTCGCTTGCGAGTTCCCGCGCCGCGATCGTCCCGGCGCCGGCCAGCGACACGCCGCGCGAGGGCGCGTTCTCCCTCGATGCTCGTACCGTGATCAGCGCCCCGGCCAACGACGCCCAGGCCCAGGCGAGCGCCCGCTACCTCGCCGATCTGCTGGCCCGCAGCCGTGGCCTGAAGCTGGCGGTGCGCGCGCCTAAGGCCGGCGAGCGGGCGATCGTGCTGGAGCGCGGGGGCCCGGCCGGCGAGGCCTATGGCCTGACGGTGGCTCCGCAGGCGCTTACCATCCGCTCAAGCGGCGACGCCGGCCTGTTCTACGGCGCGGTCACCGCCTGGCAGCTGGCGACGGCGACGCCGGGCAAGGGGGCGGTCGTGCTGCCGGCCCGCGTGATCGAAGACGCGCCACGGTTCGGCTGGCGAGGTCTGATGCTGGACAGCGCCCGGCATTTCCAGGATGTCGCGTTCGTGAAGGGCCTGATCGACCGCATGGCGCTGTCGAAGTTCAACACGCTTCACTGGCATCTGGTCGACGACCAGGGCTGGCGGCTGGAGATCAAGAAGTATCCGAAGCTGACGGAGGTCGGGGCCTGGCGCGTGCCGGCCGGCACGGCGGCCGCCGCCGACATCGACCCCAAGACCGGCAAGCCGCGGGTGATCGGCGGCTACTACACCCAGGACCAGGTGCGCGAGATCGTCGCCTACGCCGCGGCCCGCCACATCACCATCGTGCCGGAGATCGAGACGCCCGGCCACGCCCACGCGCCGATCGTCGCCTATCCGCAGCTTGGTTCCGCCGCCAGCCCGCCGACCGCGACCTCCGGCGACTGGGGCGTCTTCCCCTATCTCTACAATGTCGACGAGACGACCTTCGCGTTCCTGGACGACGTGCTGACCGAGGTCGTCGCGCTGTTCCCCAGCCGCTACATCCATGTCGGCGGCGACGAGGCGGTGAAGGACCAGTGGAAGTCCAACCCCGCCGTTCAGGCGCGGATGAAGGAGCTGCACATCGGCAGCGAGGCTCAGCTGCAGGGCTGGTTCATCTCGCGAATCGAGCAGATGCTGAAGGCCAAGGGCCGCAAGCTGGTCGGTTGGGACGAGATCCTCGAGGGCGGGGTCGCGCCCGACGCCACTGTGATGTCGTGGCGCGGGATCGACGGGGCGATCATCGCCGCCAAGCTGGGACACGACACGATCCTAAGCCCCGCGCCGACGCTCTATCTCAATCACCGCCAGACCAATTCGCCCGAGGAGATGCCGGGCCGCGGTCAAGTCGTTGGGCTGAAGGAGGTCTACGACTACGAGCCGATGCCCGCGGCGCTGAACGCCGACGAGCAGCACCACGTGCTGGGCGTGCAGGCCAATCTGTGGACCGAGCACGTGCGCACTCAGGACCGCGCCCCGCTGATGTACTACCCGCGCGCCACGGCCCTGGCCGAGACCGCGTGGTCGCCGGCCGCGCGTAAGGATTGGGGCGATTTCGCTGACCGCCTCCCGGTCGAGCTGGACCGCTATCGCAGCCTCTCCTTGCCGTTCGGCGAGGCGGCGCTGAAGGCCCGCGCCCTGGCTGCGCCGAGCGGGGCCGGCGCTCAGGTCACGCTGCTCGGCGCCGAGGACGTGGGGCAGATCCGCTACACGATCGACGGCTCGGCGCCGAGCCCGGCCGCCCGCGCCTACAAAGCGCCGTTCGACGTGCCCCTGGGGACGACGGTCAGGGCGCAGGCCTTCCGCGGACAGGCGGCGTTGGCGCCCGCTTCGGCCACCGTGATCGACGCGCGCGCGGCTCGCACGCGAGTCAGTCAAGACCTGAAATCCTGCACACAAGGCATTGTTTTAAATCTGGAAGACGACGGTCCGGTACGCGGCGAGCGAGCCCGTTTCCTGGTCGATGTCATGAACCCGTGCTGGATCTATGAGCGCGCGGACCTGTCCGGCGTGGCGGAGATCGAGGCTGCGGTCGGCCAGATCCCGTTCAACTTCCAGATCGGCGCGGACGTCGAGAAGATCAAGTTCCGGCCGCCGGCCACCCCGGCCGGCGAACTGGAGGTGCGGCAAGGCTCCTGCGAGGGTGCGGTGGTCGCGACCCTGCCGCTGGCGCCCGCGGCTAAGTCCGACGGCGTCACCGTGCTGAAAGCGCCGCTGAAGGGCGCGGGCCGCGCCGATCTCTGTTTCTCGTTCACCCAGAAGGCGCTCGAGCCGCTGTGGGTGCTCGACCGTGTGACCCTGGTGACCGGCCATGACCGCTGATCTCATCCTGCTTTCGCCGCTCGACGGCTGGGCCGCGCCGCTGGCCGAGGTGCCCGATCCAGTGTTCGCCGAGGCGATGCTGGGCGAGGGGGTGGCGGTCGATCCGACCAGCTCGGTGCTATGCGCCCCTTGCGACGGGGTGATCACCTCGGTGCACGCCAGCCGTCACGCCGTCAGCCTGCGCGCCGCGGGCGGGGCCGAGATCCTGATGCATGTCGGACTGGAGACCGTGATGCTGAAGGGCGCGGGCTTCACGGCCCACGTCGCCGAGGACCAGAGCGTGAAGGCCGGCGAGCGGCTGATCAGTTTCGACCTGGCGGTCCTGGCGGCCGGCGCGCGCAGCCTGGTGACGCCGATCGTAGTGACCGACGCGGCGGGCCGTGCGATCGCAACGCGGGTGACCGGGCGGCTGGTGAAGACCGGCGAGCCGCTGATGACGCTGTCGGCTGCGGCGGGCGGCCAGCAAGCCACGGCGACGGGCGGGCCGGAGTTGACCCGCCAGATCCTGATCCCGCTGATCCATGGCCTGCACGCGCGGCCAGCGGCTCGGGTCGCCGATGCGGCCAAGCGCTTTTCCTCCGACATAGCGGTGCTGGCGGTGAACCGCCGCGCGAACGCCAAGAGCCCGGTCGGGCTGATGTCGCTGGGCCTGCGCCACGGCGACACCGCCACGCTGGCGGCGGCCGGGGAGGATGCGGCCGCGGCGCTGGAAGCCTTGGCGGACCTGATCGAGGGCGGCATGGGCGAGGGCGCGCCGGTGCGCGCCGCCCCGACGGTGGACCTCCGCTCGGCCGCGCCAAAGCGCCCGGGGCTGGCTGTGCTGCGCGGGGTCGCCGCCTCGCCGGGCCTGGCGGTCGGCAAGGCGGTGCGTCTGTTCATCGACGAGATCGAGGTGGCCGAGACCGGCGAGGGCGTCGGGGCCGAGCGCGCCAGGCTCGATGCGGCTCTGGCCATGCTTTCGGGGCGGATCGCCGCCGAGGCGGAGCTGGGGGAGAGCGGCCACGCGCGCCAGGCGATCCTGGTGGCCCACGCCGCCTTCCTGAAGGACCCGGAATTGCTGGCCCACGCCCGGCGGCTGATCGGCGAGGGGCGTAGCGCCGCCTTCGCCTGGCGCGCGGCGATCGGAGCCTATGTCGAGGCTCTGCGGGGCCTGGGCGATCGGCGCATCGCAGAGCGGGTCGACGACCTGCTCGACCTGGAGCGTCGCGTGCTGCTGGCGTTGGATGGGCGCGAGGACCGCGGGCCGGACCTGCCGCCTGGCTCGATCCTGCTGGCCGACGAGTTGCTGCCCTCGCAGCTGATGGGACTGGACGCGACCAGGCTGGCGGGAATCTGCACGGCCAAGGGCGGCCCGACCTCGCATGTTGCGATCCTGGCCGCTTCGATGGGAGTGCCGGCGGTGGTCGCGGCGGGCGAGGGCGTGGCGGCGATCAAGGACGGGGCGAGTCTGATCCTCGACGCCGACGCCGGCCTGCTGCACGTGGCGCCCGACGCCAAGGCGCTCGAGGCTGCCCAGACCACGCTGGCCCAGGGGGCGGAGCGGAGGGCCGCCGCCCGCGCCGCTGCGCGCGAGGACTGCCGGATGGCCGACGGCACGCGCATCCAGGTCTACGCCAATCTCGGCTCGCTGACCGACGCCGAGGGCGCCGCCGCCGTCGGCGCGGAGGGCTGCGGCCTGCTGCGCACCGAGTTCCTGTTCCTGGAGCGCGACACCGCCCCCGACGAGGACGAGCAGGCCGCGCGCTACGAGGCCATCGCGCGGGCGATGGGCGGGCGGCCGCTGATCATCCGCCTGCTCGACGTCGGCGGCGACAAGACCGCCACCTATCTGCCGATCGGGCCCGAGGAGAACCCCGCCCTGGGGGTGCGCGGGGTGCGGGTGCTGATGCGCCGGCCCCAGGTGCTGAAGACTCAGCTGCGCGCCATTCTGCGCGGCGCGCCCCACGCCAAGATCATGGCGCCGATGGTGGCCAGCCTGTCGGAGCTGCGGGCCGTGCGCGCGGCGCTCGACGAGGTGCGGCGCGAGATGGGCCGGGTCGGGCGCACCGACCTGGGCGTGATGATCGAAACGCCGGCCGCGGCGGCGACGGCCGACCTGCTGGCGGCCGAGGCCGACTTCCTGTCGGTCGGCACCAACGACTTGACCCAGTACACCCTGGCCATGGATCGCGGAAACCCGGACCTGGCCGGTGAGATCGACGCCCTGCATCCCGCCGTGCTGCGGCTGATCGCAAAGACGGCCGAGGGGGGGCGCAAGCACGCCCTGTGGACCGGGGTCTGCGGGGGCCTGGCCGGCGACCTAGCCGGGGCCCCGATCTTGATCGGATTGGGCGTCACCGAGCTCTCCATGCCGGCCTCGGCGATCCCTGAGGCCAAGGCGCTGATCCGCAACCTCTCGCCGCAGGCCTGCGTGCGTTTGGCGCGCGAGGCGCTGGATCAGCCGAGCGCCGAAGCGGTGCGCGCGCTCGCCAACACCTTCCTGACCGGAGAAGCCTGATGGCCTCGCCCCTCGAAGCGCTCCAATCGCTCGGCCGCGCGCTGATGCTGCCGATCGCCGTGCTGCCGGCCGCGGGCCTGCTGCTGCGGCTGGGCCAGCCCGACCTGCTGGACGTCGCCTTCATGGCCGCGGCGGGGGAGGCGATCTTCGCCAATCTCGGCCTGCTGTTCGCCGCCGGCGTGGCGGTGGGGCTGGCGCGGGACAACAACGGCGCGGCGGCCCTGGCGGGCGTGGTCTGCTTCCTGATCGCCGGCAAGGCCGCCGAAACCCTGCTGCACGTGCCGCCCGAGGCGCTGAAGGGCATGGTCGGCGACGCCGTCGGCCTGGCCACGGCGGCCTTCAAACAGAAGGCCGTCGCCAAGGTCTCGGTGCCGATCGGGATCATATCGGGCCTGGTCGGCGGGCAGTTCTACAACCGCTTTTCGAACATCAAGCTGCCTGAATACCTGGCCTTCTTCGGCGGGCGGCGGTTCGTGCCGATCGTGGCGGGCCTGGCCGGCCTCGTGCTGGGCGCCCTGGTCGGCTTCACCTACGAGGGCATCGACCATGCCATGGACGGCGCCAGCCGCGCGGTGGTCGGATCGGGCGAGGTCGGCCTCTTTATCTACGGGGCGGCCAACCGGGCGCTGATCGTCACCGGCCTGCATCACATCCTCAACAACATCGCCTGGTTCATCGTCGGCGACTTCAACGGCGCGACGGGCGACCTCAACCGCTTCTTCGCAGGCGATCCCAGCGCCGGGGCGTTCATGGCCGGCTTCTTCCCGGTGATGATGTTCGGCCTGCCGGCGGCGTGCCTGGCCATGTATCACGCGGCCCCTGCGCACCGGCGCAAGGCGGTGGGCGGGATGCTGGCCTCCATGGCCCTGACGACCTTCCTGACCGGGGTGACCGAGCCGATCGAGTTCAGCTTCATGTTCCTGGCGCCGGCGCTCTACGCGATCCACGCGGCGCTGACCGGCCTGTCGTTCATCGTCATGAGCTTGCTGGACGTGAAGCTGGGCTTCGGGTTTTCGGCCGGGGCCATCGACTACGTGCTGAACTTCGGCAAGGCGACGCATCCGCTGCTGCTGGTTCCGGTGGGCCTCGCCTACGGGGCCCTCTATTACGGCGTCTTCCGCTGGGCGATCGCGCGCTTCGATCTGAAGACGCCGGGGCGCGAGGACGAGGCGCTGGCTGGGCCCAGCGAGGTGGCGGTCACCGGCCGGCGCGGCGAGGACTTCGTCGCCGCCCTGGGCGGGGCGGCGAATCTGGTCAGCGTCGATGCCTGCACCACGCGCCTGCGGCTGATCCTGGCCGATCCTGCGGCCGTGGACGAAGCGGCGCTGAAGGCGCTCGGCTCGCGCGGCATGGTGCGGCCGTCGGAGAAGGCGCTGCAGGTGGTGCTGGGGCCCGTCGCCGACCACGTGGCCGGCGAGATCCGCGCCGCGGCGGCCACGCCAACAGCGCCCAGCGTGACGCCGCCGCAGGGCGCGCCCGGCTTCGATGTCACGCCCTGGCTGCCGGGGCTCGGCGGCCGCGCCAACGTCGCCGAAGCCCAGCTGCGCGCGGGCCGGCTCTGCGCGCGGTTGATCGACCCCTCGGCGCTTGACGAAGTCGCCCTGGCTGCGATGGGGGCTCGGGGCGTCGCGCGACTGCCGGATGGAACTGTCCAGGTGTTGCTGGCCCACTGACGCCGCGCGTCGGTGGCCGGGGCAGGCCGCGGCATTAGGCTCGGGCTGCAGGTCAACGTGTGTCTGCGCGGCCGCTGACGCGTCCGACCCGCCTGGCGCCGCCGTGCGCGGACGAATTCCGTTGAATCGCAACGATTGGCGCTGGATGGCGAGTTCCGAGCGCGGAATGACGCACGCTGACACCCCGGTGATGAACCGGCCCGCAGTTTGATTTCGGGAGAGCCTGGTGGTCCTCTAAGTGCTTGAAACACTTAGAGGACCATGGTGCCGCCGGGCAGGATTGAACTGCCGACCTCAGCCTTACCAAGGATGCGCTCTACCACTGAGCTACGGCGGCGAAAGGCGAGGCGGGGGCTATAGCCAAACCCGTCGCCGGTGGAAAGCCCCAATATGCAGAAACTGCGCTTGACCTGTGGGCCGTCTGGCCGCACCCCCGCCAAACCATGGGAAAACACGATAAAACCCCGGCTGACGAACGCGAGGCGAAACTGGCGGCGGCGCTGCGCGCCAACCTTAGGCGCCGCAAGGCCGCGCCTAAGCCGGCGCCCGAGCCTGCTTCGAAGGCGGACGATTCGGACAAGCGCTCGTGAAGGCAGGCGGCTTCCGCAGCGTTCGGCCGCAGGCTAGATAGCGGCAAAGGGCTGGATGCGCGCGCCCGCGCGTCGCCCGTCGAGGGACGAGATTGGATCGCATCGCCATCACCGGCGGCGCGCGGCTGCACGGCGAGATCGCCATCAGCGGCGCCAAGAATTCCGCCATCAAGCTGATGGCGGCCAGCCTTCTCACCGACGAACCGCTGCGGCTCACCAACATGCCGCGCCTGGCCGATACCCGCTTCCTGGCGCGGCTGCTGCAGCGGCTGGGGACCGAGGTGATCGAGCAGGACGGGCCGGACGGCGCCGAAACCGTGTTGCATACCCGCGAGATCGTCAGCGCCTTCGCGTCCTACGATTTGGTCCGCCAGATGCGGGCCTCGTTCAATGTGCTGGGGCCGCTGATCGCGCGCACCGGTCACGCCAAGGTCTCACTGCCAGGGGGCTGCACCATCGGGGCGCGGCCGGTGGACCTGCACCTGGAGGCGCTGCGGATGCTGGGCGCCTCGATCGACCTGCACGAGGGATATGTCTACGCCCAGGCCCCGCGCGGCCTGACCGGCGCGCAGATCGACTTCCCGTTCGTCTCGGTCGGGGCGACCGAGCACGCCATGCTGGCCGCCGTGCTGGCCAAGGGCCAGACGGTGCTGAACAACGCCGCCTGCGAGCCGGAACTGGTCGATCTTGCCGACTGTCTGAACGCCATGGGCGCGAAAGTCTATGGCGCCGGCGCCTCGCGCGTGACGATCGAGGGCGTCGAGCGCCTGCACGGCGCAACTCACTCCGTGATTCCCGACCGCATCGAAACCGGCACCTACGCCCTGGCCGCGGCCATGGCCGGAGGAGAGGTGCGGCTTCGCAAGACCCGCAGCGACTTCATCGACTCGCTGCTGGACAAGATGGTCGAGGCGGGCGTGGAGGTGACGCGTCACAACGACGGCATGACCATCCGGCGCAACGGGGCGCGGCTGAAGGCGGTGGAGATCGAGACCGATCCGTATCCGGGCTTCGCGACCGACCTGCAGGCTCAGTTCATGGCGCTGATGACGCTTGCCGACGGCGAGAGCGTGATCAAGGAGACCATCTTCGAGAACCGCTTCATGCACGCTCCGGAACTGGCGCGGCTGGGCGCCGACATCGCCGTGTCCGGCGGCGAGGCGCGGGTGCGCGGGGTCGAGACCCTGGAGGGCGCGCCGGTGATGGCCACGGATCTGCGCGCCTCGGTCAGCCTGGTGATCGCGGCCCTGGCGGCGCGCGGCGAGACCATGGTCGGCCGCGTCTATCATCTGGACAGGGGCTTCGAGCGCCTGGAAGAAAAGCTCAGCGCGTGCGGCGCGAACGTGCGCCGCATCAAGGGTGACGGCGAGGCCGAGGACTAGCATGACGCAAGCGACCGCCCTGAAGCTGCTGGCCCAGGACGCCGAGGACCTGAAGGTCGTGGCCGCGGCCCTGCAGGACGCCGTGGGCAAGATCGGCGACATATCTTACGAGCCGGCGGCTCGGCGCCTGACCCTGGCGTTCAACCGCTACCGCTGGGAGGCCAAGGGCGGCGAGCGAGTGCGCGCGGCGCTGCAGGTCGGCTCGGTGCTGAAGGTGCAGGCCCGCAAGCTGCGCCGCAACGCAAAGGATGCGGTCGTCGAACTGCTGAATGTCGAGTTCGAACCGGGCGAGGCGCCCGGCGGGGCGGTGACCTTCACCTTCGCCGGCGGCGGCGACCTGCGCGCGCAGGTCGAATGCCTGGACGTGATCCTGGCCGACGTCAGCGCGCCTTGGCCGACCCCCCGCACGCCGCGCCACGAGACATAGCGCAGGCCTAGCCCTGCAAGGCCTTGGCGTTTAAAGAGCGCGCCATGCGCCGCTTTTCCTTCTCCGATCCCGGCTTTTCGGCCGCCTTCGCCGCCTTTGTCGATGAGCGTCGCGAGACGCCGGAAGAGGTCGACGCGGCCGTCCGCGACGTGGTGGCCGCCGTCCGGGCGGAGGGCATGGCGGCGCTGCTGCGCTTCGCGCGCCAATTCGACAAGGTCGAGATCGACGAAAGCAACATCCGCGTCTCGACCGAGGAGATCGAGGCCGGCGCAGCCGAGTGCCCGGTCCAGGTACGCGAAGCTATCGCCTTCGCCGCCCATCGGATCGCCGCCTATCACGCCCGCCAGCGCCCCGCCGACATGGCCTTCAAGGACGAGGCTGGGGTCGAGCTGGGCTGGCGCTGGACCGCGCTTGAGGCGGTCGGGATCTATGTGCCGGGTGGCCGCGCCGCCTATCCGTCCACCGTGCTGATGAACGCCTTGCCGGCCAAGGTGGCGGGCGTGGAGCGCATCGCCATGGTCACGCCGCCGGGCCGCCTGCAGCCGGCGGTGCTGGCCGCCGCGAAGGAGGCCGGCGTGACTGAGATCTGGCGGGTCGGCGGCGCCCAGGCCGTGGCGGCCCTCGCCTATGGCGCGGGGCCGATCAAGCCGGTCGACAAGATCGTCGGACCCGGCAACGCCTACGTCACCGCAGCCAAGCGCCGGGTCTACGGCACGGTCGGCATCGACGCCCTGGCCGGGCCGTCCGAGATCGTGGTGGTGGCCGACAGCGCCAATCGGCCCGACTGGATCGCCGCCGACCTGCTGAGCCAGGCCGAGCACGATCCGGCGGCCCAGTCGATCCTGATCACTGACGACGAGGCCTTCGCGTCCGCTGTCGAAGCGGCGGTGCAGGAGCAACTCGCCACCCTGACGACAGGGGCGGACGCCGCTGCGTCTTGGCGCGACCACGGTGCGGTGGTGATCGCCCCCTTGGACCAAGCCCCGGCTCTGGTCGACCTGATCGCGCCCGAGCACGTCGAGTTCGCCATGGAAAGCCCGGAACGGCTGTCCGATCAGGTTCGCCACGCCGGCGCGATCTTCCTGGGGCGCGTGACGCCGGAGGCGATTGGCGACTACGTGGCCGGTTCCAACCACGTGCTGCCGACCAGCCGGGCGGCGCGATTCTCGTCTGGCCTGTCGCTGTACGACTTCATCAAGCGCACCTCGATCGTGAAGTGCGACGCCGCCTCGTTCGCGGTGCTGGGCCCTCATACCGTGGCCTTGGCCGACGCCGAGGGCTTGCCCGCCCACGCCCGCTCGGCGGCGATCCGACTTGGCCAGTCAAGCTGAACGGTTTCTGACAATCGCGTTCCGGAGGCCGTTCAGCTAGGCCTCGCTAGGGTGTCCGTCATCGGGGCCGCACCGGCCTCGCAAGAGATTGCAAAGACGGAGACCAGCAATGCGCACTCTGAAGACTTCCAAGCTGATGCGCGGCGCGACCGTGGCGGCCCTGGGCGGCATGATCGCGGCGGGCGCCGCCGGCGCGGCCAGCGCCCAACAGTATCGCACCCCGACCGGCGGCGGCCCCGGGTCGATCGTCAGCTGCGACGCCCCCGGCGGCAAGCAGGCCGGCGGCGCGCTGATCGGCGCCCTACTGGGCGCGGCGGCCGGCTCGAACCTGGCCAAGAACGACCGCGGCACGGGCACCGCCATCGGCGCCGTGGCCGGCGCGGCCACCGGTTCGTGGGTGGGCTGCAAGATGCAGCGCGACGCGGCCGCCCGCGGCGACTACGCCTATCAGGGCGGCGGTTCCTATCGCCCGGCCACCTACACCCAGGGCGGTTACCGCCTGAGCGGCGACATCGCCCCGGCCCGCTACGTCCGTGACGGCGGCGCTTTCGTCGCCAACTCCACCGTGAACCTGCGCGCCGCGCCGACCACCGGTTCGGCCCGTGTGGGGTCGCTGCGGGCCGGCCAGCAGTTCCAGGCCATGGCCCGGGTGGCCAACAGCGACTGGATCCTGGTGGGGCAGGGCGGCGTCGGCGTTGGCTATGTCCACGGCGCCTATGTCCAACCCGCGGGCTACCAGTACGCTCGCTACTAAGCCGAAGGCCTAGCCTTCCTGCCGGCCCCGGACGTCACCGTCCGGGGCCGCCTTGCGGCCGTCGAACGGCGCACGGCGAACACGCCGGCGATCTTTTCTGGCGGGAAGCGCGCAAGAGCGCGACCGGGGGGATGACGTTGGGGGGCGGTTTGCAATAAAGCTCGGTCAAGCCTTCTCCCAAGCGCCATGGCCGACGACGACCGAACCAAGCATCGCCTGCAGTCCGTTGAGATCGACGAGCAATCGCTCGCCGCGGTGTCGCGCGACCAGGAGCAGGAACGGCAGATCGCGATCTTCGACCTGCTGGAAGAGAACTACTTCGCGCCCGAGGGCGCCGAGCAGGGCCCCTACGACCTTCACATGGGACTCATGGAGAATCGCCTGGTCCTCGACGTGCGCGGGCCCGAGTACGAGAAGCGCCACATCCTGTCGCTGTCGCCGTTCCGCAGCCTGATCAAAGACTATTTCATGATCTGCGAGAGCTACTATCAGGCGATCCGCAATTCCTCGCCCCAGCAGATCGAGGCCTTGGACATGGGTCGGCGCGGTCTGCACAACGAGGCGTCCGAGCTGCTGCGCGTGCGGCTGCAGGGCAAGATCGAGACCGACCTCGACACTGCGCGCCGGCTCTTCACCCTGATCTGTGCGCTGCACTGGCGGGGCTAGGCATGTCCGCTGACGCATCCCGTCCGCGCCTGCCAGGCGCGGTGCTGTTCGCCTGCAACTTCAACCGCGTGCGTTCGCCCATGGCCGAGGCGCTGTTGAAACGGGCGATGGGCGACCGCATCTATGTCGACAGCTGCGGCTTGCGGCGCGAGCGGGTCGACGGCGAGGGCGCCGACCCCTTCGTGCAGTCGGTGATGGCCGAGATTTCGGTCGACCTGGCGGCGCACCAGCCCAAGACCTTCGACGACCTGGAGGACGCCTCCTTCGATCTCGTCATCTCGCTGACGCCAGAGGCTCAGCACCGGGCGGTTGAGATGACGCGCGGCCGCGCCGCGGAGATCGAGTACTGGCCGACCTTCGATCCGACCCAGGCCGACGGATCGCGCGAGGCGCGGCTGGCGGCCTATCGCGAGGTGCGCGACAGCCTGGCGCGGAAGATCGCAGAGCGTTTCCCGCGCTAGCCTTTGGCGCGCTGAGCGCGTAAAGCGCTCTGCGCTATAATTCGTACGTCAGGTCCGCATCGCGATTCCGTGGGCGGGCCTGTCGTGATTCAAACACCACTTGGGAGCCTGCATGGCGAAAGAAGAGCTTTTGGAGTTTCCGGGCACGGTCAGCGAAGTCCTGCCCAACGCGACCTTCCGCGTGAAGCTCGAGAACGACCACGAGATCATCGCTCACACGGCCGGCAAGATGCGCAAGAACCGCATCCGCGTCTCGGCCGGCGACAAGGTGCTGGTCGAGATGACGCCCTACGACCTGACCAAGGGCCGCATCACCTTCCGCGTGCGCTAGGCCGCTTGGCCACGCCGCAGCCGCAGCGCCTGGTGCTCGCGTCCGCAAGCCCCAGGCGGCTGGATCTCCTGCGCCAGATCGGTCTCGTTCCCGACGAGGTCGCCGCCGCCGAGATCGACGAGACCCCTCTCAAAACCGAAACACCGCGCCAGACGGCGCTGCGCCTGGCGATCGCGAAGGCCGCCAAGGTCGCGGCCGCGCGGCCGGGCGATTATGTGCTGGCCGCCGACACGGTGGTCGCCGTCGGCCGTCGCATCCTGCCTAAGGTCGAGGACGAGGCCGATGGGCGTCGCTGCCTGGAACTGCTGTCGGGCCGCGCTCATCGCGTGCTCACCGGCGTTGCGGTCGCCGCGCCCGGCGGGCGCATGGCCAGCCGCCTGATCGAGAGCCGCCTGGTCTTCAAGCGGCTCTCGCACGACGAGATCGCAGGCTATCTCGCCGGCGGCGAGGGCCTGGGCAAGGCTGGCGGCTATGCGATCCAGGGCCATGCCGGCGCCTTCGTGATCTCGCTTCAGGGCTCCTATCCGGCGGTCGTCGGGCTGCCGCTCTACGAGACCGTGAACCTTCTCCGCGGTCAGGGCTTCGCCGTCGCATGAGCCAGCGTACGCTTTTCCTCGATCGCTCCATCGGCGAAAGCCGCGGCGTCGTCCTGCTGGATGGCGAACCCGAGCGGCTGTTGATCGAGCGCGACGGGGACGACCTGAGCACGCGCCTTGGCGCGCGGCACGTGGGGCGGGTGCGCAAGGTCGAGCCGGCCTTCGCCTCGGCCTTCGTCGATCTGGGCGGCGTCGAGGCGCTGCTCTCGTTCAAGCCCGACGCGCGGCCGGTGGAAGGCGCGGCGCTCGAGGTCGAGATCCGCACCGAACCGCGAGCCGGCAAGCTCGCCACCGTGCGCGCCATCGGCCCGGCCCAGGGCGCGCCGCGGCTGCTGGCCGTGGCGCCGAGCCTTTCCGAACAGCTCCAGGCCTTCGCGCGCGACACCGAGATCGTCGAGGGGCGCGAGGCGCGCCAGGTCGCCGACGAGGCCGAGGCCGAGGTGCTGGAGACGATCCATCGCCTGCCGGGCGGCGGCGACATCGCCATCGAGCAGACCCGGGCACTGGTGTCGGTCGACGTGGACATCGGCGAGCGCAAGGGCAATGACGTCAAGCGCGTCACTCGCCACGCCAACATGGCCGCGTTGTCGACCGCCGCGCGCCTGCTGCGGCTGAAGGGCATGGGCGGCATCGTGGTCTTCGATCTGGTCGGGCGCGGCCATGACGGCAATGCGCTGCTGACCGCCGCGCGCGCCGCCTTCGGGCCGGACAACCCAGGCGTCGCAATCGGGCCCGTGGGACGGTTCGGCACCATGGAGATGACGATCCCGCGCCGGACGACGCCGTTGCGAGACATTCTGTGCGACGCCAGCGGCGCGCTGTCGGATCGCACCCTGGCCCTGCGGCTGATCCGCGCCGTCGAGAACGAGGCGATGAGCCAGCCGGGCGCGCGCCTGGCTGCGACCTGTGCGGCCTCGGTTGCAGATGCGGCCAAGCCGCTGGCCGATCAGCTGGTCGGCAAGATCGGCGCGCGATTTTCGCTGCGGCCTGACCCAGGCCTGCGCCGTGAACGCTTCGACGTGAGACCGCTGTGAGCGCGCCGTGCCCGATCTGCGGAAAGCCGGCCCAGCCGGAGTACCGCCCGTTCTGCTCGAAGCGTTGCGCGGACGTCGACCTTCAGCGCTGGCTGACGGGGCGCTACGCCATTCCGACTACGGACGACGAAGCCGAGGGCGACGGAAACGAAGAAGACTGAAATCGCCCGCTGGACAGGCGCGAACGCCTCTTCTATAGACGCGGCTCCCGCGCAGGCGGGACTGCTTCGCCGCCCGTCGAGATGGGTGGAACGGCCCAGGGCCTGGGTAGCTCAGTTGGTAGAGCAGCGGATTGAAAATCCGCGTGTCGGTGGTTCGAATCCGCCCCCAGGCACCATCTTTCCCTTCAGTTCAGATACGCTCGCAGCTGAAGCCACTGCGCCAGCTTGCGCTCGTACGCCATCGTATGCGCCGGGCTGCTCGAGGGCAGGGTGATGAGGCAGGGGCCTTCGGTCAGCGCCTTGCGGCCTAGAGCCGAGGCCTTGCCGCCGTTGAAGGCGACGGCCCGCAGCTCGGGCAGGGCGGCGCAGAAATCAGGCAGTGCGTTGGGCTCGTGGTCGCGGATCGCCGTGTCGAGACTGCCCGTCCGCCGTGCCGAACGCACGACGTCCCATAGCCCGACGCCCGATTTCAGAAGAGCCCGCAGTCTCTCTTCATAGGAAAGGGCGACGAGGTCGCGTCCGACCACGGCGCCGATCAGACGCCAGAACTGGTTCTGCGGATGCGCGTAATACTGGCTTCGCGCCAGCGAGGCCTCGCCCGGCAGGCTGCCCAGCACCAGCAGGCGGGTCCGTTCGTCGACCACCGCGTCGAACGAGGACTTGCGGGCGTCGACAGGGTCGGGGCGGGACATGGGAGTCTTATGGCCCGGTCGCCGCCTGGGCGCCATGATGGCATGCAAGGGCGGTCGCCTTCCCTTTGGGAACTCTGTTAGTCGCGTCCGATCACCCTGGGAGCGAGCCATGACCGACTTCATCATCTGCAACGCCAAGCTGCTGGACGTCGCTGCGGGCGAGCTTCGCGGCGGGGCGTCCATTCGGGTCGAGGCGGGCAAGGTGATGGAGGTCGCCGAAGACGGCCGGGCGCTGAGCGCGGGCGAGGGCGTCACGGTCATCGACGCCGGAGGCCGTACCCTGATGCCGGGTCTGATCGACGCCCACGTGCACGCGGCGATCACCACCATGGACCTGGCCGCCATGGGCCGGCGCCAGACCTCCTGGATCGCCATCGAGACCAAGTTCGTCCTGGAAGGCATGCTGCGCCGAGGCTTCACCACGGTGCGCGACGCCGGGGGCATGGACCCGGGCATCACCAACGCCCTCGACCGTGGGCTGGTGAAGGGGCCGCGAGTGTTTCGCTCGGGCCGGGTCATCAGTCAGACCGGCGGCCACGGCGATTCCTCGGGCGTCAGCCAGCACCCGCAGCTCTGCGCCTGCGATATCAAGTCCTCGGCGTTCAGCCATGTCGCCGACGGGGTCGACGCGGTCCGCAAGGCGGTACGTGAGGAGCTGAAGGCCGGCGCGCACCAGATCAAGGTGATGGCCGGCGGCGGGGTGGCCACGCCCTCCGACCCGATCGACATGGTGCAGTACACCGAGGCCGAGATCCGCGCCGCGGTGGAGGAGGCGCAGGCGCGGCGCACCTACGCCTTCGCCCATGCCTACATCCCCGAGGCCATCGAGCGGGCGGTGAGGGCCGGCGTGCGCTCGATCGAGCACGGAAACCTCATTGACGAGGCCTCGGCGAAATTCATGGCGCAGCAGGGCTGCTACCTGGTCCCGACACTGGTCACCTACGACCAGATCGCCGAGTTCGGGAAGAAGCTGCGATTCCCCGAGGAGAGCCTTAAGAAGCTGGACGCCGTGTTCGGCGCCGGGCTCGGCGCGCTGGAGATCGCAAAGCGGGCAGGGGTGAAGATGGGCTTCGGCACCGACCTGCTGGGCGAGACCCATCCGGCCCAATCCAAGGAGTTCGTCCTGCGCGCCCAGGTCCTGCCGGCGGCGGAGATCATCGCCTCGGCGACCCTGGTCAACGCCGAGCTGCTCGGTCAGGCGGGCAAGCTGGGCGTGCTCGCCCCCGGCGCCCACGCCGACCTGCTGCTGGTCGATGGCGACCCGCTGGCGGATATCGGCGTCCTGAACGGCCAGGGCGAGCGGATAGACCTGATCGCCCGCGGCGGCGAGATCGTGGTCAATCGCCTGTGAGTCAGGTCCGCAGCGTCATCCGCTTCCAGGTCAAGCCGGGCAGGGAGGCCGATTTCGAGGCCGCCTTCGCCGAGACAGGGATGCTGAGCCGTCCGCGCCAGATTCAAGGCTTCCTGGGCGCTGAACTGGTTAAGGACCTCGCCGGCGACGGCGAGTATCTGGTCATAGGCCTCTGGTCGGATGCAGAGGCCTATCGCAGCTGGCAGGCCGTTTCGGCCGCCGGCGCGCCGCGCGAGGCGATGGGCCGGCTGCTGGACGCGCTCGTCGATCCGCGTCCCGGACGGCTTTATGGGCGCGTCGCGCAAGGCTGAGCCCCCGGCGCGGGGCCATGGCATGGCGCCCAGGACACGGTGGCCTCTCCGCGCGATCCGCATGGCCGAACGCCGGTTGACTCGGGGGGCTCGCGCTTCCATGTCCCCGGCGCGACGGATCGGTGACTTAAATTGATGCGGGGCTCGCCAAAACGTCAGGCGGGCTTGCCATATTTTAAGACCGGCGTTCGATCAGTTTCGCTGCAATGCAGCATAAAATTTGGCCGGGAACTGGATTTTTCCGGCCGATTACTTGGTCAGGTTGTTGTGCGCTGCAGCATAGGGCGCGCGGCCGAAGGTTTCTTGGGGCCGCACCCCCAAGTATGCCCTCTTGACGCTTGGAAAAGGGGTTGCCAAAGGACCCCTGCCGCACGTCTAACATAGCGGTAAGACTTTCAGCTCCCTCCCGGGAGCGAGAAGTCGCTCCCGTATCCGAACGCCCAGTTTCACGTACGTGGAAATAGGCGCCACGGGTCGGGCGCAGCGAAGCGGCTCTCGCGTCCTGGCCAGTGCAAACCGGTCTGGACGACGGGCTTATTTAGTTAGGGTAGGAGACGCTCTCGCGCGACGACCCTTCGGTCCAAACGTGCTAGACCAATCAGGAACTGGCGACAGATGCTCGACAATAAACGAAAGACCCCTTTCATCGCTCTCATCGGCGCGGTCGCGCTGATGGCGAGCGCGCCGGCGTTCGCGCAGGAAGCCGCCGCCCCGGCCGCTCCGGCCGCCGCCGACGCCGCGGCCGCCCCGGCTGCTCCCGCGGCTGACGCCGCCGCCGCTCCGGCCGCCGACGCCGCCGCTCCCGGCGCCGACGTCGAACCGGCCAAGATCGAACATGCCGGCAAGCTGACCGTCATGCAGATGTTCCTTGACGCCGAACCGGTCGTTAAGGTCGTCATGATCGGCCTAGTGCTGGCCTCGGTCCTGTCGTGGACCCTGCTGGTCACCAAGCTCCTCGAGTTCGGCTCGCTGAACCGCACCTCGGACCGCTTCGTCGAAGCCTTCCGTGGCGCCAAGTCGGTCAACGACATGGGCCGTATCGCCGCTTCGGAAGAGTTCGAAGGCAACCCGCTGGCCGACATGGCCGCCGCGGCGACCCAGGAAGTCGAACTGTCGCGTCAAGCCGGCCTGGCCGTGAACGGCGCTCACCGTGAAACCACCCTGCACCGTGCGGAAGCCGCGGTCGGCGCGGTTCAAGCCTCGCTCAGCAAGCGTCTGTCGAGCGGCATGCAGTTCCTGGCCTCGGTCGGTTCGTCGGGTCCGTTCATCGGTCTGTTCGGCACCGTGTACGGGATCATGAACTCCTTCATCGGCATCGCGAACACCAACACCACCAACCTGGCCGTCGTCGCCCCCGGTATCGCCGAAGCGCTGCTGGCCACCGGTATCGGTCTCTTCGCCGCTATCCCGTCCGTTATCTTCTACAACTACTTCCAGACCCGCATCTCCGC
>NZ_JAYRSU010000016.1:0-103145 GCF_041919955.1 Phenylobacterium sp. | reverse complement strand
GAGGGCCTCAACCATGTTTGAGGCCCTCGCCGCGATAGGCCTGGGCCAGCAGCAGGCGGCCGGCCTCGTCGAAGGCGCGTAGAGACAGCACTTCGCGCGCCTCCTCCGTCGCCCAGATCAGTTCGCAGGCCGGGGCGGCGGCGGGCCAGGCGAGGTCCAGGGCCTGCTCGACGGCGAACAGGGCCTCCAGCCCCGCGCCGGGGGCGAGGGTGGCTTCCAGCCGCGCGGTCTGTTCGAACAGCGCCTCGGAGGCCAGCGCATCGGCGAACCGGCGGGCGGCCAGCCCGGCGCTGGCGGGATTGTCGGGGAGTTCGAGGTCTTCCATCGGCGTTCAGTCCTTTCGGCAGGTGAGGACCGACGAAGCGCGCAACAAAAAACCCCGCTGCCTGTTCGGGAGCGGGGTTCCTGATCTTGCGATCCGTCGGCGGTTTTTTTAAGTCGCGCGCGTTCGCCCCGTCCCAGAGGTGGGGGTGGTAATAATCATCATGGTGGTTTTCGACGCGCAGGCGGCGGCGCGCGCGATCGGCGCTCTGGTGCGGCTGCAGGGGTCGAAAACGAGGTTCATCACGGGGAACTTTACCTCAGGTGGGCCGCCGCGCGCAACTTGCATGGCGCGGGCTTCAGAAGAGGGGGCGTCGGTCACCGGGCGAACTCCCGCCCTAGTCCTTGGCTTGCGGGGCGCCCTTGTCGGTCCATTCGGGCGGCATTTTCGGCGCCGGCAGGAAGCCCGCCGCGGTCCGCAGGGCGTCCTGCGCCCGCCCGTAAACCTGGCAGGCGTCGTCGCCGCGCTTCAGGCCGACGTCGGGCGCCAGGCCCGTGGCGATGCGGGTCGCCGCGCGCTTGGCGTCCTTGGCCTCGAACAGTTCGCTGAAGTCCGAGGCGGCGTCGCCGGCCAGGTCATAGGCGTCGTTGATGCGCGAGATGCTGGCGCCGGTGCTGGTGAAGTCGGCGTCGCGCCGCCAGACCAGGGCGGCGATCTGCTGGCCGTCCGGCGCGAGCATCTCGATTTCCGCACCGAAGGCGCCCAGGCCGACCGGGAGGCGCGCGCCGATCGGCGAGGCGAGGTCGAGCGGGGTGGAGATCGCCGCGGCCGCGCGGCTGGTGGGGCGCAGTTCGGTCACGTGGGCCTTCAGTCGATAGGCCTGGGGGCCGGGCTCCGAGGCGATGGCGAAGCGCCTGGAGAGGCCGGTGCAGAGCTTGCGCGAGAACTGGTTGAGCACCAGCCGGCTTTCCTTGTCGGAGAGCTTGGCGGCCGCCTCGACGTCGGGCGCAAAGTCGATGGTCTCGATGAAGAGCGGCTGGTTCTCCGCCGGCGGCGCGACGGGGCGGTTCTCGGCGTGCCTGGTCTGACGGCCTTCCAGCGCGCCAAGGCGGCTGTAGTCGCTCAGCAGGCCGCTGTGGCGCGGCGTGGCGGTGCAGGCCGCAAGGCCGGCCAGGGAGACGAAGGCGGCCGTTTGCAGCGGGCGGATCGTGTGCATGGCCGCCTCCTCAACGCGCCGCGACGCGTGCGAAGCGTGCGGTGTCGCAAAGCGGCCCCAGGCAGACCTTGAACTCCAGATGCTCGCCAACCGGCCGCACCGTGGCGGGCAGGTCGCGCGTCCCGTCGCTGTAAAGGCCCTTCCAGGCCTTGCCGTCGGTGGCCAGGTTGCGGACGACGACCTTGCCGACGCTGCTGGGCTCGCCGGGGGCGGGCCTTTCCTCGAGCACCGTGGCGCAGAAGCCCGCGGCGTTGCGGCAGGGGGCGATCCGCACCAGGGAAGAGCCGTCGACCGCGCGCCAGTCGCCTTCGAGCTTGGGCGCGTCGGCGCGGGCGGGCAGGGCGAAGGCGAGGACGAGGGCGGCGCTGGCGAGCGGCAGGCGTGCGTGATCCATGGCGAAGTTCCGTGGTTTCGGGTCGGGCCATGGACCGCCGCGATCATGGAGCGGGCGTCGAGCCCGGCGCGAGGCCCGGGCGAGGTCTTGTGACAGCGGAAAAGCAAAAGGGCCGCCTTGCGGCGGCCCCTGCTGGGTCACGATTTTCGATTGGAGCGGGCGATGAGATTCGAACTCACGACCCCAACCTTGGCAAGGATGGTCAAGCCTGTTTCAGGCCGCCTTTAACGTTATTGCCGTTGCCGGGTTCTCCGCGATCCACAATCAACTGTGTTAATAGGGTTTTTAGACGATATACCGATTTAGCACCGTCCTGCGTGGGGATGCGGTGGGGTGGCATAACCCCCGCTTGCCACTACAGTATCGCCATCTCTCTATGAATTCCCCACCGATGAATCCGGCGCGAGCCCCACCCCAAGCAGCTTGAGACAAGAAGCATGACAGACACGAAGCGGCCAATCGGTCGCCCCAGACGCTATGCCAAATTCGAGGAGTTTGAAGCGTCTCTGCCCGGCCTCATGACCAAACGCCCAGCCTATTGCGACGGTATCGGCATCTTCAAAGGCGCAACCAGCGCCACCGTCTGGGTGAAGGTTAGATTTCCGCGTGGTGGCGCATACCGGGGCCGTTCAATCGCGGCTGGCGGATCGGTCGAGCATAAACTCGGCAAGAGGGCGTCGTGGGATTGGCCTCAGTTGATTGCTGAGCGTGACCGCCTTCAAGGCTTGGCCGACCGTGGGGAGCCGCTGGAGGCCGTGGAGGTCGAGACGTTCGCCAAATACGCCACAGCCTGGCTTGAGCGGAAAAAGCCCACCCTCAAAGGCTACGGCGTCACCAATGGGCATGTCGTCTCGGCGCTTAACCCGGCCTTCGGCAAAAAGGCTCTCAACGCAATCACAGCAGCAGACGTGAATCGCTGGATCGGAAAACAGCACTTCAAATTGAAACCAGCGACGGTTCAGCGGCAACTCGCGACATTCAACGCGATTGTCAACGACGCCGTCCGCAGCGGGATCATAGAGCGGAATCCAAGCGAACGGGCCGACCGCATCAAGGGGATTGAGCCCCGGCAGCGTTTCGTGACCGAGGAGGAATGGCAGGACATCCTAAAAGCGGCGGACAAGATCGAGCTGGAGCAGGAAGCGAACAAGGAGCGCAGGCCCCAGCAGATCAGGGGATGGCTGCGCCACTACGTCGTTTGGGCCTACGAATCCGGCATGCGACGGGCGGAGATTCACGGCCTGACCTGGGGCCATGTGCGGAAGGTCGATGACGAAACCACGGTCGTCGAGGTCGTAAGCACCAAGACTGGCAAACCCCGCTTCGTGACATGCACGACGGAAATGGTCTCGATCCTGGACGCCCTGGTGAAGCTGGATCGTGCGGAAGGGGACAACCGATTGTTCCCGATCTCAATGACGACGCTCAAGCGGTCCCTCACGGCCCTGTGGAAGGCGACCGGCCTACAAGATGTTCGCCTGCACGACCTACGCCGCACCCACGCCACGATCCTCATCAGGCACAACATCGATGCCCGAACGGTTGCAGGCAGGTTAGGCCATTCCGGTACCGCCATGTTGGCTAGGCACTATGCGGTCAACCTGGGGGACATGGAGGCTGCCAAGGCATTTAGCACTCGCCTTGCAAAGGGCGAGAATGGCCAAGGGGGCGAAGAGAGAGGATAGACAAGGCAACCTAGTAGATCAGCGTTGCAGCAGCCTTGACCTTAGCGCGCCACGTGACTAAGATATTATATCGGGACAATTTTACTTTCCCCATATTTTACCTTCCCCGGAAATTGAACATGGAAGCCCCGCCGAAGCCTTCTTCGGGCGGAAGTGATGCTTCGTGTCGCAAGAGGAGAAGCGTAATTGGTAGAACCCGCGTTCTACACTGACAAAGACATTGCTCGACGATTGAATCTTTCCCCTTCCTGGGTTCGGGGCCAACGCCACAAGCGGGCGCATGGACTACCCCACATCTTCCCTTTGGAGCCCCGCTATATCGGCTCCTGCGCGCGGTACGTCGCCGAAGAGGTCGAGGCGTTTATTGCCACCCTCCGGCTAGGGGCTCGCTAGAGGTGGAGCACAGTCACACGTTGACGTGGAGGGGGGCAGATTCGTTCCCCGCCATGCCCGCTTCACGATGCGCTCAGGCCGATGCGGCAGACGTCGAGACCCCGAAGGGGACTTGGTTCGATGAGGCGGTTGATCTTCGCGACCCAGAAGGTGAAGCCTTAACAAAGGAGGCCCTGGCGCTCATCGCTGCCGTGGAGACACGGAGCCGCAAGAGACGTCAGGCCGATGAACGTAACCATCAAGCCGCTGTCCGGCGGGTTCTCGCCAACGGGCTCCGCTGTCGCTATTTCCGGCGCCCCTCATTTGTCGCCTATTTCCGCAGAGCCGACAGCTACGGGGACGGTCCGGCTTGGCTCTCCGGCAAGGCTATGGCCCGCACGGTGGACCTCCTGGCCGAGGCGGGCCTCCTCAATGCCCGCTGTGGCAAATTGGGAAGCGCAGCCTCAACCTATAGCGTCACAGAGAAGCTCTGTGGGGTCGCTCAGGCGTGCGGGGCGACCCACCACAGCCTTACCATCCAATTGCCCCTACAGCGCCTTGTAAGGCTCCGTAAGGGCGACGCTCAGACCCCATTGGTGGATTTTGGGCACACAGCGGAAACGCTCCACTGGACCAGCCGTCTGCGGGCATACAATGCGTTCCTGGTTGAACAGGATATCGGTCTAGCACTTACCCTTGAGGAGGAAGCCGAATGGGTCCGCCGTTGGAATGAGAACCGCGAGGGCGAGTCCGTATCGCTCTATCGGCCCGAGCTGATCCAGACGGACCTCTATCGTCAGTTCAACAACGGCTCATTCGGCCAAGGGGGCCGGCTGTATGGGGGATGGTGGATCAATACCCCGAAGGCATTGCGCCGGAAGATAACGATCAATGGCGAGCCCACGGTCGAGTTGGACTTTTCGGGCTGCGCAATCCGAATGCTCTACCATGAGCGGGGCCTGGACTATCAGGGCGACCCTTATCTTCTGGATGCCGTCGCCGCATACGAAGCCAAAAGGGGGCTGGCCCCTGGCCACTTCCGGGCGGGCGTCAAGGCAATGACCCAGGCCCTCATCAATGATCGAAACGGAAAAAGACCCGAGATGATACGGCTCCCCGCTGGGCTGTCGTTCCGTCCCGGTTTCAAGCGGGCTGAGGTGCGACGGATAATTGAGGAAAAGCACGCCTCAATCGCGGATGCGTTCGGCACAGGGGCGGGGCTACGGCTTCAGCGGTGCGATTCCGACATAGCTTTGGCAATCATCACGAAGCTAAGGGAGCAGAACGTTGTATCCTTACCTATCCACGATTCATTCTTAATTCGCAGGAGAGATGGATTTAGAGCCAGTGCTACTATGAGTATGCTTTACCGTCTTACCTTTGGATTTGATCCTGTAATCAAGGTATCACCCTGAAGTCCTCATATAAGGGAGCCTGTAAGACTATCGCCTTATCATCTCAACCTTTCGGATCGATCCGTGGGAGGGTCTTGATCAGTCTGACCTCACCAATCTGGACGGACCATAGGCAGCGTTTGGGCCGGCTCGGAGGTGGGGCCTTCGGGGCGGGGGCTAGGAGGGTAGCGGTCGAGACTAGAGGAGCCTGAACGCGCGTTTATGTTGTTATGCTTGGGTCTCCAAGTTTCTATCAGCATTCAGAGGGGATTTTGACCTATACTTCCAGTGGGAATACATTTCTTCAAACCCTGCTGGAAACAGAAGCGGCACAAATACCAGCGCAACGATTGCCGCAATCGTGGAAAACCAATTATCTACAGCGCCGCACAACATGCTTACGCCAAGATAGATAATGCCGGACGCAATGAATACGAATAACGTACAAATGGTGGCATTTATCGTGACAAGACACAATAAATGTAATCCACGCTTCCACAACCTTCCAATTTCTGTACAGTTCACAACATAGCTTATGGAAGCTAGTGTAATAATAGTTGCGATTAGCAACGCCATGCGATTACCTCATTTGGCAGGCTGTGGCGGAGCCAGGAATCGCAGAAGCTCATGCGCGTCATAGACACCCGGTGCATCGCTCGGCTTCGCCCCCCTGAACATCTTGATGATGACCGCTTCGCCCGGCTTCACGACGGTGGTCGCTTGGGGCGGGCTGTAATGGGTGGTGCCCGTGCCCATAAGGAACGCGGTGTTGCTTCCGGTGCCCATCACAGTGCCTGAGAAGTTCGTCGTCGCGCTTCCCGATGTATATTGGGTCATGTGGCGAGTGCGGTCTTGAGCAGACGCGATATAGAAGCCGTCGTATCCGGCTGCGACCGTCTCTTCAGCGGCCTTTCGTAAGGCGTGACGAGTGATTGTTTCGGCATTCGTATAGCCGTTGCCGCGAGCGGAGATTTGGACGGTCGTTTCGTCGATCCGACTCGCCTGCACCCCACCGAGAAGCCCCATCTCTTGATAGGGCGTTGCGCACGCCGCCAAAGCCGAACACGCGATCACCGCAGAAATGATCCGCAGGCGTCCCGTGGAGGCCGCGGACATGAATGCTCGATAGCCGCCGAACTGAGCCAATGACATCAAAGCTCTCCTTGTGTTCGGCAGCAGCATAATAGGGCTGATATAACTGCTCTATTAACACGAGCATTCGCACGTTCTTCCTCCTGCGATGACGGGGCGAACGCTCATCGCATGGAACCTGAGGCGGCTACGGACGGAACGCGGCTTGTCTCAAGCCCGGTTGGCTGAGGCGAGTGGCGTCAATCGAGGTCATTTGCGCGAGTTGGAGCACGGGAACGTCAACATCACCGTGGACTTGCTTGACCGGATCGCGAACGCGCTTGGCGTCCGTGTAGGAGCGCTCTTTGATGAGATGCCGGAAGGGGTAGAAAGGCCGAAGCCGCTTCGGGCTGGACGACCGCGTGGCACTTGAACCACAGCTCGGCTTATGGCCACCGCAATCGGCGGCTCGATAAACGCTAGTCTGATTTTTTGTGTAGCGACGGAGGCGGCCGGAGCTACGCCTATGTCGATGCCGATTTCACCCTACCCCCCACCCCGAGGGTGTCTGGAGTTGGCGATTTATCGTCGCGATGGTGGGGATGCGGTGGGGAGGGGCTTCGCCTTTCGACGCTACCCACTCCCGTCCACTTTATAACGCTCAGATTTCCTTGAGAGAAATCTGGAGCGGGCGAAGAGATTCGAACTCTCGACCCCAACCTTGGCAAGGTTGTGCTCTACCCCTGAGCTACGCCCGCACTCCGAAGCGACTTGGTGTTCCGTGCCGCCCGAAAATCGAGAGCGGGCTTATGGCAGAGCGCCCGCACGTTGGCAACACCTGCGGAAAGAAATTCAGGCTCATCGAATGGCGTTCGATCGTGACACCTTGAATCAACTCGGTTTTCTCCATCTGAAGGCCTCAAAAATGCGCCGTCAGCCGAACTTCGGGCCCTTCAGGCGGCGCTTGTTCACGTGGTCCTTCGGCGCCTCGGCCACTTCTTCCGGGAACTCGCCACGGAAGTAGTAGCGCTGCCAGGCTTCCTTGGTCGCGTCGGGATCGGCGCGGAAGATGCGCTTGTTGAACTCGCTGCGGTGCTTCTCCCAGGTGTCGTACTGGCCGCGCAGCTCGGGATTGCGGTCCATGCCGCGGATCACCGGCTGGAATTCGGCGAGCTCGCGGTCCTTGGTCAGGGTGATGAAGCAGAAGGGCTCGCCCTTCTCGAACCGCACGCGGCCGGGCCGGGTGAAGATCCAGTTCATGGTGAAGGGGAAGGGCAACCACTCGGTCTCGACCAGGCCCGCCAGCGGCTGGATGCCGTCCTTGATATGGTTCGGCGGCCCCTGGGCGACCATCGACCAGCCCGGCGGCGTGCGGAAAAGATAGCCGGGGTGGAAGGTCATGACCCCGTGGCTGAAGTGGCTCTTCACGAAGTTGTGGAAGTCCGGGTGCGGCCGGTCGGGGAAGAGCTTGATGTCCTCCTGCATCACCCCGCCGTTCCATTCGGCGGTGAAGGCCATGGGCGAGAGGATCTCCCATCCGGTGGTGTTGGCCATGGTCAGGGGCAGGCATCGATAGGGATGGCGCTCGGCGAACCTGTCCATCCAGGCCCGCTGGGGCCGGCCGGGGACGATTTCAGGCGGCCGCTCGGCGGTCGGATAGCACTCGAGCTCCATGGGTTCTCTCCGGACTGGCTCAACGCAACTGCTCTAACCCAGCTGAACGCCGGCCCGCTAGCGGCCAGAGCGAACCTTGGGCTAAGCAGGCGCCATGAAGACCCGCCCCGACCTGATCGCCTTCTTCGACGCGCATGGGATCGCGCACGACACGACCGACCACCCGGCGGTGTTCCGCGTGGGGGAAGGGGAGGGGATCAAGGACGACATTCCCGGCGCCCATACCAAGAACCTGTTCCTGAAGGACGCCAAGGGCCGGCTGTGGCTGATCTCGGCCCAGGACGACACCGTGATCGACCTGAAGCGCCTGCATACGGTGATCGGCTCGGCGCGGCTGTCCTTCGGCCCGGCGGAGCTGATGGAGGCGACCCTGGGGGTCGCGCCGGGCTCGGTCACGGCCTTCGGCCTGATCAACGACGCCGAGCGCCGCCTGACCTTCGTGCTCGACCGGCGGCTGGCGCAGGCCGAGCGGATCAATTTCCATCCCTTGACCAACACCGCCACCACCGGCGTGTCGCGCGAGGGCTTCGCGAAGTTCCTCTCGGCCCTGGGCGTCGCACCGATCGTGGTCGATTTCTCGGCCATGGCCGTGGTCGAGGACGCCTGAGCGGCCATAGGGCCGTTGAAGCGGAGGCGGGAAGGGACCATTTTAGCGCGCGGGCGCGTTAAGCCCCGGCGTCACCTATCTTTTGGAAGATCGACATGAGCCTGATCGGCGAAACCCAGCCCCAAGCCGCCGGCGACCTGATCAAGGACGGCACGGACGCAAGCTTCATCGCCGACGTCATCGAAGCGTCCAAGGAGACGCCGGTCATCGTCGATTTCTGGGCGACCTGGTGCGGCCCGTGCCGCCAGCTGGGCCCGTCGATCGAGAAGAACGTGCTGGCCGCCAAGGGCAAGGTGAAGCTGGTCAAGATCGACATCGACAGCAACCCGCAGTTCGCCGGTCAGCTTCGCGTGCAGTCGATCCCGGCCGTGTTCGCCTTCGTCGGCGGGCGCCCGGTGGACGGATTCATGGGCGCCCTGCCCGACAGCCAGGTGAAGCAGTTCGTCGACCGCATCGCCGGCCAGGCGCCGGCCAACGCCGTGGACGACCTGCTGGCCATGGCCAAGGAGTCGCTGGAGGTCGGCGACATCGGCGGCGCGGCCCAGGCGTACGCCCAGGTGCTGCAGGCCGAACCGGACAACGTGAAGGCCATCGGAGGTCTCGCCCGCTGCTACCTGGCCGGCGGCGACGCCGAGCGGGCGGCCGAGGTCGCCGCCATGGCGCCCGAAGGCGCCAAGGACGCCGACCTGGACAGCGTGCGCGCGGCGCTCGCCCTGGCTGAGGAGGGTCCCGGCGAGGTCGGCGAGTTCGAGCAGCGCCTGGCCAAGGACGCCGCCGACCACGAGGCGCGGTTCGAGATCGCCAAAGCCATGGCCGCCCGCGGCGCGTGGGGCGAGGCGGCCGACCATCTGCTGAAGATCATCGAGGCCGACCGCGGCTGGAACGACGAGGCGGCGCGCAAGCAGCTGCTGACCATCTTCGAGGCCGCGGGGGCGGGTTCCGACATCACCCGCGCGGGGCGGCGGCGGCTGTCATCCATTCTGTTCTCATGAGAGGGAGGCGTGTCATGCCGGCCGCCGTCTTTCGCAGAGTTTCCGACCTGCCCCAGGTGATTCCGGTGTTTCCGCTGGACGGGGCGTTGCTGTTGCCGACCGGAGACCTGCCGCTGCAGATTTTCGAGCCGCGGTATCTCAACATGATCGACGACGTGATGGCCGGCGATCGTATGATCGGCATGGTCCAGACGCGCAGCGGCGGCGACCGCACGCGGCCCAACCTGGCCGCCGTGGGCTGCGCAGGCCGGGTGACCAGCTTCTCCGAGACCTCGGACGGCCGCTATCTGATCACCCTGACCGGGGTCTGCCGTTTCCTGGTGAAAGAGGAACTGTCGGTCACCACGCCCTATCGTCAGGTGCGCGCCCAGTTCGACAGCTTCGCCGACGACCTGTCGGTGGAGGCCGCCGAGATCCCGGCCTTCGACCGCCGCCGCTTCGCCGGCGCGCTCAAGCGCTACCTGAATCGCCGCGAGCTCGACATCGACTGGGAGACCGCCGAAACAGCGCCGCTGGAGAGCCTTGTCACCAGCCTGGCCATGGGCCTGCCCTTCGACCCGCCGGAGAAGCAGGCGCTGCTGGAGGCGCGTACGGTGGCCGAACGCTGCGACGCCCTGACCGCGCTGCTGGAGATCGATGGCCTCGGTGCGGACGATGACGGGCCGCAATCGATCCAGTAGAAGGGCGCCATGAGCGACGCCTTCACCCCTCTCGCCCTGACCGCCGAGGTCGATCCGCGCCTGCTGGAGATCCTGGTCTGTCCGGTGACCCACGGCCCCCTGGTCTATGACCGCCAGGCCGGCGAGCTGATCAGTCACGGCGCCAAGCTGGCCTATCCGATCCGCGACGGCGTGCCGATCATGCTGCCGGAAGAGGCTCGCGCCCTCGGCTAGGGCCAGCCGCGCCTAGCCTTCGCTGTCGCGGGTGTCGCGGCCGCCGCGCTCGCTGCGGGCAGTCTGGCGCCGGGCCTCGCGGTCCTTCTGCTCCTGCCAATAGGCCGCGCCCTCGTCAGGCTTGAAGATCGTCCGCGGCGCGCCGTCCTTGGTCGCGACCGCAAAGACATTGGTCTTGGCGTCGTACAAAAGGACGTCGCCATTGCGGCGGGTCAGTTTCTCCACCCCTGGCGGCGGGTTTTCGACGAAGGCGTGAGCCTTGCGGATGAAGTCGTCGAGATTTTTGGCCCCGAAGGCCGCGCCGTTGCGGTCGAAGGCGCGCTGGGCGTTCTCCTCGGCCGTGCCGCGGCGGCTGGCCGACCAGATCGGCCGCCCATCCAGTTCGCGCACCGGCTCGCGGTTGAGATCGGCCGTGCGTGCAGGGGCCGCGTCACGGAACCCCTGCGCGGCCGGCGGGGCCGCCTGGGCCTGCTCCCTGGGCGCGACGGCGGAGGGCCGCTCGCAGGCGGCGACCAGGACAAGGGCGAGGCCCAGGCTGAACACATGTCTGTACGGCGCCACTCGGTTTCTCCTTGCGCGGCCAGGTTGCAGAACAAATTAAGAACGAATACCGGCGTTTGTCCAGAGCTTTGCTTTCCGCAGCCCCGACGGCTTGGCGGGGCCCTTTTCCGGCGCTTTAGGTGTTTCCACCTAAAGGCAAAGGGCTCTATGACGAGCGGCCGGAACGAAGGGGGCAAAAGCCTTGTCGGACAAGCGGATTCTCCTGGTCGTCGGAGGCGGGATCGCCGCCTACAAGTCGCTCGAACTGGTCCGGCTGCTGCGCAAGGCCCGGATCGGGGTGCGGCCCATCCTGACCAAGGCGGGCGCCGAGTTCGTGACGCCGCTGTCGCTGTCGGCGCTCGCCGAGGACAAGGTCTATTCCGAGCTCTTCTCCCTGACCGACGAGGCGGAGATGGGGCATATCGAGCTGTCGCGCTCGGCCGACCTGGTGGTGGTCGCGCCGGCGACGGCCGACCTGATGGCCAAGGCCGCGCACGGCCTCTCGGGCGACCTCGCCTCGACGACCCTGCTGGCGACCGACAAGCCGGTGCTGATGGCGCCGGCCATGAACGTGCGGATGTGGGAGCACCCGGCCACGCGTCGCAACCTGGCGACCCTGAAGGCCGACGGCGTACTGTTCGTCGGGCCGGACGAAGGGGCCATGGCCTGCGGCGAGTTCGGCTTCGGGCGCATGGCCGAGCCGCCGGCGATCTTCGAGGCGATCCTGGCGGCTCTGGAGGGACCCGCAGCGCGGCCGCTAGCCGGCAAACGGGCCATCGTCACCGCCGGCCCGACCGCCGAGCCGATCGACCCTGTGCGCGTGCTGACCAACCGCTCCAGCGGCAAGCAGGGCTTTTCGATCGCCAAGGCCCTGGCAGACCTGGGCGCCGAGGTGACGCTGGTGGCCGGTCCGGTGGCCGTGCCGACCCCGGTGGGGGTGAAGCGCGTCGACATCGAGACGGCGCGGGAGATGCTGGCTGCCTGCGAAGCGGCCCTGCCCGCCGACATCGCCGTCTGCGTGGCCGCGGTCTCGGACTGGCGGCCGCAAACCGCCGCCGGCTCCAAGATGAAGAAGGGGGCGGATGGCCCGCCGGCCATCACCCTGGTCGAGAACCCCGACATCCTGGCGACTCTGTCGCGCCATCAGCAGCGGCCCGCCCTGGTGATCGGCTTCGCGGCCGAGACCAATGACGTCGAGGCCTACGCCCAGGCCAAGCTGGCCAGAAAGGGGTGCGACTGGATCGTCGCCAACGACGTCAGCGTCGCCGGCACCATGGGCGGCGACGACAACGCGGTCAGCATCGTCACCGCAGACGGGATCGAACGCTGGGACCGCACCGCCAAGTCGGAAGTCGCCCGCAAGCTCGCCCTGCGCATGGCCCAGGCGCTAGAACACGATCGGGTTCGATAGAACCGGATCATGTTCAAGACTCTTTGAACTTGGAGCATTTTTTCGCCGACCCGGCATCCGCTTCGGCGGAAAGTGCTCTAGGCCGATCCGCCGCGGCGGGCCTTGAGCTGGCCCAGCAGGATCACGCAGCGGCGGACGAGGTCGCAGGCGCTCATGTGCAGGGCGTCGAGCGCGCGCGCCGGGCTGGCCGGCGGCGGGGCGTTCTGGATCTCCAGCCCCATTCGCCGCAGGCTGGCGCGCGCGAGGTCTTCCAGCACCGCCTGGCGACGCGCGGCGAGTTCCCCCACCTCATGGGCGAGGGTCGAGGTCTTGCCGGCCAGGGGCGCGAATTCCGGCGCCGCCTGGACAGCCAGGGCCAGGGCCGCGGCGCGGTCCAAGGCGTCGCCCAGGGGCGTGACGCCTACCGTTTCGGCGCAGCGGCCCAGGAACAACTCGAGAAACGCCCAGGTCTCGGCGAAGGCGCCGAGGGCGTGATAGTCGGTGGGCGAGCCGCCCGCGTCCAGCGCGGCGGCCTCGCCGGCGTTCCAGCGAAGCTCAACCGCGCTCATGTTGACCTGCTACTTCTGAGTGGCGAGATAGGCGATGATCGCGGTGCGCTGAGCCGGATTGGCGGCGCCGATCATCATCTTGGTGCCGGGAACGACCGTCGTCGGCTTGGCCAGGTAGGTTTCCAGCTTGGCGGCGTCCCAGGTGATGCCTGAGCCCTTCATGGCCGTCGAATAGGCATAGCCCGGCAGGGTCCCGGCCTTGCGTCCGACCACGCCCTTCAGCGGCGGGCCCATCTTGCCGGGCGCCGGTGCGATGGAGTGGCAGACGCCGCATTGCTGCTTGAAGAGCGACTCGCCGCCCGGGGCCTGGGCGAAGGCGGGCGTGGCCAGGGCGGCGGCGCAGGCGGCCAGGGCGATGGATCGAGCGATGAGACGCAGCATGAAGTTCCTCCTCTTCAAGCGAGGCTAAGAACTCCGACATGACGCGTCCGTGAACAAGAGACTCTTTGAAGAAAGTTTGCACTCAAACCACCTTGGGCGCCCGTATGCGACTCCCAAGACGCGAGCCGGAGCAAAACCCTCACCAGGGCGTGCGGGTGATTGGCGTTCGCGGCGTGCGCGCGCTATGTCGAAGCCGATATGCAGATGCCGCCGCCCGACCCGGCCTTGCTGGCCCGCCGGTCCGAGTTCCTCTCGGCGCTCCGGGCCATCGTTCCCGGCGAAGGGGTGATCGGCGACGACGCCGAGTTGGCCGCCTATGAGTGCGACGGCCTGACCGCCTATCGCCAGCGGCCGATGATCGTGGTGCTTCCCGAAACGGTGGACCAGGTCAGCCGGGTCCTCGCCTACTGCCATCGCGAGGGGCTGAAAGTGGTGCCGCGCGGGGCGGGGACCTCGCTCTCAGGCGGCTCGCTGCCCCTGGCCGACGGGATCATCCTCGGCATGGGAAAGTTCAACCGGGTGCTGGAGGTCGACTACGACAACCGTTGCGCGGTGGTGCAGCCGGGGGTGACGAACCTGGCGGTCACCCAGGCGGCGGCCGGGCGCGGCTTCTATTACGCGCCCGATCCCTCCAGTCAGATCGCCTGCTCGATCGGCGGCAACGTGGCGGAGAACTCCGGCGGGGTGCACTGCCTGAAATACGGCATGACCACCAACAACCTGCTCGGGGTGGAGATGGTGCTGGCCGACGGAACGGTGCTGCGCCTGGGCGGCAAGCACCTGGACCCGGAGGGCCTCGACCTGCTGGGCGTGGTCTGCGGCTCCGAGGGCCTGCTGGGCGTGGTGACCGAGGTCACGGTCCGCATCCTGCAGGCTCCCGAGAGCCAGCGCGCCCTGCTGATGGGGTTCGCCGACGTCGAGGCGGCGGGCGCCTGCGTCGCCGCGGTGATCGCCGCCGGGATCATCCCGGCCGGCATGGAGATGATGGACCGCCTTGCCATCGCCGCGGCCGAGGCCTTCGTGAAGGTCGGCTATCCGCTGGACGTCGAGGCGCTGCTGATCGTCGAGCTGGACGGGCCGCCGGCCGAGGTCGATCACCTGATCGAGATAGTGCGCGAGATCGGCGAGCGCTGCGGGGCGAGCTATCTGCGCATCTCGACCAACGAGGCCGAGCGGCTCGGCTTCTGGGCGGGGCGCAAGGCCGCGTTCCCGGCCGTGGGCCGGATCGCGGCGGACTACTACTGCATGGACGGCACGATCCCGCGGGCGGCCTTGCCAAAAGTCCTTACACGGATGAATGAGCTGGCCGAAGGCTGCGGCCTGCGCATCGCCAACGTCTTCCATGCCGGCGACGGCAACCTGCACCCGCTGATCCTCTACGACGCCGACAAGCCGGGCGAGCTGGACCTGGCCGAGAAGCTGGGCGCGGACATCCTGACCCTCTGCGTCGAGGTCGGCGGGGTGCTGACCGGCGAGCACGGGGTGGGGGTCGAGAAGCGCGACCTGATGGAGGTGCAGTTCGGGCCGGCGGACCTGGACCAGCAGCAGCGGCTGAAGTGCGCCTTCGACGAGGACGGCCTGCTCAATCCGGGCAAGGTGTTCCCCAAGCTTTGCCGCTGCGCCGAGCTGGGCCGCGTCCATATCCACGGCGGCAAGCTCCGCTTCCCCGAGCTGGAGCGGTTCTGACCTTGAGCGAGACTTGGAGCCCGGCGAACGCCGACCAGGCGCTGGAGGCGGTGAGAGACGCCTTGGCGGCAGGCAAGACCCTGGAACTGGTCGGCCGCGCGACGCGCCGCGCGCTCGGCCGGCCGGTGGCGGCCGACGTGGTGCTGGACCTTTCCGGCCTTTCCGGGATCGTCGCCTACCAGCCGGAGGAGCTGATCCTGGCGGTGCGGCCAGGGACGGGCATGGCCGAGATCGGCGAGCTGCTTGCCGCGCACGGCCAGTGCCTGGCCTTCGAGCCCCCGGACTTCGGGCCGCTCTGGGGTCTGCCCGCTTATGCAGGCACCATCGGCGGGACGGTGATGACCGGCCGTGGCGGACCGCGGCGCCTGACCGCCGGGGCGCCGCGCGACCACAGCCTGGGGATCAAGGGCGTCAACGGCTTCGGCGAGGCGTTTGCGGCCGGCGGGCGGGTGGTCAAGAACGTCACCGGCTTCGACCTGCCCAAACTGGCGGCCGGCAGTTTCGGCACGCTGTTCGCCGCGACCGAGCTGACCCTGAAGGTGCTGCCCGCGCCGCCCACCTCTCAGACCCTGGTGATCCGCGGCCTGTCGGACGAAGCGGCGATAGCCGCCATGGCGCGGGCCATGGGCTGCCCGGCCCAGGTCTCGTCGGCCGCACACCTGCCCGCCGACATCGCCCATGGCTCGAAGGTCGCCGAGATCGCCGCGGCCGGCGCCTCGACCACCCTGCTGCGGGTCGAGGGAGTGAAGCCCTCGGTGACCGCGCGGACCGCGCACCTGGCGGAGATGCTGGCCGACCTCGGGCGGCAGGCGGTGCTGGACCAGGACGCCTGTCGCCTCGCGTGGGCGGAGATCGCAGACGCGCGGGTGCTGCCCGGGGGCGAGGCGCAGGTCTGGAAGCTTTCGGTCCCGCCGACCCTCGGCGCCGGCGTTGGCCGCCGCCTGGCCGACGAGCTCTCGGGGCGCTGCCTCTACGACTGGGCTGGCGGCGGGGTCTGGCTGGAGTTGCCGGCGGCGCCGGACGCCCATGCGCCGCAGGTGCGGGCCGTGCTGGCGGCGGTCGCGGGCGGCGACGGCCATGCGACCCTGATGCGCGCGGCGCCCGAGGTGCGGGCCACCATCGCCCCGTTCCAGCCGCCGTCTGCGGCGGTCGCGGCCCTGAGCGAGCGGGTGCGCCGCCAGTTCGATCCGCAAGGGATCTTCAACCCCGGTCGGATGCACGCCTGATGCAGACCAACTTCCGCCCCGAGCAGCTGGCCGATCCCGACGTCGCCGCGTCGGAGAAGATCATCCGCACCTGCGTGCACTGCGGCTTCTGCACCGCCACCTGCCCGACCTATCTGCTGCTGGGCGACGAGCTCGACAGCCCGAGGGGGCGCATCTACCTGATGAAGGAGATGCTCGAAAAGGGCGGGCCGCCGTCGCCCAAGACGGTCAAGCATGTCGACCGCTGCCTCTCTTGCCTGGCCTGCACGACGACCTGTCCGTCGGGCGTGGACTACATGCACCTGGTCGATCACGCCCGGGCGCATATCGAGGCGAACCACATTCGTCCGTGGCCGGAGCGTTTCTTGAGGTCGCTGTTGGCCTGGCTGCTGCCGAACCGCGGCGCCTTCCGCCTGGCGCTGCGCGCGGCGCAGATCGGGCGGCCGCTGAGCGGCCTGCTGCCGGGCCGGCTGAAGATCATGGCGGCGATGGCGCCGGATCGCCTTCCGCCGCCCGATCCGGCCGAAAAGCCGAAGGTTTTCAAAGCCCAAGGCGAGCGGCGGATGCGGGTGGCGATGCTGGCCGGCTGCGCGCAGCCGGTGCTGGCGCCGCAGATCAACGAAGCGGCCATCCGGCTGCTGACACGGCTGGGGGTCGAGGTCGTGGTGGCGAACGGCTCTGGCTGCTGCGGGGCCCTGCCGCATCACATGGGCAAGGCGGAGCGCGCCCATGCCCTGGGCGCCGCCAACCTCGCCGCCTGGACGCGCGAGATCGAGGGCGAGGGGCTGGACGCCATCGTCGTCACCGCCTCGGGATGCGGGACGACCGTGAAGGATTACGGCGTCCTCTTCCAGCAATCTGCCGAATGGGCGGGCAAGGCGGCGCGGGTCGCGGGCCTGGCGAAGGACATTTCCGAGGTTCTTCAGATGCTTGGCCCGATCGAGGCGTCAGCGCCCCGACCGCTGAAGATCGCCTATCATTCGGCTTGCTCGCTGCAGCATGGCCAGAAGATCGGCAATGTTCCCAAGCACTTGCTGCAATCGGCAGGTTTCACGCTCGCCGAGCCGACGGAGGCGCACATCTGCTGCGGCTCGGCGGGGACCTACAACCTGCTGCAGCCCGAGCTGGCGGGGCGGCTGCGGGACCGAAAGGTGGGAAACCTCGAGGCGACGGCGCCCGACGTCATCGCCGCCGGCAACATCGGCTGCCTGACCCAGATCGCGGGCGGAACGCAGCTTCCAGTCGTGCACACGGTCGAGCTGCTCGACTGGGCGAGCGGCGGACCTGAGCCCGCCGCCCTGAAATCGCGCTAGACGCCGGTCGAGCCGTGGCCGCCCGCGCCCCGCGCGGTGTCGTCCAGCTCTTCGACCTCGACCAGCTCCCATTGGGGGGCGGCGGCGATGATGCCCTGGGCGATGCGGTCGCCGCGGCGAACGTGAAAGTCCTCTGCGCCGAGATTGATCAGGCAGACCAGGATCTCGCCGCGATAGTCGCAGTCGACGGTGCCGGGCGCGTTGACGATGGAGACGCCGTTCTTGGCGGCCAGACCCGAGCGTGGGCGGATCTGCATCTCGTAACCAACCGGAAGGGCGACGGCGAAACCGGTGGGGATCAGCTTGCGGGCGCCGGGCGCGATGGTGACGGTTTCGCCCTCGGGCGTGGCGGCGCGGAAGTCGAAGCCCGCCGCGCCGGCGGTGGCGTAGGCCGGCACGGGCAGGTCGCGATTGCCGTCCCAGCGCTTGAACCTGGCGGTCATGGTCATGGTGCGTCGCCCCTTCGGAAGTCTGGGGCGGGAATGCCAGAGGCGGAGGAGCGGCTCAAGGCGCTTTGATCCCCTGCCTCAAGAGCTTTCGGGCGTCGTCCCGGTTTCGGCGTAGCCTAAGCTGGGGCGCGGCCGAGCGGCGTCGGGAGCCGCCAGGTGTTCGTAGGTCCCGGTCTTGCTTCGCAAATCGGGATGACTGGGTGAGAGCCGTCCCTATGCAGGCGGCGGGGCGATGAAGCCGCCGAGGTTCTCGTCGATGGCCTGGGCGATGGCGAGGGTGCGGGAATCGGACCCGTGAGCGCCGATGATCTGGACGCCGACGGGCAAGCCGCCAGTGGAGAGGCCCGCCGGGATCGCGGTGGCCGGCAGGTGGCAGGCGGTGGCGAGCGCGATCCAGTTCAGCATGGCGGGATAGGGGATCGCCGCGCCGTCCGAGAATTTCAGCCTGCGCGAGGCGAAGGGCCGGTGGTCGTGCGGGAAGGCGGTGGTGGGTGTGATCGGGGCGAGGATGGCGTCGAAGGCCCCGAGGCCGTCCTCGACGGTGGCGCGCAGGCGCGCGCGCACCTCGTCGGCGGCGATCCACTCGGCATGGGTGGCGGTGTAGGCGCGCACCAGACCGGCCCAGGACTCGCGGCCCGCCCCGAATGCGCGCGCCAGCGCCGCCAGGCCCCGCATCCGGCGCATGCCGGCCTGGGCCGAGGCCGGCATGTCGGTAGCGACGACCGAACCCAGCAGCACCTGGTAGCTCTCCATCAGCTGGTCGAGCGGAACGGGGGCGGAAATCGGCCGCACCTCGGCGCCCGCCGCGCGCAGACGACCGGCGAGGTCTTCGATGACCGCCCGCACCTCGGGATCGAGCGGGAAGCCGTCCAGCCAGAGGCCGAGCTTCAGCTTCTTGAGGTCGGCGATGTCCGCCCTGGCGGGCACGCCCTCGGCCAGGATCGAGAGCAGCAGCCGCAGGTCGCGGGCGGAGCGAGCCATGGGGCCGACCACGTTGAGGTCGCGTTCGGCGTGGGTTCCGGGCGAGGGCGGGATGTGGCCGGTCTGGCTGACCAGGCCCCAGCTCGGCTTGTGCGAGAAGACGCCGCAGAAGCTGGCTGGCACGCGCAGGGAGCCGCCGATGTCGGAGCCGATCTCCAGGGCGGTGACGCCGGCCGCGAGAGCCGCAGCCGCCCCGCCCGACGACCCGCCGGGGACACGGGCGAGGTCCCACGGGTTGTTCGTCGCGCCGTAGAGCGGATTGAAACTCTGCCAGTCCGCGGCCATCACCGGGACATTGGTCTTGCCCCAGATCACCGCGCCGGCCGCGCGCGCGGCGGCTACGGCGCCGGCGTCTTCCGGCTTGCGGCGGCGCAGCGCCTCGATCCCGGACGAGGCGGCCATGCCGATGACGTCGAAGGTGTCCTTGACGGTCATGGGCAGGCCGGTCAGCGGTCCGCCGGTCCCCTTGGCCCGCAGATCGTCGGCGGCCCGCGCATAGTCGAGCGCCCGGTCGAGGTCGGCGGCCACGACGGCGTTCAGCCGCGCATGGGTCTGTTCGTGGCGGGCGAGGGCGAGCTTCAGGAGCTCGACGGCGGAAATCTCCTTGGCCTTCAGCGCCAGCAGCTGAGCGGTGGCGTCGCGGGCGAGGAGATCGGCCATCATTTCAATCCCAGAACGTCCTGCATGTCGTAGAGGCCGGGGGGCTGGCCTATGACCCAGCGGGCCGCCTCGACCGCGCCGCGGGCGAAGAGGCCGCGGTCCCGCGCCGAGTGGCTGAGGGTCAGGATCTCATCCTCGGCCGCGAAGATTACCGAATGCTCGCCGATGATCCCGCCGCCGCGGATCACCGAGAAGCCGATCTCGCCGGTCGGGCGCGGCCCGGTGACGCCGTCGCGGACCCGCTGGGCGACGTCGGCCAGAGCGACCTGGCGACCGCGAGCGGCGGCCTCGCCCAGCATCAGGGCGGTGCCCGAGGGAGCGTCCACCTTGCGCTTGTGGTGGGATTCGGTGACCTCGATGTCGTAGGCGTCGGCGTGCAGGGCGCGGGCCGCCTGGGCGACGAGGCCCATCAGCATGTTCACGCCCAGCGAATAGTTGCCGGCGAAGACGATCGGCACGGACTTGGCGGCGTCCTCGATCGCCGCGACCTGCTCCGGCGAGGCGCCGGTCGAGCCGATGACCAGGGCAGGCGCGCCGCGCGCCGCCGCCGCCTGGGCCAGCGCTACGGACGCGGCCGGCGTGGTGAAGTCGATGACCGCACGGGAGACGGCCAGCGCCTCGTCCATCGAGACCAGGCCCTCGCCGCTCGCGCCGGGGCGGTCGAAGCGGGCGGCCAGGCGCATGTCGGGGCGTTCGCCGAGCGCCTTGGCCACGGCCTGGCCCATGCGGCCGAGCGCGCCGGCCACGGCGATGTCGATGGGGGCGGTCAGGGGAAACTCTCCGGGAGGGAACGTGAACTCGCCCGTCTAGTCTCCCGGGCGGGCCGCCCCGGTCAAGGCCGTCGCATATGACGATGGGGTCGTGGAGGCGGCTTTCCTTCTCCCGCAAGGGGAGAAGGGGTTCGCTGCTACAGCCCTGCGGTCAAGGCGGGCGCTCTGCACCGGTTCTGCACGCGATGGGGTCTGCGTCTTGACCGCAGGTCCCGCAGGGCTCGAAGCGTCCCGCGCAGGACTTGGCGCTTCACACCGGAGCCTGCCGCATGACCCGCATCCCCTTCGACTGGCGCCGCGCCATCTGGACAAAGGTCGCCCTCGCGGCCGCTCTGACCGCCGCAGCCGACGCCCTGCTGTTCGACCGGGCGGTCGGGATCAATATCGCCCTCTTCTGCTTTGCGGCCCTTTCGGCGGCGGCGCTGGTCCATCCTGAGGCGAGGCGCGACCGGCGGGCGCTCGCCGCCTTCACGGCGGCCGCGGCCTTCGGCCTGTTGCTGGCCGACCGGCCGGGCGTGATCGCCTCGGCGATGTTCCTGGCCGCGACCGGCGTGGCGGTGCTGTCGCCGCGGGCGAGCAGCGAGGGCGACGTCCTGGCCTGGATGCTGCGCTTCGTGCGCGCCGCCCTGACGGCGGTCGCGGCCCCGATCCAGGACCTGCGGAAGGTCTCGGCGCGGGGCGGGCGGCCCGGTGCGGTGCGGCGGCTGGCGGTCGGCGCGATGCTGCCGCTAGCCGGCGGGGCGATGTTCCTCAGCCTGTTCGTCATGGCCAATCCGCTGATCGAGACGGCGGTGGAAGGTTGGCGACTGCCGCCGTTCTCTCCCGGCCGGCTGGTCTTCTGGCTGTTTGTCGCCATCGGCGCCTGGGCGCTGATGCGGCCGCGGGGCGCGCGGCGGCGGATCGTGATCGCAAGCCGGCCTCGGGCGCCGGGTGCGGCCTCGACCTCGGTGATGGCGTCGCTGGTGGTGTTCAATCTGCTCTTCGCCCTGCAGAACGGGCTGGACGCCGCCTTCCTCTGGAGCGGCGCGCCGCTGCCGGCGGGAGTGACCTTCGCCGACTATGCGCACCGCGGCGCCTATCTGCTGATCGTCACCGCCCTGTTGGCGGGGGCCTTCGTGCTGGCCTTCCTGCGGCCGGGGGCGGCGGAGAGCCGCGCGGTGCGCTGGCTGGTGATCGGCTGGGTCGTGCAGAACCTGATGCTGGTGGCCTCCAGCGCCCTGCGGACCGTCGACTATGTCGAGGCCTATGGCCTGACGCAGCTGCGGATCTCGGCCCTGGCCTGGATGGGCCTGGTCGGGGTCGGGCTGGTGCTGATCTGCGTGCGGCTGATCGCCGGCAAGAGCGCGAGCTGGCTGATCGGCGCCAATACGGCGGCGATGGCGGCGGTGCTCACCGCCGTCGCGGTCGTCGACATCGGCGCGATCGCCGCGGCCTGGAACGTGCGCCATGCGCGCGAGGTCACCGGGCGCGCGGACGCCCCGCGGCTCGACCTCTGTCATCTGCGCGAGCTCGGTCCGGCGGCGTTGCTGCCGCTGGCGCGGCTGGAGGCGCTGCCCGGCAAGCCGGAGAAGCTGGCCCTGGCGGTCAGTGCGGCCCGGGCGGCGGCGCTGAAGGAGCTGCAGATCCGGCAGGCCGACTGGCGGACCTGGACCTGGCGCGGCCAGCGGCGGCTGGAGGCCGCGCGGGCGATGGGCGCCGGCGGCGCGCTCGCCTGGGACCGGTCCTGCGATTGGGACACGGTCACGCCGCCGCCGAGATTGACGCCGACCCCGCAAGCCGGATCATGAGCCGATGGCCAAGATCCTGATCGCCGACGACGACCCGCACATCCGCCAGCTGCTCGCCTTCGCCCTGGAGAAGGCGGGCTTCGAGACGGCGCAGGCCGAGGATGGCGAGGCGGCCCTGGCCCAGGTGGCCGCCGCGCGGCCCGACCTGCTGGTGCTGGACATCAATATGCCGCGGATGAGCGGGCTGGACGTCTGCCGTCAGGTGCGGGCGGCCAGCGACCTGCCGATCCTGTTCCTGTCCTCGCGCGACGAGGAGATCGACCGGGTGCTGGGGATCGAGCTGGGCGCCGACGACTATGTGGTCAAGCCGTTCAGTCCTCGCGAGGTGACGGCGCGGGTCACCGCAATCCTGCGCCGGGCGCGGCCCGCGCCGGCCCCGACCCCACCGGGCCAGGCCGCGCATGGGCGGCTTAGCCTCGACGTCGAGGCCTGGCAGGCGGCCTGGGACGGCGCGCCGCTCGCCCTGACGGTGACGGAGTTCGGAATCCTCCGCACCTTGGCCGCAGCGCCCAACCGGGTGTTCAGCCGCGACGCCATCATCGACCACCTGCGCGGGCCGGGCTTTGCGGTCACCGACCGCACGGTCGACAGCCACGTGCGCAACCTGCGCGGCAAGTTCGCGGGCGTGGGCGCGCACGACGTGATCGAGACCCGAGCCGGAATCGGCTACCGGCTCGGACCCTGCCTGGGCGGCAGGCCTTGATCGGAGCCGTGAAGGCTTTCGCCAAGCGGCGCTGGCCGCGCCTGCGGCTGCGGGTGATCCTGTTCACGGTGCTGTTCTTCGCCGCCGCGATGCCGGGGCTGTCGGCGATCTTCCTTCGCGTCTACGAGAACACGCTGGTGCGCCAGACCGAGGCCGAGCTGGTGGCGCAGGGCGCGGCCCTGGCGGCGATGGCCGAGCAGGACTGGCCCGGCGCCCCGCCGCTGGCGGTGCAGAACCGCCGCGCGCCGGGCTACTACGATCCGGAGCCGACCACCATCGACCTGCAGGCCGGCCCGGTGCTGGAGGAGCGTCCGCGTCCGACACGGGCCGCGGATCCCGATCCAGCGGCCGCCGTGGCGGCTGCGCGGCTCCAGCCGGTGATCGACCGCACGGTGCAGACGACGCTGTCATCGGTGCTGCTGCTGGACGGGCGGGGAAACATCGCCGGCGGCGGCGGGTCGCTGGGCGCCCTGCCGGAGGTGAGGGCGGCCCTCGCCGGAGAGCCGCGCACGGTGCTGCGGCGCAATGGCGACTATCACCCGCGCTACCGGCTGGAATGGCTGAGCCGCGCCTCGGGCGTGCGGCTGCATCACGCCCGGCCGGTGATGTCGGGTGAACGGGTGGTGGGGGTGGTGCTGCTGTCGCGTTCGCCGCGGGCGCTGTTTCGGGGAATCTACGAGGACCGCGGCAAGATCGCGCTCGGAGTCGCCGGTATATTCAGTATACTGATTATCATGACCGGCCTGGTCTCGCGCGGGGTGACGCGACCGATCGAGGCGCTGAGCGAGGCTTCGCGCAACGTGGCCGTCGGCGCTGGCGGCGAGGTTCCCGAGACGCCGACGACAGCGGCGGTCGAGATCCAGTCGCTGTACGAGGACTTCCGAGCCATGGCCGGCGCGATCGAGCGCCGCTCGGGCTATCTCCGCGACTTCGCCGCCGCGGTCAGCCACGAGTTCAAAACACCGCTGGCGGGCGTCACCGGGGCGGTCGAGCTGCTGCAGGACCACGGCGATGCGATGACCGCCCAGGAGCGGCGGCGCTTTCTCGACAACATCGCCGCCGACGCCGCGCGGCTGTCGCAGCTGGTCACCCGCCTCCTCGACCTGGCGCGGGCGGACATGGCGCGCCCCGAGGCCGGGGTCGCCACCGACCTGGAGGCGGTGTTGCGCCAGGCGGCCGACGCCATGCAGGGTGAAACCTTCACGGTCGAGGTCGCGGTCGCGCCAGGCCTGCCGCCGGTCGCCGCGCCCGCGGCGACCCTGGAGGCGGTGCTGGGGGTGCTGCTGCAGAACAGCCGCCAGGCTGGGGCGCGGCGGGCAAGGCTGTCGGCGCGGGCGCAGGGCGGGCGCGTGCTGCTGGAGGCCAGTGACGACGGCCCGGGCGTGGCCGAACCGGAGCGATTGTTCGAGCCGTTCTTCACCACGCGGCGGATGGAGGGCGGGACGGGACTCGGCCTTTCCATCGCCCGCTCGCTGCTGGCCGCAAACCACGCGACCATCGACCTGGCGCAGGCGGAGCCGCCGGCGCGGTTCGTGGTGACCCTGCCCGCGGCCTGAGCCGTCTGCACAAGATCTGCACGACAATCGCGCCGGCCCTGCGCGGGCCGCCCAGAACCGGCTTCATGCGCATGGGAGAGCATCCCCCCGACGACGACGCAGGGAGGTTGTCATGCCGGACGCGAACTACGAGGTGGTGATCGAGCAGGGCGGCGAGCGCTGGCGCTGGACGCTGCGGACCGACGGGGCCATCGCGGCCAGCGGCCCGGCCTTCAGCGAGGCCAACGCCGAGCGCAGCGGCGCCTTCGCCGCGGCCGCGGTCTCGGCCCTGCGCCGCATCCGCAGGCGACGGTTCTGACCCGCCGCCTGCTGCGATCCGTCAGGCCGCGGCTTGATAAAGCGCGAACTCCTCCTTCATCGCCCGCGCCACGGCCGGACGAGCGGCGAGGCGTTCGCGATAGGCGACGATGGCCGGATAGGGCGCGAGGTCGATCCCCGTGAACTGCGCCCAGTTCAGCACGGCTGCCGCATAGGCGTCGGCGACGCTGAAGCGGTCGATCAGGTAGTCGCGGCCGGTCAAATGGTCGTTCAGATAGGCGAGCTTTGCGCCGGCGCCCTCGCGTGCGAAGGCCTTGGCGCCGTCGTTGGCGGCGGGCGAAAGCAGCGGGTTGAAGGTCGACTTGTGCAGCTCGGTCCCGACGAAGCTCAGCCACTGCTGCAGGCGATAGCGCTCGGCCGAGCCGGGAGCGGGGGCCAGGGCCTTTTCCGGGAAGGCGTCGGCGAGGTACTGCAGCACCGCGGCGTTTTCGGTGATCACCTCGCCATCGTCGGTGCGGACGGCCGGGACCAGGCCCTGGGCGTTGATGGCGCGATAGTCGCCGCCGCCGTCGATGGTCTTGGTCTTGCTGTCCACCCGGTTCAGGCGGACCTTGGATTCGGCGTCCGCCTCGTAGACGGCGATACGGGTGGAGAGCGAGCAGGCGAGCGGGGAGAAATAGAGATCCATGGCGTCCTCCGGGGATTTGATTTTCTTACCGTCCGATACAAAATAGGCGGCCGTCAAGGATTTCTTGCGAAGTGGTACAAAAAGAGACGCCCAAACGCGGACGCCCGCGCAGCTTCGATCCCGAGGCCGCGCTGGGACGCGTGCGCGACACGTTCTGGAAGAACGGCTATTCAGCGACGTCGCTGGACGATCTCTGCGCCGCCACGGGCCTGAATCGCCCCAGCCTCTATGGCGCGTTCGGCGACAAGCGGGCGCTGTACCTCGCCGCCCTGGAGCAGTCCCGGCGCGAAATGGTCGCCAGCCTGACCGGGGCGCTGGCCCTCGACCTGCCGCTGCGCAAGGTGCTGGAGATCGTCTATGCGAGGTCGAGCGAGGTCTATCGCGCCGGCGCGCAGGGTCAGCAGGGCTGTTTCCTGATCGGCACTGCGGTCACGGAATCGGTGGCCGAGCCAGAGGTGCGGGCGGTTCTGGACCGCGCGTTCGGGGAGCTGGACGACGCCTTCCGCGCCCGGTTCGAACGCTCGGCGGGCGAACTCTCGAGCGAGCCTGCGGGGCTGGCGCCGATCGCGACCGGGATCATGCACACCATGGCGGTACGGGCCCGGGCCGGGGCGGGCGAGGCGGCGCTGAGGGCGATCTACCAGACCGGAATCGATCTGATCTGCCGGCCGGCCCAAAATTAGCCAAGCTCGGCCGGACAGGGTTCGGCGAACGGGAGATTCGAAGATGAGCCGCATCGCCGCCGCCGCCGGCCTGGCCGCCCTGGTCCTGTCCGCCACGTCCGCCTTCGCCCAGGCGCCGCCGAAGATTGCGCCGCGCGCCAAGGTCGAGGCCCTGGCCAAGGCGATCGACAGCCAGTTCTTCGACGAGGCGCGGGCCCACAGGATCGCCGCCGAGCTGCGCGCCGAGGCGAAGAGAGGCGCCTATGACAAGCTGAGCGACCCTCGCGACTTCGCCGCGACCCTTACCCAGCGCCTGCAGCCGCAGGACCGGCACTTCGCCGTCAGCTGGACGCCGCCCGCCGGTGACGCCAGTCCGCGCAGCGCAGGCTCGGGACTGCCGAGCTTCCTGGCGCGCCGCGGCGGCTACGGCTTCGCGGCCGTCCGCATCCTGCCGGGGAACATCGGCTATATCGACATGCGCGGCTTCGCCCATTTCGAACCGACCGGCGACCAGGCGCCGCGAGAAGCGGCGGACGCGGCTCTGGCCCTCGTCGCCGGGACGGATGCGGTGATCTTCGACCTGCGCGACAACGGCGGCGGCTCGCCGGCGATGGTCGGCTATCTGGTTGGGCATTTCACACCGGACGGGGCGAAAATCTACAACACCTTCAAGACCCGCGGCGAACCCGACAGCGACGAGGCGCCGACCGTCCCGATCAAGGCCGAGCGCCGGTTGGCGGTTCCGCTCTACGTGCTGACCAGCGGGCGCACCGCCTCGGCGGCCGAAAGCTTCGCCTACACCCTGCAATCTGCGAAACGGGCGACGGTGGTCGGCGAGGCCTCGGGCGGCGGAGCCAATCCGGGCGGACCGGCCGAACTGGGCGACGGGCTTTCGGTGTTCATTTCGGGCGGCACGCCGATCAACCCGATCACCGGCAAGAACTGGGAGGGGACCGGGGTGGTCCCCGACGTCGCCGTTCCGGTGGGCGAGGCCCTTGCCAAGGCTCAGCAGCTGGCGCTGGCGAAGCTGGCTTCGGCGGACCTGGGCGAGCCGGCCCTGACCGAGAACCGCTGGGCGCTGGATGCGCTGGGCGCGCACCCGAAGATCCGGCGCGAGCGGCTGGCTGCCTATGCCGGCAAGTACGGCCCGTTCCAGGCGGCGATGGACGGCGAAAGGCTAACCCTGCGCAGCGGTCGGCGTCCGCCAAGCCTGCTGTCGCCGCTGGACGAGGCGGGCCTGTTTTTCGTCGAAGGCGCGCCGTCGCGGCGCATTCGCTTCGAGTCCGGCGCGTTGATTTTCCTGTCGCCGGACGGTTCGGAGACGCGGCAGATGCGCAACGGCGCCGCGGCGGCAGGACGCTAGGAGGGCGCTCAGCGGTTGTCACGCCGCGCTGCGGCTTTATAGGGTGGCTCCCTTTCAAGCTTAGTCAGGCCCCATAAGGGCCGAGAGGAAACGCCGCGCCTATGAGCGACGCCGAGAAACGCACCTTCACCGACGAGGAGGCGCTGAGCTTCCACAAGCACCCGACCCCCGGGAAGATCGCCATTGCGCCGACCAAGCCGATGGCCACCCAGCGGGATCTGTCGCTTGCCTATTCGCCGGGGGTCGCCGTACCGGTCCTGAAGATCGCCGAGGACGCCGAGGCGGCCTACGACTACACGTCCAAGGGCAATCTGGTGGCGGTGATCTCGAACGGCACCGCGATCCTGGGCCTTGGCAACCTCGGCGCCCTGGCCTCCAAGCCGGTGATGGAGGGCAAGAGCGTCCTCTTCAAGCGCTTCGCCGACGTCGACTCGATCGACATCGAGGTCAGCGCCACCGATCCCGACGAGATCATCACGGTGGTCAAGAACATCGGGGTCACCTTCGGCGGCATCAATCTCGAGGACATCAAGGCGCCCGAGTGCTTCCGCATCGAGACCGAGCTGCAGGAGCTGCTCGACATCCCGGTGTTCCATGACGACCAGCACGGCACGGCGATCATTTCGGCCGCCGGCCTGATCAACGCCTGCCACATCACCGGCCGCGACATCTCCAAGGTCAAGGTGGTGCTGAACGGCGCGGGGGCGGCGGGCATCGCCACCATCGAACTGATCAAGGCCATGGGCGTCTCGCCCGAGAACGTGATCGCCTGCGACTCCAAGGGCGTGATCTATCGCGGCCGCGCCAACGACATGAACCAGTGGAAGAGCGCCCACGCCGTCGAGACCGACGCGCGGACGCTGGCCGAGGCCCTGGACGGCGCCGACGTCTTCATCGGCCTGTCGGTGAAGGGGGCGCTGAGCCAGGAGATGGTCAAGGCGATGGCGCCCAAGCCGCTGATCTTCGCCATGGCCAACCCCGACCCGGAGATCACCCCGGAAGAGGTTCACGCCGTGCGTCCCGACGCCATCGTCGCCACCGGCCGCTCGGACTATCCGAACCAGGTGAACAACGTCCTCGGCTTCCCCTACATCTTCCGCGGCGCCATGGACGTGCGTGCGCGCCGCGTGAACATGGAGATGAAGATCGCCTGCGCCCGCGCCCTGGCCGAGCTGGCGCGCGAGGACGTGCCGGACGAGGTGGCGGCGGCCTATCACGGCATGCAGCTGAAGTTCGGGCCGCAGTACATCATCCCGACCCCGTTCGACCCGCGGCTGATCTCGTACATCCCGCCGTTCGTCGCCCAGGCGGCGATGGACACCGGCGTCGCCCGCCGGCCGATCACCGACATGGACGCCTATCGCGACTCGCTGGCCCAGCGCCTCGACCCGACGGCGGCCTTCCTGCAGAAGCTGCAGGGGGCGGTGCTGAAGGGCCCGAAGAAGCGCATCGTCTTTGCCGAGGGCGAGGAGCCGACGGTGATCCGCGCCGCCCACGCCTTCGAGTCCGCGGGCCTGGGCCACGCGGTGCTGGTGGGCCGCGACGAACTGGTGAAGGAGAACATGGTCGAGGTGGGGCTGGACCCGGCCGAGACCAAGCTCGAGATCATCAACGCCCGGGTCTCGCGCCACAATCCCGAGTTCGTCGACTTCCTCTACGAACGGCTGTCGCGCCAGGGCTATCTGAAGCGCGACGTCCAGCGGCTGATCAACCAGGACCGCAACTCCTTCGCCGCCTCGATGGTGGCGCTGGGCTATGCCGACGGCATGGTGACCGGCGTGACCCGCTCCTACGACCAGGTGCTGGAAGAGGTGCTGCGGGTGATCGACCCGGCCCCGGACGGCCGGATCATGGGCATGAGCGTGGTGCTGGCCAAGGGCCACACCCTGTTCATCGCCGACACCAACGTCACCGAGATGCCCGAGGCCGAGGAGCTCGTCGAGATCGCCATGGAGGCGGCCCGGACGGTCAAGACCCTGGGCTATGTGCCGCGGGTGGCCTTCATGTCCTACTCGACCTTCGGCAACCCGATGGGCGTGCGATCGGAGAAGGTGCGCGACGCGGTGGCCATGCTGGACATGATGGACGTCGACTTCGAGTACGAGGGCGAAATGCCGCCGGAGCTGGCGCTCGACCCTTCCAAGCGGGTCAACTATCCGTTCATGCGACTGACCGGCCCGGCCAACGTGCTGATCATGCCGGCCATTCACTCGGCGGCGATCTCGACCCAGCTTGTCCAGGCGCTGGGCGGCGCGACCGTGATCGGACCGCTGCTGCTGGGTCTTTCGAAGTCTGTGCAGATCGCGCCGCTCTCGGCCTCGGTCTCCCGCGTGCTGCAGATGGCGACGCTCGCCGCCTACGAACAGGACGTCATGGAGGCCCAGGCGTGAGCCGCGTGCTCACACCTCTGAACTAAGGGCCGCCTGCGCCTCGGGGGTGCGGGCGGTCTTCCCGTCCCATCCCCGAACCCCAGGAGCGCGGCCCATGTCCGAGCTATGCATCGGCATCGATTTCGGCACGACCAACACGGTCGTCGCGCTTGCAGGCGTGGACGGCCCCGCGCACCTGGTCAAGTTTCCCGCGCCTGAGCGGGAGCTGTTCGCCTTCCGCTCGGCCCTGTCGTTCTACGCTCCGCCCGAACAGCCTAACGAGCGCGAGATCGAGGCGGGGCCCTGGGCCATCGAGGCCTATGTCGAAGACCCGCTGGAGACGCGGTTCATCCAGTCGTTCAAGAGCTTCGCCGCCTCGGAGAGCTTCACCGAGACCCAGATCATCGGGCGGCGCTACCAGTTCGAGGACCTGCTCTCCACCTTCCTGCTGAAGCTGCGCGAGCGCGGCGGCGGCGACATGGCGAGCCTGCCCAGGCGGGTGATCGTCGGACGGCCGGTGACCTTCGCCGGCGGCTCGCCGAACGAAGCCCTGGCGCTGGCGCGCTACGAGACCGGGTTCCGGCGGCTGGGCTTCGAGGAGATCCTCTACGCCTACGAGCCGGTCGGGGCGGCGTTCTTCTTCGCCCGCGAGCTGAAGGAGGACGCCACCGTGCTGGTCGGCGACTTCGGCGGCGGCACCAGCGACTTCTCGATCATCCGCTTCACGCGCAAGGACGGCGAGATCGCCTCGATCCCGCTCGGCCGCGCCGGGGTGGGCGTGGCGGGCGACGCCTTCGACTACCGGATCATCGACAACCTGGTCTCGCCGGCGTTGGGCAAGGGCTCCAGCTACACCTCGTTCGGCAAGGTGCTGCCGATCCCAAACCGCTACTATTCGACCTTCGCGCGCTGGGACCAGCTCGCCCTGATGCGGGCCAGCCGCGACATGCGCGAGATCCGCAAGCTGGTGCGCGAGGCGGTGGAGCCGGAGAAGATCGAACGGCTGGTCGAGGTGCTGGACGAGAACTACGGCTATCGGCTCTACCGCGCGGTCTCGGACCTGAAGGAGGCGCTGTCCTCACAGACCGCCGCGGACTTCCGCTTCGAGGCCGGGAGCATCGAAATCGGCGCGCGGGTCGAGCGGGCCGAGTTCGAGGACTGGATCGCCCCGGAGCTCCACCTGATCGAGGACGCGGTCGACCGGGCGCTGAGCGACGCCGGGCTGAACGCCGGGGGCATCGACAAGGTGTTCCTGACCGGGGGCTCTTCGCTGGTCCCGGCGGTGCGGGACGTCTTCTACCGCCGCTTCGACGCGTCGAAGATCGAGAGCGGGGCGGAGCTGGAATCCATCGCCTCGGGCCTGGCGCTGATGGGCCGCGAGCGCGACCTCGGCAAGTGGGCGCGGGGGGCGTAATTCTTCGTGTCATCCCGGTTTGCGAAGCAAGACCGGGATGACACGGATCGGCTGATTGTCGACCCTCACTTCTTCAGGCTGGCGGCCTCCAGGTCGATATCCTTGGCGGGGATGACTTCCAGGTTCGGGCGGCGCTGCTTCAGGCCTTCGGTGAAGGCCTTGGCGTCGCCGGCGACGATGACGCTGACGCCGTCCGGGGCGAACTCTTTGGCCGAGAACGCCTGGACCTGGGCAGCCGTGACGCCCTCGACCTTGCCGGTGTAGTCGGCGACCTCGGTCAGGGGCAGGTCGTAGAGGGCGAGATTGCCGAGAATGCCGGCCAGGCCGTCGGTGGTGGCCAGTTCGCGGCCGAAACCGCCGATCAGCACAGACTTGCGGGCCTTCAGTTCTTCGGCGCTCGCCGGGGCCTGGGCCATGCGCTGCAGCTCGGCCAGGATCAGGTCCAGCACCTGGGGCGCGGACTCGTTCTTGGTCTGGGCGACCGCGCGGAAGAGGCCGGTGGTGCGCATGCCCGAGAGGCGCGAACTGGCGCCGTAGGACAGGCCGCGCTTGATGCGGATCTCCTGATTCAGGCGGGCCGAATAGCCGCCGCCCAGCACCGAGTTGGCGACCGCGCCGGCATAGTAGTCGGGCGCGCCCCGCGGAATGGCGGCCCTGGCGACCGTGACCGCCGCCTGGCCGGTGCCGGGCAGGTCGATGGCGACGGCGCGCGGCGCAGCCTTGGGGTTGACCTCGGCGCGGGCGGGCGCGGGGGCGGCGGGCGCCTTCCAGTCGCCGAACGCGCTCTGGGCCAGGGCGAAGCCGGCCTCGGGCGTGATGTCGCCGGTCAGCACTAGTATGGCGTTGTCGGGGCGGAAATACTGGCCATGCAGTTTCGAGAGGTCGGCGGTCGAGATCTTGGCGATCGAGGCCGGGGTGCCCGAGGCGACCTGGCCGAAGGGCGTGCCGCCGAACACCACCGGCGAAGCGGCGTAGCCGGCCAGCTGGCCCGGTGACTGGTAGGCGACCGAGAGACCGTCGAGGGCCTGGCTGCGCTGGCGCTCCAGCTCCTCGTTTGCAAAGGCCGGGTTCTTCACGACGTCAGCCATGATGGCCATGGCCGGGGCGAGCTTGCCCGGCATGACGTTCAGGGTCACGGCCGAGGACTCCTGGCCGCCGCCCGACGTCAGGGTCGCGCCGAGGGCTTCGGCTTCGCTGGCGATCTGCTGGGCGCCGCGGGTCTTGGTGCCCTCGGTCAGCATGCCGGCGGTCATGCCCATGGCTCCGGCCAACCCTTGAGGATCCGCCCAGGCGCCGGTGCGCACGGTGAGCGAGGCCGAGACCAGCGGCAGGTCCGAGGACTTGGCGACGATGACCCGGAGGCCATTGGCGAGGGTCTTTTCAACCGGCTGCGGCAGGACCGGCTTGACCGGGGTCCCGACCGGCGGCGGCGCCTGGCGCGCGCCTTCGGGGGCCAGGGTGACGACCGGGCCGGTATATTTGGCCGAGGCCACGACGGGCGGCTTGGGGGTCATGTCCTTCTCGCCGGCCGGGCGTGCGCTGTCGGCCTGGTAGAGGATGGTCATGCGGCCGGCGTCGGTCAGGTACTTGCGCGCGACCCGCTGCACATCGGCCGCGGTGACGGCCTGGAGCTGCGCCAGCTCCTTGTTGGCGAGGGCGGCGTCGCCGGCGGTGCGCAGAGCGTAGCCGAGAGCGAAGGCGCGGCCGTCGACCGTCTCGCGTTCGCGCAGCTTGTGGGCGACCAGCTCGTTCTTGGCCTCGGTCAGCTCGGCCTCGGTCGGCGGGGCGTCGCGCAGGCGGGCGACCTCGGCGAGCAGGGCCTTTTCGCCCTCGTCCAGGGTCTTGCCGCCGGCCAGGATGGCGCCCAGCATCACCATGCCCGGCTGCTGGGGCAGGGAGGCGTCGGAGAAGATGTCGGCGGCGACCTGCTTTTCGTAGACCAGGCTGTTGTAGAGCCGCGAGGATTTACCGCTGGAGAGCACGGCGTCCAGCACGGTCAGGGCTGGGGCGTCGGGGCTGCTGGCCGCCGGGGCGTGCCAGGTCATCAGGATGGCCGGCAGCGGGACATTGGGGCCGTAACCCTTGTAGACGCCGGGCGCGGTGCGGGGCGGCTCGACCGCGGTCACCCGCCTGATCGGGGCGGCGGGCGTCTTCAGCGGCGCGAAGTACTTGTCGACCCAGGCGTTCAGCTGCGCCTCGTCGAAATTGCCGACCACGATCAGGGCGGCGTTGTCGGGGCGATAATAGGCGGCGTGGAAGGCGCGCACGTCGTCGATGGTGGCGGCGTCCAGTTCCTCGATCGAGCCGATGCCGGGGCGCTTGTAAGGGTGGGTCTGGTAGCTGGCCTGGGGCAGGTAGAGGTAGAACAGCCGGCCGTAGGGCTGGCTGAGCACCGACTGGCGCAGCTCCTCCTTCACCACGTCGCGCTCGGACTTGAATGTCGCCTCGTCGACAACCAGCGAGCCCAGGCGCTGCGCCTCGACCCACAGCAAGCGCTGGAGGTGCTCGGCGGGGACGACCTCATAGTAGTTGGTGAAGTCGTCATAGGTGGACGCGTTGTTGAAGCCGCCCACGTCTTCGGTCATGCGGTCGATGGTTTCGGACGGCGTGTCGCGCGTGGCCTTGAACATCATGTGCTCGAAGAGGTGCGCGAAGCCCGAGCGGCCGACGGGATCATCCTTGGAGCCGACGCCGTACCAGACCTGGACGGTCACGTTCGGGGTGGTGCGGTCGACCGAGGAATAGACCTTCAGCCCGTTGGCCAGGGTGCGTTCCTTGTAGGCGATGGGCGGCACCACGTCGGCGGCCAGGGCGGGCGCTGCGGCCCCCAGGACCAGGGTGAGCGCGAGGGCGGCGGCTGTGGTGCGGAACATGCGGTCTTCCCAGTCTGCGAGCGGGCGAGCCTAGCACCGGCGCGGGGCGAGGGAAGATTACGGGATTTTCATGTGGGACCTGTCGCTCGCCGCCCATGCCATCCGGGTTTGCGAAGCAAGACCGCGATCCATGAACACCTGATGGCGCCGGACGCGAGCGGCCGTCGCGTCATTCTGCCGACCCAGGCGCGAATAGGTCCCGGTCTTCGGCTGCGCCGAAACCGGGACGACACTCTGGAAAATCCTATTCCGCCAGTTTCACCAGCATCTTGCCGGCGTTCCTGCCCTCCATCAGGCCGATCATCGCGGCCGGGGCGTTTTCGATGCCGTTGAGCACCGTCTGCTGGGTCTTGATCTTCCCGGCCTTCAGCCAGCCGGCCATGTCGGTCAGGAACTGGTCGTGCAGGTGCAGGAAGTCGGTGCCGACGAAGCCGCGCAGCATGACCCGCGAATAGATGATGTTCGACAGGTTCGAGACGTTCGAATGGCCGGAATTATAGCCGGAGATGAAGCCGCAGACCGGGATGCGGCCGAGCGTGTTCATGCGGCGCAGGGCGGCCTCCAGGTGGTCGCCGCCGACATTGTCGAAATAGACGTCGACGCCCTTGGGCGTGGCTTCTTCCAGGGCCTTCCTGATCGGCTGTTCCTTGTAGTTGATCACCGCGTCCAGCCCGACCTCGTCCTTCAGCCAGGCGGCCTTGTCGGCCGATCCGGTGGAGCCGACCACGTAGCAGCCCTTGATCTTGGCGATCTGGGCGGCGATCGAGCCGACCGCGCCCGCGGCCGTGGAGACGAACACCTGCTCGCCGTCCTTGAGCTGGCCGATGTGCAGGATGCCGCCATAGGCCGTGAAGCCGGTCATGCCCATGGCGTGCATATAGGCGATCACCGGCAGGTCGGGGTCGGCGGCGAGGCGCGCCAGGCCCTGGCCGTTCGAGACGAAGAATTCGCGGAAGCCGTTGCGGCTGGTGACCAGGTCGCCGACCGCGAAGTCGGGGTTCTTGGACTGCACCACGCGGCCGAGCGCGCCGCCCATCATCGCCTCGCCCAGCTCCTGGCCGGCGGTCAGGCGGGGGCGCATGGCGGGGTCGACGGACATGTAGAGATTCTGGACCAGCACCTCGCCGTCGGAGGCGTCGCCGACCTGCGTCTCGACCATGGCGAAGTTGTCGGGCGTCGGCATTCCGGCCGGACGGCTGACCAGATGGATCTCGCGGCTCGTGGGCATAATGGGCCTCCCTGTCGTTCTGAAATGGCTCGGCCCTGAAATGCGACGGGCGCGAAGCGTGACTTTCGCGCGCCGAACGCCGTAAGGCCAGCAGATTTCAAACGGCCGTTCGAGCTAGTCGGGAAGGGCCTCGCCCCAGTCGATCCGGCGGGCCACGGCGTAGGCGGCCTTGTCGCGCCGGGCGGCGAAGCGGTTTTCCAGCGCGCCGGCCGGGGTGCAAAGCTTCAGCTCGACGCCGGGCTTGCCGGCGCGCGGCGGCGCCAGGACGCGCGGCGTCGGCGGGGCAGGGACGATGCCGTCGCGGGCGAGGACGAGGTAGCTGAACTTCTCGTCCTCGAACGGCGTCTCGGCGCCCTTGGCCAGGCGGTGGTCGCGCGAGCGCGCCAGCCGCTGGGAGAAGTGGCACCAATCGGGCGAGGAAAGCGGGCAGGGCGCGGCGTGAGGGCAGGGGGCGAGCACGCGTGCGCCCGCGTCGATCAACTGGTCGCGGACCGCCAGCAGCCGCCGGTAGCCGGCCGGCGTCCCGGGCTCGACCAGGACCAGCAGGCCGCGGGTCGCGGCCCAGAGCCGCTCGACGGTTCCGGCCAGGGCGGCCGGGGCGATCTCGGCCAGGGCGTAGCTGGCGACCACCAGGTCGGCGGCGGGCCAGTCGCCGGGCGCGGTGAGGTCGGCGCGCAGGCGCTGGGCGGCCCGCAGCGGAGAGGGCGCGTCGGCTGCGAGGGTTTCGGCGATGTCGAGGAAGGCGCGGTTGGAGTCGAGCAGGCTGGCGGCGGCGATCTGCGGCCAGGTCTCCAGCGCCGCCCAGCCGGCGCCGCCCGGCCCCGCGCCCGCGTCCAGCAGGCTCTGCGGCGCGAAATGCGGCGCGCGGCCGGCCGCTTCGGCGAACACGCGGGCGCAGGCCGCGTAGGTGGCCGGCAGGCGGGTCAGGACATAGGCCGTGGCGTCGGCCTGGGAGGTGACGACCGCCGCCGATCCGCCGCCGCCGCGATAGCGCTGCGAGATGGCCCCGGCGCGCTGCGCCATGTCCTTGCGCGAGACGCCCTCCATCAGGCGGTCGGCGGCGAGGCGCAGGGGCGGCGGCAGGTCGTAGGACATCGGGGGTGGATAGCTCCCTTGCGAGGCCCCGGAAAGTGCGGCGTCGAGATGCCCGCCCGCGGGGGGGATTCAGCGGCTCTCCCGCGCCAGCGCTTCCCGACGCAGGGCGCGTAGGGCGTCGGGGACGTCGCGGCGCAGGACCATTCGGGCGAGGGGCGGGGGAACGGCGAACGGGGCCGAGGCGCGGCTCTCGTAGAAGACGCGGGTTCCGCCGCCTTCCAGCGGCAGCAGACGCCACTCGCCCTCCAGCACCTTGAGGTCGCCGCCGGCGCGGTGGAAGCGGATGCGCCAGGGCGGCTCGTAGTCGGATCGGAAGACGCTGCGGACCGGGGGGATCAGCCCGCCTCGACTGATATGCTCGCGCACGTCCCAGCCTCCGGCCGGGTCGCGTTCGACGATGCGGCAGCTCTTGAGCCTGCGGACCATGCGCGGGGCGAGGTCGCAGTCGACCAGCACAGCCCAGACCGCCTGGGGCGGGGCTGGGATGTCGACGACCCCGCGGATCAGACCCGAGGCGCCGTCGGGATCGGGGCTGACCTCGACGCGCAGGCCCTCGCGCGCGGCGAGCGCGAGAACGAGAACGGCGGCGAGCAGGGCCGAGCGCATGGCGAAGCTTCCTTCGCCATGCGCAACGCGTCAGCCGCCGTGGCGGTTCTTCACCAGATCGTCGACCACGGCCGGATCGGCGAGGGTGGTGGTGTCGCCGAGGTTGGAGAGGTCGTTCTCGGCGATCTTGCGCAGGATGCGGCGCATGATCTTGCCCGAGCGGGTCTTGGGCAGGCCAGGCGCGAACTGTACCACGTCCGGCGCGGCGAACGGCCCGATCTCGCGCCGGACCCAGCCCTTGAGCTCGGCCTGCAGGATGTCGGACGGGGTGGTGTCGGACTTCAGGGTCACGAAGCAGTAGACGCCCTGGCCCTTGATGTCGTGCGGGTAGCCGACCACGGCGGCCTCGGCCACGTGCTCGTTGGCGACCAGGGCGCTTTCGATTTCGGCGGTGCCAAGGCGGTGGCCCGAGACGTTGATCACGTCGTCCACGCGGCCCGTGATCCAGTAGTAGCCGTCCTCGTCGCGGCGGCAGCCGTCGCCGGTGAAGTACTTGCCCGGATAGGTCGAGAAGTAGGTGTCGAAGAAGCGCTGATGGTCGCCGTATACCGTGCGCATCTGGCCGGGCCAGCTGTCGGTGATGCAGAGGTTGCCCGAGGTCGCGCCCTCGAGCACGCCGCCCTCGGCGTCGACCAACTGGAACTTCACGCCGGGCAGCGGCTTGGCGCAGGAGCCGGGCTTGGCCGCATGGGCGCCCGGCAGGGGCGAGGCGAGGCACGCGCCGGTCTCGGTCTGCCAATAGGTGTCGACGATCGGGCAGCGGCCCTCGCCGACCACGCGATGATACCAGAGCCAGGCCTCCGGGTTGATCGGCTCGCCGACCGTGCCCAGCAGGCGCAGCGAGGTGCGCTTGGTGCGGGTGACGTACTCGTCGCCTTCGCGCATCAGGGCGCGGATGGCGGTGGGAGCGGTGTAGAAGATCTCGACCTTGTGGCGGTCGATCACGTCCCAGAACCGAGAATGGTTGGGATAGTTGGGCACGCCCTCGAAGATCAGCGACGTCGCCGCATTGGCCAGCGGGCCGTAGACGACATAGCTGTGGCCGGTGACCCAGCCCACGTCGGCCGTGCACCAGAAGACCTCGCCGGGGCGGTAGTCGAACACCAGCTCATGGGTGTGGGCCGCCCAGGTCAGGTAGCCTCCGGTGGTGTGCAGCACGCCCTTCGGCTTGCCGGTCGAGCCGGAGGTGTAGAGGATGAACAGCGGATCCTCGGCGTTCATCGGCTCGGGCTCGCAGGTGTCGGCGACGTCCTGCTTCAGGTCCGAGAAATAGGCGTCGCGGCCTTCGACCATCGGCACGTCGCCCTTCGTGCGGCGCACGACGATGACGTCCTTGACTTGCGGGCAGGTCTTCAGCGCCTCGTCGACGTTGCGCTTCAGCGGCACGGTCTTGCCGCCGCGCAGGCCTTCGTCGGCGGTGATGACGATGCGGCTGTCGCAGTCCTGGATGCGGCCGGCGATCGAATCCGGCGAGAAGCCGCCGAAGATCACAGAATGGACGGCGCCGATGCGGGCGCAGGCCAGCATGGCCACCGCCGCCTGCGGAATCATCGGCAGGTAGATGGTGACGCGGTCGCCCTTCTGGACGCCCTTGGCCTTGAGCACATTGGCCATGCGGCAGGTTTCGGCGAGCAGCTCGCGATAGGTGAGCGTGGTGGTCTCGCCGCCGTCGCCTTCCCAGATGATAGCGACCTGATCGCCGCGCGTGGGGATGTGGCGGTCCAGGCAGTTGACCGAGACGTTCAGCACGCCGTCGGCGAACCAGCGGATGCGGAAGTCGTCCTTGTTGAACGAGACGTCCTTTACGACGGAGAAGGGCTGGATCCAGTCGAGCCGACCGGCGACGTGGGTCCAGTAGGCGTCGGGATCGGACTCCACCTGCGCGACCGCGGCCTCATAGCCCGCCGCGTTCATATGGGCTTTCTGCGCCCAGGCCTCGGGAACCGGAAAGACTTCGCCTTCGCTCACGCCGCTACTCCCTATTTAGCGCTTTGAGGCGGGAGTTACGCGCGCGAGGGCGCGTGCGCAACCGCCGAAGGTGAAGAAGCTAACCTTCGGGAAGGCGCCGCGGCGACCGTGCCGCTTGCAGGGCCGGCCGTATGAAGGAATTGTCGCGCTTTGATCACGGACCCGAGTCATTTCCCCAACATGCGTTTGACCTTCGCCATAGTTCTCGCCGCTCTTTCCGCCGCCCCGGCCCTCGCGGCCGACCCTGACGGGAGCCGCTGGTGGGCCCATGTCGAGACGCTGGCCGGGCCTCAGTTCGAAGGGCGAATGACGGGCACGTCCGGCTATGATCGCGCCGCCGACTACGCGGCCCAGAAGTTCCGCGCCTATGGCCTGAAGCCGGCCGGGACCAAGGGCTATCTGCAGCCCATGACGTTCACCGAGCAGCGCGTGCTGGCGAACCAGTCGAGCGCGGCCCTGGTGGCGGGCGGCGAGGCGCAGACCCTGCGGGTCGGCGAGGACATTCTGTTCGGCGCGCGGATTCCTCAGCCCAAGACGGTCGAGGCGCCGCTGGTCTTCATCGGCTACGGCCTGCATCTGCCCGAGGTCGGCTATGACGACTTCGCCGGCCAGGATCTGAAGGGCAAGATCGCGGTCTATGTGAACGGCGGGCCGGGCGACATCTCGGCGGAACTGAAGGCCCATTCGCGCGGCTCGGAGACCTGGCGCGCGGCGCAGGCCGCCGGCGCGGTCGGGCTGATCGCCCTGGCCAATCCGAAGTCGATGGATGTGCCCTGGGTCCGGCAGATCCAGAATTCAGGCCAGCCGGGGATGTTCCCCGCCGACGACGCCCTGAATGAGGTGCGCGGCCAGGCCTTCTCCGCCAGCTTCAATCCGGCGGAGGCCGAGAAGCTGTTCGCACGCTCGGGCCACACCTTCGCCGAGGTGCTGGCGCTGGCCGACGCCGCCAAACCTATCAAGGGCTTCGACCTCGCCCAATCGCTCCGCGCGCAGGTCTCGACGCAGACCAGCCAAGTGGTCTCGGCCAACGTGGTGGCCAAGCTGCCGGGCTCGGACCCGAAGCTGGCGGCCGAGCACGTGGTGGTCACCGCCCACCTCGATCACCTGGGCGTCAACACCACCGGCAAGGGCGCGCCCTATTACGCCGGGGCGCTCGACAACGCCGCGGGGGTCGCCTCCGTGCTGGAGATCGCGCGCGACATGGCCGCCGCCAAGGCCCGCCCGAAGCGCTCGGTGCTGTTCGTGCTGGTGACCGGCGAGGAGAAGGGCCTGCTCGGCTCGAAATACTTCGCCGGCAAGCCGAGCGTGCCGGCGGCCTCGGTGGTGGCCGACCTCAACATGGACATGGCCCTGCCGCTGTGGACCTTCGATTCTGTGCTGATGTACGGGGTCGACGAGAGCACCCTGGGCGACACCGCGCGCAAGGTCTCGAAGGCCGCCGGGCTGGAGGTGGTGGCCGACCCCTATCCGGACCGCAACTCGTTCATCCGCTCCGACCAGTACAGCTTCATCCGGGCCGGCGTCCCGGCGCTGGCCTTCAAGTTCGGCTTCAAGCCCGACACGCCGCGGGCGCAGATCGAGAAGACCTGGCGCGCCACCCGTTATCACGCCCTGGCCGACGACCTCTCCCAGCCTGTCGAGAAAGCCGAGGCGGCCAAGTTCAACGTCTTTCTCGGCAAGTTGATCTTCGCGGTCGCGGACGAACCGGAGAGGCCGCGCTGGAAGGAGACGAGCTTCTTTAAGCGGTTCGCGAAGTAGGGTCTTGTTTCCCTCCCCCTTGTGGGAGGGCAGGATGTGAACCGTAGGACGGCGCTGCTATCCTGCGCCATCTGCTCAGTAGGATTCCCGACATGCTGCTTCACCTTTCGACCTGGCAAGAGATCGACGCCTATCTCCAGCGCTCCAAGACGGTGGTCGTGCCGATCGGTTCGAACGAGCAGCATGGGCCGACCGGCCTGCTGGGCACCGATTGGCTCTGCCCGGAGATCATCGCGCACGAGGCGCAGAAGAGCTCGGACCTGCTGATCGCCCCGACCTTCAACATCGGTATGGCGCAGCATCACCTGGGCTTTCCCGGCACGATCTCGCTGCGGCCCTCGACCTTCATCGCCGCGATCGGCGACTGGTGCCGCTCGCTGGCCGCGCACGGCTTCGAGAAGATCTATTTCCTGAACGGCCACGGCGGCAACGTCGCCACCATCGAGGCGGCGTTCTCCGAGCTCTACGCCGAGGCCAGCTTCGCGCGGGTCGAGCGGGGCTTCGCCTGCAAGCTCAAGAACTGGTGGGAGCTGCGCGGGGTCACGGCGCTCGCCAACCGCCAGTTCCCGACCGGCCACGGCAGCCATGCGACCCCCTCGGAGATCGCGGTGACCCAATGGGCCTATCCGGAGGCGATCAAGACCGCGAACTATGCGCCGCAGATCGCCCCAACCGGGCCGATCCGCGAGGCCAAGGACTTCCGCGCCCGCTATCCGGACGGTCGCATGGGCTCGGACCCGTCCCTGGCTACGCCGGAAAAGGGCGGCGAGCTGGTGGCCCTGGCCGCGAAGGGCCTGATCGATGACGTGACGGACTTCGCCGCCGAGCCGTTCCCCGCCCGCGCCTAGCGCGGAATGTCGCGGATCTTGGTCAGGGCGACCTGGCGATAGACCGCGGTGATATCGAAGTACTGGCGGAAGATCGCGTGGAAGTGGTCGACCGCCTGCTTCACGCCGGGGCCGCCGATCTCGCTCTCATGGTGCCAGTAGTCGTCGAGCACCATCATGCCGCCGATCTTCAGCAGGCTGGCGCAGTAGGCGAGGTCGACGCTGACCGCCCAGGCGGTGTGCGAGCCGTCGACATAGATGAGGTCGTATTCCTCGCCCGCCTGCAGCATGCGCGGTAGTTCGTAGGTCGAGAATCCCTTGCGGATATCCAGCCGGTCGAAGTCGAGCTTGGCGGCGTTGCGCTGGAAGCGAGGCTCGACCGCAAGGTATTTTTCTTCGGGGTTCAGGGCAGGATCGAACCACGGGTCGATGATGGTCACGTCCAGGCGGGCCGGAAGCAGCCAATCCATGAAGGCGAGGTTCTTGCCCTCGTAGGCGCCGATCTCGAGATAGCGGATCTGGCCGCGGTTCTGGGCGAACTCGCGCAGCATCGGGGCGACGAAGCGGAAGTTGTTGTCGGCCCAGGTCTCGGTGAACTCGAAGCCGCGCGCCTCGCAATGGGCGGCGAACGCCGCGACCTCGTCGTCGGCGCGGGGGGTCGACAGCATGGTGCGGGCGAACTGCGGGGCGAAGCGTCCGTTGAAGGTCGCCAGCGCGCGAAGGGCGTCGGCCATGGCCGGTGTCTCCTTAGGTCTCGCGCCATGGTTTAGCTGGCGGGGATTAAGGAAACCTCAGCCGGTGAAGATCTCGCCGTCTTCGACCCGCACGGGCCAGGGGCTGAGCCTCTCGTCCGCGCAGGGGCCGGCGACGCACAGACCGTCGAGCGGACGGAACAAGGCCGCATGGCCGCCGCAGAGGATGAGGTCGCCCTCGCGCGTCAGGTAGCGGTCGTCCCAGGCGGCCAGCGGCCAGCCGGCGTGCGGGCAGCTGTCGACATAACCGCGGACCTCGCCGCCCACCTGCACCACGAAGCCCGCGAACATCTTGCCGTCCTGGCGGAAGCGGAAGCCCTTCGAGCCCGGGTCGGCGAGGTCGGTGAGGGCGCAGAGACGCACGCCAGGACCGGGCCGGGCCGGATTGTCGGGGCCGTCGCGCATCAGGCCGAGAAGCCGCCCAGGGTGGCCTTGAAGGCAGTGACCTCGACGCGCTGGAAGAGGCCGGCCTTGTTGTAGGGATCGTCGGCCGAGAAGGCCTTGGCGGCGGTCAGGTCGTCGAATTCCATGACCAGCAGCGAGCCGGCCATGTTCCCTTCGCCGTCCAGCAGCGGGCCGGCGACCCGCACGTGGTCCCTGAAACCGCCGACATAGGCCAGGTGCGCCTCGCGATTGGCGAGCCGCAGATCGAGCGAGGCGGGCTTGTCGAGGCAGTGCAGGGCGAAGAGCGGCACGGAGATGTCCTTCTAGCGTTCGGAGCGGATCGGGCGGGCGAGCAGGCGGCCGATGGCTTCGTCGACCTGGGCCTCGCCCGCCAGGATCGCGGCGACGGCCTCGCAGATCGGGGCCTCGACCTCGAGCTTGCGGGCCAGGGCGACGACGGCGGGGGCGGAGGCGACGCCCTCGGCCACCGAGACCTTGCCGGCCAGGGCCTGCTCGAGGGTCTGGCCGGCGCCGAGGGCCAGGCCCACGCTCATGTTGCGCGACTGCGGCGAGGAACAGGTCAGCACCAGATCGCCCAGGCCGCAGAGACCGGCGACCGTCTCGGCCTCCGCGCCCAGGGCCACGGCCATGCGGGTCATTTCCGCGAACCCGCGGGTGATCAGGGCGGCGTGGGCGCTGCGGCCCAGGCCCTTGCCCTCGGAAATCCCGCAGGCGATGGCCAGCACGTTCTTCACCGAGCCGCCGATCTCCGCCCCGATCATGTCGGTGGCCAGATAGGGCCGGAAGGTCGGCAGGCTGAGCGCCGCGGCGATCTGGAAGCCCAGCTCCTCGTCCGGACAGGCCAGGGTGACGGCGGTCGGCAGGCCGCGGGCGACATCGATGGCGAAGCTGGGCCCCGACAGGACCGCTGGCGTCGCCTGGGGCAGGCCCTCGTCCAGCACCTCGGTCATCAGCTTCAGCGTGCCCTGTTCGACGCCCTTGGAGCACAGCACCATCGGCACGCCGGCGCGGGCGTGAGGCCGGAAGGCGTCCAGGCTGGCCCGCAGGTGCTGGGCGGGACTGACGTTGAGCACGACATCGGCGCTGGCGAGGTCGGCCAGGTCGCCGGTGGCGCGGACGGGGGCGTCGAAGACCACGCCCGGCAGGAAGGTCGTGTTTTCGCGCGCCGTATTGATCGAGGCGACGACCTCGGCCTCGCGCGCCCAGAGCGTGGTGGAAAGGCCCGCGCGGGCGCAGACCAGGGCGAGCGCCGTGCCCCAGGCTCCGCCGCCGATGACGCCTGCGGTCTTCATGCCTTGGCTCCCTTGCGGCCGAATGCGTGGGTGGGGTTGGAGGCGGCCGCTTCCGCATCCAGCGGCCAGCGCGGGCGGGCGACCGCGTCCAGCGGGTCGCTGATCCCCAGCGCCAGGCGCTCGGCGCCGGCCAGGGCGATCATGGCGGCGTTGTCGGTGCAGTAGGCGAGCGGCGGGGCGTCGAAAGAGAAGCCGTGCTTGGCGGCCGTCTCCTGCAGCTTGGCGCGCACGGTCTTGTTGGCGGCCACGCCCCCGGCGACCACGAAGCGCAGCGCCTGGCCGGCATGTTCGGCGGCGTAGGCGGCCATGGCCTTGTCGGTGCGTTCGGAGAGCTGGCGGGCGATGGCGGACTGGACGGCGGCGGCGAGGTCGCGGCGCTGGGCCTCGGTTGTCACCGTGGCGGCGAAGCGCGCGGCGGCGGTCTTCAGACCCGAGAACGAGAAGTCGAAGCCCTGGCGGCCTAGCAGGGCGCGCGGCAGGTCATAAGCGGCCGGATCGCCGCCCTCGGCCAGCTTCTCCAGGGCCGGGCCGCCGGGATAGGGCAGGCCCATGCTCTTGGCGATCTTGTCGAAAGCCTCGCCGGCGGCGTCGTCAATGGTTGAGCCCAGGCGGCGGCAGGCGCCGATCCCCTCGACGGCCAGCAACTGGCAATGGCCGCCGGAGACCAGCAGCAGCAGGAATGGATAGGGAATGTCGGCGGTCAGCCGGGCCGAGACGGCGTGGCCCTCGAGGTGGTTCACCGCCACCAGCGGCAGGCCCCTGGACAGCGCCACCGCCTTGCCGAACGACAGCCCGACCATCACCCCGCCGACCAGGCCGGGCCCCGCCGTGGCCGCGACGCCGGAGAGGTCGCCATAGCCGAGTCCGGCCTCCTGCATGGCCTGGGCGGCGACGGCGTCGATGGTCTCGACATGTGCGCGGGCGGCGATCTCGGGCACGACGCCGCCATAGGGGGCGTGCTGGGCGAACTGGGTTCCGATCACCGAGGACAGCACCTCGACGGCCCCGTCGGCGTCCAGGCGCACGACCGAGGCCGCAGTCTCGTCGCAGCTTGTCTCTAGGCCGAGGACGGTCAGGGTCTGGCTCACGCGGCTCCCAACGGTTGCGGCGCCCGGCGCGGTCCTATAGGCCGGGGCTTCCTTATCGCAACGCCGAGGTAGACTGCGCGTCGTGCCCACGCAACAGCCCGTCCGGATCGGAGCCCGCGGCTCCAAGCTCTCCCTGGCCCAATCGGGCATGGTCCAACGCCGGATCGCCGCCGCCCTGGGCGCGGACCCGACGAACCAGGCGGAAGTCGACGCGGTCGCGCCGCTGATCGTGATCACCACCACGGGCGACCGGGTGCAGGATCGCCGGTTGCTGGAAATCGGCGGCAAGGGGCTGTTCACCAAGGAGATCGAGGAGGCGTTGGCCTCGGGCGCCATCGACTGCGCCGTGCATTCGATGAAGGACATGCCGGCCTTGTTGCCCGAGGGGCTCTGCATCGCTGCGATCCCCGAGCGCGAGGATCCGCGCGACGCCTTCCTGAGCCACAAGGTCGCACGGATCGAAGACCTGCCGCAGGGCGCGGTCCTGGGCACCGCCTCGCTGCGGCGGCAGGCCCAGGCGCTGCATCTGCGCCCCGACCTCGACGTGCGCATGCTGCGCGGCAATGTCGACACGCGCCTGGCCAAGCTGGCGGCGGGAGAGGCCGACGGCATCCTGCTGGCGCTGTCGGGTCTCAAGCGTCTGGGACTGGGCGACCTGCCGCAGAGTCTGCTCGATCCGCTGGAGCGCCCGCCCGCCCCCGGCCAGGGCGCCCTGGCCATCGAGACTCGGATTTCCGACATCGGCGCGCCGTGGCTGGAGGCGATCCGCCACGCTCCGACCGCCGTAGCCGTCGCCGCCGAGCGCGGTGCGCTGGTGGCGCTGGAAGGCTCGTGCAAGACCGCCATCGGCGCTCATGCGCGGTTGGCGGGCGGATCGCTGCACCTGATCGTCGAGGCGCTGTCGGCCGACGGCGTCCACCGGTTCCGGCACGAGGGCTCGGCCGAGCTGGCCGCCTCGGCCGATCCGCAGGCCGCAGCGCGCGACCTTGGCCTGTCGCTGGGCGACGCCGTCAAGCGCGACGGCGGCGACCTGATCCTGCCGCCGCAGTAGCGGCTTCCGATTGCCAGAGGCGGCGCGCGCCGCCAGGGTTGCAGGTGAAGATGACCGCCGCCCGACCGCTCAACGTCTGGATCACCCGCGCCCAGCCCGGCGCCGACGCTACGGCTGCGCGGGTGCGGGCCTTGGGGCACGAACCGTTCGTCGCGCCGCTGCTGACGGTGCGACCGCTGCCCGACGTCAAGATCGACCTTTCCGGCGTCAGGGCCCTGGCCTTCACCAGCGCCAACGGGCTGCGCGCCTTCGCCGAGGCCTGCCCGGACCGTTCGCTGCGGGTGTTCGCAGTCGGCGCGGCGACCGCCCAGGCGGCGCGCGATGCAGGCTTCCAGCGGGTGCTGTCGGCGGACGGCGACGTCGACGCCCTGGCCGAGGGGATCGCCGCGCGCCGGGCCGAAATCGGCGGCGCGGTGCTGCATCCTGGAGCGGCCGAGCCGGCCGGCGATCTGGCCGGGGCGCTCGCCCGCGTGAAGATCGAGGTGCGAACCCTGACGCTCTACGACACGGTTCCGGTCCGGCTGACCGACCGACAGCTCGCCCGGCTGTCGGAAATGGATGTCGTGCTCGCCCACTCGCCGAAGGCGGCCAAGGCGCTAGCCGCGGTGTTGCGGGCCTCCCCGCAGCCCCAGCTGCGGGTGCTCGCCCTGTCGAAGGCGGTGCTGAAGCCGCTGGCGCGCGCCCAGGTGGCGGCGCGCGCCAGCGCTCCCTTTCCCCTCGAAGCCGCTATGCTGAATCTGATAGATCGAGCCTCATGAGCGACGAGCTGACTGCGCCCCGCGATCCGGGGTCGTATGCACGCCGGCCCTCGCGGCGCGGCGCATGGGTGGTGGTGGCGTTCGGCCTCGCCTGCCTGGCGGCCGGCTACGGCCTGGCGCGGTTCGGGCCGCAGCTCTATCCCGCCAAGCCGGCCCCCGGCGCGCTCGAACGCCCGCAGCCCCTGGCCGCTGTCCAACCCTTAGAGCCGCCGGCGCCGATCGCCCCGCCCGATGCGCCGATCGAGCGCGCCGACGCCGACATCGAGCACCGGGTCGATCTGCTGGAAGCCGATCGTGGGCGCCTGGCCACGGCCGCCGCCGCGGTGCTGGCGGCCGGAGCTCTTGCCGACGCCGCCCAGAGTTCCCGTCCATTCGCAGACGAGGTGAAGGCCCTGGCGCGCGCGGCCCCGGGCCTGGACCTGCGCAGCTTGGCGCTGGACGCCGAGCGTGGGGCGCCGACCCGAGCGGCCCTGGCCGCGAGCTTCCCCGACTACGCCGCCAAGGCCGCTTCGGCCGCGCGCGCGCCGGGGGACGGCGCCGGGGTGCTGGAGCGTGTCGGCTATGCCCTCTCGCGCGTCGTGGCTCTGCGCCGGGTCGGCGAGGTGCCGGGCGATTCCGCCGACGCCCGCCTGGCGCGGGCCGAGCAGCAGATGCAGGACGGCGACGTGGCGGCGGCGCTGAAGACCCTGGAAGCTCTGCCGGCTGCGGCCAAGGATGCGCTGGGGCCCTGGCGCGACCGGGCTGAGCGGCGCGCCAAGCTCGACCGCGACATCGCCGCCGTCCGCGCCCAGGCGATGGAGGAGCTGGGCCGCCTGTCCCAGGCCGGGACATGATCCGCGCGGCGCTGATCGTGCTGCTGGTCGCCGCCCTGGCGACCGCCGTGCTGGCCATCACCGGCGAGCCGGGCCATGCGACCCTGGTCTGGCTGGGCTGGCGGGCCGACATGACGGCGGCCGCCTTCGTGCTGATCACCCTCTTCGTGACGCTGTGCGGCATGCTGGCCTGGCGGCTGCTGTTATGGGCGGCCGAGGCCCCGCAGCGGGCCGAGCGGGCGCGGGCTGAGACCCGGCGTCGCCAGGCCAACGAGGTGCTGACCCGCGGCTTTGTCGCCGTCGCCGCCGGCGAGGGCGCCGAGGCGCGTCGTCTGGCCCTGAAGGCTGCGGACCTGGCCGACGATGCGCCCGGACTGGCGCGGCTGCTGGCGGCTCAGGCGGCCGAGGCGGCGGGCGACGCCGGCGCGGCCCAGGCCGCTTACGAAGCGATGCTGAACCTGCCCGACATGCGGCTGGCCGGGCGAAAGGGCCTGATGCAGCTTTCGCTGGCGCGCGGCGACCGCGAGGGCGCCAGCGCCCAGGCGCAGGCTGCCTATGACGAGGCGCGGACCGCGCGGTGGGCCTGGCGAGCCCTGCTGGACGCCCGGCTCGAGGCGGGCGACTGGGCCGGGGCGCGCGACCTCGCCAAGGGCGCGGCCGACCGCAAGATCGTGCCGCCGATCGTCGCCGACCGGGCGCGGGCCGCGCTGCTCGCCGCCTCAGCGGCCCAGGGCGAAGCCGATCCAGACTTGAAGCGCCGCGAGCAGGCGCTGGAGTTCGCCGTCGAGGCGGCGCGGCTGCAGCCCGGCTTCGCCCCTGGCGTGGTGATGGCCGCGCGTTTGCTGGCCGACGAAGGCAAGCCCAGCCGCGCCGTCCAGGTCATCGAGAACGCCTGGAAGATCGCGCCGCACCCCGCCCTGTGGCTCGCCTATCGCGACCTGCGCACCGACGAGACGCCGCGCCAGCGGGCCGACCGTCTGCGCCGGCTGGCGAGCCTCAACCCCGGCGCGCGCGAGAGCCGCATCCTGGTCGTCGAACAGGACCTGGTGCGGGGCGACGCGGCCGCCGCCCTGGAGGCCGCCGAGGCGCTGAAGGCTGAACCGGTGACGGCGCGGATCGCCGGCCTGTTCGCGCGGGCCGCCTTCGCCGCCGGCCAGCCGGACGAGGCGCGGGTCTGGATGGCACGTGGCCTGGGCGCCGAACAGGAGCCGGACTGGTCCGACCTGGATCCCGAAGGCCGCGCCTTTGCCTACGAGCCCTCCGACTGGGCGCGGCTGGTGGTCAGTTTCGCCGAAACCGGCGAGCTGATCCATCCGCGGCACGAGCGGCGCGAGCGCGGCCTCAGCGAACTGCCTGACCTTCCTATTTCTTATTTGGATTCAGCAGCTTTTCTTGCTGCGCACGAGGCTTCGCCGGCCTCCTACGACATCGCCGAAGGCGTCTATGAGGACGATGACCCGCCCCCGTCCCCGCCGCCGCGGGCCGGCGAACGGCGGCCTTCTGGAAGGCGGCGCTTGGCGAGCGCGCCGAGAGTCGCTAAGTAAGCGCTCCTTCGCGGCCAAATCGGCCCCGAAGCGATGCCAGGCCGCTTTAGCTCAGCTGGTAGAGCACCTCATTCGTAATGCTTAGGTCTCCTCCTAAGCGAGTTTGGGATTGACACACGACTACCGAGAGATGGATTACCAGCCCTCTCGGTCCAGATGCCGCTTTAGCTCAGCTGGTAGAGCACCTCATTCGTAATGAGGGGGTCACAGGTTCGAGTCCTGTAAGCGGCACCACTTCCCTCATATCTCTAAGGTAAAGCTGCTAATCGAGCAGTGTAATCAGCTTGGACCTGCACTATCCGGTCCAAGATCGGGATGAAGTTCGTAAAATTTATACGGCCTCGCCGCTTCTTTACTTCGTCCGCAAAAGTAGACTTTGGGTAGTGGATTTTCGGGTCGAAGGTGTTTTCGTCGGGGTTGAATTTCCGTCCATTAACAATGATTCCAAGGTCGGTGGAGTCAAAGAAGTCCTCGATCCTCGTCTCTGTCGTTCCAATTTTTGGTATTGGGATCACGTATAGATTGTTTATCACGTGATAGAACGGCTCTAACCCGGTTACAGCTGTGGGTAGATCGGCCACTTTCTTTATAGCGGTCCATATGTTGGAGGATCCAGAGTCATTGTCCACAATGATAATGACCGGATTCCTTTTCCCAGGAGCGGAAAATTGTCTTATCGCCCCGTCATAACCGTATATGAACCGGCTAAGGTCGCCAGTACCTCCGCCTAAATCTTGGATGGCACTGCTCGTATCTGTATATTTGAAGAATTTTACAAGGAATCGATCCTTGTCCGCCGTGCCATTGAAGAGCCCGGGATATCTCTTCGCTAAGGAGATAATAGCCTCAGATAGATACGTGTTATCCGTCTTGCCTTCGCAGATGATTGTGGGTCGATCGTTAGCGTGAAAGTAGATGAAATCCAAGAATCGCTTGTAGAGGCGATAGAAGGCCGGGCGAGCCTGTTTTTCATTCTCGCCGTTCTTGATCGGAATCCTCTTATGTTCCGTTGCGGAGCCTCTTACGAGAAATAGAAAGCTCAACATGCCCCTAAGTTGCCCAAAAGTCGCGGGGGAAGTTTGGTCTTGAAAGTAAAATGTTCCGCTGGTGGTTAGGTGATGAACCATTGTTCGTGCCTGTCTATAATATTCATTGGGCACGTTGACTTTGTCATTGACGACGAGTCCGGTCGCTGATTGCCGAGAATTTCGATACTGAAGCCTGGTCTTCTTGTTGTTTATACGGAATCCGGCCCGATAGACTCGTCCGACTAACCCATCTCCGGCTGTCCATTGGTGGGGTGATCCCTCGACTGGCATTCCTATGGAAGGAGGGAAATCTTTTCTGTTAGTCGAGAAGGTAAGGTCGTCAGCATAGCGAGTATACGAACAGCCCTGTGCCGCTGCAAAGCGGCCAAGGTGTACGTCAAGTACATGTGCAAGCAGGTTCGATATGACGGGAGAGCAGGGGCTTCCTTGCGGCAGAGCCCCGTTGTGGCAGGCAAGTTGGGCGATTGCCGTCGCCACGGCGTCGTTAAGTTCGAAGTGTCGGTTCTTGGCGAAAAATCCTCGGACTCTACCGAAGTGGATGGATGGAAAGAAATCTTCCAAATCGACGTTGAAGACATAACGTCGGTTTCGATGCCGACTGGCATTGGTAATTACGGACCTGCCTTTTGAAAAGCCGTGAGATAGGGCATTTCTCTCACTGATATTGGCATCGGCTTCAATTTCTAATAGACAAGCATACAGAACTTTCGCCAGGAGCTTTTGTGCTTTCTTCAGTGGTGGTACTGGGGACTGTATTAGCCGTGATCCACCGCTCTTCTTTGGTATCTTGAATTCGAAATACTTTTCGTGATCTGGAATCCCGTGGATGGCATGGGCAAGTGCCTTGGGTTTCGTTCCCATGAGGATGGCAAGTTGCGTAACGTTTACGCAAGATTTCAGTTGACTAAGCTTCGACATGAGCAGGTCTTAGATGGGGATGGCTTGCGGATACTCGTTGATGACCGCCGGTTGACCCGTCGATCGTGCGGAATGTACGTCGAGCAATCTGTGCAGCATTGCCCTCAACTATCACGATACAATGATAGCAAGATCTATCCGCAAGCCTTAAGGCCAAGCTATCCGCCGGCACGTCGTCCTGTCACGTTGAAAATTCCCGATCGCCCTCGAACTGCTCCAGAAGCCGAGTAAGGGTCGACGTCAGGCAATTTGGCTACGCTATCGGCGATACAAGGTCGGCAGGTGTGCAGCCAAGGGCCTGTGAAAGTTCAAATAGCGTCACGGCGGTTGGATTCCGCAAACCCCGTTCCAGATCGCTAATGTACTGCTGAGCGAAGCCAGCCTTCTCGGCTAGCTGCTCCTGGGTCATTTCGCCGGCCAAGCGGTATCTCTTGACATTTTGACCGACGAGTCGCCGCATATCCATGCCGGCAGCGTTGATCGGTCCGCAGCCTTGAGTTTATCACACATAAGATGTATTTGGGCCGTGGGAGCCGTGGCCTCAGACAAGGCCCGGGCCTATTTTTCGGCTTACAGGGGGGGGAAGAATGACGAAGATCGCTGCCCATTTCGCCGCAGCAGGATTGGTAGCTGCTGTCGTGTGTCTGCCCGCTGAGATTGCTTTTGCAGCCGCTCCTCGGATGGACCCGAATTGCCTGAAGGCAAATCAGATCGACGGTAAGGCTCGAAACTGCAGCTTGGACATGCCGGCCGACCCTGGATTGCTGGCCAAGACCGGCTCTGAGATCTCCGTCGGCCAGAAGGCATATTTGATGACGGCCGATGGCACGACGGTTTGCGGCCTGGTCGTTACCGCCAATGGAGCCAGTGCTCGATGCTTCACCGGGTCAGGCATGAGTGCTTCGTGTGCCAGCGGTCGGGCTTGTGGCCCCCATCCCGGGCCTTGGCAGTACCCGGCGATCATCAACCGGGCGGATATCCGGGCCTACAAGGGAGAGTTCCGGGTCGGTTCCCAATTCATCTGTGAGTTCGGAACTGCCGGGGTGACGTGTGCCGAGACCTATCGGCCAAAAAACAACTTCATCATCTACTGATCGGATTGGTCAGATGGGGGAGAAAACAACGAAGGTCGGTGCCATTCTTGCTGGGGTGCTGGCGGTAGGCTCCGTCTTCGCCGGGTCAGGAGCATATGCTCAGACAACCGCCTCGGACGATAGCGGCATCATTTTCGCCGTTGGGCTTACGATAGCCGTTTGCTTTGCACTTTTTCTCGTACCGACATTCATCGCTTTTCGGCGCCATAGCCGATACCGCTACATCATCCTCATTCTGAATCTCAGCGTGAGTTTTACGGGTGTTGGCTGGCTAGCGATCTTCATTTTGTCGATCTGGCCGGATAATCGCCAGGAACGTCCGCTGGTGGTCAATGTCCAGCGTTACGGGGAGCCGGATACGGCATCGGCGAGCGAACGTGTGGTCCCGTCCGCTCCGATCGCTGCTGGAATGGTGGCCAAACGACCCGCAAATCCCTTCACCGAGTTCTTTGGTCGCTACTTCGATTTCGGAGGGCGGACAGCCCGGAGTACGTTCTGGATCACTACCGTCGTGATGACCGTCGTTTGGTTCGTTATGGCTGTTGTGCTTGAGGGCGCAAAGCCCGGCACTGATGGCGCTGTAGGGCCGCTCACCGTTATCTGGTTTCTCGGAACCCTCTTGCCGTGGCTATCCCTGTCCATCCGTCGGCTGCACGACATAGGCCGTTCTGGATGGTGGCAGCTTCTTCATTGCACTGGCTTTGGCAGCTTCCTGTTACTCTACTGGTACTGCCGGGCTGGTACTGTCGGTTCCAATCGCTTTGGGGATGATCCGCTTCGCCATCGAACCGTTGAGCAAGCCGCAGCGGTCATTGCTTGAGGTCAGACAGCGCCATGATCGGGCATCGCTTTGGGGGTGCTTGCAGGGTCTTGCCAGCACCAGTGGCGAGGTTCCCTTCCTGAGCCTAAGCTAGGCCTTAGAGTGGGAACTGAGTGCCTGATGTATGTCTGCCAAGTACGGAACGATCACGACCTACGGCGAGCGACTGATAAGTGAAGCCGAGACGTTGGTGGCTCTTGGGAGCCGTTCAAAGACCCTAGTCCGAGACTACCGCCAGCGTCTCGAGGGCCACTGCAAGCCGTTCTTCGGGTCGCAGAGTGTGCGGAGCATCAACACTCCAAGGCTCAAGGAGTTTGTGGCCTATCTGGCTGCCAAGGGGCTGAAGGCCACAAGCATCCACGCCATTCTCTCGTTCGTCAGCATGACCTTGAAGGTTGCTGTGGATGACGGGGTGCTGAAGGCAGTGCCCCGGATGCCTAGGCCATCTGCAAAGGACAATCCACGGCCCTGGTTCTCTCGCCAGGAGTACAAGCAATTGCTTCAAACATTGCGGCGCTTGGAGCGGGCCAGTACGCCAGTTGTTGTTCGGAGGTGGCCGATTACGAAGGAGCTTCGGTCATTCTGCACATTCATGGTCAATTCATTCCTACGACCAGCAGACGTCTTTGCCCTGAAGCATTCCAATTGCGAGATCGTTCAGCGTCCCGACGGCATTCGTTATGTAAAGATCACCCTGCCGTCGTCGAAGGCGGCGAACTACCCGGTCATCACAATGCCTGCGGCTGTCGAAATATACCGACGGCTGAAAGCCGATCACGAAAAGGATGGGTACGGGAAGAGCAGCGACTATGTTTTTCTGCCCCAGTACCAATCCCGCTCCTACGCCCAGGAAATTATCCGGCGGCAGTTTGGCTACGTCCTCGGCGAAGCGGACCTCAAAACCACGGGGGCCGGAGCGGAACGAACGACCTATTCGCTCCGGCACACGGCCATCATGTTTCGGCTCATCAACAATGAAGGTCTCGATCTTCTAACCTTGGCTCGAAATTGCCGTACCAGTGTGGAGATGATCGACCGCTTCTATGCCAAGCACCTCGACGCCGAGATGAACGTCGCCAAGTTGCAGAGCATGAAGTTCCCCTCTCGATATGGGAAGTCCCTGTCCTAGCCCTTTGCCTTCCGCTTCGTGGAGAACCGCCCCCTGAGTGCCAGGGCCGCAATGGTGAGGGCTCCGTCCAGCTCGCCGGATAGCGCTGCCTTCCTAAGTTCTCCGAGGAGGTTCCGGGCCTCCTCAAGATCGGCTGCTTGGAAGACGGACTTTCCCGGCGAGACCTCAAGCACGGCAGCTCCATAGCGGAGTTGGAAATTCACCTTTCCCTGCTCGTCGTGCCACCACCAACGAACAACTCTTCGCTGTTCCTGAACCTCAATCAGTAGGTCGGTTTCGAGGTCTCGGTGCCTCTTCAACACCGATCGCCGATAGGGGAGGCCAGCGTGATCGGCAGCGATCTGCTGAATCTGCACGTCAATGGCTTGAGCCAGTTTACGCCGCCGGCTTCGAACCGGATCGTAGCCGGTCGGGCGTTCAGCCTCGACGGCATTCAGAGAATTCAAAATAGACATGATGCCTCCTGTTCGAAGGTATCGTCTATTCGACCTCCCCAGAAATCCACTCTGGAGAAATATGTATTAATATACAAAAATACATATTTGCTACTTACGTGTTTAAGTTGGGTATTTTCTATATGTCGCAGGCCAAGACCCTCAGCGATGCTGAGTTATACGTGCTATTAAGCTCCGTTTCCGGGTCGAGGTATGAACTCCGAGATAGGCTTATGCTTCAGCTCACGTACTTAGCCGGGCTGCGGGTTGGCGAGGTTGCGGCCTTGATCGTTGGCGATGTCGCTAATGGGGATGGATCACCAAAGTCGGAAATCCGACTCAGGCCCGGTCAAACCAAGGGGCGGAAAGCTCGAACCGTCATGGTTTCCAATAAGCTCTCTGTTGAAATTGGAAAATTCCTAACGGGAAGGTCTCTCGACCTTCAAGCTCCGCTTTTCGTATCCCAGAAGACTCAATATCGATTCACAAGTGTCGGTTTAGCTAATCATTTCAAATGGATATATGATCGAGCGGGAATCGACAATGGTAGCTCACATAGTGGTCGTCGGACCTTCATTACGAACTTGGCTCATAAGGGCGTAAGTGTTCGAGTAATTCAGGATTTGGTCGGTCACAGTAGTATGTCTACTACCCAAAGATATATTGATGTCAGCGACAATTCTAAGCGAATGGCTGTAGAGCTTATTTGATTATCTAATAGAATTTAGACAATACTCTATTATCAAGGCATTTTCGATGCCAAGCTATTTGATTGTAAACACTTAGGAAAATCGTCTGCTCGGTGATTTATGTATTATCCCGGTGGTCCGGGACAGCGGTATCGATAAGTGGGATATTGCAGTTGTTGACGTCGATCCGGTCAAGCGAATCGAGGTCTCGGATGGTCTTGGTGAGGTAACGACGTGCCCCGTCTAGGTCATACAGCTCTTGTACGTCCTGAGCCTTGGGGAGGCCGCCATGGTCCAGTTGGCACCAGGTGGATTTGATCAACTCTGGGAATGTGAGGCTGGATTTATGAGCCTTGCATTCTCTGCCGCCGGCCGGGATGCCAACTAAGGCATGGGTGTGAAGTTCCTGGCTGTAGGAGAATTCCTGCACGGCGAAAACGGCGAGGCTCATACGTCGATGCCGTGAATAGGCTGTACCAAAGAGTGCTCGATTCACTCGGTGCAAAAGCTCTCCGACTAGTCGACTCATCTGAATGCCATCGAGCGATCTTGGGGTCGTCAAGGTGACCATGTACCGCTCGGGGCAAGCCTCTATGGCTTCAAGAACGTGGGGGAGCGGAGCTCTGAGCGACATATCGGGCGAAGGATAGGTTGTAGACAGGAGAGGGGCGGGCTTGGCTCGTCTCGCTGTTGGAGGAATCGCCTACTAGGTAGAGGCACCTGGAAACGATCAGGTCATGGATGTGGTTGGTGTGTTTATCTGGCATTCTTGGATTGGACTTTGAGCATATGAAAATTGAAATGAGAGTCGTTGTACGAGGTCCTACTATTTAGGCCACCGAATGACCTTGTTTGGATTGTGCCAGCGCTAAAAAGAGAGAAAAATTTCTCCCGAACCGTCTGTATCAAGTTGAATTAATTGAATAATTTTAGGTAGTAGAGCATTCGTAATGAGGGGGTCACAGGTTCGAGTCCTGTAAGCGGCACCATCCTTTTCCCGACATTCGGAGCCCGCGCGAGCGGCAAAGAAAAACGCGCCGGGCGAACCCGGCGCGTCGATCCTTGTCACGATGACCCGAGGCGTCAGGTCGTGGCGCCGGCGGCGGGCGCCGCCGGGGCCGAGGGCGCGGCGGGCTTGGCGCCGGGCTTCGGCTTCTCGGGCTTGTACTTGTCGTTGTAGGTGATCTTTTCGCCGGCGGCCTTGCGCAGCGACTCCACTTCGCGGTTCAGGGCTTCCTGGGTCCGGATCTGCTTCAGACCGGCGATGGCGAAGTTGATCGCGCGGTCGCCGGTGAACGGCACGATACGCGAGTCGCGGATCTGGTTGACGAACACGGCGTTGCCGCGCGGGAAGACGAAGACCTCGCCGGGAGGCAGCTTCAGCAGGGTCTCGGACAGCCCCTGCGGCGCGTTCAGGGTGTCGAGCACCGTGGTGGTGCGCTGGAAGTCCACACCCTCGCGGGTCAGCACCGCCTCGATCTCCTCAAGCGTCTTCAGCGGTTCGAATTCCTTCATCAGCTTGGGATCGAACTTGCCGGCGATGACCTGGTCGACGACCATCACCCGGCGCTGAGCGAACATGTTCGGGTGCTCGGCGACGAACTTCTCGGCCTCGGCGCGCGGCGGATCCTGGACGGTCGCGGCGACCTTGCGCTGGATCGCGCCGACCAGCATGGCTTCCTTGGCCTGCAGCTCCTGCTGAGCGAAGGCCGGGGTCTTGTCGAGCTTCTGTTCCTTGGCGGCCTGGGCCACCAGCTTCCGGTTGATGATCGTCTGAAGGGCCGCCTGTTCCATGGCCTTGCGTTCCTGGGCGTTCGCCGGCGAGGCCCCGCCCATTTCGCGGTTCAGCTCGGTGATGGTGATCTCCTCACCGTTGACCGTCGCCACCACCTGGCCCTTCGGGGCCTTGCCGCCGCCGCCGATCAGGCCGCAGCCGCTCATGGCGATGCAGGCCAGGAGGGCTGCGCCATGAGTCCATTTCAATTTCATCGGTTTCTCCCCGAGTGTGTCGCCCCGGCCGTCCTGCAAGTTCGGGGCCGCTAGCATAGCGTGAGACCCCGCAACCGGAACGAGCCGTCTTGTCCCTTTAACCTCGAAACATCTTAAGCTGTCACGAACAGCGATTTGCGGCGAGGCCGTTCCGCTGTGCGCCCAAGCTTGAACTTGCCCGCGATTTCCGCGTCCTTTGCTGTTGCAAGTCAATGCTGGAGAAGGGAGAACGCGTGCGCTCGGGCCCGGCGTGGCCGGCCGGCACGTACTTGAAGGTCCCCCCACTATGAGCGACGAGCCCAAGCGCCGCCCGATCCTGTCGTTGAAGAACCCGCCGAAGGTGCTCCCACCGGTCCCGGCGGCCAAGCCCGCGGCGGCGCCTCCGCCCCCGCCTGCGCCCCAGCACGACTGGAAGTGCAAGCCGTGCGGCGCCGGCTTCTCGATCGAGGCGACCTTGGGCGACGAGGCGGTCATCCGCTGCCCGTCCTGCAACGCCAAGCTGGGGACCGCCGGCGACTTCCGGACCGATCCACTGCCGACGAAGGTGCGCGCCCGCCCGGCCCGGAAGGGCTGACTTCAGAGCGGCGTACCGTCCCCGCGGCTGTAGCGGACGCCGGCTTCATCGGCGACGACGAGCAGTTCGTCGTCCGGGAAGTGCGCGCGCTCATGCGGCGTGCGCGTTCCGACCTCCAGATAGACCGCCTCGCGTCCTGACCGGTTGACCAGCCGGTGGCCGTCGGCGACCCCCGCCTTGAAGCCGGCCGCGTCCCCGGCCTGCAGAATGTTTCGCCCTCGTTTTCGACCAGGGCCAGCTCGCCCTCGACGACGAAGACGAATTCGTCCTGGTTCTCGTGCCAGTGCCAGTGCCGGAGCGACGGGGCGATGCCGGGCGGGAGCCTGACCAGGTTGACTCCGAACTGGGTGAGGCCGGCTTGATCACCCAGCTGCTTGCGCTCGCGCCCGGCGACCTGCCGGTCGTAAGGCGGCGGATAGCCCCCGCGGGCGACGAAAGGCATGGCGGCGACGTCGATCTTCGGCATGGTGATTTCCCTTAGAGCCCGACCGCCTCGCGCATGACCGGTCCAATCTCGTCGTGCAGGACGAGGTCGGCATAGGCGTCCTGGTCAGTGGGCTCGCGGTTGACGATGACCAGCCTGGCGCCGTTGCGCTTGGCGAGCATCGGGAAGCCAGCGGCTGGAAAGACCACCAGGGACGAGCCCAACACCAGGAAGAGGTCGCAAGCCAGCGTAGCCGCCTCTGCGCGGTCCATCGGTCCTTGCGGCATGGCCTGGCCAAAGGAAATGGTCGCCGACTTCACCAGCCCGCCGCAGGCCCGGCAGGTCGGGATTTCGCCGCGATCTAGGAAGCCGTCGCGAAACTCGTCGAACTCATGGCGCAGCCCACAGGAGAGGCAACGCGCGTAGTGCGCGTTGCCGTGCAGCTCGATCACCTTGTCCTCGGGTATGCCCGACTCCTGGTGCAGATTGTCGACATTCTGGGTGATGACCGCGCTGGCCCTACCCTGCGCCACCAGCCGCGCCACCGCGGTATGGCCGTCGTTCGGCCGCGCGCCCGTCCACTTCGCCGCGCCGGAAAAGACACGGTTCCAGGCTTCCCTTCGCTTGTCCTCGTCGTTGACGAACTCCTGGAAGTAGATCGGCTTCATCCGGCTCCAGACGCCGCCGGGGCTGCGGAAGTCCGGCACCCCGGATTCCGTGGAGACGCCGGCCCCGGTGAAGACCACGATGCGCCGCGCCTGGGCCAGCTCGGCGGTCAGGGCGGCGCGGTCGGCGGCCTGGCGGTCGGCGTCGGGCATCGGCGGTTCCTCCTGTGCGCTATCGGTAACCCGGCCATCCCCATCCCGCCAGCCCGGGTAGGGCCGATAGTGGAAAAGTATATATCAGGTATTGCGGGTGGGTATGGCGGTTTCGTGGCGCGGAAAACCGCTATCGCGATGGTGTAGTAAGGTAAAAAATGATCGTATCAAGTTCATGCGACAATTTGCCGAGACATTGTTAAGCGTGATTAACGCCCCGGAAGCTCCCTGTGGATAGGCGTGTGGGCAGTCATGCTTGGGGGCATTCAAAATGACGTTCAGTAATGCGAAGATTTCGGCGAAATTGGTCGCCGCCTTCGCTTTAATTCTCTCCGTGTTCACATTGGCGACGGTCGCCGTGTTCCTCAGTCTCGGCGCCACGATGAAGGCCGCCGAGGCCAACAATGTCAGCAACAGAAACATCCAGGACATCGACGGAATCCTGTCGGCCCTGGTGGAAGAACAGAACGCGCTGCGCGGCTTCGTGGCGACGACCGACCCGAAGTTCCTGGAAACGGGCGCAGAACACGGGGCAGAGGCCGACAGGCGGCTGGCCAGCATCCGCCAGCGGACCACCATGCCCGAGCAGCGCGAGCGCGCCGACCGGCTCAAGGGCGAGATCGCCGAGTGGAGGTCGGAGAACGAGGCGCTGGCCGCGCTGGTCCGTGACCCGGCGACGCTGGAGAAGGCGAGGGCCGAGATCGCCACGGTGCGGCTGGCCAAGGCGCGCGCCACCCAGGGCGAGATGCGCAAGTTCCAGGCCGACCTGGTCGAGCAGCGCTGGGCCGCGCAGCAGACCGCCATCGGCCAAGCCAAGACGACCCTGATTGTCGGAGGCCTGATCGCCATGCTGGCCGCGGCCGCCATGGCCTGGCTGCTGTCTCGGGCGATCGCCCTGCCTGTGGCGGCGATGACCCGGGCCATGGGCCGTCTGGCCGGCGGCGACAACACGGTCGAGGTCCCGGCTGTCGGCCGCAAGGACGAGATCGGCGAGATGGCCCAGGCGGTCCTGGCCTTCAAGGAAGCTGCTATCGAGAAGCAGCGGCTCGAGGTCCAGGCCGCCGAGCAGCGCGCCCAGGCCGAGGCCGAGCGCGCGGCCCGCGAAGCCGAGAAGGCCCGTGAGGCCGAGCAGGACGCGATCGCCATCGGCGCCCTGGCCGAGGCCCTGGGCAAGCTGGCGGGCGGCGACCTGACGCACCGCATCGGCGTGGCGTTCGCACCCAAGGCTGAACAGTTGAAGAGCGACTTCAACGCCGCGGTGGCGACGCTGCAGCAAACCATGAAGGTCATCAGCGGCAACACCACCAATATGCGCTCGGGCGCCGGCGAGATCAGTCAGGCGGCTGACGACCTGTCGCGCCGCACCGAGCAGCAGGCCGCCAGCCTGGAAGAGACCGCCGCGGCGCTGGATGAGATCACCGCCACGGTGCGCAAGACCGCCGAGGGCGCCAACCATGCCCGCGACGTAGTCGAGACCGCGCGCACCGACGCCGAACGCAGCGCGGTGATCGTCGGCCGGGCCACCTCGGCCATGGGCGAGATCGAGGAGAGCTCCAAGCAGATCGGCCAGATCATCGGGGTGATCGACGAGATCGCGTTCCAGACCAACCTCCTGGCCCTGAACGCCGGGGTGGAAGCGGCCCGGGCCGGCGACGCAGGCAAGGGCTTCGCGGTCGTCGCCTCGGAGGTGCGGGCCCTGGCTCAGCGCTCGGCCGATGCGGCCAAGGAGATCAAGGCCCTGATCAACGCCTCGTCCGCCCAGGTCGGGCAAGGTGTTGAACTGGTTGCGGAAACCGGAAGGGCGTTGCAGAGGATCGCGGCCCAGGTGAGCGAGATCAACGCCTCGGTAGCCGAGATCGCCGCCAGCGCTCAGGAGCAGGCCGTCGGCCTGCAACAGGTCAACACCGCCGTTAATCAAATGGATCAAGTCACGCAGCAGAATGCGGCCATGGTCGAAGAATCCACAGCCGCCAGCCATGCGCTCGCCAATGAGGCCGTCGAGCTTGCTCGCCTCATGGGCCAGTTCACGATCGGCCAGGACAACGACCGACCGGCCGTCCGCTCCACGCCTGCGCCCGCGCCCCGCGCGTCGCGCCCGGCGCGGGGCTACGCCTCCGGCGCCGCGACTGCGGCGAAGCTGGAGCCGGCCGCCGCCGACACAGACAGCTGGGAGGAATTCTGATGGACGCCGCTGCTTCGCGTATTCCGTCGCCGGGGGCCGAACTGATTTCGGTCCGCATCGGCGAGCAGGCTTACGCCATCGATATCATGGCCGTTCGGGAGATCCGCGGCTGGACCGCGGCGACGCCGCTGCCGCACGCCCCGCCGCATGTCCTGGGGATGATGAACCTCCGAGGCGCGATCCTGCCGGTCATCGACCTGGGCGCGCGCCTGGGCCTGGGACCGGCCAATCCGAGCGCGTCCTCGGTCGTGGTCGTCGCCCAGATCGGCGAGGCCCAGATGGGCCTTGTCGTCGACGCGGTGTCGGACATCCTGACCGTCACCGAGGGCCTGATCCAGCCGCCGCCGGAAGTCGGCAGCGCCGATTCCACGGCTTATGTCAGCGGCGTGATGACGACCGACACCGGCATCGTTTCGCTGCTGGCGCTCGACTACATCCTGCCGCCCGATATCCGGGCCGCAGCGGCCGCCTGACCGCGCGCCGACGTCTGCGCGCAGGGCCTTTGGGGGGCCCTGTGCGCATGATGGGACTTCTGATTCAAGTTGGTAGCCTGGGGGAGTAGATGCTGGCTCGCTTGTCGATTGCGTGGAAACTGATGCTGGCGGCGGGGTGCGCGATCGGCGCCCTGCTGCTGCTGGCGGCCGCTCTGGTGGCCATGAACGCCAGCGGCATGGTCCGCAACCTTTCCAACCAGAACGCCCAGGCCCTGGCGGGCAAGGCCGCCGCCGAGGTGGCGGGCGACCTGGGCGAGATTCAGGGCGTCGGCAAGGCTATGGCCCAGACCCTGGGCGCGGCCCACGCGGCCGGCGTACGCGACCGCAAGCTGCTGTCCGATCTGATCAAGCCTGCGGCGACCGCCTCGCCGATGATCCTGGGCGCCTGGTTCATGGAGGTCCCTGGCGAACTCGACGGGCAGGATGCGGCGTTCGCCGGCAACACCGCCTCGGGCTCCAACAAGCTCGGCCAGTTCACGCCATACTGGGTGAACAACAACGGCTCGCTCAGCCTCGAGCCGCTGGACACCGGCAACGACTACGACCAGGCCTTCTACCAGACCAGCTTCAAGAGCGGCAAAGCGGCCATCGTCGAGCCCTATCCCTATGAGGTTGGCGGCAAGACCATCTCGATGACCTCGGTGACCTTCCCGGTCATGTCGGGCGGCAAGCTGATCGGCGTGGCCGGCCTCGACCTGGCGCTGGACACCATCTCGGCCGAGCTGGGAGCCCTTCGCCCGTTCGGCGACGGCCGCGTGATGCTGGTCTCGCCGCAGGCGAACTGGGTCTCCCACCCGGATGCGAAGCTGCGGATGAAGCCTTATGCCGACCGAGGCGTCGAGGACGTGAAGGCCGCGATGGGCGGCTCGAAGTCCGTGCTGCTGTCGGGCCTTGAGCAGCCGATCGGCGAGGTCGAGCGGCTGGTCACGCCCGCGCCGCTGCCCGGCCTGAACTCGACCTGGGCGGTGGTCATGGACGTGCCGACCAAGCACATCACCGGACCCGCCCGCGACCTGGCGATCTGGATGGCGGTCGGCGGCCTGGTGATCCTGGCCCTGGTGCTCGGCTCGCTGTTCATCGCAGTCGGCAAGCTGGTCCGCCAGCCGCTGGCCGGCATCACCAGCGCGGTCGGCGAACTGTCGGCCGGTCGCTACGACAAGGCCGTCGCCGGCGCCGACAAGCACGACGAGGTGGGCGAGATCGCCCGCGCCCTGGACGGCTTTCGCCACGGCCTGGCCGAGAACCGCGCCCTGCGCGCCGGACAGGAGGCGGCCAATGCCGCGGCCGAGACCGAGCGCCGCAACGCCGAGGCCGAGCGCGCCGCGGTCGCCGCCCAGCAGGCGGTTGTGGTCACTGCGCTCGCCAAGGCGCTGGAGCAGCTCGCCCATGGCGACCTGACCGCTCGCGTCGAGGCCGACGTGGCGCCCGAATACGCCGCCCTGAAGCACGATTTCAACGTGGCCATGAGCCAGCTGCAGAACACTATGGGCGTGGTGGTCGGGGCGACCGGCTCGATGCGCTCCGGGGCCGACGAGATCAGCAAGGCGGCCGACGACCTGTCGCGCCGCACCGAGCAGCAGGCCGCCAGCCTGGAAGAAACCGCCGCGGCGCTGGATGAGATCACCGCCACGGTGCGCAAGACCGCCGAGGGCGCGATGACCGCCCAGGGCGTGGTCGAGACCGCCCGCGCCAACGCCGCCGACAGCGCCGACGTGGTGCGCCGCGCGACCGAAGCCATGGGCCAGATCGAGGACTCCTCCAAGCAGATCGGCCAGATCATCGGGGTGATCGACGAGATCGCCTTCCAGACCAACCTCCTGGCCCTGAACGCCGGGGTGGAAGCGGCCCGGGCCGGCGACGCCGGCAAGGGTTTCGCGGTCGTCGCCTCGGAAGTGCGGGCCCTGGCCCAGCGCTCCGCCGACGCGGCCAAGGAGATCAAGACCCTGATCAACGCCTCGTCCGCCCAGGTGGGCCAGGGCGTGGGGCTGGTCGCCGAGACCGGCAAGGCTCTGCAGCAGATCGTCGCCCAGGTGGCGGAGATCAACGGCATCGTCACCGAGATCGCCGCCAGCGCCCAGGAACAGGCCACCGGGCTTCAGCAGGTCAACACCGCGGTCAACCAGATGGACCAGGTGACCCAGCAGAACGCCGCCATGGTCGAGGAAAGCACCGCGGCCAGCCACTCGCTGGCTGGCGAGGCGGTCGAGCTGGCGCGGCTGATCGGCCAGTTCAAGACCGGCGGCCCGGCGACTTCGACGGCGGCGGTTTCGCAGGCGCCTGCGCCGCGAGCGCGGCCCGTGGCCCAGAGGGTCGCGGTCGGCGCCGGCGCCCCCCGCGGCGCCGCGTCCGACGACGAGGGCTGGGAAGAGTTCTAGGGTTTCGGGGGCTGGCCGAGCGCGGCGGCCAGCTGCGCCTCGTCCAGCCCTTCGATCTCGACGATCTTCAGGCGCGAGGTTTCGCCCGAGGCGATGCGCAGGGCCGACTTCGGCCGTTTCAGCGTCTTGGCCAGGAACGCGATCAAGGCGGCGTTGGCCTCCCCGTCGCTGGGTGCGGCGCTGACCCGCACCTTCAGATAGACGCGCCCGGCCGGATCGAGGGCCCAGCCGTCCACGGCGTCGCGGCCGCCCTTGGGCGTGACCCGGACGGCCAGGCGCACGGCGTCAGCCAAACAGGCTCAGCAACGACACGTGGGCCGCCGGCAACAGGTAGCGCTGGACGCCGGAGATCACCAGGATGGCCAGCACCGGGCTGATATCGACGCCGCCCAGGTTCGGGATGATCTTCTGGAACGGCGCAAGGATCGGCCGGGTCACCGCGTCGAGGAAGCGGGCGACGTTGTAGACGAACTGGTTGCGCAAGTTGATCACGTCGAAGGCGACCAGCCAGGACAGGATCGCGCTGGCGATCATCGCGAACACCAGCAGCCCGAGCAGCGCGTCCAGGATGAAGAAAACGAAGCCGATCAGCGGGGCCATCGAGAAATCCGTAGGGGAAATGGGCGTCCTGTATCGGATGGAGCGGCGCCGCTGGCAAGTCGCGACGCCATTGCGCCGATCTCGCGCTTGACAGACCCCGCCTTCGGCCCCTAAGTCCGCGCCTTCCTGGGGCCGTAGCTCAGTTGGTAGAGCGCCTCGTTCGCAATGAGGAGGTCAGGGGTTCGACTCCCCTCGGCTCCACCATCTCCCTTCGGAGATGGTCGCTCCCAGGATCTCTCCGCTAAATCCTCGTGCCCGGACCGTCCTCGGTGAGGACGCCGTCGAAGTGTTCTTCGCCAGCTTCGGCTTCCGCCTTCGTGGCGCGGACCACGCCGTCGCGGTGCTCCGGCGGGCCGTAGAGGGTATAGAGCTTCAGCGGCTTGTCGCCGGTGTTGATGACGTTGTGGCGCGCGCCGGCCGGAACGATGACGCCGTAGTCGGCCTTGATCTTGTGGGTCTTTCCATCGATCACCACCTGGCCCTTGCCCTTCTCGAAGCGGAAGAACTGGTCGTGGGTGTCGTGGACCTCCTCGCCGATCTCCTCGCCCGGCTGCAGGGTCATCAGCACTAGTTGCAGATGCTTGCCGGTGTAGAGCACGCGGCGGAAGTCCTTGTTGCTCTCGGTCAGGTCCTCGATGTCGTCGACAAAGCCCTTCATGGCGTCCCTCGCTATGCGGTTGGCGGCGAAGTCTAAGAACCGCGGCCGCGCCGCCGCCCTGACGGAAATCAAACCCGCCTTAGGCGATCGTCACGGGCAGTTTCAGGAATACGCGGCCTGACGGCGAGGGTTCCGGCAGCGCGCCCGCCCGGATGTTCACCTGCAGGGAGGGCAGGATCAGCGTCGGCGGGGAGAGGGTGGCGTCCCGCGCCCTGCGCATGGCGACGAATTCTGCTTCCGGCACGCCGTCGTGGACGTGGATGTTGGCGGCGCGCTGCTCGCCCACCGTCGTCTCCCAGCGGAAATCGCCGCGTCCCGCAGGCAGGTAGTCGTGGCCCACGAAGACGCGCGTCTGCGGGGGCAGGTCCATGATCTTGCGGATCGAACGATAGAGCGTCGCGGCGTCGCCGCCCGGGAAGTCGGCTCGGGCGGTGCCGTAGTCAGGCATGAACAAGGTGTCGCCGACGAAGGCGGCGTCGCCGATCAGATAGGTCACGCAGGCCGGCGTGTGGCCGGGCGTGTGCAGCACCCCGATCGAGAGCCCGCCCAGCGGCAGGGTGTCGCCTTCGGCCAGCAGGTGGTCGAAGACGCGCCCGTCGGGAGCGACGTCTTCGACCTCGAACAGCGGTATGAAGGTTTTCTGGACTTGAGTGATCTCGCTTCCGATGACGATCTTCGCGCCTGTCTTGCGGCGGATGTAGTCGGCGGCCGACAGGTGATCGGCGTGGGCGTGGGTCTCCAGCACGTAAACGAGATCCAGTTTCTGGTCGCGTACGGCCGCCAGCACCGAGTCGGCCGAGGTGGTCGATAGGCGCGCGCCCTTCGGCTCGTAGTCGAGGACCGGATCGACCACCGCGGCGCGTCGTGTCGTCGGATCGACGACCAGATAGGTCGCGGTCGAGGTCGCCTCGTCGAAAAAGGTCTGGACTTGCGGGTTCATTGCGGAGCCTCCTTTGGCGTCGGCATTCATATAAGAACTTGCTAAATTAGCTTCAACTCATATATATCGGCCATGTTCGATCTCGCGAACTTCGACATCACCCGTTTCGAGGCCAGCGCCGGGGAAGCCGCCAAGCTTCTGCGCGCGCTCGCCAACGAGCGGCGGCTGATGATCTTGTGTCAGCTAACGGACGGCGAGCGGTCGGTGGGGGAGCTTCAGCCCCTGGTCGGCCTCTCCCAGTCCGCCTTGTCGCAACACCTGGCGGTGCTGCGCGAGGAAGGCGTCGTGGCCACCCGCCGCGAAGGCCAGACCATCTGGTACCGGATCGAAGACCCCGCCGCGGTGAAGGTGGTGGCGACTCTCGCCGAGATATTCTGTCCTCCAGACATGAAGAAGGCCGATGACCGCTCAACTCACCCCACTGGACCCCAAGGACGCGGCTGATCTCCTGACCAGGGGCCAGGCAATCCTCCTGGACATCCGCGAACCCGACGAATTCGCGCGCCGACATGTGAAAGGCGCGCGGCTGCGTCCGCTCGCCACGCTGGAGGCTGACCCGCTGCAGATTCCGAAAGGCCAGATTCCGATCTTCACCTGCCGGTCGGGCATGCGCACCGCGGCGAATTGCGACCGGCTGGCCGCTGCTGTCGGTGGGCGCGGCCATATATTGGCCGGGGGCGTCGATGGCTGGGCCGCTGCGGGCCTGCCGCTGGTCGAGAACCGCAAGGCGCCCCTGGAACTGATGCGCCAGGTGCAGATCGTGGCGGGCTCCCTCGTGCTGGCCGGCGTGATTCTGGGCTTCCTGGTCCATCCGGGTTTCTTTGGCCTGTCGGCCTTCGTCGGAGCGGGGCTGACCTTCGCGGGAGCCACCGGCTTCTGCGGCATGGCGCGGCTGCTGGCGCTGGCGCCGTGGAACAGGCCGGCGCGGGCCTAGCGTCATGGAGCCCGCCTTCCTCAGCCTGGGCCTTGCAATCCTCGGCGGGGCGCTGATCGGCCTGCTGCTGTCGGTGTTCGGCGGCGGCGGCTCGGTCCTGGCCACGCCGCTGTTGCTCTACGTGGTCGGCGTAAGGGATCCGCACGTCGCCATCGGCACGTCGGCCGCCGCAGTGGCGGTGAACGCAGCCGCGGGCTTGGGCGTTCAGGCCCGGGCCGGCCGGGTGAAGTGGCCCTGCGCCCTGGTCTTCGGCGGCGCCGGGCTGGCCGGCTCGCTGGCCGGCGCGCATCTGGCCAAGATGGTCGACGGCCAGGCGCTCATCCTCTGGTTCTCCGGCGCCATGGCCCTGGTCGGCGTCTCTATGCTGGCGCCGAGGAAGGACGCCGGCGATCCGGCGGTGCGGCTGAACGCGGCGCTCACGCTCAAGCTTGCGCCGCTGGGCCTGCTGGTCGGGCTGGCCGCGGGTTTCTTCGGCATCGGCGGCGGCTTTCTGATCGTGCCGGGCCTGATGGCGGCGACCGGCATGACGCTTGCCAATGCTGCGGCGTCGTCCCTGGTCTCGGTAGTGCTGTTCGGCGCGGCGACCAGCGCCAGCTACGCGGCTTCCGGCCTGATCGATTGGCCGGTGTTCGCGGCCCTGGTTGCGGGCGGGGGCTTGGGCGCGCTGGCCGGCGCCCCGCTTGCGCGGCGGCTCGCCGATCAGGCGCCGGTCGCCCGCCGCGCGTTCGCCGGCATGGTGCTCGCGACCGCCGCCTATGTGGCCTGGCGCTCGCTCACCGCCTAGTGAGCGTCGTCCCAGTTCGCCGCGGCGCGGGCCTCGACGACCAGCGGTACGGTGAGGGCCACGGCCGGCTCGGCCGCGCGTTCCATGACCTTGCGGGCGAGCGCGATGGTCGCCTCCGCCTCCGCCTCGGGCGCTTCGAAGACCAGTTCGTCGTGCACCTGCAGCAGCATGCGCGCTGTTAAGCCCGCCTCTTTCAGCGCGTTCGGCATGCGGATCATGGCCCGGCGCATGACGTCGGCGGCTGCCCCTTGGATCGGGGCGTTGATCGCCGCGCGGTCGCCGAAGGCGCGCTCGGCCTGCGACTTCGAATTCACCGCCGGGATGTGGACCTTGCGGCCGAAGATGGTGGTGACGAAGCCTTGCGTGCGCGCGGCCTGCTTGGTGCGGTCCATATAGGCGCGGATGCCGGGGAAGCGCTCGAAATATGTCTTGATGTAGGCCCCGGCCTCGTCCTGCGGGATCGAGAGCTGGTTGGCCAGGCCGAAGGCCGAGATGCCGTAGACGATGCCGAAGTTGATCGCCTTGGCGCGGCGGCGGGTCTCGGCGGGCATGCCCTCGATCGGCACGCCGAACATCTCCGAGGCGGTGGCCGCGTGAATGTCGTGACCCTCCATGAAGGCCTTCTTCAGTTGAGGGATGTCGCCGACGTGGGCGAGGATGCGCAGCTCGATCTGGCTGTAGTCGGCGCTGATCAGCAGATGGCCCGGTTCGGCGATGAAGGCCTTGCGGATCTTGCGGCCTTCCTCGGTGCGGATCGGGATGTTCTGCAGGTTCGGATCGGACGAGGACAGCCGCCCGGTCGTGGTCGAGGCCAGGGCGTAGGAGGTGTGGACCCGCCCGGTGCGCGCGGCGATGGCCGGGACCAGGTTGTCCGTATAGGTGCCTTTCAGCTTCGACAGCGTGCGCCAGTCGAGCAGCACGCGGGGCAGCTCGTGGCCCTGGGCGGCCAGATCCTCAAGCATCGAGGCGTCGGTCGAGGCTGCGCCAGTGGCGGTGGTCCGACGCGAGGCAAGGCCCATCTCCTGGAACAGGATTTCCCCGATCTGCTTTGGCGAGCCCAGGTTGAACGGCCGGCCGGCCAACTGATGCGCTTGAGCTTCCAGCTCGCCCATGCGGACCGAGAAGTCGTTGGAGAGCTGGCGCAGGCGCTCGGGATCGACCTTGATCCCCTCGTTCTCCATCTGGGCCAGGACCGGCGGCATGCCGCGCTCCAGGGTTTCGTAGACGGTCAGCAGGCCCTCGCGCGCCAGCCGCGGGCGCAGGTGCTGATAGAGGCGCAGGGTTACGTCGGCGTCCTCGGCGGCGTAGCAGGTCGCCGGCTCCAGCGGCACGTGCTTGAAGCTCTTCTGCGACTTGCCCGTCCCGGTCACGGACGAGAACTTGATCGGCTCGTGCTCGAGCCAGCGCTTGGAGAGCTCGTCCATGCCGTGGCTTTTGTGCAGGCCCCCTTCCAGGGCGTAGCTGATCAGCATGGTGTCTTCGATGGGCGCGACCTTGACGCCGTGGCGGTCGAGGACGGCGATGTCGTACTTGGCGTTCTGGGCGACCTTGAGAACCGCCGGGTCCTCGAGCAGGGGCTTCAGCCGGTCGATCACCTCGTCGAGCGTCAGTTGATGGATAGCCTCGGGCGCCTCGAATTCCAGCCCGCCGGCGCTCTCGTTCTCGTGGCCGACGGGGATGTAGCAGGCCTCGCCCGGCGCCACCGCCAGAGAGACGCCGCAGAGCGCGGCGTTGGCCGAGGACAGGGCGTCGGTCTCGGTGTCGAAGGCGACCACGCCGAGCGCCTTGGCGCGGGCGATCCATGCGTCGAGGGTCGCCAGATCGCGTACGCAGACATAGGCGCTGACGTCGATCGCCGCGGTCGCGGGACTGGTTGCGGCCGCGGCGGGCGCCGCCGCCGGCTGGGCCCCCGCCGCGCCGCCGCCGGAGATCCGCCGCGCGAGGGTGCGGAACTCCATCTCCTCGAGGAAGGCGCTCAGTTCATCGGCGTTCGGGTCGTCGATCGCCAGGGCGTCGATCGGCTCGGGCAGCGGGGTGTCGCAATCCAGGCGGACCAGTTCGCGCGACAGGCGGATCTGATCGGCGAACTCGATCAGGGTGTCGCGCCGCTTGGGCTGCTTGATCTCGGAAGCCCGCGCCAGCAGGGTGTCGAGGTCGCCGTATTCGTTGATCAGCAGGGCGGCGGTCTTGATGCCGATGCCGGGCGCGCCCGGCACGTTGTCGACGCTGTCGCCGCACAGCGACTGGACATCCACGACCTTTTCCGGCGGCACGCCGAACTTCTCGATCACCTGCTCGCGGCCGATCTTCAGGTTCTTCATGGTGTCGAGCATGGAGACCCGGTCGCCGACCAGCTGCATCAGGTCCTTGTCGGACGAGACGATGGTCACGTGCCCGCCCGCGTCTCGCACCTTGCAGGCATAGGCCGCGATCAGGTCGTCGGCCTCGTAGCCCGCCAGCTCCAGCGCCGGCACGCCGAAAGCGCGCGTCGCCTTCCGCATCAGCGGGAACTGCGGAATCAGGTCCTCGGGGGGCGGCGGACGATGGGCCTTGTACTGGTCGTAGAGCTTGTTGCGGAAGGTCTTCTCCGAATGGTCGAAGATCACCGCGAGGTGGGTCGGCCCCTCGGGCTGGGCCTTCATCTCGACCAGCAGCTTCCACAGCATGTTGCAAAAGCCGCTGATCGCTCCGATCGGCAGGCCGTCCGACTTGCGGGTCAGCGGCGGCAGGGCGTGATAGGCGCGGAAGATGAAGCCCGAGCCGTCGACAAGATAGAGACGCACCGCCGGCCCGTCCTGGGTCGGCTCGCGCGGAATGTCGGCAAGGGTGGCGTCGAGGGGCGCGTCGGTCATGGGCGGAAGATAGGGGCTGGCCGCGCCTAGGTCATCCGCCTGTTCGCGGCTGATCGGCGTGTTTCGGCTCCGCGCCGCGCATCCCGCTCGGCGATCAGCAACGGCGCTGCGCGTCGCAAGATAATCCGCAAATACGCATTATGCGTAAAACGCATAAAGTCAGAATATTCCCACGAATAATTGGGTCGTGTGGCAAGTGTGCCTAATAACCATGGGGTAACTCATCTCAATATTACAATAGATCCGACTCAATAACGGCTTCGGCTGGGGGCGGGCTGATCGTGGAAGTTCTCGGACTCTGTTTCAGCCGCGAGGCTGTCGGGATCGCGACCCGGCACGACGGGGCCCTGGTGCTCATCTCGTACATGGTCGCGGCCCTGGCCTCGTTCACCGCGCTCGACATGACCGAGCGGCTGCGCACGGCGCGCGGCGCGGCCCGGCGATTCTGGCACCTGGGCGCGGCCCTGGTGCTGGGCGGCGGGATCTGGGCCATGCACTTTGTGGCCATGCTGGCCTATCGCACGCCGTTCACGGTCGGCTACGCGCCCGGCCTGACGGTGCTGTCGGGCCTGATCGCCATGATCGGAGTGGCGGCGGGGCTGCAGGTCCTGGCCGGCGGCGCCACGCGGACGCGCATCGCCGGCGGCGGGGTCTTGGTGGGCCTGGCGGTCGCGACCATGCACTACATGGGGATGGAGGCCATGCGCCTGCCGGGCGAGGTCTATTACCGGCCGGGCCTGTTCGCCCTGTCGGTCGTAGTCGCGGTGGCGGCGGCGACCACGGCGCTGTGGCTGACCGTCACCCTGCGCACCGCCAAGCAAAGGGCGATCGCCGCGGTGATCATGGCCCTGGCCATCTGCGGCATGCACTTCACCGGCATGGCCGGGACAGTGATCGTCGCCGGCGTGTCCGCGCCAGGGGCCGGCGAGGGGCTTGTCAGCGGTTCGCTGCTGTCGGCGACCATCGTCGCGGGCACGGCGCTGATCCTGACCGTCGGCCTGATGTGCGCCTATGTCGACCGGCGGCTGGAGGCCCAATCCCTGGCCGAGGCGGTGCGCTTGCGGGCGATCAACGAACACCTCGAGAGCGCGGTCGCCTCGCGCACGGCGGACCTGACCAGCGCGCTGGGGGCCTTGGACGAGCAGCGGCGGCGGGCCGAGGCGGCCAACCGCGCCAAGTCGGACTTCCTGGCCAGCATGAGCCACGAACTGCGCACCCCGCTGAACGCGGTGATCGGCTTCGCCGAGGTCCTGCGCATGGGCTGGGGCGACGAGGCCCTCAGTCGCCGCCAGGGCGAGGCGGTCGACCAGATCCACGTCGCCGGCCGCCACCTACTGGCCCTGATCGAGGAGGTGCTGGATTTCGCCCGGATCGAAAGCGGCAAGGTGTCGGTGTCGATTGAGGCCGTAGACCCGCGGGAGGTGGCCGAGGCTCTGGTCGGTTCCTTCCGCCCGACGGCCGAGCGCGCCAGCGTCAGCCTGCTGGTGGCGCCCTCCGAGGCGGGGCTTGCGGTCCGCGCCGACCACCTGCGGCTGAAGCAGGTGCTGACCAACCTGATGTCCAACGCCATCAAGTACAATCGCCCGCGCGGCAACGTGGAGGTCGAGGTGCGCCGGCACGGCGGCCAGGTCCGCATCAGCGTCCGCGACACGGGGCTGGGCATTCCCGCCGGCCGCATGGCCGATCTGTTCGAGCCCTTCGACCGGCTGGGCCGCGAGAGTTCGGGCGTCGAGGGCGCAGGCCTCGGCCTGGCGCTGACCCGCCGGCTGGTCGAGGCTATGGACGGTCGTTTGGATGTCCAGAGTCAGGAGGGCGTCGGCTCGACCTTCACGGTCGATCTGCCGGCCGAGCATGCGCCCGCAGTGACCCGCGACGAGGATCGTCACGAGGCCCTACAGGCCCAGGCCCCCAAGGCTCTGGTGCTCTATATCGAGGACAACGCTTCGAACATCCGCCTGATGCGCCATATCGCCCAGGTGCTGGGCAGCATCGACCTGCACGTCACGGACGAACCGTGGGAGGGCCTGGAGCTGGCCGCGCGGCTGCGGCCCGACGTCATCCTGCTCGACATCAACCTGCCGGGCATGGACGGGTTCGAGGTCAAGGCGCGGCTCGACGCCGACGTCGCGACGCGCGACATCCCGGTCATCGCCATATCGGCCAACGTGCTGGGCGACACCATCGCCAGGGGGCAAGCGGCCGGTTTCCGCGGCTATCTGACCAAGCCGATCAGCGTTCGGGCGCTGGTGGACGCCCTGCATGAGGCGACGGAGCCGCCGATGACCGACGGCGCCGTCAACGCCTGACCGCGGGTCTAGCCGAACCGCTTGTTGAGGTCGGGCGCGCCCTGGGCGGCTTGCGCGAACGCGGCCGCATCGCCGCTGGCGAGATAGTCGGCCAGGGTCCGGCCGAGCGCCGCATAGGCTGCGCGGAAAGGGCTGGTCGCCGACGACAGCCGGCGCACGCCCAGTTCCTGCAGGCGGGCGGCCGGCGGCAGGCCCGGCCAGCCCATGATGTTGAGTGGCAGGGCGATGGCCTCCGCGAGCTCACCGATCAGCGCCTCCTCGGCCGCGCCGGGCACAAAGATCCCGTCCGCCCCGGCCGAACGGTAGAGCTCGGCGCGGCGGAGGGTCTCGGCCTTGGCCGCCTCGCCCTGGGCCAGGCGCTTCAGATAGATGTCGGTGCGCGCGTTGATGAACAGCGGAACGCCGGCGCCGTCGGCCGCCTTGCGGACAACTTCGATCTTGCGGGCGTGCAGGTCGGGGTCGCGTGTCCCGTCCTCGAAATTGATCCCGACCGCCCCGGCGCCGACCACGCCCTTGATGGTCTCGGCCAGGGTCGGCAGGTCGTCGGTGTAGCCGCCCTCGATGTCGGCGGTCAGCGGCGCCTTCAGCACCCGGGCGATCTCGCCGATCGCGGTCAGCAGAGTCGGGACGGGCACGGCGTCGCCGTCAGCATAACCGTGCGCCCAGGCGAGCGCGGCGGACGAGGTTGCGACCGCGCGCGCGCCGGCGTCCTCCATCATGGCGGCGCTGGCCGCGTCCCAGGCGTTGGGAAGCACCAGGATCTCCGGACCCTGGTGAAGTTGCTTGAAGACTTCGGCTTGGCTCATCGGCGGATCCTCCTGCTCGGCGGCAAGGACGATATAGGAAGCGGCGATGTGACATTCCGGCGGAAAACGGCCTTGGTCAGCGGGCTGCTGACACGGGATGTCAGTGGCCGTGCGGACCTTCGTAGACGCCCGGCGCCAGACGCTCGTCCTCCGGTCCTTCCGAGCCGTCGGCCAGCACGAAGCGGCGGTCGCAATAGGGGCACTCGACGAAGGCGGCCTCGCCCATCTCCAGCCAGACGCGCGGATGCCCGAGCGCGCCGCCGACGCCGTCGCAGGCGACCCGCCCCGAGCGGACGATCACCACTTCCGACGGCGGCAGGTCCGGCGTGAGCGCGCCTTTGGCGGGCATGGGCTCCAGCTTCGTGGAGCGGCCTTGGTCGGGGACGGGGGCTTTGCGGGCCATTCTTCGAACTCTCCGGCGGCGGAAGCTTGGCGTAAGCGCCGCACGCGCCTAGGTATTCGACCACGGCTTTCGCCGTCAATGGACGCCCCGGACGTAAAAGAGACGCATGACCCTTCCTGACTACGCGATCGAGGCCGAGGACGTCGTAAAGATCTATCCGGCGAACAAGACGGCCCCCGAGATGCACGCCCTGCGCGGGCTGAACCTGCAGATCCCGCGCGGTTCGATCTTCGGGCTGCTGGGGCCGAACGGAGCTGGCAAGTCGACCTTCATCAACACCCTGGCGGGCCTGGTGCGGAAGACCTCCGGCAAGGTGCGCATCTGGGGCCGCGACATCGACGAGCGCCCGCGCGACGCCCGCGCCGCCATTGGCGTGGTGCCGCAGGAGATCGCCGCCGACCCGTTCTTCACCCCGCGCGAGGCGCTGGAGGTGCAGGCCGGCATGTACGGCGTTCCGCCGGCCGAGCGGCGGACCATGGAGCTGCTGAATGCGCTGGGGCTGGGCGACAAGGCCGAAGCTTATGTGCGCCAGCTGTCCGGCGGCATGAAGCGCCGCCTGATGGTCGCCAAGGCCATGGTGCACAATCCGCCGGTGCTGATCCTCGATGAGCCGACCGCAGGCGTCGATGTCGAACTGCGCCGCCAGCTCTGGAACTATGTGGTCGAGCTGAACCGCAAGGGCGTGACCATCGTCCTGACCACCCACTACCTGGAGGAGGCCCAGGAGCTCTGCGACCAGATCGCCATCGTCAATCGCGGCGAGGTCGTGGCCTGCGAGCCGACCTCGACCCTGCTGCAGCGGCTGGACACCCGCAACGTGGTGGTGACGCCGGCCGAGCCGCTGCTGGTCGCGCCTGAGCTGCCGGGGTTCGAGACCAAGCCGCGGGCGGGCGGGGCCTTCCAGGTCACCTACCGGACCGGCCAGTCGAGCGTGGAGCAGGTGCTGGCAGCGGTCCGCGCCACCGGCCTGCACATCAAGGACATCGCCACCGAGGACCCGGATCTGGAGGACGTTTTCGTCTCGCTGACGACCGCGCGGGCTTAGGCGCCTTCTAAGCCTTCCGTTCGGCGCGTCTTTCGGCTAGACAGCGCATCCGCTCACGCACGCACCCGTAGCTCAGCTGGATAGAGCGTTGCCCTCCGAAGGCGACGCAAGTGCAACTGGGCGATTGGGGACGCGCTGAAACAAAGAGGAAGTTCAGTAGGTTAGGAGTAAGATCGAGTTTAGGATCAGGTCGGGGGTAGCGCGTTGCAACCACATTGCAACCAACAGGCCGAGAACCCCAGCGTTGATCCGCGTAGGCATGACGAGTCGTTCGACGATTAAGCACCCGTAGCTCAGCTGGATAGAGTGTCGGCCTCCGAAGCCGAAGGTCACAGGTTCGAATCCTGTCGGGTGCGCCAGCCTCTCCAAACCTCTCTTACCATCACGGAAAAGCCTGAAAGGCGAAGAGGTTAGAGGTGTTCTAAATCCGCTTTCGCGGACATATTCCAAGCTGCTCTTAAACACGAGTGAAATAGCCATCCGCTGGAGCTTCAAGTCCTCTGAAAGCCATAGAGCACAGGGGTTTGTGAGGAAGGCTATCGCTGTTCTAAACATCTCGTCGAAGCTGCCGCGAGGCTTCCCGCAACTAACGAGGCTTTCGGCCAATTCGACCTTCCGAAACTCGGCTTCGTTGATGCGTTTCTCATAGGCGGTGATCAGCGCTTCGCTCTTGGACTCGATCACGCGATCTACCAGCTTGCGAATTTCCTCTTCGGTCTCGCGTATCTTGTCGCGAATGGCTTTCTTACGCTCCGTCGTGCGGCTCTCCTCGCGTTCCCACAATCTGCGCAAGCCGTCCTTCACCATCGCAAGGCGGGCAGCGGTAGGCTGGATGGATCGAAGAAGATCGGCGAATTCGCCCTCGATCTTGGCGCGAGGAATAGCGCGCGCATACTCAACATGCAGCACGTCACAGACGGGCCGCAGCGCGTCCACCTGTCGGTCGGCGCATTGGTCGTGCGTTGAAACGCGCAGATATCCAATTTTTCGTGCCATGGGCGAACCGTGCCGCCGGTCTCGCAGCCATCAACAAATGGACCGTTTTCGTGTGCCCTAGAGCTGCGGCCAGAACCGCGCCGGATCGCCCCTTTAGGTCGCGAAAACAGGTATCAAATCAAGATTCCCGAGGCCAGAGATAAAATTCAACGAAAACGGTCGTTTGTGTGAGGCGGTGCCCGCCTGCGCAAGTAAGTGCCTGTGAAAAGAATGGTGTCAGTATGAAGAATATTTTCGTTCTGTCCGCCATTTCTCTCGCGATGGCGGGTTGCGGTATCGGACGCGACCCCATCGTCATCAAGGATCACGACATTAAGTCTGGCTGGTTCTCGGCCTCGGTCACTATTGTGGTGAAAAATACCAGCTCGCACGGAACCCGCTACGAGTACGGCGCAACCACAGAAGACGAGAGCAAAACCTTTTGCTCTGGCACGGGCTACCTCGACGCGGGCGAAGAGCGGGAAGTCACTTTCGATTGCGGGGAGCTGACCAGCTATTCGGGACGCGTCGCAATGTACGCGGTGGCGATCTAGTGCGCCGCACGTCCTGACCGCTCACCACCAGAAAGGGAGAGAGATATGTGGCTCTTTCTAGGGGCGCTGTTCTTGGTCGTCGTCATCGCGGCGGCGATTTCGGATTCGTCGAAGCGCAACGAAGAGGCGCGGGAGAAGGTCGAGAAGAGCCGCCTCGCGGAAATGCGCGCCAAGGCCTATGCCGACTATCTCAAGCGCACGAGCACGCGGCCAGACATCGCCGCGATGACAGACGACGAATTGTCGGAGCACGTGTTCGACGCCATCAGGACGTTCAACAAAAAGCGCGAGGAGCTTACCAAGGGGATGTCGGCCCTTGCGGGCATAGTGATCATCACAACGCTCGTCGTTGCCTTCGTGGTGCTGGCAGATGGCCCAAAGCAAGGAGCGCTCCTGATCGGCTTCATGGCCTTCATCGGGATTTTTGCGATGCACGCATCTGAAAGTGAAAAGATCGCGTCCGCCTACGTGGCCAAGGGCTTCGAGATCGAACGCCTGAAAATAGAGAGCTGATCGCGCGCAAGTAATGCGCGCCTGCCCGAAGGCGGTTTCACCAAAGCTCTAGCGAGCACCTTTCAACATGACGGCCTGCGATGGGGAGTGGTTGTGGGTTCCTTCGTTCTTATCGCTCTGCTCGCAGGGCTGATCTATTACCTGCTCACTATCGGCCCCGCCAATTCCGGTGCCCGTTTCCGCGAACCGACATGGCTGTCCGGCTGGCCGCGCACTGTCCTTCTCTTTGTCGCGAGCCTCATCGCCGCATGGATGCTCACCAACGGGGCGCTGGGCGCGTGGTTGAATCTGGCCTCCGCCATCGGACGTCCTGTCGGGCTGGGTTCCGGCCACGTCACCATCATCGCCCTCTGCCTGATCGGCTTCGCGCTGTATCGCACGGGCGCGGCGTCAAAGATCAAGGCGTTCGCGCAGAACAAGTTGGGCAAGACGGTAGAGCCGACGGCGGCGGCGTCCGCGACGCAAAATCTGCCTGAACCGTCATTGGCAGGCGGACCGCCCGTCGAACCTGTACTGGCCGAACCTGTGAAGAGCGCCACGCCGCCGAAAAGGCGCGGACTCTTGTTCTATGTGCCTATATTCGCGTTGTGCGCCGCTGCTGGCTGGCTCGTCGTGTCCCGCTTCGCTCCTGAAAAGCCGCGCGAAGAACTACCGCGCGCATCCGTGCGCCAGCGGCAGGCGATCCCCGAGCCGGCCAGCCCGAATATCTTTCGCTACCGCGTGAGCGCAGACACGGTGACCCTGATCTATCTCAGCGGCTTTCACGCCGAGATCAGCAGCCCGAACGTCCTCTACTATGCGAGCAACCGCGACATTCTCACGGTCATCGACCCGTCGCTGACAACCGCCCTCGACACCAAGATATTCACGTCCACGGCTCTCAACGAGCGTGCGACCCAAGTGGGGATGGAATCCTTCCTCGGCATGTTGCGCGGTGTCGCCCAGACCCGCCAAGCGGGCGGAAGCGTGTCGGACGAAGTGTCGGCGTTCAAGCGCGGCATGATCGATACGCCCACGAAAATGCCCGTCGAACAATGGAAGCTGGAAGGGCAGAAGGATGCGCGTGTGCTGGCCTCGAAGTTCGAGACGAACCGCGCGGAGTTCGAGCAAATCTACGGCGGGATTTCGAAGTACCTCGCGCAGTGATCCAGCCGGAAGCGGGGCAGCAATCCGGCTTAGAAAACTTTGCGCCGTCGCCGCCGAGCGACAACGCAGCTCGCTTCCGCGCCTCCCTATGGTCGGCTTGTGCAGCTCCGCTCCCTAACGGGCGCGCGGTGCCCGCGCGGCGTGTGACACCCGGCTCTGCGCGACGTCTCCCATTTTCCTAAGCCGGGATGATCGCCTACGAAGCCGCGCAGCTCGTGAAGCCGCACATGCTCGTTATCGTCCATCTTCATCAGATGAACTGCGAGATCGCGTCCGCCGCCGCGCTGCGAGCCTTTGAGGATCATGGCGTGTCGTCCTTCATGCCGAGCGCGATCAGGAGCAGCAGCCGGATTTCACGGACGACGCTCACCGCATCGGTCAGGCCTTCTTCGGTCAGAGGATCGACGGGCAGAGCGCCCGTGTTGGCGAGGCGGGCCAGTTGGTTGAGATTCGAGGCCAGCCGAGTTCCGCCGAGCAGGGCCAGAACCTTGGCGAGCGCTTGCCGATCTTCGACCGACACGCCGTTGCGGCGGACACGCGACGGCAACGGCGCACCCAGCGCCTTCGCTTTGATGTAAGTGCCAAGCGGCGCGCCAGCGGCTTCGTGTTCCAACCGCGCACGCTCTTCTGGCGTGAGGCGCATCGAGAATACTCTGGACGAGGCGCTGGGTTGGGTCATGGCGATACGGAAACGGCAATACGCGACCGAGCCCGCTATCTTGGGGGATAGCGGGCGGCGCGTTGGATTGATTGGGTAGAGTTAGGGTTTAGGTGATCGGCGGATTGGCGGATCACGTGTTGTCATCGGCTCGAAATCGTCGAGCGGAGTGTCTTTAAGACACTCATTCCATTCGGCTAGGACAGCGAAGAGTTCGTTCAAACTCTCTCCTGTCGGGTGCGCCATCCTCCCTCACATTGTGCCTCGAAGCGCTGTGCTGGTTAGGGTGGCGGATGGCTCATATGCCGAGCAATATCCCTTCAAGTCCATAGGCTGCGTTGGCCAGCTCGATCATGAGCATCCAGGCCGTCTCATTGAGACCCGAAGTCTCTTCCTCCACCTGCAGTGCGGCGTTGGACAACCCCGATGATCGAGGTCGTGTACGCGATCATTGGAGGCAGCGTGGCCCGATTAACATTTTCATAACTCATCCTGTTCGAACGCTGTGCCGATCCGCTGCCTGCGTGACGAGCTGGAGATCGAGCCGAGCACTTCGTGTATCATCTAGCGGAGGCTCAGTTGGGGGATGAGGAGGCAGGACTCGTAAGGCGCCCGATAGTCGGCCGATGAAGTGAACGATGTGGACGTAGAGCTTCGTGATTTGCGTTTGGCGGTCATCGCGTCCCAGCACCGCAGCCTGAGACGGGCGGCGGAAGCCTTGAACATACGCCAGTCGACCCTGAGCCGCCGGCTGCGCGATCTCGAAGACCGACTCGGCGCCCAGTTGTTCGAGCGGACCAACGGCGGCACGCACCTGACGAGCGCCGGGCAGGAGTTCCTCGCGAGCGCGAGGCGGATACTCGAGGATGTCGAGGCCGAGTTCCGGCGCTTCCAGACCCGAAGCCGCGGCGAACTGGGCATACTGACGATCGGCGTCCACGCCTCACCCTCGGCCGGGAACATGCACGCGACGCTGGTCGAGTATCATCGGCGTTTCCCGGATGTGGATGTCCGCACCGTCGATGGCAGCCATGACCGGCTGCTGTTCGCGCTGACCAGCAACGCGGTAGACGTCGCGATCGTGACCGGCCGCGAGCCGAACTGGGACGATCGCACGCTGCCGCTGTGGAGCGAGCGGGTGATCGTGGCTCTGCCACAGCACCACGCGCTCGCGCGGCACCAGAAGATTCGCTGGTCGGATCTGGCGAACGAGAAGTTCCTGCTACCGCAGCAAGGCCCCGGCAAGGAACTGGAGGGGCTCCTGGCAAGCAAGCTTCACAACACGATCGGCGCCGAGGGCATCGTGCGTCAGGATTCGTCGCTGGACCGGCTGTTGAGCCTGGTCAGCGCGGATTATGGCGCGCTGCTGATGTTCGAGGGGGCGACGGGCGTGCGCTCCGACGGTGTGGTCTATCACGAGGTCTGGGACGAGGACGAACCGACCCGGGCCAATTTTATGGCTTATTGGCGGGACGCGAACAGCAATCCGACCCTGGGACTCTTCCTGGCCATGCTGCGCGAACGTTATCCTGACCTCTCGGCCGAGCCGGAGGCGGCGCCCTGAACAGTCCGCTCACGGCGCGCTTTCACGAAGGCGCGGTCGGTCGCCATGAAGCGCTCGATCATCGGCGGGATCAGCCTGGCGGGCTCGGACGCTGGTTGCCCGCTCGTCCGGCTGAGAATCTCGGCATAGGCGACGAGATCGCGATGGATCGCGGCCGGCAACTCGACGGTGAGCTTGACGGGCTTGTCGTCGGCCAACGGCCCCAGTTTCAGCTTTGTCATCGCGCGGCTACTCCCTGTCCGTAAGGCGCCAGCACCAGGTCGCGGGTCACGATCACCCGGACCGGGAAGCCCGGCCGGATGGTCAGGGTCGGCTGGATGTTGAGCTGGCGCTGAACGATCTGCTGGCCGGTCTGGCTGACGCTGTTCGAGGCGCCACGACGGAGCGCCTGCACGAGATTGTTCTCGTCCTGGCTCGTGCCGGCCTCGGCGCCGACGCTGAGGATCGTCGAGAGCACGGCGGCCTTGGCCAGATCCCACCAATGATAGTCGACTCCGTCCTCGAGGCCGGCATAGCCTTGCGTATCGGCGCCCGGCTGACGCTCCAGCACGATCGACATGCCGTCCGGCATGATGATGCGGGTCCAGACGAGGAGCACCCGGCTCTGACCGAATGCGACCGAGCTGTCGTATTGCCCGATCAGCCGCGCTCCCTGCGGGATGAGCAGATACCTGCCGGTCGGGCTGTCATAGACCGCTTCCGTGACCTGGGCGGTGATCTGACCCGGAAGGTCCGAGCGGATGCCGGTGATGAGGGCGGCGGGGATCACCGTGCCGGCCTGCACGAGATAGGGCGAGGCCCTTGCCTGGAGTCGATCCGGGCTGACGATGCGCCGGTCGGTCGCGGCCGTGAGGAAGGCGGTCTTGCGGTCCTGCATGTTCTGTGCGGCGCCGCCGTCGACGGGCGGTATAGGCGCAGCCGCGGCTTCCGGTCCCACCGCCGTCGGCACGGCGGCCGGCAGCGGTTGCCGGTTGGTCTCGGTGAAGAGGCGGCTGACCCGCGCGGCCTCGATCTCCTGTGCGAGCCGCTGGGCCGCCGGATCGGGCGCCGTGGCCGGAACAACGGCGGTCGGCGCGGCCCCCGCATTGAGGATCGGCCTGCCGAGGTCGCCGGGCAAGGGCGGGCCGAGCGGCGGCGCCTGACGCGGCAGGCCGGTATAGTCCCTGGGCAGTCCCGCCAGGCCGTCGGCGGAAGGGCGGTTCTGCGTGCTGAGAAGCTCCTGCCCCGTCGAATTCCTGGTACGGGTCTGAAGCGCATAGCCGAGTGCGCCGGCGATCGCGAGCGCCGAGACTGCCCCCAGGGTGATCAGCACCTTGCGCGAAAGGCGCGTGACACGGGGCCGCTCGCCCCTGAGCCGCAGGTCGGGCGGCGCGACCGGGGATGGCGCGGCCGGTTGTTCTTCCGGTTCATCCGTCATGACCGCGGCCTTCCGTCTGTGCGGACGATGCGGACGCGGCGCGCGCTGTCCTTGTCGCCGAGGCGCAACTCGGCCGCCGCGAACAGACGATCGACGATGTAGTAGTTCTGCCGCACCCGATAATTGACCAACTCCGAGCCGCCGGCCGGGCCAATGACGAAGAGTGGTGGCATCTCGCCCTGCCGGATGCCGGTCGGGAATTCGATATAGACCTTCTGTCCGTCGTCGAAGGCGCGCAGCGGCCGCCAGGCCGGATTGTCGCCCTGGATCGCGTAGCGGAAGTTCAGGGCGGAGATGTCGACGCCTGTCGCGATCGGCGCCGCGGTCGCGGCGTCCTGGTTCTGTCGGCGCAAGGCGATGAGCTGATCCTCCGGGTACTGCCAGGAGACCGAGGCCATGTAGGTCCGTTCGGTCGAGCGAAGCTCGATGAAATAGGTGCGCCGGTCGGTATTGATGACGAGGTTCGTGACCAGATCCGGCCGGGTCGGCTTGACCAGGATGTGAATCTTCTTCGTGGCGCCCGCGCCGCTTTCGGTATCGCCGATGATCCAGCGCACGGTGTCGCCGGCGGCGACGGGGCCGGAGCCGACGAGCTGTTCGCCCTCCTGGAGGGCGATGTCGGTGATCTGGCCGGGCGCGGCATAGACCTGATAGAGTGCGCCGCCCGAGAAGGGATAGACCTGCACCGCATTGATGAAGCCGTTGCGCACAGGCTGCACCCGCGCGGCGGCATTGGCCTGGTTGACGCGCACGGCGGGGTCGGCCGCCTCGGGCGCGGGCCTGCCGCCGTTGACGGGCTGCAACTGGCCGGGCAGCGGCAAGGGCCTCGGCAACTCGACGATCCTCACCGGCGCCGGCGGATCGGCGGCGAGCGTCGCCGGCGCGGCGTTGTCGTAGTCGATGTCCGGCGGTACGAAGTCATGCGCGCAGCCGCCGAGCGCGGCGACGGAGATCAGCAAAGCCGCGAAGCCGGATTTACGGAATAGCGTATTCCCGCCTTTCCGGCTCTGCTGAATTGCGGACATGCGGGAAGCCGGCCTGCCAGCATCCTTGAAAATCGGCGGGGTCATTGTCCCAGCTCCTTCGACCAGTTGATGGCGTTGACGTAGATGCCGAGCGGATTCCTCCGCAGCCGATCGGCGTCGGTTGGCGTCTGGACCGCGATGGTGAGGATGGCGGTCCAGCGCGTGGTGTCGGCGAGCGCGCCGTCCTGATAGCGACGCTCGACCCAGGCGACGCGGAAGCTGTCGGGCGAGGCGCGGATGACGCTGGAGACGTCGATGGCGATCTGCTGCTTGCCGAGCCTGGAGAAGGGATCGTTGGCGCGGGCGTATTCGTTCAGCGCAGCGGCGCCGGCCGTCGTGGTGAAATCGTAGGCCTGGAGCCAGTTCTGCCGCACGATGATTGGGTCGGCTGGCAGCGATCGGACCATCTCGATGAAGTGCGCGAGATACCAGGCGACCTGCGGATCGGTGGGCCGGTAGTCGGCCGTGGCGGGCGCGACCGCCTGCGCCTGGCCGAGCCTGTCGACCTGCACCACCCAGGGAACGACCGTGCCATGGGTGGATTGCCAGACGAGGCCGCCTGCCAGCCCCATCGACAAGGCGAGCGAACCGAAGGCCATGAGGCGCCAGTTACGGGCCTGGACGCGGGCCGATCCGATACGGTCGTCCCAGGCCTGGGCGGCGCGCTGATAGGGCGTCTCGGGCTCCGGGGTGCGGCCGTAGCGCACCGACGATCGGCGGAAGATCGACACTGGCTATTCTCCTCCAGAGAGATCGACGGAATGGCCGCCGCCGTGGCTGTCGCCGGATCGGAGGGCCTGGGCGGCGGTCTGCGTTCCGTGGATGAGCGCCTGGTTGCGCTTCATGCGCCTGGCCCAGGCCGGCACGCCGCCTTCGGCCGCCGGTGTCGGAGCGGCCGCTTCGCCCGCGGCTCCGGCGCCATCGACCGTTCCCATGGTCGAGGCGCCGCCGGTGGCAGCGAAGCTCGAGCGGGCACCCGCGGAGAAGCTATCCTTCATGGAGGCCGCAACGCGCGACATCGCCCGCCTGGCCGGCGCTGTGGCGGCGGCCGCAGCCGCACGGCCCACGCCGCCGAGGCCGGACGCAACGCCGGCAGCGCCGCTTTTCCCGGCGGAGGCGAGGCTGTAGGCGGAGGACGCTCCGCCCGCCATGGCGGCGCCGCCTCGCGCCGCTGCGGCCGCCCCGGAGGTTGCCGCCACCGCACCCCGCCCGGCCATGCCGAGCGCGGCACCGCCGGCCATCGCCGCTCCGGCGACCGCGAGGCCCGTACCCACGGCGGCCCCCGCGCCGAGCTGGGGAGCGCCGGAGACCAGGCCGGTCGCGATGCCGGGGCCGAAGATGCCAAGGCCCAGCATGGCGAGCGCCGCGAGGACGACGGAGAGCGCCTGCTCAACGGTCGGCTGGCCGCTGGCATAGGTGGCGGTGAACTGAGCGAAGAGGCCGGTGCCGATGCCGACGATGACGGCCAGCACCATCACCTTGACTCCCGACGCCACGATGTTGCCGAGCACCTTCTCGGCGAGGAAGGAGGTCTTGTTGAAGAGCGCGAAGGGGATGAGGATGAAGCCGGCGAGCGTGGTGAGCTTGAACTCGATCAGCGTCACGAAGAGCTGCACCGCCAGGATGAAGAAGGCGATCAGCACCAGCAGCCACGACACCATCAGCACCGCGATCTGGACGAAGTTCGCGAAAAAGCTGGTGAAGCCCATCATCTGGCTCGCCGCGTCGAGCAGCGGCTGACCGGCGTCGAGGCCGACCTGGGCGAGCCGGCCAGGCCGCAGAAAGTCGGCCGTGCCGATCGACGAGCCGCCGGCCTTCAGGCCGAGTCCGGCGAAGCTGTTGAAGACGATCGCGGAGAGATTGTTGAAGTTGGTGATGATGAAGGCGAAGAAGCCGATATAGAGGGTCTTCTTCACGAGGCGCTGGAGGATGTCCTCGTCGGCGCCCCAGGCCCAGAACAGCCCGGCCAGCGTGATGTCGATGACGATCAGCGTCGAGGACAGGTAGCCGACATCGCCGCGGATCAGGCCGAAGCCGGAATCGATGTAGGTGGTGAAGGTGTTGAGGAAGGTGTCGATGACGCCGACATTGTTCATCGCGCATCTCCCGTTGCATTGGTGGCCGGCGCGCCGGCGCCAGTCGACGACTGGGGCGGCAGCGGCCGCGCCGGCCGGCCGAAGAAGCGCCGGCGGTTCTCCTCCCAGACCGCCGCGCAGTGTGCGTCCTCGGCATCCTGCGGACCGAGCGCGCCGCATCGGCGCAGCTCGGCCGAGAGATCATCGGGCGCGGCGGCGAAGGGAGAATCGGGCGCGTCCGGCGCGATGGGGCGTCGGTTCATCGCGAATAGAGCCGCGATGAAGACCGCGACCAGCACGAGGATCGCCGCCACGCGAAAGATGTCGGGCCGCCCCAGCATCGCGGCGCCTCAATGGCCGCCGAACATCGTGACGTTGCCGGGCACGTAGCCGCTGCGCGTCGCGAAGATCCTGTAGTTCTGCTGTCCCTGCGCCTCGGTCGAGGCGGTGCGCGCCTGCTCCAGCGCATCGGCCCGGCTCTTCGCCGACAGCACCGCGATGAGATCGGAGAGCTGCTGCGATTGCAGCGCCAGGAGCTGGTTGCCGGCCTGCGCGGCCTGCAAGGCGCCGGTGGCGCTCTGGCTCGCCGTGACCAGCGAGGTCATCGCGCCGGAATTGGTCGGGATGTTGCCGACGACGCCGGCCTGCACCTTCAGGCTGTCCTCGAAGGCGGCGACGGAGTTCTGCCAGCGGGCCTGGGCGTTGGCGACCATCGCGGCGGTCGTGCCCGAGCCCGCCGCCGCGCCATAGCTGGTCGAAAACGCCTGCTCGATGCGCTGGACGTTGAAGGCGATGTTCTGCGCCTGCCCCAGCAACGCCTGGGTCTGGGCGATCGATGACTGAAGCTGGGTCAGCGTCGACATCGGCAGGCTGGCGAGGTTGCGCGCCTGATTGACGAGGCTCGTCGCCTGGTTGGTCAGCATCTGGATCTGGTTGTTGATCTGCTCCAACTCGCGCGCGGCGGTCAGCACGTTCTGGCTGAAATTGGTCGGGTCGTAGACGATCCATTGGGCCGAGGCCGTCGGCGCGGCGAAGGCAAGCGAGAGCACGGCGGCGCTTGCCGCCGCCAGTTGGCGCAGCTTGATCATGACGATGTCTCCAGATTGGCGAGGTCAGGAATGAGGTCGGCCGCCCAGAGCAGCTCGCGATCCGCGAGCCAGGCAGGCGTGAAAGCACCGCGTCCGTGCTCGGCGATCACCCGCTCGATCGCGGCGTGATCCGTCTTCGCGGAAGCGGCGCAGAAGGCGAGCGCGACGGGGCCGAGCCCGAGTTCGAACAGCCGGTTGCCGCGGCGGGACTGGCAGTAATAGTCGCGCTTCGGGGTCGCGCGGGCGATGATCTCGATCTGCCGGTCGTTCAAGCCGAACCGGCGGTAGATCGTGGTGATCTGCGGTTCGATCGCGCGCTCGTTGGGCAGGAAGATGCGCGTCGGGCAGCTCTCGACGATGGCCGGCGCGATGTTGCTGCCGTCGATGTCGGAGAGGGATTGGGTGGCGAAGACGACGGAGGCGTTCTTCTTCCGGAGCGTCTTCAGCCACTCGCGAAGCTGTTGCGCGAAGGCCGGATCGTCGAGAACGAGCCAGCCCTCGTCGATGATGAGGAGCGTCGGCCTTCCGTCGAGGCGGCCCTCGATGCGGTGGAAGAGATAGGTGAGGACGGCGGGCGCCGCGCCGGCGCCGATCAGGCCCTCGGTCTCGAAGGCCTGCACGGCGGCCGAGCCGAGATGCTCGGCCTCGGCGTCGAGCAGCCGGCCGGAGGGGCCGCCGACGCAATAGGGTTGCAGCGCCTGCTTCAGCGCGGTCGATTGCAGCAGGACCGCGAGCCCGGTGATCGTGCGCTCGCCCACGGGCGAGGATGCCAGCGAGGTGAGCGCCGACCAGACATGCTCCTTCACGGCCGGATCGATCGCGACGCCTTCCTTGGCGAGGATCGCCGTCACCCATTCGGCGGCCCAGGCGCGTTCGGCCGGATCGTCGATCCGCGCCAGCGGCTGGAGCGAGACGGAATGGGCGGCGCTGTCGGAGAGGCTGCCGCCGAGATCGTGCCAGTCGCCACCCATGGCGAGCGCGGCGGTGCGGATCGAACCGCCGAAATCGAAAGCGAAGATCTGGTTGTCGCGATAGCGGCGGAACTGCATCGCCATCAGCGCCAGCAGCACGGACTTGCCCGCGCCGGTCGGGCCGACGATCAGGGTATGGCCGACGTCACCGACATGCAGGCTCAGCCGGAACGGCGTCGAGCCTTCGGTCTTCCCGAACAGCAGCGGGGCGTTGCGGAAATGCTCGTCGCGCGCCGGCCCGGCCCAGACCGCCGAGAGCGGGATCATGTGCGCCAGGTTCAGCGTGCTGATCGGCGGCTGGCGGACATTGGCGTAGGCGTGTCCGGGTAGCGAACCGAGCCAGGCTTCGAGCGCGTTCACCCCTTCCGGCATGCAGGTGAAGTCGCGGCCCTGGATCACCTTCTCCACGAGGCGGGCCTTCTCGGCCGCGAGACCGGCATCCTCGTCCCAGACCGTGACGGTAGCGGTGACATAGGCCTGCCCGACATCGTCGGAGCCCAGTTCCTGCAAGGCGAGATCGGCATCGGCCGCCTTGTTGGCGGCGTCGGAATCGACCAGCGTCGAGGCTTCGTTGGTCATCACCTCCTTGACGATGGCGGCGATCGACTTGCGCTTGGCGAACCATTGCCGCCGGATCCTGGTCAGCAGCTTCACCGCTTCGGTCTTGTCGAGCAGGATCGCGCGGGTGGACCAGCGGTAGGGGAAAGCCAGCCGGTTCAGTTCGTCGAGGATGCCGGGATGGGTCACGGTCGGGAAACCGACGACGGTGAGCACGCGCAGATGATGGGAGCCGAGACGCGGCTCCAGGCCGCCGGCGAGCGGCTCGTCGGTCAGCAGCGCATCGAGGTGCATCGGCGTCTCGGGGACGCGCACGCGCTGCCGGCGGGTCGAGATCGTCGAATGCAGATAGGTCAGCGTCTCGCCGTCATCGAGCCAGTCGACCTCGGGCATGAAGCCCTCGACCAGTTGCAGCACCCGGTTGGTGCGATCGACGAAGCCGTGCAGCAGCTCGTGAGGATCGACGCCGCTGCGCGCGCGGCCCTCATAGAGCCAGCCCTCGACGCGCGAGGCGTCCTCGGCCGGCGGAAGCCAGACGAAGGTGAGGTAGTAGCGGCTCTCGAAATGCGCGCCGGCCTCCTCGAAGGCGTCCTGCCGTTCGAGATCGACGAGCGCCGAGGCCGGATCGGGGAAGACCGAGTGCGGATAGGTCTGGGCGGCGACGCGTTGCGCCTCGACGAAGATCGCCCAGCCGGAGCCGAGGCGGCGCAGCGCGTTGTTGAGCCGGGCGGTGACGCCGACCAGCTCGGACGGGGTCGCGCTGTCGAGGTCGGGACCACGGAAGCGCGCCGTGCGCTGGAACGAGCCGTCCTTGTTGAGGATGACGCCCTCGCCGACCAACGCCGCCCAGGGCAGGAAGTCGGCGAGGCTGGCGGGACGATTGCGATATTCGGCGAGTTTTAGCATGGGGATCTCACGCGCCGAGATGGGACGGGTAGCGCAGATGGCGCCGGACCGTGTCCACGAATTGCGGGTCGCGCCTGGCGGCCCAGACGGCGGCGGCGTGCCCGACCGCCCAGATCAGCGCGCCGGGGATCCAGAGCCGCAGGCCGAGGGCGATCGCGGCGGCCAGGGTGCCGTTGGCGATCGCGACGGCCCGTGGCGCGCCCCCCATCAGGATCGGGTCGGTGAGCGCGCGATGGACCGGCGCGAAGAAGCCGGGCACGTCGGGATCGACGGTCGCGGCCATCAGACCAGCGCCCCGCCGGAGAAGCTGAAGAAGGACAGGAAGAAGCTCGACGCCGCGAAGGCGATCGACAGGCCGAAGACGATCTGGATCAGGCGCCGGAAACCGCCGGAGGTGTCGCCGAAGGCGAGCGTCAGGCCGGTTACGGTGATGATGATGACCGAGATGATCTTGGCGACCGGCCCTTGCACTGATTCCAGGATCTGGTTGAGCGGGGTCTCCCAGGGCATCGAGGAGCCGGACGCATGGGCGGCCGGCGCGAAGGCCAGGGTGAGCGCCGTCAGCGCGACGAGATCGAAGAGACGGCGGTGCGAACGGCGAATGACGGCAAGAGCACGGATCATGAGGGGTCTCCGGGGGGCAAAGGGTCGCCGCCCGCCCCGGCGGACACGACGTGGTAATCGCCGGTGGCGGGATCGAGGCCGGCGATGAGAGCGAGTTCGGCAAGGCGACGTTCGCTGCCGCGGCCGCGCAGCACCGCGACGAGATCGATGGTCTCGGCGATGAGGGTCCTGGGGACGGTGACGACGGCTTCCTGGATGAGCTGTTCGAGACGGCGCAGCGCGCCGAGCGCCGTGCCGGCATGGATGGTGCCGATGCCGCCGGGATGACCGGTGCCCCAGGCCTTCAGCAGGTCGAGCGCCTCGGCGCCGCGCACCTCGCCGATGGGAATGCGGTCGGGGCGCAGGCGCAGCGAGGAGCGCACGAGGTCGGAGAGCGAGGCGACGCCATCCTTGGTGCGCAGCGCGACCAGGTTGGGCGCGCGACACTGAAGCTCGCGCGTATCCTCGATCAGCACAACGCGGTCGGTGGTGCCTGCGATCTCGGCGAGCAGCGCGTTGGTGAGCGTGGTCTTGCCCGTCGAGGTGCCGCCGGCGACGAGGATGTTCTTCCGGGCGGCGACGGCCTGGCGAAGCGCCGTCGCCTGGGTCCCGGTCATGATGCCGGCAGCGACGTAGTCATCGATGGTGAAAACCGCGACGGCGGGCTTGCGGATGGCGAAGGCCGGCGCCGTGACGACGGGCGGAAGAAGCCCCTCGAACCGCTCTCCCGTCTCGGGCAGCTCGGCCGAGACCCGCGGGCTCCCCGGATGGACCTCGGCGCCAACATGGTGCGCCACCAGGCGCACGATCCGTTCGCCGTCGGCGGCGGACAGGGTGCGGCCGCTATCCTCCAGGCCGCCCGACAGGCGATCGACCCACAGGCGGCCGTCGGGGTTGAGCATCACCTCGACGATCGAGGGGTCTTCGAGGAAGGCGGCGATCGCCGGCCCCAGCGCGGTGCGCAGCATGCGCGCACCGCGCGAGAAGGCCTCGGAATGGAATTGAGCGACCGCCACGAACGTCCCCGTCGAAGGCCGATCGCGACATGCGACCGGCGACGGGGATGATTAGAAAAGGCAGGAAATGGGGCGGTTCAACAAGTATTCAGGGGGCGTAGCGGTGCGTCGTAGCGCAGAGAAAAAATACTTGCGCCAGCGTTATTCCGCCCGATCGCCGAGGTGGCGATCCGCATCGTCTTCGTCATAGTTCGAATCGGTGCGGGCCATGTCCATCGGAATCTCATCCATGAGCGTCCGGCCCTGATTCAGCCGTCGCGCCAGCGCTTCGATGAAGCCTTCATAGCGCTCGCGCCCCTTCACCTGCGCCGCGGCCTGCGCATCGGGCGGCAAAGGCGGCGTGATGGTCAGCCAGAAGCGGACGAAGAGCGCGAGGGTTTCGGTCGACAGGCCGCTGTTGCGCTCGAGCCGCTGCACCTGCCGGGTCAGACGATCGAACCGCCGCGTGAAGGCCGCCTCCATGCGATCGGCGCCATCCGGCGAGAGAAAGGACGCGACGGCCGCCTCGACGATCGCCGACCGGGTCAGGCGCCGGCGCGTGGCCAGGTCGTTGATCTGGGCGATCATCTCGACAGGCAGCGAGACATTCAACCGGTCGCGCATGCGCCCTCCTACATTCCGAGATTGTCGGCGGGATCGAGCGCGGTCTGCCGAACGGCGCCGCGCAGGCGCTGACGCAAGGCCTCCTGCTGGCGCGCGGCATCGTCCGGCGTGTCATCGACGACATCGAACTCACGAGGCTCGCGGCGTTGCGATGTCGTCTCCTTGGCGACCGCGACATGATCCGGCAGCTCGGGTTCGCGCCGCAGGCCGCCATTGGCTTCATCCTCCGCCTTCAGCGCAGCGAGCAGAACGGCCAACGGTGGACGGACCGGCAGTGACGACCAATCATCCGGCCTCGGCGCATGGGATGCCTTCCCGGGCGGCGCGAGGATCCGCTCGGCGAAGCGGCGATCCTTATAGTAGCGCGCCTTCTTCGCCCGGATCGGGTGAAGGCCCGACACCATGACGATCTCGTCGGCGGGCGGCAGTTGCATGATCTCGCCCGGCGTCAGCAGCGGGCGGGCCGTCTCGGAGCGTGAGACCATCAGATGGCCGAGCCAGGGCGAGAGCCGGTGGCCGGCATAGTTCTTCATGGCCTTCAGCTCGGTCGCCATGCCGAGGGCATCGCTCACCCGCTTGGCGGTCCGTTCGTCATTGGTCGCGAACGACACGCGCACATGGCAGTTGTCGAGGATGGCATTGTTGGCGCCATAGGCCTTCTCGATCTGGTTCAGCGACTGGGCGATCAGGAAGCTCTTGAGCCCGTAGCCCGCCATGAAGGCGAGCGCGCTCTCGAAGAAATCGAGCCGGCCCAGGGCCGGGAACTCGTCGAGCATCAGCAGCAATCGCTGCCGCCGGTTCTTCGGGTGAAGTTGCTCCGTGAGCCGCCGGCCGATCTGGTTGAGCACGAGGCGGATCAGCGGCTTGGTCCGGGAAATGTCGGAGGGCGGCACCACGAGATAGAGCGTGGCGGGACGCCCGTCCGAGACCAGGTCGGCGATCCGCCAGTCGCATTGGCGTGTGACCTGGGCTACGACCGGATCGCGGTAGAGGCCGAGGAACGACATGGCCGTCGACAGCACGCCCGAGCGTTCGTTATCCGATTTGTTGAGCAGTTCGCGCGCCGCCGAGGCGACAACCGGATGCGGGCCAGCCTCGCCGAGATGGGCCGTCGCCATCATCACCCGCAATGTCGCCTCGATCGAGCGCCTGGGGTCGGAAAGGAAAGCGGCGACGCCGGCGAGTGTCTTGTCGGCCTCGGCGTAGAGGACGTGGAGGATGGCGCCGACCAGCAGCGAATGGCTGGTCTTTTCCCAATGGTTCCGGCGCTCGAGCGAGCCTTCGGGATCGACGAGAACGTCGGCGACATTCTGGACGTCGCGAACCTCCCATTCGCCCCTGCGGACTTCGAGCAGCGGATTGTATGCGGCGGAATCGCGGTTGGTCGGATCGAACAGCAGGGTGCGTCCGAATTGCGCGCGGAAGCCGGCGGTCAATTGCCAGTTCTCGCCCTTGATGTCGTGAACGATGGCGCTGCCGGGCCAGGTCAGCAGCGTCGGCACCACCAGGCCGACACCCTTGCCGCTGCGGGTCGGTGCGAAGCACAGCACATGCTCGGGACCGTCATGGCGCAGATAGGACCGCTCATGGCGGCCGAGGACGACGCCATCGGGCGCGAGCAGGCCGGCGGCCTTCATCTCGTCGGCGCTCGCCCAGCGCGCCGAGCCATAGGTCTCAGCGTTCTTCGCCTCGCGGGCGCGCCAGACCGACATGCCGATCGCGACCACGACGGAGATCAGGCCGCCGGACGTCGCGATATAGGCTCCCTCGACGAAAATCTCGGGCGCGTAGGCGTCATAGGCGTACCACCACCAGAAGAAGGCCGGCGGCGGATAGAACGGGAAGTGCAGCAGCTCGAACCAGGGATGGCCGAGCTGGGGCTGAAAGCCGAGCCGCCAGGCCGTCCATTCTGTCGCGGCCCACATCGTGGTCAGCACGATGACGAAGACGGTGATGACCTGGCCCCAGAGAATCTTGGTCGCGGACACGGAACATCTCTCCTTTCCGGGAAAGACATCGGCGTCCGGGCAACGGCATCGCAAGCACGATCCGCGGCGCTTCGCAGCCGGTCGCACTGGCGCGAAAAACTATTGGAAGGAGCGTAAGCGGCCTTTTTGCCGACCGGGTCTCGCCGGCTCGATCCGGAGGGCCAGACGGGTGCGCCGCACCAGCCTTCAATAAGTAGCCTTTCTTATTGAAGGATAATGCCGTATCCTCCAATAATGCTGGAGGCTTATTGAAGGATCGCGCGTGACGGACGGGGAGAACCGCAGGCTTGGCGCCTATGTCGAAACGACCACAGGTGGCGAGCGCGTGCGCGCCTATGTGCCCGCGCCCCTGCCGCCGGTCCCGCCGCTCGATCTGGCCCGCTTCATGCGGTGCTATGAACGCGCCCTGGCCGCTGTCGGGCGTCTGGACGGTGTGACCACGATCCTGCCGTCGACGCCGCTGTTCCTCTACATGTATGTCCGCAAGGAAGCCCTGCTGTCCTCGCAGATCGAGGGCACGCAATCATCGCTGTCCGACCTGCTGCTGTTCGAGAACGACGAGGCGCCGGCCGTTCCGCTGGACGACGTGACCGAGGTCTCGAACTATGTCGCGGCGATCGAGCACGGCGTTGCGCGCATGCGCGGCGGCTTCCCGCTGTCGCTGCGGCTGATCCGCGAGATGCACGCCATCCTGCTGAAATCGGGGCGCGGCGCCGCGAAACAGCCCGGCGAGTTCCGCCGGTCGCAGAACTGGATCGGCGGCACACGCCCCGGCAACGCCTTGTTCGTACCCCCGCCGCCCAACCTGCTGGACGACTGCATGGGGGCGCTGGAGCGTTTTCTCCACAGCGAGGATCCGGCGCTGCCGCCGCTCATCCGGGCGGGCCTGGCCCATGTCCAGTTCGAGACGATCCATCCCTTCCTCGACGGTAACGGGCGGCTGGGCCGATTGCTCATCACCTTGATCCTGTGCGAGGCGGGGGTCTTGAGCGAGCCGATCCTCTATCTCAGCCTGTTCCTGAAATCCCGGCGCGACGACTATTACCGGCTCTTGCAGGAGGTTCGGCAGGCCGGGACATGGGAGACCTGGATGGAGTTCTTCCTGACGGGTGTCGCCGAGACGGCCGAGCAGGCGGTCGCGACCGCGCGTGAGCTGATCGGCATGTTCGATACGCATCGGCAGAAGATCGCCGGCGTCGGTCGTGCGGCGCCCTCCGCACTGAGGGTCCACGAACTGATGCAGGCCCAGCCGATCGTCACCATCCAGACGGTCTCCTCGAGGCTCGGCGTCTCCTTCGCCACGGCCAGGGGCGCTCTGGAGAAGCTGACCGATATCGGGGTGGTGCGAGAGACGACGGGACGCCAGCGCGGCCGGATCTATGCCTACACAGATTATCTCGCCCTGCTCGATCGCGGGACTGACCCGCTGCCGGCCTGAGTCCTTCACAGGCCGAGCCCGCGTTTCCGTCCGATGCTCCATTCAATGCCGCCATCGTCACGGGCCGCACCCGAGACATGCTGGCCGATCTTCTTTTCGAGGTTTGGCGACCAGGGCACGAGCTGGAAGCCGAGCCCGTCGTCGATCATCGCGAAGCGGCCCGACGAGAGAGCGAGCCGCTGACGATAGAGGCCCGCGACATGCTCACCGGCGCTGGCCTGTGCATAGGGCAAGCCCGTCTCGGCGGAGAGCCGTGCTGCGGTCTCGTCCAACTCGCGCCGCCGCAGCGTCGCCAGCAGGTCGCGCTCGAAGGTGACATGCTCGCCCCGACGGTGCGCGAGGCCTTCCCGGATGAGGTGCTCGGTGCGAGCCTTCATGGCTTCACGAACCTCCCCGCCGAACCCTCCCATCGCGAGCGGCATGGGCTGGCGCTCGACGAGCCGGTGATCGAGCCAGGTCGCGCCACGAGCGCCCACCTGCCCGTCCAGGCCGAGATCGGAACGCGCCGCCAGCACCAGGGTCGGACGGGGATCGTCCTGACCGCCGAAGCGACGAATCTCGACGATGCCGCCGGTGGCAGGCGCGTGCTCGAAGGCCTCGACGCCGCGGAAGCGGATATGATGGGCGCGGCCGTCCGTGCCGTCGATCACGGCATAGGCCTCGCCCCTCAGTTCGTCATGCAGCCCCTTGTCGATCAGACGCCCGACGATCGGCGCGTCCGGCGGCCGCACATCGATCATGTAGTCGCCGACGCCCCGGTCCTGGCCCCGCTCGGTGAAGGCGCGATGCATGGTCTTGATGATGTCGCCGCGCATGCCGAGGTCACGCAATGTCCGCTCCGCCTCGAGGGCGATCACCCATTGACCGGAACCGGCTGGGGTCGCCAGTCCCATCCGCTCCAGCTTCTGCATCCGGCCGACCATGAGACGCCGCAGCTCCGGATCATCGGGGCCGGTTTGCGCGGGGCGCAGATCGACCAATCCCGTCTCGTCCGCGGCGAAGCGGATGTCGACATCGAGCCGTGTCCAGCGGTCGGCATCCACTTCGCGTTCGAGCGCGGTGCGGATCGTGTGCTCCGGCCGGGGACCAAGTTCGATCGCCACCAGTTCTTCGGCGCGTGAGCGAAGCCCACCACTGATGTAATCGCGCGAAATGACGAGATCGGCTCCGGCCTCATCGACCCCGCGCACCAACAGGTGGACATGCGGATTGTCGGTGTGCCAATGATCGACGGCAACCCAGTCGAGCTTCGTGCCGAGGTCGCTTTCCATCTGGCGCGCCAGGTCGCGGGTGAAGGCCTTGAGATCGGTCATCTCGCCGGCATCCTCGGGCGAGACGATGAAGCGAAAATGGTGGCGATCCTCTTCGCACCGTTCTGCGAAGGCCCGGTCGTCGGCGCGATCGCCGGCGGCGTCGAACATGACGCCGCGTTCTCCATCGCGGCTCACGCCCTCGCGTTTCAGATAGGACAGATGGACCGACAGGGGCGCCGAACGATAGCTCCGGCCCTGGTGGCGCACAACGCGCGCCTTGACCACGACGCGGCGGGCCGGGCTGAAAAGACGGCTGCGGCTGAATGCGGCCCGGCCTCGCCCGAAGCCGGAATGGCCGGAGGCGCGCCCCCTCCCGGCGCTCGCTGCGCGCGGAGCGGGCGGTCCTCCTTTGCGGGCAGCCTTCAGAACCTGCGCGACGAAGCTCTTGGACCTAGGCGCCTTTGTCGAGCGGACACGGCCAGGCCGAATCCGGAACTCGTTCTCCTCCCCGCTCATGATGCCGCCACGGAGCGCCGCGCTGTCGCCCCCGAAGCCGTGTGTGCAAGACGCGTCATTGAAATCGTTTGAGAAAATCGCAGAACCTGCCACCGACCGACCGGCCTGCCCGCCAAAAAACAAGCCGCGCCAGCGGCTTGGATGCAGGCGTGGCATGGGCTTTTATCTCGCCCTCTGTCGGTCGGGTTTCGCTCGTTCCTCCCGTTCGCCGTTCCCATCGCGCACAAACACGCCGGGCCACGCCCGAGCACGAAAATGCGCTGATGAGGGGAGTCGCCGCCTACACAGCTCGGTGTGAGCAGGCACGCGACACCCGGATCGCAGGACTCGAGCACAATCACTGCGCTCTGCCCGTCGTCGAAACGGCGACGAACAGGCCCCTGGATTGCGGCGCGATCGCCGACATATCACGCACCGAGACGGGGCGTGGGGTGCCCGTCGATGGCGCGTTGCTTGCAACCGGGGCCGCCTTTCCAGCGTCGTCGAGCCGCGCGATGAAGAGCGGCGCCTGCGTCCATGCGGGGGCCTCGGGGGTCGCCGCAAGGACAGGCATCGCGGGGTCATCGCCGCCGATAAGAGGAAGGAGCTGCGCGACATAGGCCACGGTTTCAGACGGCAACGGCCGGCTGCGATCGCGATAGTCTTCATAGCGGCCCGGCCCCGCATTGTACGCAGCGAGAAAGCCCGGCGAGCCGTAGCGATCGTACATCTCACGCAGGAAGGCCGCGCCCGCCAGGACGTTGTCGCGCGGGTCGAAGGGATCACGCCCGAGGCCATAGCGGGCGCGAAGCTCCGCCCAGGTCTCGGGCATGATCTGCATCAGCCCCATGGCGCCCTTGGGCGAGATCGCGCGGCGGTTCGCCCGGCTTTCCACCCGCATGACGGCGCGCAACCACGTCACCGGGATGCCGAAACGCTGCGATGCTTCGGCGACGAAAGCCGCATAGGATTCGTCGTTGGACATGCGTGCGATCGGCGTGGCTTGTGCGCTGGCGGGAACGGCGGGCACATTGACCGACATCGCGGCGGCGGCGAGCAGGAGCGCGGTTCGCATGCCATCAGTCCCGCTCGCCGCGCTTCTGCGGGCGATTCCAATTGAGGCTCCAGGCCGATTTGTCACCGCCCGACTGGAAGAGGTTGGCGCGGATAGGCTGTGCGAAACTCGGATCGTCGATCTGGAGCGCGACGTAATTGCCGGCCTTCTCGCCGGTGCGCTTCCAGCCAGCGCCGATCTCCGCCCCGGTTTCGTTGTTCATGCCATCGAAGACGTGAACGCGATAATCCGGTGCGTTCTCGGCATCGGACGGCTCGGCCGAAACGATGATGATATCCTGGTGCAGCAGAAGCGTTTCGAGATGTCCGATAAAGCCGCTCTCGTCGCGCGTGAAGTGTCCGATCAGGGGCATGACGTCCTCCGTGAAGATGCGGTGGCGATGGGATTGGCGGGCGTCGCCACCGCGACGGGCGCACGCCAGATGAAGTGGCCGTCGCCGCTTTCGTCGGTCCACAGCGGGACCGCGCGCGCGATGATCGCGGTGGCGGGAAGCGGGCCGAAATAGCGACCGTCCAGGCTGTCGGGGACGGATGGATTCATGAGGAAGACATCGCCGGGCGAGAGCGTCCGGCAGCCGCTCCAGCGCGGAAGCGGACGGCCGAGATGATCGCGGCCGCGCGCCTCTCCGACCTCGACGCCATCGACCGTGATGGCATCGCCGGCGCGGCAAACCGTTTGTCCGGGCAGAGCCATGACATGCTTGAGGAGCGGCACGCCCCTGGGCAGAAAGCCGCCCTCGGCGAGGAAACTGGCGATGGGCTCGGGCGGCCGCACCGCGACCAGCTCGAGCGCGCGGAGCTGTCCCACCGGCCGCAGCGCGTAGAGTCCGGTCGGCGTGCTCGCGGTGGTGTTCCAGATCAGCCGCGGCTCTGGATGAAAGAAGATGAGCGCGCCCGCGGCGAGCATCGCGAAATACGTCGTCATGACGTAGCCGAAGCGGGTCATGGCGCGACGCTCCGGCGCTTGAGCCAGGCAGCATGCTGCTCGCGCGTGTAGCTGCGCGGCGTGTGGCCGGCGGCCATACGGTTGTGGAGGTGCCTCCAATAGTCCGGCGCGGCATCGGCGGCATCGACGCCGAGCGTCTCCACGGCGTCGATCGCCTGGAGTACGCGCTCGACCTTCGGCCAGCCATCGACGCGCAACAGGATGTCGCCGCCGGGGCGCACGAAAGGCAGGGTCTGATAGCGCTCGCCGGGGGCGACCGCGCGCACGATGTCCATGCGCGAGACGACGGTGCCATAGTCGTTCGAGGCCCAGCGCACGAAGCCGAAGATGCTGCCCGGCGTGAAGCTGGAAATGCTGCGGCGGCGGTCGAGGATCTTCTCCTCGGCGCGGCGTCCGAAGCGCAGCCAATGCTCGACCTTCTTCTCGATCCAGGTCAGCTCGACATGGGTGAGCGCGATGGTTCGGCGGTGGGATGGCGGCACGGCGCGCGGCGCCGGTTCGTTGTCGTTCATGAGGACTCTCCGGGATCGGCTGGGAATTCGCGCGCCAGGAGGTCGCGCAGCATGTCGGCGACAGTGATGTCGCGCTGAAAGGCGGCGACCTTGATGCGGCCGCGCATCGCCGGCGTGACGTCGATCGTCAGCCGGGCGGTGAAGGCATCGGCGGCGTCTCCGTGTGGAGCGCGCGCCTCGGCGGTCTTGATCCAGCTTTCGGCATCGCCGGGCCGCGATGCGAAGCCGCATCGGGTCGAGCGCGCACTCATGCCCCGATCCTCACGACCTCGGCGGCGAATGCGGCGATCTCGCGCGCGGCGGCGCTGTGCTCGGCAAGCTCGAAGACCAGGCGGCCCGATTGCGCGGCGTCGGCGAAGACGACACGCTGCCCGATGGTGCTGGCCAGCACCGGCGGATCGTGGTCGGCCAGGGTCTCTGCGGTCTCGCGGGCGATGACGGTGCGCGCGCCGCAGCGGTTCAGCACGAAACGCGCGGCGAGTTGCGGACGATAGATGCGCGCCTCGCGCAGCAGGGCGAGCATCTCAGCCGACGCCCAGCCGTCGAGCGGCGACGGCTGCACCGGGATCAGCACGAGATCGGCGGCGAGCAGCGCCGAGCGCATCAGCCCCGCGACACGCGGCGGGCCGTCGATGACGACATGGTCGGCGGTGCGCGCCAGCTCGGGTGCTTCCCGGTGGAGCGTGTCGCGCGCCAGCCCGACGACACCGAAGAGCCGGGGAATGTTCTCGCACGCCCGCTGCTCGGACCAGTCGAGCGCCGAGCCCTGCGGATCGGCGTCGACCAGGGTGACGCGCCTGCCGCGCAACGCCCACTCACCGGCGAGATGCAGGGCGAGCGTGGTCTTGCCGACGCCGCCCTTCTGATTGAGCAGGGCAACGATCACCGCTCTCCTCCCGGCTTGCGGCCGAAAGGCAGCGATGGCTGTCGTCCTGGGCGTTCGGAAATTCGCGCGACGGTGTGTTTGTCCACCGGACGCGTGGGCCAACAACAAGAGTTAGAGTCTTTGTTAGACTCTAAGTTAAAGCCCGGAATCACGGTTTCGGGCCAAAGCGTTAGCTGCGGTTCGTGCGTGCGAAGTCCCGATAGGGCTGCGTGCGGAGTCCCGATACCGTTTGCGTGCGAAGTCCCGAATGTTTCCACAGGCTTGTCCACAGGGGCTGTGGACAAATAGGCGGGCAGGATCCGCAGCAATTCGCGGCGCCCGTCATGTTCGATGCGCAAGCGATAGCCCGGGAGCGGCTGGCGCGCGGCGATACGCCGGAGCTGGAGCGCGAAGTCGGAGACGCGGACCAGGCTGCCGGATTTTTCGTGCAGGTGCGCGACCTCGAACAGCCAGCCCTTGGGCTGACGGCCGGCATGTTTGCGCGCGACGCGGTAGAGCCAGCGCTCGATGCCGCCGGTCAGGCGGAAGTAGGCGGGATCGATGGCGAGGACGAGCGAGCGGTCGATGACGCCCCTGTAGAACCAGTCGGGCAGCACGAACTCCATGCCCTCGACGCGGCCGTCGCGCGTGGTGCATTCCTCCCATTCGTTGATCCAGGAGAACTGGTGGCGGCGCCAATGCTCGCCATTGCGGATGGTGGTGCGGATGGTGGTCGATTGCAGCCGGGCGAGCGCCCCCTTCAGCAGCTTGTAGTCGCGCGCGCCGGTCTGCCGCCCGACGGCGGTCAGCAACTGATAGGGCGTGAAGCGCAGGAAGCGCGATGTCTTGAAGCCGAGATTTTCGGCCTCGACGATCTGGCTCGCGGCCCAGATGAGCACATCGGCGTCCCAGATGGTCGCCATGCCGTGTTCATGAACGGCGAAGACTTCGACACGGATCTCACCGGCCTCGTAGAGAATGGGTGCCGTGCGCCTGGCCTTGGCGAGGGAGAAGAAGGGGCGCTCCATCAGGTCGCGCTGGTCGCGCGGGCTGGCGTCGCCGGTCGCGACGACGAACGGGTCGAGCTTGCTACGCTCGCTGGATGTGATGAGGCGCCGGCGCGACATGGAGCGGCAGCCTCAGCGGTGGGACGGGTGCGACGCGACGCGGGGGCTCGTCTCCGCGCGTCCGGCAGCCCGAGCTTCCACGTAACGAGGATCGGAGGTGGAGCGGCAGGCGGACTGGTCGGCCCAGGCTTCGAGATCGTCGATGGCGTAGACGACGCGGCCGCCGAGCTTGCGGAATGTGGGGCCGCTGCCGTGGCAGCGATATTTCTCCAGCGTGCGCGGCGAGATGCCAAGCAGGCGCGCGGCCTCGGGCGTTCTGACGTAGCGGGTCGAAATGTCTGCTAACCTGTCGCGCATGCGCGGCCTCCGTTCCGGTCCGTGCGCCGCGAGCGAAGACGCGGCGTGTCGGGATCACGGTGGCGGAGAAGCCAGGCGCAGGGGGTGGACGAAGATTCGCGCGCACCTCTGTCCCCCTCGGTCATGCGGGACGGCGCGTTGACCTCGGGGCGTGGCGATAAGGGGAGACGCGAGACCTGATGTGCGCGGTCAGCGGCCGCTGAGCAGCTTCAGATAGTTGCGTTCGACGAGGGCGACCGAGTCGCGGATCAATCGGACGGCCTTGCGGCGGGCCGCGGAGTCCTTCCATTCGACGGATGGAAGCGCCGCCTGCTTCGAGGCGAGCACCAGGTCGGCAACCTCTCGCGGACCGCCGCCGGCCTCGCGGACATCGAAGGTGTGAAGGAGCTGTATCAGCCGCATCCGTTGCAGCCAGGTGAGCCGCAATGCCGTGGGGAGAAGCTTGACGGGGGTTCCACGAAGACGGCGAACGAACCGCGAGGCGACGTCGAGGCGGATATCGAATACGGCATCCACTGGCAGCAGGACGGCGGGACGCCGTGTCGCATCATCGGACGGCAGGCGGACATGCAGTTCGCCCGATCCGTCGTTGATGGCCACTTCGCGACCGTCGGCATCCGAACGGTCGTCGACGATCTCACCAAGGACGCCAAGGTCGATGTCCGCCGTTGTGGTGAAGCCTGACGGCGCCGGCTCCAGAATCAAAGTGCCCGGTGAGACCTCGGGCAGCCATATGCCCGGCTCTTCCCCGGCAGGCAGGTCGGGATCATGGGCGAAAGCGCAGCCCCCAACGGTGGGCGACATTGGTCCGGGTGGCCTCGGCGTGAGCCTGGTCGCGGGCGATCTGGCGAAGCATCCTGGCGTAGTCCTGCCGATAGCTCGGATTGCGGCGCAGGAACTCGACGGCGAAACCGGGGCGCTCGAGGTGATTCAGTCGTTCGATCGTCTCCGCTGATCGCCAATATTGCGTGGGCATGGCGCTATCTCCCGAGTCGATCCCCCTTTTGGGGGATGTCGATGATCCAGAAAAAGCGCCGGACAAACTAGACCTTAAGGTTGCATCGCGTGGAACAAGGGATAGGCAAACACCGGAGAATGCGCCACGGCACGGCCGGGTCCAGCTATTGCGCGCGCGGCTCCAGCAGGTGGCGGTAGCCGGTCCGCGTCATCCAGTGTGCGCGGGCCAGATGGCTCTCATGCACGAATTTGGCACGCTCCGGTTCCCGCGCCGGATCGAGGCCGAAGAGAACCTGGACGACCTCGCGCCAGTCCGCACCTTCCTCTTCCGCCATGAGGAGGCGCAGGTAGGTGGCGAGGTGCCGCTCATCATAAGCGTTCACCCGCTCGGTGATGGGTGGCCCGTCCTGAAATGGCTCCCCGCTCAACCTATCCCCCGTCCCCAACTCGTATCTTGCGGTAAGGAACAATTTACCTCAAGTCTTCTTGAAATCCGGGCTTGGCAAGCTGGAAAAAGGGCGATGCACGGCAGGCATCGCGCCATTCCATGCTTCGGCATACTTTGCCTTCCGGCCACCGATGAATAGCATCTCAATGCACGAATCGGAACCATCGTTCCTGGAACGATCGTTCCTGTGCCGCTTCCCATGGCGCCATGGATCTCAAGGAGGTCGTGGCGATCAATCTGCGTCGGTTGCGTCATGCGAAAGGAATGACGCAGGAGGAACTGGCTGAAAGGGCCGGACTGTCCGCCGTCAGCGCCAATGGCACAGATTTGAGGTTGTGATTTAAGGAGGATTTGGGCTTCGTCGTAGTGACGAAGGAACGAAGATGAAGCCCAAA